>NZ_JBGANA010000025.1:0-118976 GCF_044222565.1 Prosthecobacter sp.
GAATGATGCCGCCACCACCGCCGCTGCTTTTGCCATTGTCGCCATTCAAGTACACCGCTCCTCCGCCCGCAAGAGCAAGCAGAGCAACGAGGGTGGTGACGATGAGAAGAAGACGACGGCGGGGCGGCTCCGGTGGAACGGTGGTGGGATCGAGCTCGCGCAGCCATTCGGTGCAGGTCTGCCATCTTTCCTTGGCGCTCAGGCGGAGCGCCTTGTCGATCATGGCACGAAAGGCGGTGCTGTAGTGATTGAGTCCCTGCTCGCGGGCAAGCACCAGGATAGAGTCTTCGCCGTGGCGTTCGATGGCGTCTGGCGGGACTTTTCCTGTGGTGCCCTGGTAAAGCACCGCGCCCAGCGCATACAGGTCTGTCCACGCGCCCTGCCTGCCTGTCTTCTGATATTGTTCAAACGGCGCGAAGCCGTACGTCACAATCTGGCTGAGGTTTTCCGTCTTGAGCCCGGTGGACATGCGGGCATTGCCAAAGTCGATCAGAATCGGCACGGGTCCGCTGGCGTGCATCTGCATGCGGATGTTGCCGGGCTTGATGTCGCGGTGCAGGTAGCCCTGCTCATGAACAATGGAGAGCGCCTGCAGGATCTGGATCGTTAGCGCGCGCAGCGTTTTCTCGGAAGGGCGGGGAGTCTTGCGAAACCAGTCCTCAAGATCGTCGCCCTCGATAAACTCCATGACGAGGTAGGCGGTGGAGTTCGCTTCAAACTGCTCGATGACTTTGACGATGGAGGGATGGACGAGCTTGGCCAGGGTGCGCGCTTCCTTTAGGAAGCGGTCTTTGGCCCAGAGAAAAGCGCCCTCGTGGGAGGCGCTCTTGGCCACCACGGAAATCCTGTCGGGTCCACGTGCTGCAAAATCTTGGGGCAGCATTTCTTTGATCGCGACTTTGCGCTCCAGGCTGCGGTCCCAGGCCAGATAGGTGATGCCGAAGTTGCCGTACCCAATCTGGCGCTGGATCACATACTTATGGAGGCAGAAGCCTGCTGGCAAGGCATGGATGAGTTCGGAGGACATGTGTTTGTGGGCTTCCCGGAATCAGGCTGAAAACTAAACTGACGAGTGTGATCTCAGAGACTCACTGCGCGGCGGCGGCGCGTGCTGACAGTTGGATCAGAAAAAAAGTGAGGCGGCGAGTTTTCATGGCAGTGAAGCGGCGGAGATGAGGAGTGAATGGAATGGCGTGCGGAGTGGTCAGCGGCTGGAGGTGGCGGTGGCGTTGTTGGGTGAGCGTCCAAGGCCGAGCATGGCTGAGACTGCGCGCCGCAGACGCGAGGGCGTGGCTGCCAGGGTAGATGTGTGCCTATCGAGCGCACGCAGCCACTCGGCGGCGCTCTGCCAGCGGTCCTCGGCACGCGATTGCATCGCCTTTTCGATCATGGCGATGAAGGCCGGGCTGTAGCCTTTGTGGCTGGAGAGGACGGGCAGGGAAAGCGGGATATCTTCACAGGCTCTTTCGATGGCCGTGGTCGGATTCCTGCCGGTTACAGCTCGATAAAGCACACCTCCGAGGGCGTAGAGGTCCGACCACGGCCCTGGCATTTCAGAGTTCGAGCTTTGCTCGGAGGGATCATACGGCGTTGGATACCACTCGCTGTTAGGTGTGAGGAGAGTGATCTTATGTGGTCTGAAAATTGTCTTGTTGGCAAAGCCCGTCAAGACAGGCATCCCGGTGGGGTGCTCCATCAGAATGTTTTGAGGCGTGATGGCGTTGTGAAGGCTGCCTGATTGATGCCCATAGTGCAGTGCCGTGAGTAAGTTGTGCAGTATGATGCAAAGTTTCCCTTCTCCGGGGGCGCCATTTTTGCAGAGCCATTCTTCCAAGGTCGTCCCCTCGACAAACCGGCTGACCAAACAGGCCGTGCCGTTCTCTTCAACTACATCCCTGTATGACAGAATGGAGGAATGATGGAACCTGCAAAGCACACGCCCTGTTTCCAGAAATCGCTCCTTCATTCCGTCAAACCACTGTGCGTAGGCCGCTTCTTTGAGGACAATCGTTCTGCCATCTGCGGTCCGAGTGGTACACTCTAGCGGCGCCAGTTCCTTGATCGCTACCTCAAGCTTCAGCCGCGGATCGTAGGCGCGATAAGTCGTGAAAAAGTTCTGATGAGAGAGGACTCCCGTCAGCTCATACTTGCCGACGTGCCAGCCGATGGGGAGTGAGTAATTGGATTCCATGAAGTGAAGCAGGCTTCTCGGGAGTGAGCCATGCAGAGCCGAGGGAGCGGCTCAGTCAGTTATGTAGGGTTCGTCGGAGGCGCTGTTGGGGGTAGAGGGAGAGGGAGTTGGCTTGGGTGTGATTGTGTTGTCTTTAGACTCTGCCTTGGCCGCAGGCGCAGGGTTGGTTTTCGGCGCGGAAACATCTTTGGTTTCTGCACCTTTGGCATCTGCACCACCTTTGGCTTCTGCACCGCCTTTGGCTTCTGCGCCGCCTTTGGCTTCTGCGCCGCCTTTGGCTTCTGCGCCGCCTTTGGTTTCTGCACCGCCTTTGGTTTCTGCACCGCCTTTGGTTTCTGCACCGCCTTTGGTTTCTGCACCGCCTTTGGTTTCTGCACCGCCTTTGGTTTCTGCACCGCCTTTGGTTTCCTTAGGCGCACCAGGTTTGTCTGCCTCAACTGTTTTGGGCGGGCTGGCGGGAGCGTCAACGACCGCTTTATCGGGAACCGCTTCGTCCCGGGCGAGGACCAAGCGGAAGCCGATGTTGTCCATCTTCTCGGTGGCTCCCATCCTCCAAGAAATCCAGTTCTCGGAGGCTCCCTTTGCCATGATGCGGAGGTTGTGTCTTTGTTCGATGCGGTCTATCGACGACTTGTAGGAGGACCCAAAGAAAGCGAACTGATTGTCCTTGGAGGCTACCACGATCTCGGCGGCGTTTCCGACGATGTCTCTGAACGGCCAGTCTGCCACTTTGTCATTGTTGCCCGCAACAGGCTTGATCATGCCTTTGCCGTCCTCGTTCCAGTTGCCAAAACCTTCCGGCCTTTTGGGGTCTTTGCCCCAAGGGAAGTCGAAATCCTTGTTGGGACCGGAGGCGGTGGCGATCCATTCCTGGGCGGTCGGCAGTCGGAAGATCCAGGCTCCGTCACGGATTTTTTCCCGGGCGTTGAGCTTCTCGATCCATTGTGATGCATCATTGGGAGAGATGTTGCACTTGGGCAGACTGCCTGACTTGTCTCCCAAGGGAGGAGAGGCTTGCGGGTTTTCGACGGCATTCCACTGGGCTTGGGTGAGCTCAGTCTCGGCCATGTAAAAGACGCGGTCATCGAGGGAGACCGGAGAAAAGTGGATGCCTAGCCGTTTGAAAATGCCCTCGATTTCCTGTGTTTGCAACTGCGCGGGGGGGGGCTTGGCCGGAGGGTTCACTGAGAAGCTCTTGGCGAATTCTCCCACGCCAGGAGATGTCGCATTGCCGTTGGAGGCAACGCCTTCGACGCGCGAATCCTTAGTGGACTGAGGGTCCGGCGAAACTTTAGCGGGGCCGCGGGTGGTCATGTACATGACGCTGGCTGCGATGACAAGGCCAGTGGCGATGAGCGTCAGCGGCATCCAGCGCTGCATGGCCGGGGATGCGGCGGCGATGCCGGTGAGCGGGACTACGGCGGCGGCGGTCACGTTGTCTCCTTCGTGCCCATTGGCTGCGACGGCGTTTTTGATGGCTTTTGAAAGACGTGCCTCCAGGCCGCCGCTCTCGCCGCTGAGCAGGGCGGTCATGTCGCGCAGCGGAGTTCTTTCCCAGAAGCCGTCAGTGCAGAGGAGGAAGGCATCGGTGGGGCCGGTCTGTGCGGTGCCATAGGTGGGCTCGCGATAGTCTTTGGTGCCCAGGGACTGCAGCAGCCTGCCCTGGTCGGGGTGGTCTCCCATCTGAGATTCGCTGATCTCTCCCTGCTCCAGAAGAATCTGAACCACGGAGTGGTCACGCGTTCGGGAAACCAGCTCGCCATCGCGGAAGCGGTACAGGCGGGAGTCTCCTGAGTGCACCCAGTGGGCGGAGTCCGGGGTGAGATAGAGCACCACCAGGGTGGAGGCTGGGGCGCGTTTTTCGCCGGCGGAGGCGAGCTCGCAGATGCGCTCGTGGGCGGTGCGGCTCATGGCCAGGAGGTCGCGCTGCGGGTTTTGCAAAACGCCGCCGCGCTCTTTCCAGAGCTGATCCGCGGTCTTGATGACGAGGGAGGAGGCCTCCCCGCCGCTGCGGCTGCCGCCGACGCCATCGCAGACCACAAGGAGGAGGGTGCCTTTGGCGGCGTTGTGAAAGATGTGGCGGGCGTCCTGCTGCTCGCTCCGGCCGCCGATGTGGGAGGGGGGCGCGACGGCGCGCCAAGGAGGGGCGGCGGCTACCTGGGCGTCCTGGACGCGGCGAGGTCTGAAAGTTTCGGTCTTGGGCATAGAAGGTTGGCTAAGATTTGACGACGATGACGATGGCGGGTGCCGGCTCCGAGAGGTCTGGGAACACATCCACCACGGGGTTTGCTGAAATGATCTGCTGGGCGGCTTCTTCGCCGCCTGGAATGACGATGACCTGTGCGTCCGGCACGGTGGAAATTTTGGCGCGGCCGGCCGCGGTTTGGAAGAATGGGAAGCGCATGTCTTCGCCAGCATCCACATGGGCGCCGGTTTCCACATTTTCGCGGTCCTTCAGAAGGATGGCACGGATGAGGGCCGCGTTGCCGGCGGTTTTGGGTGTGCCTAGGGCCGGCCCGGGATGGTCGGCGGCGGAGAGGCGGCAGCGGTATCCTGAGGCTCTGGCAGTGACAATCCGCTGGGTAACACAGCGCTCGCGGGTGCTGGCTTTGGCGAGGACCATCTGGCGTACGACGAGCCCAAAAAACCGGCGCTGGGCATTGCCGCGGTCCGTGCGGTCGTAGCTGAAAATCTGACGCAGCACGGCAGTGTCCGTGTCCTTGTCGTAGCTGAGGCGCTTGGAACCCAGGTGGGTGAACTGACCGGGGCCGGGGGTGTACCTTGCTTCGTCTGCCTGATCTTCTTTGATGAAGTCATCGCGGGACATTTCCTTGCGGTCCCTTTCCAAGCCGCTGTCGTTGACCACGATGCTGCTGGCGTAATTCTCCGGCCGCATGGGCTGCTCGAGCTCGGCTTTGAGGAAGGCGTTCATTTCCTGGTCCAGATCCGGCGCTTCAGCGCTGGTGACGGCGGCGACGGCAGCGCGCGGCGGGGGGGCCGTGGAGGCGACGGCAGGCGGCTTGCCAGTGGACGGCTTTCCAGCGGCGGGCACGTTGTCCACGGAAGGCATCTTTCCAGGAGAAGACGCGTTTTCAACGGGAGGCGGCTGGGAGGAGGGGGGGGAGGAGTTCTTGGCGACGAGCGGTGGTGAGTGGGCAGGCACGGACTGCGACGACTGCGGCGGCGTGGCAGGGGCTGCGACCGGCGGGGACGCGGCGGGGGTATCCGGTGCGGAGGCGAAAAGGGGCCCGGCGTCCGGCGTGGTGGTGGCAGTCTTGCCACTACCGACCTCAACGGTCTGCGTGTTCTGGCTGCCCATGCGCACGGCGATCCAGGCGGCGGTGCTGGCGATGACGAGGCAGACGAAGAGCGCGAAGACGAGGGTGGCACGGGTAAGACTGCGCCGCGGCGGAGAAGGAGGGGGCTTTCCAAACAGAATGCTACGCCAATGCGCGATGCTCTGCGGGCGATGGGCGGCCTTGAGGGCCATGCCCATGTCGATGCCGCGCAGCAGCGAGCTGGAGTATTTGCGACGGTAGCGCAGGGACAAGGGGACGTAGGTTTCCTTGGAAATCCGGTCGGTGGCCTTGGGCGGATCCTGCCGGGTGATGGCCTGCACCAGAGTGGCGGCCACGGCGTAGATGTCCGAGGCTGGGGTGATGGGCTCGGTGGACGAGTACTGCTCCAGGGGGGAGTAGCCGTCGGTCCTGAAGTTGAAGGTGGACTTGCCCCGGGTTTTTCCCTCGGGACGGGCTGCGCCGAAGTCCAGCAGCACAATGGTGTTTTGACGGGTGAGATAGATATTCTGGGGCTTGATGTCCCGGTGCTGCATGCCGCGGGCGTGCACTTCTTCCAGGCCGTGGAGAATCTGGCCTAGCAGGGGCAGGAGCTCGGCCTGGGTGGGCCGGTGGCCCAGATCCCGAAAGTACTGACCGAGGGTGCGCCCTTCCACATACTGCATGACGATGTAGGCGGTGTTGTTGGTCTCAATGGTGGTGACCACGGAAACAATGTTGGGATGGCGGAAACGGGCCAGGTGGCGGGCTTCGCGGGTGAAGCTCTGCCGTAGGCATTTCCACTCCACGAGCAGGGACGCCTCGCTGGAAATGGGGTGGACCGCCACGCCCTGGCGAATGACATGCTCGTGGGGGAAGAGCTCTTTGACAGCGACGTTTCTTCCCAGCTCCGTGTCCCATGCCAGATAGGTGAAGGCGAATCCCCCTTTCCCTAGCAGCCTCTCAATACGGAAGTGCTGGATCATTGATCCAGGAGGCAAAGCGTAGTGATGGGTGGGCGGCGGCATGATCGCGGACGGAGGCTAGTGAGCCATAAAGCTCAGGATCAGGTAGAGGACGCCCCAGATGGCCAGGAGGCTGGAAACAGCGATGAAGACCAGCTTGGCGGTGGAGGCACGCGGGGTGCCGTCCCAGTTGGTGTTCAACGTGTGCTCGGGTGCTTCGATGGGGGACAGGGGTACGTGCTGAGTATTCTGCGGGTCTCCAAATGGAGAGGAGGGCATCATGCTCTGAGGCGGGGACGGCGGGGGCGGAGGCAATGGCGGCGGCACAGGCGGCGGCAGCGGCGGTGGCACGGAGGGACAACGCTTTTCGGTGCGCGGCCGGGAGCTGGGGGGCGCGGCGGGCAGGTGGGGACGCCAGGACTCGATGTTCTGGGGCCGCCGCCTAGCCATGGGTATGAGGGCAGTATCAATGGCCCGGCGCAGTTTTGCGGAGTAGGCGCCCAGCTCCTTTTTCCCTGCCAGCGGCTCGTACTTGTCCCCCCCATCTCCCAGGCGGTCGATGGCCTCCGGGGGCGGCGCGCCGACGATGGCGCGATGCAGCACGGCGCCGAGCGCATAGATGTCGGTGTAGGGGCCCTGGTTGTGGGTGTTGCTGTACTGCTCAAAAGGGGCGTAGCAGCGGGTGAGAATGGCGCTCATTGGGCGGCTGCGGCTGGCGATGAGCTGGCGCGCGGCGCCGAAGTCGATGAGCATGGGCTGCCCGGTCTCGGCCAGCATGATGATATTCTCCGGCTTGATGTCACGGTGCAGGTAGCCATGTTTGTGAACGGTGTCGAGGCCGTCGAGCAGAGGATAGAGCAGCTCCAGCAGCTGGCTTTCAGGCAGCAGCGAGCCGCCGCGCTGCACCAGAAAGTTTTCGAGAGTCATGCCACTGGCGTAGGGCATGACGTAGTAGCTGGTGTTGTTGGCATTGAAGAGGTCCAGGATCTCGACCACGTTGGGGTGTTTGACCTTGTGCAGGATGGTTGCCTCACGCAGGAAGTCCTTCTGGCAGTGCCTGAAACCCTCACGCAGACTGCTGGAGAGCGGCACGATCTCCTGAGTGGGGCTGGAGCGGGTGGCGAAATCTCCTGGCAGGAGCTCCTTGATGACGCATGGGAGGTTGTAGCGATGCGAGTGGGCCAGGTAGGTGACGCCAAAGTTCCCCACTCCCAGGGTACGTTTGATCTCATAATGCTCCAGCCTGGCACCGCAGGGCAGGGCCATCGGGAACTGGGAGTCATTTTCCAGGCTCATAACAGGTGGGTCAGGGGTGAAGATTGAGAGCTAGAAGCGCCGGCGGAGTGTGGCGGAGAGCTCGCCGAACTCGAGGCGGTCCCCTTCCCTGAGGACCTGATCTTTGAAGGGTGTGGCCAGGCGCACGCCGCCCACCTTGGTGCCGTTGGAGGAGTTGCGGTCCGCCACGGTGAGGGATCCGTTGCTGTGAGAGAAGTGCATCTGCTGCCGGGACACACTGTCATGCCGGAGAGGAAGGCCGCAGAAGTCGGCGTTGCGGCCCACGATGATGCGCCCGCGGCCTTTGATGAAGTCCGCTTCAGTGAGCGTGAGCTGCTGGCTGAACCCATTGGGCCCGGAGATGTCCAGCTCCCAAGACAGGCCGCTTGGGGGTTCCGGAGCAGGAGGGGCCATCTGCTGCTCTCTTTTTCCCATCCAGATGCCGATACGTTCTTCGAAAACCTTTGTGGGCATGCTCGTCACCGGGCGATTGCGTGAGCGGAGTGCAAAAAATATCAGCATACCGATGCCTACCAGCAGGGCTGCCGCCGCCAGTGCGACCATCGCCTTTTGGGGAGGCGTGAAAAAGGGCAGTTTGGAAACATCAAGCTCCACCTTTGCAAAAGGCACGCTGTGATCGGCGAGGAAAGCCGAAAGCTCCTTGGAGGAAATGGCGAACTGGATCTGATGAACATCATCGTGCCTTCCCTGGCCGACGACACCGACGACATAACCGGCCTTGTCGAGCAGCGGACCTCCGCTGTTGCCAGGAGCGATGTCCACATTGAACTCGACAGTTTCGACATTACGCCCCTGGAGTTGTGACTCCTGCCCGTTGTCATCCACCTGGAGGAGGGGCCTGCGCGCGATCCGGCGCACTCCGCCGGGGGGGGCGACTGAAGGAGCCGCGAACAGAGCCAAAGACGTATGGTCCTGCATGTCCTGGGTGATGTCCACCCCCTGGGACTTCAGCTCTGGCCGGCTGGCCTTGTTGAGCAGGATGTTGCCGAGCCCCTCGGAGCTGGTGTCTGCAATGGCGGGAAATCCCACAGAGGAGACGATTACATTGCCGCTGATGTCAGGATTTGGAAGCGCAAGATTCAGAGTGAGAGGCGTGCCTTTGATGCCTGAACTCAGCACGGCAAGGTCCGCCTCCGGCATCACTTTCAGAGGCGTGGCCACGTGCAGACGAGTGCGTTCTTTGATGCGATGAAAAACAAAAATGATTTCGGCGCCTGCAACCACGTGATTGTTGGTCACGAGGTCGCCGCGGTCATTCACGATGAAGCCAGAACCGACACGCACGAACTTGGGCTCGGCCTTGCGGATGCAGAGAAATCTCACGCAGGAGTCTTTGATCTGCGCTGTCTGGTCCACGCGATCCTCAAAGTTGCAGCTGCTGACCGGCAGCAGCAAGGCCAGAAGGCACCACTTGAAGGCGGAGATTCGGGATGGGATGTAGTTCTTGCTCATAGAAGAAGAGGTTTAGAGGTTGGGCATTCCGAGGAACTGGCCTTTGTTTTCGCGGGCGAGCTGCATGAGAAAGTTCACGCAGAACGGGGAGGCGTTGTAGTCGCCTACAGCAATGCAGTGGATCTCCTTGCCGCCACTGTTGCGGCGCTGGATGTCTGCGGCGATCTCGAGGCACACGGCCTCTCCCTGGCGAGTGCCGTCGCTGGGTGCTCCGTCCGTGACGAGGAAGACGGCTTCGGTGTCATAGGAGAGCGCCTTGCGCAGGGCGGGACCGGTGGGGGTGCCGCCTTCGACGGACTGCAGCATGGTCTGCACGTAGCGCTTGGCGGTGAGCTTGGAGGCATCGTTTAGGATGATGGGGCCGCCGGGCAGATCTGGCAGATCGATCCGGGTGCCATCGGGCGAGTGGAAGCCGATGATCTGCAGTCGCTGGCCGGGCTTCATGCCGTCAATGATCGTGTCGCAGACGTGCTGGACCACCGGGCGGTGGTCCTTGGCGTTGGTCACGTTCTTGTAGTTGTAGATGCTGCCTGAGAGATCGACGAGGAGGGTGAGGGACTTGGCGCGTGTGACGATGCCAAACAGGGCGAGCATGGAGTTTTTCTCCGCCTGATCCTGCACCTGGCCAATCTCTGTCTTGAGTTTCTCCGCCTGCTTGCGGGCTGCATCCGCCTGCTTGCGGGCTGCATCCGCCTGCTTGCGGGCTTCTTCAGCCTGCTTGCGGGCCTCCTCGGCCTTCTGGGTGGCCTCGGCGAGTTTTCGCTCCAGCGCACTTGTGTCCGGCGGCGGGGGGACGGGCTGAGCCTCCTTGCGCCCGAAGTAGGGTATGAGGATTATGGAGATGACCATGAAGGCGCCCATGGCCGAGCAGAAGAGGTCAATGGCGGCCAGGCTGAAGATGGTAAACTCGCGTTTGGGACGGCGCATGGGCGGTGGGACGGTGGTGTGTGTGAAGAGGTTCAGGACTCCACTGCTGGCGCGGGATGCTTGATGACAGTTATCGTCAAATTATCCTGGCTGGATTTTCGTTCGGCCTCGACGGCCTGGATCAACTTCTCCGCCAGCTCCCCTGCGGAGAGGTCCGCGTGGATCATGATTTTGTTCACAATCGAAGAGAGTGGGATGCTGTTGATGCCGTCGCTGGCGCAGACGACCACATCTCCCGGCACAAGCCGGAGCGTTTTTTCCGGGGCGTCTATCAAGGGGACCCTGCCACCGACGAGGGCGGAGGTCAGCGCGGCAGAGTCATCGGACCCGGTGCTCACAGGCTGGACGACGTGCTCTTCATTGAGCCGCTGGAGGACACCGCCGCGGCAGAGGAAGAGGGGCGAGTCTCCGACGCTGATCCAGTGCAGTTCCTCCCGGTGGAGGAGGACGCCAACGAAAGTGGTGCCCATCTCGGCGAAGGCGCCGCCACGGCGGGCGGTCTCCTGGCCGATCTCGGCATTGGCCTGCTGAAGCGCGTCCAGCATGCCGGAGCGGATGCCCGCGGGGCGCGGATCAAAACGGCGCAGGAAGATGTCCACGGCGAGGGCGCTGGCGACTTCACCGCGTTCGTGGCCGCCCATGCCGTCCGCGAGGGCTAGGAGGAGGGCGGCATTATTGCCGGAGCCGAGGAGGCAGAAACCGTAGCAGTCCTCCTGCTTTTCCCGCACCCCCTGGCTCTGCCGTCCGGCAAATGTGATTTCGGGGCTCATGCCTTCTTTTTCTCGCCGATAAGGGTGAGGGATTCCGCGGTCTCCCAGTCGAAGTCCTCTTCGCAGAAGGGGACGAAGCGCAGCAGGGTGGAGCCGATCTGGATGAGGTCACCCTTCTTCAGAACGACGGCACCGGCGTCGATCTCCTCGCCATTGACGGCGGTGGGATTGATGCCGTCCACGTGGGCGATGCGGAAGCTGCGCTTGGCCGCGCTGTAAGTGATCTGAGCGTGCTTGAGGCGGCTGACGCCTGGGTCATTGAAGTCGAGGATGATGCGGTTTTCAGTGCCGCTGCCGATCTGATTGACCCCATAGCCAATCTTGAGTGACATGCCTTTGCCGGGGCCGCGGACAACGACCAGCCAGCCGGCGACGGGGCTGTTCAGGGCATCGGTGGCCTCCTGGCTCATGGGGGTGGGGGCGGCGGAGATGCCGGTGTCAAGGCCGGGGATGCCGATGATGACGGTGCGCTTGGGTTTGTCCGGCGCGGGCACGGGAGGAGGGGCGGCGGCGGGTTCCGGGTTCACCATGCGGGTTTGGTCGTCGGGAGGAGGAGGGGTTCCCCAGGCGAATTCGCTGCGGTCAAGGACGACGGTTTTTTTGTAGTCTGTGTTGCTCATGTCTTTGTTGTGTTTTTGGTTTTGCTAAAAAAGTGGAGGAAAAAAGGGCGGCGCCTCAGCCCTGGCTGGCGCCGCATGCCGCAAGGTGCGACTGCAAGCCGCCGATGAGCTCGTGCTCAGCGCCTTTGCCACGGAGCCAGTTGAGGGCGATGGCGCGGTCCTTGATGCGTGTATGCAGGATCAGAGTGCGCTGGCGGTTGTAAGTCCGCAGGCTCAGGCCGGTGATCTGCGAATAAGGAAGCAGGAAAGGACGCTTCACGGGGAAGCCGGCGGGAAAGGTGATGGCGTCCTTCTGGAGGATGACATCCGGAATCCCATAGGCCAAGGCAGAGACCATGGTGAGCACCGCGATCACGACAAAGGCGCCCGAAGCCAGTGCAATCAGCCAGTAGAAATTCGTCGCGCCGGCGGGGCCGAGGTGAATGATGCCGTTGATGATCAGCCCGCGGGTGTTGTACATGGCCTCATGGCCCATGAAGGCCGCCCCGACGCCGAAGAGCAGCAGGGCAAGAATGAGGGCGATGTAAGGCGGGCGGCAGGGGAAGGCTTGCTGAGGCAGATCCCCCCATCGTATTTCATCTGATTTGGTGTAATTTTCTGGCATGACCGTTCAGGGTGTGGGGTGAATCAGGACTGGGACTGCTGGCCGGCGTGCAGGCGGTTGATGAGGTTGTCCACGCAGTACTGGCCGGACTTGTTGAGCGTCTCCTCCTCGCGTCCCTGAATGATGTGCATGGCAAGGAGAAGGACCGCAGCCATGATGAGGCCGAGAAGGGTGGTGTCGAATGCGACGGCTAGGGACTTCGTCACGGTGCTGAGCAGCTTCGGGTCCGTGGGCGCTGTGAGGCCGACCACATCAAGCGCGTCGCCGATGCCCTTGACGGTGCCGATGAAGCCGAGGCTGGGAATGAGCCACATGAGGTAACGGATCATGTTGTAGCCGATGTCCACCTCATGCATGAAGAGGTCGAGGCTTGTGTTGAGCAGGCTGTGCGCCTGATCAGTGGCCCTGGAGGACTGAAACATCAGCGTGATGCGCTGGATCAGGCGTGGCAGGAAGAAGCCCTGGCTGGCCGCGTGCGCGGTCTTTTGGTAAACCGTGCCGATGTTCCGGGGCGTGAGCATGGGGGCGTTCACATCTTCGGAGAGGTAACCCAGCCTGAGCTGCCGACCTTCGCGCACAGACACGAACAGGCGCAGGAGGATCTCCCCGAAGCCGAGGAAGAAGACAACCCACATGATGTTTTGCACCGTGAGAGGATAGGTGGTGGCGTTCCGATCCATCAGCATCCGGGCGTAGTAGCCCTGGGAATCAAGGCCGTAGTGCAGGAGGACCAGCAGGAGCATGGAGCAGATCACCATGCTGATGGCAATGACCAGGCGAAGGGTGGTGGCGGATTTCATTTGGGGAGTGTGCTGGAGTATTTTTGGGCGGGTAAGCGGCCGGTTTCAGCGGTATTCCACCTGGCCGTTCTCCGGATTGCGGTAGGGCTGCAGGCTGGTTTTGGCGGGCTGCGAGGGGGGCGGGCCTTTGATGACGGGCGGCTGGCGCCGGGGGAGCTTTCTGAGGAGGTCCTTCATCTGCACGGTGGTGGAGCCAAAGCGGACGGCGTCGTCGGAATTCACCACTTCCTGCTTGATGCGCTCCCAGCGGCCCTGGCGCTGGACGAAGGTGCCATTGGAGCTGCCGCAGTCCACGAGGTAGAAATTCCGGCCGTCCGCGCTGACGGTGAGTTCCGCGTGCAGCTTGCTGACACTCTGCTCCGCGTCATTGAAGATGAGGTCGGCGTTCGCCCGCCCGATTGTGAAGATTTCGATCATGTTCAGTCCTCCGTGGTTTTGCTGACGAGTTTCAGGCGCACTTTGCCCAGTTCGATTTTGTCTCCGTCTTTGAGCACGCTGTGCTCGACGGGCTTGCCATTGACGCGAGTCTGATTGGCGGAGCGCAGATCGGTGATCTCCAGGCTGCGGTCGCTGCGGCGGTGAATGTTGGCGTGGTTGACGGAGACACTGTCATCAAGAAAGCGCAGGCTGCTGTCTGAGCTGCGGCCGATGGTGAAGTTCCCGTGGGTGATTTCATGACGGGCCACCATCTGGTTGGACTGGTCGTACTCCTCCAGCCAGCCGATCACGAGGCGGGTCTCCGCGGGGAAGTCTGGGACGGTCGGAGGGATGGGGCCGCCAAAGTCATCGACGTTAACGCCGAGGGTGGGGCCGCCGTTGACACCCAGAGTGTCGAAGCCGCTGTTTATATCGATCTGTTTAGGACCTGCCGTGACGGCCTTGTAGCCCACGAAGATGAGCAGGCCGAGGAGGAGCACGCCGCCACCAATGATTACCGGGAGCTTCCAGGCCGGTTCTTCGGGCTTCTTTTCTTCTCCCTTGGGTCGGATCGAGTCCGAGGACGAGGCCCAGGCGCTGCCGGATTTGTCCTGCGCAAAGGTGCGGAAGAAATAGTCTTTGCCGGGCTGCAAGTTTGAAACAGTGGCGGTGTAGCTGCCGCCCTGTGCCACGAGTTCGACGTGGGATTCCCAGGCGGTGCTGCTGGTGCCGCCATCAACGGTGCCGTAGTAAGCGGTGACGGTCACGGGATTCGCGGAGGAGGAGACGTTCGCGCCCAGGGTGGCGCCGGTCGGGGTGACGTTGGCCGGGGGCTGGTTGGTGACTGAGAGAGAAGCGGGTGCGGGCGGTGGCGGTTCCTTGCCGAGCACGTCAATGTTCTGTTCGATCTTGAGCTTTTTGCCGTTATTCAGGTCCAGGTTGACCACGAGCGGCTGCTTGCCACGGGGGGCGTCTTTCAAGTCCAGCGTGACGTTGACCCACCCTTTCAAGCGGCCATAGAGATCCAGGTTGGCGCTATCCGCCTGCGCATTGACGGGGCCGATCACCGGGGTGAATCCACCGGCAGTATCCTTGGCGACGTTCCGCAGTTCCTGCCAGGCGGCGATGCCTTTGTCGTCTTTGCTGAAGCTGATCACATGAATGGAGATGGCCTCCTTGTTCGCGGCGGCGATGAGGGCGTTGGCGGTGTTGCGGGTTTTGTCCGTGTCTGTCGATATGCCGGAGGAGAGGATGTAGAGCACTTTTTTACCGGTGCCGGGCTGGGCCTTGAACTGCTCCAGAGCCTCGAGCGCGCAGCGGTAGATCTCGGAGGTTGCTTCGTTCTGTTTGCCGGCACTGTCCAGGATGAGGTCCCGGGCGCTCTGAGTGGGTAGGTCGAAGTCGAGGTTCTTGTAATTGCTGCCGATGGTGCCAACGCCGACCTGGAAGAGCGTCTGGGATTTGCCGTCTGCAAGGAGGCTGTTGGTGAGGCGTTTCACAGTAGTGCATGCCTCCGTGGCGAAGCCTCCGTTCTTCGGCCCGCTGACATCGATGAGGTAGTAGATGGAGGTTTTCCCTTCGGTAGCGGGTTTGATGGTGACGGGAGCCTCCTTGCCGCCGACAGTCGCCTGCGATTTGGTGATTTCGGCGATGTCGGTGAGGCGCAGGCCGAAGCGGGCTTCGGCGGGCGAGGCCGAGACTTCGATTTTGTCCCTGTCGATAATGTAGTCCGCGCCGGCGGAGTGGCTGGCCAGGAGCGCCGTGGCGAGGAGCGCCGTCAGTGATTGACTCAGGAATGAGTTTTTCATGGGAGGGGTGCGATGTTCGGTGTTGAGATGATGATTGAGTGAGTGATTCTTCTCTTTTCCTGCGCTGCGGGCTGGGCCGCTGACAGATGAGGCGCAATTTTTTTATTTTTCTGCGGGCGCGGGGTTCTGCCCTGCGGGCCGGTCATGAAATCCATAGGTGATCCTTCTATTTGAAGACCCATCGGCCCTTCTCTTTCCGCCCCTCGTAGATGTCGCCTCTGCCAAATGTGGGGCCGTAATGCTCGCCTACTTCCACGCTCACCTGGTTTCGGCCCTGCTTCCGGACCTTGTCGAAGCTGGCGCAGAAGTAGTAGCTGCCGCAGAGGGTCCGGAACTCATTATACCAGTCCTTGAACCGTTCACCTCCCAGCATGGAGCGGGGTCTCACAGCCAGAGCGGCGCGGGTGGGGCGGTGCAGGAAAGCGGCGGCCGGGTCCTGGCCTTCGCAGCTCAGAAAGCAGAAATGCTGCAGCCTGGAACCCCTGTGAGGATCGAGGGCATTCTGCCAGAAGAGCTGCGCAAACGGGGCTTCGGCAATTTCCTGATATGCCCGGGAACCGGGAGCGAGGCTGCGGCCCTTTGCATTGGGCAGGGGGAAGAAATGGCATAGAAGTGCATAGAACAGAAAAGAAGATCCACCTACGATGAGGCAGTTTTGCAGCCATGTGGGCATTAATGTGTACATTTCTTGACGTTTTGCAGGGAAAATCGCCGCGATCTTAGTGAGTCGTCAAGATTCGGCAATAGTGTTTTATTTATTGTGCAGGCGTAGTGCCAAGTTTAAAACATGCCCCCATGTACACAGTGAAGTACGCATTATTTCTTGGAGCTCTGTGGGGCTGCTGACAGCAAACTCCTAAGATATTGTCATTCGTGCCCCCCTTTGCGCTGAGAATGAAGCGCGGGTGTTTTTTGCGGCCCTTTCTCCCTTCAATCCCAGTCGATGTCCAGCGGCTCCGAGGTGTCCGGGCCGGACCAGTTTTTTGAATCTCCCATGCGTTCCATCAGGGCGATCATCCGGGGGCGTCCACCGCAGATGACGAAAAAGAGGCTCATGGCTGCGACGATGAAAACGGGGATGGTGGAAATGTGCATTCTGCCAGCGTTCCAGTCGTCCACCAAAAGACTGACCAACGGCCAAAGAAAAGCCAGTGCGCCGAGGCGTGCGATGAGTGAGAGCTTTGACGGCCGCAGGAGGGCGATGCCCATGCCGAGAAACGCCGCTCCCAGGCTAAGAGCCCCAAAATTCCAGTCGGCACCCTTCCAAAAGGTGTTCCGCTCGTGCCAAAAAATGACGAGTCCCAGCGCCATCAACATGATCTGGAATGGCGACCAGCGGAGTTTTTGAGTGTCGTTTTTCTTGTCCATGATGAGCCGTGGCAGTGGTTGAGAGGTTGGTTGAGTGAGAGGTGACGAAGTTGTTTTCATCAGGCATGGCATGGCATGGACTTCTTTGTGGCCGAGCCAGCCGCTGGGGCGGGCCCAGGCTTTTCTCTGCTGGCAGATGCCCTGTGTTTTTTGCGGCTTTTTTTCCTGCTTCAGTCCCAATCGTCGAAGTCACAGCTTTCTGAGTCCCCCATACTTTCCAGCAAGGCGATCATCTTTGGATGGCTGCCCCAGATGATGAAGATGAGGCTCACCCCTGTGAAGATGACAAACGGCACGCAGAAGAGGCGCTCCGTCCTGCCGAGCTGCCATTCCTCGTAGTTGAACCATAGCAGCGATGCGAGAAACCCCAGGGCTCCTAGGCGCGCAAAGAACGAGAGTTTTGCAGGCCGGAGCAGGGCGAGACCCACTCCGAGGGACCCAGAGCACATGCCGAGAATCATGAGATCGCAGCTTTCGTGGTTCCAGGCGGCGACGCCTTCCCACGCTAGACCCACGATCCCGAATAGGATCAATGCCATCTCTGAGATCGGCCAGCGGAGTTTTTGGGTGTCATTGTGCTTGTCCATGATGAGCTGTGGGTAAGAAGTTGGTTGAGTGGGAGGTGGCGGGGGTGGTGCCGAGGCGGCCTTCAGTCCCAGTCGTCGAAGTCCCAGGAGTCCCAGCTTTCTGCCCCACCCATGCCTTCCAGAAGGGCGATTATCTTGGGGTGTCCGCCCCAAATGATGAAGATGAGGCTCACCCCTCCGACGATGGAAAAGGGGATGTAGGGAATGTCTGTACTGCCGGTCTTCCAGCCCTCAATGCAGGACCAGACCAGGGTGGAAAAAAAGGCCAGCACGCCAAGGCGCCCGAGGAACAAGAGCTTGGATGGCCGGAGCAGGGTGAGACCCATGCTGAGAAACGCCGCGCCCGTGCCGAGAGCCAGAAGATTGCAGTGATCCTGCTTCCAAACGGCGCCTCCCTCCTTCCAAAGCATGATGCACCCGCTCACCGTGAAAAAGATCTGCATCGTTGACCAATGGAGTTTCTTGGAGTCATTCTGCTTTTTCATGAAGAGGCTGCGGGTGAGGGTGGAAGGAGGCAGGGCGGGAGGCTCAAGGAATCATGGAGCCAAGGCGGCCGAGGATGCGGCGCAGGTGGTTGGTGGGCGCCACGCCGAGCATGCGGTCGATCTCAAACTCCGCCGCGCTGAGACGGCGTGCTTCCTGGATGAGAGGGCGCATGATCTCGGCTGCGGCGGCCTCGCCGCTGCCACGTGAGTACATCTCGTTGCCGAGGCGGCCGATCAGCTCGCCGAGGGCGCCGCCGAAGGCCTGGGACAGACCGTCGTCTTGGGACATGCCCCGGCCTATCGTTTTGCCAGCCCAGCCGCTGGGACGGGCCCAAGCTTTACCCTGCTGGTAGGCTTCATCGTAGGCTGCACCGGCACGGATGCGGTAGGATGGATAGGAAGCCGTCCATTGCCTCACGGCGTTGATATGAGCCGCGATGCGGGCGTCCGCTCCGTAGGCCGGCAGGGCAGTGAGCTCTGCATTCAGATTTCTGACAACGGCGATGGAGTCACTGGTGCTGTAGGAGAAGGGGCTGGCATGGAGGTAGCGCCGCCAGGTTTGCTGATTGCCATCAGCAAAGGACGGGCCGACTCCCGTGCACTGGGTGAGCGAAAAGGCCAGAAGAACGGCGCAAAACATTTGATTGAATGTGTGAGTGAGATTCATGGCGCAAGGAATGAAAGTGCGGTTATCGACCTGAGCTGACCTGCCTCAGGCGATCATTTGCCACCTGACGCTCGTTCTGATCCGCCGAGCGTATCGTGCGTTCCTGAATCATCTGCCCCCCGATGGCCCCAACCCCTGCACCGATGATGGCGCCCTGAAGGCCATGCCCCCCCTTTTGATGGCCAAGAATTCCACCGCTGATTCCGCCCAGGACTGTGAGGCCAGTTTTCATCGTCCCATTGTGGGCGGCCTTGTTTCTGTCAAACTCGGTGCAGGAGGTGAGAATCAGAGCCGGCAGCAGAGCTGCCGAGAGCAGGACCGTGCCGATGTGTTTTTTTGGATGTTCGTGTGTGATGATTTTCATGAGTCTGTGTTGAGTGGCAACACAGACCCACTGCTTGCAATTCTGCGCTGCTGACAGCTGGCCCGCTTTTTTGTGAAAATTTTTAGCCTATTCGACCAGAGCTGCCGCGAACGATTTTGCCTGACATGTGCTGCCAATCTCAAACGAAGCTTGTTGCCGCAGGTCGAAGCCAACAGGCCAAGGTGGCCTTAAGTGCTAAGGCGCAAATCTGACCGGGGCTAGGAGGGGCTGGAACGTTGTGGACGTTGTGGGCCCATCTCGTTTGAAGTGCCCGAGCGCTTCTGGCATTGCCTGCACAGCACGCACGACCGCAGCGCCGGCGAGAGCGGGCTTTTCAGGCAGGGAAATGAGCACAAGTTCCGCGCCGAGTCCGGTCTGCAACAGCGCCTCGAAGACGAGGCGGAGCTGCTGGGCTTCACCGTCTCCGGCCATCCTCTGGACAGCTTTCCACAGATGGACTGGCGCACCTACCGCCCGATCTCGGAACTTCACCACTACCACAACCAGCGAGTGACCATCTGCGGCCTGATCATCATGAGCCGCTCCCACATTCAGCAGAACGGCCAGCCAATGAAGATCATTTTCATCTGCAACCGCACGGGCATCGTGGAATGTGAAATCTTCGCCGCAGCATACCGCGCCTATGGCCTCAACACCGTGCGGCATCCTGTGGTGCAGGTGACAGGCGATGTGAAGCCCTGCGACAACGGCCAAGGATTCACGCTGGGCGTGCGGCGGGTGGTGGAGCCGAGGATTTTTCCCGTAGGTAGAAAATGATATGGATCACGTTTGTGATAAAAGTGTCCCAGAACATATCAGCAGTCGCTCTCGTGCTCTCGTGGCAGCCACATATCGGAGACACTGATGGCGTTTTGCTTTGAGCTCATTTTCATCGCCCATGTAAACCTGGTCACCGGTCAGTCCGAGAGCAACAGCCTTGAACTCGAGGCCTTTGATCCGGTAGAGGCTTCCCATGCGCACCCCTGTTTCCGAACTCTCTGGATCGCCCGCATTAGGCTGAAGCTCAAAAGTTGCAATGCCGGCAGTGGCCAGGGCGGATCGCAAATGCGCCTTTACAGGAGCCAAGCAGATCTCGTGACTGGAATACCCTTCCTTCATGAGGCTCTGCACCCATTCAGTTACGAATTTTGCCTCTTCATCCGGCCCGCTGCAGCGCTGGATGATCGGCTTGGGTCCGCTGACCACGGATTGATCTCCCACGGTTGTCACCTGCTCTCCATCCAGATCGTCCACTTCCACGCCTTCGAGCATTCGTTGAGCACAGGTCCGAATCTGTTCAGTGGTCCGGTAGTTGATCTTCAATCGCCGGGATCTCCCGCGAACCTCAATGCCGGCCCTGCTGAGAGGAATCGTGCTCTTGTAGATTCGCTGGTGTCCGTCTCCAACAACCGTCAGTGGATTTCTTGTCCCTTCGTTGATCGGACTGAGCATGCGAATGAGCCGCAGGGCCTCCACTCCAAAATCCTGCACTTCATCCACAAGAACATGCGAATAAGCTGGAATCTGCCGTTTTTCCGCCGGCTTCTCCAAAGCGAGGCGTGCCTGGTGGATCAAGCCATCAAAAGTCAGCATGTTTCGCTTCTTCAGTTCCCGCTGAATGGATGAAAACTGGGGCCACAACTGCTTGCGCTGAGCACGAGACAGCCGTGGACGCCCCGTGCGCACGGCCGTGAGGTAGTCGTCTTCAGATGTGATCCCCATGGGATCGATAATCTCCTCGTACTCTTCGCGCACAAAGCCGGCGGTGAATTCAGTTTTCACAGCCAAGGCAGGCGTTTGCACCTCCTGCCAGATCTCATCCATCATGGCTCCGCTGGCCATCTTTCCACGCCACCCACCACGGGTGCAAATCGTTCTGGCCAGCGCGTGGAGATTGGTCACTTCGATTTTGCTGGCGGCCTGCGGACACTTTTGCTCTGCAAGACGATGAATCAGGCCCTTGATCGTCACGGAGAGGTTGGTGGTGAATGTGGTCACCAGTACACGTGCGTTGGGGTCTGTCAGCTGGCTCGCCAGATAAACGGCACGATGCATCAAGACGACCGTCTTGCCCGTTCCCGCGGCGCCGTTGATCTTCATCGGACCATCGACATCCCATTGCACGATTTTCCGCTGGTAGGGATGCAGGAAGATCCGCCACTCATCAAACGACGAGGCCATGATCTGCTTCAGCTCTTCCTGGCCATCCACGAAGACAAGATCGAGGTTGCAGGACTCCTCGATGTTGCGGAAGTCTCCCGGCCCGGCAGCCTTTTCTTTGCTGTCCGTCAAACCGAGCACCTCGCTGAGAGCCTGGTCAACCGACTGACCGCAACTGACAAAGAAAAGCACCTGGTAGGCGTCTTTGGGCAGGTAGTCTCTCAGCGCGGTCAAGGCATCGTCTGACTGGATCGCCTTTACCGCAGGGATCAGGGGCGTGGGCACACCTGCGTGGAAAAGCTCCTCCTCGGTGAGATTACGAAGAGGATAGCCCGTTTCGGATTCAAACTTTGGAGCGACCTCGTTGGCTGCGGCCGTGATCTCCTCGACATCGAAGACCTGGAGTGCGCCTGTGGCCTGATGCACCTCAAAGCGCTTGTTCTTGCACCAGCGGTAGGCGCTGTCGTGGTGGCCCACATGCATGAGCAGGTAGGTGTCCCCTTGTTTAGGGGCGATCACAATCGCACGATACGCCTGATCCACGCGCACGCTCCGCACCTTTTTGTCCACGGCTTCGTTGTAGGGCTCCAGATGGAGCGAAGGCGCTTTGCTGTCGCGATGGAATTTGTCCACCATTTCAGACACCTTTTTACGTGTCTGGGCAGGCAGGGAGCCAAGCTCTTGGAGGAGGTTTCGGTGAATCATCAGTCTGGCCATAATTGAATCTTGTTAAGGGGTTAGCTTCCGAGGAGCATTGCGAACCATTCAGTGCCTTTGGCCGCCAGATCATCGGACGTGACGACTTTCCATCCAAGGCCCTGCCACTGGCTGGCAAAAGAGGCCTGATCTCCCACCAGCACAGCGATCTTCTGCTCACTCCACGCCACTTCGGCGCAGGCATCATCGGCGAGTTCTTCGTGATAAAATTCCACCTCGGGCACGGGGCAGTCTCTCTCCGCCATCTTTCGGAGCTGGGCGATCAATGATCCCACCACAAGCTGCAGGATCTGCTCCCATTCCGCCGAGATCCCGGCAGTCCTCCCGGGCATGGACCAGGAGTCCTCTTCGGGGTGTTCCGTCGCGGCAAAAAAGTCAAACTGCCGCACAAACTGAAACAGGTTCATGGAGGCCAGGAAACGCCGCCACCGTTCCCGGTAATCCGTTCCAGATCTCTCCGCGGCACTGTCCCCCAGCCTGCCAAGCACGAGTACGGCCCCTGCCCTTTGCTCCATCAAGTCCGCCTGATGAAGAGCCAGGATGAAATCTGAGTTCTGTGAGAACTGATTGTTCACAGCCCAGCAGCCGTTGGCAGAAGCCTGAGGTGCAGCCCATCCGCCCGTTACCCCCCAGATGCGGACTGCGGCATCTTTGTCCTGGTCGGCCACAAAGCTGAGGCCATTGCCAAGGGCCACCATGAACAAAGCCCGCTCGACGAGGCTTTGCCAGCCATCCGCCAGAGGATGGCGGATGAATGCCTGCAACTGCACAAAGCCATTTCCGGTTGCGAGCCTAGCGTCTGGCAACAATCTAGCCTGGGCGCGTGATCTTGCCACATGGTCGGCCATCAGTTTCCTCACGGGCTCTTTGACGGTAAAGCTCGCGTCCTGATTCTCCATGAGGTCCTCCCAGGTGATGCTCCACACATGGAAATTACCACTCTTCAAAATGGCGCGGCGTTTTTGCAGGTCATCGGGCAGCCGGCTTTCTGGCTTGGTTGGGTGCACATGCGGATCAAAACCATCGGTAAACACAGCCAGGGGTTTGACTCCGTCGTCGTCGCAGGAGATCAGGAAATCGGGCTGGCACTGGATGGACACGCCCTCTCTCGGGCCCAGGTCTGGCTGCAGCTGCACGTCCCAGTAGCGCTCGTCATTTTTTCCCAGTCGGAAGCGGAAACCGCGGCTGCCGCGAATGATGGTTTCATCCCATTTGCCCCCATCCTCGGCCACCCACTGCCGCAGGCATTCCACGAATTTTTTCTCCAGCATGCTGCCAAACAAGGACTGCACGTTGATCTGATCCAAGGTCGTTTTGCTTTTGCGATGTTCTCCGGCTGCGATGAGCCGTTTCAGCAGATTGATGCCCTTGTCCCGGCTGATGTCCGCCGCCCGGCTCTGCTGCTGGTAGTTGCGGATGCAGCGGTAGCAGCCGTCTGTGTCGTTGCTGTCTCCCAGTCTGCGGCAGCGGCAGGTCTCCAGCGAGTTCAGTGCCAGACGGAGAATCTGGATCAAGCCCTCGCCAGGCAGGCCCTCGGCGTTGCGCTTTTGAAACAATGTTTTTAGAAAGCCCGTCCCGCCGGGAACGGCATCCATCAGCAGCAGGTAATCCTTGTTCACGCCGCGGGCCTGGTCTGGCATCGTCTCCGGCAGGACGAGAAGGTGAGCGGGATTTCCCTGAAACATGAGGCGCATGCCGAGATGAATGCAGGCTGAAAGGGTCGTGAGGTCGGCGGGTTCACAGGGTGGGAGCAGCAGTCTTACGGCCTCGGATTTCAGCTCCCGGTAGAGAAACACATGCTCCCAGCGATAGGCGGCGCCCTGGGTGCCCTGCTGCTGGCGCTTCTCGGTCTCGCGTCTGCCACGGCAACTGCGGCGGTGGCTCACATCGTCGGGATTTTCAAAAGGAGCTGAGACCACTCCGCAGTCCGCGCAGATCTTGAAGCCACCATTTGGCAGCTTTTTCTCAAAGCCAAAGGGCATGTCCGGGGCCTCCTCCCAAAAACCGCCGTTCACCTGGCGCATGACCAGGCTGGAGCGGTACTCCATGCCAAAGGGCTCTGTTTCATCGGCCACGGCCACCACATCGCTCGGAGTGGTGAGGTCAAAGCTGTTCACCAGCCGATAGATGCGGTTTTCCCTCTCCTCCGCCTTGTCTCCGGAGAGAGACTCATAGGCCTCCACATAGGACAGGGCCTGGCTGCGGGCAAAGTTCACAAATTTTTTCTGCTGGCCGATGTCCGTCTGTGCGCCCTCGCCTTCAGCGTGGGCGCACTGCGGGCAGGCGGAGTCGGCATCCGGTGTCAGCGTTTCCGTCCGGCGCATGTGCCCGCAGCTGCCGCAGACGGCCCATGGCTCGGTCAGGGGTTCAGAGGACGTACCCAGCTCGATCTGCTGAATTTCAAAGACACGGGAGTGGGTGTAGAAGTGGTTTTTCGGGGCCAGCTCCCGGATCGCCGTTCCGGCTCCGCGCACGATGTCATACTCGATGAGATGATCTTCCCCGTGGGCGGCCTGATGCTTGTTGTAAACGGCGCCGTAGAAGCTCACCCCGCGCTCAGGGAAAGCGTAGTTGGGAAGCAGGCCGTAGTCGGTAAGCAGCTCCAGGGAGGTCGTTCGATTGAGGCCATCCAGACGCCCCTTGAGGATCTTGATCTCACGGTCGATTTCACGAATGGCAGGGCGGTCGTCTTCGTTGTGCAGCAGATTGCGCTGTTCCTTGAGGCGGCGGCCGGCGTTGATCAGGTCCTTGCGCTTGGTTTCAAACTGACGCAGCGCGATCTCCGTCTGCTCGCGCAGTACTTCCACCTTGGAGTCTTCTAGAAAACGCTCGCGGGTGTCACTCTGCACATTGGTGTGAAAGCGCTGCATGAAGGCCGCCCGCAGGGAGGCCTCGTTGAGAGACATCCAGTCGAAAAACTTGGGAATCTGCCCTGTGGTGCTGAAGAGGTCATCGCCAAACTGGCGTGCGGTGCCAGGCAGATGCGCGAGCACGTGGGTTTTTACGGCGCAGTCAAAGCAGTAGGCAAAGTACTGCCGCGCCAGTACCGCCGCCGCGTCCAGCCAGCAGCCCGGGGGCTCGACTTCCCCCTTGAGCATCTGATCCGGCCTCGCAAAGAAGTACAGATCGTGAGGCCGCTGGTTGATGATTGAAACAATCAAGGCTGTGCCCGTGGACCGTCCGGCACGGCCGATGCGCTGCAGGTAGTTCGCGGTATTGGGCGGGATGGAACACAGCATCGTCGTGGAGAGATCGCCGATGTCGATGCCCATCTCCAGGGTGCTGGTGCAGGTGAGCACATTGGGATCGTCCGAGCTTTCCTTGCGGCCAAAGCGGCGCTCGATGTCCTGCCGTTCTGAGTTGGTCAGCAGGCCGGTGTGCTCGGTGGCATAGACGCGGCGGATGGCGCCTTTGCGGTAGCGCTGCTGGTAGTAGCGCTCGCGGTCATCAAACTCCGCGCGGGCATAGGTGCCGCCGTCGGCCTGGTAGGAAATGGTAGGCGCTCCGTGCCAGCAAGCGGCCTCTTCGGCGGGCCGTGTGAGGGTGTGGCCGGTTTCCGAGCAGACGAATTTCTCACCGCCGGCCACGATGGCGGCGCACTGGCTGTTGATGGCCACGAGGCGCTTGGTGCCATCGCGTTCCAGTTCCACCAGCAAACCGGCCTGGATGCCCGCCTCGATGAATGCGCGGGTGAGATCGAGCAGCGCCACATCGGAAGTGGCAGGCAGGTCAAAGACACGGCGGGACCAGCGGAGCTGCCAGGTCGCGCCGGGGGCGAGCACGTGGTCATGATTGCGGTCACTGTCTGTGACGAACAATCTCGGTCTGCGGCGGCCGGCATGCGGGTGCGTTTCGCGGGCGGGAGGGGCTTCACCTTTCCAGCCATATTTCCCCCAGAGCTTGGTTTTGGCGTAGAGGGCCACATACTCGTGGGAGAGGGCGCCGCGCTCGCGGTGGCGCTGGAGCATGCCGTAGATCCACAGGCGCAGTAAATCGCCGGTGAGTTTCATCAATGTCGGATCGACCTGCGGCAGGCGCGACTGCAGGAGGCGTACGGTTTCAGCGATTGCTTTGGGGTCCCACCTCAGGCAGCAGCTGCCGCTGCGCTCCAGGGTACGGCCGACCTGCACCTGCATCCCCAGTTCACGGGCAGCCTCCCATGACATGCGCTGGTGCACGGCCTCCAGAAAGGGGGTGGCGGGCCGGTCGATTTTCCGGCTGCGGACGAAGGCCTCGTATTCACGGTGCTCGCGGATGTCTGGCGGCACCAGGGTGGCCATGGCCTCCCGCAGAGAGCCGGGGCGGCCGGGTTGTGCCTCGGAGGCATATGCCATCAGCAGGCGGCCCACGTCCGGCAGGGGCAGGCCCTCAGGCCCTGCGCTGTCCACCAGGTGCTGGAGAGCCGTGCGGAAGGTGAAATGATAGGTGCGCGCGGTGAAGAAGCCCGCACGGTGGCTGGCGTCCTGCACACTGTCGGTGAAGGCCAGCATTTTGGGGTCGCTGTTAAGCAGGGAGCCAAAGATCTCGTCGATGGCCACGCTGGCGATGGTGGCGCCCTGGCTGCCGATGAAAAAGATTTGGTCTGCCGTCTGGCAGCAGGGGCACTTCTGATCGCCGATCACGGCATTGTCGCGTTCTCGGCGGAGGACGTGATCGCTGATCTGCACGGGGAAGGTTTCCGCGCCGGTGATGGGGCATGGGCCCTGGCCGCGGCGGACGGTCAGCACGCCGGGGCCGGTGCTGAGGTATTGCTGCTCGGTATCCAGAAGCTGCTGGCCGTCCGGGGAGGAAGCACTTCGTGAAGTCTGCGGTATGATGATGCGGATGCGCGCGTCCCGATTCCTGCCGGAGCCGCCAAACCACCCGGCGTAGATCGCCTTTGGCTCGGTGGCCAGGGCGTAGCCCGTGACGCCTTGTGCGCCGATCTGACTGTCCTTGTCACGATCATGCATGGCCACCCAGCCGGAGGCGCCACAGGCGGCACAGTGAAAGGCGGGGAGAACCACTTTGTCTGCCACGGCCTCGTCCAGCCAGGCAAAGGCAGGACTGGGGGAGACCACGCGGCCGAGGCGCCGCAGCTCGCGCACCCAGAGCTGCACCTGGGTGGGCAGCAGGGGGAAGTCCTTGCCGCTGCGCAGCTCCCGCGCATGGGCGATCATGCCGCAGAAGGAGGCCACGGCATGGTGCCTCTCCGCCAGGGTGAGATCGCCCAGCCGGAAGTCTTCCTTGCCGATCTTTTCCAGAAGCTCGCTCCACGTCACCAGCTGCGTGCTGGCCGTGTCCAACAGCCTGCGGAAAAGCGACTGCCGCTTGAGCCATTGGCCGAGATCCAGAGTCCATTGCAGGGCCGTGGTGGTGTCCGCATTCGCAGGCAGCACCGGGGCACGCCAGGCCGCAGCCTGGCGGATGGCGTAATCATCCGCCGTCTCACCGTCCAGTGGCACACACTCCGCCACAGGGGGCAGCGGGGTGTCTTCCGCAGTCTCGTAGGAGACGATCTCTTCCACGTTCAGTCGGTCCTCCCCGATCACGCATTCGGGTGGAAAATCCTCCTCAAACAAATCACCCGCAAAGATGCGCAGCCGGTCCAGGCCGTCTTCGCCGGCGATGGTGGCCGAGGTGCCCACGACGCAGAAGCCACCGCGGGGAATGTCCAGCCGTTCCTTCAGGCGGCGGATCAGGCAGGCCACGTCGGAGCCTTGCGCGCCGTCGTAGGTATGCAACTCGTCCAGCACCAGGTAGCGCAGTGCTCCGGGGCCGTTGTGCTGCCAGAGGTCCTGGTCGCTGGGACGCAGCAGCAGGTAGTCCAGCATCTTGTAGTTCGTCAGC
Source organism: Prosthecobacter sp. (assembly GCF_044222565.1). Classification (GTDB taxonomy): domain Bacteria; phylum Verrucomicrobiota; class Verrucomicrobiia; order Verrucomicrobiales; family Verrucomicrobiaceae; genus Prosthecobacter. Next base: position 27,303 of record NZ_JBGANA010000025.1, read on the forward strand.
AGGATGTCCGGCGGGTTCGCTTTTAGAGCTTCGTGATCGTCGATGGCATAGGCCTGCTTCTCACTGGCATCCACATAGCCCATGGTGGAGCGCTTGTTTTTGTCGGCACCGTTGTCGTCGTAGCCGGTGTACAATCCGACGCGGATGCCCGCCTCGCGGTAGGCCGGGGTTTGCAGCACCTGCCTGGCAAAGCGTCCCGCCTGGTCGTTGGCCAGTGCGTTCATCGGGTAGAGCACGATGGCCTTGATGCCTTTTTTCCCGGCCTTGCGGTCGCGCAGGCAGGCGTCGAGGATGGGGAAGAGGAAGCACTCGGTTTTGCCGGAGCCGGTGCCGGTGGTCACCAGGGTGGACTCCGGCGGGCGCTCACCGCCGGCAAACAACCGCCGCCAGGAGCGGGACTGGTGCTTGAAGGGGTGGAAGGGCGGCTGCACCACAAAGGGCACCTGCTCCCCTTCCCCGGCTGGGCGAAAGGGGCGGCGCAGTTGAAGCCACGGTCCTTTGAAAATGCCCTCCTCCGGGTCCTCGAGAAAGCGCAGCAGCGCCTGCTCCACCGCTTTCTCGCGGAAGTTAAACGTGGCCCCCAGGTAGTGGAGCACCTGGCGGCGGACATCGGGAGCGAGGGTGATGGGGAGCATGAGTCGTTCAGGCTTGGGCAGATTTGCGGGAGGCCTTGGGCGGAGAGGTTTCCGGGGTCAGCTTCAGGTGAATGTTCGCGGCATTGAAGAGCTGCAGAGTGCGGCTGAACTGGCTGGACTCCACTGTCGTGCCCAGCTTCTCGATGACTTCCTCAAGCATATCCCGCAAGGTCAGAAACTTGACCGGGTTGCCCTTCAAAGCCTGCTTGAACTGAGGGCTCTCCGTCCATTCCCTCTTGTTCTGCGGATCACGGGCGAAGGTGACGGCGGTCACATAGGTAAACTCGTCCCCGCAATGACTCACCACCTGGAGAGCCTGCCAAAAGGCCCTGGTCCAGCGTGGGTTCGCCAATTCACGGAAATGCTTCCAGTGCGCTTTTCCATTCAGCAGGGAGTCCGGCTTGTCTCTCAAAGCGCGCACTATCCTGGAGATGGGAAATCCGTCCTGCCAGCTCTTGCAGTTGACCACATACACCCGCTCCGGACCCGTTTTGCCCGGATGGATTCCGATGACGTCGATGTCGCTCGCCACGCTGTCGAGTTTGGAGTCATAGCCCTCGCTGCCATCGACGGGGCGAAACTTCAAATTTGCGCGCGTGAAGTAGCCTCGGGCCTGAAGCCAGTCTTCCACGAGTTGTTCCAGAATGTCTTCTTTCATGCTGGTTGTCAGTTGGCCTCCCATCGGTTCAGGGCGAACTCGATGATTTCCTTTTTACGCGCCGCGATCTTGTGGCCGCACCATGCTTGCTGGCAGCCTTCCTCCGTGCAAGCTGTGCGAATTCGTTCCGCCACGTCCCGATGGGACTTGTAGCTGACTTCGGCCAGGGCAGCCGCCTTTTCCTCCGGAGGCTTGTTGCCTTGAGAGGAGTTCAGTCCTCTTGGCATGAAGAGGAAGTTTCCAAGGTTGTTGAGATGCTTGATGGCAAACTCCTCCGTGTGGGGATCTCCCTGGGGATTCTGGGGCGCAATGTGCTCGATGGTGGACTCCATGTGTTTCCCTGCGATCTCACTCAGGTAGTCCTCGGGACTTATGCGGTCATCCTTGGGGTGACGGATGTCATTTTCATACTTCCACAGGATGTAGCGCATCACCTGATGGTAGTGGTAGTCGCTGTTGAGGTAGCCGACGAAAGGCTGGCTGAAGCCAGGCCCAGTTCGGAAGCCATTGCGGACCGTGCGCTTGAGCTCTCCAGAGAGCCACTCCACCGTGTGTCCTCCCTTCCCCAGCTTCTTCGCAATGCCGATCAGATCGTTGGCTGAACGGCCGTGCAAAAACTCAAACTTCAGCAGGGTGATCTCCGCGTTTTTCAGCACCTCTTTCAGGACGGGGTCGTGCAGCATCTGCGCGCCATGGGCTGCGTAGAGCTTGATCAGCAGAGGCCACGAGTCCGGGCCGCTCAGGATGACAAGGTCCGCCACGGTTTCATGATGGCTCAGCAGCTTTTCCAGTTCCTCCACGTGGGCAAAGGTGGCCGCCAGATCCTTGCAGTAGCTGGTGATATGGCTGACGATCTTTTCGGACTCATTCAGCGCACCCACCTCTTCTTTGAGATTCTCCATGGGACTTCCCCACTGCGGTGAATACGCGCGGTCGTGGTGGCGGAGCACCTGGTTTTCGTCGGAGTGGCGCAGGCGCTCCGTCGTGGTGTAGATTTTTTCAAACTGGCGCTCCACTGTGGCGATCGCGGCGTTCTCCGTTTGTTCGGGACTGTGCAGATAGACCTGGTACATCAGCCAGGCCTTCAGCTTCTCGAGTTCGGTCAGGTCCTTTCCACGGCTGTTTTGCAGGGTGAAAATTTGCGTGGCCTGCACTTTGCTCGCCACCACCATTCGCGTGATGTGGGCTCCGCCGAGCACGGCTACAAAGCCCAGAAGAACGGCGGTTTCGGTTTTCTGCAGGCGCTGATGCAGCATCTGGCAGGCTTCATGGATGCGCTTTTGAGAGCGGGATGCGGCCGGCACGCTGGAGTGTCCCCTCAGCATCAGATCCACAAAGATGTCGGTGTCATCACGCACGGTGACAAAGCGCACAGCGCCGCCGCGCTCCAGAAAGCGCTGATGGATCTCGCCGGCCTCGGCCACGGCACCACGTTCTTTGAGAATGCGGCAGATCACGCCCATCATCAGCACCACGGTGCTGAGCCGCTGCTGTCCGTCGATGACGAAGAGCTCGTGTTCGGATTTCCTCTCGAAAAGGAAATGTCCCAGGTAGTAGGGCTTGCCTGGAGGGTGCTCCTGCAGGTCAGCCAAAAACTGCTCCCGATGCTTTTCCTCCCACGAGTAGGCTCGCTGGTAGGGAGGGACGGAATAGGTTGTTTCAGCATCAAACAGCGTGCTGAGATGTTCTGTGGCTTGGGGGGTACTCATGATGAAGTGGGAATGGTTTTGGCAAACACCTCCCAGGCCTGGCGGTAGTCGCTTTCGCGGTCCACGCGGGTGAAGGGAGGATGGAAGGTTTTGGTGACTTGGGAGAGGCCGTTGTCGATCTCCCAGGTGGCGGAGAGGGGGGCGGTGGGCTGGCCGGTGTCGGAGTTGGTGGTTTCGCGGCGGCGGGTGCGCAGCTCGGTGGCGCCGGGGTCTTTGCGGGCGGTGTTGGGCAGGCGGCGGCCCTGGGCGTCGTATTCGTCCACCAGCTCGTAACCACGCATGACGGGGAACTGCACGCGGTAAATGGTGAGCAGCTCGTCCAGCGTCAGCCCCAGGGCCATGGCGACGAGGACATCGATCTCGAGGAGCGCCTGCCGCCGGGCGAAGTCGGTGCGCAGGGGGCAGTGCCAGAGCCAGCCGGTGGGAAGCCCGGGCCAGGGAAGCTCGGTGTCGTTGGTGAGGCGCGCGTCGTTGGTGGTCCAGCGCTGGACGTGGAGCAGGTCGCGATGCGCGGTGGCGTACTCGGACCAGAGATCGGCATAAGCGCGGGTGAGGCAGGAGAGGCGCAGCATGCGCGCGGCAGCGGCGTCCATGAAGGGGCCGGTGAGGAGAGGGAGCTGGCCGATGACATCGTGACGTGCGTCGCCTTTTCCTGTTGTTCGTATCAAAAAGTCGAAGGGAACAGAACTCGAACTGGCTGCAAAAGCCAGCACACGGTCGGAGGTGAGAAATGTCACACTGAACGTTGCGTCAATATGAGCCGGACCTGGCGGGATGATTGTAGCAACGAGAGTTCGTTCGTTAACTGGCTGACCTCGCCTTCTATTCGCGTAACGAGGTCGTGCGGTGATGGGCACGGGCAGATGTCCTGCTTGAACCCGAGCCTTCACCTCGCCCTCAGGTGTTTGGCCGAGCTTTACATCACGGAATTTTTCATGCAATGCTTCACCGGGATGCCGCTTGAGCCAAGCAATGGCTTCAGGAATATTACCTTTCGCTTTGTTAAAATGAGCGAAGCGGCGAGCACGGGAAGCCCCAGCTTTAGTTGTATCTGCTTGATAAAAGCGAAGGTTCTCACCATTCAGCAAGCTTTTCCACGCAGCCTCCTCGTCTTTGGATATGTTCCAGAAACCCGGGAGAGAGGGAGCGGGCCATTCGATGATGGAGTCATGATAAGCCGTCAACTTCCCATGAATGTCTCCGGCTCGGAAAACGGCGCGCGGCAAATAATCTTCAGTGATAGCTGTAAGATCGATTGAATCGTAGTGCCCATTCGCAGTGCAAATAGAACGTGCCGTTTTGTTTAGTGGAGTGCCATTGAAATAGTGGGGTCCGCTGAAAATCCACTCTTCCGCAGACGTTGGCTGAAAAGCAGGAGATTCTTGCCTGGTAATAACACCTGCACGCTGTGCATTCCCTTCGTCATACATCACAGTCGGGAAATATTCCTGTCTGATGCTAGCAAGGCGTTGTGGAGCATGTGTGAATCTCCGAAGCACTTCAAGAATCTGGCGGCTATGCACTTGTGGCAAACGCGACTCTAAAGGGTCCGCACCCAATTCTTCAAATAATGCCGAAAACACTGCAAGTTCGTCAATTGTGATTTGAATTAGCCGATGGCAATGGCCACGCAAATCCCATGAACTCTCTTCAGTCTTTATGCCCGGGATTGGATCGCTCTCGCGAGTATGCTGATTGCAGGCTTCAACAGTCTTTGGAGTATAAAGATTTGCTGCGGTGATGAAATTGGGAGCTCCAGTCTTCCCAGTGAATACATTGATTCCGAATCGTAGTTTTCCGTGGTCGTTTGTTCCCACAAAGAGCACTAGTTGATTCTCGAACTGATAATGCCCCCGCATCCGCTGGTAATATTCTTTCCGGAACGCACCTCCCTTCGGATCATCAAAGACGCCTTCGGGATGCAGCAGGCCACACATGCCTTCCTTCCCTAGCACCTGCCAGATGCGGGCGATGAAGTTTTTGTACAGGTTGGTTTGAATGCCGGCCAGCTCAGGGTACTGGCTGGGTGCACAGAGGAAGGTGGAGGCACCAACGCTGGTCTCGAGTTCCTGGCAGTAGCGCTGCTTTTCGGCGTCGCCGCGTTCAAGGATGCGGGGGCGTTCGCGGGTGAACTCGGCGCTCTTGGCTTCCTTGACGCCGAGTTTGGGTTCGAGTTCTTCCAGCACGAGGGCGTCGTTCCAGCCGACTTTGATCCACGGAGGATTTCCGGCGATGAAGTCGAAGCCGCGGGCGGTATTGGCGGAGCCGAGGATTTCGGGAAAGGTGAGCTCCCAGTGCATGAAGTTCTGCTTCTCCGCGACCTGGCGGGCGGTGCGCACCCAGGGGAGGACGGCGCTGACGTTTTCAATGTCCAGCTCGCGGCTGACGGAGGCGGCGAGGAGTTCGCTGACGTTCAGGCCGGAGCGCAGCTCCATGAAGGCGGCTTCTTCTTTGCCGAGGTTTTCGGCGTCGATCAAAATGCGCAGGGCGGCCAGCCAGGCATCGCGGTCTGGGAGGGCGGCGGCGTGCTCGAGGGGCCAGAACCAGAGGGCGCACCAGGCGTCCATGACGAGCCGGAGCCGCTGGAAGGCGCCGGAGGTGGACTCCAGCTCTGCCTTCACACGCTCGCGGTCGGTGAGCCGGGGCGCGCTGGAGGCGCCCATGCCGCGCAGCAGCGGGGCGTCATCGAGATCGAGCTGGCCGGTGGCAACGGCGAGGGGATTTCTGATTTCTGATTTCTGATTTTCGATTTGAGAGGGATCATTGGGCCAGACGGAGGCGGGGACGGCGGTGGCGGCCAGGGCGGCGGAGCGGCGGCGGGCGTAGGCCTCCCAGTGGTGGTCCATGCGCTCGCAGAGACGCACGGAGAGATCGAGCTGCTCCGGAGTCCAGCGGGCGGCGACGTGCTTCCGGTGCCACTCTTTGGCGAGATCGCACTCGGCGGGCCAGAAGCTCTTCATGAGCCGGTCTCCGGCGACGGGGACCATCTCGGCATCAAATACCAGGAAGTGGTAGATTTCCGAGGGCTTGCGCGGCTCCCCGGGCTTGAGCACACGGGGCGGCACGGCGTCTTTGCCGCGGTGCCTGCCATCCTCCAACTGGCGGCGGGTGTACACGGCGCGGCGCGCGCCGATGAGGGAGTTCCCTGCCCTGAGGCGCAGCCCAAACCACGGCACGGCGCTCTGCGTGCTGGTGGTGGGATCTCCATCGTGGTCCTGCCCCACGTCCGGCAGGCGGTGGATGGTGCCGAGCCAGAGGGAGAGGCTGCCCAGCTCCACGGCAGTGGCATTGAGGTCCACGCCGTAGATATTGCGCGTGGCGATGTAGTGCATGACGCGCCGCAGCTCCTCCTGATAGCGGATGGGATCGATGCTGAGGCCGGTCTGTTGCTTTTTCAGCTCCAGGTAGCGCTCCGCCATCTGCCGCGCGGTTTCCACCAGATAAGCGCCGGAACCCATGGCCATCTCGCAGATGCTGAGGGTGAGGATGCGGTCTGCGTCTGCCGGGGTGTAGTCCTTCAGCAGCTCGCGCAGGGCCTCGCGCACGAGGCACTGGGCCAACGGCTCGGGCGTGTAATGGGAGGCGGAGTTTTCACGGTCGATGCCATTGAGGTGCAGGATGAAGCTGCCCTGCGGCCAGATGCGCGGCTGGCTGGTGCCGGGCAGCGTGACGACCTCGCTGCGCTGAAACTCCTCCAGCCGTGAGCGCGGCACAAACCAGCTCGGGGTGGAGGGATCGGCGATGTCCTTGCCCGCAGGCTTGACCTGGATGACGCCTTCGCGGTCGGTCACGTACAGACCGGAGTAGGCCAGCAGGCCCTCATACACGGCCCCGAGCTGGTTGATGCCCAGCTCGGCGTAATTGACCCGGCCGACGGAGCGGCCATCGGGATTCTGCCCCAGCGAAAGACGGCGGATGACCTCCTGCAGGCATTTGTTGCGGAAGCTGACGCGGCGGAACAAGGGCGTGGTGTCCGGCGCAAAGAGCGTGGCCGTGAGCGGGCGGATGGTGAAGGCCCTGCTGATGGCGCTGGCGGCGCTGAAGTCCAGCGACACCTGCTCGTGCCCGGACGCGGTGGCGGCGGCAGATTCATCCACATTGAACCCCTCATGCACGAGGCGGAAGAGGCGGTGCAGATGCTGGTGGAAGTAGGTGCCGGTCTCGGTTGTGGGAGTGAGCTCGACCAGCTCCAGATCGCGCAGAGCCTCCAAGGAATAGCCGAGGCGGTAGTAGTCGTCCGTGACGGGGAGGATGCCCAGCTCCGAGCCGCGGGCCTCGGCGTAAAAGAGGAAGAGCAGGCGATAGACATACGTGAGCGCCTCGCGCCGCAGAGCATCGGCGGTAACCTCCATCGTCTGCCCGGTGGGAGACTCCTGCGGGCGCATAGCGGTGTAGGAGAGATTTCCCTCGCGACGCAGATGAATCCACTCATTGGCCAGCAGCTCGATGGCCTCGCGCACGGCGCCCTGGAGCTTTTCAGAAACGCCATGGGCGAGCTTGTGGCTCTTTTCTTCGAGGCGGTCATGCAGCACGGAGTCGCTCTCGCCATCCGGGCAGAGGGTGGCGGCGGAGAGAAACAGCGCGAGCGCCTCGAAGCTGGCGTTTTCCCGCCGGCCAAAGGCGTCGTCGAGATCAAAGCGCAGGTAGCGGCCCTGGGCAAAGGTCTGGCGGTCGATCAGGAGGATCTGGCTGCCGCCGAGCAGCATGACCCAGCGCGGGGCCTCCTCCTCCTGAAAGATGCGGGAGACGGCCTTTTCCCAGTTTCCAGCGCAGAGGCGCAGCGTGCCCGTGGTGTCGGGCTCGGGGAGGAGCTGCTTTTCCAAAGGAGAGAACTCCAGCGGCTCGTCTCCCGGTGTGCCGTCTGGCAGGGCGCTCTCTGGCAGGGCGAAGCAGGTCTCGCACACGACGAGCCAGGGCTTCTCATAGCGGTTCAGTTTGAGCAGGGCCGGGACACGGCTGTGCCCGCCCTCCACGGAAAAATTGAGCGGATCAACGCTGTAACCCAGGGCCTCCAAAATGCGGGCATGCAACGCGGCGAGATCTGGCGTGGCATGAAAGCGCTGCTGCGGCTGTTGCGTGTAGTCCAGTGCCTGGGCCTTGGCTTTGAAGTAAAGCTCCCCCACGGCCTGGAGGCGGCGTGAGGGGGCGCTGGAGCCGAGCTCCCGCCAGCCGGAGCGGATCTCGCGCACATCGGCGTCCATGCCGGTGTCCAGGTAATGGCTGGAGTAATATTCGCCGATGTTTTGAATGCAGGAGTCGAGAGGCATGCGGGAGTCTATTTCGTGCTTTCAATGACGAGGACGAGGCGAGTGACCGGATCTGAGGAGGGGATGTAGTGGGCGTCCCGCCAGTTGTGGTTGCGGTCGCGGATGTAGCGGTCCATTTCCTCAATCTCCCGCCGTGCCTTCTGCTCCTGAACAGAGCCGCCCGCCAGGCCGTGGAACAGCTCCAACTGCAGGGCTTTGCGTTTTTCATACCAGGAGCGCAGGCGCTGCTCCTCAGCCTCGAGCTGCGGGAGGATGTCCCGCTGCCGCTGGTCCCGCAGCATCTTCATGTGGGCGAGGCTGGACTCCACGGCAGCGGTGACGAAGCCGCGCATGGCATTGGCATTGAAGGTGGAGGCGCGGCCGGTGTTGGTGAGATTTAAAAAGCGCGCCTCCTCCAGCGCCTCCCGCAGGGGACGATGGCGATACTTGCCGCCGGGCAGGAAGGAGATGGCATGAGCATCCGCGATGAGCGGAATGCCCGCTCGTGAACTGACCTGGCCGATGAAGCAGAAGCATTTCTCCCCGGCGGCCAGATGCGGGGAGGAAATGATGGGCGCGCTGCCGCGCGGGATCTGCATGACCATGCGCTCCACCAGCCAGCGCATGACGGGATGATTCTCGCTGTGGAGCAGCTCGGCCGACCAAAAACCGGAGGTCTGAAAAGCCGCCTGAATGGCCTGCTGGACACGACCGGGCTTGTGCGTGAGGCGGAACTGCCCGTGCTCGGGCCAGGCCTCTTCGGGAATGGCATTGGCCCCGAGGATGACATCGCCCCGCGCATCCCGCGCGCCGAGGCGGCGGGCGAGATCCTGCGGGGCGGTGAGCACCACCTGCTCCGGCGTGACCTCCAGCGGCTGATAGCGAAGCTGCTGCCCCTGCGGCGTGGTGCGGAGGTAGTCGTAGCCTTTGGCGAGGAAATCACGGTCCGCATACAGGCGCAGACGGCTGGAGGAGGCGGCCGCCGGGGTGGCCGGAGGGGGAGCCGCGGCCAGCTCCGCCTGAAGTGCGTGCGCCATTTTTTGCGCCTCCAGCAGCAGCGCCTCCAGGCCTTGCGCTTCTTCATTCCACCGCGCAGCCTCCGTGCGCTGGAGCACCTCGGCATCGCCGGCGATCAGGCCCTTCCGTGCCAGGTATTCCTCCTCAGCCTCGGCGTCGTAGAGCCGCAGGATGCTCTCTCCGGTGCGGGTGGAGCGATTGATCTCCTCCACCTTTTTGATGAGGCGGTCAAAGAGCTCGGTGTCTCCCTGCAGCAGTCCGGCCTGCGTTTTTACCAGCAGGTAGCGGAGTTGAGGCTCGCGCCGCTGGCCGAAGCGGTCGATGCGCCCATTGCGCTGGATGAGCGTGATAATAGACCATGGCAGATCATAGTGAATGATGTGATGGCACTCGTGGTGAAGATTGACCCCTTCAGAGGCGACGTCCGTGGCCAGCAGCATGCGCATGCGGCTGGTGCCCGTGCCGAAGGACTCGATGGTGGCGGAGAGGGACACATCTGGGAAACCGCCGTGAATGGTGGCCAGCACCTGCTCCGCCTGCTCTTCAAACTTGCCGGAGTACTTCAGCTTAAAATCCCTGGCCAGCGCCTCGGCGAGGGCCTTCTGCGTGACGGTGCTCTCGGTGAAAAGCAGCAGCCGGGGACTCTGCGCGGAGCCGTCCCAGCCCAGCTCCTGAAGGTGGCGCTTCAACAGCTGGTAGCGGGAGGATTCTGCAATGCCGAGCTTTGCCGAGGAGGCGGCCAGATGGCCCAGCAGCGGCAGGAGGGGTGATGCGGCATCTTCTTCCGCCACGCGGTCACGCACCTTGGTAATCGTGGAGGTGAAGGCCTCCGGGCTGGAGAGGAAGCGTTTGTAGAGACCGTACTCGATGAGCCTGTCCTTGGTGCCGTGCTCCTGCACCAGGGCGCGAAGCTTTGCCAGATCCGCATACACGGACTCCTCCGCGGCGGTGGCGTCCGTGGTGGTGCTGGCCAGCGGGATGACCACACGCTCCGAGAAATTGTCTCCGGCCTCCTGCCGGACGTCCTCCTTGAACCGCATCATGAAAAACGGCGCGATGTCCCGCGCATCGTACTCGCGCAGCTTCGGATCGGGGATGGCCGAGGGATCGAGCAGGGAGATCAGGCGCGCGAAGGTCTCGCGATTGCCATTGTGCGGAGTGGCCGTGGCGAGCAGCATGCTGTCTGTGGAGCGGGACATGAGCTTGGCCAAGCGGTAGCTGAGGACACGCTCCGCAGAGGAAGCGCCGGCGACGTTGTGCGCTTCATCGATGATGACCATGTCCCAGCGCGTCTTTTCCAGAAAGGGCCGGTAGCGGCCGACATCCTTCAGGGTGTCGATGCTCATGATGACGCGCTGGAAAACTTCAAACGGGTTCTTCGAAGCCGGGATCTTCAGACGGAGTTTGGCAATGCCCGCGGAATCAAGACGAACCAGCGGAATGGCAAAGCGGTTCCACAACTCCGACTGGAACTGGCTGAGCATGGACTTCTTGGTCAGCACCAGGATGCGATTGCCGCGCCCACGCGCGATCAGCTCGGTGAGGATCATGCCGATCTCGATGGTCTTTCCCAGACCCACCGCATCGGCCAGGAGCAGGCGCGGGCGCATCTGGCGGAGTGCTTTTTCCACGGCCTCCACCTGGTAGCCCATGGGCTTGAAAGCCCCCATGCCCTCCAGGCTCGGAGTCATGTCTGTAAAGGGCATCTGGCGGAGCTGGGCCTCCAGGAAGAGCTTGGCCTTCTCAAATCCGGGGGACTGATCCGGCTCCAGCGCTGTTTCGCGGGGGTCCACAGGTACGATTTCGTCCAATTGCGTAAGAAATACCGCCTCATGACCTCGCACGAGGTCATCGGCCCCTGTGCAAGAGACCGCAAATTCAGCATTGTTCCCGTCCGCCGCCTTCACCTGTGTCACCATCCACTCGGCATCCCGGCACAGTACACGCATTCCAGGGGCGAAGGTTTTTTGAGGGGATGGCATGAAGGGAGATAGAGATTTGGCTGATGCGGACCATTCATTTCACGCGGCGGAGCCCCCCAAGTCAAGCTGACATGCCACCGGCAGGATCAATAATCCTGAGCCATGTGAAGCTGGAAGAATGGAGGCGGGCCTCATGAAGATAAAAACAAGTCCCGAATGCTCCGAGGATTTTGAATGGCAGGGTCGTCGCAAGGCTCCTCGAGCCTACCGGGCACCCCAAAAGATGGTTCGAGTGTGATTGGACCATGGACGGAACGTTCCGATGAAAAGTCGAAGCATCTGCCGGCGGCTCAAGGCCAGCATGATGCCCAACAACTTCGAAAGATAGCTGGGCGAGAAATGTTGCCTCAGCAAATTGAGGAGGCACAGAGGCTTTCCAGGGAGTTCAAACCCATCTCGGTAGATGCCTCGAATCTCCTGAAGATGAGCGAGCGGGCATCGAAATGATAGGGGGCACTGTCTGCTGCGCCTATCACTGTCTTTGCAGCGGCTGCAGCACGGACGGCTCTTCTCGGGCAGCCACATTTCCGCTCTCTTGCCTTTTCGTCCAGCCAGCTGACACGGGTCCGCTTCAGCTAAGCTGCAAGGGAGCCCGGTTTCACTGCCACGCCTCCCCTGCTGCCAGAAACTCTTACCATTCGCCAAGTGAATCGTGCAACCGCGTGTGGACCTCCTCCAATCCGATCCCGTCCGCTTCAGCCGCGACGAGATTCGGCTGTCGATTTGGGCTCCGATCTCCCGGCGGTCTCAGTTTTGCATCGATTATCTCACGCCTTTTTTGGGCACCCTGCTGCGCGGCATTTGGAACTTAAGCGACGCTTTTATTTTTGATAATCTTTAGTTTTGTAGATTAAGTGGTTATTTCGAATTTCTTAACCCCGAGGTTATGATTGTCTTCGTTTCAACAAAGTGCTTAAAGTAAAAGATATCCATTCGCGAGCATGAAAAGCAGAACTCTTTATCCCGTGGGCAGGTGGTGGTGGTTGATGATGTTGTTGATGGCCGGTCAGGCTCCGGGGGGGGAGCCGTTGTGGCGGGTGCCGCAGGCGAAGCCTTTCAACGAACGGACGACCAAGGTTGCGGTGGAGCAAGAGTTTGTTCCCACTCCCAAGCAGCAGAGCGACCGGCTCCTGTACTTCTCACGGCAGATCGACATCGTGAAGAAAGAGCTGGATGAATGGGGAACCATGGCCCTGGCCCCGTACCTGTTTGCGCCGGCAGAGGATGAAGCGTACACTCCGTTCAAGCTGGTGGGGGACGAAAAGATCAACTTCGGCACTCTCTACGGGGACTATGGCGAGGCCAACGGCAGCAGTCTCTTCATGCAGCAGACGGTTACGCGGGTGCAGGCCCAGGCCGCAGTGAATGCGGATGCCGTGGCTCAGGTGGTGGAGCAGGCCAAGACGGACATTTTCCGCGCCAACGCAGGACGGGCGGTCACGCAGAGCCAGGTGCTGCTGCAGCAGGCGCAAACCGCGGACACCCAGGCACGCGCGGACTATGACGCGGCCCGTGCGGCAGATGCGCTGGCGGCGCAGGCGGCCAGTGATGCGGTGGCGGAGCAGACGAAAGCGAAGGCGCAGGTGAAGGCGGCGTCAGACAAGGTGACCCTGCTGAGTCAAAACGGGGCGTCCTCACAGGCGGTGATGGATGCACAGCTGGAAAAACTCGACGCGGCGAAGGCGGCCGAGATCGCCACAGGGAATTTGGACAAGGCCAACACCAAAAAACAGGCGACTGCCCAGGCCGTGAGCGATGCGAAAAAGGTGGCGGACAGCGCAGCTGGAGAGCTGAACAAACAGGCCACGGCTCCGATTGACGTGCCGGGCAATGTGCCAGGCCCCGCAACGGCGGTCTCAGCGCCCGCCCTCAAGTCACCTACGGAGATGAGCGCGCAGGCCACGACGGGCCTCGGTACAATAGGTGCCAGCAGCGGGAGCATGCCGTCCACTCTGGCACCAACTGACAATGACAAGAAATCCGGCAGTTTTTCCCCCATGGCGCGGATCAATGCGGCGGCCTCGGCCTCGGCGGTGAAAAACATTCTCAGCTTTCTGGGCCACCCGGAGGCAGCGGCCGTTTTTGACGACCGCCGCATCCTGTTTGCGGTGAGCTCCATCAGCGTGGCACCGGGCTGGCGCACGAAGCAGGATTTCAAGGGGGTGATCAATGCGCAGGTCACGGCGAGCTACAAGCCGGCGGCAGCGGAGGCGGTGAGGGAGCTGCTGCGCAGCCCGGACCTGCCGATCGAACTGCGGGCGCGGCTGGCCAAGGACCACCGTGAGGTAATGACTGAGGCGCAGCGCCAGTTTTTCGACCAGTGGGAGGAGGACGGCGGCGAGCCCTATGAAGACGCGCAATGCAGTTCCTACCTCTCCAAGCCCGGTGCGAAAGCGGGGACGGTCTTTGTGCATGCGGTGTCCCCCATGGTGGACGCGCAGAACCTGGACCTGGCCTCCAGCATCGCCCGGCAGGATGAGGTGGCCTTGTTCCTGGCGGCCTCCCTGGCTCAGGCGGGCGTGGCTGGCGCGGGGAATTTCTTTTCCTCCTGGTCGCAGCAGAGGCGGAAGGATGTGGCCACACGCTCGACGCTGGCCACGGCCAACAGCTTCTCCACGGGCGACCACTTTGGCTTTGAGATCGGCACGCGGCTGCGCGGGCTGGATGATGACGATGCCAAGGGCAACAAGGCGGCGCAAACCCTGGACCGGCAAACCTTCCCGGTGCTGCTGATCCTGGGCATGAGCAAGGCGGATGCGAAACCCCACCTAGTGATGAAGCCGGACGATGACGGAAATCTCCGGCTGGATGTGGAGGAGCCGCAGGTGACCACCGCCTACTCCACCCACTGGTCCCGCACCCACCACGGCTGGTTTACCTTTATGCGCGCCCAGCGCCTGCCCACGGAGGCGTATGATGAGCAGCTGAAAAACGGGCGTGTGCGCGATGTGCTGATGCAGGAACTCGCGTGGATCCACGACCTGCGGCGGCGGGGGAAGCTGCCCTCGAAGAATGATTCTTTCCAGCAGTCGTACGATGAGACGCTGGAAGTCATGAAGCGGGAGGCCGACGGGCTGGTGAAGAGCCTGTATGGTTCGAATTTCGTGCTGCCCCTGCCTGCGCGGTGGCTTATGGGGTCTGGCGCTGGTCTGGACTCCGAGCTGTTTGACCCGAAAGCGCGCGTGGCCGGAGGTGAGGTGACCTTTGAGCCTGCCCTGCTGCGCTTTCCCGAGCTGGTGCCGGCCGCCAGCACCGTGACGCGCGTGCTGCTGCGCGGGCCCAACCTGCACCTGATCGATCCTGACAAGATCGAGGTCACCGGGAACTCCCACGTGAGCGTGAACACCAGCACCACGGACAAACTGTACCACGCCGCGCGTCTGCTGGGACGGGACGCCATCGCGGTGGACGTGCGGCTGGACAACACCACCGTGCATGGCGGGAAGATGCAGTTCCGGCTGCCTTACCGCGGGAAGGCGGCGACGGCGGCGAATGCGAGCACGGACCCGCTGGTGACGCCCGTGGTGGCGCAGACCAATTCGCTGGAGTTTGTGGTGGGTGCGGAGAAGCCTGCCGGAATTACGGCCTGGGCCACGCCAGAGGTGGTGCTCGGCGCCCCGGGCGCTGATGGCCAGGTGGAGCTGCGCGCGCTGATGACGGGAGACCACCTGGACAGGCTGGTGCCTGCCGGGAAGATCTACGGTCCCGGGCTGCAGGGGGAAATGGCGGACGTGGTGGTGCACCCGATCAACGAGACTTCCGCGTACATCTCCACGCGGCTGGCGCTGCAGCGGGGTGTCAGCGAGGGGAACCTGATCGTGCAGGGCACCTTCGGCGCCACTGGCCCCGCACTGCAGAAGGCGGTCTTCAGCCCGGCGCTGCATTTCAGCCTGCAGCGGCCGGCATTCCCCTCGGTGAAGGCGTGGCCAGAAGGACAGGAGACAGTGGTGGCTCTCGACAAGACCACGGGAGATGGCGTAAGCGGGAGCTTCCGCCTGGTGCTGCAGGGAGAGCGGCTGACTGGACTGGTCGCCACCGGAGTGGTGCATGGCGATGGCGAGCTGAAGGGGACGGCCAAACTGGAGCCGCGAGGTGATGATGCCGCCACGGTGATCGTGACCATCGAGAGCGGCAAGGCCGTCACGGGCTCAGCCTACCTGGAGTTATCCATCGCCGGCAATGGCTCTGATGCGGCAGCCTCCGCAGCCAAGCTGTACACGCCGCCCTTTGCCTTCCGCTTTGTGCAGCCGCCGCCGCAGTGAAGCCGCTCTCTTTTCCTTCGCCTCAGCTCGATCCTTCCGCGTCCGCCCACCTTTATCTCCGCCTCTTTTTTATGAATTACCGCTCTGCCATTGAAGGCCGCTGGTGCCAGAAGGCCTGCGTCATCCTGCTGCTGCCGGCGCTCACTCTCCACGCCGGCCCACCAGGGGCTGATGAGGCCTCCCAGCCCCCGCCGAAGCGGGGATTTCTAGAGAGGGTGCAGGCATGGTGGAGGGGCGGGAAGCCCGAGCCCCGCTCGGCAGGAGACGTCGTCCTGGACCAGGGGCGTGCGGCGGACGGCCTGAAGAAGGAGATGGACGAGTGGGGGACGATGGCCATAGCCCCCCTTCTCTATGCCCCCGGAGATCCCAGCTACTACAAGAAGGAAGGAGACGCGAATGACACGCGCCCGGCGCATCCCTTCCGGATGGAGGAGGGCACCGCACCGCAGGACGCGGCGGAGCAACTGACGCTCAACGGCCTGTACGGCGCGTACAATGTGGCCAACGGCCAGAGCCTCTTCGGACAGCGTACGCAGACGCGGGTGCTGGCGGAGGCGGGCGTGAAGGTGGACGCCGTGGCCCAGGCGGTGGAGACGGCGAAGATGGCCCTGTTTCAGGAAAACCTGTCCAAGGCCCGCCAGACCACCGTGAACAACCGTGCCGCCGCCGTGCAGAACACCCAGGAGCAGCAGGCGCGGATGGCCAAGGCGCAGGCCGCCGCAGACAAGGCGGACGCGGACCTGGAGGAGGCGCGCCGCGTGAAGACAGATGCCACCGTGGCGCGCATCCAGGCAGAAGGAGATGTGACGGTGGCCGGCCTCAAAAAGGACAATGCCGCCGCCGCCCTGAAGACCGCCACCGATGATCAGCAGGCCGCGGTGAAGAGGGAGGACGATGCCAAGGATGACCCTGCCAAACTGGCGCTCGCCACGGCAGACCGCATGAAGGCGGATGAAAACCTGGCCGCTGCCAAGGCGAACTATGATGCGGCCGTCGCGGATCAGCAGGCCAAGACCCTGCTGGTGCCTGGTGCGACGGCGCGGGAGACGAAGGCATCCGCTGATTTCACTGCCGTAGAAGAACGCCAGAAAGCGGCCAGCGCGGAGGCGGGCAGCGCACGCAGCGACCTGACCGCCGCCCGAAAGGCGGAACTGACCGCCGAGAATGCGCAAACGGATTTTCCCGACGCCAACCATGTGCCCAAGACCTCGGACATCAGCGATCCGCTGAATGCCGCCAAGCTTTCCGACATCAAAACCCTGATGGACAAGGTCAGTGACGTGGGGACGGTGGGGGGCAAGGACAAGCTCCTGCCGGCTGTGCCCACCGGCGCGGGCAGCTTCCCGCCCCTGGCCCGGATTAATGCGGCGGCGTCCGCGCTGACGGTGAAAAATATTCTGTCTTTCCTAGGCAATCCGGAGGCTGCCGCCGCCTTCGCGGACAAGCGCATCCTCTTTGGCGTGACGACGCTGAGCGTCAACCCTGGGTGGCGCACCAAGCAGGACTTCAAGGGCGTTATTGATGCGAAGCTGGTGGCGAAGCCGATCCGTGCGCGGGATGAGACGATCCGGGAAATGGTGAACTGCGCCGACTATCCCATCGGCTTGCGCGCCGCCATTGCTCACAGCTACCCGCGCGCGCTCACGGAGGAGCAGCGCCAGTTTTTCAAGCACAAAAAGGATTTCACCTTTAAGGAGTGCCAGGCTTATTCCCAGCCGCCGCGGCAGAACATGACGCTCATGGTGCATGCGGTGTCCCCCATGGTGGACGCGCAGAACCTGGACTTGGCCTCCAGCATCGCCCGGCAGGACGAAGTGGCGCTGTACCTCTCCGCCACCTTGGCCCAGGCGGGCGCGGCAGGTGCTGGGAATCTCTTCACCTCCTGGGCAAAGGAACGGCGGAAGGATGTGGCCACACGCTCGACGATGGCCACGGCCAACAGCTTCTCCATGGGCGACCACTTTGGCTTTGAGATCGGCACGCGGCTGCGCGGGCTGGATGATGACGATGCCAAGGGCAACAAGGCGGCGCAAACCCTGGACCGGCAGACCTTCCCGGTGCTGCTGATCCTGGGCATGAGCAAGGCGGACGCCATGCCGACGCTGGAGGTCGAACAGGTGAAGGGCGGCTTCAGGTTTAACATCTATGAACCCCACATCGTCCTCGACTACTCCGCACGCTGGTCGCGCACCCACCACTCCATGTGGACGGCCTGGTACAAGCCCAACCGCTCCCCTAGCGACGGCTATGCAGAGGTGCTGAAAAACGGACGAGTGTTTGAACGAGCGGAGACGGATTTCAAAACGGCTGTGTGGCCCGAAAAGGGCAGCCCGTACAGACGCGCCATCCATGACACGAAAGACAATGTCTCGCGCGAGCTCGATTCGCTGGAAAAGGGCCTGTACGGCGCAGGCTATGACCAGGGTCTGCCCGCCAAATGGATGCTGAACACCCCGTCCACGGTCACGCTTTTCGACCCCGACGCCAAGGTGAACCCGCACCGGCTGAGCATCACCCCGCCGAGACTGGAGTTTACCGGCATCGACGAGGCCGGGGAGCTGACGGTGATCCTGCGGGGCGAAAATCTCAATGCCGTGAATCCCGAAGGCATCGAGGTGGTGGGAGCCGGAGTCAGGGTGAAACCTGCCAGCCGGAAGGTGCGTTCCCAAGACTCGCTGAGCCTGACCCTGCAGGCCACAGGTACCGCAGCCACTGGCAAGGTGGCCTTCGTGCTGCCCTATGCTTCCAGCAAGGACTCGATGAAGCCCGACGAGATCGACTTTATCCGGGGCTCGGAGACGACCGACGAGATCGGCTTTGAACTGAAGGACCATGAGCTGCCGGTGATCGCGGAAGGGGCGGAGGCAGACCTGATCTTCACCGGGGGCTATAACGCGACCACGAAACACTGGAGCAAACAGGTCTCCCTGCTGCTGAAGGGCACCCGGCTGGACCGGCTGCCAAACAGTGGCACTCTGCGGGGCTCCGGACTGTTTGCTGGCACCCAGCCGGTGGAGGTGCAGGTGACCAAAAAGGGGCCGTATGCGGCGGAGATCAGTTTTCTGCTGGAGACAGACAAGGGGGTGGGGCAGATCTTCTTTGAGTTTCCCGCCGTTGCCGGCAGCCAGATCCACCGCGTGTACAGTTCGCCGGTGAACTTTTCCTTTGCGGATGCCAACCCGGACATCACGCCCTGGACGCCGGAGGAACTCGAGACGCGCCTGGTGCATGCCACGGGCAATGATAATGACGGCTACACCGCAAGCCTGGCCGTCATGGTCAAAGGCAGCGGCCTGAAGCAGGTGACCACCGCGACGCTGGGGGGGGACTTCACCGGCACAGCCGAGGTGGTTGCCAACCCGGAAGCGCTGGTGGTCACCATCAAGATCCGCGATGCCTTCCGCAAGCCCACGCCGGCAGGCAAGCCCGCGCCCAAAGAGGATGGCAAGCTCTACCTTGCCTTTCCCAAGCCGGGCGGTGGCACCCTGGCCACCGGGCCTCTGTCTCTCAAACTCGTGCCGTAAACCTCCTGTAAATCCGCAGCCCGTTTCACTGCCTGTGGCTCCGCCATCCACTCCACCCGCCCCGGCAGCCTCCACCCTCAGCCCTGACAGATTATGAGCAAAGACAAGAAGCGCCCCGCCCGCAAGAAGACTCCGAAAACCTCGGCCCCTCGCCCGGTGTCCCAGCGCGTGTGGACTCGTGGAATGGACGCCATTCTTGAAGAGGCGAATGCTGGCACTGAGGACGAGGGCGGCGGTGTCGTCGTGGATGAAAGGCCATCGGGAAATCCTGACGCTGTCCGCCCTCACACTGGGCGGAGCAGGCGCTCCTCCGCCCGCCGCCTGCTGGGAGCTGAAGAACCTGAAGATGATGAGGGAGATGACGGAGATGAAGGCGGGGTTGTCGTGGATGACCGGCCACCGGGGAATCCAGATGCCGTCCGCGGCCACACGGGGCGCGGGGCCAGGCACGCTGTCAGACCGCTTGTGCTTCATATCGGCGGAGTCGTGGCGGATAACAGGCCGGCGGGGAATCCCGACGCCGTCCGTAACCACACCGACACCTCGTCCTCAAAACACTTGGCTGCCGTGCCAGACGATCTTCTTGGCCTGGGATGCATGCGAGACCACGCGGACCACCGGGACTTTGCCATCGCCCACATGGTCACGCATTCCAAGCAAGGCTGCCAGCGACTGCGCGATTATCATGAGGCAGAAAGCCGGCGCGGACAGAAGGCTGTGCGGGGCGGAAGCAGCCGTGACTCGAATGCGCGAGAGACGACCCGGCAGCGACTGGGAGACCTGCTCACGTCGGAGGGGGGGCGGCAGGACCTGCGCTCCAAGCTGCCACCGGTAAGCCATCAAGGCGCGGTGCAGAACTGCACGGCGCACAGCGTGCTCGCCATGGCGGAATATCATCTTCTGTTCAACCAGGGAAAGAAAAATGAGCACCGCGGCGGAAGCCCTGCCCGCAAGCCAGACATGCCCTCAACCGATCCCTTCGCCCGTCTCTTTCTGTACAAGGTGGCGCGGGAAATCCTCGGCGTGAGCCAGGACGTCGGCTGCACACTGCGGGCATCCGTCAAAGCCATGCGCACCTTCGGCTGTCTGAGGGAGAGAAACTGGCCCACCTCTCTGAAAAATCTCAACCGTAACCCCACCATCGCCGAACTCGAAGTGGCGCGTCGTATCGAACCGCTCAGTTACTGCCGGCTCGACCACCCCGGCCATGATGGCCAGGCCACCTTGGAAAAGCTGCTCTTCTGCCTGGCAGACGGCTACCCGGTCGCCTTTGGCCTCTCCATCTATGACTCGATTGATGAGATGACCTCGAACCACATCATTCCTTTTCCAGGGAACGACTCCCGCGTCATCGGCGGCCATACCGTCCTCGCGGTGGGTTACCGCTTCAAGCCGGCGAAAAAGAAAAAAGGCGCCCGGAAGCGGGACGCGGAGCCGTCGCGGGACGCTGATGAAAACGATCCCCTCGATGGCGAAATCCTCATCCGCAATTCCTGGGGAGCCGACTGGGGAGACGGCGGCCATGCCTGGCTGCCCTTCCGCTACATCACCGACCACCTGTCCTTCGATTTTTGGGTCCAGTACACCGCCTCCTCATTGGCCCACAACGCTTCTGCCTAGTCCTCCCCGGACCACCGCCAGCCCGCCGCTGTGTAGGCGATCAGGCAGCATAGTCACCCATCTCATTTTCACCTTATGAAAGCCCTCATCTCGCTTGGTGTTTTGTTTTGCCTGCTGGGTTTCACACTCGCGCAAGCGCCAGCTCCAGCGCCAGCCGGCACTCCTCCCAAAAAGCCTGAGACGGAAGAAAAAAAGGTTCAGGAGTCATCCCCTCCCATTGAACTCTACGTTCCTGACGGCCAGCTGTGAAACCACCTCATCCGGGTTTACATCACAACCGTTATTCCATCAGCTGATGCAGTCTCCCTGACCTTGAAGCCTGTTGGCAGCAATTTTGTTAAATCTGAAAAGGACTGGCCCATCGGCCCCCCGGTGGCCATTGCTCAACATGTATGCTGGACCAGGCCGGCCACGGTTGAAGAAAAAAATCACAGCACCTGGAGTCGATTCAGCTGAGAGGCACGCTCCTTCTCTTTGACGTCAACGAGTCTATACCCGTTTTCTTATCACCGTGGAGGATTCGCACGAACGCCATCTTGCATTGGGTTCCCAAAGAATCAGAGACCCGCTGGCCTCAGGACGGATCCACCGCCGCGATAAGCACCCAGGAAATCGGGATAGCCAGCGGGCCGGTGTGCGCCTCCTGGGCATTGGCGCTGGTGATCATATGTATATGCAGCATTGCCGGCCTCACCCGAAAAACCACCGGATCTTTTTTGGGATTTTTAAAAGAACCGGATGATTACCCAAACGCCACCCCGGGAGGCACCCACTTTTCCTTGTGGAGTGTCCAGCTCATGCTCTGGACCATCGCCATCAGCGCGATGGTCCTCGCAGTTACCAACATGAAATCTGGAAATGTCGTCATCCCGGAGCAGCTGCTGGTTTTAATGGGCTTGTCCCTCACCACCAGCGGAATTGTTGTGGCGAGAAAAGATAAAGGCCCGACGTCTGCCGGATTTCTGGAAGTGTATGACGATGAAATCGGTCGCAAAACATTTTCGATCGCAAAAGCCCAGATGTTAGTCTGGACCCTGCTGACAATTTCGTTGTTTGTGATCAAAAGTTGGATGGATGGAGAGCTTTGGGAAATGCCATGGGTATTAGTTGGATTGATGGGTTTTAGCCAGGCTGGCTATGTAGCTCCTAAGGTTGCAGACAAATAAGGTCATCAAGGGCAAGGGATGTTGTCCGCACTGATTTGGGTACCGGTAATTGTCATTGGCGAGGGTAATACTCATCTCGATTGGCGACTATCACCCGTGCTGACACGCAGCCAGTCAGCAGAAATGGCAGCACAAGCCGCCGCCGCACGCCTTCCACACTCCATTTCGACCACCCGGCAGGCCTTTTTTAGGCTGGCAACTGCCCTTTCACGGCCCTTGGCGCTCAAGTCGTGGAAGCAGCGCTGCAAATCCCGCGTTCCCATGGGGTCATTGTCTTTCAATTTGGCCAGGATCACCTCTTCTAGTTCCGCCATGGGAGTTCGCCGACCCGCGGAAAGGCGAGGTGAGGCAAAGACGCCAAGCTGCTGATGGCATGTGTTTCGCCCACTCTTTGGTGTCAATAATTGGCTGTGGGTGACCGTAGTTCTTTGGCTGCTCTGACGCCATGATCCCCGCCCTTCCCCACACCCACCGCAGTTTCATTCAAACGGCCACCGCAGCCTCGACGGCAGCGGTGTCGGGTCTGACGAACATTTGCCATCCATCTGCTGCCGCCCGATCCTTAGCGACAACTGCTTTTACTGCCACGGACCGGATAAAAACCACCGCAAGGGCGATCTGCGGCTCGATGCACGTGAGGAGCTGATCAAGCTGGGTCCGCAGACGCTGATCGAACGCATCACCACCACCGATGCCGACGACCTCATGCCGCCGGCGGATTCGCACAAGAAGCTCTCGAGCAAGCAAAAGGACACTCTGAAGCAGTGGATCGCCGAAGGAGCAAAGTATGAACTGCATTGGGCTTTTGTGCCGCCGGTGAAGCCGAAGTCCGGCAACTCCATCGACGATTTCATCCGTGCGGAGTTGCGGAGGAAAGGACTGCAGCCTGCGCCGAGGGCACCCCTGGAGACGCTGATACGGAGGCTGTCATTGGACCTCACTGGACTGCCGCCCATGCAGGACAATCAGACAAGGAGAGAGGCAGACAAAGGGCAGGGCTCGTTGTCTTCCTACGAACAGCAGGTGGACGCTCTCCTCGCCTCCCAGCACTACGGCGAGCACATGGCGGTTGACTGGCTGGACGCGGCACGTTTTGCGGACACCAACGGCTATCAGGTGGATCGTGACCGCGAGTTGTGGCCATGGCGGGACTGGGTGATCAAGGCCTTCAATGCGAACATGCCGTTCGACCAGTTCACCATCGAGCAGATCGCGGGTGATTTGCTGCCAGATGCGACGCTGGACCAAAAGATCGCCACCGGCTTTCATCGCAATCACATGCTGAACGAGGAGGGAGGCATCATCGCGGAGGAGTTCCTCGCCGAATACACCGCCGACCGCGTGGAGACGACCGCTGCCGTCTGGCTGGGCCAGACCTTCAACTGCGCCCGCTGCCACGATCACAAGTTCGATCCCTTCACGCAGCGTGACTTCTACGCGATGAAGGCCTTCTTCCACAATGTGCCCGAGAAAGGCGTGGGCCTTTACAGCAATCCCATCCGCACGAACGCGCCGCCCTTCGTCAAACTGCCCGCACCGGAGTCGGAGGCTCAAATCACTGCGCTGAATGCGAAGCTCAAACCCGTCGAGGACAAGCTCAAAGGCCTCGCGGCGAGTGATCTCGAACCATGGGCAAAGAGACTCGCTGCCACGAAGATCGACTGGCAGCCACTTGATCCGCTGAAAGCCACCGGTGGGGACAATCCGCCACAAATCGCTGACAAGGCCGTGTTGGTCGGCCCGCAGGAAACCCGGGCCAACAACATCGTGATTAAAACGAAGCTGCCGGCGGGGAAAGTGACCGCCATGCGGCTGGAATGCTCCACCACAGCTCCCTCTGCCAGCTTTCAATGGAGCGGACTCAATATCGGCAAGAGCAAGCTCCACGCCATCGACGCCGCACACGCGAGCGTGCTCGACAACGACCGCAAAACCCGCTCCGTGCTCTCCGTGGCACCGAACAAGCCTGTGCAGGCGCTTTTCGAGCTGGCATCGCCTCTCGAAGGTTCCGAGGTGGTAATCACCATCGGTGTCGAGAATGCCGGCGGGCCTTCGCAGTGGCGGCTCTATGCCACCACGAGCGCTGCTGACCTCATCGCGCCTGCCAGCGTCGTCACCATCGCAGAAAAAGAGCCGGCCAGGCGAACAACAGCCGAGCGCAAGCAGCTCATGGATTTCCGGCTTGCGCAGATGCCTGAGCACCGTCGCCTGAGTGAAGAAGCGGCCGCTTTGAAGAAGCAGATCGCCGCCGCGGAAGCGGAGATTCCCACCACGCTGGTCATGGAGGAGCAGAAGGAGATGCGTCCCACGTTCATCTTGACGCGTGGTGCCTATGACAAGCCGGGTGAAAAGGTCACCGCCGCCACGCCAGCAGTTTTGCCCGCTCTCGCCGCCGATCTTCCGCGCAACCGCCTCGGCCTCGCCAGATGGCTCGTGAGCCGCGAGAACCCGCTCACGGCCCGCGTGATCGTGAACCGATTCTGGCAGCATTTTTTCGGCACCGGCCTCGTGCGCACCAGCGAGGATTTTGGCTCCCAGGGCGAACCGCCGAGCCATCCGGAGCTGCTCGACTGGCTCGCGGTGACGTTTCAAGAAAGCGGCTGGGATGTGAAGAAGCTGGTGAAGCTGATCGTGACGAGCGAGACCTACCAGCAGAGTTCTCAGTTTTCGGTTTCAAGTGCGGAGCTGGACCCGATGAACAGGCTGCTTTCCCGCGGCCCGCGTCATCGCCTGAGCGCGGAAGTGATTCGCGATCAAGCTTTGGCCGCCAGCGGGCTGCTCGTGGAGAAGATCGGCGGCCCGAGCGTGAAGCCGTACCACCCGCCTGGTCTTTACGAGCAGGTCGTCGCCCAGCGTGACAATCCCAAGGCAACCTACCAGCAAGGCAGCGGCGACGATCTGCACCGGCGCAGCCTGTACACCTACTGGAAGCGCAGCGTGCCGCACCCCGGCATGCTGCTCTTTGACGCGCCTTTCCGCGAGACCTGCGCCCTCCGCCGCTCGCGCTCGAACACGCCGCTGCAGGCGCTCAATTTGATGAACGACCCGACCTATGTCGAAGCCGCCCGCTTCCTTGCGCAGCGCATGATCAAGAACGGTGGGACCAGCATCGAGTCCCGGCTCACGCATGGCTTCGGGGTTCTCCTCGCCCGGAAGCCGCGCCCGCAGGAACTCCAGGTACTCACCGCCGCCGTTGAGCGATCCCTGAAAGACTTTGCGCAAGACCCGGAAGCCGCCAAACAGCTCCTGACCGTGGGTGAAGCCAAAACCGACGACAAACTGAACCCCGTGGAACTCGCCGCCTACACCACAGCCGCCAGCACGCTGATCAATCTCGACGAAACCATCACCAAGGAGTGACCTCATGAGCACCGAATCCTCCCTCGCCCCCTTTTCGCGTCGCAACTGGCTGAAGAGCCTCGCCATGGCGTCACTTGCGAATCCGAAACTCTTTGCCACGCCAGCGGCTCACTTTGCGCCGAAGGCGAAACGCATCATCTGGCTCACGCAGGCGGGTGCGCCTTCTCAGCTCGACCTGTTTGATTACAAACCGGGGCTCGCCTCGCAGTTCGACAAGGATATGCCCAACTCCGTGCGTGGCGAGCAGCGGCTCACGGGCATGACAGCGGGGCAGAAGCGCTTCCCCATCGCACCTTCGGTGTTCAAGTTTGCGCAGCACGGCCAGAGCGGCATGTGGCTGAGCGAGCTGCTGCCGCACACGTCTAAGTTTGCCGATGAGATCTGCCTCATCCGCTCGCTGCATACGGAGGCCATCAACCACGATCCAGCGATGACGCTGCTGCAAACGGGGCACCAAATCGGCGGGCGGCCGGCCTTCGGCGCCTGGGTGTCGTACGGCCTCGGCTCTGACAACGCGGATCTGCCCGCGTTTGTGGCGCTCATCTCGCGACCCAGCGGCCCCACGAACGCGCAACCCCTGCACGAACGCATGTGGGGCAGCGGTTTTCTGCCCTCGAAGTATCAGGGTGTGCGCATGAGCTCCGGCAAAGACCCCGTGCTTTTCCTTTCCAATCCGCCCGGCATCACCACGGAGCGCCGCCGTGCCATGCTCGACGATGTCTCCGCGCTGAACCGCCTCAAGTTTGCCGACTACCACGATCCCGAAACGCAGGCGCGCATTGACCAATACGAGATGGCCTTCCGCATGCAGTCTGCCGTGCCCGACCTCGCCGATCTCTCCAAAGAACGCGGCGACATCTACGAGCGCTATGGCCCTGAATCGAAGAAACCCGGCACCTACGCTGCGAACTGCATCCTCGCCCGCCGACTCGCCGAGCGCGGGGTGCGCTTCATCCAGCTCTACCATCGTGGCTGGGACCAGCACAACAACCTCCCCAGCGGCATCAAGAGCCAGTGCCACGACACCGACCAGCCCACCGCAGCGCTGCTGGCCGAGCTTAAGGAGCGTGGGATGCTGGACGACACGCTCGTCATCTGGGGCGGCGAGTTTGGACGCACGGTCTATTCGCAGGGCGTGCTCACCCAGGACAATCACGGCCGCGATCACCACCCGCGCTGCTACAGCGTCTGGATGGCCGGTGCCGGTGTGAAAGGCGGCCACGTCCACGGCGAGACGGACGACTTCAGCTACAACATCGTCAAGGATCCGGTGCACATCCACGACCTCAACGCCACCGCCCTGCACCTCCTCGGCCTTGACCACACCCGCCTTACCTACCGCTTCCAGGGCCGCGACTACCGCCTCACGGACATCCATGGCGAGGTCGTCAAAGATGTGCTGGCCTAGATTCACCCCCATGAAATGCACTTCTCCAGAGAGGGATGGAAGAACCTTGCCGGTCGGCCTGGCTCTGCGCCGCACCGCAAACCATGACCAGAATCGTATCCGTCCCTGGTTAAGCAAAGGAAACCCAAACATTCGCCAATCTGCGAACTAATGGAATGTGCCCGACGAATCACGAGTGAAGTTTGTGGAAGAACTTTGGCAGCACCTCATCAAAGATACCCGCGTGCTGGTCGAAACCCGGTTGCTCAGCCCCAAGAATGAAGTGCTGTCAGGCTGCCAAGATGCTCACCAGATTGATGGCGACATTCTCCTCATCTCAGCCGCGGAATAGCGCGGAATCCACCGTTGCAAGACCTGCCGCCAAACCATCAACAGGCAGCCACCTCTGATGAAGTGTCAGGCTCACAACTGCAAAGGTGAGGTGGAATGGGAGGACGAGCGCGAGGACATCTACGACCTTCAGGTCCTCGATGGAGACTTCCCCATGATGCGCCCGCGTGAGCGCTCTGCGCAGGCTGGCCCTTAGATGATGCCCTAGTCGTCTCCGAGGAGATGCTCGCTGACACTATCAATACCGCTGCCGCTGAACTCCAGGACATCATCAACCGAATCTGGACACGTCTAAAGTTAAAACCGTGAAATGGTGGTCGATCTTCCCCCCGCCGCTTCAGCCTCATCCACCAGAGGTGGGCATTTTTGGGTGGATAAATTCAACGCGAGTTGGTTGGTCTCATCGGTCAATGTCTGGAGGGTGACCATGCGCAGTGACAACACCAAAGCGTTGCCTCAGCATTGCAACAAGTCTTCACGACTCGGAATGAACAAAGTCCAGCAGTGTTTTGATGGCCTTGTACCGTGCTTTCCCCAGTTTTTGGGATTGCGATTTCGTCAGCTTGCCGGCCTGTTCCAGCGCTAATTTTCCGGCTCTGATCTGGGCCTGAATTACTCGATCGACAGCTGCAGTGATCCTGAGATGTCCGGTGATGTGAGCCAGACTGCGCTGATCATTGTAAAAGCCGGCGGTGTGGATGGGATGTGCGGGATCGTCGTCGTCCTCTCCTGCGGGGATGTCCGTGAGGACGTCCAGCAGCCCGAGCGCCAGATGGTTGGTCAGGGCGGCTTTGAACCGGTCCGCCTCCAGCGGAGGGGCGAACCCCCAGGTGGAAAAGAGCACCACCCGTTTATGGTTAAAGTAGTAGAGGGCGGTTTCCTTCCCATCCATCAGGGGGAGATCGGTAATGCAGAAAAGTACATCCGCATTAAAGGCTTCCCCCCTCATTTTCTCGAGCGGTTTCACAATGCCTTCGGCGCTCATGAAACCGCTTTTCCTGCTCACTTTCCACACGCTGGCGGGGATGCGGCGGCGCTTGAGGGTGAAGCCAAATTCTGGCTGGACATCATTGAGCATGACGAGTGTCTCCCCGAGCTTTTCGGCATGGGAGATGGCGGGGGAGGTGCACCATACGACCACTTTCATTTGCGCGGGATTGCGGGACATGCGGCGGATCAGCGTCTCGGGAGCCACGGGACTCACGGGCTTGAGCGGGCTGATCTTGTACGGGCGTCTGGCGCAGAGCGTGGCGTTCGGGTTGCGTGCAAACAGAACGGGCACCGCCCAGTCCATGGGTTCGGCCTCGTCCGAAATACTGACGGCGATGCGCGCCTCCCGCATTGCGTCCGCGATGTTCAGACCGTGGGCGAGGCATTCGTAAAAGCACAGGGAGAAAAGGGAGGCCAGCTTGTCCACAACGGAATACTGATTGGCCACCACAGCGGGGACGCCCTCCCTGGCAAGCTCGATGGCCACGCCGCGGTTGTAGTTGGCCCCGCGGCTCATGTTCTCCCCGTCGTTGCCGAAGCCGGTGCCGGTTTCACAGGCATTGAGGAACACGATGCGGATGCCGCGGAGGCGCAAAATGCTGACCAGCTCCCTGGCAGTGAGATGGCGGGCCGCTCCGTTCTCGTCTTCAAACTCCACGAGGCCTCCCTGTTTTTTATCGTAATAGCCGTGGCCGATGAAATGGAAGACGTCGTATTCGGCCAGGCCTTCGGTGGTGCGAAGGCAGGAGTGCAGCTCTTCGGGGGTGCAGCGTACGATGACATCGACCTTGACCAGTCCTTTATCAATCAGGTCCCGGAAGGAGTCTTTGATGCGCTGGATCTCCTGCTCGTCTGAAATGGCGGAGGCTCCCAACGCCTGGGCGGATGCCACGAGGATGCGCAGCACGGGGGGCTTTCGCAGAATGCGGTCTGCCGGCGTGGGCGTGAGCACATTGCGCAAAAAGCGAACGTTGGTCAGGGAGAGGAAGTTCTCAATGCCGGGATCATAGACCATCTCCCATGGCAGGTCGGAGAGCCAGGGCAGCATGGAGGTGAAGATGATGCTCACCCGTTTGCGCTCGTCGCGGTTTTGCACCGCATCGTAGAGCCGCCGCACTTCTCCGGTGAACAGCACCTCGAACAGCCACGTGCCGAGGACCTTCAGGAACTCCGAGTCAGGCGTGGCAAACTCACGAGTCTCATTGCCAACCTGCACAGACAATGGCGTCGGGTCGGCGCCATTGGTGTAGGCGACCATGAACTGCTGCATCCTGATGATCTCGAAGAAGCGTCTGCCGGCGTTTGTCTTGTCATTGTTACTCCAGATATCGGGGTGTGTCGCGGCGGTGGCCGCGGGCGCGGTGTTACGTGTGTAGAGAGGCTGTGCCACGCGTGCGCTGCCGCACTGGGCCAGCAGGAGCGTCGAGGGCATCTCAGCATCGAACTTATCAGGGCGCTCGGATGAGATCGCCGTCAGGTACAGTGTGTCCTGATCGTCCCATCCCGCCAGAGACAGCGCCAGCCCGGCGTCGTCGCCACTTCCCTCCAGAGTTGCAACGGCTTCAGTGATGGACGAGGTTTTTTTTGCCTCCGGTTTTTTCCTGCCCGAAGTCTTCCCGCCAGCGGCAGAATTCGCCCAAGCATCCTCACGGCGGGCTACCTTCTTATGTGGTCTTTTTTGTGCGGCCATAAGATGATGGGGATATTGGTTCAGCTGCCAGAATGGACAAAGCCAGCCCAGTAAAAAGGAGCGGCGAAAGGACACTGGTCCGGCGCCATGGATTCAAACTCATCGAGAAAAAAAGTGGGCTCCAGATCGATGTCATCGCCCACACCTGCAGCGGTTGCTGCCGATTCAAAAGCCCTGCTCAGGCTCTCCCAGCGTGGCATCTCGTTTGTAATCAATTCATGCACAGTCAGCTCGCGCAGCCAGCGGGCCGCGCCGTTGAGCGCTCTGGCAGATGCGGATGCCACCACGGGTGCCGGTTCGGAAAGAACTGCCGGGACCGAGTCCGATGCGGCGAACAGGATCTCATAGAACTTGTCCATGAACAGCGCCGTGGCCAGGTCCTCCACAGGCCAGAGTGTGCTAACGACGGCTGCGGCGCCTGCTTCAATGAAGGCGGCCGGGAAGCCCACGAGTTCATCGGGGAGCTTGCCGATGTCGATCATCCCAGTCTCGCAGGCTGAGAGAACCACCAGCTGCATCCTTTGAAAGTCGCACCGGGTGAAATCCTTCAGAAGCAGATCATGGCCGTCGGAGAGCTTGATGGTCGAATCCATGGGGCTTTCCAGCACAAACTCCCCGTGAGAAGCCACGTGCAGATGGGTGGCCTCACCCGTGCTCTGGCGGATTTCATCGAGTGTGTTCTTTATCAGGTAACGGCCGCCCCTGCCGGTACACCGTGCCGCAGCCATAAACAGTTCCGCAGCGGCAAAAGGAATGTCAGGTGAACCTTCCGCCCCCACCCCCAGAAGCACAGGGGCAGCCGTGGCATGCAATGGCCGTGAGCGCTGGCAGCAGGCCAGCAGCAGCCGGCAGGAGAGTCCGTATGAGACCGTCAGTTCAGCACACAGTGGCGTTACGCGCATGTCCTGGTCCGTTTTTTCTATTGTTTCATTCACCTCATCTTCTGCGTGCCCTCGATCCACAGCGGTATTCGCAGATGAATCCGCAGGCACCACATACGCGGCATGCAGCGGCAGAAGAGACAGACTTCCCATGGGAATGAGGTGCAGCGCCTTGGTGCCGAGCTGACGGAGCAGTGGCATGGCAGGATGCAAAAACGCCTGTCCGAGCTGTCTCTGAATGTCCTCCAGCAAATCATTCATCTCTTCCTGATTTTCGCTGCCGTACCGGGTGCCTTCGAGATACGACAGGCAGTTATCACCGCCATGGATCATCTGCTTCAGAGACGCTGAGGTGAAGCCGTCGTCGAAAAACGGAACCGCATGCACCCTGCCCCGGGCATCTGCGTGCAGGATGATGGTGGCGCTGCCCATGGAGGTGCTGAAGCAGTAGACGACAGGAGCACCGGCTGAAACAGCCGCTGTCTCGAGATCGATCCAGGACACTGCTTTGAAAAGCCTCGCGACTTCGGGAATTTGGCAGAGCTGCTGCATGGCCTGGTCCAAATTCTGCCTTACGTGGGCCAAATCCTGCTGCCGTATGGGCGGGGCCGCCAGAGAGGGATTCCAGGCACGGCCAAACTGATCCAGACACTGCAGGCTGGCGTGCGCCCTCTGAAACTCCTGCACTACAGCTGCGTGACGTGGATCTGCCGCCAGCCGCGCTATTTCATCTGCGCCGAGTTCAAAAGACAGCGCCCGTGCACGCCCTTGCTCCAGGCTCACCAGTGCATCCGCCGCGCGTCCCAGCCGGGCCTGCGCATAGGCTGCGTGGTAATAAAGTTCGCCGACAGAGAGCAGCGTGGCATCCCGCCCTTCCCCGAGAAGCTGCCGTTCGTAGAGACAGCCAGCTCTGCGTATTCCTTCCTCCAGTATCGCGGCAGCAGCAGGCCAGTCTTTCTCGGCGAGATAGAGACTCCCCAGATGAAGGCAGGCAATGACCGCAGGTAGGAAGCCACTGTCAACCGCCCGCGCGGCGAGCACCTCAAGCCCATGAGTGATGGCACTGGAACGATCCAGCGGATCTTTTGCATGGATGTACCGCTCATGGAAGGTGCCTGCCAGATTGGACTTGGTAGTGGCCCAAAGGTCGGAACCTGGTTCAGCGGCCTCCAGACCGTGAACCGCCAGACGGATGGCCACGTCCAAATCTTCGACATTGTGCCCACGGTGGTAGCGAGAGCTCAAAGGGCCTAAAAATCCTGCAAGGATGGTCGCCCATATTTCTGAATCTGGCGTGGCTGCATCCAGCGCATGCGTCAGATTCAAAATGGCCTGGTCAAGATCCCCCGGCGGACCATGATGCTGAAAGCGGGAAAAATAGCCGTTTCCCAGATTGTACAGCAGATTGCACCAAAGAAATTCATCGGGAACACCGGAGCTTTTGACCTGTTCGAGCGCTGCGATCCCCTCGTCTGCATCCCGCGGGTTTTGCAGAGCATTGAACCGCGACATCAAGACCAGGCCACGAATGCCGAGCACACCTGTATCCTCGGGAGAGGCCTCCAGGGCGACATCACACGCGTCCAGCGCCAGTTCAAGATCTGTGATGTCGCCCAGCGCTGCGTACCGGCGCTGCAGCAGCATCGCATGAGTGCCATTCATCGTGTGCCAGTCTCCAGTTCCAGGCGTGGTGATAGCCAGAGCCTTCTCAATCCAGACCATCGCCTCGGTGAGATCAACGAGGTCACCGGTCCTCCCGTGACGATCTCGCAGGGCCAGCGCCAAATTGGCAAAGTGGGATCCCGCACCTTCGAACACCTCTGGCAGAACTTCGAGAACACGCTTTAAGTCGGCGATGATTTCATCCAGCATGGGCTCATTACCCGGCTCGCCATAAAGTCCCATTCCCGCCAGAAACTTGATGTTGAGCAACCCCATTTCGAGCATGGGCGACTCCTTCAACTCAGGCATCTGGCCCACCTTCCGCGCGATCTCCCACTGGGCACGCGCTAGAACGCCGCTGGGATCATATGCGGTCAGGTTCATCAGCATCGTGATCTCGATCATCGGCTGCATCAATGCGGCCGGGATGGGATCTCCTGGGGAGGCTTCGGCGGACGTTAGGGCGCCTGCCGCCAGCGGATCGGTGTTACCTGTCTGCTCCGCCACACGGGTCGTGTTCTTCTCAGTATCCAACGAAGCCTCTCCCAGCGTGCCCAGCTTGACCCGCCCCTGCCGCAGCAGCCGGGAAATGAGCAGCCTGGCATCCTCAGGCACCCACTGAAAACGTTCGATGGATTCATGCACTCCCTCCTCCTGGGGCAGGCCCAGTTCCTTCTGGTTTTCTTTTTTGCTGCACTCGCGAATGATCTCTAGTTTGAAGCGGATCTGCGCGGCACGTTCATCGTCTCCCAGCATCTCGGCATGGGACAACCACTTCTCAGCCAGCTGCACACATTCGTCGGTGAGATAGTATGGAGAGGTGGCAAGCATCACAAAGGTTTCCCGATGCGACGGCGCACGGTCGATAAAATCCCTCAGCCATGACCGCAGGCTTGGCCAGCTGGGCAGTTCAACCTCATCTTCATCCGCGTCATCCGCGTCATCCTCATCGTCTTCTTCGGTCTCATCGGCATTGAAGTCATTGCTCGGATCTGAAGCTGCAGGATCGTTCAGCCTGCGTGCAAATTCCTGTCTGGAGGCCAGATCACACGGCATGCTTCCCCATGACAGAGGGAGGTGGCGCTGAAGGACAAAACTCAACTCCGCCAGCTGCCGGTTGATGGCCTCTGAACCTTGCAGGTGAAGATTCAAAGTGGGCAGAAAGGTCGGCGGTTTTTCAATGTCCTCTGGGAAAACAAGGACCGGATGATCAAGATAGATGCTCTTGCCGCATCCTGGGCAACTGGGCTGGCTGAATGTTCCGTTTGCCAGCGTGAGCCTGAGCTCGGGCTCCGTGCCGAGATTGACCAGCAGCCATTGGAAGGTTTTAAACTCCCTCCCGCATAAAGGACAGGTGACGTTTACTTGATGTCCGATTGATCTCATAAAAAGCAGCCGTTTGAGCCATTGGTATTGCAGTCTTCAACCTCCTTGTTGACACATCGGGAGGTGTCTTATTTGCTCAGAGCTTCTTGAACTTGATCCACACCGCATGGGGTTCCGTTATCATGTCATTGTCCCCCAGGACTTCGAGGATCTTGACGCGGTCGCCTTTGCGCAGAAGGTCGATGACCTTGCCCTGGGACCAGTGGTTGTTCTCGCCTTTTTTGACTTCATCACGCACGTTCATGATCGCTTCAGCCTCGGCCTCAAGACCCACCGTGGGAATGGCGCCGCGCACCCCGGGTTTGGGCGCGAAGGACTGCGCGCGCAGTTGGGGTTTCTCTCCCTTGGAGTTGAGATCCAGCCAGCCGTACAGACACCATCCGGTGGCCCCGGCTGTCTCTGGTGGCGGACCGTCATTGTCTTTCTGGAAGTCATAGAGAATGACGGTGCCGTCCTGGCTGCCGGTGGCGATCTGCGTGCCAGCGTCATTGAAGGTGACTGCGGTGAGGGGGGCGGTGTGGCCTGTCAGAGTGTGGCGCGCTTCCGTTTCGCCCTCAAACCAGACCTTCGCGGTTGAGTCGGCACTGCCGGTCAGCATGATTCTGCCACTCGGATGATAGGCGACCAGATAGACCGCATCCTGATGCCCCTTCAACTCGCGGAGCAGCTTGCCCGTGCGTGCGTCCCAGATTTTCGTGGTCTGACCGCCCGTGGCGCAAGCGACACGGCTGCCATCTGGGGAGAAGACGGCCTGAAACAAGGGGCCGGAAAGGCCGCCCGCCCAGATCAGCGGGGGATTGCCGCTGCTGCCGGGAGTTGGAGACCAGACAGCCACCGTTTTATCCAAGGAGCTGGTCAGAATCTGGTCTCCCCGTGGATTGAACCAGGCGCTTCTCACCGGCCCCTCGCGCGGCAGGCGCAGCGGATCAGCGTCGCTGCCGACCGTCCAGACCATCGCGGCATTGCCCTCCAGCGCGCCGACCACACGTGTGGCATCGCTGTTGAAGGCGGCACCGTTGATCAATGAACCCGCAGGTCTGAACTTCTGAATGGCCTCGCGGGTCAGCGGATTCCAAATTTGCACGGTCTTGTCGGCGCTGGAAGACAGCACCTTGGACCCATCGGCACTGAATGATATGCTGGTGACGGAGTCTCGGTGACCTTCATAGATCTCGGTTCTGCCTTGGCTGAGGTCTCGCAGTCGCACGGTCGATCCCCGGCTGCCAATCGCCAGCCAGCGCCCTTCCTTGTCAGGGCTGAAGGCCAGGCAATTGACCCCATCCTTGCTGCTGCCCGTGATGGGCTGGGTGAAGGGTTCCCCCTTCGGAGTCCAGACACGCACTTCCGTGTCTTCTCCCGCGGTGGCCAGCTTGCTGCCATCCCTGGCAAAGGTGAGTGCGGTGATGGGCAGGCGATGGCCTTCCAGCACCTTGACCAGACTGGGCTGCGGGTCCTTCGCCTCCTTCTGAGCTTCCTGTGTGGCACTGCCGGTGGCTTCATCCAGCTTGGCTGTGGTGGCCGCGCTGTTTTTTGCCAGGTCCAGGCTCTCCTTCAAGTTCTTCTTCAATTTGCTGGCCGTCTTGTCGAATAGCTTCAGGCCCTCATCGTTCAGGCTGCTGGCCAGCGCTGCCCTCAGAGCCACGAATTCTTCAGCGGCCTTGCTGAAATTTTCAACGATGGCCCGCATTTCTGCCGCAGCCTGATTGGTGGCATCCAGTTGCGCACGCAGGAGCAGCTCCCGCTCCCGGGCTTCCTTTGCAGCGTCCGCCCTAGCCTTCTCTGCATCCGTCCTCGCCGCTACCGCTAGTTTCTGAGCCTGGATTGCGAGCTCCTTTTGTTGCTTCTCCGCATCCAACGCTTTCGTGGCCAAATCCGTTTGTCGCTTCGCCTCCGTCTCCGCTGCTGACGCCGCCTGAGCCTTCTCTGTCGCAACATCGGCCGATTTAATGGCTCGATCCTCAGCCTCCCTGGCATCTCTCTCGGCCACCCTAGCGTACTCCATTTGCACTATGAGGGCTGCCACCAGTCCTATCAAAATCACCACCAGCACCGTCAGCACGGTGATGGCCTGCCACATGCGCTTGGATTTTTGCTGGATTTTGAGCAGCGAGGCGTCCTGGCTCTGGCGGAGGAAGTCCTTCTCTGCGTCGGTGAGGTCGGCGTAGTCCGCCGCCAGGTCCAGCATGGCCCCTTTGTCCAGCAAAGCCTCCGCCGGTCTGCCGGACCGATCCCATCCGGCGACCATCTCTCGCAGAGACCGGCGTTCAGTCACCACCTGGGCCAGCGTTTTCCAATGCTGCAGCAGGTTCTCATCGGCCAGGATGTACGCAGTATCCGGCCCGGCGGTGGACGCCTCGGTCTTCAGCAGGCCGCGCTCCCTCAGTTTGTCCACCAGCCCGGTCAGGGCCGGTTCACCGAGCATTTTGTCTGACTTTTGCAACTGGGCCCGCCGGGGTTCATGCCTGACCTCTCCCAAAGTGAAAAGCCGCAGCAGGAGAAGGCGCAGCCATGGCTGGTCCGCACTGGACAGCGCCTTTTCAAACGCGAACACCTCGGCCTTGAGGCGAGTCTGCGCGCGCGCGCGGTTTTCTACCTCGCTATCTGTCGGAGGACTCGACTTCGATGTTTGAAACCCCTCCAGACTGAGGCCGTCGTCCAGATTGTCGTCCAGATTCAGACTTCCAAGGTCGTTCGCGGCCGCGCGGTCGGCCATCACCAAGATGCCATACCAATAGTCAATCATGCCCTGGAGGGCGTCGCGTGCGTCAGCCGCAGCCACGTGTCTGCCGGTCGCCCGTGCCAGGAAAATGAACTGCCTGATCTCGGCGCTTTGCGGACGTCCGTTGGCAGTGTCCGAGCGCTGGCGGCGAAGCAGATCCGTATGGGCACGACGCGCCGCCGAAAGCGAGGCGAAGCCCTCGATGGAGCCTGTGACAGGTGCAGAAGAGTCAGCTGGCATGATGAATGGTGGGGCTGGAGATTAGGCTGGAGACGATGGCAAAAAGGGATCGAGGGGCCGGCCCAGTTCGGAAATCTGGTCAGCGCGGGTCAGGAGATCGTTGTCCACTTCAAAAAACTGCTTGCGGATGTCGCGGCAAAGGCGCTCGTATTTGGAGGAGACCTTGGACCATAGACCGCCGTCAACAGCGTCCGCAGTCTCCTTCAACTGGGCGGACAACCGGGTGGCCCAGTCAATGCCTCCGGCGAGGTTGGCCAGTCTCTGCACCTCCTGTTTGATCTGCAGCCATTGTTCCAGGAAAAGTTCCCTCCCCCCCTCATCCGCTGCCACAAGAAGGGCGCTCTCCGCATCCCAAAGACTCCTGTCAATGGCCTGCCATTCACCATGCAGCTGGGTATGCTCATTGAGCGCCCTGCCGACAGACTCACAGGCCGCCTGCCCGGCCAGCAGGCCTTTCTGGGTGGCCTGGGGCAGTTCTGGAATGGTGCTGATGGCCTGAAACAACGTTCCCAACCGGCTCAGGTCCATGGCCTCTGCATTTTGCGTGAGCAGCGAGTTGATGCGTGGCAGATGCCGGCGCAACTGCGCGCCGATTTCTCCGCAGGCATCCCTGGCCCGTTTGGAGTCCTGTTCCGCCGCTTTTGCCGCCGCCACATGACCGCCAAGCCCCTTCAGCATTTTTAATTCACGCAGGCGCAGCGTCGAGGCTGCCGGCAGAGCTTCGATGGCGGCCTGAGCCTCCAGTAAAATATCTTCCATGAGGCGAACCGCCGGATCATAGAGGTTGAAGACGTCGTCATCAGACAAGTCGGCGCGCGCCGCTTTGGCAGCCGTGGGGTACTGGAGCTGGACCTTGTGAAGGTGATCGTGCAGCTGCTTGCAAATCTTGAACTCATCCAGTAGCGCATGCAGCATCTGCAGTTCCTGCCGGCTGTCCTCGATCTGTTTTTTTACCGCTTTGTTTTGCCCCATCAACTTTTCCAAATTGCCCAGCCAGTCCTTGATCTTGGAGATCTCACTTGGAAAAAAAGCCGGAGTGTCCGGCTCTGGAACCCCCGCCGCCGTCATGATCGCGATCGAGGCCTGCAGGGCGCCACGCGGCGAGTTGCCAAGAAACAGTCCGCGGTAGAAGGCCTTGGCAAACTTCCCCGCCACCTCATCCAGCACATCCCACTGCATGGCGATGGTGTCCGGACCTTTTTTAGCGATCACCTCGGCCTGTGCCACGGTCGAGCATGCGTTCAACACCATGAGCCGCACGGGCGCCATCAGTTCTTCGGCGGCCAGCAGCGCATCCAGGGCCTGGCGGGTGAACAACGCCGTCGCGCCGTTTTCGGTCTCAAACACCAGGCCGGATTTGCCGGTGCCATGGCCGCTGAAATGAACGATGGTGGGCCGCTCGGCCTGGATGGCGCGCACCAGTTCCTCCGGCTGGGCCGCCAGCCGGGCCACCACGGTGGCCTTGTCCAGGACAGCCTCGACGATGGCGCCATGCTCCACTAAAGATCCGATCGCGTCCTGGTCGGTCGGCGCGGCTGTGATGAACAAAATTTTGGATCCGGGAGCAAGCCATTCACTCATAAAACAAGCGGGATGATATAGGAATGCATGAGCGAGTGAAGAATAAAATGCCTAAAGATGGACTTTATGGAAGCAGTCGGCTCCGAAGAGACGCGCAAAGATTTGCCCGTTCCTGACGGATCATCGATTGCGCGGACGATTTGTTCAAATCTTCCCTCAGCGGCGGCCACTGGCAGGCTTGGACTCGGCGACAGCGACTGGCGGCAGTTTTAGCACAAAGGAGGGATCGCCGTAGAAGCAGTAAGCGGCATAGCTGTCTTTGCCCTCGCTTGCACCTTTGTCATAGGTGCGGGCGCGCAGATTCTGTAAGATCTCAGCCACGGGACGTGGCCTGCCGCCGCTTTTGGCATCGTCCTTCACGGCCTGGTAAATGACGGTCGCCACATCGTGCGCGCATTCGTCTTCCACGCTCCACAGCGGTGCGATCACAGCGCTGGCTCCGATTGCGACAAAGGTGCGCGGAAACCCGCCGGAGCCGACAAGGGCGGGTAGAGAGCGCCCCACTTCGCAGGCATTGAAGAACACCAGAGGCCGCGTCTTGCGGAAGCCCTCTCGAAAGCCGTCGAGACCTACAACTTCGGTGGTGCTGAGCGTCTCGTCGCCCTCCAGATAGATCGTTTCGTCATCCGCTTCTGCGGTGACAGCGCCGTGGCCGACGAAATGGAAAAGGGATGTTAATTCCGCACCAATGCGGCTGCTCAGCGCGTCGAAAGTCGCGGGCTTAAATGCCGTGCCGCCAAACTGCCTGCGCACAAAAGCCGCTTCGGTTTTGGCACTGGCCAGAACCGCCTGGCTGGTACCCGCATAATCCGGCGCCAGGACAAAGGCACCGCTTAATGTCACCGATCCTGGCGGTGAGGCATGTCCTTCATGCACCCAACGGCCCATGGCATACTCGACGCCCAGCGGCCTCCATTTGCGACCATCATCATCAGCGCCGCGCGGATTCGGCACCATCAATTCCCATGGGATGTGCGGCTCTTCGGACATGATGTAGATGCTGCGGAGCGGCGCTTTCTTGCGCAGCAGCTCCCAAAATGCTTCGCGAAAATGCTCAGGGGCTGCATCGAAAAGATTTCTGCCCGCACCCACCAGATTGGCGAGCCGCTTTTGACTGCTCTGGCCATCTTTGACAAAGTTTGCCAGCATGCTGCGCACCAGGGCACCGGCCGCCTCACGCAGCTTCCATGGTTTGGCGACTCCGCCCTTGAACGCATCCAGCAGCGGCGAGGCAACCTTCACCACATAACGATCCGCCTCGCCATCCGGACAGGTGACGACAATCGTCAGGTCTGGGGGCGGTGGTGGTTCGCTCTCGATGCTCACGCGCCCATTGAAATCACGCTTTCGGCTGTTCTCCGCATCGGTCAACTTGGTACCAGCCGCGCCGACCAGAATAGTGCGTGTCACCCTACCGCACGGCCTGCCTTGGTAGGAAAAGGACGCTGTCAGTGCGGCCAGTCTGCCAGCCTGGGCATCGTCCGCTACTCGGACGCGAAACCTCGCACTGGAAGATCTGGGCTCAGCGCGCTTGATCACCATGAGCCGCAGGCATTCTCCGACCAAGGTGAACTCCGCAGAAGGTGCCAGCCAGACCGTGAGCGTGTATTCTTTTTCGGTGCCCGGCAAAGTGATGCCTTCTGTCTCCTCGCCCTCGGCAGGTGCTTGGTCATCAGCAAAGACCTCCACGTCAAACTCTGTCATGGGCGCAAACGGAGGTTTGGCAGAGAGTTCCATGTGCGGCGTCCGATGCAGTGGGCCAGGCGTGGCGTCCTGAGCGCTGGCGGTTGCCGCTTCCGCCTTGGGACGGCCACGTCGGACGGAATCGAAAGATGTGCGGGTCCCCCGGACTGATCCTCCAAGCACCGGCGGTTTGGCAGACCTGCGCGCAGATGCAGCTACCATCCACACACCATCGAAATGGCTGTCAGCAGTCAGCACCACCGAAGGCTGGGCCGGTTGCGTGTCGCGGTCCGCTTTCGGCAGAGCCCGGTATTCATGGATGTCAAAGATGTCCTGGAAGGCTGCCTGCGTTTGCTGCGCGGCTGCAAGCTCATGGAATTCACGCGCCCGCTCCCTAAGAGTACGCGGCTCGAAAACATACCAGCCGCCGGTGAACAGCGCATGCAAGGCGATCACATCCAAGTCCCCGCGATCCCACTCTTCTGACTGGATGAAGGCGAGGAGCTGCGGGAAATCGCCGGATAAGGACAGGGAGCGCTCAGGTGGGATGAAGGTGAGTTCATTGCTCATGGGAATGGTGGGTTGCTAGAAGAGTGAGATAGGAGATCAGTTGCCTGCTTTGGTTTCTGCGGCTGTCTTTCGGGCATTACGAACGCGTGTGACCTTAGCCTCGTCTTCGAAGGTCAGCAGGGAGGCTTCATCGAACTGGCCAGCGGATAGGAAGGCCTCAAAAAGGTCCGACACCGTCTGCGTGGCGCCAGGAAAGACCGGACGTGTGGCGCGGTCTTCGAGGAACCAGCGGCAGAAGGCCAGTTCATCCGCATCGCCGGTGGCCGCGGCATAGGATTCGCGAAGCTTTTTCAGCAAGTAACCCCGCGGCTCCTCCGGCTCTGGAAGGGAGATGAGATTGCCATTGGCATCCGCATCCATGCCCGTGATCAAAGTCACCAGCTCCGTCAATCTCGTGAGATCCTTCGGCACGCCACGAGGAAAACCAACACAATACGTGACACGTTTTTGCTTCTGGTGGTGATCCATGACAAAGGTGACTTTGCCGTCCTGCCATTGGAGATCGGAAATGGTTAGTCCATCCGAAAATGAGGTGGCAAATCCGACGCACCCAAGCACGTCGGACATGGGCAGGCGGCGGCGCCAGTCCCAGAGAAGGAGGTGTCCCTTGCGGTCAACCAGACACACGATCGACTCGTCCGCCCCAAAGCAAATGGCCGCCGCCTCCTCGAACCCGCCCAGCCTGCCGTACATCGAGTCCGCGCCCAGGGCATCGCCCTTCACCAGGAGTTTGTAATCGCTGAGGTCCATCACATAGAGAGCCGCATCATTGGAGACGGCTCTGACCACCATCGCGAGAAACTTGCCATTGGGGGAGATTTTGGCAGATACGCAGTTTTCATCGAAAGCGAATCCAAAGTCAGCCACCATGGGGACTGGATTTTCTCCATCCTTCTGCAATTGCACACCGACGCGAAAAAAACCGTCCTTGGTTGCGTTGAAATGCGCCATGACATCCAGCCTGGGGGAGTCACGCCGGGCAACAAGTTTCGAGGTGACGTTTGGCTGCTCGGGTCGGTCTGGGCCTCTTGTGCCTAGCGTTTTAATCTCCGGCATGGCGGTGCCTTGGCGGGCATCGAAAATGGAGTAGTCGTCGAAAACGGCTTCGCTTAATTGATCCAGCGGCATCGGGTGCCGTTTGCGCCCGAGAAGCAACTGGTTCAGGCCAATGCCAAAGCCTTCCATGCGGGGCGTGATGGCGGCAGGGATCAAGGCATTCGGTGTCGAGACCAGAGTATCCATGCGAGCTAGAGCGATCCGGTCCGGTCCAAAAAGCACATGCAGATTCGTACCCGGCCAGCAGTAGGCCCGCCCGTCACTCACCCATTCAGATCCGGCTGGCTGTGCCCACATCTGCGACAGTTCCCAGTCACCTGTCTGGCTTATCTCGAGGGGGCGCAGATAACTGCCCCCTACTTCATCCCCCTTCGGGAAGACCATGACGGAGGTATCGTGGGTAAAAGCTGGTATAGCCAGAGCGTCCACTGTGACTGGCCGAAGCCCGCTGATGGCACGGAGG
Source organism: Prosthecobacter sp. (assembly GCF_044222565.1). Taxonomy (GTDB): domain Bacteria; phylum Verrucomicrobiota; class Verrucomicrobiia; order Verrucomicrobiales; family Verrucomicrobiaceae; genus Prosthecobacter. The sequence goes on from NZ_JBGANA010000025.1 coordinate 69,141, forward strand.
CTTAACGTTTGGAGATTCAGATCAAAGACCCGCAATTGAGTCTGCCGATCATACGGTCCCTTTCCAGTGACGACGTTGGTCGTCACCGCCACGCGTTTCCCATCCGGGTACGGATAGATGGCGAGCAGAGATTCCGGCAACGCGGCGCCCCCAAGGTTCGGAGTGCTTTCGACAAATTCCGTGCCGGCAAACCGCCAAACCAGAAGGTTGGTCATGTCCGGCGGCGGGTCAGGCCTGTCATCGTCCTCATCCCCTTTTTCCTCAGCCTTTTTTTCCTTTTCCTTTTCATCTGGAGGAGGAGTGGCCGGGATGATCACTGGAGGGACAGGGGCATTGAGCGCCATCAGCAGACCTTCAGAGGGGATGAACGCCAGTTCGCCGACAGTTCCCGGCACTTCCCTCTGAAACATCTTGCCCGTGTCCAGGTCCACCACCTGCAGCGTACTCTTCTGATAGTCGTTTTTACAGTCGGCGAGCCATCTGCCGTCCGCCGTCAGTTTCGCCCTGCTACTGGGACGAAAATCCGCAAGGCCTTTCGCCGCGAGAAAGGCATTCAGTTCATGGGTCATCTTGCCGTCTTCACGCAGTTCGCGAAACTCCGCCAAATTCCCATCCGCCAGCAAGCGGGCCGTACCCGTCTTCGAGACTCCGAGTTGAAATCCAGTCCCGGAGGAAATCGTATCAAGACCCTTCACCGGTCCAAAGAGTGGCAGGGCAAAGTTGCGCTGCGTCATCAGCCCATAGAGACGATCGGCAGCCAGCCGGTTTTGCGGCCATATCCGCAAGGAGTGCAGCAGATACGCTGACGCTTCCCGTTCCTTGTTGTTCACCATCGAGCGCAGCGCTGTCCCATAACTCTCCAGCGAGCGCTGCTGTAAATTTTCCAAAGCTCTCGCCTTTTCCCGGCTCAAGGCGAGCAGGGTCAGACTAACAATAAGGATGAGCGCGGCTATCCCGCCGATTATCGCCATTTTGACAACCCGCTGCTGACGCCTCTCAGCCTCGTTACGGGCACTATCCGCCTCTTTACGAGCCCGATCAGCGGCCTCGCTCACCTCCAAGACCGCCGCCTCCGCTGCACCGCCCTGGCGCATGCCCTGCCGGCCGCCGCGCACCGTCGCGTAGTCCAGCTTCTCCAGAGCGGCCGCATCGCGGTTCTTGGTGATCCATGCCGCAAGTTGTTCATCCGCGACCTTGGCATCCGCGTTGTCTGGCAGATCCGCCTGCGCGGCGGCGTCCCGCACCCGCGTTTCCAGAATGCGCCGTGCTCTCTGGCCCGGCAGTTCCGACTTGTCAAAAGCCTCCCTGACCAAGGGCGCAAGGGAATCATGCGAGAGCCTGGTTACCCGTTGGACCGTATCGGTCGCACCCGCCGGCTGCACGAGAAGGCTCAAGGCGTCGAGGCCATTGAGCAGTGCTTCGAGAACAGCGCCCTCCACATGCTGATATGCCGCAGCCAGTTCTTTCCGGTTACGGCGTTCAGCCGTTCCCAAGGGCGTCGTGTGAAAGGCCAGAACATCAAGCGCCAGTCCGGTGCCGCACGCGCTTTTACCCATGTCCGCGCTCATGCCTGCACCCAGCTGCTCAAGCTGGCGGTACAAGAAGCTGCGCAGGCTCGTGCCACGCCGCTGCAGCGGCTCGTACAGGGCGAGGGTAAATCGTCGTTCGACATTCCCGGTCTGGGCTGCCTCCGCACCTGCCGCCTTCCAGAGGTCAAACAACAGCACCTCCAGCATGGGCGCGATGGCCGAGTCACGGTCCTTGAGCAAGTCATCCGCGATCCGTGCGGCCAGGCCAGCCTCAATGCGGTGCTGGTAATGGGCCTGCAGGCTTGCGTCATTCGCCGCACCTTCCACCGCCTCCACGATCCCGTCACGGTCCAGCGGAGCAAGAAACTGCGCACCGAAAGAGTTTGTCAGACTGCGCAGCCGTTTTTCGATCTCCGGATACCATTCCTTGCGGAAGCTCAGGATCAGTTTGCCGAGCGGCAATTGCACCGACTCGCCGAACAGAGGCACCAGGGCATTCAGAAAGTCCCGCCACTCCTGTTCAGGATCTTCGCGCGGCCGGGTAAAGGTTTCTTCTGCCTGATCGAGAATGACCAGCAGTGGCGCGCCACCTTCTTCGCAGGCACGCCAAAGCGTGGAGACATCCCCCTCACGCCCGGCTAGTTTTTGCAGCGCAGCCTGCAGGTCACCCGCCAGCCCCGCCCCCTTGCTGCGCCGAAGACAGATCACCTGATGACTGCCGCCTTTCGTTCGCTGTCGCACTCGAGGCAGCAGACCTGCTTCCAATAGCGAAGACTTGCCGGAGCCGCTGGGGCCGTGCAGCAGGACGATGCCGCGATGCGGATCTTCGATGGCCTGCCATAGCTCGCGAATGGCGCGCCCGCGGCCAAAGAAAATTTTCGCATCCGCCGCCTGAAACCAGGCAAGCACCCGAAACGGTGAGAGATCACGCGGCGGTGGTGCAAGGCCGGGTGGCAGAGGCGGCACGCCTAGCAGCGGATCATGAAGAGCCAGGCTCCACTGCCCTGCGCGTTCACCTTCAGGCCCTTCGGCTTTCAGCAGGCGCCAGGGCCACTCATGATTCTCCTCCAGGATCCGAATCTCTGTTTCACAGCCACGGAAGCGGTGGCCCTGGTCGTCCTTTTTACGGTAGGCTTCCTCCTTGGTGGCACTGTAGCGGGTGCGCATCTCACTGGCTGCGGCGTTGAATGATTCTGTGACAGTGCAGCCTGCAGCGAGACCGTTGTAAAACCTCGCTGCAAACAGGCTGGCCACCTCATCATTGATCGCGCGGGATGTGGCGATCACCGCCGGCACGCCCTTTTTTATGAGGGCGTCAGCGATCGGGCGCGTCGCACAGGCATTCAGAAACACCACTTGAAGCCCCTGCTGTGCGCCGAGGAACTCTGCAAGACCTTCACTGTCCGCCGGTGCAATCTGGCGTCCTGCTTGTTCAAGAATCAAGTCCTGCCCATCAGCATGGCCGGCAAAGTGCAACAGTGCGATTCTGCCTCTAACTTCTATCTTTTGAAATGCATCAAAGACTTCAGCCACTGTCGCACCGGGACAGTACCGCACGCTGCACGCCGGAAATTCCGGCGGCAGCACAGCTTCTATCGCTTTCTGTTCTTCCGTTAAATTGCGTAGAAATGAATCCTCGTCGGTGCGGTCGTTGGCAAAGGCGAAAAATAAGAAAGGCCTGCTCATAAAAAGACGCAATTACCCCACAATACCGCCGCGGCGGCCAACGAGATTCACTTTGATCAGGCGCGGTCCAGCAGATCTGCGAGCTGGGAGGAGACGGCGGAACGCAGCATGGCCGTGGCATCTTCCAGCTCCTGCGAAACTGCGGCTTTGGGTGCAGGCGCTGCCATGGCAGCGGCGCGGGCACTACGACGGCGGCTAGGGCGCGGTGCGTCAGCCAGGGGCGCAACTGCGGTGGATGGGGGCGGCTCCGCAGTTACCTGGCCCAGCATTTCGATCAGCGCCGGACGGTCAAAAAGATGGTAGGCCAGCTCACCGTCAAAGCGCTGCGCCTCGGCGGCTGGTGCAGATGCAGCAGCAGGGGCCGCCGCGCGTGCTCCGCGCCGGGCACCCGCACGTGCCACCGCAGCACGCCGCGGAGCAGGCGCGCGGGAGCCAAAGATCTTTAAAATGCCGCCGACGATGTTGCCAAACACCGCGTGATCTTTGCGTGGCCAGCCGGTGAGTGCGGCCTTTGACGGCAGAGGCGCAGCCAGCAGGGCCTCCGCATCCAGAATCCCCGGTCCCATCAGCGTGGTGTCCCAATTGGCCGGGCGGCGAAACGCCGTGGTGCGCAGGAGCTGCGCAAAGGCCATCGGGACATAGCGAGGGTGGCCATAATGCTCCGCCATGGCTTTGCGTCCGCCATGATGTGCCAGCCAGCAGGCGGCCGTACCTGCCACCGTCGGCGTGGCAAAGGAGGTGCCATTGCCGCGCCCCACCGTCGTGCCTTCGACGCCACCGGCAGACAGTGCGCCCTTGGTCGCCTCCGCCCGCCACACGTCCTGCGCCGCCGCAGCAATGTTGACCTCCGGCCCGCGGGAGGAACCTGTCCAGGTGACTTCTCTGCAGTTGCACCCCGCGACAGCGGTCACACGGTCAAGCGCTGCCGGCCAGACAACCAAATACGCCCAGTCATTGGAGCCGATGTAATTGCCGGCCGCAGTGCAGATGATGACGCCATCTTCCGATGCGCGCTCAACGATCTGATCTAAAAAATGGGTCCGCGATGGCGGCCCTCCCATGCTCATGGTGATCACATCACAACCGTCCGCATGCGCCTGCCTGATCCCCTCCGCGATGCGAACCGCATCAAAATGAACGACGGTTGGAGAGATACGATATGGGATGACCTTCGCCTTCGTGGCGCTGCCTGTCAGGCTTTTGCGGCCCACCAGGATGCTCATCGTACCCGTGCCATGGCCCGGATTGTTGCCAAAGCCGTCAATCATGGGATCCAGAGGCTTGGCACCCACCTGCGGATGATCGGGGTCATAAAGATTGCGACCTTTGCTGACTAGAATGCGCGGCTCATCAAGCGGCACTTCCACATGATGGGTGATGCCCGTGTCCAAGTGGCCGATCAAGACCCCTTCCCCCTTCTCCGCACGCTTATTTTTTTTGCTCAAATCCCAGGCTGCAGGCGCATTAATTAGGTCTAAATGCCAGGTCTCTCCTTTGGAGCAATCCAGGTGCGTCTCGCCGCCGGCGGAACGCCGAGCGATGCTGACCACGTCCGGCGGCGTGCCTCCGATCGTGGCAGGGGGGGGAGCCCACTCGATCTCCGGCTCCGCCCGCGCGATCGCCTTGTGCTCTTCCAATTGATGACTCCGTGTCCACGCCTCCGGCACGGAGAAGATCGCATCGGCATGGGTGGCACGGTAAGTATTCAGGTCAGGATCCAGTCGTGCCACCTTCCAGTCAGCTCCCAGGATCGCTTTGACCGCCTTGCGCAATTCCGCGTCACTGGCGGTCTCCGCATCCATGAGAAAACCGCGAACGCTGTTGCCGGGAGCACTGGCCTCCAGCATGGCCACCTCACGCTCACTGAGCTTCAGGTCCTTCATGCTCACGGTTGACGTTGCAGCGGCCGCGGCAACCAGACCATGCTGGGCGGCACGCGAGGCTGCTGCTGCACCTCGACCGCGTCTTTTATTGGTTGCGGCCGCACCCGCCTTCCCCAAGATCGCGTTCAGCACCGCCTCGATCAAACGCTGGCGCAGCGAGGAAGGCAGAACGCGTGCGGCGGGGTACTCGGTCAGCAGCGTCGTGTTAATGACTTCGACCAAATCCGTCCGCGCTTCAGAATCATTTGCCAGACGTTCGGCAAAGTCGGGCAGCAGCCGTTTGATGATGGATTGCAGTGGAGAGACAATGCGAGAAATGAGTTTGGGTTGTGTGCGCATCGGAGCTGGGAACTGATATTATTTTTTTTGGGTAAACCTATGGTTTGAAACGGACGACTTTTAGACCGCGCTCCTCCGGCGCGACGAAGCTGGCGCAGGCGGAGCCGACGGCACCTTTTTTGCAGGCACCGCAGTTCTTCTGACGCCGGCCTTCTTCACCGTCTTTTTGGCAGCAGTTTTCTTCGCTGGCACAGGAGGATACATTTCACCGATCATCTGCTTGTCCAACTTCGAAAGCACGATGTTTTCGTTGGTGCCTGACCCGCTGTTGAACAGAGCCTCGTCAAACTGATACAGCATGATGGACTTGGGATCGAAGATGGTGTTTGACATGCCCTTGGCCGTGTATTTTTGGAGAATATTACTGTCAATTTCTGCTTTGCTCCAATTATTGGGTGGACCGGAAAAAGCCTCATAAACAGCATCCACATTCCAGTCCAACTTCATGCTCGGGCTCTGGTGTTCATGCACGCATCCAATCGCGTGGCCGAATTCATGTAAGACGACGCTCTGGTAGGTCTCATCGTCCGAGTCATCCTCTAACCAGCCGTAGTTCATGGTCGGACTCTTCGCGGGAAAGTATGTTGCGTCCAGCGCATCCCTGCCCACCGCCGACCATGACCCCTCGCCCCACTTAAAGGCGATACGTACCTGCGCCTCGCCCGCATCCACAAACTTGAGTTTGATGTTCGCGTACTGCATCCACTTCTCCGCATGCTTGATCACTCCCGCTTTCTGCTTTTTTGATCCATCTAAAAAACGACAGCGAAGCTCAAACCCCGGCTCCCACCTACGGCTGTTGATTAACGCCATTCGGCGTGGGCTGATTACTACATCGCTGGCATCCGGATCAATTTCCGGCAAAGCCGATCGCCGGACCTTGGGCACCGACATGTCGCGTGGAAGAATGCGGTCAAAACAGATCCGCAAAGGCTTGAGAGATTTAGTTTTCATGAGTTTCGCTGGATGAGCTGGATAACAGACGCCGCATGGAATGAACAGGCCAAAGCTCCCGGCGTCTGCGCCTGTCGGGAGATTGCCTCGGAAGTTAAAATGAGTCACATCCAAGAAATCAGCGCAGCTCATTTAGTAAACTGAAATTAATCCTAAAATATTTTCAGAAACAATAACCCCCAAAAACAATCCTCTCCTCAGGCCTTCACCTTAAGTCTGACCATTCTCAGGGAATGACATTTTGAGTCGGCGATCGCAGCAAACCAGAGGCAAGGCGGGAGCCCTCACTGTCGTGTTTTGATGAAGCATAAGAGAAGAAAAAGCAGATCAATCCTCTTCTCATAAGCATCCAAGATTTGCATCCTCTTGCACTGCCAAGGCGATCAACGGGACACCCCTTGATGCATAACACTGGCTGCACGATAAAGAGATTCACGGATGACCAGCCGAGAGGCCCATGCACGATGGCAGGCTCGCTCCAACATGCCTCCATTCAATCCGAGAACCGCAGGGGCTTCCGGGTCGAGGATGCGGCGAGCTTCCTCCAATTCTCGCGTATCAGGGCGATAACCATCCCAAATCACCTGGGCCTGCCGAGGTGTAACAGCAGTTTTGGCTTGAAGTCCTCGTTCCATGTCTTCGCGAACCTCACGTGTGAGTGTATCAAGATCGTGAATTCGATCAAACACTGGGCCGCATAGACGAATTGGATGTGCACTGAACGCCTCCAGCAATTCGTCAATGACGCGACCGACGGGTGTTTCGTAAATGGTGCGTCCAGGAGGCCGGCGCAAGCCACCTAACAAGGAGAACAAGTCATTCGCCCCGATCCTTGCCCCACGAATTAGCGACGGATGCGCTGCGCAGGCCTGGGCAAGTTCACGCCTGCCTATAGGATCCAGTGCTTCCCGGCTTTCCAAAATGGGCAGAAGAGGGTGAAGACCGGCGGAGCGCTCCACCCAGAGGTGTATCTTTGCCACCGTGGCTTTTGGTAAGATGAAGCCACTAATGTGTTCAGGAGGAAGATGCTCGATCAGCCACTCCAGGGTGTCTATATCGGCGGGCCTGATGAAAATGGAGCGTGGCACGAATTTAAGAGCCTCTAAAATGCGACAAAGCTCGATAGCGGCGGCTTTTCGATTTTCTGGCAGCAAGGCGTCCTCAAGACAGACGGCCAGACTGCACACGCCCAAATCGCGCTGCCCTCCAAGCAGAACTGCGAGGTCCGGGCGGTCGGCTGGCACATAGAGCATGGGGGCCAGCATGGGGAGATCAGATAAATCGCGATTCATTCGAGTAAGAGAGGTTTTTTTCCAGCCGAGGCGATTACCGCCAGAGCGTCAAAAGCGAGTCCGTGCACGAACTCCACAGGCACATCACGCAGCGAGGCCAGCCGACGGATCATCTGTGAGTCTGCCGCAGGACTATCCTCCCTCAGGCAGACAACCTGAGGCAGACGGCGCAGCAGTACGCGTACGGTTTCACCGATTCCGAGCTTCACTCGGTTCGCGTCTGCAATGCCATATCTGGTCATGGTCTCGGCAAGGCAATGCATGGCTTGGGCATGCCGATCAGGGCCTCCACTGACATTGGGCGGCGGCGAGATTCCCAACGGCAGGCAATCCATCTCAAAGACCAGTTTTTGGATGAACCAGCGGCTCAGGTCATGCCGCCGCAGATGATGCAGCAACACGCAACCGTGCAGCCTGTCCTCTTCTCCACGCGGCAGCACGCTGCGTGAAATGAGGCCTGAGATCGTGCCACCCAGCAGCGTCGATGGAATCAAATAATCCTGGCTGCTGGCTGCAAAGGATGCGACTCCGCATACATCCAGAGGCACCCACAGTCCTGGATCTAAACCCTCTGGAACGTCCTTCCACGCGGAGAGAGAGCGTCTGAGTTCACCCGCGATGGTGCCCTTTCCGGTCCAGCCATCGATAAAACGCAGACTGGCAGGCGAATGTCGTTCCATGATCCAGCGCAGGGCCGTCAAGTCAGCTCCGCGATCCCGAATCACGGAGATCGAGTAATGCGACACGGAGAGATGAGGTGCCTTCCGCCTTAAACGATGCAGCAGCAAAACTCCCACCGGAGTCCCCGCCCGGGCGATGGAGACCAGAGTGAGTTCCCCTCCTGTGGCAGATGCGATCATTGCATCTGCCAGTGTGGCAATGTCAGTGGCCATGCGCCTGCCATTGATTCCAAGGCACTCGCGAAACAATCGCAGCCGCTCACGTGAGGGGGCATCCTCAGGGCCGATCATCTCGCTGTAATGCTGGCGACCGCATTGGATCCTTTGTTCCCGTTGTTCCAATGAAGTTGTTTCCAACTGCAGGCAGCGCAGCAGAAAAGTTACCTCGGCCGGCGCATAGCTTCCGGAGAATGAAGTTATGTCAGCAGTGCCGCTCATGATTCCCAAAAAGTTGCCAAAACCGAACCCGAGGGCGTGGCGATCAGCCGTCCCAGATTCATGAATTCCAGATCCAGCTTTTGATCGCCCAGACATATCAGCGGGGCTTGACCGTCAAAATAGTACTGCTGGACAAACTGCGCCGCCGCCGCCTTGCCCAATCCAGGAGGCAGGATTTGGAGCTCATTTCCCAGCACGGCCACCCGGCATTCCGCTGTCACTTCTTCTGCTAGTTCTCTCAGTAAAGCCGCTCCTTCAGCGCCAGCCCACCATCCTTCCGGGGCCTTGGCCACGAGATAGGCGGACAAGCCGGACAACCCTGCCACCAGACGGGGGCGCGCCATGTGGCCGCTCCGCTGAATAAACATCTGGCAGAGTTGATCCAGATGCTTTTGCCACGGTCCCAATATTTGCGCCACGTGAGTCAACCAGTGCTCATCAGGCGCTCCATCCGGGTCCAGTATGATGGCACCGTTCGCCAGGATGGCGGGGCCTGAGAGGCGTAGTCCCGGCACATCTACTCGCGAAAATGATTCCCGATCCCGCGCAGTCACCGGCACGAGGGTGGCGGCATTTGTCAAAGCCAACAGAAGGCGATGCGTTTCCGGCCGCACCCAGCTTGAAGGCTCACGGTCACCATCGGTTCCGACAGCTGATTCCCGCCAGGTGCCTGGGACAGCTCCTTCCCCAGCCCAATGACGCGAGAAAAGCGTGCCATCCAAATCCGTGGCCACCCAGTCCTGAGTTTTTGAGGAGCGCTCAGTCTTCATGCCAGCACCTCCAATTTAGGCACGCGCCGGATAGGATGATCCAATGCTGGCGGCATGTCTTCCATGCACAGCAGCACGCGATCATAGCCATGATCATCCGGGACATTGTAAAGATATTCATCGTGTCCTTCTCCTGACAATGCCGGGAAGCAGCGGCTGTGCTGGATGGCTCCGCCAAGCATGATCGGAGAGCGAGTGCTTGCCTGCACATAGGCGGATGCGCCTTGCTCCTCCAGCTTTTCCGCCAGCCTCAACGGCTGAAAACCAAACTCTCCCTGGCCCAGGACCAGCACACGCTCTCCTTTTCGAGCGGATGCTTTCCAATGTGAAGGCAGTTTTGCAGGGGAGGTGGTGCCATGCCTCACTTCTCGCCGGGCGCTTACCTGCGTGTCCAGCGTGGTTTGAGCCGCAGGGGCTGGAGCAAAATCGGCGATGGCTTGAAACTCAAAAGATCCCTCCGCCAAGCTTTCCAATCCTTCAAGTTCATGAGGAAATGGGATTCCTTCGTGCTGCCAGGAAAGCAGTGCGGCCAATGTTACAGACAGAGGAGCTGCAGGACCACGCCACCCGCGGAACTGCTCTGCCAGTGCCGCCGCCGTGCGTCCAGTCGTGACTTCATCATCAACGATCACTGCCTGCGTAGCAGTGTGAAACCAACCGTGCGGATCTTCCTGTGGACCCGGAAGATGCACCGCATGAGCAGTCGCGTGCGAATGTGTCTCAGCAAATTCAAAAGCGAGCGGCCCACCTGTGCGCCTGCGCGTGCTCTCGATGTAGAGTCCTTCGCGGCCCAGGGCCAGCCACTCCCGAAACACAGCCTGTCCCAAAGTCGTGGCCGTTTCTGCCATGCCGATGAAAACCACCGGCCCCGCAGCAAGCCTGCGGGCAAGCTTTTCCGCCAGCAACCGGGCAACATCACGAAGCGCAGCCGGACGCACCGGCCAGTGACGGCCCAGCACCTTGCTCACAAAAAGAAAACGTCTCCGCTCATTGTGCCGCAGTGCCACCTCACACAGCTCCCGCAATGGCACATCCTGTCGTTTCATCGAAAAACGAAAAATCCCACCAGGGAGGTGCGCTTCAATAGGCCCGCCTGAGAACGTTCGCCAGTCGGTGGTCGGGGGAGTGTCAAACGCAGGCATGACAAACACCTCCGGGCGCTCCTGCACCCTCAGAGGTAGCCTGGGAGCTGGTATCTCCGGCCAGGGGGCGTCTTTTCCGCGTAAAGCTGCTTTCACCGCCATCAGGGGTAAATTTAGGCCTGACAGCGCCACATAAGGCAATCCGCCTGACATACGCCCGTTGATTTCCAGCAAACAAGGTATTTCAGGCCGCTCAGCACGGGAGCGGAACTGCACGTTCAAGAGCCCGCCAAGTTGAAAGCGGGCGACCAGCACCCGGACCATCTCCTCCACCTCCGGCTGCTGCAGCATGACTTGTGACCGTCCTTCGGAAACGATCTCCGTGTGTGAAGTACCGCTTATGCGGATTCTGCCATTCAGCGGCTTGCGGCGACAGACCATCGCTTTGACGTCTCCAGCTTCGGCCAGCACATCCACGCTGAATTCTGCACCATCCAGATACTCCATGACCAACAACTCTGGAAAAGTCTCCGTTGCTTGTAGTACGCCACGTAATTCAGCTTTGGAGATGCGATGCCCCTCGCTGCGGAGCAGCCGTCTCAACGGAGACATGCGTTCATCCAAAACATAAAATCCAAGGCCGAAGATTCCGGAGGCGGGCTTGAAACATACAGGCAGACCGTCCTGTTCCAAAGCGGTACAGGCGGCTTCAAAATCTCCCCAGCTGCGCACACGGTAAAACCGATGCGTCCGCACTGAGGATGGGACCAACTCCAAAAACCGCCCCTTGTCCTCCAGTAGACGCATGGTAGCCCCGCTGCCTGCAACGATCAATCGCGTGCCCTGGGCTTCAAAAGCAGCGCGAGCGTCGGCGATCTCCTCTTTCATTCGTCCGGGAATCAGCACCTGCACCTGCCGGCGGCGGCAAAAATCCAAGCACCAATTCACATAAGCTTCTGATGAAAGTCCTTCCGGTTCCTGCTCCACGATGCTGCATTCCGACAATGAACCAATGTCCATTCGTGTGTGGCTGCCGATGAGCACTAATCCTTCCCCCCAGTCTCTACGCAGCTGCCTTAGCACGCCATGAATGCTGGACGAGCTTTTGTTAAACCAAAGCCGGGCGGCAGATTTTTTGTCAAACACTGTCATCACAGATCAAAGTATGCTGCCGGGCACATGCCGGCTGAGATTCATAAGAAATGGCGGAAGGATTACTGGGAAATAAAAAGGTCACTGGAAAGGCAGCCTGCCAACAAACGCAAGGGCGCCCCAGGCAGAGCGGGTCTATCCCAAGCCTCGTCCAACACTAAAATCGGCAACTCCATACTGGTCCGTGGTTTTGCACCACGGGCAGGTGAGAGTGGCGCCTTTGGAGCAATCAGGGGCGCAGTGGATGCGACCACAGCCGCACATGGCCCAGCGATCATTTGTGCAATAGGCGCATGGAGGCGGGCTGAAAAGTCGCTCGCTGGGAACCTTGAGCCCTTCAGGCAGGCCTGTTCCAAAATCAAAATCTGCCACTGCGTGAGAAGAAAGGCCAACGTACGGGGCCTTTTTCCCTTCACCATCCCGCCGGTACTTCATGATGTAGAAGAGACCTTTTTTGATGCACTTGGAGTGCAGGAATATGGACTTGTCGGGTTCGGCGGAACGGGAAAAGTCTTCTTCACCCGCCTCCGTCAGCTTTTCATTTTTTTCTAAATGGATGCGATCAGGAGATTCAATGCTCTGGCTAGCCGAAGCTATGGAGGCGCTCACCCAATTAAAAACGCTCTTTAAAGTGCCTTCGTCGAGGTTTCTGGCGAGAACCACCTGGTTGGTAATTTGCCGCATTTTTCCAGGGCTGGCGTCCTCGCCGCAGATGACCGCTACCACGGTGGCTCGCTTGGCATCAAACTCGCGTTTGAAGCGGGATGCAGCAGCCTCCCATTTGTCGGTGGGATCACCGTCCGTTAAGAAAAAGATAATGGGTTTGTAATCACCTCGGCGGGCATGGGTTGTTAGAACGACTTCACTGGAGACGCGCTGCTCGAGCAGGACAAGAGCGGCGCTCAGCGCAGTGCCGGAGCCCAGTGTGAGCACGGGCATTTGGAAGTTGTACAACTCCGTCAATGGCAGAAGCACTTTGGCCCCATCACTGAAGGTGATGACACTGATCCATGCGGTCTCCAGAGCCTGGGGGTCAGTGCGAAGCTGTCTGATCATGGCCTGCATTCCCGCCTCAACGGCCTGAAGGGGTTCGCCGACCATGGATTCAGAGCAGTCGAGAACTAGATAAACAGGCAGCCTTCGCATTTAATGAATGAGTAAAGTTTCAGTCCAGCGGCACCAGGAACAGTTGATGTGTGCTCAATTATATTATTTTTGCACCCAAAGATGACAAAACCAGCCGCCCCCGGCCGCTAAAGTGACTAAGCACACCTTCGCCAGAAAATTGGCTGCCGATCAATCTGCCAGGCAGAGAGCTTTGATGGCGAGACCCGAGCCTAAATTGCTGCTTCAATCCGAGTTCCCAGGCAACAAGATGCTTTTCATCCACCAACATGTCACTTCCAGGCTTGACCTCGACCTCGAATATTCCACCACGTGCGTTCACGGCCAGCTCTCCTGAGCCACTCGTTTCCAAGACAAAAAAACCACCGCCGCCAAAAATGCCCTTCGCCAAGTTCCGGCGGCGGGCTGTCAGTGAAAGCGTGCTCTCGGCCGCGAGGAACACGCCATCATTCAGGCCATACTGCCGTGCGCCGACATCGAGAACTTTGATGTCTCCGGCACACGAAGGTGCTAGCAACAGATCACCCCGGCCTCTCACAGCAACGAACTGCTGGCGGAAAAAAGTGTCGCCAGTGGACCACATGCGAAGGAAGCTCTGAAACAGGCCGCCATTGACAGCGGCAGTCATGTCCACGGAATCATTCATGGCGATCAAGGCTCCACGCCGCGCCTGAACAGACTGCCCCTGAGCAAGGGCCACCTGGAGAAAGTTCCTTTGTACGGTGAAGGATGCCATGGAAGAATTCTGTTCAGCCGCCGCTCTGCCTGACGTTGAAGCCCTCACCTGAATCCGCACGATGGTTACGTTTGAGCATGTTGCCGCAGCCGGGGCATTTCGTTTCGGCAGTCATAGCATAGGGGCTGGAGCAAAAGATCGTGCCACAATTGCCGCAAGATCCAGCACCAGGATTCTCACACCATGGACAGGCAGGAGCACCATTGAGAAGCTGGCTGGGTATGTCCGGCAGATGCCCCTTGCTGGCTGCCTGGGCGTCTTCTTCGCTGAGACGATGGGCCTTTACTGGCTGATAGCAGCCGACCATTGTATCAAAACGATAGCGCATCAGATAGGGGAAACGTTTGGTGGCACATCTGGCACGTAAGAAGGCCTGGCGGGGTGGGCCGTCCTCGAGGGGTGCCGCCTTGCCAGTGACGGCTTCAACATTGTCAGGCAGCTTTTCGAGTTTGATCTTCCCATCGTTAGTTTCACCTACACCCTGGCTGGCGCTGGACACGGATGCAGTGAGCCATATGAACAGTTTGCCAAAAGACTCCGGGCCCATATCCTCCATGCGCAGCACGACATCGGTGATGCTCTGGAGCACAGAGTAATCCACATCCGTCCCACAACCGATGGAATAGATATTGGCAGGTCGTGGGCGCACCTGTGCCCCAATGCGGGACAAAGGGGCGCGCCAGTCGTCACCGGGCTGACCATCGGTAAGCAGCAGTACGAGCGGGCGGTAATCTCCCTTGGTGTCCTGAGAGGTCTTGCGCACTTCGGTTTGGATGCGGTTCGCGAGCAGAGTCAAAGCAGCGCCAAGTGCTGTGCCAGGCCTGATGGACAGATGAGGTTCCTGAAAATCAAGCAGCGGCGTCATGGGCACGGCGACACGCGCTTCAGCATCAAAGGTGATGACACTAAGGTGGACAGTATCGAGCGCATGAGGATCCACTCGCAGCTTGGAAAGCATGGCGGAGATCCCCGCGCGCACGGCCTCAATGCCCCCCCCAATCATGGATTCTGAGCAGTCGATGAGAAGATAAACGGGCAGTCGTCGGTTCATGGTGGTGTCAGGTCATGGAGGTTGAGCACAAGAAAAGAATGCAGAGCGAGCTCCCGCAGATTCCCAGCAGGAGGACGAGGCAGCCGCGTGCGGTACGGTTGTAAACTCGATTGTAGAGAGCCCGCTTGGGATTGGTAAGCCACCCCCTTCCACGCGGCGCTTTCAGGCCCAGGGAATGACGAACCAAACGCCTTACCGAAGTGCGGGCAGCTATGCGTTTCTTGAGCGAGGGGATGCGCAGGCCGAATTTCATGCGGGGAAAGCGTTATGCTCCTTTGACCATCTGCACCTGCACCAGGCGGCAGTTGTCCTCGGGGCTAAGAAGGAGTTGGAGACCATCCGTAAGCTCGACTTTGGAGCCGGGTGGAACATCACGCTTGTTGGTAATGTCCTTCATGGCGGTGAGCGTCTGATTGATGAACCACCAGGTGCCTTGGTGCTGGACGAAATAGCCGACGGCTTTCTTTTGTTCTGGCGTGAGCCTTTCATTGGGCGTGATAAGACGGTTCACGTGCCAAGGATAAAGATACTGGTCGGTGTAAACCATGAGGCGATGGTTGTCCGGCTTGAAAGGATCAGCCACACGTCGCCTGGAGTAGAGATTCAGCACTGGCAAAAGGCCGGTATAAACGGTGCCGCAAAAGGGGCAGGCTGGTTTGGTGCTGTTGTCGAAGACATACCACTTTTGCGCACACTTGGGATTCGCGCAGGGCTGGATGAGGTCCACGGTTTTAACTAAAGCCGTTTCCCAATCGTTGGCACTGGGACGCAGATGGGGCTGATGCAGGCCGTCAATGAAGGCTTTTTGGAAAAGGTCATGCAAATACGGTCCGGTGATATTCGCAGGAATCTTGGTCACATCACCAAACGGCAGGTCGGTGGTGCGCAGGCCGTTAAGATTTGGTCGGTTTGATTTGTCGGCAGGATGCTCGATGAACAGCGCTCTTTCACCCATGTGAAGCTCTTCGTCACGGCTTGGATCGGGATCATGAATCTTTCCCCCAATAAGCGGATGGCGGTAAAGGAGATACATGTAGATTAGCACTGCGAGCGCGTGACGGTCGGTTTCGATGCAAGGGAGAGATCTGGCCTTATCCGTAATCGGCAGGTTGAGTGTTCGGAGCACCTCAGGTGCAATAAAGCCGGGCGTGCCGATGACATCGGGTGGGTACTTTTGAGGTACGACGAGGCCATCAATATCTATGACAGACGCGCCGCCTGAGAGCGGGTCAATTAAAACATTGCGATAGGACAAGTCTGAATGAGCCAACCCCGCGGCATGCATCCGTTTGACTGCGCGTGCAATTTTGATGCAAAGGCCCAGATAGTTACGCCAATCGCCACGTTCACGCGCGTCTAAAAAACGTTGTTGATGGTGAGCGCTTGCAAACCATTTGCCTTCTTTATCTCGGCCCTTGATGCCGAGCATGTCGTTGTTTGCGGAACCGAACTGAAAGAAGAATTCCTTCCGATACACGGGTGCAATCAAGGCGACTTGACCAGTGCTAGGCACGGTCACGATGTCAGTTGGCCAGCAATAAACCGTCTCCCAATACTCGCCACCAGGTTGATTGAAAATATTGTCACGAAACTTGCCGACGATGTTTTTCAGGCGCTCCATCGAGTTGGCGTCCTGCTTCTCTTTGAAAATCTGCACCACATAGCTGCGATCGGGTGCGAAATAGACCTCTTTCATCGCGCCGCTGCCAGCGTGCTTGTCCCGGTCATATTGATACTCTTTGCCAGTGGTGAGCGATTTGACTTTGATAATGCTCATGTCGTTGCGGAGGCGGCGGTTTAAGCAGGCATGACAGCAACGAGTGTGCGGTCGTCATGGTTGCCGGGGGAGAAGAAGTTCATCCATTCGAGCAATGCCGGTGAACTTGTCAGCGCAGGCTGCAATTCGCTCCAAAAAGCCGCCCACTGGGCGGGATCTGCAAATGCACTGTCGCTGGGAAACTTCGGATCAGTTATGCCATCTGTCATGACGAGCGCGGCACAGAACTCGGAAGTGATGGTGAGTTGAAAGCGATGATCCAGGCTGGCCTCGTCATTCCTGAGTGTCTCAGGCATGGTCAGGAAATAAGTCTGACCCGCATAGTCGCCGCCTTCCGGCTTGGTGATGGGGAAGCCTTCACCTGCATAGGGCAGCAGTCCTGCGCCACCATCGCCAATGGCAAAAGTTGCAGCGACGCAGCCCTCTCCGGTCTTTTTGAGAACCAACATGATAAGCGTGGTGTCGTAGTTCCGCAGAACGGGCAGTGCAGGTAATCCCAGCTCTTCAGATGGTCTGGCGACTTCAGCTCGCAGTTTATGGTGCGCATCCAAGGCGGCTTCATAAAGTGTCTGGCGCAGAGCCTTGCTGACCTCCGGGTGCTGCCAGTCACGATGTAAAGAGTACAATGCTTCCGCCTGATTATGCCTGGCGCTGTTGAGCGTGCCCGTAAGCCGGTCTTTCGCGACTGCACAGGCGATTTCCGAGCCGCGGCGGGAGTAGAGTGCCGAGCCTGCCCCATCAGCTACTACAATGACGAGCCATCCCGTATCGGCAGCGTAGCCGATGGCAAAATCATCGTCTCGAAACTCGCCCTTGTTGGCATGGGAACGTCCGCGTCTGCTTGCGGCAACAACCCGAAAGGGGCCGTGCCGTTCTTCGCGGTCATCAACCAGCTTTTTTTGATACGGGGCATCTGCAGGAGGTTGCAGATCTTTCCAGAGTGAGGCGGGGTCTGGATTGATGAGGAAGGAGACTTTGAAAGGAATGCTGCACCCGCTGCGCGATGGCACATAATCGAGGCTTAGCGCACCCTCAGAGGCGCGTGTTGGTGTCCCGGTGACAGCCCCAGTCGCTTCGTCAAAAACCAGTCCGCAATCATCTGGCAGTTGAAGGTGGGAGATACGCGCCAGTTCAGGATTGTCTCCGCGCTGTCTCGCGATGGCAGCTGCAATGGCACCCGGCTCCACCTGATATGGCTTGCCAACAGTCGCGTTGCGCAGGGCGACGTTGATGACCGGCACAGAAGGCTGCACTGCGGGCCTCGTCGGTGGCGGATTTCCAACCGATGGACTGGCGTGTTTGGGTTCGTCCGCAGGCTGGACCGTATCGGCATTCGAACGGAGTGCCTGGCTCAACTGACTGATGGAAACAGGCGTTCCTGCAGGCTGGCTTCTCACGGCTTCAAGGAGCTTTAAAAAAACAAGCGGCCACTCGCGCCCCTTGTACAATTCCACATTGAACGGTGCATCGGGCGCTGCCGCAACACCAGCTATGATGTGAATGCAATAAGCTACAAAGGCATGAACGTCTGCGTGCAGTGCATCAGGGGAGGAAGTCTCCACAGCCCTGGCTTGCTTTTTGAAACGCTCTGCATGCAAGGCGGTGCCAGAGTCATCGAGCCAGGCACTGAGGGCTCCGGGGACGATGGCTCCATGCGCCTGCTGCTCGGCATGCATCTGCTCCAATGCGACCACCATGGCACGGAGAAAGGCGGGAACATCCTGAATGTTTGGTCGTTGATGCGTGATTTCCATGAAGCAAAGTGTTAGACGACGATTTGAATTTCCGCCGGAGGAGGTGGCAGCGTAATGCTGCTGGTGGCGCCCATGCTGCGATTGCCAGATGATACCGTGGAGGACACCCATTGAAACAGCCCGGCAAAGGAATGCCCATCCATTGTCTCCAGATTGAAAACATGAGGTGTGAGCCTCTGCAGCGGCTCAAGTTTGGCACTAGCCCCGGCAGCGCAGGCGATGACAGAAGCGAACGGGCGCTTTTTCACCTCGGCAATCATCTGCCCATACAAAGCTGTGTCGCTAGGACCACCATCGGTCATCAGAAAGGCAATCGGCCGCCAGTCGCCCTTCTGATCTTCAGTCGTGCGCTGGATCTCCTTATCCACACATTGGCAAAGCAGTTCAAGGGCTGCGCCAGTCATTGTGGGGCTGGATTGTGGGCAGTCGATAAGCGGCATCTGGAAATCTTCGAGGCTTTGAAGCGGGCTGATCACTTGTGCTTTGGCGTCGTAGGTTATGATGCATACATGAACTGACTCCAGCGCATGCGGATCCTGACGCAGCGTCGAGATCAAAGACTGCACTCCTACTTTGAGCGCCTGGATCGGCTCTCCGCGCATGGAGCCAGAAGTATCGAGCAGCAGATAGACGGGAAGACGGCGAGTGGACATGATTTAGGTGAAAGCGTGCTCCATGGCGGAGCCAATATTGAATATCAGAGCAGCCTCACCCATGCAGGTGAACGCAAGCACGAAGATGCCGAGGTGGACAAACGCAATCTCGGTGCGCCCGCGCATGGCCTGCCCAAGTCCCGGCACCGCCAGGCTGCTGAGAACATGAAGAAGCATGCGCAGGCTGCGCACAATGTGAAATTGCCGGCCGCGTGCGTTGGTGCGAAATCCCATCACTTTAACGCGCAGCAGCACCAGTGCAGAAAAGGCCAGGGCGGCAGGTAGAATCGATGGGATGTCCTCCATGAAACGGATGGGTAAGAATCCAGTTTATACAACCACCTGGATCTCCGGCGGTGGTGGAGGAAGCTGGTTCAATCCTTCGACCTCCTTGCCGGTCGTCTGGACGCTTTTGCTGGAGGTGCTGATAGAAGCGGTGACCCACTTGAAGAATGCGGAGAGTGCAGCGCTGTCTGAGGTGTCGAGCTTTACGACGGCTTCACCAGCGAACTGCTGAAGAAGATTCACATCGGCATTGTTTACCGCGCATGCGATTACCGCGCCCCATTTTTCCTGTTTGAATCGAGTCAGTCCTTTTTGAAAATCATCAGTGGGCGTGCCATCTGTCATGAGAAACACCATCGGCCGCCAATCCGCTTTCTGAGTTGCCGTGGCCTTTTTGACATCCCGTCTGGCACAATCAGCCACGAGAGAGAGCGCCTCTCCCATTGCCGTAACACCAGTCGCGTCGATGTTGGGAGCTTGGAAGGATGGAAGATCCGTCAGAGGCACGGCTTCCTTGGCGGAGGAGTCGAAAGTGATGACACTCAAAAACGCCGTCTCCAATGCCTGCGGATCCTGCCGAAGGGCGGAAACAAGCATCTGGACCCCATTTTTGACCTGCTGGATGGGTTCACCGGACATGGAGCCGGAGGTGTCGAGGACGAGATAAACAGGGAGGCGGCGCATGATGTTGTAGTGGGGTTAGTTGGGTAGATGCTCTTTGAGCAGATGAACAAAGCTGTCGTAAGGATGGGCATCGCCAATGGCGCGGAACTTCCAGCCGTCGTTCCGCCGATAGACTTCACCGAAGACCATGGTGCATTTGCCATCGTAAGCCGCTTCAGAGCTGAGAGAGAACCGGGCCATTTCCTTGCCCTTGCCATCTACAGCACGAATGTAAGCAGACTCCACCTGGCCAAAATGCTGCCCCAGCTTGATACCCTGGTAAATGCACACAAGAAACAGGATGCGTTTATATTGCGCGGGTATTGAATTGAGCCGAACCACGATTTGCTCGTCGTCATTCGCACCCGTTCCACCTATGCGGTTGTCACCACTATGGATGACAGTTCCTGTGGGGTGTCGGCGACTGTTGAAAAATACCACATCCCCTCCCACCAGCTTGCTGTCTCCACGATTTATCACCTGGTTATTGTCATTCATCAGGAACGCAATGGCGTCGAGATCAAACTCGACCTCGTCCTTCTTTCCAAAAAGGCCCGCGAAAAGTCCCTGCTTCTTCTCCCGCACCTTCCAGCCGAGCCCTATGGTGATCTGTTCGAGATCGTTTGCGTCTTTGCGCAGGTCAATCGTCTGTCCTTTGGTGAGATTGATGGCCATGAGAGCGACGCTTATGCACTGGTCATTTATTTGCCTCGAATGCGCTCCCAGCGTGCCTGAACGGCTGATGCGTTTTCACGATTGATGTTCCAAATAATCGTTTCACGTCCGCACTGTGTGCATTTCGATCCTTTACGCGGCTCCTGCTGCCGCTTGCAATGGCCGCAGAAGAAAACTTCGTCTTTTGAGTAGCTGCTCATTTTATGAGAAGGCAGTCGCAAACTTTTTGACCATACTTTCCAGCCCCCCGGTGGTGGCGGTTCCCAACGCCTCAAACTTCCAGGCATCACCGCGCTTGTATAGGCGGCCAAACTCGATGGCCGTTTCGATCGAGAAGTCTTCCGCGAGCTCGTATTTGCAAAGCTCCTCGTTTGTAAGCGCGTTATAGATGCGGATAAACGAGTTGCGCACTTGACCGAAGTTCTGCTTCCGTTGCGCAGCTTCATAGATGGTGACAGTGAAAATGATTTGATCTATTCGTGGATCAAGCCTTCCAAGATCCACTTCAAGTGTTTCGTCGTCACCATCGGAATTGCCTCCCGTGCGATCATCCCCCGAAGATTTCACTCCACCGTCTGGCGATTCCTGATTGCCGTAAAAAACGAAAAATCCCTCATTAGGAACCTGACCGTTCGCCCCCAGCATAAAAGCCGAGGCATCGAGATCGTAGTCATGACTCGAGGCGTTGGGATTAGGATCCCAACCGAGACCAACTCCCAGTTTTTGAAGTCCGATGTCAACACGTTGTCCTTTGACGAGATTGATGGCCATGGTTTGTATTCAGCAAGTTTAATGAGTTAAGAATATTGGTTGAGCAGACCTTCCAATCCGCCGTTGTGGCCGCGTCCGATGGCCTCAAATTTCCAAGCACCGCCTCTGCGATAGAGCCGTCCAAATTCGACCGCAGACTCAGTCGAGAAGTCTTCATCCAGCTCGTATTTGCAAATTTCCTGTCCAGTCACCTGATCGTAGATGCGGATGAATGCATTACGCACCTGACCAAAGTTTTGCCGCCTCGTCTCGGCGTCATGAATCGTCACCACAACAATGATCTCCGACACACGCGAGTCAACGAGGCTCAGATTGGCTGTTAGCGTCTCGTCATCCCCCTCCCCTTCGCCATCCGTGTTGTCCCCGCTGCTGCGCACTGCTCCATCAGGGGATGCAGGCTGATTGTAGAATACAAAGAAGTCACTGGATACGAGCTTGCCGTTTTCACCCAGCAAAAAGGCGCTGGCGTCAAGATCGTATGGTTGTGAAGAGGACTGAGTGTTGGGATTCCAGCCCAGACCGATTCCCGCCTGCTGAAGTCCGACATCGATCCGTTGTCCTTTGGTAAGATTGATGGCCATGTTTTTGATGTTACATATTGCTGTATTCTTGAGCGATGCGGGCAACAGTCTGGCCAACGAAAACGTCTTCAGTAGCGTCGCCGATGGCTGCAAACTTCCATTCTGTTCCCTTGCGATAAAGCCTGCCCATAATGAGCGCTCTGCGGTTCTTGTACTGTGCTTCCGCCGCAACATTGTAGGAGGCGAAAACATCCTTCACCCTGGTCGGCGTGCCCTCAAACATGCGGATCTTCGCATAGGGGATCTGGGAGAAGTCCTCCTGGCCGCAATTGTTCAAGAAAAAGAAAATCTGCCCTACATTTTGCGGAACACCTGCCAAGTTTACGGTGATAATTTCATTGTCCAAACCGTCATCTCCACCCGAGTCTCCTGCACGGTCATCCCCCGTATGTTTCAGTGCGCCGCCGGCGGCCATCAGTTTGCCGGCGGGCAGGCCAAATTTGGCCAGCAGTTCAGGCTTATAGAGTGGCGAATAAATGTGATCGCAGAGCTTTCCTTGGGAATCGAGCAGAACTGCACTGAGATCGAGATCAACTTCAGCGACTTTCTTTGTCAGTCCGAGAAAACCTCGCGATTCGATTCCACCCCAGTTCACACCGACGCAAAAATCAGTGAGTGTAGCACCGGTCGATTTCTTCAGATCAATACGTTGTCCTTTGGTGAGGTTGATGGCCATGACATTAAAAGGTGAGTTGTTGCTGTCGGGTAAGAAGTCATTCAGTTGTTTTCCGTGCTTGCTGAGGGAACGGGCTTGTTTGTGAAGAGCCCGATGATACCGCGAACAGGAAGGAAGATCAGACCGAGAAGAAATCCTGTGATCGCCGAATAGATCTTCATCGGCCAGCGGACGAGCCAGAACAGGGGGGCGCACAGCTTTTGGACGATCGCAGCTTCCCCATAGATAATGGAGAGGGCAAGGATGATACAAATGCCAATGAATTTGCCCATGGCACCGATTTCGACGTGCCATTTTAGCTCGGCAATCAGGATAAAACCAACGTAACCAATCAGGAGGAAAGCGGTGTTTTCCAGTATGGGAAACTTCTCAATCAACTTGATGCAAATTCCAGCCAAGAAACGCAGGGCAAGAATGCCGATAAAAACACCGGTGCAGACGACCCAGAGCTTTGGACTGATAGCGACGGCGGCGACCACATTGTCGACGCTCAAGCTCAGATCCATGAACTCAATGGCTAAAACGGTCATCCAGAACCCACGTTGTTTGCCTCCACCATCGGCGTCGTCATCGCCGTCTTCGTTTTCCTGGCCGCTGAAATGAGCGGCCATCAGATGGATCAGATACGCGGCCCCAATGATTTTGAGCCAGGGATTTGCGATGATCCAAGCAGCTCCCCACATGCACAAGCCGCGAAAGAGGTAGGCACCGATAATGCCATATTTGAGAGCGAGATACTTTTGTTTGCCCGGCAAATGCTTTGCCATCGCTGCAATGGCGAGAGCATTGTCCACACTGAGCAAGCCCTCGATAATGATCAGTGAGATAATAACAGGAACAGCTTCAATTAACTCAGGAGTGGTCGGGAAAGTCATAATTAAGAAAAGAGCTTAAGTAACCAGTGCTTTTGAACAGCTCAGCTTTTACATACTGAACCCGCTAACGAGCAACAATTTTTTTTCGTACTATAAAAAATAATTACTTCAGTTCTGCAATCGCATCTCCATCGAACTTTTTTATACACGTAGTTCATTAACCGGAAACCATTATAAACACTTGGATGTCAGATGATTGGGCATAGGAGCCATTCGTTTTCAGTAAATTACTTTTGAAGGATCTGGACCTATTCCTTGGAACAGCTAATAAAAATTGCTCGTTTGGGTTTGCCATCGCGTGCAGTCGAAAGCAGATCAGCTTGAATGAACATCATCGTCCAGCGCGCGAATCAGGACTTTGGTCCGTACCCCATTTCATTGATCGAGCAGTACATTGCGCAGGGGAGCCTGCTGCCCCACGATCTCGCCCGCAAAGAGGGCGAGCCTGTATCCAGCAGTTTGCCGCTTGGGAAGCTCCTGGCGCAGTGTGGTGGAATGAATCCACTCGCTGGAAATCCCTTTCAGGCGGCAATTCAGAATATGAAATCGTTTGATATCCGCCTGCTTTTCCCGTGGGGAACGATTCGCTCGTTGTCGTGGTTTAACGATCGCCGCCTCATTTATCTCGCCACCGTGGGGCTCGCACCTGCATTTGCACTGATGCTCGCACCAGGGATATGGGCGGGGTATTGGGCAATTGCGCTGTACTTTTCTGCACTTTGGGCTCTGTTTTTTTTCTACCTCTTTCGCACCCCGCAGGTGCAACTGCGGATTTGTTTTCTGTGCTTTGGCTTCACTGCGATCATTTCGATCTCACTGCTTCTGATGTTGCATCACATCTGGCCTTGGAATGCCTTGATAGCGATGGCCGCTTCTGAGAGCTTTCTGCCGCGTTTGTTCGGCATGTTTTTCGGGGTGGGTGTGAATGAGGAGCTGTGCAAGGCGGCTATTTTATTTTGGCTGGTGAAACGTCCGGGAGTACAATTTGTCCCCCAAACAGCTGTCTTTTACGGAATGATTTCGGGCCTGGGCTTCGGCATCTACGAGGGCGTTCACTATCAGATGAACATCAACCGCGAGGCTGGCGTAGACGGTGCGTATTTGCTGAACATCGCACGACTGACATCTCTTCCATTTTTGCATGCGGTTTGGACCGGAATTGCCGCTTATTTTATTGGGTTTGCAGCATTGCATCCGCGAAAGCGGTACGGGCTCTGGGTGATTTCCATCGCGGTGCCAGCTTTGTTTCACGCGGTTTACAATACTTTTGGGTGGGGTTTCATCGGTCTTGGAAGCGCGCTGCTGAGCGTGGTTTTGCTCAACACCTATCTTGCAAACGTGCAACAGATGCAGCGCCAGCTTGCCGCACCGTGAAACACCAAAGTTTTCTCTGGGAGTCAAAGGGAGGGTTCTCTGGAAGCGACCGGATGCTGCCTCGTAAAGTGACGCCGACCAAAGGCGTCGGGAAACAACTCCGAGAGTGTGTGCCGCTTTGCTGATCTTCCTCCTGCATCTCATCTTATAGATGTGCCGGCCAAGGATATCGGCGGCCGATACGGTTTCGTTTTCAATGGCTCACCGCTATTTGCCGGAGGCGGGGAAGAGGTAAAAGTAAAATCCGCCGCTATGTGCTGGAAAGCGACCTCGTCTAGGCCATCATCGGCCGGGCAACCGACTTGTTTTAAAACACCGGCTTCAGCACCTACGTTTGGTTCGTCAGCAACCAAAAGCAAAAGGTGCCCAAGGTCAGGATGCAGCTTATTGCAGCCTCCTGCTTCTGGCAGAAATGCGCAAGAGACTCGGCAGCAGCACAAGGAACTCGGCCCCGCGCACGATCAGACTGCCTGTCTCTTGCTGCTTGAGGCGCACCACATTGATCAATTAATCGACCGGATTGAACTCCGGGACAGGGTCTGGCAGCATCTTCACAGCAATACCTCCGTCTGTTGAGGCAATGAACTCACGGGTGTCTGGCCGTGTGGAGCCCGGGTGCGCACCTGACGCACGGGCGTGCTCAGGCCCAGGGGGCACTGGCAGCCAAACCGCTGCGCACGCAGCGGCTGGCTGACATGGGCCGGGGCTCAAACGGCGCCGCTGATCACAAGCGTGTTCGCTTCGTTCCCAAGATTCGGTGAAACAATCATGCGGAAAACAGGTAACCGGAAATCCAGCCCGCAATCATCAGCCAACCCCTCACCGTCACTCCTTTCTCATGGGTTTCCAACATCGACCAACTGCACGCTTGCAGCACCGCCTTGGTCCGGTGCCGGCCCACTCCATGGATGAACGAAAAAAACTCTCCCATGACTGAAAGCGGTGCGTCTGCGGCGGCCCAATAGAGAGCGGCTACCAGGGGCTTTACTTTCGCGCCTCGGGTCATGCACGCAGTTTTCCTTGTGATCCCTACGCTATCTAATCATAATCAAAGTTTTATTGATGTCGTTACTCCCGCCTCCATCCTCCGACATTGAACTGCGGCAGCAGGCCCTGGTTTTTTTGCACGCGGCCTGGTGTTCTCGGGAGCTGGGCTGGAAATCGCCCCCGGACGAGGCTGCGCTGAGCGGCTGGGTCAGCGAGCTGGTGCAGGCGGCGCTGGCGGCGCAGGCCACGACGGCGCGGGAGCTGAGCAAGGTTTTTTACCATCAGCTTCAGCTCATGGAGCTGATCCGCTGCGGCCGGTCGGCGGGGCTGGCTTTGACGCAGGAGCAGGCTGTCCAGTTTACGCAGGATCTCCTGGCAGACAGGCTGCTGCGCGTGACGGGAAACAACCTGGGGCTCAGTCCGGAGGAGTTCGCGCCGTGGTCGCGGGATCGCCGTCACTACGTGGTGAAGTGCGCGCTGGACAGCGCAGACCTGCCGGAGCGCCTGCGGCGGTGGCTCACGCCTGGGAATGTTTTTCCTGAGCCGCTGCCGGGCTACCTGGACCAGGCCTACCTGCGCACGTGCACAGCCGAGATGCTGGCGGAGGCTGCGCGCCTGGTGCAGGAGGAGGGAGACTTGTGCGATGCCTTGCGCGGTGACGGAGATTCAGAACTGGCGGCCGGCTTTCAGCAGCAGGTGCTGAAGGATGTGCGCCTGCACCGCTATGCAGCGCAGCGCGCGTCCCACTGCGAGGACGTGGCGGCCACGGCTTTGCTGCGCCTGAGGCAAAGGCTGCCCATGCATCGTTTTGACCGCTCCCTGCGCAAGTTTGCCTCGGCGGAAATCAATGAGCAGTGGAAGCTCGTGGTGGAGGAGGAGGCACGCCATGCCGTGCCGAGAAGCGATGAAGACGATCCGGTGCAGAGACTGGAGGAAACCCTGGTGGATCCCGCGCTGCCGCTGCCAGAGCTGGCCGTGCGCGCGGAACTCTTCCAGACTCTGCGCGAGGCGGCGGAGGCTGCCACCCTGCTCTGCCGGGACGAGGCCGGGGCCGTGCGCATGCGGCTGGTGTTTCAGCATCTGCAAAACGAACTGCCCAAAAACGATCTGCTCGTAGCCGCGGAGGCAGATGCGGAGCTGGCGCGCTGCGGCATTTCCGCCGCGCCCACCACTGCCAATCAGATCGCCATGCAGCGGCGCTCCTTGAATCAGCGCCTGCGCAGCGCCGCACTCATCCTGGCCGGCGGCGCGGGCCAGGGGGAGTGGACGGATCAGCGCATCCTCAATCATCTGGTGTCCACCAAGTGCATGAGCGACACCGAGCTGGAGGATAAAGGCGGCACCGTGCGCAAGCTCACCGCACTGGCACGCAGCGCACGCGTGCTGGAGGAGGGCTGCATGCTCGTGCCCGTGGCCCTGCTGGCGGAGGGGCGGCAGTCGCATGCGCTGGAGCCGCTGATGGAGCAGCGGCGCACGCTGCTCGCGGGCCTGAGCGACCTCACGCGGCAGCGGGTGCAAACCGTACGCACGGGAGGCGTGCAGCTCCCCAAGGTGGCCAAAAGCGCGGCGACGCATGAGCTCACCGTCGCCGGCCGGCCGGTGCAGTTCACCCTCAGCTGCGCCACCCATGCGCTCTGGTACCTGCGTCGTCTGGGACGCAAGCACGAAGCCGACGCCGCTCAGGTTTTGCAGCCCGGTTCCCTTGCAGAGCGCCAGCAGCTCACCACCCTGGCCGCACAGGTCACACCGCTCCCGCTATGAGTGCCCCGCCTGATCCCAACGATGAGCAAAGCAGGCAGGATGCCCGGCTCTGGCGCGTGCTCACTGGCCAGACGGCGGGTGCTGACCTCTGCGCTGAGTTCGCCGAGCTGCTGCCCCTCTACGCAGCCAAAGGAACCCGCGCCATGGAGATGCTGCCACGCGTACATGCGCATGTGAGTGAATGCGATGCCTGCCTGGCCGAGGTGACCAGCCTGCGTGCCACCGCACACACTCCGGCCAGCCCCCTCGTGCTGCCAAACGCGCCGCCACAGTCACGGCAGCAGCCATCATCCTCATTCTCGCAGCAGACAAATGCTGGCTCCCTGGCCGCTGCAAGCGCCGCACCCGTGTCTGCATCCCTGGCGCCCGCCAACGGCACTCCACCACGGCGGCCGGCACCGTCGCGTTCGCTCTCCCTGCTGCATTATGTCGCGGCCGGTTCCATGCTGCTGCTGGCCGTGTCCGTCTCCGTGCATCTCTTGCGGGACCAGCACCCGCAGCAGTACGTTTACCGGGTTGCACAGCTGCCGGATGCCGACGCACGTGCGCGCCTGCCACAGGTGGGTCAGGCGGGCTGGCGGCGTGCGGGACTGTTCGCCGGAGTGGACTCTTATGCCGCCTTCAACCGTGCTGACATCGAGAATCTGCATCAGGCCGAGCGTGACGTGGATGAGGCGCAGCGTGTATTCATCGCCCAGGGCGGCGCGGCGCGCGCCAGCACTCTCCATCTCACCGGTGCGCTGGCCACCGAGTCCGGCCTGCGCTCCTCGGTGAACTGGCTGGCCGCCACGATGAACCAGCCTGGCGATCTGGTCCTGCTGCACCTCGCCTGCCATGCCTGGCGTGGTGGCCAGGGCGAGCCCAGGGTGCTGTGTGCGGACTCACGCGACAGCTCAGGCACACCGACGGGTCTGCCTGTGAGCGAAGTGCTGCGACCGCTGCGCGATTCACGCGCCACCACCGTGCTGGTGCTGGACACCTGCTTCTCCGGTTCGGTGACCCCGGCCATGCTCGGCCCCCGGCAATGGGTGGTGGCCTCGTCCAGTGCCGCGCAGCTCGCGCGAGACGGTGCTTTTGCCAAACATTGGCTGCAGGCGTTTTCCTTTCAATCCGCAGCCGCTGGCAAAGACGGCGTGCTTACCCTGCGCGAGGCCTTTGACGCCGTGGCGCACGCGCTCAAGGAAGAGCGCAGTTCGCAGGAGCCGCTGTTGATCGGCCCGCCCGGAGCAGATGCAGCGCAGGTCGTCCTCGCCCTTGCCGAAGAGGTGCGCCATCAGCTGCCCCCGCCCGGCATCGCCCCCCCTGCCCCGGCCCAGGTAAGGCTGGAGCTGCCCGCGGGCCAGTGGATCTCCCTGAGCACACGTCCCTTCGCCGGAGGCGAAACACAGCCGCTGGGTGTTCTGGCAGGAGATACCACCCTGTTTCTGCCAGGACAAAAACAGCGCTTCACCTTCAAGCGCATGACCCTCGGCGGTGCAGGAGAAAGCTGGACGCAGGACACCGGCGCTCTCAACGCGGACACCTTGAGCAGCCTGATCGTCAGCCTGCCCGCCGCCGCGCTTCATCAGCGGCCACAGTCCCTGCCGCTGATCGGCCCGCCCGGTTCGGTGGCCTTGTTCCCGCTGCTGCAAAGTTCCAATGCCGTCGCGGAATTGTCCTGGCAGTGGCATGGCGGCGTGCTGCGCATCCATGCCAAGCCGGGCACTCCGGCGGGCACGCGTTTCATGGCGCTGGCCGCCAGTGCGACCAATGGCGTGGACATCGCCCAGGAGCTCGGCCTGGCCTCGGGGGCGATGGTGAGCTTCAGCGTGGACATCTGTCTGGCCAATGATCCCGGAGAAGAAACGCTGCCCGTCGTGGTCTCCGTGGGCGGTCGTCCCGGCGAGTCATTGGAGCCGCGAGTGGAACAGGCGCTCACGCTGCGTGCCGGCTGGCAGGTCGCCATCATCGAAGTCCCCGCCAACAAGCTCACCCGCCTGCTCAGCGGCCTGACCCTGGAGCTGAGACCCGCCTCGACACGCCTGCCCAACGCCGTGTTCATCGAGCTGCGCAGCCCGACCGTGAGGGCGGCCCCAATGAAGCCCTGAAAAAAATACACCACGACTGAAAGCCCGCCCCAATCAGCGCCCCAGAGACCGTGACAGCATTCATTAACTTATGAACACACGCATCCCCACTCCACCCGCCGATAACCTCCGGCACAGCCCGCAGCCGTCTCTTGGTGAGAAGCTCTTCTCACTGCCCCACCTGCTCCTGACGCTGCTGCTGGCACTCCTCGCGCTGCCATCTCTGGCACAAGAACCAGCCGCCGCACCCGCCGCCGCACCTGCAGCAGCACCCGCCGCAACAGATGCCCCACCGGGTGCCGGTGCCCGGGCTGCCATGATGAACTCCATCAAGGAAATACATCCGACCTTTCCTGACTCGGAGGCACGCGGCTTTCTCGGCCTTGCGGGCGAAGACCTCACCGCCTGCTTTGGGGATGAAATGCCATCTGCTGCCTTGCACGATGAATGGACCAACGACACTCCGGCCGGCGACCTGCCGATCATCTGGAACTTCAAGTCCGGGGACAACAACAGAGGCTACAATGCCAGCGAGCTCGCATGGGCAAAGTCCTCCCCTGCGGTGAAGCGCTGGACATGGACCTACCTCCGCGTGCTCAGCACCCTGAAGCCGGACTTGCGCAACAGCTACTCCACCATTGCCGTAGGCACTGCAGCGCTGATCGCAGCCGAGCAGGCAGCCGCGGAGAACCTGGCGTGGACGCCCACCGATGTGCTCGAACCCATGCTGATTGTCGCCGCTTTGGAAACGCAGAGCAAGGGCATTACCCAGCGTCTGCGCACGGCCAGTTCCGCCGAGGCCATCACCCTCGTGCGCAATGCCTTTGACAGCTGGGGAGCGCTGAAGACTGGCGTCGCCAAGACCACGGACGACAGTCTCGAATCCCTCGTTACGAAGCCTTGGGATGCGGCCTGGGAAAATCAAGCTTTCACCCTGCGCCAGCTCGTTCCCACCCACCCGGCTGCCATTGACCGCCTGGAACGTGCCGTGGATGCCACCCCCAAGGGGGCGGTTCATTGGATGGTCCAAGTCGTCGCCCTCTCTGCCAAGCTCGAAACCCTGACTTCGGAAGATTCCGCGAAGGCCTGGACCGAGGTGCAGGCAAAGCAGACCAGCGAGATCAAAGACTGGCTGAAGCGCCGCTCCATGAACACCCTGCTGCCCGAGTTCAAGCTCGGCGCCACGCTGGATGAAACTGAGCCCACGCTGCTGCGCGCCGATCCCGTAGTCATTCGCGCAGTGGCCGTGGCCGCCACCAGCTCCTCCTTTCAACCCCTGATGACGGCGTGGCGTGAGAAGGGCAAGGGCGAAGCCGAGAAGGTGCTGCGCGACAGCCAAGGCTACAAAGACCTCATCGCACTTGCAGGCCGGGAGCCCAAGCTCACCCTACCCGAACGCCCCACCTATTCCAAAGGCCAGCAGGCCATCGTCATGGCCAGCGTCCGCTGGGAAAACATGGGCCGCGTGCATCCAGCCGAGGGCGCGACTCCTTTGTACGAGAGCGTCGAGATCCCCTTGTATTCCATCAACCCTGTGGGTGATGGCAAACCGATCACCGGCTTCCAGGCCAATGCGCTGGTGATCGTGGAACAGAATGGCAAACGCGTGCAGGTGCCTGCATCCGAGGTCATCCCCGGCAGCCGCGTGCTTGGTCATCTGCGTCTTGGTCATCCGCATGAAGGCACTTCTGTGAAACTGGACGGCTCACAAACCGAGGAGTTTTTCACCGTCACCGAGGTCGAAATGCACCGGCAGGTGAAACGCAGCGCCAGGCTCGCCTTCGAAGGGCAGCGTGGTGCGGATGCCAAGGAAAACGTGCTGCCGCCCACCGCCGGGGGCACGCTTTTGCTCGCACTGCCGATGGAGATTTTCATCGACACGTCCACCACCGGCATCTGGACCGCCACCGAGTCTCTGGCCAATGGCTGCGGTGCCTGGGCCCTGGGGCAGCGTCAGGGTAATCTGACCAGCATCGACAACCACGAGCAGCCAGTGGACCTCATCGAGTTCTCGCTCACACATGAAGACGATGCCAAGGCCATGCACGCGAACAACGTCGTCGTCTTCCTCGGCCCGCAGGCCAATGCCACCGCCGTCATCGTCGAATGCCGCAATGCGGACGTGGCCATGCTTGCTGAAACCGAATCTGTGATGCAGGCAAACGGCAAGCCCATCCAGGTGGGAATGCTGGTGCCGAATCTGCAATGCGATCCAAGCACCGCCAATGCCACCGTGCTGAAGGCCTACCATGAACGCCCTGAAGGGAATGGCTGGCAGTATCCCACCTGGCGGCCGTTCCCCACCTGGATTCTGAAGACTCAGATGTGCACCCTGCGCGAGGCCGTGCGCCTGACCATCACTGCTCCATCCGGCGGCGTGGTCCCGCTGTTCTGTTCCGGGGGAACCCCCTTGCTGGCCTGGGATGAAGCCACCCACAAAACGCGCCCACGCCGGGCTGCCACCGTGAAAAAGGGCGAGAAAGTCGTCGCTGAATGGCAGCCCGACGGCGAGACCCCCATCCTTGCCACCATTGACGGCGTTGAAATCGTGTCCGCCCCGGCCGAACGATTTGTGAGCATCGAAAACGTCAACCTCCCGGTGGTTCAGAGCACGGTGCTCGTGCGCTGCGACGCCCGTGCACGCCACCAGTACAATGTTGGCATCGGCTCGCTCGCAGCCGCCTCCATGCTCAGCAAGGCGAAGCTGCCTTCCCCCCCCAAGAAGCCTGAGCCGGAACAGCCTTCAGCCATCGCCGCAGTGGCGAAAAGTGGTGATGAATTCGCGGTCGGTTCCGGCCTGCCCGTCGTCAAGGCCGTGGGCAGCGTCGTCGCCTCCTACGATGTGTTTCAAAAAATGATCACCCCGACGGAGCTGCGCGGAGTGGGCGAAGGCGTGATCACGCAGATGCTGCACATCCATTCAAACAAGGCCTCCATCGTCGTCGCTCCCAGCCAGGCCCTTCCCGTGCAGGGGGATGATGGCCGCCTGCACACCAGCTACGCCTACCAGCTCGTGCCAGGAGACGAACTCTTCGTCGGCAAGGCGGGTGCGAAATCAGCCGAGACGGTGAAGATCGAAGGCATCGAGCCGCTGTTCTTTGCCGGTGCGGGCGTGCTGGAGCTTGTCGGCGGCCCAGGCACCGGCTTTCACCAAAACCTCAAGGCGCGTTCCGATCTGGCGCTGATCAATGATGTGGTCATTTTCATGAAATCCGGCGGCGTGGCGACGACGAAGAAGCCAAAGAATCTGACGCCTTACGAAGATGCTCCCGGTATTGGCGGCGGTCCCTACCGTGGTGACAACAATGGCGACTCGCCACGCACCTCCGCCGTCATCGGCGGCATGATCGCGCGGCCCACAGCACCACCGAATGATGCCATGAACATGCCCGCCGGGATGGATGCCGCCCTGCGCGATCGCGCACGCCGCATTCGCAATCATTTTGAAAATGAGTCTGACAAGCTCACCCGCGTCTCCGCGGACGACGCGCTGCTCAACCGCCTCAAGCAAGAGCTGGGTGCGGACAACTGGCCGCTGGGCAAGGACGATGACGCCGCGACCGTGGCACGCACGCTGCGCTCCTGGGTGCAGCGCTGCCTGGAGAACCGCGAGCTCTTTCTGCAAAAGCCACGGCGCAGCCAGCTCCCCGAGCTTGCCGTGGAGGAGCTGGCCATTGCCGCGCTGGCCTTGCGTGCCGGCGCCACAAACACCGCCAAGGAATTCACCGACGATCTCGTGGACCTGGGCGTCTGCGGTGCCATCGACTCCACCTCCGGTTCTGGAGACAAATCACCGTCCGCCACCCGCGCACGCGGCAGCTTCCTCTACGGTTCCGCAGCGCGCATGCTGGACCCGAAACGTGACATCACCCAGTGGTCCGTGCCGCTGCCCCTCACCAACGGTGTCATTTCCTGGAGCAAAGGGCTGGAGGCCGTCATTGGTGCCACCACGATCAAGCTGGCCCCGCCGGTGCCGAAGAATGGCGTCCTGAATCTCGATGAGCTGCAGCTTGCCCTCGCCGTCGTCACCAATGACCCGCAGCCCACGGTGCCGACACTGGACAAGGCAGATCCGCTGAATGAGGAGTTCAGCCAGTGGCTCAAGAGCGCAGTGCCGCCACCGGCCCAGTCTGAACCCAAGGTCAAGGCAGCGAACAAAAAGTAATTCGTTTTCCTCCCTCTGGTCATGCACTCCCGGCTTCACCAACTCCTGTTCATCCTGCTGACGGGACAGGCTCTCGCACAAGCGCCCGCCCCGCCTCCACCGGCGGCGGGCGCCGCGGGGACGAACCCCAACGGCTACCTGCTCCTGCGCCTTAAGTTCGCCCTGCAGCTCAACCGTGAAAACATGCTGCAGGCCGCGGAACCGCTGACCCGCAGCTCCGACGCGCCGCTTGCCGCCACTATGGTGCGTGAGGCTTTCGTACAGCGCTTCATCACCGGCACCGGCGGCGTGCTGCCGTTCTTCAGGACCGCCGAATCCATGTTTCATCCCTTTGGCAGTGATCGTGCGCAGCTGTCGGCGCTCATCGTCAACGGCGGCACCCTCCCGGCCTCGCATGAAGACGCCGCCTTCCGAACGCAAGTGAAGCAGTGGCTGCCCGCGCAGGCCGTGCAGGCCACGCTGCTTCCGGGCCTGGAGCCGAAATCCACCGGCACAGGCGTGGCGGCGCGCTATGAGTTCCTCCGCGCCCTCAGCTCGGGCGCCGATGCGCAGCTGGTCGAGACAAACTATACCACAAGATACTGGAACACCGCATCCGCAGGAGATGCCAGAACCTACCACAAGGAACTGGGCGCGTCGCTGGCAGCGGCGCGCAGGCTCATCAGCACGCGCCTCTTCAGCCTCGGCGTGTCCGAATGGCAGGATGCCGGCGATGCGCTGGTGCCCCTCGCCGAGATCGGCGCCGGCAATGCGGCCTTCTTTACCAAGGCTGCCAGGGAGACCCGTGAGCATGCGGACCAGCGCAACAGCCGAAGCGCCTGGGCCTTGGAGACGCTCGGCGAGCATCTCTCCATCTCCGCCGTGAAGGACGGACTGCAGCCCGCGCAGGAGGTGCCATGGTTCGTCTGGCTGCACGGCAACGTGCCCGCGCTGCGCCAGCGCTGGCTCAAGGAATCAGGGATCGCACGGGACATGTTTGACACGCTGGAGCGCTTCTCCGCCGACCACTTCGGGCAGATGTACACCCTCGCGAAAACGCACTACTACCCCTTGAAGCCATTGGAGGAGACTGTCTTTACCCGACTGCTCCAGCCCGCAGCCGCCCTGCGTGACTCCCTCAAGGCCCGCGCGGTGCTGGACGACACCACGAGCGGCACCTGGATTCCCGCCCACCGTGAAACCATCGCGCTGAACAACCTCGCGGCAGGCACGGGCCATCAGCCAGCCTATGAGTCAGCCTCCTTGCAACGCCTCGACTTTGCCGACGCCGTTTACCGCAATCTCATCTCACCGCGCAGCGCCAAGATCAGCGAGATCAACACGCACATCGGCTCTTCTCTGCTGGATCGTCTGCTGCGCGAGCATCTGCGGCTCTACCGTGAAGTCGAGGCCAATGAAGACGCCGTGGAGAAATCCCTGCAACGCATGGATCCCCTCATCCAGCACCTGCGCGCCTGTGCGCGGCCCAATGTGGACATGCGCAACTGCGCGCCTCTGCGGTCCCTGCTAGAGGATCTGCAGCAGGGCGTGAATGAGGTGATGGACCAGCTCACGCCGGGTGCGACGCCAGGCACGGAGCGCAAGGCCTTGGTGAACAAGTTCACCCTGCGCTTCAAACGCGCCATCCGCCTGCAGGGGGCGCTGTCCTCTCTGGTGCCCGAGCCCAAGGCATGGGTGCTGGGAGTCTGCCGCCAGATGCGCATCCGCCTCTTTGAACTCGCGGAAGAACACGATGCCGCCTGGGCCACCACACCAGGCGGAGGAATTCTGCGCTGGCCCGCCGAGCAGGTGCAGAGCAAGGCCGGACTCGCCAAAGAACTGCTCACCGACCGCGATTTCCTCGACCTCGCGGAGCACACTCAGGAGATCGGCAGCATGATCTTCAATGAGCTGCTTCTGCCGTTTGTCCGCGTACATGGCTTGTTTGCCACACTCTATGCCCAGGATGCCGACAGCGAAGTTTATCCGAAGTGGCTCGGTAAAAACCGCGAACGCTACACCCAGGTGTTTAAAGCGCTGAACACGCAGGAGTCGCTGGATGCAAAGCAGGCCGTGTTTCATCTCTCAAGTCGTCATCTGCGCATGGTCGGAATTGACAATCCCTGGCTGGGCCGTGCCGAGCATTTTTTTGCCGGTCAGTGGTCGGTGAATGCGGATCTTGCTCTGTTCAAACGCCTGCTGCATGAGAGCGCCGCGCCAGAGCCCGGCACCTTGGAAGAGGGCCTGGCACCCGCCGGGCATGTGCCGGATTTGCAGGCGCTCGCCATGCTGGCTCTGGAGCATGTGCCCGACACCGACCTGTGGCCGGAGCTGCCCTGGATCGATCACCTCGTCAACGCAGCAGACAGGCAGCGCGGTCCGTTCCGCACCAGCACGGCAGCGAAAGGCAACGCGCTGCCATGGAAGGCTCTCATCGGTTCCAAGCCGCAGGCGCTGCCGTTCAAGTTTGAAACTCCCGAACCCTCCACCGCGCCGGTGCGCCGCTCGGTGGCCCTGCCCCGTCTCACGCTGCTGGAAAAGCTGGTCAAAGCCTCGCCCAATCTGGAGCAGTGGCTCTTCATCTCGCGCTCCGCTTTGTTCCTGCCCAACGACGCCAAGCTCAACAACGCCAGCACGAATCCCGGCGATACGATCACGCGCGCGGATCGGTTGAAATGCAGCCTCGGTCCGCAGTTGATCGCCGCGCTGGATTCATCGGGTCTCAGCGATGACCTCCATGTGCGGATCCTGCGTGCGCTGGCTCGGCTGGATGTGTCCTTCGGCACCCTGCCGCCACCGCCGGCGCTCAAGGATGCCACGACGGGAGACGACACCCACTGGCTGCCCGCGATGGCACGCATCGATGACAGCCGCGCACGCAAACCCGATCTGCTGCCAGCGCTCAATGAGATCGTCGAAGAACGCCGCCGCATGGAGGCCGAGCGCCTCCGCACGGAGCCCCTGAGCGAAATGGAGCAGGCGCGTGAGGACATCGACTCCATGCTCGGCCGCCCGGCTTCCGCCGAGGACCCCGGCGCGCGCGGCACGCTGCTGCCCGTGGTCAATTTTTCCAGCATCGACCGCCCCACCATCGCGCGGCAGTTTGGCCGCCGGCTCGAAAGCTTGAATGACCAGACCATCCGCCCGTACCTGCGCCTGCGGCGTGCGTTTGAAAAGCTGCTCTCCAAAACAGAGCCCTCCAAGCCCGGAGACGAAGAGCGGCTTCATCGATTCTTTGCACTGCTGGACTACCAGCTTTTCTTCAGCCGTTACGATTTCACCAAGGGCAACGGCTGGCTGCCTCTGGAGCGCGAGGGCGACGATGTGAAGACGGGCAAAAAGGTCAAATGGTGGCCCGCGCTGACCCTCATGTCGATCATCACCCCCGGCTTCCTCGAACGCTGCGACCACTTCACCGAGTCCGTCGCCAAAGCCGGCGGCAAAGTGCACGACATGAGGCTGGAGCTCATGCGCCTCGGCGAGGCGGAGTGCGGTCTGCTCAAGGCGATCTGTGCCGAGCCGGTGGAGCGCGCGGACCAGATGCTCGATTTCCATGTGAGAATTGAAGACGAGGTCATTGATCTGCGCCGCCTCTGCGAGTCGAAGCACGAGGATCAGGCGAATGCGGAAGGACTCGCCAGCGCGGCCTTTGCCGGCGCGGTGCAGGCGATGAAGCAGGCGCCGTTGTTGCAGTCCGGCCCCAACGACATCGCGGTGCGTGATCGGTGGTTCACGCGCTTTGACGCCGGTTTGTCAGCGCAGGACAATCGCGACCGCCCCGTGGCCTGCCTCGCCGATGCGCTCTCCCTCGCGGCGCGTTGTGCGGATGGTGATAAAACACTGCCTGCAAAGCTGCGGGATGCGAGCGCCCTGCCTCATGCGCAATTGCTCGCGGCCGCACCAGCGCTTGGCTGCCGCGGGCTGCTCGGTGGCGGCGCCACGCCCAAGGTCATCGCGGCGCTGCTGTTTGAACTCGTGGAGCACGGCGCCAAGGAGCGCCCGGAGTGGCGTCACTTTGTGGATGCCGCCCTCACCTCGGAGGACTCCCACTTTGCCGGCGACATGCTGCCTGTGCTTTCGGACCTGTTCTTCCGGCCAGAGGACGATCCGCCGCGCGTCGTCGGCGAACCACCGGTCACCAACATCAAGCGCCAGCGCGAAGGTGTGCAGCAGATCATTGGCGGCTGGCGTTCGCTGCTGCTTCAGCCGGTGGCCAAAGAGTCGGACAGCCGTCTGGCGCGCGCCTGCCGCAGCCAGACGGCAGACCTGCTGCGCCCGCTGATGGAAGGCAAGGTTCCCGAGCGCAAGGAGTGCGCCTACCTGCTGGCTCCGCTGGATGAATTTGAAAAGCGCGGCAAACAGGAGCTCGCCGAGCCACCCATGCCGTTTTTGCAGCTCGTCTCCTGGATCGAGTCACTCGGCCAGCCGAATGATCCGCAGCCCATCAGACGCTTCCTCGGCACCGATGAACCCGAAGCCAAAGGAGGAGCCAAGCCATGAAAACTTGCTTGTGGCTCTCTTTTCTCCTGATCTCAATGCCTCTGCTCCAGGGCGCTGAGTCCGCACCTCCCGGCCTGCTGCATCGTGCACGCGCGGCATGGGACAAGGCGGGCAGCACCGAGGTGGAGCGACTGATCGCCGAACTCAAGCAGATCAATGCCACCCTGCTCAAGCAACTGGACAAGGGCGATGCCGCGCCCGCTGTCCGTCAGGCGTGGTCCCAACGCGAGCATCTGCGCGAAGTCTGGACCAAGGCCGAGCATGTGCCCCAGCGCTTCAATCAAATGGCGGCGCAGGCGGACGAAAGCGGTCATGCTCTGGACGCCCTCTTCATGCCGGACATCCCCTCCGTTCTCGATGACAAGCTGGAGGCGTTGCGGCCGCTGCTCGCCCCTCTGATCGGAGATCTCGCCCTCATGCCCGAGGACAAGGCCATGCAGCAGAAGATGCAGAGCCCGCGCATTGTGCAGCGCCTGCAGCGCGCCCGTGATGGCGGGCTGGCACAAAACCGCTTCGGCTGGGACAGCAGCACGGAGTGGCTGGGAAATCCCCTGCATGCCACCTACGACTTCGTTCTGCTGCAGCGCTGGCTGGCCGAGCCCGCCGCGCTCGGCAGTCTCACGGCCGGGCAGCAAAGCTGGCTTCGCCTCGAAGCCGGCAAAGACGAGATCGCCGCCTGGGAAAAGGAGGCGGATCTGCCCGAGCCCCTCAGCGCCGCACATGGCGACTACCGCTTTGCTTTGCGTCCGGCATTCCGCGCGGAGAAACCTTCGCGCGTGCATGCAGCGCTGGCCCTGCTCTGTCCGCCCGAGGCAGCACCTAAAAAGCTGGAGACCGTGAAGCAGAAGGATGCCTTGCTGGCCCTGCTCATCAGCGAAGTGCTGGCTCCTTCCCAAGGCAAGGCCACGGAGACTTTGCGCTGGTTGAAACAAGCCGGACGCGTCATGCCCGTGTGGTGCCGCTTTGCCCCGGAGGAGCGCGATGGCACGCTGCGCGCCTGGGCGGAACGTGCGGATCTGGAAACTGCCCTGGCCGCACTGCCGGCCGGGGTGGCCGCACAGCTGCACGAATGCATGTTCCAGCATCCGGTCGAAAACTTCATGGATGCCCGTGGCAAGCTGCTGCCCCAGGCGCAGGGCTGGACTGGATGGACTCCCCTGCCCCAGGCTCAGGTCACCGCGCCGTCTGCCGCCAAACCTGCAGCCAAGAAGGATGAGCATCCTCCCACGCAATGGACGCTATTGGGGAACTGGCTGCGGCAGCAGACCAAGGGCCGCCGCGTCACCTGGCTGCCCACGCAGCTGCCTGCGGAGGCATGGGTCGCGTTTCCAGACTCCATCGTGCTGCCCAAAACCGAAGGCAGCGGACCGGAGAGCCAGGGGCAACTGCGCGTCCAGCGTTCAGCCACCGAACCGCAGCATCTGCGGGTGGAGCTCTGGCTGGATGGCCGTGCCATTGAAGCCGGCCCCTATGATTTGAACATGAAAGCCCAGTGGGGGCCGTGGTTCTGGATGCCCAAGCCCGGCCTCATCTTTTTCGTCTGCCTTGGCACCGTGCTGCTGCTGCTGCTTTTCCTTCTGCTGCGCGCACTTAAAGGAGCCAGGCTGCAAGGCATCAAGGCTCTGCACCATCGCGGAGTCACCGCACTCCTGGCCAGTCTCGCGGGAGTGCTGCTGGTGCTCGGCATGGCGACCGCCGGCCCGAGCCTGACCTACAGCAGTCTGGCCACCGACCGGATCATTGTGGGACCTGACCACCGTGCCACGCCGCCCGGTCTGCGTCTCCTGTTTGAAGAGGTCGTCGTGCACTGCCTGCCTCATGCCAATGGCGCGGTCCTCGCGGAGGCTGCGGACAGCGGCTGGTTTGGCCGCCTGTGGCGTGCGCTGCGGGCCACGTGGTCCGGCAGCGGCATGTCCACCGGGCCGCAGGCGGGCGGGCAGGCCATGCTGCGCGTTTACCCCGCCGGCGAAGGCGGAGGCACCGATCCGCTGGTTTCCTGTGCTCTCACGGCGGACAACGCGGCGGATGTCCGCCAGCAGCTCCGCCGGCATTGGAAATGGGATTTGCCCGGTCCTGGCCTGCCCCCCATCACACGCGAACCCGCGCAGGCGGAGGTCAAACGTCTGCTCTTCTCCGATGGCGACGCGGGCGGGCTGCTCGCTGGCAGCAGCGCCGACCAGATCAGCTCCGGCTGGCTGGTGCTCTTCACTCCCACTCCCAGCCGCGATGCGCGTGCCGCCGTGGCAGATCTGCCGGAGCAGCGTCTCGCACGCCTTTCCGTTGATGGCCGCAATGGCGTCTTCAGCACTGCGCGCGGCTTCCCCGGCACCACCGCATTGGACGATGCGGCAGGCAGCTTCACCCTGGCCGATGCCGCCCCCGGTGACCGGCCACGCGACCTCGCCGAGCTGCGCAAGAGCTGGTATCAATCCCTCGAACAGGATGCTGAAAAGCGTGCGCGTCTGGCGGAAAGCATCGCCGAAAAACTTTCCGCTGAAGGCGAGTCGCAGGAGATGACCGCGCTGCTCAGCATGCCACTGCCCGTGGCGGCGCGCTGGAGTGTTCTGGCACTGCTGGCGCTGCCTGCCTGGCTCATCGCCCGCATCGCCTCCCTGCGTGTGCGCAACTGGCTCTGCTCCTACATCTCCGCTCCGCAATGGTGGCATGTGCTGCTTCTGGTGCTGGCCGGCCTGCTGGTGGCCATGTTCCTCGCCGCATGCCTTTCAGTGCTGCTGGCGCAGACCTGGGCCTTCGGCGGAGATGTCCGGCTGCTCGGGCGCTTCACGGTCATCCTGTTTGCCCTCGTCGCCATTCTCTGCCTGTTCACGCTGCGCAGCCTTTCACGCCAGCCGCGTCAGGTTCGCGGTTTGATCGAGCGTCCACGTCTGGAAACGGCCATGGCTTTGCTGGGCACTGTGCTCGCGGGCATTGCCGCTGGCTGGCTGCTGCTGCTGCCGGTGCGCCGCTACGCCGAAGCATGGCTGCCCTCTGACTGGGCGGGTTCACTGAGCATCGGGCTGGTCCTCTGGCTGCTTGCCGCAGGCCTGTGGCACCGCTCCACCACCGTCCGCTAAACATTTTTTCACAGCACTGAAATCCCGCTCTCAACTCCTCCCCATCATTATCCATGAACCTACCCGCAGCCTACGCCTCATATAAGGAATTGTACAACAAAGCCACCGCACCCGGAGGCATCGTCGGCATGGAGGAAGTCGTGGACTTCCTCTTCCTCTCGCTCATCGCCGGCGGCCACTGTCTGCTCACCGGCAATCCCGGCCTGGGAAAAACCTTTGCCTGCAACCTCGTCGCGCGCCTGTGGAATCTGGATTTCAAACGCGTGCAGTTTGTGCCGGACATCATGCCCTCGGACATTTTGATCTCGCAGATCTTCGATGAAAATCCCGCCACGCATGAGCCGATGATCAAGCAGATCCCCGGTCCGATTTTCACCAACCTGCTCCTCGCGGATGAAATCAACCGCGCTCCCGCCAAGGTGCAAAGCGCGCTGCTGGAAGCGATGCAGGAAGGCCAGGTCAGCACGCCCTCCCGCGCCACCCGCATCATCCGCACCGAAGCCGAGGCGGAGGCTTTGGAGACCTATGCCAAAGCGGTGGAGGCAGGTGCCATCGCCCCGTTCTTCGAACACGCAAAGGAATGGCTGGTGCAGGACGACGAAGGCGTGCGCCGCTGGCCGCAGAGCCTTTCCGTGCTGGCCACGCGCAACCCGTGGGAAATGGAGGGCACCTATCAGCTGGGTGAGGCCAGCCTGGACCGTTTCCTCGCGGAGCTCTTCGTTTCCTACCCCACCGAAAAGCAGATGAAGGAGATCCAGACCGAGCAGGCAGGTGTGCGTGCACCACGACCGCCAACGAGACTGCAGCTCGGTGCGGAAGACATGCTCAACGCCACCGTCCTCGGCCTTCAAGACGAAAAGAAACGCAAGGTGTACCTCCAGCTCAAAGCGGTGGTCTTCATGGCGACCCTCAGGATGGAACTGCTCGGCCCAAAAGCGATGAACCAGTTTTCCGGCACAGCGCTGGCCACCACCATTCGCGACATCGTGGCCTTCACCCATCTGCGCTCCGCCAGTGCGGACGATGGCGGAGCGGACTGGTCCGCCGAAGCGGGAGACAGCAAGGCCGCCGATGAATCCCGCGCCGCACAGACGAAGCTGCGCGCATGGGCCTGGTCCCAGGACGCGGAGAAAAAACGCATCGCTGAAACATTGCTGCGCGTCACCTCCAGCGAGCGCTACCCCTCGGTGCTCAGCGGCGCGGGGCCGCGCGCGGTGATCATGCTCACGCGTGCCGTGCTGGTGCGCGCGTTCATGGAGGGTCGCGCGGGCTATCCTGACGTGGCGGATTTGATTTATGTGCTCAAGCCGGTGCTGCGCCACCGCATCCGCCTCACGCCCTCGGCGCAGGCCGCCAATCGCACGACCGACCAGGTCGTCGAAGAGCTCATCTCCGCCTTCTTCCCCACCCGGTAA
The DNA here is from genome assembly GCF_044222565.1 of Prosthecobacter sp. Taxonomy (GTDB): domain Bacteria; phylum Verrucomicrobiota; class Verrucomicrobiia; order Verrucomicrobiales; family Verrucomicrobiaceae; genus Prosthecobacter. Next base: position 111,889 of record NZ_JBGANA010000025.1, read on the forward strand.
TCCGTCATGGCCCAGGCCCCGATCATCCATCTTTCCGACGCACAGTGGCGCGAAAGACTCATCAACTGGAAAGCCAGCGTGCGCGGGCTCTGCCGCCGCGTGCGCGCCTCGCTGGGCCTGACGCTGGACTCGCTGAGTCCGGGAGACCTCAACAGCAAGCGCATCGAACCCATCGGCCCCAATCCGCTCACGCCGGTGGTGTTCACGCTCAATGACAGTCCCTCCCACCTTGACCGCCGCTCCGCGCTTTCGCTCTCCTGCAAGCCGATCATGCAGGCCTTGATGGATCAGGATCTGCGCCGCGTGCCGTCGGAACTGGAAATCGAAAGCGAATGCGTGACCATCGTGGACCTCAGCCGCAGCCTGCTCACCGGCAGCCTCGGCCACATGCTCGAAGACTCGCCGCGGAGCTGGACTTTGGAGTCTCCGGCTGACACGAAGGTGGCTGCGCTGGTGGCTCTCACCGGTGGCATCCAGGCGCTGGCGGAAGGGCTCGGCCTCGGCCTGCGCGTGATCTTTATACGCGCCGGCGGCAGGCATGTGGAGGTGCTGAAGGAGCGCCGCCCGCGTGCCTTTGCCAACCGCGTTTTGGACCGGCTGGAAGCCCACCTGGTGGAGATGATGGCGGAGCTGCCGCAGGCCTGGCAGATCCATGAACCCCAGCAAACGCTCGCCACCGGCCTGCAGAGCGTGCTGCGCGACGTACGTGGTCGCGGCGCCGTGGCGATGATCAGCGATTTTCTCGAACCCGCGGGCTCCTTTGCGCCTTCATTGCTCGATGTGATGAACCGCCATCGTGTCACCCTCTGCGACATCGCGGCGCGCGACAGCGATGTCGCGGTCAACAAACGCGAGCACGGCCTGCAGGATGCCAACAACCCGGTCTTCGAAGCCGTCCGCCACCTGGAACTGCCGCTGCAGGCTCTGGTCAACACGCCGCTCGTCTGCGCCGAGTGGGACAAGGAAGTCACTGACAACCGCCGCCGCATCCACTCGCTGCTGCGTGGCCGCGCCGCCATGGAAAGTTACATGCTCCAGCCCGCCAGCTTCCGAGTGCTCTGGCGTCGCCTGCAAAAGCAGGTGCGTCTGCTGTGCCGCAAATAATTCTCCCCGCTCCATGCCTCTGCCATGAACTACTCGATCCAAGCTCTCGACCTCGGTGCGCATCTGCCGTCCTCCCAATGGCCCCTGCGGCTGAAGGATCTGCCGGATGACATCATGGCCTTGTTCATCATCGACGCCCTGCGTGCGCAGACGGCGGTGAAGGCTGCCAGAACCTCCGGCGCGAAAGATCCGGATGTCGCGCTGCTGTCCTATCTGCGGCCCGCCGCGCGCCACAGCCTGGCGGAACGAGCGGAGAGCAGCGATGCCTGGCTGCCATGGATCCATGAGGCCGTCGATGCAGACCTGGATCTGCTGGCCAGGGTGCAGCATCTCCGCGGCGAAGCCAAGGCGCAGGCCCTGCTCAGCCACCTGCGTGCGAGAGAAGGCGCGTATGTCTCAACGCTGGAGCTGGACTTCGACGTCTGGCGTCAGCGCCGCAACACCCCCGCACCCGTGGCGCCCAAGAAGAGCAAAGGCTGGTTTGGCGGAACTCCCTCCACACCATCGACAGGGCTGGGTTACGCCGCGTTTCAATACCAGACGGAAGGGAACACGCGCATGCTCTTCGCGCTGCCTGCGCCGAAGGATGGCGCCGCACCTCTCTGGAAGCCTGGGAGTGCAGAACTCAAGACCCTGCATGACGAAATCAAAAGCAGCCGCGCCACACCCGATGCTGAGCAGAAATACCTCTCCGCGCTGTTTGAAGAAATCATGCGCCAGTGCAACGCCGCCGGTGATGGCGATGTGCCCGCGCCGCTGCTTTCCCTGCTTGCAGCCCCCTTCCGCGCCAGGCTCCTCACCCTGGCAGGCGGCTGGCGGCAGACATTGCGCGAGGCGCTGGCATTGGACGAGCAAACCATTCTGAACTGGGTGAGGCTCGAGGATTTTTTCCCACCCAACACAGACAAAGAAAAGCCCGTGTGGCAGGTGCCGCTGGATTCGCTGCGCTTTCCGCCACGCCAGGTCTTGAGCGCTGAGGGCCGCGCACGCGGCGTGCCGGTGGACGAGGAGAATGCTTTCCGTGCCACCGTCCACCTCATGCTGCACGCCCAGTTGCGCCGCTGCATGGACACGCCACTGACCTCCCTCAGCGTCGAAGCGCTGCCGCAGCAATCCTTCAGCAACCCTGCGGGCTTCATGGCCATGGGGATCACCAGCAGCCGGGATGGCAGTGCCTGGCTCTGGCTGCGGCTGGAGCACGACGGGCCCAGCGCTCTGCGCGTGCAGGCCTTTTGGAGAACCACCCAGGCCATCGCCAAGGCACGCATCCAGTCGCTCAAGCCACCGGCAAAGGGTGCTGCGGACGCCCCTGCGGAGCCCTGGCTCCTGCAAGCCGCGGCACTGGTGCGTGCCATCGCCGCGCGGTCCAAACCCGTGACCTGGGAAAGCCTGCAGGCCAGCCTGCGCAGCGCTCCTGCTCAGGTCAAACTGAAAAGCTTCATGCCCTTCTTCCCCGATCTGCGGGAGGCCCTGCTCCATGGCCGGCTGGACCTGGCCAGTCATGTGCTGCCAGCCATGCAGGCCGCACCCACCAGCCTGCGGCTGCCCTTTGCCAGCTCGCTGCTGCCTCCCGTGCTCGGCACGCAGGGACTCACCGCCCCGGTCTATGCCAGAGTGGTGACTCTGTCCAAAGACGATGGCACCATGGACATCTGCCGCAGCCTGCTGGATTTCCGTACCGCCATGGCGCTGGACGGCACCCGAGTGCACCAGCTTGTCAGGACTGTGCATGGCATGGCCGCACGCCACGCTCCAGCCACTCTGCCAAGCCTGCTGGTGGAAATGCTGGCCGGTGAACTGCCCGGACAGCAACTGCCCAACATCGGCCGCTGGCTGGGCCATCTTCATCCACTGCTCGCCGAAATGATTCATGCCGTATGCCAGCAGCGCGGTGTCGCCTTTGCGCTCGCATGGGAAAAGCAGCTGCGTGATTCGATGGCCCCACTGAATGTGCAGCAGGATTCCCTGCTGCACGGCATCACCCGTCACCTGGCCACCACGCTGCCCGACTTCTCTGGCACGCACTGGTGTGAGGTAGACAAAGGCGGCGCACTGGCGCTGTGGTTTGCCGATCTCCATCTCCTGGTGGACGAGCTGCATGAACACCCGGTGCCGGCGCTGGAGGTCAGCAAGCTCGACGCCCTGCTCTACCCGCTGGTCCCGCAACCCGGTCTGGTGCCCGGCACTTTGCACGCGCTGCTGCTGGAGTGGCTGCTGGCCGATCCAGATCATCTTTGCGATCACGTGCCGTTTGTGAAAGACATCGTGTGGGCCGCGCTCAAGCACTGGATTTCTCCCGGCAATGCTGAGCCCGCGCCGCCGCCCTTGAGTGATCTCGTGGACGACTGGCTCGCAGCGCAGATGCAGCACCCTGAGGAAGGTGCGCCCTATCGCGATCTCGCGCTTGATGCCATGCTGCAACTCGCCTCCGACCAGCCGCGCTGGACCTCCGCCCTCCAGGCCCTGCAGCGCTGGCAGGTCATCAGCGAGGAGACGCAGCACTGGCTCACCGCCTTGAGTCCGCTGGCTCCCTGGTCAGATTTTGCCACGTGGTTCAAGGTGCTGAATCTGTGCGCGCAGTCAGACAAGCATGACTGGCGTGCCGAGGCTGCACGCGAGTGCGCACGTCGACTGCTCTCTGCCGCCGCGGCACCGGAACTGGACGCGGTACTGCTCAAGCAATTCCATGCGCTGCCGGAGTCTAAAAGCCTCGTGGGAGCCACCTGCTGGAAGGAGCTGCATCAGCCTGCGCTGGCGCTTGGCATAGCCCAGGGGGCTGCGGCGCATGCACGCCTCGAAGCCACGCTCCTGCAACTCCCTAAAACCGGCAGCCCGCTGCAGAAGGCGGAACTCGACAGCCTGCCGCCGCTCTCCGAAAAACCGGTGCAGCGTCTGGAATTGATCGCCGCCACGGTCTTTGCCGGAACTGATGTGGCGATCGTCCGCGGCTGCGCAAGCGCCCTCTGGCCCGCCTGGGCCTGCCGCCTGCTTTTTAATGCCTGGTCAAAAGCAACCAATGCTGCGCAGACCCTCCAAAACTTCGGCACTCTTTGCCAGCGCCTCGGCTGTGACATGCCGCAGCTGGAGCGCCAGCTGGTCGAAGCATGGATGCGCCAGATGGAAACTTTCAGCGACAGCGGCCAGTGGACCGGCGTGCAGCTGGCGCTGAAACTCTATCCTTCCGCGACCCCGAAATGCCTGGTGGAAAACGAGGCGTTTCTGCGCTCCGTGGTGATGCACCTGACCGGTGTTGCAGACACGGCGGCCCTTGGCAGCTTGCGTGGCACGTTGTACCCCAGTCAAAGTTCTTGGCCTGACCGGCTCGCCCTCACCACAGCGGATCGCATGCTCAATCAGAGCAATCAGCCGGTGGACAACAAGGTTCTGGCCGCGCTGATCTCCCTGCGCACGCCAGCCATGCAGTCCTGGCTGAAGCAGCACCTCACCGAGCTCGATCCTCAGCATCATGAGGCAGGCCGCCGCCTCGCGCTGCTCACGCCTGCAAGGCAGCTGGACGTGGTGCTGCGCCAGTGGCTCTGTGGCATCACCCTTGCTGACGCCTCCACCGGACGTCCGGTGCACAAGCAGCAGGCGGCACTGCAAACCCTCCTCACCACCCCCCTGGCCTGATCCGTCATGCCCGACCCTTCTCCCACCTTTGACTCCTTCTGGAAAGAGCGCGCGCCCGGCGCGGATGCAGCCCTGCGTTTGCGCCATGCCAGGACACTCGCCGCTGCCGTCGCGCAGCAGAAATCCGTGAGCAAGCACGTCTGGGAGGATTCCACGGTTTTGGAAAACGGAGATCTGAATCTGCCCGCGGGACTCTCCTGTCCCATGGACGCAGATCAGTTTGCCAAATCCGCGACGGACAAGCTGCGGCACCTCATCGACGGCGTGAACCAGCCGTGGGCCAGCGCCTCACGCCCGCTGCTCGACGCGGCTCCCATTGACTGGCAGAACCTGCTGAGCGCTCTGGAACGCAACTACCTCCCTCCTGACCCTACTAGTAACGAGAACGGCGACCACCGCAGCGAGGGACACCCCCGGCGCTGGCCCTTGATCCTCCTGACCGTGACCTGCCTCGGCGTAAGCGCCTGGCTCTTCCTGGCCAATCCAAGTAGCAATCCCCCTGCAAGCACCTCCACGCAGGCAGCCGCCACACCGCATCCTCAGCCCGCGCCAGTCACGAAACCCGAACCTGCTCCGGCACCGGTCACGGTCACCAAGCCCGAGCCAAAGCCCACCCCCCCGCCGCAGCCCGCACCGAAAGTTGCCGCAGTCACGAAACCGGAGCCAACTCCCGCGCCGCAACCTACCCCAGTCACCAAGCCCGAGGCTGCACCAACGCCCGCGCCACAGCCTGCTCCCATGGTCGCGGCAGTCACCAAACCGGAGCCCGTTCCTGAACCGAAAGCAGCCCCCGCTCCCGCAGCCGCCACAAAGCCTGAGCCAAAGCCAACGCCCGCACCGCAGCCTGCTCCCGTGGTCGCGGCAGTCACCAAACCGGAGTCCGCGCCTGAACCGAAAGCAGCACCCGCTCCCGCAGCCGCCACAAAGCCTGAGCCAAAACCAACGCCCGCGCCGCAGCCTGCTCCCATGGTCGCGGCAGCCACCAAACCGGAGCCCGCGCCTGAACCGAAAGCAGCACCCGTTCCCGCACCCGCCACCAAACCTGAGTCAAAGCCAACGCCCGCTCCTTCTCCTCAGCCTGCACCCATGGTTGCGGCAGCCACCAAACCGGAGCCCACGTCTGAACCGAAAGCGGGGCCGGCTCCTGTGCCCCTCACAAAGCCGGAACCTGCACCACCAGCGCCGAAACCTACGCCGATGCTCACAGCTCTTGCCAGGCCTGAGCCAGCCCCCGTTCCCAAGGCCGAGCCAGTCGCAAAACCCCAGCCTGCTCCAGCACCTGCATCTGCAAATTCGTCTGCGCCTGCGCCGGACGTGGCAACCCAACTCGCTGGCGTCTGGCAGTCCAAAGGTCCTCATGCCCAGTTGAAGCTCAAAGGCGGCAGCCTGCCCTTTCATCAGATTGCCTCCAAACGCTTTGCCATCACGATGAGTTCGCTTGAGCTCGATGAAGTCGGGCCTGCCCTTGCCATACCGCCGGTCTTTCTGTCCGAAACCGAAATCACCCATGCCCAGTGGCGCTTGATCGATCCCACACCTCGCGACTTGGGAGAGGCCTCCAATCCAGATGCCGCCGTGACCAACGTCACCTGGCAGGAGGCGGACGAATGGTGCAAAAAACTCCAGCAAGCCCTTCCCAAGGATGCGCCTCTCATCGTGCGCCTGCCATGGCAGTATGAATGGGAGCTCGCCGCCCGGCAGGAATACACGGAACTGAAAATGGAATTTGAGGACGACTGGCTCCCCAAGGCGCTCGTTTTTGGAAAGGCTGACGGTCATCTTCCCTCCGCACGTGACGCAGCTCCCTCGAGTCTCGGCCTGCGCGGTCTGCTGGGCAATGTCAGCGAATGGATGGGAGATGCCGAAGTCGGTGACAGCCGTGCGCAACCCGCGCTGGGACACAGCAAGGATCAGGGCTCCCATCAGCACATTTGCCGCGGCGGCTCCGTCCAGGATTTCAATCCCAGCTTTGTCGCGCGCTACCTCTACATCAGCCCCAGGGTGTCGGACTCCAGCCGCTCCCCGCTGCGCGGCTTCCGCGTGGCGGTTTCCACTCCCTGAATGCCTGATGGGAACAATCATTCAAGCAGGACACAAAGCGCCAGTTTCGCAGCGTATTGACCATGCGCCTTCCGTCCTTTCAACATGCAGCCCGATACGACTTGACGATGCAAAAAAAACTCCCTGCGATCTATCCCGTGGCCGGCATTCGCTTTGAACCCGGATACCGAAGTTAAGCAGCGTTTTTGAGATCTGTGTCTGGAGAGGGCAATTGGTCGGGAGGCTGCTTCGGCGAAGTTCGTTTTTGCCACTCCAATATTTTATCCATCAAGGGTTTGTGCTTCTCGCTGCCT
>NZ_JBGANA010000026.1:0-114866 GCF_044222565.1 Prosthecobacter sp.
ATCTCGGAGAGTGTGGGCAAAGACGCCAGGGGGAAGATCAGGTGTGGATGATGCAGGCATCCGCCTTTAGTTAACCATGCAGTTCATTTGTACAGCGCTCTTTTTCCGGCACCAACCAGCTTTTGCTTAGCGGCATTAGGCCTAGACCAACTCTCAAAAATCTTGTCACATTGCCCGGACGGCGGAGCGGCCCCATTGGCTGCGTTAGTTGCTTGCCTGTTACTTTCAAATAGCAGGCGGTGCTCCCGCCTTGCCACTGGGACCGCTGCGCTCGCCGGTCAAAATGACAATCTTTTCGAGAACTGGTCTAGCTAGCCTGCCGCCGCGAGCTTGGCATCGCGGTAGCTGCATTTCCCCAGACGCTGAAGCTGCTCGCAGTGCGCTTCGATGCGCATGCTCTTCAGGCTGGGCTGGAAACCCAGCCGACGGGTGATGCAGTCGTGCAGCAGGGCGGTATGGTCATCTTCAAACTCAACGACTCGATCGCAGTCCAGGCAGATCAAATGATTGTGCTGGGGTTTGTCGAGGAAATTGGGGTCGTAGTAGGTCTGGTCCCGGCCGAGGTCCACTTCACGCAGGAGGCCGCACTCGACCAGCAGTGTCAGAGTACGATAAACGGTGGCGCGTGAGACGGTGCTGTCGAGCTTGCGCGCCTTTTCCAGCAGCTCTTCTGCTTTAAAATGGTCATCGGTGGCAAATGCAGCCTCAACGATGACATCCCGCTGCTTGGTGCGGCGCAGCCCCTGGCTGGCCAGATGTTTTTCCAAGCGTTGAGTAATACGTTCGTCCATGTCTAGAGAGGGTAGCCACGGCGGTTCATCGCGCAAGGAGGGGGTTTTTTTGAAGAAGACAGAACCGTTATGGATTTTTTAGCAGCACAGAGTGGGGGAAAACCGCATAAGACGATTCTTTATTCTGATGTAATGTATTGAAAATAAAGGGTCTGAGTGGTGAGTCCGTTCAGAGAATGAAGCCCTAGTCTAAGGGGAAATTTAGAAGATAAACAAGCGCGGCTTTCGAATTAGTTTAAAATAATTATGGATTTTATTGTTAATATTGATAGAATTACTCGGACTGCCTGATTCCAAGCATGCCTTTACCATTTTCATTCTCTACTCAACGCCAAAGTTCTGAGGTCGAAAGCACCTCAGAAACTCAGGGGGCATCTGTTTCTGAGAAGGTCATGAACCACGCGCCAGGGGTGGTCAGCACGGAGCCTCTGCCCGGCACGCTGGGAAGCCCGTTTTCGCCTGCTCCATTGGATCGGGTGCCGCGTGCGGTTGCTGGAAATGGCCGCCATTCCCCGATTTCCACTCCTAATCCGTATTTCAACAGCGAGCAGGAAGCGGATCTCCAGGCGACGGTGCTGCACCCGGCCCCCTCTGCTTCCCAGCCATCTCCCAAGGGGACAGCCACGGGGCTCGATCTGCCGGCTCAGATCGAGCAGCTGCGGAACGACATTTTTGGGATCGCCATGAATGTTAGCGCGTTGAGTGACCGGCTGGAACGTCTGGAGCAACGCGTTCCTCCGGCCGGACAGTCAATGCAGGCTAGTGTCGCCACACTGCGTGGGGAGATCGAAGTCTGGCTGGAAAAACACCTCAATGCGGCCGTCGAGCATTGCATGCACCAGATCATCAGCCGCCAGAACTCTGCCAATTCCCAATCCGCCAACTGACCGCCGCATCCCAACCACCTGATCTCACTCCCATGAACTCACTGAGACTCCGCATCCTGTTCCCGCTATGGTTGTTTGGCTTTTTGCCGGCCATGGGAGCCACCCGCATGATGGGACAGCCGCTCGAATGGTTTTTCGGCATTACCGGCGTGCTCCTCGGCGGTGGTGTGTTCCTGGCGGCTTACCTGATTTCCGGCTGGCTGCTCAAGCCAACGACGGCGGTCATGAAGGGCACCACGGCGGTGCTGCGCGGCGTGCCGCCTGATGCTCAGTCCGCCGAATGGCTGCCGGCTGATTTCTGGAAACTGCGCTGCGACATCAACATGATCTTTGCCAAGCAGCGCCAGGCGCTCAATGCAGCGGAGCAGCATGCCTGCCAGACCGCCCAGCGCCTGCTCAATGCGGAGCGCCTGCTGCGCGAGGCCTTCACCGCATTGCAGGGTCTCTTTGCCGCCAGCGATGAGGGCGTGCTGGTGGTGGATGCCCAGGGCTCCATCATCGCCTCGAACGTGAAGCTCGATGATTTCCTCGGCAAGCCTGTCGAAGAAATCGCCGGACGCGATGCCTCACGCATTCTGAATGCGCTGGTCGAACGCTTCCAGGAAAAGGCCGTCATTTCAGCGTGGATCGAAAAGAGCGCCTCGTGCCTCGAAGGCCAGAACGAAACGCCGCCGCTCGTCTCCAATGACAACCGCGTTTTCTCCCTGCGCTCCAGCCCGATGCGCACGGATGCCGGCGAAGTGATCGGCCGCATCTGGATCGTCAAAGACCGCTCCGAAATGCGGGTGCTGGAAAATCAGCTGCGTGAGTCGCAGAAGATGGGCACCATCGGCCAGCTGGCAGGGGGCATCGCCCATGACTTCAACAACCTTCTGACCGCCATCCGTGGCAATCTCACGCTCGCAGAGCTGACACCTGCATCCAATCAGGCTGGTGTGCGCGACAAGCTGCAGAATGCGAACCACGCCACCACGCGTGCTGCGGAACTCGTGAAATCGCTCCTCGGCTACTCGCGCCGCAGCAGCGGAGTCACTGTGCGCAAGGCCACCAATCTCAAGCGCCTCCTGGCAGACGTGCAGAACCTCCTCAAGCACAGCGTGGACCCGCGCGTCACCATTCAGATGCGCGGCGGCATGGATGCCTCCTACGCCACCGGGGACGCCACGCAGATCGAGCAGGTCATGCTCAATCTCTGCCTCAATGCCCGTGACGCTCTGCCTGCGGACAAAGGCGTCATCGAGATCGCCGTCGAAAACGTCACCCATCGCATGCCGGGGAAACCGGGCGACGCCGATGCCGGAGACTTCGTCATGCTGGTGGTGCGTGACAATGGGCATGGCATTTCCGAAGAGCACCGTCATCGCATCTTTGAACCCTTCTTCACCACCAAGGCCGGCAGCAAAGGCACCGGGCTTGGACTTTCCACGGCACAGGACATCGTGCGTGAGCATGGCGGCTGGATCGAGTTTGACAGCGAGGTCGGGCGAGGCAGCGAGTTCCGTGTGTTCCTGCCAAGGCTGCACAATCCTGAGCAGATCGAGGAGGAGACGCCGATCGACAATGGTCCCGCCATCAATGCGCCGGTGGGTGCGCAGACCACCATTCTCGTGGTGGATGACGAAGCGCCGGTGCGCTCAATTGCCACCAACATGCTTGGCTTCCTGGGCTATCGCGTGATGGAAGCCTGCGACGGCCAGCAGGCGCTGGACATCCTGCTGCGGACCAAGGAGAAGGTGGACGCCGTCCTGCTGGACATCTACATGCCGAAACTTTCCGGCCGCGACACCTTCAAGGAGCTGCGTGCCGTGGGCAACGACGTGCCCGTGGTCGTCTGCAGCGGCTTCGTCATTGATCCGGATGAATTCACCCTCCTCAGCCAGGGCCGCACACCACCGGTGGACATCATGCTCAAGCCTTACTCGCTTGATGGATTGAGCAAGGCGCTGGCCAAAGCCGTGCAGAAACCAAAGGGCGAAGAGCGCCCGTTTGACCTGACGACCAGCCGCACGCCCCAGCAGATGCCGGTGCTGGTTTCCTGAGAGCAAGCAGAATCTGGGGAAAGAACCGTCGTTTGTCGGTCATCTTTCCCCTTTTCGATTGCCGCAAAGGAGCTAAGATGCGCGCCCCCATGATCAAAGTCGGCCTCGTCTCTCTCGGTTGCGCGAAGAATCTCATCGACTCGGAAATCATGATCGGCCACCTCCAGCAGGCTGGCATGGTCATGACGCCCGAGGCTGAGCTCGCGGATGTGCTCATCGTGAACACCTGCTCGTTCATCGACATGGCCAAGAAGGAGAGCGTGGGCGCAGTGCATGATGCCGTGGACGGCCGAGCCGGATCGAAGAAGCGTGCGCGCCAGAAGATCATCGTCGCAGGCTGCCTTTCGCAGCGCTTTTCCACGGAACTGCCCGGCCTCATGCCCGAGGTGGACGCCTTCATCGGACTGGACCAGATCACTCAGGTGGCGCCGATCATTCAGAAGCTCGTCGGCACCAAGGAGCACGAGCAGGAGAATCTGGTGACCCGCCAGCCGCAGTACATTCCGGACTATGACACGCCGCGCTTCCGCCTGACGCCGCAGCACATGGCCTACATCAAGATCGCCGAAGGCTGCAATCATCCATGCTCCTTCTGCATCATCCCGCGCATCCGTGGCCGCCACCGCAGCCGCACGCAGGAGAGCATCATCAAAGAGGCGAGGGATCTCATCGCCAGTGGCGTGAAGGAGATCAATCTCATCTCGCAGGACACGACCTACTTTGGCATGGACAAGTGGACGGAAGAGCGTCCAAAGCCACGCAGCGGCGTGGACTCCACCAAGGGCGAATCCCTTTCCTCACTCATCCGTGAGCTGAACAAGATCGAGGGCGACTTCTGGATCCGCCTGCTCTACACCCATCCCGCGCATTGGAGCGACGACCTCATCCAGGCCATCGCCGAAAGCCCCAAGGTGGCGCGGTACATTGACATGCCGCTCCAGCACATCAGCGATCGCATGTTGGGCCTCATGAAGCGCGAGACGGACGGCGCTTACATTCGGGATCTCATCAAGCGCATCCGCGCCGGCATCCCCGGCATCGCCATTCGCACCACCTTCATTGTGGGATTCCCCGGTGAGACCGAGGCGGACTTCAACGAACTGCTGCAGTTCATCCAGGACACGAAGTTTGAACGAGCCGGCGTCTTCAACTACTCCCGCGAGGAAGACACGCGCGCCGCGAAGATGGAAGACCAGATCCATCACATGACCCGCAAGGCCCGCTGGAACGAAGCCATGCGCGCGATCCAGCGCAGCATCGAAGGCTTCAACACCACGCAGGTAGGCCGCAAAATGCGTGTGCTCGTTGAGGAGCCCGGCGTGGCCCGCAGCGAAATGGACGCGCCAGACATCGACACCACCGTTTTCGTGAACAAGAAACTGCCTGTGGGCAGCTTTGCGGATGTCACGGTGAAGGAGTGGCGTGGGTATGATTTGGTGGCGGCGTGAGAATCGGATGACGGTCTAGTGATCGTCAAGGAGTGGTCAAGAGGTCAGGACCCGATTCTTGACTGCTTGACCAGCCTTGACCGTTGACCTCACTCAGCCGCCTTCGGCCTGAACTTCTCAGCTACGCGCTCCACTCCACCACGCGGTCCGCTTACCGCCTTAAAGGCTCCCGCTTCCCAGACCGTTTTTTCCGGGTAGGGATAGAGAGGAAAGTCGAGTTCGGTTTTGCCCTCCACCACGCGTTTGGCTTTGAGGGTGTGGGGAGCTTCGCCTTTCTCACGCCACGTCATCACGAGGCCGAGCATGTCGGGCAGATTATTGATGCCGGGACCGGGTCCATGGCTCATGCCGGGGACAACGTAGAATTTGCAGAACGCGGCGGCTTTTTCGAGAGAGCCGAAATGCTGGATGACGCGCTCGTAGTAGTCGAGCGTGGCGTGGTAGGGCACACATGAGTCGGCTGATCCGGAGATCATGATGAGCTTGCCACCGCGCTTTTCGAAGGCTGTGAGATCCGCGTTTTCTGCGTTGAGATAAGGACCGAGTTTCTCCGTGTAGGTGTCGATGTCCTTGCCAAAGTCGAGGCTCATGAGGTCCTTGTCTTTGCCGAAGACCCACTGAAAAAGATAGAGGTGACCGTGGGCGATTTTGAAGCTGCTGCCAAAGGGGATGCCGTCAAAGATGCGTTCGCCAGTGATGGCGTGTTTCGGACCTTCGAAGAGTTTTCGCAGAGCGGCGGCGTGATTGTCGGTAAGCGTGGGATCTTTTTTGCGTGCCAGCGCGATCACTGCCGCGATATCTTTTTCGTTGCAGCGTGGATCCGAGACGAGCTTGCCGGCGGTCTGGGGCATTTCTTGAGAGGCCATGTATTCGTTACCGGCGGCGATGATGCTTTCTTCCTGTGCAGCGGTGAAGGGGCAGTTGTGAAAGATCTGTTCGTTCCACAGGAAATAGGCGTGCAGCGGAGTTCGGCAATGAGCAGGGACATTCGCCACGATGCCATCATAGTCTTCGGGATAGCGCTGCGCCTCCTGCATGGCCTGCTGGCCGCCGGTCGAACCGCCATTGAAATAGCAAAACTCGGGAGCCTGGCCGTAATAAGCCTGGATGACCTGCTTTGAAACAGTGGTCATGAGGTGGGTGGCGCGGTAGCCAAAGTCTTTCCAGACATCCGGTTTGCCGATGCCTGAATCCGAGTTCGGCGCCGTGCCCATGTCCGTCGTGGCGACGGCATAACCGCGCGCAGTGTAGCCCACCAGACTTCCCGAACTGATGCGACCGGCTGAACCCCCATTGCCGAGTCCAATGAAGCGCTTGTTCCATTTTTCCGCTTCCGGCAGGGAGATTTCCACATTGATGTTGGAGTCCTTGCCCGGATTGAGAACGATCTTCACAACCGTGCGCGGTACTTCATTCCTGCCCGCGGCATCCTTGGCGGATGCATAATAAGAGTTCACCTCCACGACTTTCCCCGCATCAATGGGCAGCTGTTTGAGCGCCTCCGGAGAAGCGGCCAGCGCTGTGATGGATGCGATTGCCGAGAGTAAAAAGTGTCTGCCGAGATGCCAGGGAAGCCCTGCGGAATAATGTTTCATAAAGCAGGCACTAAACGGGCCTCGCAGACTGGAATTACAGCGCGTCTCGCCGCGATGCTTCTCCTGACGTCAGCGCCGGTCGGGCTTATTCGTCGATGATTTCGCCTGTTGAAGGAGGGACTGTTGAATCTCCTCATCCGTCGGAACGATCGCGGGGCGAATCGTGACGGCATCCGCGGCCGGGGCCGGAGCTTCTGCGGGAGGCGGCGGTGTTTTCTGCGGCGCTGCCACCACCGCTGGGGCGGGCGCCGCCGGTGGGGGACTGACCTTCGGCATCTCCGCCTCATGGGTCAGAGGGATCGGTGCGTTGGCGCGGAGCAATCCATGCATCGGTTTGGCCGCTGCTTTTTTGGTTCCTTTCGAGACTGGCTTGGCGCTCGGTGGTGTTGAAGCAATGGCACGGCGAACGACGACGGGTTCAGTCTCCTGGGTGGCGATGCTGCTCAGAGGGCCGACCGAAGCCACGAACTGCGGCTTCGGCAGTTCGAGCGCAGGCATCTTTTGAACAAGATGATCTTCCGGCGTCCCTTCTTTTGCAACAACAGGCGGCGGTGCAGGGACTGCGGCAACGATCGCAGCCGGAGCCGGAGGGACGACGTTCTGGGGAAGAGGAGGGGAAGGCTCGATGACCTTGGGCTGCGGAGCGGCCTCTTCGACTGCCTGCGGGCGGATGGATTCTTTCGGCGGTGAAGACACAGCCGCTGTGGGTTTTTCAGGGTGGTGAGAAGGCAGGTCGCCCAAAATCATCCAAGCGGTCACACCCAGAATGGCGAACGTCGCCGCAAGAGCCAGCCATGAAAAGCGTGGGCTCTGCGGGATCGCCTGATTAAAATCAACGGTCTTGAGGCAGTCACCGACTGGAGCGAGCAGTTCTGTTTTATTGCGTTCTGGGAGAGACGAATCAGCTGAGACCCAGTCCTCCTCAAAATCAGAGACAAAGCCGGCGCTCTCCATCTGGCTGGGATCGAGGGGTGGAGCCTCTTCATCAAATACATCACCGCTGGTTGAGACCAGGAACTGGCTGAGCTTCTCCGTGAAGTCGGCTGGAGAAGGAACCATGCTGCCACTCATCACCGCTTGCAGGCACTCGAGCAGATAACCTGCCGCCGCCTCTGGAACACTGGCGGGAAATTCTGCAATCTCCCGAATCTGCCCTTCTCCCGTCAGCAAATAAGCTGCCAGGCCGATGAAGGTGCGGTGGCGTTCATCCCGGGCGGTAAAACTATCGCCCGCTTCCGGCGGGGGACTTTTCCAGGGGCTGAGATCGATCTGCCGGGCTTTGCACAGGCTGCGCATGGTCTTGTGGAGGCGCAGCTTCACCACAAACTTCGGCCAGGCATCCAGGCGTTTTTGATGCAGCCTTTCGAGATCGCGTTGCAAAACGGGGCCGTCATAGCCCACGCAAAGGTGGATGCTGGCGGGATCCAGATCCGCCCGATGCACGCCGGTTTCCACCGCTTGCTCCAGGCCCGCCTGAATCTGGCGCAGCAGCGTCGCGACTTCTCCTGGATTGAGGGTCCCACGTCTTGCCATGAGGCCGCCGAGCGTCATGCCCGGCTCGCGCACTTCGGAGACGAACGACCAGTCCGGCCCGTTCCACAGGCTCAGCATGTTCAGGATGTTCGTCTGTCTGGCCGGATCATAGCGCCAGGCCTGGGGAGGCAGCGCCATGAAATCGGGCTCATTGACGATGCGTTCCGGTGGCAGCAGATGCAGCGTGACGGGCTGGTCAGTGGATACGACGAAGGCAGGGATGGCAAAGGGGCGGCAGCCTGCCACGGCGGGATTTTCGATCCGGAAACTTGCTCCAAACAGAGTCTTCAGCGGAATCTCTCCCAGAAGCAGTTTTTGCAGGTGTGAGAGGGGCAGTGTGGAGCTGTCTGCTCCCAGAAGCATCTTGGGATTTCGAGCCTGCACGAGATTGACGTTCAGGCAGAGCGCCTCGCGAACTTCGTCTCGCAGATTCTTGATGGAGATGGAATGAGTTTTCGGGCTGGCGAGAACTGACTTGATGATGAAGCGCAGGTTTGCAGGCAGTTCTGCAATGGCGGTGAAGGACTCGGGATTTCCCCCGGTAAAGACCTGCCCGGTCAGTAGAAGAAACAGCAGACGGCAGGCATTTTCCACAAGGCGGCCGCTGCCGTTCTCTCCGGAAAAACTGCTTCTCTTCTGGGACAGGCCGTAGTCAAAAACTCGCAGCTGCAGATGTTCATCGTCCGGAGAGGCGACGAGCACCCGATCCAACCGCATGCCGGGAACCACCCTCGCCTGATCTCCAGCTTTTCCCACGTCCTGCAGAAGCTGTTTGACGAGCGCAAGGGATGTCACGGTGGGCACTGCTCCGCGCCGCCGAACGTAATCCTGAACAAACTCTCCGTCATTGAGACTGGTGACGTAGTAGGCCATGCCATCATCGATGCCTGCTTCATGGATGGTCATGAAAGACTGCCCACGGATGCCGGCCGCCTCTCGGAGCAGTTCACAATGGATCTCCCGCATTTCTTCCGGCGCAGCCTCGGGAATCACCTCTGGCTGTGCCGCAACGTGGTTCACCGCATAGAATCTCTGCAGGCTGCTTCTCCTTGGCGCAGCGTTTCGGGCCGGCTTGCGACGATGGGAGCCGGGTTTGCGGCGCTCCTGTTTTAAGACGCTAGATTTGCGCCGTGGCAGGAGGCTCGCGGGAATGACCTTGAAAAGGCGAGAAGGCTGGTCTGCACGCTCTTCAGCTTCGGTTTCTCCGGTAAGGATATGGAGCTCCACGAGACGACTCTGACGCCGATCAAAGGCAAGCATGACCACCTCGCCCCGGGAACGGGGAAGCTTGATCGGGGAGCCATTGCGGTGGCTTGCAAAGGCCAGGGCTTCGAAAGGCTGAGTGCTGTCTGTCATGACTCAATGGGGCTATATAGAAAATGCAGTGGCCATATGAATCGGGTGGCGCGTTTTATCGAATATGATCATTGCGACTCAATACCGCAATAGAAATTATGTCTCGTTAAGGTAAATTTGATAAACGTCAGTGACTATGACTAAAGCTGATTTCGAATAAACCTAAAGCTGTTGATGGGTACGCACTGTTCGCGCCAAGTTCCCTTCCATGTCGTTTCAGGTCCGAGGACTTCGTGGGTGGAGGCATGGGGGATTGCAGCTTGCTCTAATCGAGGCTCCTTGGCATGCTTGACGCATGACTCGCACCATTCTGGCCATCGGCGCGCACTATGACGACTGTCCCTTTGGCATCCCCGGCACGCTGTTACGAGCGGTTCAAAAGCATCAGCGCGTGGTGATTCTCAGCCTCATCGGAGACTACACGAACTGGCCGCCGGTCAAGGGCCGGGAGCAGGGACTGCTGGAGCTCTCGAAGCAGCTCGCGGCGGAGCGGGGCATCGAGATGCGTTTTCTTCCTTACAAGAGCCTGGGCTTTGAACCAACGCTGGAAACCAAGCGCGCTGTGGCGGAAGTGGTGGCCGACGTAAAGCCGGACACCGCTTTCATGCTCTGGCCACGCGACCGGCATCCGGATCACGAGGCCGCCAGTGCCATCTGCCATGCCGCGCTGTACCAGCCCGCACGCTTGCTAGGACGGGACGAAGTGAAGTCTCCCTCACGCGTTTATTGGTATGACAACGGTCCCGGACACACCATCGGCTACGAGCCGGACACTTATGTGGACGTTACCGCCGAATGGCCCGCTGCCAGCGAGTGGCTGGGCCGTCTGATGGCCTACATACGCAAGGAAGAGTATGACCCCGCCAAGACGGATGCCGCCATGGAGACCAAGAGCGTGCTGTCCCGTTATCGAGGTCTGGCCTGCGGGGCGAAGTATGCAGAAGCACTCAAAAGCGTGCGCCCGGTGGTGAATGCCGAACTGTGAAAACCACTCTTTAGAGTGGTACCCCCGGTAGGATTCGAACCTACGACAAATTGATTAAGAGTCAACTGCTCTACCAACTGAGCTACGGAGGCATGTTTGAAACCAAACAGCGTTGGAGGGAGGTGAGTTTTAGTCACGTCTGCGCCGAGTGCAAGTGAGTTTTGGCATCAACTGGAAACTTTCGGGCGAAATCTGATGGAATTGCGGATGCCCTCTGCCGGGTCTGGTGGTAATTCGGCCGCATGCGCATTCTGGCTTTGACGGTGGTGTTCTCGTTTCAGGCTGCTTCAGCGGCAGATCTGCCGCTGAACGTCACTCTGGCCTGGCCGCCTGGGCCGTACACCGTTCAGCGATGGAAAGGCGACTGGCCGGGCTGTGAATTTGAAGGCGGCATCGCGCAGGGGCGCGTGACCGTGGTCGATAGCGATGCGTTTAAATGGCTGCGGGTGAATTTCGCCGTAGGGCAGATCGGGCCAGAGCAGGGTGGAGCGGGCTGGCGCATGCCGTTTGGGAAGCATGAGGCGGCGGACCTGACCTACAACCTGCGTTTCAGCCAGGACTTCGATTTCGTCAAAGGCGGCAAGCTGCCCGGACTTTGTGGCGGGCCGGACAACGTCAGCGGTGGTCGCCGCGCCAATGGCACGAACGGCTTTTCAGCACGCCTCATGTGGCGCAAGGACGGCCGCGGGGAGGCCTACGTGTACCACAAGAACCAAAAAGGGGACTATGGCGACAGCTTTGCCTTTCCGGCAGACTTCCGCTTTCCTACAGGTACGAAGGTCAAAGTCCGCATCGCTGTCACGATGAACGCCCCGGGCAAACGTGATGGCACGCTGCGGGTGTGGATCGATGAAAAGGCCGTGGTGGAACGCACGGACATGGAGTGGCGCACGGTGGGCAGCTTCGGCGTGGACGGCCTCTACTTTGAAACTTTCCATGGCGGCGGAGATGCTTCATGGGCGCCCACGCGCGCCTGCTGGGCGGAGTTCGCGGAGATGAAGGTCACGGGGCAGTGATCTTTCAAAAGCGGGTAAATTGGGGATTGACCCCGTTCCCGCCTTTCCAGACACTCCTGGCAATCCCAACCCGGAGGTCATCATGAATGAACCGCAATCCCGCCGTGCGTTCCTTGCCGATGTGAGCAAGGGAACGCTTCTCGCCACCATCGGTCCCGCGCTCGCAGCTGAGTTCGGCATCTCTTCCGCCTCCGCTGCGGAACCCTCCGCCGTCCTGAACTTTGGAGACATGGAGGCCCTCGTTTGCTTCATGCAGGAGACGCCCGTGTCGAAGCTGCAGCCTGCGCTGGCGGCAAAGCTCAGGGAAGGAGTGCCTCTAAAAAAACTCGTGGCCGCAGGCGTGCTGGCAAACGCGCGAACCTTTGGCGGCGAGGACTACATCGGCTTTCACACGCTGATGGCGCTGGGGCCCGCGCTGAAGATGTCTGGCTCCATGCCGGAAAGGCAGCAGGCGCTGCCCGTTTTCAAAGTGCTCTATCGCAACACCAATCGCATGCAGGAGAACGGCGGGCGCAGGGAGGAGGTGCTGCATCCCGTGGCTGCAGGCGCGGATCGTCCAAATTCTCAGCAGCTTCACGAGGCCGTGAAGCGCAAGGACACCGCGGGCGCGGAAGGCATCTTTGCCACCATGATGCAAAACAGCGCGGACGACGGCTTCAATGCGCTGCTCGAATGTGTGCAGGACAATCCGGAAGTGCACCGCACTGTGCTGCCGTATCGCGCCTGGGACCTGCGGGACATCGTGGGGCATGAGCACGCCACGACGCTGCTGCGCATGTCTTTGCGCTACTGCCTGAACTCGGAGAAATATCGCCGCCCTGAATGGGATGAGAACAGCAGGGCGCTGACAAAACTGATGGATGAACACAAGCTCATGGGGCGCGATCCTGGCACCCGATCGATGGAGGATCGTGCGGTGGAAAAACTCAGCATGACCATCTTTGGTGGCAGCCCGGAAGATGCCGCAGGCGCGGTGGCCGCGGCGCTGGCAGAGGGATTTGACCCGCATGAAATCGGCGAGGCGATCTCGCTGGCAGCCAATCAGATCGTGCTGCGGGATCATGGTCGCCCGCCTGACTGGGAGTCTCCCGGAAAACCGCCTGGCAGCGTGCATGGAGACTCCGTGGGTGTACATGCAAGCGACTCCGTGCATGCCTGGCGCAATCTCTCCCAAGTGAGTCGGGGACGAAATGTTTTCGCCTGCCTGATCCTGGGAGCATGGCAGGTGGCACATGATCGCGGCCTGGCGACCGTTCAGCGTTTTCTGGAGTGGGAGCCAATGCCGCTGAAGCGCCACATCAGCCAGAGCACGGATGAGGCAAAACTGCTCTCCGAATTGGATGACAGCATTCGCCAAAATCTCCAAGGCCATGCCGCAGGAGTGGTGCATCGCTGCGGCGTGGAAGGCATGGATCCGGAGATCGTATTTAAAACCTTGCTGCGTTATGCCGTCAGCGAAGACGGTGCGCTGCATGCGGAAAAGTATTTCCAAACCACCTGGGACGAGTTTCATCGCACCCGTCCCGCATTCCGCTGGCGCCATCTGACGTCTCTTGCCCGTGTGACGGCGAGTGAATTTGGACGGCCTGCTCCCGGGCAGGCAGAGGCGCGTGAACTGCTGGGCGTGTAAAAAAATTGCGCCCGGTTAAGAGAGTACGTGGCGGATGATGAATCATCATCCGCCACGGTTCCAGGGAGGAACGCTGCAAATCCTTTTTTAGAACAGGCCGAGACGAGTGTTGCTGTTCACATTCAGCGGCAGCACACGGGCATTCACGTTGGCGTTGACGCCAGCGGGACGATAGCCGGGCCTGGAGTAGTAGGAATGGTTGTGGCCATAGTGGCCGTTGTGATATCCGTTATTATACCCCGGATGGTAGTAGGGACGAGGGGCAGGACCACGATTGTAGTAGCCAGGGCGTGCTCCTGCATAGCCGCCAGCACCGACGTATGTGTCGCAGCTGGACAAGGTCATCATGAACAAACCAAGGCCGAGAAGTTGAAGTGTTGTTTTCATAAGATCAGTTCGATTCACCTAACACTTCGTTTCAATGGTGTTTCGCGGTTGTGCGGCTGGCAGAAAAACCTCGCAAAAAGGAATGACGTCTTGGTCAGACTTCTGCTCGCCACGATGCTTTGGAAGATCACTTCTCCTTGATCAACTGCACGGCGTCGGCGCCCACGATGCCATCTGTATCCTTGTTGCTGATGATGATCACCGCCGGCTTCTCCGGCGTGAAGGTGTAAGCACCAAGGCTGATGAAAAGCTTGTCGATGGGAGGTGCCTTGCGCTGATCCACGATCACAGTTCGCGTGCCCTCCGCATGCTCGATGCTCACCGGCACATTGCTCGCCCGGTTTGGAGCGGAGGCATAGGACACGCGCACCTCGTATCTGCCGGCAGCCGGGACTTTCAGGCGATAGGTGATGCTTTTGGCACCCTTTTCCGAGTTCGCGTCATGGATGCTCGCGCCATCCACCGGGCTGCCGTAGGAGCTTCCGGTCCAGTGCCCCGTCTGCTCGGCTTCCTGCTCGCTCATGACAATGCCTGGCAGCTTGGCGGAGCGAACCATGTTTGCGAGAGAGGGGAGCTCGAGCACTGCTTTTTGTTCGAGGAGTTTTTTCCGCAGTGCCGCCACATCGATGGATTGCACCGGCGTGGCGTCTTTCAGGGACATGACTGCCGCGAGACCTGAAGCCTGGCCGAGTGCCATGTACACCGGCTCCATGCGCAGCGAGCAGTAGGCGATGTGGCTGGCCGAGAGGCACACCGGCACCAGCAGGTTTTCGCATTCCGCACGTTTGGGAGTCAGACTACGATAAGGAATCTGATAGGGCAGTGCCGGAGTGTCCTGAAAGCTGCCTTCATCCCGCACGGTGCCGTCTTCCGCGAGAATGCGCTGCACGATGTGGCAGTCGATGAGGAAGCTGCCCATGCCGACCGAGTCGTCCTTGAAGATGTCCGTCTGCAAATCTTTCTGCACCATGACATACTCGCCGATCATGCGGCGGCCTTCGCGTACATAAAGGGCGTAGGGCCAGTGGTTGTTGTCTGCAAACTCGTCTTTGCACAGGCCCCATGAGTTTGTCTGGTCGCGCAAGCTCTGAGGCACGCGTTCATCATGGCCGAGAAACCACAGCATGCCCTGGATGAAATCGGTGTGGTCCCGCCAGATGCGCGCGCGCGTGGCGGCATCGCCATCAGGGTAATTGAAGTTGGCGCCGGGATAGTCGGTTGAGAAAAGCCCCTGCGCGTTGAGGTCGTATTTGCCCGCGGCCACGTTGCCAAGGTGAAACAGACGGCCAAAGCGGATGCCGGGGAAGGCTTGGATCAAACGCAGCAGCAGCTCGTATTTGGCGGGATCGTAGTTCGCGGGCTTGGGGAAGGGGATCAGGATGTCTTTGCGCTGAGTGACGCAGACGCGGAAGTTGTAGCTCTGGGTGCGTGTGTCCGCGCTGCCCGGAGCAAGCTTGGGATCCGGAAAGACGCCGAAGATCGGTCTGCCCTGGGCATCCACGCCAGAGATGCTGCTGGGCGTGCCGTGGATGTAGGCCGGCCCTTTGCCGCCGAGGCTGGGACAGTCGTTCTCCATGACTTCGACGGTGCGCGGCCGAATGGGCATGGGGTGGTAGCCCGCCAGCGGCTCGCCATACTGAGCCGTGCTCTCACGGCCGACGATGTAGCTCACCTTTGCCAGGGCCATGAGATCCCCCTCATAGGAGGCATCGATGAATGCCTTTCCAGTGTAGGTGGTGCCGTCGGCCGTCGTCAGGCTGGTGATGCGTGCGCCTTCTTTGGCGACGGATTTGAGTGTCTGTGCGGTGACTACTTTGACGCCCGCTCGCTTCAGCATGCCATTGAAGGCGGCCATGTTCGTACTCGGCGCCTCATACCACAGGCTGGGCGTCATTGTCTGACGGGCGGCTTCGGCGAAAAAGGCGCGCGGAAATCCTCCGATGGTTTCCTCCTTGCCCACATCCGTGCGGCAGAGGCCGCCGGTGACCATGCCGCCAATCCACTTCGTGGGCTCGATGACCACAACCGATGCACCTTCACGCGCTGCCACGATGCCAGCGCTCAATCCAGCCGGCGTCCCGCCATAGATGACGAGGTCGGCTTCCGCCGAATGAAGGGATGAAGTGAGTCCGAGAAGCAGCAGGAGGCGGTAAAAAGACATGGGGCGAAAAAAAGAGCAGGCGTCAGCGCCATGCATCTCTTTTCGCCCCGGCTTTTCGGTCAAAGTGCTTATTCCTTGGCAAAGGCCTCATAGGCCTCGGCCACCTTGCCTTCCTTCTCATCTCCCTTGTGGAAGTAGAAGAGGTGGCGCAGCAGGGTGTGCTCGCCTTTTTTCAGATCGTAAGTGCCATCGGGCGCTTCTTTGTCGAGCGCCTTGGTGCCGAAGGGATTGGCGGTGAAGAGGCCGTAGGTGCGCACATGCCATGGCGTGGGGAAGCGGAAGCTGGAGGGATGGTTCAGCATGGCCACGCCGAGCTTCTCACCGCCCACGGTGCCGTAGTAGTCGCACCACTTGGCGCGTTTGCCCCAGGCGTTGGCATCGGTGAGGCCTTCGCTGTTGATGATGTGGCCGCTGCCTTTTTTGTTCTTTTCAATTTCCACCGCCATCTCGGTGGGGACGCGGATGCTGAGTCCGGCGTCCTTTTTGTCTTCAAAGGTGGCCGTGCCGTCGGTGGCCAGCAGGATCTGTTTCAGCTCGATGCTGCGGGTGCCGTCGCCGGCACGGAAGATCATGGTGCGCTCTTCTTCGAGGTATTTTTTGCCGTCGTGGTCGAGGTAGTCGATGATGGAGACAAGAGTCGCGGAGTCCGCTTTGGCTTCCAAAGTTTTGAACTCACGGTGTTTCTCGCTGCCCAGGCTGGCAATGCGCGCCGCGGATTTGACGGGGTCCCCGAAGGTGCTCGCCTCAGCCCATGACTGCACGCCATTGATGCCTTCAAGCCCGAAGCAGATGCCGCGGTGGTGCGGGTGGTCATGCTGCTCGCCTTCGACGGTTTTCATCGGATAGTTGCGGGTCATCTGCTTGCCCGTGGGGCCGAAGACAGGTGCGAGGTAGGGCTTGTTTGCCTGATCCACGACGTATTCGGCGAAGACCTGCCCATCGACTTTGACGATGGCCCCGCCCGTGGCGGTTTTTTCGACTTTGAATTCGGCGGCGCTGGCAAGCGAAGCGAGGAGGAACGAGGCAAGGAGGAGTTTCATGGTGGTGGCAGTGAACGTAGGAGAAATAAGAATGCTTTCGGCGGAGATCAATCCCAGCCGCGGAAGAATTGGAGTGCGGTTTGGGTGGTGTCTGCGGCGACTTTTTCCACCGTCTCGCCACGCAGGCCGGCGATGGCGCGCGCGGTGTCTGCCACATAGGCAGGTTCGCAGCGTTTGCCACGATTTGGCACGGGCGCCAGGTAGGGAGCGTCGGTTTCGATCATGTAACCGCCCGCCGGCACCGAGCGGGCCGTTTCAGCGATGAGACCGGCGTTTTTAAAGCTGACGATGCCTGTGAATGAAATGAGGTGGCCGTGCTCCAGCAGCGGCTTCGCCTGCTCCAGAGTGCCGGTAAAGCAGTGGAACACACCGCGCAGGCGGTCACTGTACGGCAGCACCAGCGCGGTGAGATCCTCCCAGCTTTCGCGATTGTGCAGGATCACATTCAGCTTCAGCTCCGCTGCGAGATCGAGCTGTGCAGTGAGCACCCGCGCCTGATGAGAGCGCCATTCCGCGAGGGTGAAGCCCTCTGCCGGCGCGTGGAAATAGTCGAGACCGATCTCGCCGAGAGCGCACACTTTGGGATGCAGCGCTAGTTCGCGCAGTTCGCTGATCCAGCCCTCTCCGCTCACAGAGTCCACATCAGTGGGATGGATGCCCACGGCCACACGCACATCCGGTTCGTGCTCGGCGAGCGCGAGCAGTTTGCGGGCGTTTGCGAGATCCGTGGCCGGCGCCACCATGCGCGTGACGCCGGCTGCGCGTGCACGAGTCAGCACGGCGGGCAGATCGCCGTCGAACTGTTTGCTGCCGAGGTGGGTGTGTGTGTCGAAAAACATTTCCTGCGCCTTCGCATCTGGAAACCGGGTGTCAAGAGCGGCGAATTAGTCCTTTTCCCCTGCTGCGAAATCATGCTAAAGCATCGCCATGCTTTTCTCCCGATTGCTTCTGGTGCTGCTCTGCCTGCCACCGTTTTTGAGCGCTGCTCCGGAGGACTATTTCGGCATCCGTGTGATCGATGAGAACACCGGGCGCGGAGTGCCCCTGATCACGCTCAAAACCACGAACCACATTGCGCTGACGTCTGACAGCGCGGGCTGGATCGCCTTCAATGAGCCGGGGCTGATGAACCGGCCGGTGTATTTCAACATCGAAGGCCCGGGCTATGCGCTGCCAAAGGACGGCTTTGGCTTTGTGGGCGTTCGCCTCACGCCTGTGGCGGGAAAAACCGCCGAGGTAAAAGTGCTGCGCACTAATGTGGCCGAACGCATGTGCCGCCTCACGGGGCAGGGGATTTACCGGGACAGCACTCTGCTGGGCCATGAGCCGCCGTTGCCCAGCCCCAATTTGTTTGCAGATGTGATGGGACAGGACTCGGTGCAGGTGGTGTCATGGAAAGGTCGCTATTTCTGGATCTTTGGTGACACCAATCGCCCGAACTATCCGCTGGGAAATTACCACTCCACCGCCGCGTGGAGCGATGCGCCGGACAAAGGCGGTCTCGATCCCGAGCACGGCATTCACTTTGAATACATCACGGATGAAAACAACGCGGTGGCCAAAATGCTGCCCGTTGAGGAGGCCGGTGCGGTCTGGATCTTCGGCATGCACACTGTGATGGATTCGCAAAACAAGGAGCATCTCATGGCGCACTACTCACGCTGGAAGGACGTGGGCACACGTCTGGAGCACGGCCTGACAGAGCTTGATGAGTCAAGCGAGCGCTTCCGTCGTATCGCGGTGCTCGGTGATGAATTTACCTGGCAGCATCCTCAGGGCAATGCCGTGCGCGCCAAAGGGGAAGGCGGAGACTGGATTTACTTTTCCACGCCTTTCTGCCGGACTCGCGTCAAAGCGGATTATGACTCCGTCCAGAACACTTCGGCCTACGAGTCGCTGGCATGGTCCGCTGAGTATGGCGACTATGTTTGGCAGAAGGCACAGGCTCCGATGACGCAGAAAGACGAAGAAAAACTCATCGCAGAAAAAAAGATACCTCAAGAAAAGGCTCGCATGCAGGTGGTGGACGCGCAGACGGGCAAGCCGGTGCGTCTGCATGCCGGCAGCGTGCACTGGAACAAACACCGCGAGCGCTGGGTCATGATCGCGGTTCAGGAAAGCGGCGGCGTTTCCTATCTCGGCGAAGTCTGGTATGCGGAGGCAAAGCAGATTGAGGGACCGTGGCGCAAGGCGGTGAAAGTGGCCACGCATCCGAAGTACAGCTTCTACAATCCCAGCCATCACGCTTTTTTTGATCAGCTAGGCGGCCGGGTGATCTTCTTTCAGGGCACCTACACCGAAACCTTTTCCGGAAATCCCATCGCGACGCCGCGTTACGATTACAACCAGCTCATGTACCGCCTCGATCTGGATGACGAACGGCTCAAAGCCGCGCGGGTGGACTGATGGTGCGTGACGAAAAAGGCACAGCTCCAGGCCTGCATGTCGCGTGAGTATTCTGCATGCGTGGAGGCATGGGAGCATTGCAACGCATGGAGTGGCTGGCCTTCGCTGGCAGGGTGGTTCTTGCTCTGCTGTCGTCGCTTGGGCAGATCGCCGCATTGATGGGCGAACTGATGATCGGCTTGCGGAGCGGCAGGTGGCGGCTTGGGCTGGTGGCGCATCAGATCGTAACGATCGGGTATGGATCGCAGCTCGTCGTGGTGGTCACAGGAGCCTTTACGGGCGCGGTGTTCGCCTTCCAGTCCTACGCGAAGTTCAAGGAGTTTGGCATCGAATCCACGGTGGGAGCCATCGTCTCGGTGGCGCTTTGCCGTGAACTGGGGCCGGTGCTTGCAGGGCTCATGGTCTCCGGGCGTGTGGGAGCCGCGATGGCTGCGGACATCGGCACCATGAAAGTGACAGAGCAGATCGATGCCCTGCGCGTGATGGGCGTGCATCCGGTGGACTATCTGGTGCTGCCACGCTTTCTGGCCATGTGCATCTCCATGCCGCTGCTGGTGGCTGAAAGCATCGCCTTCGGGTTGATGGCGTCGTATGTGCTCATTGTTTATGGATTTGATGTGCCGGGCGGGTGGTTCTGGCAGCACACCCTGGATCACACGGAGGGCATGGATGTGGGCATTGGCATGATCAAAGGACTGGTGTTTGGCATCATCATCACGCTGGTCAGTTGTCATCAGGGACTCAAGGCGGAGAACGGTGCCGTGGGAGTCGGTCTCGGCACCACGCGTGCCGTGGTGTTCTCCTCGCTGACGATGTTGATCTCCAATTTCTTTCTGACCATCGCATTGAATTATATATCGCCCATGGGGTCGGCTCCCTAAATCTCCATGCT
Source organism: Prosthecobacter sp. (assembly GCF_044222565.1). GTDB lineage: Bacteria > Verrucomicrobiota > Verrucomicrobiia > Verrucomicrobiales > Verrucomicrobiaceae > Prosthecobacter. Next base: position 20,167 of record NZ_JBGANA010000026.1, read on the forward strand.
TGCTCTTTTTCGCGCAGCCCGATAGCCTGCGCGGAAATTCAACCAAATTCAGCGTCACCATGTCCGCAACTCTCGCAGAACTCTTCGGCACCATGATCCTGGTTCTCCTCGGCGACGGAGTCGTTGCCAATGTGCTTCTGAAACAAACCAAGGGCAACAATTCCGGCTGGATTGTAATCACTGCAGGCTGGGGCCTTGCCGTGGCCATTGCGGTCTATTGCACCAACGCCATCAGCGGCGCGCATTTGAATCCCGCCGTGACACTGGGCCTGGCGGCCATTGGCAAATTCGACTGGGCTCTCGTTCCCGGTTATATCGGCGCACAGGTGGCGGGAGGATTTCTCGGCGGCATTCTGGTCTGGCTGGCCTACCTGCCACACTGGTCTGTGACCACGGATCAAGGCGCAAAACTCGGCGTCTTCAGCACCGGGCCGGCGATCCGCCACACCGTGGGTAATTTGATCTGCGAGATCATCGGCACGGCGATGCTGATGTTTGGTTTGCTGGCCATTTTGTCTCCTGCCAATCTGGTTCCTAACTCTGGCTGGGACAAAGGTTTTGCCCCCGCCATCGTCGGCATGCTCGTAGGTTCCATCGGTCTCTCCCTCGGCGGCCCAACGGGTTACTCTCTCAATCCTGCCCGCGACCTTGGCCCACGCCTCGCCCATTTTGTTCTGCCCATCCCCGGGAAAGGCGGCTCCGACTGGGGCTATTCATGGATCCCCGTCATCGGTCCGATCATCGGCGCTGTCGTCGGGGCTATGATTTACAAGGCTGTGTGGTGATCACTTCGGCGTATGCGGCACCAGCACATCAGGTGACTCATTCGCCTGACGCGCGCGCTTGGCCATTTCTCGTGCGAACTGCTCCTGGGAGCGGACCTTCTTTGCCGCGGTGACTTGCGGAAGCTGCCACGTGCCGTCGGATTTCAGCACGCGGCCGCGGGCTGTGTCGGCGAAATGGATTTCCATGATGCGCAGCAGCCGTTTGCGCGCCTCCTTGTCTTCGACGGGCGTGAGGAGCTCCACGCGCTTCGAGAGATTGCGGTTCATGAAGTCAGCGCTGGCGATGAAGACGGCAGGCTTGCCCCCCTGGCGGAACCAGAAAATGCGGGCGTGCTCCAGATAGCGGTCGATGATGCTGACCACGCTGATGTTCTCACTGATGCCTTTGATGCCGGGACGCAGGCAGCAGATGCCGCGCACGTTGAGGCGTATCTTCACGCCCGCCTGGGACGCTTCGTACAGCGCCTCGATCATCTGGCGGTCTTCGAGGGCGTTCATCTTCAGCATGATTTCGGCGCCCTCTCCCTGGCGCGCGCGTGCGGTTTCGCTGTGAATAAGGGACACCAGGCGCTCGCGCAGGCCGTAGGGGGCCATGCTGAGCTTGGTGAAATGCACGAAGCGTGAGCGGCCGGTGACGGTGTTGAAAAACGCGGAGGCATCCGCGCCAAAATCAGCGCGGCAGGTCAGCAGGCTGATGTCCGTGTAGAGCTTCGAGGTGGCCTCGTTGTAGTTTCCGGTGCCAAAGTGCATGTAGCGCGTCATGTGCCCTGACTCGCGGCGCATCACCAGGCAGACCTTGGCATGCGTCTTCAATCCGGCGACGCCGTAGATGATCTGCGCACCCGCGTTGATGAGGTCGTTCGCACGTTCGAGGTTGCGGGCTTCATCAAATCTGGCCTTCAGCTCCACCAGCACGGTCACGTGCTTGCCAGCCTGCGCGGCACGAATGAGCGCGGAAATGATGCGGCTGTTTTTCGCCGTGCGGTAGAGGATCTGTTTGATCGCGATGACGTTCGGGTCCGCAGCAGCCTCTTCGACGAGGGCGAGAACCGGGTCGAAGCTTTCATACGGATGATGCAGCAGGATGTCGCCGCGCTTGATCGCGTCAAAAATGCTTTCGCCCGGTGTGATCGAGGTGCTGGCATGGCTGTCCCAGGGATCGACCTTGAGCTCGTCAAAACCGGAGATGCCGGCGATCTGAAAGAAGGCGCGCAGGTCGAGCTCTCCGGGAATATCATAGATCTGGGCTGTGCGTGCTCCGCAAAGATCACGGATGATGCGGGTGTGCTCGCGCGAGGCGCCTGCTTCGATTTCGATGCGGATGGCCGGGCTCTGCAGGCGCTTTTCCAGCACTTCTTCCATCTCGCTGGCCAGATCGAAGGCGCTCTCATCATCCACGGTGATGTCCGTGTTGCGGCTCACGCGGAAGCGCGCGGGGGCGGAGACCTTTTCAGCCGGAAAAAACTCACCGATGAACAGCGCCACGACGTCCTCGAGGTTCACGTAGAAGTACTGGCCGCCGTCAGGATCTGGCACCAGCACATGCCGCGGAAGGTTTGCGGGCAGCGGCAGCAGCACATGCCGCTTCTCTGCCTGTCCGGTGTCATCACTGCTCACCGTGCAGAGCAGCACGATGTTCAGCGCCGGGATGGCGGCGCGTGCTCCAGTGTCGTCCACGGCCACCGGCGAGAGCACGGGGAAGATGTGCTCGTCAAAATACTCGCGCAGCAGCGTGCGCTGCGCCGGAGTGAGCTCCGCGTTCAGCAGGCGGCGGATGCCTTTTTCATTCATCAGCGGCACAAGCTGCTGCTGCAGAATGTCATACTGCCGCGCCACAAAGGCGGCAGTCTGGTGGTGCACCTGCTCCCACTGCTGCGTGGGAGTGAGCCCGGCGTTGTCCCGCACCCGCCGCCCCTGCTCGCGCAGCAGCTGCAGTCCGCCGATGCGCACCATGAAGAATTCATCCAGGTTTGAAGCGGTGATGGCGAGAAACTTCACGCGCTCCAGCACCGGCAGGTCAGGGCGCGCCGCTTCATCCAGCACGCGCGAGTTGAAGGCCAGCCAGCTCAGCTCGCGGTTGATGAAATGCTCCTCGGTCAGGCGCAGCTTGGGCGGTGCGGTTTGGGCTTCAGGATTTGGCGAGGAGGATGTCATAACCGTAAATTTCGCGGAAGAGTCCGCACTTCAGATCGATGGCTATCTGTTCAATCGTGGTGTCATCCGCGCCCTGCGTCAGAACGGTCAGGCGCGTGCCTTCGGGGCGCAGCTGGATGGTTTTGATCCGCTGCGCATGGCTTCGGTCCAACGAGTCCGCCAGCCGCAGTAGGGCGGCAAGCTTGAGCACGATCATCCGTTCTTCCCGCGAGAGGTCGGAGAAGTAGGGGTGGTTCGGCTCCGGATCGTATCGGCGGTGGTAGCGCGCCAGCAGCGCCACCATCACACGGTCGTTCGAGCTCAGGCCGAAGATCTCCGTGTTCATCAGAATGTAGAGGCTGTGCTTGTGGTGCTCACGCGGGCTGATGAACATGCCCACCTCGTGCAGTGTGGCCGCCACGCGCAGCACGAGTTCATATTTGGCCTCCAGCCCGTGCAGATGCTGCAGCTCCCGGAAAAGCTGGCGGGAAAAATTCGCCACATGCTCCGCGTGCTTGCGGTCGGTCTTGTAGCGCAGGCCGATTTCGCCCGCCGTCTGCATGACCTCCTCCTGGAAGATCGCCGTTCGCGATCCTGACGTCATCAGATCAAGCATGAGCTCCAGCTGGAAGTCACCCTCGGGCACCCAGAGCGAATCATCGCCAAAGCGCCGTGCAAGCGCGAGATTGGTCTGCAGCGCAGGCACGATGCCCTCGCCACCGGTATAGTGCACGTGCAGCTCGCGCACCAGATCATCGGGGCTCAGGCGCGCCAGTTTGTCAGTCAGCCGGGCGAGATCATTCTCCAGCACCCGGTGTGCGCCCAGGCGCGCCTTGCCCAGCAGCGGCGCGACGCTCTGAATCTCCGCGCCGATGGCCACGTGATGGTCGATCTTCACATCCGAGTAATCCTGCGCGAGGTGGTCCACCACGCCGCGGATGTGCTCCTCCAGATGCGCCATCTGCTGGTGTGCCTCGTCTTCGTCCTGGGAGGCCACGGCTTCGCGCGCACGGAAGATGCCCAGACGGTAGTTCGTGTACACCGCGAGCCGGCCTTCCTTGAAATAAATGGCGCGCGTGTTCCCCGGGCCGATGTGGGAGACGATGGTGTTCCCCTTGGCCAGCAGCGGATTTTTCAGCAGCATGCGCTGGGCGATCTGGTAAACGAGGCGCGTCATGTTGCCGTCATCGATCAGGCTTGGCACCACGCCGCTGTGCACCTGCAGGCGGTTCAGGAAAATCTCATGGTTCACCGCCTCCGCGAGGATGTTGGAGGTGAACAGGCGCAGCTGCGCAGCGGGGATGCCGTATTCCCGAATGGTCTGCAGGAAATTGCGCAGGATGGCCGCGGCCTGGTCCACCGTGTTGCGCGAGATGCTGCGGGCACGGAAAATGTCACGAGCCACGGGCAGCGGCCGGTCCAGGCTCTCCACCCGTGTGAACTGCCCCTTGTCATCCTTGCGGCCGATGACAAGTGAAAGGGACGCCGCACCCACGTAGATGACCGCATGCTCCGGCGGCGCCTTCATGACAGCGAGTTCTGCCAAAGGCTTGAACGAGACAGGTGGGGTCACGTCACTCATGAGATGGATTCGCGATGCGGAGACATGCAGGATGGGTCATTTCGCTGCGTTCCGAAGCCACGCCACCGCACCGGCAGCCACAGCCTGGCCGCCCAGCTTGGCCAGCGAATACCGGATCCCACGGGCAAGTTCCGGAATGGCGTAGCGTTCGACCTCCTCCTTGAGCAGGTTCAGGTAAAGGTCTGGCAATTCTTCCACCAGCCCGCCGCCGAGCGTGATGCGGTCCGGAGCCAGCAGGTTGACGACGACGGCCACTCCCATGCCAAGGTAGCGGATGGAGTTGCGGAACATGATCATGGCGGCGTCCTCACCGCTGCGGAATGCATTTGCCAGCGCCTTGCTGCGGATGTTGCGCAGCGCCCCCTCCGTCTTTTTGTCGAGGTCGGGAAGCTGGCCACGGTAACAGGCCAGCCCCGCCTGGGAGGCGAGCGCGAGGCGGCTGGTGAGGTCCTCCAGGATGACGCTGCCAAACACCGGACTGCCAATATGTGTGCCGGGCAGCGTCAGATTTCCCAGCTCCATGGCGGAAATGGCGCGGCCCATGACGAGCTGGCCGTTGTAGACGAAGCCCGCACCCACACCCGTTCCGGGAAACACTCCCAGCAGCGATCTCGCGCCTTTGCCTGCGCCCAGCATGTACTCGCCATAGGTTCCGGCATCAACGTCGTTCAGCACCATGATCGGACACTTGAACTGGTTTTGCAGCAGCTTGCGCAGCGCCATGTTCGTCCATCCCAGATTCGGTGCGAATATGAGGATGCCTCTGTCAGGATTCACCAGGCCAGGGCAGCCGATGCCAATGCCCTGAATGCCTTTCGGGTCCACGCCGGCTTCTTCGATCGCCTCCTGAATCGCTTTGACGATCTTGTTGCGTCCTTTGGCCGCGCCATCGGAGCCGTTGGTCGATTTGCGTGCGGAACCCAGCACGGTGTAATTCGCATCGAGCACCGAAGCCAGCATCTTCGTGCCCCCGAGATCAAAGCCGATCCAAAAAGGCACGTTGCGGAGTTTTTTGGCAGACTTCTTGGCGGGCTTCTTGGCGGAAGATTTGGATTTCGCTTTTTTTGCAGGCATGGCGGGAGAAGATCTGCCTCAAGACACACGGGCTTTCGTATGCGGGCAAGTGACAATGTGAATTGCTGCCTTCTTACTTGGCCCAATGCCGTGCCGCAAAGTTCAGGTACTGTGTCCAGTCGAAATCGGTCACGTCATGCTTCCCGGTGCGGTTGTGGTAGCCGATGAAATCCCCCACGGGCTGGTCGATCGCCGGCGGTTCATCCACCCCGACACCTTTTTTGCCAAAAAGCGCATAGACCGGCCCGGCGTATTTGCCGGAGAGGAACTCGCCTTTTTGATCAGCCCAGTGATCCTCTGCTGCACTGGCGATGTAGGCAGGACGTGGAGCCATCAGGGCGATGAGCATGTGCGCATCCACCGGGCATGCGGCGGCATGGCCCGCATAGCTAGTGTATTTGCGGGTAAACCAGTGCGGAAACGCCTTGGTGATGATGGCGGTGGTTTCACCAAAGTCGCGCCGCATCAGCGCAGCGCCGCCCTCGCCGGAATCATTGGAAATGACGATGCCAAAGCGCGTGTCCTGCGCTCCCGCCCAGAGGGAGGTCTTGCCCAGTCGCGAATGCCCGATGACCGCGAGGTGTTGGCCATCCACCTGTGCATCCGTTTGCAGATAATCGGCGATGCGGCTGAGCCCCCAGGACCACGCGCCGATCGCCCCCCACTCGCCATCTTTCCACACAGTGTCCGCTCCATCCTTGCTCACTGCGGCGCGCAGTCCTGTCTTCCAGCCTTCGGCACTGTCCGGTTCGATGTCGCCATAGTAGGCGGTGGCCACCGCGAAACCGCGTTTGAGGATCATCTCCAGCGGCCAGCGGCTGCTCTCGGTACCGCGCGTGGCCTCGGTCGCGCGATGATCGACGATGCCCTTTTCCTTGCTGTCCCGCATCCATCGGGTGCTCAGCGGCACGTCAGCCTCGGGGCTCACGGCATGATTGCCGCCGAAGCTCAGGCCCACAAAGCAGGGGGCATTCTTGGTGCCGTTCGGGGTATAAAGCATCACATCCATGCCGGGCCATGCCGGACGGCCTGGCACCGAGATGTGGATGAACTTTCGTGTGGCGAGTCCGCCGAGAGCGTCTGCCTTCGTCGCCGTCACTTCAAACTTGGCCGCGCCCACGTCCGCGGGCGTCCTGCCATAGACGTTTTCCTCGAAAAGCTTGAAGATCTCCGGGCGGCGTTTGCTCGTCCATTCCTCGGCGGTGGTCAGTTTCAGCTCGGGCAGCGGATCGTTGCCGACTTTGGTCTCGTCATAGTTCACGCCCGGACGTGGAGTCTGAGCCAAAGCGGAGGCCGCAAAAAGGAAAAAGAGAGAGGTGCGCATGGTGGGTGGTGCTGAATGAACGCGGATGGAAAGCAGAATTGTGCGTGCCTTTGGCGGGAAGGGGATGTTTGATCCGTGCACCTATGAATGACGCCGCCGTTCCACCGCCACTGCCTCCCACCGCTCCTGCGTCTCCGCGATTTTCGCGGCTGGGTGCCGCTCTGGCGCTGTGCGTCACAGCCGCGTGCGTCGTCTTTGCAGTTAAATCGCATTCGGCGCGTCATCCAAATGAGGGCGCCGGCGGCATTCACCCAAACCGCACTCTGGAGTTGATGGCTCGTTACGTCGTGGGAGCCAAGGAAATGATCGGAAGCAATCCCGCCTTGGGTATGATGCAGGAAAACTTCGACGACGCACTGGTCCAGAACGTCAGACAGGTCTCTCGCGGTCCGGCGGACAAGTTGCGGGTGCAGATCGCGGAAGGCTGGCTGAAAGGCCGATGGCCCGCGCCAGCAGAACTGAATGCCGTGGCTGCTCAAAACGATGTGCTGCAGGCAGATGTAGCAATATTTCAGCAAATGCAGGCGGACCACGGTTCTGTGGCGGACGCGGACTGGAAAAAACTGCAGGCGCATCATGGCTGGTTCGCGGATCTGGCCCGTGCGCAGGTACTGCCAAAGACGGATGCCGCAAGGCAGGCGGTGGTGCAGCAGAGCATGCAGACGTCGCTGGTTTTGATCTCCTTCAGCATGATCGGCATGCTCCTGGCGGTGGGCGGCTTGGTGGTGATGATTCTGGCCATCATCCAATGGCGTGGCGGAAAGCTGAAACTGACGCTGTCGTTCCGCAATCGTGGGCACGGTGGGTTGCTGCTGGAGGGCTTTGCCCTTTATCTGGCGCTGTTTATGTTTGTGCCCATGCTCCTGCGGCAGATGTCCGTGGACTTGCCGCCTTGGGCATCCTACGGGCCTGCCGTTCTGAGTTTGATCCTTGGCATGGCGTGGCCGCTTTTTCGTGGAATGTCCCGTGTGGACTGGCGTGAGGCCCTGGGCCTGCACTGTGGGCAGGGCTTTTTGCGGGAGGTGGGGGCGGGCCTTCTGGGCTGGGTTGCCGCGCTGCCGTTGATGGTGGCGGGAATGATCGCCTCCTCATGGATCATGCGGCTCACGGGAGACGTCCCCACGCATCCCATTGTCGATTATTTTGCAGGTGGGGGCTGGCAAAAGCTGGCTGCGTTCGTGCTCGCTGTGGTGTGGGCGCCGGTTTCGGAGGAGATCATGTTTCGCGGGATGCTCTTTCCTGCCTTGTCATCTTGGCTGCGCTGGCTGGGCGGCATGCTGCTCGGAGCTTTTGTTTTTGCGGCCATTCATCCTCAGGGCTGGGCGGGCGTGCCACCGATCATGGCGCTGGCGGGAGGTTTTTCACTTCTGCGCATGTGGCGGCAGAGCTTGATTGCACCCATGACGGCGCACGCTTTGAACAACGGCATCATGTGCTTGGTCATGATGTTCTTGTGGCGGTAGGCCGGTTCGCGAACAGGAGCCCGGTTGATGTGTCAGGCGGACCGTTATTTGGACAAGGAGCATTGTTGTGCCGACCGTCTTCTAGACCGGTCCAGAGTTTTCAGGCAGCCTGAAGGGGCACGCGAGCGCTCTCTTTGCTGTCAGGAAGGTGCACCACCCCGACGAGGGAAGGCGGAGGGAAGGCTCTTTTCCGTGAATGCCGCGTATTGATTCGCTCGCGCACACTCCTCGGGCTCCTTTCACTCGTCTGTCTCGCTGCTGCCCCGCTCCGCAGGCCATCCATTTGATGGTTTGGGCAAGCAGTGGCATCAAGGCACAAAAAAGCCGGGCTGATTTCTCAGCCCGGCTTTGGAGTTTGCAGGGGGTTTTAGGCCCTGAGAGGATTAGTGTTCGTAACCAGCCTCGCCGTGGTCGGTGAGGTCGAGACCGATGGACTCTTCTTCTGGAGTCGGACGGAGACCCACGAGGATCTTCACCACCAGGGTGATCACCACCGTGGCCACGATGGAGAGAGCGATTGTGATGCCGCAGGCTTTGAGCTGAGCAGCGAGGACGCCGCCCTGACCGCCAGCGTCTGCGACGAGCTTGGCAAGACCGTTGTCCTTGGCAAATGTGTTCACGTCCGTGAGATTGCCGTTCACCGTGCTGTTGCAGTAGATGCCGGTCACGATGGCACCGAGGGTGCCGCCGATGCCGTGCACGCCGAAGGTGTCCAGAGCGTCGTCATACTTCAGGAGAGGCTTGAGCACCATCACACCGATGTAGGGAACGATACCGGCGAGAACGCCGATGATCATGGCAGACTTCGCTGTGACGAAGCCGGCAGCAGGAGTAATGACGACCAGGCCGGCCACAGCGCCCGAGCAGAAGCCAAGGATGGAGGGCTTGCCTTTGTGGATCTTTTCCACCAGTGCCCACACGAAGCAGGCGGTGGCGGCGGCGAGGGTGGTGGTCATGAACGCAGAAGCAGCGATGCCGTCAGCGGAGAGGGCGGAACCCGCATTGAAACCATACCAGCCGACCCAGAGCATGCCCGTGCCAACCATCACCAGCACCATGCTGTGCGGAGCCATCTTTTCCTTGCCGTAGCCTGAGCGCTTGCCCAGCAGGATGCAAAGCACCAGCGCAGACCAGCCGGAGGACATGTGAACCACCGTGCCGCCAGCGAAGTCGATGGCAGGGATCGAAGCACCGCCGTTCCAAACACCGTTCATGTAACCGTCGAAGCCCCACACCATGTGAGCCAGCGGGAAGTAAACCACGAACATCCAGAGGGTGATGAACAGCATGATCGCGGAGAATTTCATGCGCTCGGCGATGGCACCCACGATCAGGCCGGGGGTGATGATGGCGAACATCAGCTGATACATGCTGAACACGGAGAAGGAAGGCCAGGCGGTGTAGTTCGTGTTCGGCGCGCCGGTGACTCCTTCAAGGAAGAAGTACTTGAAGCTGCCAAGGTAGGGGGCCCATGTCGGGGCAACCCAGTCCTTCGCACCTTCAGGAGCGACGTGCTCACCAAAGATCAGCGAGAAGCCGACGAAGTACCACAGGATCGTCACAAGGCCCGCGCAGCCAAGGCACTGTGCAAGAACGGAAAGAACGTTCTTGGAGCGCACCAGACCACCATAGAACAGAGCCAGGCCAGGAAGAGTCATGAACAGCACCAAGGCCGCACAGACCATCATGAAGGCATTGTGGCCGGGACCGGCGAGGCCTTTCAACGAACCAGCAGGCGCCAGATTGTTAAAGTATTGCTTAATATCAGCAACGTCCGCTGCCACAGCATCAAGCGACGGAGCTGCGGCCGCCGGAGCAGCTGCTGGTTCCGGTGCCGGAGTGGGGGCTGGTGCGGGGGCAGGAGCCGGAGCAGGTGCTGCAGCCGGAGCCGGAGCTGGAGCCGCAGCAGGTGCTGGTTCTGCAGTCTGGCCTCGGGCGGCGCCGGGGTTGATTGCGATGGTGGTGAGGGCAACTACCGCAGCAATTGCCATGCTGCGCCAGGTTCGTGTGTGGTTGAGTTTCAGCATAAGTCAGGGTGTGGAATTTAACTCCAAAACAAGCTTTAGCACGGGCCGTGCCAAGTCTTCTTTTCATTTTGAACCCCCGCTTTTTTAAAACCACTGCACGAATCGGCGCCGATTTAGTCTGATATATACAAAAAAGGCGGGTGGAGAACCACCCGCCTAAGAAAAAAGAACCTTCGGTTTCAGGCTTCGCTTATTTGGCGAAGGCGCTCAGAATGATCTTTTTGTACCCTTCCGTCACCTTGGCAACGGCTTCCTTCGGACCCGTAAGCTTGACGAAGATGTTCGATTCTCCGGCTGGCACGATGGCAGCCACCAGCGTGTAGTTTTCACGCGGCGTCTTGGCGCCCATGGGTGGGCCGTCATTGTAGGTGCCGGTCGCCGTCACCAGCGTGATCTTGGTGCCGTTGGCATCAAGTTCTTCGCGCTTCGACTCAGGGGTGCCGTTGAACTGTCCCAGCCAGCGTTTCACGTTGGCCTCCACATCCCCGCCGCCGCCTGCGCCTGGAAAGCTGTAAAACACTGCTTCCAGTGGCTTTTCAGCACCTTCCACTTTAGCCGCCAGGGTGCCGGCACGGAACATGCCAGTGCTCTGCACTTCGGCCCAGGGGGACTCGAATTTGAAGTTGAGACCGTTGACGGTGAGCTTGCCTTCCTCGCCACGAACGACGGAGGTCAGTGAGATCAGGGCGATGAACGTGGAGATAAGAAGGTATTTCATGGAGTGGGTTGGTTGGGTGGAGTGAGATTACTTGGTGACGTGCATGATGCCCTTCATCAGAATCCAGTGGCCTGGGAAGGTGCACATGTAGGGGTAGTCGCCGGGTTCGGCAGGAGCGGTGAATTCAATGGTTTCGGTCTGGTTAGGCTGCACCAGCTTGGTGTTGGCGATGATGTCAGGCTTCGCAGCGTCGGGAATGTAGCTCTTGGCCATGCCCTGGGGGTCAGCCAGCATGGCGTTGGCCAGTGCGCCCACGGCTTCCAGCTTGCCGGGCTTCAGCAGGAGGAAATTGTGCGGCTGCGGCGCGATGCTGCCAGTGTTGCTCAGCGTCAGCTTGACCTTCTGCCCCGCTTGCACGCTGAGTTCGGTCTTGTCGTATCCCAGGGGATTTTTGGCGTCTGGCTTGAGTTCGATGGTGGCTACGCTGGCGTCCTGGGCAAAGCCGGAGAGAGCCAAAGATGCGAGTGTGGTGATGAGAAGGCAGGTATGCTTCATGTGTTTGTATAAGGGGTTTTTGACGGGGAGTCTTAATCGGGCCGCGTCCCCCCGGAATTTCAACTACTTTCGTGGCGCCAAAGTCTGGAATGCGGCTGGCTGGCACGAAAGTTTCTCTTCGCCCCCTGCGTAGTCCTGCCGTATTCACCTTGTATGAACGAGTTTCGCGAAACCTCCCTCGCCGCCCATTCACTCAGCCGCCGCCATGTACTGCGTGGGCTGGGTTCCCTCATTTCCCTGCCATTCCTGGAATCCTTCGGCGTGCGTGCGTTTGCCGCGACCAAACCGGCGCCCAAGCCCATGCGTGCGGCATGGATGTACATTCCCAACGGTGTGAACGTGAACGAGTGGATGTCCACCGGCGAAGGCACCGGCTATCAGCTGTCCAATTCGCTCAAGCAGATCGAAAAACACCGCGATGATTTCATGGTGGTCTCGGGCCTGAGGCAGGATTTCGCGTACAGTCATGGCAATGGTGGCGGCGACCATGCCCGTGCCACGGCCACCTTCCTCACCGGCTGCATGCCCAAGAAAACGGCGGGCGCGGACATCCACCTCGGCATTTCGGTGGACCAGATCGCCGCGCAGAAGATCGGCCATCTCACCCGGCTTCCCTCTCTGGAACTTAGCACCGACGGCCAGCGCAGCTCCGGCAAGTGTGACTCCGGCTACTCCTGCGCCTACCAGTTCAATCTGGCCTGGAAAAACGAAACCATGCCCATGGCTCCTGAAATGGATCCGCGTCTGGTCTTCGAACGCATGTTCGGCATCGGTGCCACAGCTGGCAAAGGGCCTGAGGCAGCGCGTGCCAAGCGCATGCAGAAAAGCATTCTCGACACCGTGCTGGACGAAGCGAAGAGCCTGCAAGGCAAGGTGAATGCCGGCGATCGCCGCAAGCTGGACGAATACTTCTCCTCCGTGCGGGACATCGAACTGCGCATTGAGCGGGCCGAAAAATTCGCCGCGCAGATTCCGGATGTGAAAATTCCAGATGGCATCCCGGATTCCTACGAAGAGCACATCCGCACCATGTTTGACCTCATGGTTCTTGCCTTCCAGACGGACACCACCCGTCTCTCCACCTTCATGCTCGCGCATGACGGCAGCAACCGCAGCTTCCCTGAGCTGGGTGTGCCGGATGCCCACCACTCGCTCTCACATCACCAGAACGATCCGCAGAAGCTGGAGAAGATCGCGAAGATCGACCAGTTCTACCTGCGTCAGTTCGGCTACTTCCTCGACAAGATGAAGTCGGTCAGAGAAGGGGACAGCACCCTCTTGGACAATTCCATGATCGTCTTCGGCGGCGGCATCGGCGATGGCAACCGCCACAATCATGACAACCTTCCGATCCTCCTCGCTGGACGAGCCGGCGGTACTCTGACCCCAGGCAAGCGCGTCCTCCTGCCGGGCGAAACTCCGATGACCAATCTCTACCTCTCCATGCTGGATCGTCTGGGCGTCCCTGCTGAGAAGGTGGGAGACAGCACCGGCAAACTGGAAGTGAGCTGAGACGTTTTCAGCTCAGCGCCATTTCGGTATTCCTAACGCTTCAGCGACCTGCGGGCAGGGGACGCTTGATGGTGGTCGGCAGTTCCGGCGTCGGCGTGGACTTGCGAATGCCAGGAGGTGCCATGCTGTTGTTAGGCTGACTGGTGGATTTGCCACGCACACCGTTTTTAGAAATGCCCGGTGGCATGTCGGGAGGTGGCGTGGTTTGCGCTGTGGAGAGCGATTTTGCTTTGGGTGCCGTCGCCGTCGTGGGCAGGGAATACCAGTGCATTTGCGGGACGGAGCTGAGCTCCACCCACTGCTGGGAGCCGAGCTTTTTCCACTGCAATCCCACCACCGCCCACACATGCGTCTCCCAAGGAAGCTGGACGCGCAGCTTTTCCGCGAGCTCCGAATTCTTGTCCAGGAAGGCGCATTCCTGAAAGGAGTTTGGCGGGGCTGGGCTCACTCGAAACACGTCCTTGCGCTCCAGATTGGGGACATCGTCCTTGAAGTAATGATGGCGGATGATGCCGACATGGAAGTAGCACGGCTCGCCTTCCTGATAGGTCTTGAAAAACTTCTCAAGCAGCCTGTCTTTGAACTCCACAAAGGCGACCCAGTCCACCTTGAAGCCGTCTTCTTTCTCCTCCAGCATCACTGGCACGGCGAACTCCCATGTCTTGTTCTCCAAGCTGAAGATGCAGTGCTTTCCAGAACCCAGTTCTGGATTCGGGTCCATGCGGACAAACTGGATGCGATCCACGGAAATCGGGCCATCCGGGGACAGTCCATAGTAGCGCTCCATCAGCGGTTTGATCACGTCAGCTCCCAGAGTGTGGGGCAGACGTTCCGCGAGCGATTTGGCGAAAAGAAATTTTTTGAGCGCCTCGACGGCTGGCTTGGCTCCCGCTGGCATGCTTTCATCCTCTTCTGGTGGATGCGGCTGGCTGAGACCTGCCGGGGTGGCCGTAGGACTGCCTGCGGATTCCGCAGCCATGGACGGTTTCGGAGGCACCTCAAGAAGATTGCCCGAGGTTGGGGGCGCGGGCTGGGCAGGGGGGACAACTTCCTGATTGGTGGCTCCAGGAGGAGAAGAAATACTCGCGGTGCGCATGTCACTAGACTCCGCACCCAAGGGGGGCTTGGCTTTTTGGGCCACCGTTTCCTGCGGATCAAAACCGACCAAGGCTGTGCCTGGCTTGTTATCAGGTGGCGTTCCAGCCGGCTTTTCAGCTTCTGAAATGGAGGGGGCCGATGGGGCTTGCACGGTGGCAAGGTCAGCCTGCGGCTTTGCGCCTGCCTCTCCCTTGGTGGTTTCTTCCGCCGTTTCATGCCCCGCCAGGCTGGGGAAAATGCCCGGCAGATAGTCCTTCAGAAGGTAGCCAACGAGTCCCAGAAACCCGATGAGGAAGATCGCCGCGAAGGCAAGCCGGATAAAATTCGTCCCGCGCGGTGCCCGCAGGCTTGCAATGTTTCTTGCTCCCGGAGCCATCCCAACATGAGAGGACGCGCCCAGGTCCTGTCCACGCGCTGACCCCAGGCTCAGGGGAGGAGCCCCCCCTGCCTGCAGAGGCTGGGTCATGGAAGGCATGGGCGCGGGAGAGACTTCCCTGCCGAGCAGAGACGACCCTGGCAGCGAGTTTGGCATGCCCATCATGCCGCCTCCGGCATTCCCGCCAGGCATCATGTTTGGCAGCGCAGGGCCGCCCGGAATCAGGCGTGATTGATTGGGCATTCCCGAGCCAGAAAATCCGGCCTGCGCGTCGGGGCCACCAAAGGATGGCATGGCAGCAGGCGCTGCGGGCGTGGATGACCATGGCATCTGACCGCCGGAGCCTCCGAGCGTTGAGGTGAGTGGCGGCTGCCCGGGGGCGCGCTTCGGCGGCAGTCCAGTCAGCCCGGTGCTTTGCTGCAGCACGGGATTCGGCTGCGGTGTTCCCTGCTGTGGCAACTGCATTCCGCCCATTCCCGGGATCTCACCCATCAGCGGAGAGGCTGGTGCGGGGGGCCAGAACGGCGCGGGAGCTTGAGAAACCTGTGGCGCGGGCGGCCACTGAGGCTGCTGCGGCATCTGAGGCTGCTGCGGCATCTGAGGCTGCTGCGGCACTTGGACTGCCATGGGTGCCGGAGTGGGGGAGGTCACCGTCTGCCCGCAACTTGGGCATGGACCCGTCACACCTGCCATTTGAGCAGGCACTGTCAGTGTCGTGCGGCAAAATCCGCATTGGAACTGAATCGTGTCCGGGTTCATCTCATTAGAAAATTATGGGCAATCTTATTAATTATCATTCAAGGAATGATTTTGACAAATTGAAGTTGCAAAAGTCTCCCAAATCGATCGCGCTGTGGTCCGAAATTCAAGCATATCGGATCACAGCGCCCCCGCCACCCGTAAATGCCCCCCCCAATCGTGGGATGGTTTCTGGCTCTGGCAGCATCCAGACCCTGCGCTGTCTCCGGAGCCGTAACACTTGACGAAGCCGGCGGAATAGTACACCCACCCCGCAAAGCGTAACCAAAATCACCGAAGCCCGGACGACCTCCGGCATGCCGATGCCTCCGCTTCCCGCAACCGAGGTTTTTACCATGGGGCTGAATTCATCCAGCGGCTGTCCCTTGCCGTCCCCGGCGGAAGCCTCCGGACCGAGTGCCTTTTGCAGCCAGAAAAGCCGGGTGGAAAGCTGCACCGTATAGCTGCGCAGCTGGTCATGGGCGTTGCTGCTCTGGAGGGCTTCACGCAGGCAGGCTTGGATCGTGTCACTCAAAAAGCCGGTCGAAATCTGATTGTGGATGGACCGGCTCACAAACAGCCTCGTGCGCCACGGCTCTCCCAGCGGATAGACCGCCAGGCAGGCATCGGTCTGCATCAGGCCGCCAGAGGCAAGTTTCTCCAGTTGTGCTCCTTCCGGCAGCGCCTGGTCATGCTTTAAGATCAAAACGAACAGCTTGATGCGTGCATCATGCGCATGAAACTCCAGCAGGCGCATCATGTCATGATTCTGGATCTCCGGTATGAGCTGGTTGGGGTCGATGAGGTATTCTTTCGCCAGGCTCTGGTAGCTGGCCGCCAGAAATTCAGAAGACACCTCCCGCAGAGACGCCAGTGGCGTGGGTAGTTGCACGTTGCTCGGTTCGGCCTGCGAAGGCTGGCCTAGAACGGACTGGGGTAGAAAAAAGCGCATGTCCTCGGCGCTCAATCGTGCGGAGAGCGCCCCGTCCTGACCATCAAAGAAATGATCCAGCCTTGGGCTGCTGGGCAGCGGCGTGCGGATGAGTTCGTTGATGTCAGTGGTGGACTGGCCGTTGGCGGGCAGCAGCACCTCCGGGTTGTTCATTTCCGGGAGGCTCTCGCGGAATGTCTTGAGCTCCTGCTCCGTCCAGCGTGGCAGGGGCAGGCCATGCTCCCCGGCTTTTTCAGCCGCCTGCGGAATTTCAGCATGGCTGGCGGCACACATCAGCAGGCAGCAAAGCAGCAACCGTGCCGGACCTCCTGGTGGCCTGAGTGTATCCTTGCTGGAGGAGGCCGCGCTCATGTTCTCGCAGGGAAGGACTCGGTCAGGGGGCGTGAAGCCGGGCGGTGCCCGCCGCGCAGCGGCTGCAGGCCCATGTCTGGTATGCTGTCGGCCACGGCTGCCGTTTCGGGCTTCCAATGCAGGGCTTGAGCGTGCTTTCTCAGCACTTCTCCCGCCCGAATGCACGAGGACTGGATGGCCATGCCGAAAGCTCCCTGGCTCAAATGGCCGCCGATGATTTGCATCATCTGCTGGAGGATTTTTGGTTTGAAATAGGGCTCGATCGCATACCCCAGGGAGATGCAGGCCGTTTTGGCGGAGGGATCCACCACCAGAACCAGTCCGTAGTCATTTCGGCGGCTCACAGAGTGAGTGTTGAACGCTCCCTGGTTCAGGAGCCAGAATCCCAGTTCCGCAACGCTCAAGTTATTGGGGAGTACGCCTAGGTAAACCGCAAAAAATGCCTGTGGAAAGCAGCGCTCAAAATCGTCCAAAACGACTTCCGCAAGCCGTGTGTCTTCCAGTCTCAAGCAGTGCGCCACATCAGTAATCCTTTCCAATCTAACCCATTGATTTCCAAGGATGTGATGGAGCAGCGCCGCAGAAAATCCGCAGCCAGAGCAGGAAACCTGTTCTGGGGCGACACTGGCGTGGCAGCGCGGACATTTCATTGTTATAGAATATATGGAAGATACAACAAATCAAGTTCTATTTCCTCACTCCTGACACAGAAAAAATGTTTACACCGCCTGCCGTTTGTGGTGTAACTGTAAGTTGATTCAACAAAATTAAAAAACGAACGCTGACCTCTGCTGGCTTTCCAACACCAAATTCAACGTTCAATTTTTCACACCTGATCATGAAGCTCGCCCCCACCATCGTCATCCTCGGCAGTCTGCTGACTGCCGGTTCCATCCATGCCAAATGGTCGCGCATTCCCATCATCAAGGAGAAACCAGTCAATACCATCACCGGTCCAGCCAGCAGCGCTTCGCTTGACAGTTCCTCTGGCTTTGGTCGCGCTGATTCCATTCTCTCCAGCGACATCACCGCTTCCTCCACCGTGTCTGCTGGAAAAAGCTTCGTGCTCCTGAATCTTGGCAAGCCGGTGCTCATCTCATCATCTTCTTTCGTCAATGATGGCATCGAAGGTAAGGCCACCCTCTCCGCCAGCGCGGACAAGAACGGCTGGGCAGTTCTTGAGGAAAAAGTTTTTTCCGCGGCTGATCGCAATGTGGAGTTCAAATTCGCCGGGATGCAGGCCAAGTTCGTCAAGCTCGAGCTCGCTCTGACCAAAGGCGGCATCATCCGTCATCTCCAGTTCTTTGGTGCCACCACCGACAAGGGCTACGCCGTGAAACAGTCTCCAGATGGCCAGGGCGGCAAGCCTGCCGACCTTATCAACGGCCTGGGTGGTGCACGTGTGGTTTACGCTGCTCCCAAACCCGCCAATGGTGTGGACAGCGCCATCACCTACAACAAGTTCGCTTTCCCTGAGTCTGATGAAAAGTATCGCACCATCATTTATGACTTTGGCCAGCTCCGCATTCTGAACGAATTCGCTTCTGTGCACTCTCCGCGCCCTGTCCGCTTCGAAGTGTTCGCCTTCGACAATCTGCCCGAAAAAGAAGACTGGCGCGGACGCATGGCCTTCGATCCAAATGAGTTCGGCGCCAAATCTCCCGTGGCTGTGGCTGAAGACACTCGTGGTCTTGGCTCCATCAAGGCCAAGCCCTCCAAGCCCGTCAAAACCCGCTATCTGGCGCTGCGCTGGGAGCCTGAGTTCAATCCGCCTGACTTCCAGTGCACGGGTTCCGCTGAAGGCAATGTCATCAACATCGTCACCACCAATACCGTCATCGTCACCAATGCGGACGGATCCAAGTCGGTCGTGACCGTGACCGTGGGTGATGCTCATGGCGCAGGCGCTGGCTCAAGCAACATCACACCTGAAAACGCCGCCCAGATGATTGCACAGGGCGATGCCGCTCAAAGCGACACCACGACGATTACAACCGTCAATTACGCTCCCGGCGTTGATCCGAACGCACCTGGTGCTACTCCCACCAGCACCGTTACCACCACAGGCACTTCTACAGTGACGACGACTGTCCAGTCCGATGGCACCGTGGTGACCACCAGTTCGACGAAAACGACCGATTCCAGTGGTGCTCAGACAACGACGACGGTGACTGAGACGAAAGCACCTGATGGCACCACCACCACAAATGTGACTGCGACCAATTCCAATGGCGATCCTGTCCCGGTGGTTGGAACAGAGGGGCCAAACTCTCAGAACAACAACCTCGGTGCTGGCACCTCGGGTGCTCCTACCGGCACGGGTTCCACCAGCGCCAACCAGACGAACACGATCTCCACGGCTGGCTCCTCGCCGCCGCCCTGATCGGTTTTGATTCATTCACTTCCCGCACGGGTGCAAACCTGTGCGGGATTTTTTTTGCTCCGCGCCGTGGTTGATGATCGAGCTTGATCTCTCACACCACGAATCCTCAACTCGGGTCTTCCTCCCCTCGAGAACAGCATGCCGCGCAGCACTTCGGGAGAAGTGGGATCATCCTGATCCCACACACGGTCGCCCCGCCTAGACTTCTCGAAGCAAGAGCTGCACGAAGTCCTCCGCTTCACACGTGGCTCAGACTTCTTTGGACGGCCCTCGTTATCACCCGCACTGCGGGCAGAGACCATAGAATTCCAGCTCGTGGTAGAGCTTGCGGAAGCCGGACTCCTTCTCGATCTGCTTTTCCAGGGCCTCCACTGGGCATGCAATGTCCAGGCGCTGAATGCGGCCGCACTGGGTGCAGATGAGGTAATCATCGTGGTGCCCCGCCTGCAGCAGGGTGTAGTAGGCGCTGCGGTCATGCAGCCCAAGCCGGCGGATGAGGCCCAGTTCCTCCAGCTTGACCAGCACCCGATAGACCGTGGCCTTGTCCGCGCCGCTGGTGAGGTCGGGCGACTCGGCAATGTCTGCCAGGGAAAGGGGCTGATGGGAATGGACCAGAATAGAAAGCACGTTCTCCAGCGCCTTGGTGCGCCTCAGCCCGGCCTCACGTGCGCGGCTCATCATGGAGGCGGCGAGTTCGCGCGCTGTTTCCTCATTATGATGCTGGCAGGTGGCGGAATGATGGTGGTGAAGCATGTGTCGGATTTGGCAATTTTTCAGTTCGCCGACGGGGCCTGCTTTTTCTGCTGGAACAGCCATTCATGCAAATCGGCACGTGGATATACGAGGCCCGTGATGCCATGGCCTGCTCCTTCGAGTTCGGTGTATTTCATCAGCTCGCCTCCGGCCTGCTTGACGGCGGCCACGATGGCGCGGGAGCGGTCCACGGGGACCATGTCATCCTTGTCGCCGTGGAAGACCCAGAACGGGGTGGTCTTCAAGACTTCCGCGTTTTTGACGTCGCCACCGCCGCAGAGGGGGACACAGGCGGCAAACACGCCGGGATATTTGGCGGCGATGCCGAAGGTGCCAAATCCTCCCATGGACGATCCGGTCAGATACAAGCGCGTTTCATCGATGGGCAGATGCTCGGTGAGGTCAGCAATCAGCGCCAGGAGGTTGGCGGCCACCTCGTTTTTCCAGCCGATGTCAGCAGAGGGGCACTGCGGAGCCAGCAGGAAGCAGGGCGCTTTGCCCTGGTTGTCCTCAGTGGTCCAGATCTTCGGTGCACCACCGAGCTGGGATTCATTGTCGGAGCCGCTCTGGCCCGAGCCATGCAGCCAGATGACCAGGGGGTAGCGTTTGGTGCCATCCAGTTTGGGGTTTCCCCACAGCTGGTAGTTCAGCCCCTGCTTGGACACACCTTTGACAAACTGGCCGGTGATCTTGGCTGCGTGCACTCCTTCCTTGAGTCCGCCATCGCGACGCTTCTCACGCAGCAGGCTTTGGATGTAGGTCTGGTCCTCCTTCGAGAGCTTGTCCAGCGGCACACGGTACTGGTTGAAGTCAGTGCTGCGGCGGATTTTCACCTCCTTGTCGGAAAACTCGATCAAGTTCCCCATGAACTTCGACTTGCCGTCGCTGGAAGTCCACTGGCGGGGTGGATCAGCTGCTTGGGAGCTGCCGATGAGCAGACCGAGGGCGAGGAGGCGAAGGAGCGCTTTCATGCCGCATGCTAAGCTGCTGGCGTCCAAGACGGCAAGCACTTTGCGCTGCGGCTTGCAGTGCGGCGGGTCAGGGCATGATGCGTGCGCCCGCCTTCTTCATTTCATCCACGAACTTCTTGGAAGCGTCGTCGATGGGATTCCCTTCAATGAAGATCTGGCAGTAGGGTGCCCATTCGCGCGGGCCGTCGTTGTCTTTCTTCCACATGCGGTGCAGCGGCGTCAGGTCGGTGATCTGGTTGTTTTCCAGGAAAAGAAACTGCAGCTCCGTCAGCGGCTCCAGCGGGGAGATGTCCACCACGCCGTTGCCTTTGAGCGAAAGCATGGAAAGCCACTTCATGCCGCCGATGCCCGCGAGATTGGTCACCTGGTTGCCCTCAAGGTAGAGCGTCCATACTTTCGGCAGCTTGAACAGGGCGGAGGCGTCCTTGATCTGGTTGTTGGCCAGGTAGAGGGAGGTGAGGGACTGGATGCCGCTGAGAGGCGTCACATTGCTCACCTTGTTGCCGGTGAGTTCCACGTATTGCAGCGATTTGCATTCGGCCAGCGGCGTGATGTCGCTGATCAGGTTGTTGGAGACGTCTAGGAACTGCAGCCGCTCCAGGCCCTTGATGGGCGCGAGATTGCTGATCTGGTTTTCCGGCAGGGTCAGAGAGGCCAGAGAAGTGCATTTCTCCAAGCCGGTAAGATCCTTGATGCCAGCCTTCTTGGCCTCGATGATCGCAACGGAGGCCACATCTTCCGCGGTGATGACATCCTGGGTGTCACGCTTGGCGAAAACCTGCTTCCGCACCGCAGCCTCCAGCGCTTTGTCAGGAAAAATGGCGACGGGCTTGGGGGGTGGCGGCTTTGCCGCAGCAGGAGCGGGACTGGCAGGTGCCGGAGTCGGGGCTGCCGGTTTGGCTGGAGGTGTCGCTGGCTTGGCCGGAGGTTCTCCCGGTTTGGCTGGCGCAGTTGCGGGTTTGGCTGGGGCAGGGGTTGGAGTGGTGGCCGCCGGGGCTGGCGCAGGTGTTGCGGGCTTGGTTTCGGGCTTCGCAGGGGGCGCGGCTGGCGCGGGCTTGGTCTCTGTCTTTGGGGCTGGCACCGCAGCCGCAGGTGGAGTGGCAGGTGTCCCGGCTGGTTTGGCGTCTTGCGCGTGAAGACTGAGGGCCAGCAGCGTGGGGAGGGCGAGTCGGAGTTTCATGGCTGGGGGATGTTAAGGCCATGATACGTAGAACGCAGGTTGCATGTTAATCAAAAATCGCCTCTCTCTTGCTCTTATGGTCAACGTCATTGTCATCCTCGAGATCGATCCGCAGAAGATCGATGAATTCCTTTCAGTCATTCTCGAAAACGCCGCCGCTTCCCGCCTGGAGCCTGGCTGCATCCGTTTCGAAGTCAGCCGCGACAATGAGCAGTCCAATCTCTTTGCGCTGAGCGAGAGCTATGTGGATCAGGCCGCCTTTGATCTGCACTACACCACGCCGCATGTCGCCAAATGGCGCGCCAAGGGTCCTGGCTTTGTGCTCAAGCGCTGGGCCGTCAAAGGACCGGTGCTCTAAACTGGGGCGGGAGAGTCGTTTTTAAAAAGGCGCGCTGCCTGCCTGAATTGGCGTCACAGATGCCCTGTGGATGGCTATCATCTCGGATGAAGTGCCGTGTCCTCCTGATTTGCCTGTGCCTGGGTCTGGCCCTGCTCGCCGCCTGCTCCCAAAGGACGGATCCCACCCACCCGTTCATCGCGATCGCAGACCATGATTATTTTGTGCAGTACGTAAAGCCGGTCCTTCAGGCCCGTTGCCTTTCCTGTCATCGCGGGAGCGACGCCCCGGCCGGACTTTCACTCGTCCAGCGCAGCGATCTTTACGCGCCCCGCAGGTATGGCCGGGCCTTCGTCGTGCCGGGAGATCCGCACGCCAGCAGGCTGCTGACCGCCGTGTCCTGGGGTGGCAATCATCCCGGCCAGTCCATGGGCCCCTTGCTGACAGCGGCTGAAACCGACCTGCTTTACGAATGGATCGAAGACGGCGCCCATTGGCCGGACAATCCAGACGGCTTCCTCCAGCCGCGGATCTATCTGCCGCGCAAAAAAGGACTGCTAGAGCGCTGAGCCGCCGCGATCACTTGATGCCGATCACCATCGAGTCCGGGCCTACGAGGTGCTCGACACGGCAGTTCGTAAAGCCGGCCTCCTGCATCCAGCCGATGCAATCCGCCCCGGTGTAGTCAAAGCCGCCGGGAGTTTCGATCAGCATGTTCAGGCTCATGAGCAGACCGAAGGCGTTCTCTTTGCGCGCATCGTCAATGATCGAATCATAAACCACCACGGCGCCACCCACGGGCAGTGCGGAGTAGGCTTTGTTCAGCAGCATGAGCTTCGTGTCCTGGTTCCAGTCATGCAGGATGTGGCCAAACAGCAGCACGTCTGCCTGCGGAAGTTCATCAGTGAAGAAACTGCCTCCGGCAAATTTCACGCGGCCGTCCAAGCCGTTGGCCGTGATGTATTCTTCAAAGATCGGCGCGACTTCCGGCAGATCAAAGCCGATGCCCTTCAGGTGCGGATTGGCCAGCGTGATCTGCGTGACCAGATCTCCCTGCGCCGTGCCGATGTCCGCGCAGCTCTGGTAGTTCGCCCAGGGAAACTTTTGCGCGATGGCCATGTTCGCCCCGCGGCTCACGCCAGACATGGCGCGCAGGAATTCACGCAGCTTGGCGGGGTCGGCATAGAGTGCGGTGAAAGGATCATGCCCGCCTTTGGATTCGTTTTGCGGTTCGCCAGTGCGCAGTGCTTCCGTGAGGCCGCCCCAGAAGGGGAAGAGACGGTGGTTGGCCATCTCCAAAATGCCGCCGATGTAGGACGGCTTGGCCTTGTCCAAAAACAGGTCCGTCTCCGGTGTGTTGCGGTAGGTGCCGTCCTCATCACGCTGCAAAAACTTCAGAGCCACCAGTGCATCGAGAAAATCACGCGCTCCGCGTGGATGCAATCCCATGCGCCCCCGCAGGGTGCCGAGATCTCCAGGATGCTTCGCCAGTTCGGTGAAAATTTCCATCTCCACGGCGCTGAGCAGTGTTTTGGAAGCCCAGAAGGCGAGACCGGTTTGCAGGATATGATCGGGTGCGAGATTCATGGGCAGGATTTTGAAGCAACCTCACATGGGTGCAACTGGAACACCGCATCATTCGCGCCCAAGACGTGTGTGGCTTATTTCCCCACCGCGCGCTTCAGGGCATGCTGCGCCTTGTTGAATTCAGTCACGGCAATGACACGGCTCTGGCGTGCGCGGGTGAGTTCCTCACGCGCCAGCAGGTACTCCAGCACCACGCCCACCTGGCTGGCCTGGCGTTCCTTGGCCAGCTTCGTCATTTCCTCCGCGGCACTCACGGCTTCGTCGTTGATCCGAATCCGGTCATTGGCGGACTGCGAGCGCGTGGCGGCTTCGACCACTTCACGGCCGATCTCTGCCTTAACCTGGCTGGTTTGCAGCGCGGCGCTTTCTTCGCGTGCATCCGCCACCTTTTGACGCTGACGGTCAAACAGACCGCCGGGGCCGATCTTCCAGCCGAGGCCGAGGTAGTAGTCCTGCTGGCTGCCGAAGTTTCCCCAGCGGTTTCCCACATTCGGGCCGCCACCCAGTCCGCCGGCAGTGTAACCCGCCTGCACGGACGGAATCAGCGGAGCCACGCGGGCGCGATCTTTCTCTGCATCCATGGACTTGTGGATGGCCTGCGCGGCATGCACCTCCGGACGGTTCTGCTGCGCCATCGAGATCATGGTGGCCACACCTTTGCCCACCATCATTTTGACGGGAACGAGGTCCGACTTTGCGGGGCGCAGTGCAGCTTCGGGAGTGAGTCGCAGGATTTCTGCGAGCCGGGCGGCAGCAAGATCGCGCGTTTCCTCGCCCTGTCGAATGGCGAGCTTCGCCCGGCTGATCTGCGATTTCACCCGCAGCAGGTCGGCGCGGAAGGCGGTGCCCGCCGTGACCGCTCCATCGAGCTGCTTTCCATAGTCCTCCGTAAGCTGCAGGTCATCCTCAATGATGAAGAGCATGGCCTCGGCGGCGAGGAGGTCATAATACCGTTCCACCGACTGAGTCACGATATCGATGCGTGCTTTGTCCGCCAGATGCTCCGCAGCCAGCGCACGCTGCTTGGCGGCGAGCGCCGCATAATAAATGTCCCCCGGAGACCAGTCGATCATGACCGTGGAGCCCACCGTGTACTGCTGCTTGTTCACGTTGAAAACATTACCCGCAATATCCTGCAAGCGGCCCTCATGACCTCGATACCCGGCACCGAGACTCAAGGTGGGCCAGAAGCGCTGCCAGGCCTGCTTGGACTCCGCAATCGCCTCATCATGCTTCGCGCGCGCATTCTGGATCTCGTCGTTGTTCGCCCCCGCGAGGCGCATGACGGTGCGGAGATCGACGAAGGCAGTATCGGCCCGGAGAAGCGTCGGGCTGAGGAGCAGCAGCGCCGCGCAATGACGGACGAGTGATGTGGCGAGCAATCGGAAGCTTGGATTTTTCATCTGATCAAGGGGCTGGAGTCGGTGGGAGCTGCTGGGGATCGATAGTTCGTGCAAACTGGATGAAAAAAATGATCTGCAAGGGGGCTGTGGTTATCCAGGCCACTTCTACGTTCTCCCGTTTCAGGCCAAGGAAAATAAAGAATCCGGTCAACAGCAGCAGGGCCAGCCAGCGAAGAATAGTGGACCCTTTCAAAGAGACCAATGATGATACTGGAAGCAACAGTGCCGCCAAAAAGGGCTGGCCGAACGGAGAACAAATGATGTCGGCAGGTCTTTCTGCGAAATACTGCCATAGGAAGCCACCGCCATGTCCGCCGGCAATCAGTATGCAAAACGTGCCGGCCATGATCATAACCATCATGCTCACATCCACCCTCAATCGGCTTTTTCTGTGATCAGGCTTGTTCATGAGAATGATGGGTGAACGGATGAAAGACGATCACTTCACTGTGACAGCCTGCTTGTCCGTCAACACCGTAGTGCCGGGCAGGAGAATGACGTCGTCAGCTTTGAGTTCAGGAATCTCCACATTCGCGCCGTCATTGAAGCCAGTCTTCACGGCAGTCTTCACGGCCTTGCCATCGACGTGCTTGAAGACAAACGCATTGGTCTTTTCCATCACAAGTCCCGCCACGGGGATGAGCGTGGCATTGTCATGTTTTTCCACGGCGATCTTGGCCATGGCATACATGCCGGGGCGGAGCTTGAGCTCGGTGTTTTTTAGATCGGCCTCGGCAAGCATGGTGCGGGTGGCGGGATCCAGAGCGTAGGCGATGCGAGAAACGCTGGCCTCCACCGGTGCGGGGCCGCTGGCATCAATCTGCGCCTTCACCGGTTTGCCGACCGCCACGAGGGAGCTCTCCATTTCAGTGACGGGAATCTGCAGTCGCAAGGTGCTGGCATCCACAATCTCCACGATCTTGCTGGTGTGCGCGGTGACGAGTGCGCCAGCATCCACATGACGGGCGGTGACGATGCCATCAAACGGCGCTTTGATTTCAGCAAACGCGAGCAACGTCGTGATGCGGTCCATGCCTGCCTTCGCGATCGCCAGTTTGGCCTCCGCATCTTCAACCGACTGCGGCAGCACGATGTCGGGAGATTTCGCGCGGGCCTCATGCATGCGCTTCGACTCCAAACTGGCGGCAGCAATCTCCGCTTTGCTCTTGGCGAGATCGGCCAGGAGTTCCGGCACTTCGAGCTTCGCAATGACCTGGCCTGCTTTGACCGCATCTCCTTTGTCCACGCTGATCGCGGCGACGTAGCCGGTGACCTTTGCATGCAGTACCACCTGCTGCCATGGCGCGAGTGTGGCAGGGAGAGAGACCCAGCGGTGAATGGTACCGGTAGTAGGCTTCGCAGCAGGAAGATCAAGCGCCGAAGCGGCGGATGCGAAGATGAGAAAGAGCAGGCTGCGCATGAGAAAAACGAAGGAGTGAAAGCTGGGAACTGAGAACGTTAAATTGGAATAGCCGTAGCGTGTTTGATCAGGATTCAAGTGGCTCCAACGATGCCTCTTTGGCCGTCTTCGAAGCCAGCAGCGCATACACCGCAGGCAGCACGAGCAGCGTCGCAACGGTGGCGAGCGCGAGGCCGCCGATGGTGGCGATGGCGAGCGGACTCGTCTGTGAACGCGCGAGCGCCATGGGGATCATGCCAGCGATCATGGCCAGCGTGGTCATCAGAATAGGACGCAGGCGTGAGGTGGCGCTTTCCAAAGCAGCGTCTCTCTTGCTCATTCCGCCGAGTTGCGCACGATGAGCAAAGGTGACGAGCAGGATGGCATTCGCCACGGCCACACCGACGGACATGATGGCACCCATGAAGCTTTGCAAATTGAGAGTGGTGCCGGTAAACATGAGCGCAAGCACCACGCCAAGCAGCGCGGCAGGCGTCGTAGTCAGCACGATGAGAGCCAGGCGTACGCTTTGAAAGTTCGCCACCAGCAGAAGCAGGATGGTGACAATCGCGATGAGCAGGCCGGTTTGCAATCCGCTCTGGAGCTCTTTGAGCGGCGGCACCTGGCCACGCAGCGTGACGCTGACTCCTGCGGGGGCCGGATTGTCAGCGATCACCTTTTCCACCTGCTTGGCGATGCTGCCCAGCGGCCGGTCATGCAGATTTGCCGTGATGGAGATGCTGCGCGCCATGTTGTAGCGGTCGTATTGGCCGATGACATTTCCTTCGGTGATTTTGGCGATGTTGCGCAGCGGCACGGGCGGCCGGTTCTGCGCGGTGACGGGCACGTTGCGCAGGTCTTCCAGGCTCTTCATCAGCGGCTGCGGCACCTGCACCTGGAGCGAGTAGCTGACGCCTGTCTTGGTATCCGCCCAGAAGATCGGCACGGTGAAGCGGCTGCTGGTGGTCGCGGCCACGAGGCTTCGCGTGGCATCGCTCATTTTCACGCCGAGCAGGCCCGCGCGCTCACGGTCGATATGCACATCCACGCTGGGGTAGTCAAGTGTCTGGCTGAACTGCACATCGCGCAGGTCCTTGAGTTCGGCGAGCTTGGACTTGAGAAGCTCTGCATGCACGCGGCTGGCGGCGAAGTCCTTGCCACTGATCGCCACCTCGATGGGCGTGGGGGAGCCGAGCGCCATCACGCGTGAAACGATGTCCGCAGGCTCAAACGAGAACTGCACCTGTGGAAATTCCGCTGCGAGGCGTGCGCGCAGTTTTTCGCGCAGCGGAGACACCGCCACGCCACTGCCTTCCTTGAGCTGGATCTGCAGGATGGCTTCCTCCGGCCCGCTGTTCCACTGGTGAATGAGATTCACAGGATAGTTCGGCGCATGCACGCCGATGAGGCCCATGCTGATCGCCACTTTGTCCGTGCCGCTCTCTTCCCCAATGATGGCCAGCGTGCGCAGCGCGATCTGCTCGGTGGTTTCAAGCCGTGTGGCGGTAGGAGCACGCAGGCGCAGCTGAAGCTGCCCCGCGTCGATCTGCGGAAAGATCTCAGTGCCGAGGAATGGAAGCAGCACGCTGATGGCAAAGATGGCACCCCCAAGATAGGCCGGCACAAGAATATGACGCAGCGCGATGGAGGGCTTGAAAAGTAGCGCAAGCCTCCGGCTTGCAGCCTCCACCGCAACCGGCACCGTTGCTCTTCGGTTCGTCGCCTCACGGTGCCACCAAATATTCAGGATCGGCACCAGCGTGCTGGAGAGCAAATACGAAGCGACCATGCTGAAGCCCACCGCCAGCGACAGCGGCAGGAAGAGCGCCTTGGCCGCGCCCGTCATGAATAAGCTTGGCACAAACACCGCGAGCACGCACAGCATGGAAAGCGAGCGCGGGCCGATCGTTTCCTCTGAGGCATCCAGCACCACCCGCGCCAGCGAGCGGCCGCCGCCCTGCTTCATGTGCCTGTGGATGTTCTCGATCTCCACCGTGGCTTCATCCACCAAAATGCCCACCGCCAGCGCAAGGCCTCCCAGCGTCATGAGATTGATGGTGTAACCCCCGATCCATAGCGCCAGCACCGCGGCAGCGATGGCGATGGGAATATTGAGCACCACAATGAACGCGCTGCGCAGATCCCGCAGGAAAAGGAGCACCATCAGCCCTGTGAGTGCCGCGCCGAGGACGCCCTCTTTGACGAGATCGCGGATGGCACGGATGATCCACGGACTTTGATCGAACTCGAACGTGACGTTGATGTCCTCGGGGCATGCGGCTTTGAACTTCGGCAGGTTCTGCTTCACCAGCTCCACCACGCTGAGCGTGGAGGCATCGCTGCGCTTCGTCACCGGCATGTATACCGTGCGCTTGCCGTTCACGATGGCGATGCTGTACATCATGTCGCTGCCATCGCTGACTTCGCCGAGATCGCGCACATACACCGCTCCTTGATCGGTCACCTTCACCGGCACGGCCGCGAGGTCCTGGATGTTTTTCACCACCGCATTCGTGGGCACAATCGGGAAGCTGTGCGGGAGCGAGAGATTGCCGCTCGGGCTGATGGTGTTCGCGGCCGTCATGGCCGCAACGATGTCATCCGGAGAGAGTCCATAGGCGCGCAGGCGGTCCGGCTTTACATTGATCAAAATGGTGCGCGCACTGCCGCCGAAGGGAGGCGGGGCGGAGACCCCGGGCAGCGTGGCAAAGAGCGGGCGCACCATGTTCAGCGCGGCGTCCTGCATCTGCCCCACGGTGCGCGCGGGGTTCTCCGTGGAGAAGACGAGATTTCCCACCGGCACGCTGCCGGCGTCAAATCGTGTGACGAAGGCACCCGGCGTGCCCGGCGGCATGAAGGAGCGCGCGCGATTCACATACGCAATCGTCTCCGAGAGCGCCGCGGACATGTCCGTGCCAGGATGAAACTGCAGCTTCATGATCGAAGCGCCCTGGATGTTCTTGGACTCCACATGCTCGATGCCCGCGATGTAGAGGAAGTGATACTCGTAGTAGTAGGTCAGGTAGCCCTCCATCTGCAGCGGATCCATGCCACCGTAGGGCTGCGCCACGTAGATGGTGGGGATGCCCAGTGTCGGAAAGACATCTCGCGCCATCTTTTCTTTCGCCTGCCATGCTCCAAGAAGGATCGCCACGACGATGACGATGATGGTCCATGGGTGGCGGAGAGCGAGGCGGGGCAGGGACATGATGGGTCGGGAGAACGGAGCGGGAACCGATTACGGGCACCGTAAACGACTGCCGAACAAGCTTTTTCCTCAAAAAAGCGTTTTTTTCACCACCAGCCCCAGCCGGCTTTTTCCTTTGCGACAGGCCGTGGCTCCTGCACTGCGGATGGCCAGGTCTCCGTCAGAGGAGGACGTTGTTTTCGGGCTGCAGCTTGGGAGGCAGTTTTTCTTCCCCGAGAATCTCGCGCACGTCGATCTCGATATTGCGGCAGATGGTGGAAATGGGGGTGTCGTTGATGGCGTTGTCGAACGGGTTTTCACTGAACTCGCCAGTCTGTTCCATGGTGTAAAAGATCCATGAGATGAGCACCGAAAAGGGAATGGTGAGCCAGACTCCGGGCCCGCCCACGATGGAGCTGAGGTCCTTCAGCAGACCAAACGGCAGCAGGAAGATGAAGATGTGCACAAAGATGTGGCTGAAGATGTTGTACTGGCGGAAAAGCGGGGTCGTTTTGATGCGCTCGCATCCGCCCTGGAGATTGTGGAATTCGGTGATGAGCCGCATCAGTTCGATGTGCTCGAATCCATCGATCACGCCCTCGCGTTTCAGCCGGGCCAGGTGCTCGGCATGCACCTTGAGCAGCATGCAGGCCGGGTTGTTGAGGATCTTGAGACGGTCATAGTAATGCATTTTGCCATGTTCTTCCAGGATGCGCTTGAGGCCTTTGTCGAACTCCTCCAGTTCAAGGCGCTCTCCGGCGAAAGTCTTGTGCAGGTTCTGCTTGCTGGTGGCCCAGGGGATGGTGCGGCGCAGCTGAAGGCGGAGAATATTGATGAAGGCGAGGTGGCGGTAGGCGGCCTCACGCACGTCCTTGGAGTCGGCGGGCAGACTGGCCTTCAGGTGGGCGACGAAACTGCGGGAGGCGTTGGTGATGCCACCCCATAAACGACGGGCCTCCCATAGGCGGTCATAGGCCTGGTTGTTCTTGAAGCCGACGAAAAAGGCCACGGCAGTGCCAATGGTGCCGACGGGCAGGAAGGGGATGGCGATCCAGCGCATCCCGGCGAAGCGATAAAGCAATACTGCAATAGTACTGATGAGCAGAGACTCAATGAAGTTCCGACGTGCGAAGTGCCAGAGGAGAATCAAACGAAAGTCTTTGCCGACGTACATGGAGTGCTGGTATGGTGAAGGTGAAAGTAAAAAGGGGAGGCGTCATGGAAAAGCACTCTGCATGCCATGCATGGGCTTACGTGAACGTGCCGGTCTATACGATGGCAGACGCATGCTGCGCGATCAGTTTTTTGCACCCCCGCGCAAGTGTCAGTGCTTGCCCACTTCCACGCCCAGCTCTCTGAGCTGCTTTCGCACGATCTTGAGCACCGCGCGTCCTTCCTTGGTGATGGTATAGGATCGCGGCGCCTTGGGACCGCGTGCTGCGTCCGCCTTGGAGGTGAGCCAGCCGTTTTTCTCCATGCGCTTCAGAAGCGGGTAGAGCGTACCCGGACTGACTTCATAGCCGTGGTGCGCCAGTTCCTTCAGCATCCATTGGCCGATCACCTCGCCCTCGGCGGCATGGTGCAGCACATGCACCTTCCAGAAGGAGAGGAGAATTTCACGGTTGATGAGCTTGAGGTCCACGTCAGTGAGAATGTAGTCCTCCAAAGCAGCGGGTGGTCAAGCAACGTCTCATCGAAACTGCCGGCCGCGTGCCTGAACCACGCATCCGGCACCCGTATTACCATGACAGTGCGGTGCCATCATGGTCAAAGAAGGAAGGGGGGTGGTGGCTCGACGCGCCCAGCCTCAGGCTGGCGGACAGGCGGCTCTGTCACTCCTCGTGCTCACGCTTCCATGCTTTGAGAATGGTGTCCAGCAGCCCCGGAAAACGGCTCTCCAGCTCCTTGCGCCTCACTTTGCTTGTCAGCTCCACGCCGCGGCGTTCGCTGTGGATGATCCCTGCCTCGCGTAATATGCGGTAGTGCTGGGAGCAGGTGGACTTCGGCATGGTGCACTTTAGTCGGCCGGTCGTCTCCACGCAGTTCAGCCCTTCCTCCGCTTTCCGCAGCTCCGCCACGATGCTGAGACGCACCGGGTCTGACAAGGCATGCAGGATGCCGGGCACGGAAAAACTTTCGGCTGGAGGATGGTGGAGAGGTCTGATGCATGCACGCTACATTAATTTCACTTGCAGTTCAATATTTCTATTGTTCCGTATTTGTGAACAATAGAACTAACAGATCATGCCCACTCTCTTTGACTCCCTCCAGCTCGGCCCTTTGCAGCTCCCGAACCGCATCTTCCTGGCCCCGCTCACCCGTGCCCGCGCCGGGCAGCAGCGCGTGCCAAACGCCCTCATGGCCGAGTACTACCGCCAGCGTGCCAGTGCGGGACTCATCCTCACGGAGGCCACCTCCGTCACGCCCATGGGCGTCGGTTACGCGAATACCCCCGGCATCTGGTCACAGGAGCAGGTGGCTGGCTGGCAGCTTGTCACCCAGGCCGTGCATGAGGCCGGTGGCCACATCTTCCTGCAGCTCTGGCACGTCGGTCGCATCTCAGACCCCATGTTTCTCGATGGCGCACTGCCCGTGGCCCCCAGCGCCATTGCCGCCGCAGGGCATGTGAGTCTCGTTCGTCCTGAAAAACCCTTCGTCAAACCGCGTGCTCTCGAGCTTTCCGAAATCCCCGGCATCATCGAAGCCTTCCGCAAAGGCGCTGAAAACGCCAAGCTCGCCGGCTTCGACGGTGTGGAAATCCACGGTGCCAATGGCTACCTGCTCGATCAGTTCCTGCAGTCCAAGACCAACCACCGAACGGACGAATACGGCGGTTCGGTGGAAAATCGCGCCCGCTTGATGCTTGAAGTCGCTGATGCCGTCATCTCGATCTGGGGCGCCGACCGCGTTGGCATGCACCTGGCGCCTCGCGGAGATGCCCATGACATGGGCGATGCCAATCCGCTCGAAACTTTCAGTCACGTCGCGCGCGAGCTGGGTCGACGCAAGATCGCCTTTATCGCGGCCCGTGAGCATCAGGCGCCGGACAGCATCGGCCCCGCGCTGAAAAAAGCCTTCGGCGGCGTGTATGTGGCCAATGAGAAATTCACCCTGGAGTCCGGCAATGCGATTCTTGCCGCAGGAGACGCGGACGCAGTGGCCTTCGGCGTGCCCTTCCTCGCCAATCCCGATCTGCCCAAACGCTTTGCTCAAAACGCAGCGCTCAATGCGCCTGATCCGTCCACCTTTTATGCGGACGGGGCGAAGGGTTACACCGATTACCCAGCGTTATGAAAACGCCCCCCGGCCTCCTTTACTCCGTCCTCGATCTGTCGCCCATCTTGCAGGGCGAGACTGCCGCTCAGTCCTTTCAGCATTCGCTGAATCTGGCGCGGCATGCGGAGAAGTGGGGCTACCATCGCTTCTGGGTGGCCGAGCATCACAATATCCCCGGCGTGGCCAGCGCGGCCACCTCGGTGGTCATCGGCCACATCGCCGGCGGCACCTCCACCATTCGCGTCGGCTCCGGCGGCATCATGCTGCCAAATCATGCTCCGCTGGTCATCGCGGAGCAGTTCGGCACGCTGGAGTCGCTGTATCCTGGCCGCATCGATCTCGGCCTCGGTCGCGCTCCCGGTGGAGACCATCTTACCGCTCGTGCGCTCCGTCGCGGTCTTGGCAGCAGTGGCGATACCTTTCCGGCGGATGTGCAGGAATTGATCGCCTTTCTCGGCGATCCCACCCCCGGACAACGAGTGCACGCCGTGCCGGGGCAGGGGTTAAAAGTCCCCATCTACCTGCTGGGCAGCAGCACATTCAGTGCCACCCTCGCGGCAGAGCTGGGCCTGCCTTTCGCCTTCGCTTCTCACTTCGCCCCCGAGCTGCTGCATCAGGCGCTAGACATTTACCGCAACCAGTTTCAGCCCTCCGCAGCGCTGCAGGAGCCACATGTGATGATCGGCGTCAATGTCATCGCCGCAGACACCGACGCCGAGGCAAAGCGTCTTTTCACCTCGCTCCAGCAGGTCTTCCTCAATCTCATCCGCGGCTGGCCCAAGCAGCTGCCACCTCCCGTTGACGACATCGATGCCCTCTGGAGCCCCGTTGAGGCCGCACACGTCGCCCGCATGACCCGCTGCTCCGCCGTCGGCGGACCCGACACTTTCCGCCAGCAGATCGAAGTCCTTCTCAATGACACCGGCGCGGACGAAATCATCGCCACCGCCCACATCCACGATCAGCAGGCGCGGCTGCATTCCTTCGAAATCGCCGCGGATGTTTTTAAAAGCCTGCGGGATTTCAATTCCTAGCTTCATTCACTCCTCAACAAACCACCTCACAAACTCCTATGGAATACAGACAACTCGGCGGCTCCGGCTTTAAGGTCCCCTCCCTCACCCTCGGCACCGGCACATTCGGCGGCGGCACGGAATTCTTCAAAGAATGGGGCGCGTCCGATGTCGCGGAAGCCTCCCGCCTCATCGACATCTGCCTGGAGCACGGCCTCACCATGTTCGATTCGGCAGACATCTACTCCAACGGCCTCGCTGAAGAAATTCTCGGCCAGGCCATCAAAGGCCGTCGCGATCAGGTGCTCATCTCCACCAAGGGCACCTTCCGCTTTGGCGAAGGGCCAAACAACGTCGGCTCCTCCCGCTGGCATCTCATTCGCTCTGTGGAGGGCAGCCTCAAGCGCCTCGGCACCGACTACATCGATCTCTTCCAGCTTCACGGCTTCGATGCCATGACCCCCGTGGAGGAAGTCGTCGGCACGCTGGATGATCTCGTGCGCGCTGGCAAAATCCGCTACCTCGGTGTCTCCAATTTCTCCGGCTGGCACCTCATGAAGTCACTGGCGCATGCCGACAAGTTTGGCCTCACCAAATACGTCGCCAATCAAACCTACTACTCCCTCGTCGGCCGCGAATACGAATGGGAGCTCATGCCTCTCGGTGTTGATCAAAAAGTCGGTGCCGTCGTCTGGAGTCCGCTCGGCTGGGGCCGCCTCACCGGCAAGATCCGCCGCAGCCAGCCCCGGCCGGAAAGCGGCCGCCTCTCCCAGAAGCTCAGCAGGGAAATGGGCCCGCAGGTGGAGGATGAATACCTCTTTAAAGTCGTGGACGCCTTGGACGAAGTCGCCGCCGAGACCGGCAAGACCGTCCCGCAGGTAGCGCTTAACTGGCTGCTGCAGCGCCCCACGGTTTCCTCTCTCATCATCGGTGCCCGCAATGAGGATCAGCTACGCCAAAATCTCGGCGCCGTCGGCTGGAATCTCACCGCGGATCAGGTGGCCAAGCTCGACGCCGCCAGCGCAAAGCCGAAGATCTACCCCTACTGGCACCAGAGCGGCTTCGAGGAGCGCAATCCGTTCCCGACGAAGTGACACCGCTCACTTCTTGACGCCGCGCAGGTGGGCATCAAACCACTCCGCAAACTGGGCGTAGTCCGGCTGGCGATCCGTCCAGCCATGGCCTGCGCCCGGTTTCACCACCAGTTGGGCCGTCGCACCTGCCTCCTTCGCTTTGGCCACAAAAGTCTCCGACTGCTGAATTGGCACCAAAAAATCCTGATCGCCGTGAATGATGAAAGTCGGCGGCAGTTGCGCAGTGATGTAGTAGATCGGCGAGACCTCCCTGCCCAGACGCTGCCGCCCTTTCGGCGTGTCTGACTCAGCGCCGAAGGCCCCTTTGTAATTCTTCAGCGTGCCCACTCCCACGGCATCCTCACCGGGCTTGCCATAGTTGAGGAAATCCGTGGGCGGGTACAGACATGCCACCGCCTGGATCGCACTGCTCTCACGATCCACCGCGTCCTTCGCCTTCGGATCTCCAGGACCGCCGTGCACCGCCATCGTTAGAGAGAGATGCCCGCCCGCACTGCCGCCGCTGATTCCCAGCTTGTCCGGATTCACCTTCCACTGGGCGGCATTGTGCCGGATGAACCGCACGGCGCGGTGAATATCCTGCGTGATCTCAGGAATGATGAACTTCGGCTGGCACGCGTGCCGCACAGAAAAGACCGTGTACCCACGCTCAAGAAATGGCGCGTAAAAAGGCGGTGTGTTGGGTGAGTAGCCCGAAACCCAGCCGCCGCTCACCATGTACACAATGCCAAAGCCATTCGGCTTTTCCGGCGTGATGACATCCAGCGTCAGCGCGAATCCAAATTTGCGGCCATAGACCACATCGTTTTGCCGTGTGTGTGCCGGGATGATCACCGCTGGCGCCTTGGTCTCTGCATGCAGAGCGTGGCTGCTGAGAAGAAGCAGGAAGGAAAAAAGACGAAGGGCGGATTTCATGGTGCATCACATACGCACCGCTGCCGCCGGTGCTCGCATGGCGCCCCTCAGTTCTCCGCTGGTCAGCAGATTTTACCAGAAACATCACCCTCGTCTGCACGTCAATCATGCCACCACCATGAAGCCAGCCCTTGTTTTGCTCCTATCCGCCACCTGTGCCTTTGCCGGCGTGAAGATGCCCGCGGTCATCTCAGACCATATGGTGCTGCAGGCGGACACTCCCGTGGCCATCTGGGGCTGGGCGGACACAGGCGAGGAGGTGCAGGTGGAGTTCGCCGGTCAGAAAAAAGCCACCAAGACTGCTGCCGACGGAAAATGGTGGGTGAAGCTCGACAAGCTCCAGGCCAGCGCTCAGCCACAGACGCTGACGGTTTCGGGCACAAACACCCTCACCATCAGAGATGTCCTTGTGGGTGAGGTCTGGCTCGCCTCCGGCCAGTCAAACATGGAGATGCGCATCAAGGACAAGATGCACGGCCTCGTGGACAATGCGGACGCGGAGATGGCTGCGGCCAAGCATCCGGAAATTCGCGTCTTCGTGCATGATGAACCCTATGAGATCTACCAGTTGCCCGTGCCTGCGGACGAACCCGCCCAGGATCGCCCGGGCTCCTGGCGCGTGTGCTCGCCGGAAACCGTGGGCGATTTCTCAGCCATGGGCTACTTCTTCGCTCGCGATCTCCTTGCCGAGCTCAAGCAACCCGTCGGTATTCTCACCTCCGCAGTCGGCGGTACTCCCATCGAGGCCTGGACCAGCGCCTCAGCCCAGCAGGCTGTGCCAGAGCTAAAGCCCTTGCTTGAAGACTGGCAGCAGCGCCTCACCGGCTTTGATCCCGAGGCCGCTCAGAAGAAGTTTCTCGAAGACAAAGCCGCATGGCTGAAAGTACGGGCTGCTGCTTTGAAAGCGAAGCAGCCCGCCCCGAAAGCCCCGCTGCCATATAAAAACTTGGCCGTCATGAAACCCGGTGGCCTGTTCAATGGCATGATCGCGTCTCTCGTACCCTACACCATTCGCGGCGTCATCTGGTATCAGGGAGAGCGCAATGCCGCCGGCCCCTTCAGCCCCCTGTATGGCACCCAGCTTCGCACGCTCATTGCAGACTGGCGCGCGCGCTGGGGCGATGAGTTCCACTTCGCCTATGTCCAGCTTCCCGCGGTCAAAGGCGTGCAAAAGCTCCCCTCCGAGCCCAAAGGCTGGGGCGTCGCCGTGCGCGATGGCCAGCGCCGCACGCTCAGCGTTCCGCACACCAGCATGGCCATCACCATGGACCTGCACGGAGAGCTTAACGGCCACCCCACCAACAAGTCAGAGTACGCCAAACGCCTCTCCACCATCGTGCTGCATGACGTGTATCAAAAAGCCAGTCTTCTGCCCACTGGGCCGCTGCTCAAATCAGCGACAGCCGAAAAAGGAAAGATGGTGCTCTCCTTCGAATACGCCGATGGCCTGAAAGCCAAATCGGGCGAACTCGAAGGCTTCGCCATCGCCGGTACGGATGGCAAATTCGTCTGGGCCAGTGCCAGAGTCGAAGACGGAAAAGTCATCGTCTGGAACGAAAAACTCACCGATCCCAAGGCCGTGCACTACAGCTTTGCCGGCATGCCCAAAGGAAACCTGGTGAATGCCGCAAACATTCCTGCCTCCCCCTTTCGCACCGACGACTGGCAGTAAGATCCTCCATCAACAAAGGCGGAAAGTGCAGCGAAAGTCCGCGGGCGACGTCGTTAGAGGGCGTGGTTTTTCCTCCCTATGAAATGGTTTTCTTTTCTTCTGCTGCTCGGAATGGCGGTTCCATCGTTGAGCGACACCCCGGCGCGCAAACCGGATGTCCTCGTCATCCTGGTGGACCAATGGAGCCCGCGCTATCTGAGCTGGGAAAACCCGCAGGTGCGCACGCCGCATCTCGATAAGATCGCGTCAGAAGGCATGGTCTTTGACCGCTGCTACACCACCTCTCCGGTGTGCATGCCCGCGCGTGTGTCGCTGCTCACCGGACTGTATCCGCACAATGGCGGCCACGGCATTTGGGGCAATGCGTTGAATTACCACGTTCCGGCGGAGGAGGCCACCATGTTTCGCGACATCAAGGCCGCCGGTTACACCACCGCGCAGATCGGCAAGACCCACTGGACCTCCGGCCCCAGCGTTCGCGAAGCCTATCCAAAGCTCGAGGACTACCACCGTGCGCTCGGACTCGACTACGTCTTCGATGTCTCCGGCCCTGTGGACTCCGTCACCGAACGAAATCCCTATGCCGAGTATCTGCGCAAACTCGGCCTGCTCGAAAAAGTCGCCGAGGAGATGCACGACCGATACGTGAAGTGGGAGTTTCAGCCCAAGGCCAGCCTCGTCCCGCCCGAACATTACCACGATGTTTTTGTCAGCCGCGAAGCCGCCGACTTCGTTGGCAAACAGCCCGCTGACATACCCCTCTGCGTCGTGCTCAGCCTGCACTCGCCCCATCCACCGCTCGATGCTCCGGGTGAATACGCCACCATGTATAATGCCGGAAAACTCACGCTCCCTCCCAACGTCCCCGAGACCTTCCGTCGCGAGATGCGTACCATCGGCCATCCCGAAACCCGCGAGATGCTCGCCAACTACCTTGGAAAAATTTCCCTCGCAGACGACTGCATCGGCCGCGTGGTGGAGGCCTTCCAAAAGCGCGGCACCTGGGACCGCACCCTCGTCTGCTTCACTGCCGATCATGGCGAAATGATGGGCGCACACGGCATGCTCACCAAAGGCCGCATGTATGAGGAATCCGCACGTGTCCCGCTCGTGTTGCGCTTGCCCGGCCAGGTAAAGCCCTGCCACACCAAGGCGCCCGTGCAGATGTTTGATGTCTATCCCACCATCGTCGAAGCAATCGGCGGCACACTTTCGCCACATCGCAAGGCTGTCTCCCTGCTGCCAGTCGCGGCTGGAAGAAAAGAAAAGCTGCGTCCTTTCGCCATCAGCGAGATCGGCACACGCGCTCCCTTGAACATGATGGCCACGGACGGCCGCTGGAAGTGGTGGGTTGAGGAAAAAGGAGAGTTCCTTTTCGATCTCGATGCAGATCCCTATGAGATGAACAATCTCGCTGCCGATCCCGCTCACCTCACCACACTCAATCAAATGCGCGAGGGCATGCTCACGCACCTCCGCTCCACGCAGACAAACCTCTCCGAAGGCTACAAATCCAAGGTGCAGCGCATGCGCGAGGCTGAAGGAAAACCCGCCAAACCCAAAAAGAAGGCTGCCGAAAAACTCCCATGAAATTCCTCATTCACAGCCTTGCCGCACTGCTCATTTCGCTGGGTTCTCTCCACGCTGCCGAACAGCCGAACTTCATCGTCATCAACATTGACGACCTCGGTTATGCAGACATCGGCCCCTTCGGCTCAAAGCTCAACCGCACTCCCAATCTCGATCGCATGGCCCATGAGGGCAGAAAGCTCACCTGCTTCTATGCAGCGCCCGTGTGTTCTCCTTCTCGCGCCGCCCTCATGACTGGGTGCTACCCGAAGCGCGTTCTGCCCATTGGTGGCGTTCTGTTTCCGTCTGCGGCAGCAGGCCTGAATCCGCAGGAGCACACGGTCGCGGAACTCCTCAAAGCCACCGGCTACGCCACGGCCTGCATCGGCAAATGGCATCTCGGAGATCAGCCGGAGTTTCTCCCCACAAAGCAGGGCTTCGATTACTACCTTGGCATCCCTTATTCGAACGACATGGGCCCGCCTGAGGACGGCTCCAAGAGCAGCCTCGGCGACAAGCGGCGCGAGATTAAGCCCGGAAACGGCCCCAAAGATGACGAGAGCGGCATCCGCGATGGCGCCCGCCAGCCGCCGCTCCCGCTGCTGGAAAACGAAAAAGTCATCGCCCGTGTCAAAGAAGACGAACAGCAGGGCATCGTGCAGCGCTACACCGAGGCCGCCGTGAAGTTCATCAAAGCGAACGAGAGGAAGCCCTTCTTCCTCTACCTGCCGCACACAGCCGTGCACGGCCCGCTTTATCCCGGAAAGCAGTTCGCCGGCAAATCCCCCCACGGCCACTACAGCGACTGGGTGGAGGAGGTGGACTGGAGCGTGGGCCAGATTCTCGGTGCCCTGCGTGATCTGAAGCTCGATCAGAAAACTCTCGTTCTCTTCACCTCCGACAACGGCGGGACTCCACACTCGGTAAACACCCCTCTGCGCGGCTTCAAAACCACCACCTGGGAGGGCGGCATGCGTGTGCCTACCATTGCCTGGTGGCCCGGAAAGATTCCCGCAGCCACCTCCTGTGACGAGATCACCGGCATGTTCGATGTCCTTCCCACCCTGGTAAAACTCGGCGGCGGGACGCTCCCCGAGGGGCGCAAAATTGACGGTGCGGACATCTGGCCGCTTCTGGCAGGAATGACCGGAGCAAAATCCCCGCATGAATCCTTCTATTTCTACCGCGGCATGAAGCTCGAAGGCGTGCGCTCTGGTCCCTGGAAGCTGCGGCTCGCCTCCGCCGCCGAGCCAGCTCCGAAAGCCGAGGAAGCACGCGGAACCAAAGTGAAGGCCGGTGAGAACCAGCTATACAATCTTGAGTCCGACATTGGTGAATCAAAGAACGTTGCGGCAGATCATCCAGAAGTGATGAAGCAACTGCTCGCTCTCGTGGATGCCACAAAGGATGATCTGGGCCTCAATGATGCGGGTCCCGGCGTGCGTCCTCTGGGCCACGTGGAAAATCCAAAGCCAGTCCTGAACAAAGAAGGGCAGGTCGCCGAAGGCTTCATCGATGACCGCGCGAAGGATTCAGTCGCTCCTATGGCAAAAACCAGCCTGCCGCTGAATGTCCTCTTCATTATGGCGGACGACCTGCGCGCCGAACTCGGCTGCTACGGCGCAAAGCACATCCACTCGCCCAACATCGACAAGCTCGCCGCGCGCGGCACTTTGTTTGAGCGCGCCTACTGCCAGGTCTCCGTCTGCAATCCTTCGCGCTCCAGCCTTCTCGGCGGCGTCCGCCCGGACACCACGGGAGTGCTGGACAATCAGCACTTCCTCCGTCCGCAGCTTCCAGACATCGTCACGCTTCCACAGCATTTCAAAAACAACGGCTGGCACTCCCTTTCGCTGGGAAAAATCTTCCACCACAGCGAGCGCGAGCCCGGTGACGATCCGCAGTCTTGGAGCGAGCCCTCCTGGTATCACAGTCTGCCAGACCGGAGCTGGTTCTTGAAGGAGAACGACGACAAGCTGAAGGCCATCAAAAAACTCCCGCCGGACAAGCGCCCCAAACTCGTGCGCGGCCCACCCTTTGAAGCCGCGAACGAACCCGATGACGTTTACAGCGACGCCAAAACGGCCGCCAAGGCCATCGAAACGTTGCAGCGGCTCAAAAGCACCGAGAAGCCCTTCTTCCTCGGCGTCGGCTTCCACAAGCCGCACCTCCCCTTCACCTGCCCGCAAAAATATTGGGACATGTATCCGGCGGACACCATCAAACTGCCGGACAACTACAAGGTAAATGCGGACGTGCCCGCTCCTGCCTTGCACAACTGGTATGAACTCCGCTCCTACGGCGACGTGCCTCCTGCAGGCGGCATCCCGGACGAAATGGCCCTCAATCTCATTCGCGGCTACCGCGCCTGCACCACCTTTGTTGATGCCCAGATCGGTCGTGTGCTGGATGAACTCGACCGCCTCGGCCTGCGCGAGAATACCATCGTCGTTCTTCTCGGCGATCACGGCTACCACCTCGGCGAAAACAACATCTTCACCAAGATGACCAATTTCGAGCTCTGCACCCACGCTCCGCTCATCGTCAGCGCCCCGGGTCAAAAGCCCGGCCAGCGCACACGCGCGCTGGTCGAGTTCGTGGACATCTACCCCACGCTCGCCGAACTCTGCGGCCTTCAGCTCCCCTCACATCTCGAAGGCACCAGCTTCGCTCCTTTGATCGCTGATCCCGAACAAAAAGGAAAGCGCGCCGCCTTCAGTCAATACCTGCGTCCGGGCAAAGAAAAGTTCATGGGCCGCTCCGTCCGCACCGACCGCTGGCGCTACACCGAGTGGGCCAATGACAAAGACGAAATCGTCGGCACCGAGCTTTACGATGAACGCACCGATCCCCACGAAAATCACAACCTCGCCAAAGACACCACTCACGCGGAGACGCTGGCCGCCATGGCAAAGCAGCTTCACGAAGGACCAAAGAAAAAGGCGGCTCCAAAGCCCGAAGCACCCGCAAAGAAAAAAGACCCAGCAGCCCAGCCAAAGCCTGCCACCAAGGATGGCGACATCGTCCTGGGCGATTTCGAAGCCAGCGATCTCGGTGGCTGGACGCTCACTGGCAGGGCTTTTGCCCCGGCCCCCGTAAAGCCGGGAGATCGCGTGACTGCATTTGAAGGCACCGGTATCGAATGGAGCGGTGAAGAAGGACCCAAAAGCACCGGCACCTTGCTCTCCCCCGCCTTCAAACTGGAGCGCACATTCATCAACTATCTCGTCTCCGGTGCTCGCGATCTTCCCGCACGACTCGGTGTCGAACTCCTCATCGATGGCAAGGTCGTCCGCGCCGCCAGCGCCACCGAAATCAAAGACCCCTCAAAAGCCATGCTCTGGCGCACCTGGGGTGTGCGTGACCTCGCGGGAAAGACGGCACAGATTCGCGTCAATGATCAGTCCACACTCGCCAGCATCGCCGTGGACAGCTTTGCCCAGAGCGACAAGGCGAAAGGCCTGCCCGTCGATGCCAGCGTTCTCGGCTACGAATCCCTCCGCCCCCAATATCATTACACAGCTTTGTCCGGCTGGCTCAATGACGCCAATGGCCTGCTTTACTATCAGGGCACCTGGCATCTCTGTCATCAGCATCGTCCGCCGGAGGTTTCAGGCATCACCTGGGGCCACGCAAAAAGCACCGACCTCCTCCATTGGCAGCGTCTTCCTGAAGCCATTCAGATCGACAAAGGAAACGGCGTCGCCGCTTCCGGCTCCGGCATGGTGGACTGGAAAAATCACTCGGGACTTCAGCGCGGCGAGCGCCCTCCCTTGCTTTTCTTCTATTCAGAGCACGACAAATCCAAGGACGCAGACCGCATCAATCAATGCCTCGCCTTCAGCAACGATGCTGGCAAAACCTTCGAACTCTACCAGGGCAATCCGCTGCTCGTCACACCAGCCACCAAGGACCGCGATCCCAAAGTCTTCTACCACGAACCCAGCAGCGCCTGGGTCATGGTCCTCTCCCTCTCACGCGACAACAAGGACCGCGAACACGCCACCTATGGCATCTTCCGTTCTCCCGATTTGAAATCGTGGAAGCTCATTCAGGAGCTTGGCCCCGGCTCCTGGTACTGGGAATGCCCCGACATGTATGAGCTCCCCATCGACGGCGATCCTGCAAAGACAAAGTGGCTCCTCCAAAAAGGCAGCGGCGACTACATCATCGGCACCTTCGACGGCCACAAATTCACCCCCGAAACCGATCCCATCCGCACCAACTGGGGCGGCAACTTCTACGGCGCGCAAAGCTTCAATGACGCTCCCAATGGACGCCGCGTGCACCTCGGCTGGATGAGCACCGGCAAAGACGGCCCCAAAAGCTGGCCCGGCATGCCCTTCAATCAGCAGATGAGCTTCCCCCGAGAACTCACCCTCCGCTCCACCCCCGAAGGTCCCCGCCTCTTCAGCGAACCCGTCGCCGAAATCGAAAAACTCTACACCAAGACCCACGATCTAAAACCCGGCCCGCTTGCTCCAGGTACCAACGCCCTCGAAGGCATCTCCGGCGACCTCCTCGATATCGAACTCGAAATCGATCTGCAAAAAGCAGAGCAGCTCATCCTCAATCTCCGTGGCGATC
The DNA here is from genome assembly GCF_044222565.1 of Prosthecobacter sp. Classification (GTDB taxonomy): domain Bacteria; phylum Verrucomicrobiota; class Verrucomicrobiia; order Verrucomicrobiales; family Verrucomicrobiaceae; genus Prosthecobacter. The sequence continues at coordinate 64,121 of NZ_JBGANA010000026.1, forward strand.
TCATTTTCTACGACGTCACGGAGCAGCGCCTGCGCACCACCGGCCGCGACCGCGAATTCGCCATGCTTTCACTCAAGCCCAATAACGCCAAACTCACCCTGCGCGTCCTTCTTGACGCCACCAGCATCGAACTCTTCGGCAATCATGGCGAAGTCAATCACGCCCGCGACTTCTTCCCCGATCCCTCCAATCACACCCTCTCTCTCACCACGAAAGGCGCCCCGGCACAAGTGAGCAAACTCATCGTCCACGAGCTCAAATCCATCTGGCCTGCTTCACCATGATCAACCGCCGTCAATTCATTCATGGCGCGGGCGTGCTCGCTGCTGCTGCCAGGCTTCCTGCGGCCTCCTCATCACAGGCCGCGCCCCGCGTCCTCTACAGCAACGATACCACCAACATCTCCTCCTGCATCAGCCCCTTTCACAAGGAGCGCGAGCCCTTCCGCAAAGAAATGCTCGAAGCCACCGTCGATGAAGTCGCAGGCCTCGTGGACGCCCACCTGCTCCAGCCCGGCCTCGGCATGGTCCCCATGTGGCCCAGCAAAGTGATCCCGCTCGCGGAGCACTACGCCTGGATCAAGCAACGCTACGGCCAGAAGCCCGATCCATTCGGCCAGTTCGTGCTCGATGGCGGCGACATCGTTCAAGTCTTCATCGACCGCTGCCACCAGCGCAATCAATCCGCATTCATCTCCTTCCGCATGAACGATGCGCACCACAAGGAGTTCGCCGATCCCAAGCCCGGAGACAAACCCGGCGGCAGCATTGGCATGAGCGTGACGAAATTTTACGTCGAGCATCCCGAATACCGCATCATACCAGGATCCTTGCGCGGAGCCGATCTCGTCCAAAACTGGGCCGTTCCCGAAGTTCGAGCGCAAAAGTTCGCCCTCATCCGCGAACTCTGCGAAAACTACGACCTCGACGGCCTGGAGCTCGATTTCCTCCGCTTCTACAGCTACTTCCGCCCTGAGGAAACTCCGCTCGAGCAGCGCCGCGCCATCATGACCGCCTTCGTGCGCGAAGTCCGAACCTTGCTCGATCAAACCACACGCAATGGCAAACACCGCTGGCTCTGCGCCCGCGTGCCCTGCCATCTCCCCGCTCTCGACGTCCTCGGTCTCGATCTGAAATCCCTCGTCGCCGCCGGACTCGACATGGTCAATGCCTCCGAGCACTACTTCACCACCCAGCAGCACGATCTCGCCGCCATCCGCGCGCAGACACAGGGCGCCACACTCTACTTCGAGCTCTGCCACACCATTTGGAAAGGCGACAAGCTCTTGAAAGGCTACGATGTCTTCCCCTTCCGCCGCGCCACCCGCGAGCACCTCCACACCTCCGCGCACCTCGCCTACGCACGCGGTGCCAATGGCATCAGCCTCTTCAATTTTGCCTACTACCGCCAGCACGGCCAGGGCGAAGGCCGCGGCGTCTTTGGCGAGCCACCCTTCGAAGCACTCAAATCCCTGCGCGATCCCAAAACGCTCTCCCAAGAGTCGCAGCACTGGTTCATCGCCCAAGGCTGGCGTGCCCCCGGAATGAAGCCGCTGCCCGTCCCGCGCAAAGTTGAAGCCAGCAAACCCGCCAAGTTCAATTTCGATCTCGCCCCACCCACAGGCGGTTGGAAAAACGACGCCCGCATCCGCATCCAGACAGACCGGTCACTCGGCACCGATGAATGGACCGCCACCTTCAATGGCGCAGCCATCACCTCCACCCCCGATGTCTCCGAGCCATTCGCCGTTCCCTATCCCTCCATGCTCGCCAAGCCGGACGAACTGCGCGCATGGCTCATCCCTGCCAAACTCCTGCGCGAAGGCAAAAACAGCCTTGAGGTCACGCTCACCTCAGGTGCCCCCCTCTCCATCATTTTCGTCGATCTCGCCGTTGGTCAGCCTTCTTGACCAGCAAGGTGCGCCCTCGGCCCGCGTCTGATTTCGCTACCATTCATGAAGTCCTTTCTGCTCGTCCTTGCCCTCTCATCGTCTCTCGCCTCCGCCGCCGTGGTGGAGTCTGACATCTGCGTCTATGGCGGCACCAGCGGTGGCGTCGCCGCCGCGGTGCAGTCCGCGCGCATGGGCAAAAAAGTCGTCATCGCCGAACCCGGCAAACACCTCGGCGGCATGACCAGCGGCGGCCTCAGCGCCGTGGACATTGGCGATCCCCGCTCCGTCGGTGGCATCGCCCGCGAATACTTCACCCAGCTCGCCGCCACCGTGGGCGTCACCCTCGCGTGGGACAAAGCCTTTGAAAGCAAAGCCGGCGGTCCCGCCACCGGCGGCGCCTACGCCATCGAGCCTCACAAAGCAGAGCAGGTCTTCAATGACATGGCCCGCGAAGCAGGTGTAAAAGTGAGCCTCGGCGCACGCCTCGCCTCAGTCAAAAAAGACGGCGCACACATCACCGAATTCACCACCGAAGACGGCACCGTCTTCCGGGCCAAAGTTTTCATCGACGCCACCTATGAAGGCGATCTCATGGCCAAATCCGGCGTCAGCTACACCCTCATGCGCGAGGGCAATGCCAAATACGGCGAGACCTACAACGGCATCCACTACGTGGAAAAATTCATGCCTCACACCCATTACGAGCAGCCCGGCGAGAGCGGCCGGCTCAAAGGCGGCCAGGGCGTGTGGGACCGCGACTTCCCCCTCGATCCCTACGTGATCAAAGGCGATCCAAAAAGTGGCCTCCTTCCACTCATTCAGCCCGGCGAGCCCGGCACACCCGGCGATCCCGCTCCCGGCGTGCAGGCCTACTGCTTCCGCCTCTGCCTCACCACCAATCCGGCGAACATGATCCCCATAACACCGCCCACCGACTACGATCCCAAGCGTTACGAAATCATCGTCCGTTTCATCGAGGCCTGTCTCGCCAATGGCGACGCCATGGACCTCCGCTGGTTCTCCAAGCACGATGCCCTCCCCAATGACAAGTGGGACTTCAACACCGCCACCTTCGGCGGCAATCTCCCCGGCGCCTCCCACGCCTGGCCCGAAGCCTCTTATGCACAGCGCGAAAAGATCGCCAAAGAGCACGAAAACTACCACCGCGGCCTCCTCCACTTCCTTGCCACGGATCCACGCGTGCCGGAAAAAGTCCGCAAAGACATGCAGCGCTTCGGTTTGCCCAAGGACGAATTCACCGACAACGGCGGCTGGCCCCACCAGATCTACGTCCGCGAAGCCCGCCGCATGATCAGCGACCTCGTCCTCACCGAGCACCACACCTTCGGCCGCACTATCGCCCCAAAGCCCGTCAGCCTCGGCAGCTACGGCACAGACACCCATGAGATCCGCCGCATCGTGAAGGACGGCGTCGTCACTCGCGAAGGCAAAACCGCCGGTGGCCGCGATGGCGCACCACCCTACGGCATCGGCTACGCGGCCATCGTGCCAAAGCAAACCGAGTGCGACAATCTCCTCGTCACCTTCGCCCTCAGTTCCAGCCACACCGCCTTCAGCAGCATCCGCATGGAGCCTGTCCTCATGTGCACCAGCCAAAGCGCCGCCACCGCCGCCTCCCTCGCCATCGATGACAAAATACCCGTGCAGCAGGTCGATTACACCAGGCTAAAAGCACGCCTCGAGCAGGATGGTCAGGTGCTGGAGTGGAAGCATCCGGTTCCCGCAAAAAAGGCTTCCCACTGATCCGGCAAAACCCCTTGCCGTCGCACACCTGGCGCGGATGTATCGCACCACGAATGGAACGCGAAAATCTCCCTCTCGACCGCCGCCTGCGCCAGGAAATCCTCTTTGCCCGCGAGCGCGTGTACCGCTTCGGCCAGCCCACGCCCATCGAGCGCCTCATTCTCCCCGGCTCCGAGCCCGGTCCCGAAATCTGGGTGAAGCGCGAAGATCTCTCCCCCGTGAAATGCTACAAATGGCGCGGCGCCTGCAATGCCATGACCGAGCTCACACCCGAGCAGCGCTCCAAAGGAGTCGTCACCGCCTCCGCCGGCAATCACGCCCAGGGCGTCGCACTCGCCGCCAAAACCCTCGGCATCCACGCACGCATCTACATGCCGCGCTCCACGCCCAAAGTGAAACAAAACGCCGTCCTCCATCACGGCAGCGAATTCGTCCGCATCATGCTCGCAGGCGACAGCTACGATGAAGCCGTCACCGCCGCGCGCGAAGACGAGCGCACTAGCGGCGCCACTTACGTGCACGCGTATGATGACCTCAAAGTCATGGCAGGGCAGGGGACCCTTGCCGATGAAGTCGTGCTCTCCGGCCACGGCCCCTTTGATGCCGCCTATCTCCAAATCGGTGGCGGTGGCATGGCCTCCGCTGTTTCCTGCTGGCTCAAAACCTACTGGCCAAACATGGAAGCTGTTGGAGTCGAAGGCACCGGGCAGGCCTCCATGAAAGCTGCCCTCGCCGCCGAGAAACCCGTCGAACTCCACGACCTCGACATCTTCTGCGATGGCACCGCCGTGCGCAAAGCCGGCGTACTCCCCTTCGGCATCTGCCAGCAAAGTCTCGACCGCGTGGAGACTATCACTAATGCCGAAGTCAGCGCCGCCATCCGCGTGCTGTGGGAGACGCTGCGCTGCGTCTCCGAACCCTCCGGTGCCATGGGTCTCGCTGCCGTGCTGAAAAATCGCGCCGCTCTCGCAGGAAAGAAGGTCCTTATCGTCATCACCGGTGCCAACATCGACTTCCTCCAGCTCGGTCTCATCGCCCAGTCCGAAGGCTCCAGCAACACCGCTTCCCGCGCCCTCCGCGTCTGCATCCCCGAGCGCCCCGGCGCCATGCTTGCCCTCCTCGACTCCTGCTTCGAAGGTCTCAACATCGCCGACTTCCAGTACGGCCTCCATCGCGCCGACGAAGCCTGGCCCGTTTTCACCGTCACCGCCGAAAACGCCGAAAAACTCGCCGCTCTCCCCGCACGTCTCGAAGCCGGCGGCTATCGCTGGGAAGAACTCACCGGCGCTGTCGATGTCGCCTTCCGCGCCATCCCACTCCGCGGCGATCTCCTCACCCATCCTCTCTTTCTGCGTCTCGACTTTTACGAACGCTCGGGCGCCCTCCACGACTTCCTCTCCCGCCTCATCCGCGACCGCGCCAGCCTCTGCTACTTCAACTACCGCCAGTCCGGCGAGCGCATCGGCCGCGCCCTCATCGGCCTCGATTTCCCCTCCGCCGACTCTCGCGCCGCCTTCCTCACCGAACTCCCCGAACACGGCGAAGGCTACCGCTCCTGCAAACCCGTCGATGACGCCGTCATGGCCCGCATGACCGCATAAAGCATTTTAAATAGAGATATGCCCAGTCAACCCACCGCAGCAAAAGCATCCCCCTCTCCCCGCCCCTGAAAAACGAAAAAACGAATGCTTCTCTTCGGGGAGAGGGTTGGGGTGAGGGGCCGGGCTTGATTTCCTTAGGGTACGGCATGCCGCCAATACCACGTCATAGCTCAAAATATTCGAACCTGTGAAATATCTCATTCTCTTCCTCCTTCAGCTGGGTGTCCTGTTCAGCGCCCACGCAGCAAACGCCCCCCACCTCACCGTCACCCCTCTCACCACCGGCCCAAAACATCACTTCTTCGGCTACATCGGCCACGTGCGCACCATCCCCTGGAATCAAAGCGGCCGCTACATCGTCGCCCTGCAGACCGATTTTCAGGACCACATGCCACGTCCCGAAGACGCCGCGGACATCATCCTCATCGACACTCAGAACAACAACACCATCACCGTCCTCGATCACAGCCGCGCCTGGAATCCCCAGCAGGGCACCATGCTCTACTGGAATCCTCAGCAGGCCGAAACGCAGTTCTTCTTCAACGATCGCGATCCCGCCACCAACGAAGTCTTCTGCGTCCTCTACGACATCCAGTCACGCAAACGCGTCGCCGAATATCGCTGCAAAGGCACCCCCTTTGGCAACAGCGGCGTCGCACAAAACGGCGGCTCCTTTCTCGGCCTCAACTACGCCCGCATGGCCCGCCTCCGCCCCGTCACCGGCTACCCCGCCACCCACGATTGGACCATCGGCGTCGCTCAGCCCGAAGATGACGGCATCTTCAAAGCAAACATAGCCACCCAGGAGGCCCGCCTCCTCGTCTCCTTTAAACAGCTCGCCGATGCATTGCGCCCCACCCATCCCGAAGTCGATGGCAAAGAGCTCTTCATCAATCACACCCTCTGGAATCGCGACGACGACCGCATCTTCTTCTTCGTCCGCGGCGACTTCGACAAACCCGACCGCTGCAACATCCCCTGCATCATGAACGCAGACGGCACCGGCATCCGCCCGCTTGAAATGTTCATCGGCGGCCACCCCGATTGGGAAACCGGCCACCGCATGATCGGCCAGAAAGACGACCGCCAGATCATCTACGACACCGACACCATGATGATCGTCGGAGACCTCGGAACCCCGCAAATCTTCCCCAAACCCGGCGGCGATGTCGCCCTCTCACCCGACGGCCAATGGTTCGTCAATGGCCACGGCGACAAAGCCAAAAACCACTACACCATCCTCCGCCGCACCGACGGCGCCTGGGTTCGCTCCCCCGCCTTCGATCAAGGCACCTACACCAGCGGCGACCTCCGCCTCGACCCCGGCCCCCTCTGGAATCGCACTAGCACTCAACTCCTCGTCCCCGCCCTCGCCAAAGACGGCACCCGCCAGTTGTTCATCCTCACCATCCACCCATAGCCGCCCAACGCGGTTCTCCCTCTCCCCGCCCATGACGCAACCAATGGGGTATATTTCTCTTCGGGGAGAGGGTTGGGGTGAGGGGAAATCATCCGCCTCTGTCAGGCGAAGGTGACCACCGCCCTCCATGGTCCACTCATTTGACCAGCAACAACCCCACCCGCACACCGTCTTCAAACCATGCGCCTCCCGACCACCGCCGCACTCGCACTGCTCGCCCTTTCATCTCTCCACGCCGCTCCGCTACCCCCCACGCTAGACCTCTCCGAAGACACCTCCCGCCAGGTCATCATCGCCCAAGGCACCGCGTCAGAATACCAAGGCCACCCCACCACCCTCCTCCTGCCAGACGGCAAGACCATGCTCTGCGTCTGGACCCACGGCCACGGCGGCGGCTGCGGCCCCCTGAAGCGCAGCGAAGACGGCGGCAAAACTTGGAGCGCTCTCCTGCCCGTTCCAGAAAACTGGCAGCAAGTCAAAAACTGCCCTGCTCTCTACCGCCTCACCGATCCCCAAGGCACCGCGCGCCTCTTCGTCTTCGCCGGCCAGGGCCCCGACGGCACCATGCAGCAGTCCATCTCCACAGACGAAGGCCGCACATGGTCCCCCATGCAGAGCAATGGCCTCGTCACCGTCATGCCCTTCTGCACCATCATGCACGTGGATGGCGGCAAAAAACTCATCGGCCTCTCCAACATCCGCCGCCCCGGCGAAACCAAGGACAAAAAGTCCAACGTCGTCACCCAAAGCGAGTCCATCGATGGCGGCCTCACCTGGAGCCCCTGGCGCATTCTCGTCGATCTCGGCGACCTCAAGCCCTGCGAGCCCGAAGTCGTCCGCTCACCCGATGGCAAACAACTCCTCTGCCTCATCCGCGAAAACATCCGCACCGAGCCAGCCCACTTCATCACCAGCGACGACGAAGGCAAAACCTGGTCGCCCGTGAAAGCCCTCCCCCCCGGCCTGCATGGCGACCGCCACAAGGCTGTCTATGCCCCCGATGGCCGACTCGTCATCTGCTTCCGCGACGCTGGTTCCAAAAGCCCCACCAAAAATCACTTCGTCGCCTGGGTCGGCCGTTACGAAGACATCACCAGCGGTCGCGATGGCGAATACAAAATCAAACTCCTCCACAGCCACAAAGGCAGCGACTGCGGCTACCCCGGCCTCGAGCTTCTCCCAGACGGCACCCTCGTCGCCACCACCTACATCAAATATCGCCCCGGCCCGGAACAAAACTCCGTCGTCAGCACCCGCTTCACTCTCGCCGAAACTGACAAACTCGAAAAATCCACCGCCGCACCCGCTGCCACCACCAAAGCCGCCGGACTCGTGCTCGATGACACGGAAGCCACCTTCACCGGCAAGTGGGCCACCAGCGACAAACTCCCCGCACTCATCGGCTCCACCTACCACACCGCTGAGCGCAAGGCTCCTGCCAAAGCCACCTTCACCCCCCTCATCCCAGATTCAGGCCGCTACGAAGTCCGCCTCCTCTACACCTCCGCAAGCAATCGCGCCAGCAATGCTCACATCACCATCGGCTCCAAATCGCTCACCTTAAATCAACGCGAGCCTTGTATGGAGGACGGCATCCCTCACGCACTCGGTGTCTTCGCCTTCGAAAAAGGAGCCACCACCATCACCATCTCAAACACAGATGCCGATGGCTATCTCGCCGTCGATGGCCTGCAACTCCTCTCCGAAGCCGAAGCCACCGCCGAGCGCAACACCCGCACTTTCACAGGATTCCCAGCCCAGGAAAAAACATCCGCTGCTCCCGTTAAAATTCCCCCGCCCATGCTCCTCAAGAGCGCCGTAATGCCTCATGACGTAAACGGCAAATCCTACGACCTCGTCGTCATCGGTGGCACACCCGGCGGCATTACCTGCGCCGTGCGTGCCGCGCGCGAAGGCCTCAGCGTCTTGCTCGTCAATCACACCCAGCACCTCGGCGGCTTCAGCACCAGCGGGGCAGGCGGCTGGGAGGCACCCTATGACGGCCTGCGCTCGCCGCTCTATGCCGAAATCCTGCGCGGTGCCAGCGACTACTACCGCAAAACCTACGGAGAGAATTCCCCCCAGCACATCCTCTCCATGCCCAGCGCCACCAGCCGCGCCCACATCGACCGCCCCAAGATCGAGCCCCGCATCGCCGAGCTTCTCTTCAATCAGATGGTCGAGCATGAAAAATCGCTCACCGTCCTCCTCGGCCACATCGTCACAAAGACCACACGCGAGGGCCGCCTCCTTAAAACCGCCACCATTCAGCCCCTGCATGGCGGCAGCGAAATCACCGTCAGCGCTAACGTCTTCGCCGACGGCATGTATGAAGGCGATCTCCTCGCCGCCGCTGGCGTGAAAACCCAAATCGGCCGCGAGTCACGCACCCAATACAATGAACCCCACGCAGGCGTCATCTATTCCGAAGAGCGCCACAAAGAGCCAGGTCAGCGCGGCTTCCCCAAAGCCGCCGACGAAGGCACCCTGAACATCCGCTACAACAGCCACGCCACCGCCGGCATCGTTGAAGGCCCAAACAGCGGCGAGGCCGATGGTTCCGTCATGGCCTACAACTACCGCCTAATTCTCACGCGCGATCCCGCCAACCGCATCCTGCTTCCCAAGCCCGCCAACTACGATCCCGCCATCGCCAAAGCCGCTGGCGGCGGTGGCTTCGTTCCCAATCTCCCCAATCAAAAAGTCGCCTGGAACGGCGGCCGCCTCATCGGCCCACAAAACGAATACCCCGCCGCCGACTGGCCCACTCGAGAAGCCATTTCAAAGCGCTACCTTGAAGGCATGCTCATGCGCCTCTGGTGGGCGCAGAACGATCCCGCAGCCTCAGACGCAGACCGCAAACAGTTCGCCGGCTACGGCCTCGCCGCCGACGAATTCCCCGACAACAACCACGTCCCCTACGAGATCTATGTCCGCGAAGCCCGCCGCCTCGTCGGTCGCTACATTTTCAAAGAGCAGGACAACGTCATCGCTCCCGGCATCTCCCGCACTCCAATCCACACCGACAGCATCGCCATCACCGACTGGCCCGTCGATTCTGTCGCCTGTCTCCCGCGCAAAGCCCCCGGTGGCAACATGGACGGCATCCTGTTCCTCGGTGAAGAATCACGCTCCGCACAGGTGCCCTACCGCAGCCTGCTCCCGCAGGAGCTCGACAACGTCCTCGCCCCCGTCCCTCTCTCCGCATCCCACGTCGGCTGGGGCTCCATCCGCCTCGAACCCGTTTGGATGCAAACCGGCGAATCCGCCGGTTTTGCCGCCGCCCTTGCCATCAAAAACAAATCCACCCCCGCCGCACTCGATCCCGAGCATCTCATCCGCAAGCTCGCCTCCAGCCACGTCATGATCAGCTTCTTCAACGACATCGACGTCACCTCCAACGATCCCCGCATCGCCGCCGCCGAATACTTCGGCACCAAAGGCTTCTTCGACAGCTACGATGCCCGCCTCGACTCCCCCCTCACCACCGCCGTGCGCACCGCCTGGGAATCAGCCTTCAAACAAACCGCTGATCCCGCACAGACCGCCATGGCAGTTCACGTCGCCGAATCACAAAACTCCCCCGCCACCGATCAAACTCGCGGCGCCTTCCTGCTCACACTTTGGCAGCAGCTCAAACCATGAAGCCCATCCTTTTCATCCTCGCTCTTTGCACCTCACTCGCCTCTGCCGAGGACGGCCAGCTGCTGAACCTCATCGTCCCACCTACCGGCACCGATCGCTTCCAACACGCCGAATTCTCCTGCTGGCTCCCAGATCCCGCACAGCCAGTCAAAGCCGTCATCATCCACCAGCACGGCTGTACCAATGCCTCTCCCGATAAACACCCGCCCGTCACTCTCGACTTCCACTGGCGCGCCCTCGCCCGCCAGCACCACTGCGCACTGCTTGCGCCCATGTATCACGTAGCCGGCAGCTGCGATGAATGGAACGACCCCGAAAGCGGCTCCGAGCGCGCCCTCCTCTCCGCCTTGTCCGAATTCGCGCAAACCTCACGCCGCCCCGAACTCAAAGACGCCCCTTGGCTTCTCTGGGGCCACTCCGGTGGCTCCAGTTGGTCCGCGCAGATGATCACGCGCCATCCCGACCGCGTCCTCGCCGCCTCCTTCCGCGGCGGCTGTCACAAGCAGTTCGGCGATCCCGCCTTCCGCGCCAAATTCATCCCAGCCGCACTCAAGCTCCCGCTTCTCTTCGTCTGGGGAAAACGCGAGACCGTCCCCACCTCCAGCCACTTCGTTTCATGGGAACCCATGAGCACCATGTTTCGCGAGCTTCGCACCCAGGGCGCCACCGTCGGTCGCCTCATCGATCCTCTCTCAGAACACGGCTGCGATGACTCCCGCCTCGTCATCATCCCATTCTTCGCTGCCGTGCTTCAATCAAAAATCCCCGGCACGCTCGTGGACACCACCTCCCTCCAGGACCGTGAACTCAACGACTCAAACCTTCACGACCCCATCCTCGCCTGGCTGCCAAATCAAGACATCGTCAAACTCTGGCGCGAATTTTCCGAACACGGCAGCCTCCATCCATCACATCCCAAACTCCCCGCTCCCACACTCACCGCCACGCGCGATGCCACCGGCATCATCCAGCTCACCTTCACCATCACACCCGCCCTCGATGGCGGCCTGCGCACCCTCCGCATTCATCGCGATGGCATGCTCTGGAAAGAGCTCGGCGTCAAACCCGGCGCCCGCATCGCCACCTCCCGCGATGCACCACCCGAAGGCCTTCGCGCTTCCCCCATCACCGATGACTCCAAAGAGCCACACACTTACACTCTCACCTTCCTAGACGTCGCCGGCAACGAATCCCCACCCAGCCATCCCGCATCCGTGCCGAAATCATGAAAGCTCTCCTCGTCACTCTTCTGCTGGCCGCGTCATCACTCCACGCTGAAGAAGCCGACCTGTGCATCTACGAAGCCACCCCCGGCGGCATCGCCATGGCAGTGCGCGCTGCTCGCGAAGGCCTCAGCGTCGTCCTCGTGAATCACAATGCCCACCTCGGCGGCATCCTCTCCAGCGGCCTCGGCGTCTGGGACACACTATGGGAGGGCAAACGCTCGCCCATCTACGATGAAGCCCGTCAGGCCATCTTCGACCACTACCGTACGACCTACGGAGAAAAATCCCCTCAGTATCGAGATGCCCTCCCCGGCAAAAGCGGCCACACCAATGGCAAGTTCGAGCCCCACGTCGCTGAGGACATTCTGACCCGCCTCGTCACGCAGGAAAAAAACATCACCGTCATTCGCGGCTATTATCCCACTGCCGTCCAACGCGACGGCACCCTTCTAAAATCAATCACCATCCACGAACTCGACGGCACCGGTGAAAAACACATCACCGCAAAAATCTTCGCCGACTGCAGCTACGAGGGCGATCTTGCCGCCGTCGCCAAAGTCCCGTATCGCGTCGGCCGCGAGGGCCGCGCTGAATTCCACGAACCTCACGCCGGCGTCATTTACATGGCCGGCGTCAAAACCGCCCCCACTCCCGAAATCGAGCGCGCCGCCAAACTCCACGCCACACTGAACCTCCGCAAATTCAGCGGCCTTCAGGCCATCAAAGAACCCGAGAGCACTGGCGAAGCCGACGGCAACGTCCAGGCCTTCAACTACCGCACACCCCTCAGCTCCGATCCCGCCAACCGCCTCCCCGTCGAAAAGCCCGCCGACTACGACCCCGAAAAGCTCAAGCTCCTCGAGCACGGCTCTATCGTCTCCCCTATCCCAAATATGAAGCGCGGCTGGAATCGCCCCCAGCTCGTCGGCCTTCAGACCGACTACGTCGAGGCCGACTGGCCCGGCCGCCGCAAAGTCATGGACGCCCATTGGACCGCCACCATGGCCCTCCTCTACTTCCTGCAAAACGACCCCTCCGTCGATCCCGCACGGCAAAAATCCTGGCGCGACTACGGCCTCGCCAAAGACGAATTCCCCGACAACGCCCATCGCCCCTACGAGTTCTACATCCGCGAAGCCCGCCGCATCACCGGCCGCTACATCTTCACTCAGCACGATGCCATGCTCGCTCCCGGCCTTGAGCGCGCCCCGCTGCACTCAGACAGCATCGCTACCACGGAATGGTATCTCGATACCCACGCTTGCACCCCACTCCACATCCCCGGCGCTTTGGAAGAAGGCAAGATGATGCTCGATGTCGAAACCTTCCCTGGCCAGGTCCCTTATCGCGCCATCCTTCCCCAGGGCATCGACAATCTCCTCGTCCCCGTCTGCCTCTCCTCCACCCACGTCGCCTGGGGCACCATCCGTCTCGAACCCACCTGGATGAATATCGCCGAGTCCGCCGCTCACGCCGCCTCCCTCTCCGTCCGGCAAAACATCCCGCCCGCCCAGCTCTCCCCCGACCTGCTCCTGCGCAAACTCGTCACCCAGCACGTCATGGTCACCTTCTTCAATGACCTCGATGTCTCCTCAGACGATCCCCGCATCCCCGCCGCCCAGTATTTCGCCACCCAAGGCTTCTTCGCCGACTACAACGCACGTCTTGACGCACCACTCAAAGAAAGCACCCGCACCGTCTGGGGCCAGGGCCTCGCCGCCCTGCGCGCCGGCACCCTCCAGCCCATGGAATTCATCAAGCAAGTGCGCGATGCCGAAGCCGCCGACTCTCCCCTCCTCGACCGCCCGCGCGGCGAATCCCTCCTCCGCATGTGGAAGAGCCTGCAACCCGCAGCACCAAAACCAAAAGCTCACGTCACTCCCCTCCGCTCCTCACCTCCTCAGGACGTCGCCGGCACACACTACGATCTCATCGTCATCGGCGGCACTCCCGCTGGCATCGCCTGCGCCGTCCGCAGTGCCCGAGAAGGCCTCTCCGTCCTCCTCGTCCAGCACAACAAACACATCGGCGGTATGCTCACCAATGCCCTCATGCAGTGGGATTCACTCTGGGGCGGTCCCCGTGCCCCCATCTTCAATGAGTACGCAAAGAAGATCGAAGATCACTATCGCGAAACCTACGGCGCAAATTCCAAAGAATACGCCTCAGCTCGCTACACGCAGTCCCATTATCCCATGAGCCGCTTCGAGCCTTCCGTCGCCGAGCGCCTCTTCAATGAACTCGTCTCCGCCGAAAAAAACATCACCACCCTCCTCTCACACTACCCCGCCAAAATCGATCGCGAGAAAGCCAAGCTCAAGACCCTCACCCTGCGCGAATACGGCACCACCCATGACATTCGCGTCGATGCGGACACCTACGTCGATGCCACCTACGAAGGCGATCTCGCCGCACTGGCCGGTGTGCCCTGTCGCATCGGCCGCGAAAGCCGCGAAGAATTCGGCGAACCCCACGCCGGCAAAATCTTCACCAACATCACCCCCGAGTCCGGGCCGCAGGCCGTGAAGGACGGCACGTTAAATCTCCATCTCTACGCCCACACCCAGGGCAGCATCGATCCCACCAGCCCCTTCACCGCAGACGGCGCCATCCAGGCCTACAACCATCGCTTCTGCCTCAGCAACGAACCCGGAAAATTTCGCCTTCCCGAAAAGCCGCCCGGCTACAACCGCGAAGAATACCTCCACTACAATCGCAAAGGCATGGGCGGCGGTGCCATGCATGGCAAAAGCAGCTTCAACAGCGCCATCCTCCCCGGTGAAAATCACCTCTACCCCGCTGCCACCTGGCCCGAGCGCGAGAAGATCATCGAGCGCCACAAAAACTTCGCGCTCGGCCTCATGTACTTCCTCCAGAACGACGAATCCATCCCGCTCGCCAAGCGCGAAGGCTATCGCCGCATCGGCCTCCCCCTCGACGAATACCCAGACAACAATAACCTCCCCTACGAGCTCTACGTGCGCGAGGCACGCCGCATCGTCGGCCGCCACATCTTCACCGAGCACGACAACACCCTCTCCTCCGACTACGCCCGCACTCCCATCCATCCTGACAGCATCGCCTTCACCGACTGGTCCATGGATTCCCATGACTGCACCACCGACCGCCATCCCGGCTACGACTACGATGGCAAACTCATCCTCACCGAAGAGTCCCGCCCTGCGCAGATCCCTTACCGCTGCCTGCTTCCCCAGGACGTGGATAATCTCCTCGTCCCCGTCTGCCTCTCCGCCACCCACGTCGCCTGGGGCGCAGTCCGCCTGGAACCCGTCTGGATGCAAATCGGCGAAGCCACAGGCTGGGCCGCCGTCCTCTCAAAGCAGCATCACACCACCCCGGACAAACTCGATGCTGCAGTCCTTCTGCACACACTCGTGCAGCAGCACCACCACCCAAGCTTCTTCAATGACCTGCCGCTTGATGCCAGCGATCCGCGCATCCCCGCCGCCGAGTATTTCGCCACCCAAGGCTTCTTCGCCGACTACAACGCCCGCCTCGATGAACCATTGAAAACCGCCACCCACACGGCATGGCTGCAGAAGTTCGAACATCCGCGGATACGAGCCGCCGCCGTCGCTGCGGCGGAAAAATCGGATGCACCCTCTTCCGGCAAGACCCGGGGTGAGGTGCTGGCTGAGATGTTTAAAAAACTGCCGTGAAAGCCCCCTGCTGCTGAGCAGTCGCAGAGAGGCGGGCTGCCACCTCAGCACCTGCACGCCAAGCTCACGGCCACTGCCTTTACCGTTTGCTGACAATTCAGGGGCCGGGTGCTCATGGAGAGCTGACATGCCACCTCCAGCATGCGGTCGTATGAAAATGTCAGTCACACAGCTTCTGCCGCTCGTTTTTGCCCTGCCCCTCGTTGGCCTGGCCCACACTCCGGGCGCCACACCGGGTCGGCATGGAGAAACGGTGTACACCGAGGAACTGCGTCAGCACATTCTGGACGAATACCTCCAATCTTCCGCCGCACTGAAACCGCAGGCAAAGGCTGCCGCACCGCTGCCAGAAAAACTGCGTCGTCCGCTCATGGTGGCTTCCACGCAGGGGGCTCCCTCGTCGTTTTATTCGATGCTCATGGCCTCCATCGCACCGCTGGTCACGGCGCCTGCGGGAAACGGAACGCTGATGGCCGCCTCGTTCGCGCCTTTCAAGCCCAAGGTGCGATTTTATTGGGACGGCACCACCTTTTACGAAGAGTCTGACAACATGCCGGACAACATGCCCAACCGCATGGTCGGCATCAGCTCCTGGCAGCAGCAGATTCCGCTGCCGGTGGCCTACTTTGCAGGTGTGACCAACCCTGAGGGCACCGCAGCCTCTCTGGGCTTCGGTCAGCCCAACTACTGGCGACTTCCGCTGGTGCCCACTGTGGCGGCCTCTCCCACGCTGATTTTCACGCCCGGCTCCACCAACAACAACTTCCAGCGTGGCGCGGTGGCCCTCGCTTCGAATGGCGTGGCCATCTTCAATCCCGCCAACAACACCGGCCGCGTGTCCTACGAGATCGGCGAGCTTGACTACTACGGCGGCCATTGCGGCATGGCGGACGACTACCACTACCACATCGTGCCCATGCACCTCTCGGCGCGCTTTGGCGGTCCGCTCAGCGATGACAAGCCCATCGCCTGGGCACTCGATGGCTACCCCATCTACGGCTACGTGGAGCCGGATGGCAGCACACGCCAGACGCTGGACTCCCTGGGAGGCCACGACCACGGCAGCGGCTGGGGCTATCACTACCACGCCGTGGGCACCAATACCGTGGACTCCACCCACCCCTACGGCACACCGCAGACGCCCTACATGATGACCTCCTTCCGTGGCACCGTGGTTAACTTTGGCGGCCAGGTGGACGGCCAGCCGGAGATCTCCGCCATCCGCCAGTCGGGCACCGGCGGCTACACCGCTCAGCCGGTCAGCGGCGCGGGCTTCAACGCCAATGCCTACAAAAACCCGGTGGCGCTCACGACGGACGGCTCCGGAAATCTCATCGAGGACACCTCCCCCGGTGCAGTGGCTTCTGCGGACAACTACCGCCTGCGGGTGACCATCAACGGCACCGACTACGACGAGTGCTGGAAGATCAACCGCAATGCCAATCCCAAGACGCTTACCATCACCTGGCGCCTGCCCGGCGCGACGACCACGACCGTCTATACCCCGAGCGCGACGAGCAATGGTGGCGCACGCCTCACCACCTACCCCATGTCCGGCTGGAGCGAGATCAAGCTGCCCGACACCGGTTCGACCACCACCGTGTCCGGAGCGCCCTTTGGCCAGGATGCCGACTACACCATCAATCAGCCCTCGCTCACGGACAATGGAGACGGCACCATCACGGACAACGTCACAGGCCTCATGTGGCAGAAGATCGATGCCGGAGAGTCCACCTGGGGCAGCGCTGTGACGAATGCCTCCACGCAGACCACCGGCGGCTACTCCGACTGGCGCCTGCCCACACCCGCCGAACTCTTCAGCATTCTCAATCACAACAACAATCCTGCCTTCGACCAGACCAAATTCCCCAACACCAACAGCGCCGACTACTGGTGGACGAGCGACATCTACGGCACGGATGCCACCAAAGTCTGGTGCACCAATGCAGGCGGCGGCCTGGGGCCGAAGCCCATCACGGAAACCATCAGCGCAGGCGGCTCTCTGCGCTACAACGCGCGCTACGTGCGCGGCAGCAAGCCCGGCAACGGCCACAGCTACGTGAACAACAACGATGGCACCATCACCGATGCGGACACCAGCCTGATGTGGACGCAGCTCCCCGCCTCCGCCATGAACTGGCAGTCGGCCATCAGCTATGCAGAGAACCTCTCTCTCGGCGGCTACGGCGACTGGCGTCTGCCCACGGTCAAAGAACTGCAGACGCTCACGGATTACACGCTGGCCACAGCCTCCACCACCACGGGCATCAAGCCCGCGATGAACCGCACCCTGTTTGCCAAAACACTCACCGGCTGCGCCACCACGGCAGGCGGCACCACCATCACCTGCGCAGACACCACGGGCATGCTTCCCGGCATGGTGCTGGTGGATCCCAACAATGCTGGCGGCACCTACCTGCCCACCGGCACGCCTCCAGTCGTGGCCAGCGTCACAAGCGGCACCACCTTCACCGTCACCAGCGGCACGGGCATCCTCGCGGGAACCGGGCAGACCTTCAGGGCGCTGGTGCCGCCCACGGCTTACTGGACCTCCACAGCGGTGAAGTCCGGCACGGCCACGCAGGCATGGCTGGTGGAAATGGGCGTCAACAACTCCGTGCCAGCGCAGAGCGGCCCGGCGCGTGGAGCGCAGGGCATCATCAGCTATGAGGTGTTTGCCTCCACATATCCGGTCTTTGCGGTGCGCACCACCAGCGTCACCACGCAGATCGCCGTGGCGCAGGGCTCAAGCACGCTGACCGATGGTGTGAGCAGCGTGGGCTTCAGCGGACTGAGCACCAAGACCTTCACGATCACCAACAACGGCACCACCTCGCTGACGCTGAACGGCGTCACCATCGACGGTGCGAACGCATCCAATTTCTTCCTCGTCGGCGCGCCTGCCAATCCCACCACGCTGGCCGCCGGAGCCAGCACTACCTTTGGCGTCATGTTCAGCAATGCCAGCCCCGGCATCTCCTATGCGGGAGCATTGCACATCGCATGCAGCGACACCGCCGTGGGCTCCTCATTTGATGCCACCCTGACAGGCACCGTGCCTGTGATCGGCACACCCATCACCAATCCCACAAGTGTGGAGAACACCGACACCCCGTATGTGACCACGCAGATTTATCCGCCCTCCGGCACCACCATTTCCCAGGTGCAGCTCTCCTATAGTGTGGGCGCGCAGACCTCCAGCCAGGTCTTCAGCGAGACGATGACGCCTGTCTTGTATCCCCAGCCCTGGCAGGGCAGTGGCGCATTGAATGCCTGGACCACGGCCTCCGGTGGCAGCGGTCAGATCAGTCAAAATGGCAGCGGCAGCAATCACAGCACGCCGCTCAGCCTCACCGCCTGCACCACCACCAGCGGCAGCACCACCGTCACCTGTGCCAGCACCACAGGCGTATGGCCGGGCATGCTCGTGGCCGGCACCAATATTCCCACTGGCACCACCGTCAGCAGCGTGACCAATTCGACAACATTCGTGCTCAGCGCCAGCGCCACGGGCAGCGGCTCCGCGCTCACGCTTTACGCCGGAGGCATTACGCTCAGCGGCTGCTCCATCACCAGCGGCAGCGCCACCGTCACCTGCCCCAGCACGGCGGGTCTGATGGGCGCGACGACCGTGAGTCTGACCAACGGAGCCACCACCAGTGGCAGCGCCACCGTCACCTGTGCCAGCACCACTGGGCTGCAGGTGGGCATGACGCTCACCGGCACAGGAATTCCAGGCAATACCGTCGTCAAGTCGGTGACCAACGGCACGCAACTCATCATGAGCTCAAACGCCAATTCCACGAACACCGGCCTGGCCATCACCGCCACGCTCTCAGGTATGCCCATCACCGGCACAGGCATTCCCAACAACACCACCATCTCCGCCGTGAACAGCGCCACGCAGTTCACACTCAGCGGCAATGCTGCTGCCACCAATGGCAGCGCCACACTCACCGCCGCAGGAACTGGCCTGCAGTTTACCCGGGGCAGCGCGCTCTACACGGACAACACCGTCACCACCACCAATGCCATCCCCGCGTCGGGCCTCTCCGGCACGCTGCAATTTTACACGCAGACACAAAACATGGTCGCGGGCAATGGCTGGACCATGCAGCTCTCTCCCGATGGCGGCACCACCTGGAACACACGCCTGAGCGAATCGTACGCCGCCAACACGGTGAATCTCAGCGCGTGCAGCCTCACCAGCGGCAGCACCAGCATCACCTGCGCCAGCACGGCCGGCCTCACCGCAGGCATGAGCGTGGGCAGCCCCAGCCTCGTTCTCACGGCTTGCTCCACCACCACGGGCAGCGCCGTCGTCACCTGCGCCAGCACCACGGGGCTCACGGTGGGCATGGTGGTGACTGGCACCGGCGTGCCCAACAACGCCACCGTGCTTTCCATCACTGACACGACGCACTTTGTGCTCAGCGCGAATGCCACGGCAAACGGCTCCGCGCAGACCTTCAATGCCATCTCTGCCGTCATCCTCACCAGCGTGAGCACCACGAGCGGCAGCACCAGCGTCACCTGCGCCAGCACCAGCAGCCTGGTGGTGGGCATGTCTCTCACAGGAGCCAACAGCATCCCGGCCAACACGTATGTGAGCTCCATCACCAACAGCACTACCTTTGTACTGAGCACGGCGGCCACCTCTACGGCCACGGGTCAGGGCCTGGTGGCCACATATCTCGCTGCGGGTGCCACGGTTTCCTCGGTCACGGATGCCACTCATTTCGTCGTGAACACCGCCCCGGCGCTCACCCTTTCCACCATCGCACTGGCAGGCACCACGGTGAATCATGGCTACCAATCCTACAGCTACACGCTGCTCCAGAGCGAGCTGGTGAACATGCTGAAGATGCGCTTCCAGTACAGCGGCTACAATCCGCCCACGCCCACCCGGTCTCCCGTGTTCAATGTGGATGACATCACCATCTCTACGGTGCCCGGAGTCACGCTCACGATGTTTGATGATGGCGCGCATGGAGACGGCGCTGCGGGAGACGGCGTGTATGGCGCGCAGCTTCCCGCCTTTGCCTCCGGCACACAAATCAGCTACTCCATCCAGGTCAGGGACAGCACCGGCACCACCACCACGCTCGCCAATGCAGGCAGCTACACCGTCACCCTGCCGCTGGCCATCACCACCGCAACCGCCCTGCCGAATGCGCTCACCAGCGCCGCTTACACGCAGACTCTGGCTGCCACGGGCGGCTCTGGCAGCGGCTACACCTGGAGTGTCACCGGCGGCTCCCTGCCACCTGGCGTCACGCTGGGAACCAATGGCACCTTCAGCGGCACGCCCACAGCGGCAGGCACCTATGCCTTCAGCGCCACGGTGACAGACAGCGCCTCGCATACCGCCTCGCAGCTCTTCACCGTCAGCAGCAGCACACCGCCCAACGTCCTCATCATCGTGACCGATGACCAGGGCTGGGGAGACATCGGCTACCACACCTATGCGGGCCGCGTGCATGTGGACACGCCTGCCATGGACAGCTTTGCCACCAAAGGCATTCGGCTGGAGCGCTTCTACCCCACTGCCGTTTGCAGCGTCACGCGCTCCACACTGCTCACCGGACGCTCCGCCATCCGCACCGGAGTCAATAACACCCGCGGTTTGGATCTGAGCGAGCACATCATGCCTCAAACCTTCGCCGCCTCCGGCTACCAGACCTTCATGGCAGGCAAGTGGCATTGCGGCGGCGCGGACAAAAACATCGCCTACACGACGGTGAACGGCCAGAACACGCTCATCATCCAGGAGGGCACCGCTTACGCCCCCACCAACCGTGGCTGGGGCCTGCACTACGGCACCTATTCCGGGGCCATCGACTGCCTGACCCACCGCTCGGCGGAAACGTTGATCGACAATGTCTATAAACCCGACTGGTGGCTCAACAACGTGATCGTGGATGGCGCCAGCGAGCACACCGACTCACAGGGCCACGGCGGTTACTCGGGCGATCTCCTGACAGACAAGATCATCTCGCAGATTCAAAACCGCGACACCTCCAAGCCCTTCCTCGGCTACCTCGCCTTCAATACCATCCACGGTCCCATTGCAGCGCCCGCGGATGTCGTCGCCAAGTATGCCAACTCCTCCGATCCCACGCACTACATCTCCGATGTGCCCACGCGAACCCTCGCCGCGTCCGTGGACAACATGGACAAAAACATGGCCCGTGTGCTGGCCGCGCTGGACACCGCAGGCATTTCCAGCAACACCCTCGTCGTCTTCTTCAGCGACAACGGCGGCGAAAACGCCACCGGCGGCTCTGACCTGCCGCTGCGCGGTGCCAAGACCGATCCCTATGAAGGCGGTATTCGCACCCCTGCGGGCATCCGCTGGCCGGGCCAGCTAGCGGGCGGGCTTGCTGTCACCAACTGCGTGACCACCAGCGGCTCCACCAACGTCACCTGCGACAGCACCACTGGACTCTACAGCGGCATGGCCTTGTCCGGCATCGGACTGGCCTACGGCAGCACGGTGGCCTCCGTCACCGATGCCACCCACTTCGTGCTGAGCGCTGCGCCGGCCACGCCGAGCAGCCCTTCCTCCATCACCATCACCGCCGGTGTCATCAGCAACATGTACCTCTGGGTGGGCGACCTCTTCCCCACGCTTTGCGCCGCCACCGGAGTCACACCACAAAATACCAGACCGTTTGACGGCCTGAACATGTGGCCTGCTTTGAAGACCATCTCCGGCAGCGCACCGGATGGCACGCAGACCCGTTTCCAGACCAATCCGGACGGATCCAAGAACACCACGACCACCAACATCTCGCCGCTCGTCACCGTGGCCAGTCCGAATGTGGGCTTCAACGATTTCACCGATCCCCTCAGCGGCCAGACCAGGACCTTCAAGCTCATCTACAGTTCCACCGGCGGCGGTCGCGGTGCCAGCGCCACGGCCACCGTCTCCGGCGGTGTCATCACAAACATCACGCTGAACAGCGGCGGCACCGGCTACACCAACACACCCACCGTCAGCTTCAGTGGCGGTGGTGGCACCGGAGCCACTGCTACGGCCACCGTGTCCCAGGGCGCAGTCACCGCCATCAATCTGACCAACGGCGGCAGCGGCTACACCTCATCTCCGAATGTCCTCTTCAGCGGCGCTTTGCTCCTGACCAACAGCACCACCACTGCGGGCTCCACAGCCGTCACCTGCACCAGCACCGTGGGGCTGCAAGTCGGTGCCTCAATCTACGGTGTCGGCATCAAAGGCGGCGCCTCCGTGGCCTCCATCACCGATGCCACCCACTTTGTCATGAGCGATCCCCCCAACGTGGCCTACTCGGGCATCACGCTGAATGTGGGCTTCACCACCTACCAGCTCTTCAACATTCAGGACGACCCCTATGAAACCACCGACATCATGCTCGGTGCCAACGCCTCGTCCTATTCCACCATTGTCGCCTCACTGCAGTCCGCAATCAGCATCAATCCTGAAGTCTATCCGCCCTACATCGGGCCTGCGCTCATCACCAACACCGCAGCACAAGGAAGCACTGTGCAGCTCTACGCGCCCTTCACTTCGTATGCCAAGACCGCGCCCACCGTGCAGTGGCGTAAAAACGGCGTGAATCTCAGCGACGGCGGGCGCATCAGCGGCTCCACGTCCTACACCACCGCCGTGGCTCCGGATGGAAAAGTGTACGTCTCAGGCTCCAGCTACGCCATGCTGACCATCACCGGCGTGACGACTGCGGACGCAGGCTCCTACGACTTGGTCATCAACAACGTGAACACCTATGTCACGCCGAATGTGACCAACACCGTCACCAGTCCGGCGGGCACTCTCACGGTCGTGGTGGGCAGTCCGGCGCTGAGCACACTCCCTGCCTACAGCGCAGGCACCTCGCGCATAATCTCCTGGCCTGCGGTGACCAATGCCACCAGCTACACCGTGCAGGCGGCCACGGACGTGAACTTCACCAGCATCGTCTCCTCACAAACCGTCAGCACCACCAGCGTGACCTTCAGCGGCTTGACCAGCGGCACCCAGTACTGGTACCGCGCCACCGCTACCGATGGCATAACGACTTCCAGCTACAGCAGCACCGTAACCTCCACGCAGGATGCGGTGAATCCCGTCGTGGCCATCACCACGCCGACGGACGGCGCCACCAGCAGTCAGACGACCTTGAACGTCCAGGGCACGTCTTCAGACGCCCTCTCCGGCATCGCCTCGATCACCATCAATGGAGTAGCCGCCACCACGGCGGACGCCTACGCACACTGGTCTGCCGCAGTCCCCTTGAGTGTGGGCGGAAACACGATCACTGCCACGACCTCGGATGCCGCAGGAAATACCTCGTCCGCATCCATCTCCGTCAGCCTTTCCCCCATCACGCCCGTCATCTCCTCCGTCTCCACCGCACCCACATCCCCGACCTACATGGACAATGTTTACGTGGTCGCACGCGTGCAGGCCGGACAGGCGCCCGTGTCCAGCGTCAAGCTCTCCTACAACACCGCCACTCCCGTCAGCACCACCATTTGGCGCGAGGTCTTTGCCAATACCTCATCCAACAACTGGAACGGCACTGGCGCGATCAACTCATGGACCACTGTCGGCGCGGGCAATGTGCGCCAGGCCGTGAATAATGCCAACCGCAGCACGCCTCTCAGCATCACCGGCGTAGCCACCACCAGCGGCAGCACCGCTGCCACCTGCACCAGCACGGCGGGTCTGTGGCCGGGCATGCTTATAACCGGTACCAACATTCCCGGCAGCACCAGCGGTGCCTCCACGGGAAACACCACCATCGCCTCCGTCTCCAGCGCCACTGCCTTCACCCTTTCCCAGGCCGCATCAGGCACCGGCAGCGGGCTTACGCTCACAGCTGCGGGCGTTTCGCTGACCAATGCCACCACCACGAGCGGCAGCACCTCTGTCACGTGCGACAGCTCCGCCGGCCTCATCAATGGCATGGGTGTCTCCGGCGCCGGAGTGCCCAACAATGCCACCGTTTCCTCCGTGACCAACGCCACCACCTTCGTGCTGAGCACCGCAGCCACCGCCACCGGTAGCGCCCTCACGCTCACCGCCTCCGGATCGGCCGCGGAATTCAATGGCGGCACCACCAGCCTCACAGGCTCGATGTTCACCACCACAAACAACATCAACACCACAGGTACCGCAGGCTACGTGGAGTTTTACCTCCAGACGCTCAGCCTCGCCGGACCCACCACCACGGTGAATGTCTCCGGCACCCTGACCTCCGGCAGCGCAGTGGTCACCGGCTCCACCACCGCCTCTCTGGGTGTCGGCATGCTCGTGCAGGGCACAGGCATTCCTGCGGGTGCGAGCATCATCAGCATCGACTCCGCCACGCAGTTCACCATGAGCGCCGCCGCCACCAGCGCCGCCACCGTCACCATCACGGCCACCAATAACAACCAATGGGCCTTCCAGGTCTCTTCCGATGGCGGCACCACCTGGAACACTCGCCTCAGTGAAGACTGGAACAGCAAGACCCTCGTTCTCACCAATGGGGTGACCAACTCCACCGGCAGCGCCAGCGGCAGCACCACCGTCACCTGTGCCAGCACCAGCGGCCTCGTGGCCGGGCGCGCGCTCTTCGGTCCTACTGTGTATGTGACCGGCAGCACCACCAGCGGCAGTGCGGTGGTTACCACCAGCTCCACCTCCACACTTGCGGTGGGCATGTTTGTCAGCGGTGCCAGCGGCATCACCAATGGCACGCGCGTTCTCAGCATTGACTCAGGCACGCAGTTCACCATGAGCGCCAGCGCCACGGCCACCAGCGCCAGCAATGCCATGGCCGCCACCACCTTTGCGCCCAATACCACCGTTAGCTCCATCACTAGCAGCACCTCCTTCATCATCAACAGCGCCGCGTATGTCAACACCAGCGCCAGCCCCATCAACATCAGTGCCACCAGCCTCAATCACGGCTTTCAACTCTACCATTACGACCTCGCCGGCGCAGAAATCGGCACGCAGACAAAGTTCCGCTGGCAGTTTGCCGGTTACACGCCCACCACCCCCACTGCAAAGCCGCGCGTGGACATTGATGACATCGTGGTCGCCACCACCGCGCCTCCGGCCAATGTGCTGCTTACCATGTACGACGACGGCCTGCATGCGGACGGTGCTGCCGGAGACGGAATCTACGGCGTGCAGATCCCGGTGCAAAACGGCGGCACCACGGTGAATTTCACCATCAGTGCCACAGACACCTCCAGCGGTGTCACCGTCGGCCCTGCGTCCGGTTCCTACACTTACACAGTCGCTTCATCGCTCACGGACGCCACGATCAAGGGCGCTGAATTCCTCGGCATGCCATCAGATACCAGCATGACGCTCAATATCGTCGGCACCACGGATCTCTACGCCTTTGTGGAGTACGGCACCAGCCCCGGCAGCTACACGCAGGCCACCACGCCTCAGCGGTCTGCAGGCTGACACCGAGTGCTACTACCGCTTCAGGTACCGCGGCACCGGAGCCAGTTTATACAATGCGCGTGGCGAGCGCAGCTTCCACACCGCACGCGGTCGCGGCACCTCCTTCACCTTCACCCTCACGGCGGATCCGCATCTGGACGTGAACACAGACCTGGGCCTGCTCAACCGCGCCATGGCAAACATCGCCACCGATGCACCCGACTTCCACATCGACCTCGGCGACATTTTCATGACCGACAAAATGGAGGAGCCTCTCGCCAACGGCATCCCGGCCATCTGGGGCGGCGAACTCTCCACCGGCCAGCTCAATCAGTCCCTGCTCAACAACCGCGCCATCCTCCTGCGCAATCAGTTTGAACTCGTCTGCCACAGCGTTCCGTTTTTCTTCACCCTCGGCAATCATGAGGCGGAGTATGGCTACCTTTTCAATTCCGCCCCCGACAAGCTCAACAACATTCCCGCGTGGGATCTGCTCGCGCGCAAAGCCTACTACCCCACCCCGGTGCCCAGCACCTTCTACTCCGGCAATCCCACGCCGCTGACTTACACCGGCGGCTCTCTGGGCCTGCTCGAAGACTACTATGCCTGGGAGTGGGGAGACGCACTCTTCATCGTTCTCGATCCCTTCTGGAACACCACCATCAACCCTAACCAGGGCAATGACGCCTGGAACTGGACGCTCGGCCAGACGCAGTACAACTGGCTGCGCGACACACTGAAAAACAGCAGCGCCCGCTACAAGTTTGTCTTCATGCACCACATCGTTGGCGGATCCACCACGCTGGCCGATGGCGTCACGCCCAACGTGGCTGCACGCGGCGGCGTGGAGGTGGCAGGCTTCTACGAATGGGGCGGCCTCAATGCCGACGGCACCACCAATGGCTTTGCCACGCGACGCCCCGGTTGGGACATGCCCATCCACAATCTGCTGAAGCAAAACAAAGTCAGCGTCGTCTTCCACGGGCACGATCACCTCTATGGCTACCAGACACTTGATGGCGTTGTGTACCTCGAATGCCCACAGCCCGGAACCTCCAACTACACCACGCTCGGCAGCGCCGGGGACGGCAAATACACCCAGGGCCTCAGCAGCCTCCTGCTCGCAGACTCAGGACACATCCGCGTACGCGTCACACCTTCCCAGGTCGTGGCCGACTACGTGCGCGCCTACCGCCCGCAGGATGAAAACACCACGCGTCACAATCTCGATGTGAGCAACAGCTTCACCCTCCGCCCCACCGTCTTCCCACCCATCGAAATGGTTTCTGCGGGACCGGGGCAGGTCGTCCTTCGCTGGAACGCCACACCCAACAAGCCCTGCCAGATTCAATACAGCACCGACCTCGTCACCTGGCAGAACATCACCGCACCGCAAACCTTCACCAATACCAACACCAACGCCACCTACACCGATACCCTCCCCGCCCGCATCAATGGCCAGCGCGCCTTTTATCGCGTCAGCTACACTCCTTGAGTTTCGGCGAAGTGTGGAGCGGGTGATCAGAATCGAACTGACGTATGATGCTTGGGAAGCACCTGCTCTACCATTGAGCTACACCCGCGTTGCTTTTCAGCTGCCGGAGTGTGGCAGGCGGACGCGTCTTGTCAAATGCAGTGCATTCAGATTGCGGGGGGCATCGGCGGCATCATGAAGGCGCGGTTCATCCCACCCCGGCCGTAGCTGGCGGAAGGGGAGGCCATGAAGGAGTTGCGCCTCGAGGAATAGCTCCAGTACAACCGGCTGTAGGTCTTCGAAAGGCGCTGGCGCAGTGCGGCATTCTCGGGCGTTTTGGGCAGATCTCTCACCACACGCCGCAGGAAAAACATCGACTGCTCCATGTTTACATAGCGGATGTCCGGCCCCTCCGCAGGCGGCGTCTTTTTCGTCGTGCCAAAGCGGGCGATCACCTGCGTATCCTTGCCTTTGGGACCCAGCAGCCGCGAGGCGATTGGCTCGGTGCCAAAATCCTCATACGCAAACGGCGGCCCCGGTATCGCGTTCATCGTGTCGCTGCAGCTGGAGAGAAAAAGGAGGCTGCAGCAGGTGAAAAGCGTGAGGCACAGATAAGCTTTCATGCGGTCCCATAGCTCATTTGGCTGCGAATGCGAACATGAAAACGGGCTGCGGAAGATGAATCCGCAGCCCGCGAGTTTCATTCACACCTCAGTTCAGGTGCGGCACGGCTTTGTCCGCCCGTTGCTTCGTCAGCATCGCCATCAGCGCATCCATGATCCCGCCGCTGTTTGCCCCGCTGTTCACCAGCACATCCGGCACCACCCGCAGATTTTTGTCCGCGATGATCTGGAAGGCCTGCAGCATCCCATACATGTCAGCACCCAGTGCATTTACACCTGCCAGGTACGCGTCCGCCTTGGCCTGGCCCGTCGCGCGGATCGCCTCAGCCTCGCCGCTCGCGCGCAGTCGTGTGGAGGCGGCCTCGCCTTCGCTCTTTTTCACCGCTGCCGTGGCATGCAGTTCCGCGATGTTCACGCCCTGCTCGGCGCTCACCACCTGGTTTTGAATGTCTGCCAGCGAAGTCTGCCTCACCAGCTGCTGCCTCTGCTTCTCCGCAGCCTCCTGCATCTCATACGTCTTGCGGCTTTCCTCCGCCAGCTTGCGGTCCGTCTGCGTTTTCATCAGAGACTCCGGCGGCGTGATGTCACCGATCAGCGTGTCGATCCCCTCCACGTCATACTCGCGTAGCGCCGCTTCGATGTGGCTCGCCGCCTCGCCTTGGCGCTGGCTGCGCGCGCTCAGGAAATCCAGCACCGTATAGTCCTGCGCTGAGTTGCGGAAATAATTCCCCACGATCGGCTGCAGCACGTGATCAATCAAATTTTGCAGCGATCCCGCACGGCTGATCACCTTCGGCGCTTCATTCGCCCCAATGTGGATGATCTGTGACACATCCAGATTAAACGCAAATCCATCCCGCGATCGAACCGTGATGCTGCTCAGCTTTGCATCAAAATGATGCGACTCCGTGCGGGTCGCCCAGTTCAGCACGATGTTCGTCGTCGGCACCAGCTCCACACGCATGATCCTTGTGTTGATCGGGTGCTTCCCGGGCAGCAACGGCTTGCCCCACACACCCTTGTGGCCCACGTCCACCAGGTCCCCATGCTTGAAGTCAGGCCCGCTGATGTCCAGGTGCGCCTTCCCGACATAGGAAATCACCACCCCCACGTGCCCGATCGGTATCTCAAACATCGGCACCTGCTCGATCTGCGCAAACCACGGGTTGATGTTCCACTGCCCGCTCAGCAGCACCTGCTCCTGCAGACCGCGATGTCCGCCTGCGTCCAAAAACGCCTGCGCATTCTGGAAGTTGTCATGTCCCGCCACGATCGCACCTGCGATCTCCGTTTGTTCAATTGGCATGCCGTCCAGCGTGGTCACAATGCCCACCAGATCAGGGTCCACATGGCGGATGCGCAGCAGTCGCGGATCAAGCCCGTTCATCGCGGCATTCTCTGACGTGATGATCGTAAAAAGCGCCGGATTGATGCGATACGAACCCGCTGTGATCGTGCCCAGCTGCCGCCCCTTCTCGCCGCCGTTCTTTAAGAAGGCTCGCGCATCCTGGAAGTGATCACACGCCACCGTTCGCGCCAGAATTCGTCCCGGCGGAATCGCCGCGCCAGTCTTTGCCACCACCAGCGCCAGCTCCCCCTGCGGCACGCGGATCATCGGCACTTTTTCGATGTGATACTGCACGATCCAAAATCCAAAGTGCAGCCCCGGAGCCAGCGTATCCGCCTGGTATCCCGCCTCACCATTCAGGGCGATGATCTCTCCAGGCGGCAGGTTCTTAAAGGCGAAGCGTTTGACGACAATGCCGACTTTGCTCTCCGGGATGTAAACGCATGAGACGAAGTACAGCACCAGGATGCTGAAAACAGAAAGCGTGATGAGCCAGTGCTCGTAGGCAAAATGAAAGATTGAGTTCATGGACAAGATTTAAAAAACTTCAAAGCAGGCGGGATGTTGGGTTAGGAATGAAGGGATTGGGTCACTGCGCGGGCAAAGGCCTCCGGTTTGTCAGGAGACAGCACCGCCGTCCGGTTCCTCATGCGCACGATGACCGTGCGGTTCAGGTCCGTCACATACGCGCGGAAATGTCCCAGCTGCCTGTTCCAGTAATATCCGGTGAAGGAGTACAGCCCTCCATTGCCACAGGTGCGGAAGCTGCTGCTCAGCGCCAGCGGCTCCACTTCGACGGTCTGAATTTCAGCAAACGGCAGCACTGTGTTCCACCACAGCCTCTTGATAAGAATGCCGTCTTTCGTGATGACGTATCCGCGGATGACGAAGGGCAGGGCGCCCAGCGGAATGAGCAGCACCAGAAGGATTCCCAGCGTGCGGGATTCCGGCAGGCTCACAAACGCCGGCATCCGCAGGCCTGCGCTCAGTTCGAAGGCCACGCCCAGCATGAGCAGCGTCGTAAATACGGAGATGATCGTCAGGGTGCGGCCCCAGGGGGCTTTGAAATGGAAATGTGTCATAAAAATGGTAGTTTGTGGTAGGTTCAGGTTTGGAGTTCAGGGAGTGTTGATGTGCGTGGGTGTCATTCCGCCGCTCGTGTGGCGTTTGCCGCTGTCGGCCGTGCACCCGGTGGTGCAGCCTCCAGATCCTCTTCGCGTTCAGTTTCGTCGTCGCTGTGGTCGTAGATCACATGGATCCATTGCAGCGGTGTGAGTTCCGGTCCGGATGTCTGCTGGACAGTGGGCCTGACCAGGCCTTCAATCGTGAGGCTTTGGCCGTCGTGGTGTTTCATTGGGTTATGGGTCTCGGTTGCCCCCGGTTCCGCGGACGGTTTCCCGTCCGCACCCGGGTGCGGTGGTTCTCGGGAGACCGTGGTCCCGGCGCACTCGCGTCGGGCATAGGATCGCCCTTCCAATGTCGCCTGCGAGGTTAGCTGTCGGACTGGTCCTTGGAAGTGGACTGGTCGGTGATTACTCACCTTCCTTCGCCCCGCCCTGCGTCTTTCGACTCAGGGTTGTTGGGTCCCCCGCGCCACCACTCTGGAAGGAGCGGCAGCTTCGGCTGCACCCCCATTCACGCACAAATCGGCCGTTTTGTCAAAAATGCGCCCCCACTTAAACTTAGATCAGTCACTTGACACGACTCGTGGTTTTTTGGGTTTCGCAAAAAATTCCATCGTCTTTGGTCTGGCCGTTGCGCTAGGATTAGGGCGAACTACCCGCCCGTTTTTATGAGCTCCGATTCATCGCGCATAGGCTCCTCACCGAGTTCTCCCGGCATGTGGCAGCCGCCTTCCCTCCAGGACATGCAGGCACTGCTGCCGCAGTACCATTTTGAGTCGCTTCTCGGTCGCGGCGGCATGGGCGCTGTTTACAAGGCCGTGCAGATCTCTCTGGACCGCCCGGTTGCCATCAAGGTCCTTCCCGGAGATTTGATCGATGATTCAGACGCCCAGTTTGCCGAACGTTTCAAAAACGAGGCGCGCACCATGGCGAAGATGAACCATCCCAGCATCGTCAACGTCTACGACTTTGGCGAGACCCGGTCCGGCCTGCTGTTCATCGTCATGGAGTTCATCGACGGCACCGACGTGTCGAAGATGATCATCTCGCAGGGGAAGCTTCCTGAGGAATACGCGCTCTCCATCACTGCGCATGTGTGCGATGCTCTGAACTACGCTCACCGCAATGGCGTCATCCATCGCGACATCAAGCCCGCTAACATCCTCATTAACATGGAGGGCGCGGTTAAGGTGGCGGATTTCGGCCTCGCCAAGCAGAACGACGCAGGCGCCGGCGGCCTCACCAAGACAAACATGGCCATGGGCACTCCGGACT
Source organism: Prosthecobacter sp. (assembly GCF_044222565.1). Lineage (GTDB taxonomy): Bacteria > Verrucomicrobiota > Verrucomicrobiia > Verrucomicrobiales > Verrucomicrobiaceae > Prosthecobacter. The sequence continues at coordinate 95,618 of NZ_JBGANA010000026.1, forward strand.
TCGTCGCTCCGGAAGCGCTCATGCCCGGCGTCCCTCTCGACGGGCGCGCGGACCTGTATGCCATCGGCGTCATGCTTTATCAGATGCTCACCGGCGAGATCCCACGCGGCATGTGGACCATGCCAGGCCTGAAGCTTGGCACAGATCCGCGCTTCGATGCCATCATCGCCAAGGCCATGCAGACAGATCGTGAGTCGCGCTATCAAAGCGCGGCGGAAATCCGCAAAGACCTTGATTCCATTTTGACCATTCCGCGGCTGCACACACAGCCCCAGCCTGCCACTTCCTCATCCCCGGCTTCGCAGCCGGCGCAGAAACCCGCTTCTCAGGGGCCGCGCGAGCCTCAGGGGAAAAGGCCCCACGAGAAGCCTCTGCCACAGTCTCAGTCATCTTCCGCCCCGAAAAAAAGCAGCCTCGGCCTCATCGTTGGCCTCGCCGCTGCCTCCGCCCTCGCCGTCGGCGGTTATGTGCTGCTCACGCCGCCGGCCGCAAAGACCAGCACCCCGGTCTCCGCCGATGCCTTCGCCGGCGAAGTCGCCAGTCTCTCTCCAGAGCAGCAGGTCGAGCAGGTGCGCCAGCGCATCATGCAGTTAAACAAAGGTGAGGACGTAAAGTTGAAGCCTGTGTTCAAGAACGGCTCCGTCGAGTCGCTTGACTTGAACCGCACCGGAGATGTCACGGATCTCTCGCCCATCGCTGCGCTGAAAAATCTGAAGGGCTTCGCATCCTACTACATGGGCGTCACCGATTTCCGCTTTTTGCGCGGTCTGCCGCTCGAGCGTCTCGTCATCATGCAGTCAAAGGTCACTGACCTCTCCATGCTTCAGGGCATGCCCTTGCGTCAGGTGCGTCTGGTCAACACCTACGCCACCGACCTCCACGCGCTCGCGGACTCGCCCGTCGATGATCTGACCGTCAATATGTCGCAGATCAGCGATCTTTCCTTCGTGCGGAAAATGCCGCTCCGCATCTTGAACATTGAGAAGACAAAGGTGCGCAATCTCTCCCCCGTCAAAGGCATGCCCATCGAGTCTCTCACCTGCGAGACCGAAGTCGCCGCAGATCTCTCGAACCGCGACACCCTGCGCTCTCTCACGCGGCTCAAGCTCATCAATGGCACGCCCGTGGCTGACTTTTGGAAAAACATCGACGCTGTCTCAGTCCCTCCGCCGGTCAGAGTTCCGGTCCAGACCATCGACCTCCTCGCCCTCACGGACCCCGTGAAAGACCGCGTGTCCGTACCCGGCTTGATCGACAAAAACCAGTGGAATCGCGAAGGCGCCGCTCTGGTCTTCGTTCCAGATGGCAAATCAGGAAAACTCGCCGCGCCCGTTGCGCTCCATTGCAGTGATTACGAAATGGAGTTTGTGGCAGACAAACACAGCGGCAATGACCGCATCCATGTCGATATCCCGCTGAAAAACGGCCGTATTCTGCCGCTGGTCCTCAATGCTCCGGGCCGTAAAGTCATTCACGAAAGAGAAGGCCTGGACTGGGGGGGCTCCTCCAGCGCATCCATTCACCTCAGCATTCGCGTGATCGACCGTGCCGGCGCCTTGGACCGCATCATCGTCGAGCGCAAAGTTCCCAATGTGAAACGCCTGGCAGACTGGACCGGAGACTTCGACAAGCTCGCCAAAGCCGGAGAAGATCATCCCTCATTCCCAAAGCAGCCCGTCGCTTCTGTCTTTGTCGTTCGGGACAAATATGAGATACGAACCTGGACCCTGCGGGTGTTTGAAGGCAGCGCCAGAATCTTGCGTGGAGGCGCCTCCCAGCCCTCCCAGCCTGCGCCTGTCACGCCGCCCGTTGCAGTCGTGGCTCCCGCTCAGCCGGCTGCCCCCATGCCTGTTCCCACCACTCCTGCGCCGGCTCCAGCACCAGGTCCAGCATCCGTTGCTCCACCTACCGCCCAGCCGGCAGATCCCGTCTCTCTGAAGCTCGCTGATCTCGAAGCAAAATTTCAGATCGCTTTCGACCGCGATGCTGGCTCGGCATACAAAGCTCAGCTCGCCACCTTGAACTCAGGATACTCCGCCGCGCTGGACCGCGCTCTTGCCGCCGCCTCCAAGGCGGGAGTGCTGAAGGATGTTCTCGCCTTGCGCGAGGAAAAGCAGCGCATCGCCGAAGGCAAAGCCCTTCCGCCTGAGGATCTGGACACGCTGCCGGACTCCTTGAAAAAACTGCGCGCCACCTGGCGCGGCTCCGAGTCTGGATTTGCACGGGCTAGAGACACCAAAGGTCTGCCATTGTTTGACACCTATGACAAGGCGCTCGAGTCCTTCCAGACCGAGCTTACCAGGCAGAACAAGATCGAGGACGCGCTGCGTGTAAAAACGGCACGTGATGATCTGGCTTCGCGGCGGGGTGCCACCATTCCACCTCCCGAGGATAAACCCGCCCCTCCAAAGTCCGGCAAATCGGCCCCGGCCTCCGTCGTGGGTGCGGGTGAGGCCAGCAGTTCGTGGCGGAAAGCCGCGGAGTGGGTTCTTTCTCTCGGCGGTGAAGTCCGCATTCGCGACACTGAGGGCAGGGATTCTTCGGTCAAAGATTCCGGAGGTCTTCCCGCCGGGCGCTTCGATATTATTGGCATCACCGTGGACATGGCGCCTGCGAAAGGTGGCAAAGTCACCGATGATGATCTCTCCCGCCTCAACGGCCTTCGCACCATCGAGTCCGTACGCCTCGCCCATCTCACTTCGCTCACCGGCAGCGGCTTCGCCGCATTCACTGCCAGTGCGGAATCCATGCGGATGTTCGCCATTTATAATTCTCCATTGCAGCCTCAGCACATGGGTTTCATCACCCAGTTCAAAAACCTGCGCACCTTGGAGTTGAACCGCGTCAACTCCTTGCCCGCAGAATCCTTGGCTCAAATCAAAGGGTTCAAGGAGCTCACTCAGCTCCGCCTTCTCGGCCAGATGAATGTGACGGACAAGGTGTTGCTGGAGCTTTCGGGCCTGGTCAGGCTCACAGACCTCAGTCTGCCCGGCGTCCTTGTTTCCGACGAAGGTCTGGCGGCCTTGAAAGGCATGAAGGCGCTGCTCAGTGTGGATCTCAGCGCCTGCAAAGGTGTTACCGGCTCCGGCTTCACGCATCTTGCCGGCGCCAAAGACCTCGTTCGCATCCGCCTCGATCATTCCGGCACCACCGACATAGGCCTCATGCATCTCTCCGTCCTCCCAGCGCTGCGGGAGATCAACCTGCATCAGACCGCCATCACGGACGACGGTATCAGGCATCTCGCCCTGCTCAAAGAACTGCAGCTGCTTGAAATTGGGGCAAAGGGGATCACAGGCTCCACTTTGCAGATGCTGAACTCTTGCAAAAATCTCGCCCGCCTGGACCTGTATGAGCGTGGCGCTCCCAACGTGACCAGCCTTGATGACGCCGGTTTGCAGTCTCTCGCCTCTGCCGCTCTGCCAAAACTGAACGAAATCGCTTTTGCCAGAACCTCCGTCACAGACGCTGGCTTGGCCAGCCTCAGTGCCTTGAAACTGACCAAGCTTCGCATCAATGAGCCTCCCGGACCCGAAGGACTGCGCCACATCGCGGCTTTGTCCACTCTTGAATCTCTCGAGATCAACGCCGGCGCTCTCACGGATGACGGCCTCGCCATTCTTGCCGCCATGAAGTCCCTGAAGTCACTCAGCATCCTCTCCTCCCAGATCACCGATGCAGGTCTCAAACCTCTTCATGACATGAAGAGCTTGAAAGCTCTCACTTTGAGAGACTCGAAGACCTCCCTGGCCGGTCGCGATGCCCTGGCCAAGGCCCGGCCCGATTTGAAGGTGGGCATCTGATTTATGGACAAAACCATCCCGTCGTCAGGGAAGGGGGGCCGCTTCGCGTTCGCGGGTCGGAGACGATTCAGAGAAGAGGTGTGTTTTCGGGGCTCACTCTCTTGGTTTGGGAGCCGTGGCACGCCTTTCACCTTGGCCGGCCACGTGCCAGGGGGGGGCATTCCTCCCCCTCAGGCTCGCCGCCTATTTGCGGGCCGAACGCATTTTGATGGTTGAGACGTTCCCTCCCGGACGTAGTTTTAGCCTATATGAAGCACGCGCCTCTATTGCCACTCGTCGCCAAAATCATCGCGGCGGTTCTGATCTCCTCTTCCATTCTCCCGGCGCAGCAAACCCAGCGCATCGACGAAAAGGAGCTCATGACCTGGGCTGATCGCGGAGATGCCGATGCCCAGTTTGAGATCGGACTGCGCAAGATCACCGGTGAAGGCGTGAAAAAAAACGTCGAGGAAGGCATCAAGTTTATTGAGAAGGCCGCAAAGCAGAAGCATCTCCGCGCTCAGCACGTCATGGGCACCCTCTATGAGGACGGTGTCGGCGTGAAGCAGGACCTAGCCAAAGCAGCGGAATGGTACCGCACCTCCGCGGAGCTCGGCTTTGCCCTCTCCCAGCACAGCCTTGGAGCTCTCTATGAGGAAGGCAAAGGCGTGAAGAAGGACCCCGCCAAGGCCGCCGAATGGTTCAAGAAAGCCGCCGACCAGGGCTACATGCAGTCCCAGACCGCCTACGCTGCCAAGCTCGAACGAGGAGACGGCGTCGCCAAAAGTTCTTCCAAGGCTGCCCTCTGGTACCTCAAGGCCGCTCAGCAGGACTTCGTCCCCGCCATGACTCGACTGGCAAATCTCTACTACACCGGCCAGGGCGTCCCCGTGGACTACCGCCGCGCCGGTGCCTGGTATCGCCGCGCCGCGCGTTCGGACGATCCTTGGGCCGCCAACAATCTTGCCTGGTTCCTCGCCACCTGCCCGGAAGACAGCCTCCACAATGGCGAGAGCGCCGTTCTCCTCGCACGCCGTGCCCTGAAGCTCCTCGCCGAAGTCGTCCAGAGCGATGAGCAGCCCTACGCCATGATCGATACCATGGCTGCCGCCCTCGCCCGCAATGGCGAATTCAAGGAAGCCGAGCTCTGGCAGAAGCGCTGCATCGCCCTGTTCAAGGAAGACAAGGAAAAAGACCTTCCTCCGGAAGAACGCCAGAAGTTGCAGGAGGAGTTTGATGCCCGCCTCAAGCTCTACCAGAAGTCCACTCCCTTCGCCGAGCCTGACCCAAAAGGAGAAGAAGGCGCCGAACCCCTCCCTCAGGACACCATCCTCCAGGATGAAGGCCTGCCCGAGACCAAACCAAAGAAAACCACGCCCAAAAGTGGTCGCGGCACGGTTGTTTGAGCCCTTTCTTCCCGGTCTTCTGACTGAACCTTCCTCCGTTCCTGTGTAGTCGCTGCGCAAGATTCGCACAGTTTGTCGCAATATCTGCAAGACAAAGCCCCTCTTACACGGTTAAACCGCTCACCTTCCTCCCCCGGCATCCTGCCCTTCGTCCCTTTCCCTCCATGTCCTCCGTCGTCGTTCGTTCTGCCGCTCTGCCGCCGCCCATTCCCGGGCTGAACCGCCGTATTCGCCAGCCGAAGAAAAACATCCCCCAGACCAAGCAGGACCGCGATCAGATCCTCGCATGGGTGCGTGCCTATGCCGAGGAGAACCGCCTCGTTCCCCCCGTACCCATTGCGGAGCTTCAGGAGCATACGGACAAAATCCTCGCCATCCACGCCATCGACAAAATCCACCGCGACTACGTCGGCGTGCTTCTGGCCAATGAAACCTGGCGCGAATCCCTCGCCACCGTCCCATTCGAAAAGCGCCTGCTGCTCATGCCGAAATGCCTCCGGGTGGAGAGCAAGTGCCCCGCCCCCTTTGATGAGTTTGGCCTTCTTTGCAAGCAGTGCGGCCTCTGCTCCATCCAGGACTTCCAAAACGAAGCCGAAAAGCTCGGCTACGCCGTTCTCGTCGCCGAAGGCAGCGCCATCGTCATGTCCCTCATCCAGACCGGCAAGATCGAAGCCATCGTCGGCATCTCCTGCCTGCCTGTTCTTGAGCGCACCTTCCCCTACGTGGAGGCCGCCGCCATCCCAGCCGTCGCCGTCCCTCTCCTCCAGGACGACTGCATCGACACCCTCGTCGATATCGACTGGGTCTGGGACTACATCCACCTCACCAGCGACGACAAAACCCGCCGCCTCAATCTCAACGCCCTCCACGACGAGGTCAAAACCTGGTTCACCATCGAGTCCCTCAACGCACTCATGGGCCCCTCCCGCGGCCACAGCGACGACATCGCCCGCGAATGGCTCGCGCGCGCTGGCAAACGCTGGCGTCCCTTCCTCACCGTCGCTGCCTATCAGGCCCTGCGTGAGGACCCCGAAGGCCCCATCTCAGACACCGTCAAGAAAGCCGCCATCGCTGTCGAAATCTTCCACAAGGCTTCCCTCGTTCACGACGACATCGAAGACGGCGATGCCGAACGCTATGGCGAGACCACCCTCCACACCGAGCACGGCATCCCCGTCGCCCTGAACATTGGCGACCTCCTCATCGGCGAAGGCTACCGCCTCCTCGCCGACAACGATGCCGCTGCCCACATCCGTAGTGCCTCCATTCTTGTCGCCGCCGAAGGCCAGCGTGAGCTCTGCATCGGCCAGGGGGCCGAGCTCCTCTGGACCCGCCACCCCGTCGCCCTCAGCAGCACGCAGGTGCTCGAAATCTTCCGCAGCAAAACCGCCCCCGCCTTTGAAGTCGCTCTCAAGGTCGGAGCCGCTCTCGCCGGTCAGCTCGATGAATGTGGCGACGTGCTTCACACCTACAGCGAAAACCTCGGCATCGCCTACCAGATCCGCGATGACCTCGACGATCTCGGCGAAGACTCCGCCGCCGGTAACGAATGGAACATGCGCCCCAGCATCGTCCTCTCCCTCCTCCGTGAGAAAGGCAAAGGCGAAGTCAAAGACCAGATGGAAGCCCTCTGGAACGGCGTCGCCAAAATCAAGCCCGACAACGCCACCTTCCGCCAGTGGGCGCTCGACAGCGGCGCCCATGAGAAGGCCATGACCCTCCTGGAAGGCTACAAAGAAGCCGCCATCCGCTCCCTTCAGGAAGTCGAACTCCCCAACCTTAAAGGCCTCCTCCGCCGTGTCATCGGCAAGATCTTCAACGAGCTTGAGATCAAAGGCTGGTGCCGCGAGTTCGAACAAAAAAATCTCAACGCCGACCTCCGCGCCGAAGCCGCCAAAGCCGCCGAACACCTCGTGCCCCAGGTCACCGCCTGAAGCTGGGCTGACATTCCCGTCCGCCCTCGAAATCTCTCAGGGGCTGCTGGCTTCCAGAAGCATCGCCTTGGGCGCCGCTTTCAGCGGCCATGAGTTTTCTAGGCCATAGTCTTCCCGTTTTTTTCCCAGACGGTCCAATCTGCCAGCCCCGTGTATGCGGCCAGGGTGTCGAGTTCTGCCGGCGTCGGGCCGCGGTTCTCTTCCTGAAGCGCTTCGAGTGTTTCGAGGGCCTTCTTGTTGCGGCCAAAACGAGCCTTTGGGCCGCCTCCTACGATGGACTCAGGATTGGTGAGCCAATAGTTTGATCGGTCGGGACTTTGTTCGGAACGATCAATCTTCCCACTTCGTCCTCGTAAGGCATCAACCCCAGTTTCTCCAAGTCCGCTTCCTCCAGCACGTTGCGGAGCCAGTTCGCCTCCTGTTCTGGGTAGCACGGAATCATTTCCATGCGCACCTGTGACAGGTTCTCCCGAGCGTCCCCCGGCATCTCGTTCGCCTGCTGAAGTGCTGTCTCGTTGAGGACGTTGGCGTACTGCATCAGTATCCCCGCTTCCGACAGCAGGCGGAACATTGTCGGGCATTCCTGCTCCCAGATTCTCATCAACTGGGTGTTGTCCGGACTGCGTGGCTCCGAGTGATCCCCTTCCTGAATCAGGAGATTCTGACGCCTGACCTGCGCCACGAATGCTGGGTTGAGTATCATCATTGGTAGATTGTGGTATCGAGGGTGGAATGTCAACAGAGGGCTGGGACGCCTCCGGAGGCTGTTTCTGCCCTTCAGCAACGGCCTGCCAGTCATGGGTGCCACGGAGAGATGGCTCGATGGCGCCGAGGTAGTCCCAGAGAGCCTGGGCGTATTTCATCAGCGAGCCGTCGGGGCGGGCCGTATTGAGCGCGGCGGCGAGTGCCTCCGGTGTTTTGACCCCATCGGCGAGAAGAGCGTCTGCGACATCGAGGAACGCGGCGCGGCGGTCTTTCGGAAGGCCTAGCTGCTGTGAGGCGGGGGCGCTGGCAAGGCCTTCTGCTTGTCCTGGAAGAACTGTGCCGCCTGATCCATGTCCGCCTTCAAGGATGCGAGCTCTGACTCGGTCAGCAGGCCGGAAGTTGGCGAGGTAACGGGCTTCGGACTCTGTGAGGGAGTCGAAACCATAACCTTGCTGCTGCTTGAAACTGGACTCAATGCTTCCATGCTGTTCACGGAGGCGTGCGATGGTGGCCTCACTAGGGGCCAGTTTCGCAATATAAGGCTTGCCCGTCAATGCCACGATGCCAACAACATGGCCGCCGCCTGCCACGATATGACTGGCAAGACCGGCAAAAGTACCGCCCTGAGTGAGGGTATCATCAAGGAGAAGGTAGCTCTGTCCTGGCTGCACAGGGCCGATGAATGGCACGGGTTTAAAAACACGGTCAAGACCTGATGCAGCACTGCGGTGCATCCTGGCGGCCTGAAAGTTGCCTCCTTCAACAGGCAAGCCCAGTATTTTGGCCAGTTGGTGAGCAGCCATTACCGGGATTTTGTTGTTCCCTGACTGCTCTGCCGCTAGCACGGGAACCACCACTGGCTTTTCAGCGCAGATAAAATTGATGCCAGGCACTTTATCTTGAAAGTAAGGCGGACATTCTCGTCCGTCGGTGTCAGCTGCTAGTTCCTCCAGTCGGGCTTCGTTTGAAGCCGACCATGAAGTTGCTCCGTCTCTGCTCCGTATTCCTGTTCACCGGCGTCATCCTCCACGCCGCCGACTCCCGCCCCAACTTCCTCTTCATCGCCATCGATGATCAAAACGACTGGATCGGCTGCACGAACTAAATGCCATTCATGTCTGCCAAATCAGACATGATCTGAATTATTTATATACCACCAAATAATGAAACGGGCTGTTGTTGGAACTCTCGGGATGTTTGGGTGCGCATTATTTGCCGTTTTGATTGTAGCTTTGCTTGGATTGGGTGGTGGCCGCAGCATGCAACCTGCTGCATCCTTGATGGCCGGGTTTGTTTTTTTGAATGCTGTTTGGTTGGTGGGGCGGGACAAATGGAGTTTTTCCCATCTGACTGGCGCCCTAATTCTCACGGAGTTTTTGATTTATGGATTCATTGCAATGGTCTCTGGCTTGGAGCTGGATTCATTCAATATGATTTGGTGGTGGGACATCAGTCGCTTTGTAGCTCCACCATGGATCGGCGGCGGTCTTGCTGTGATGGCGGTTAAAAAAGTTACAACCCGCAGCCGGGTTTGAACGCTGTTCAAGTTCAACCCGCAGCAGGCTCCTAAAACACCTGCAGGTGAAGTGACCTTGCCAGCCCTTGATCTCCCGAGCCCCAGAACACCAGGCCCTGTTTGAAAGCCTGTTCTGCATGATGGTGGCACAATAATACCACTCCATGGTATACTGTAAACCTCGCGCACTCTCTCTCCGAAAGCCCGTAGGGCTGGCACAAAAGTAGCCGTGGGTGACAACCCACGGAACCGCATCACCCACCCCTCCCAATGTCGTGGAACCGCGTAGCGGTGACACAATCCTCCGCCGCACTCAAACCTGACTGCGCCAGCGATATTGCCGATGAGGCAAAAGGCCGCTATAATGCGTTCGAACCTTTCGTTTGAAGCCGACCATGAAGTTGCTCCGTCTCTGCTCCGTATTCCTGTTCACCGGCGTCATCCTCCACGCCGCCGACTCCCGCCCCAACGTCCTCTTCATCGCCATCGATGATCAAAACGACTGGATCGGCTGCATGGGCGGGCATCCGCAGGTAAAAACCCCGTCCATCGACGCCCTCGCCAAACGCGGCACTCTCTTCGCCAGCGCCCACTGCCAGGCCCCTCTGTGCAATCCCTCGCGCAGCTCCCTCCTCACCGGCCTGCGTCCTTCCAGCACCGGCATCTACGGCCTCGCCCCCGGCATCCGCGAAGTCGAGCAAACGAAGAGCCACATCACCCTCCCGCAAACTTTCACTCAAGCCGGCTACTTCACCTTCAACAGCGGCAAAATCTACCATGACGGCTCCATGCGCGGTGGCGATCAAAAAGCAGAGTTCAATGAGTGGGGCAATCGCGGTCCCATGCCCAAGCCCAAAACCCCCATCGCCCATCTCCCCGGACCCGACCGCCATCCCGCCATGGACTGGGGCGTCTTCCCCGAGAAAGACGAAGACAACGCCGACTGGAAAATCGCCGACTCCGCGATCGACGCCATGAAGCGCGCTCCTGCCGACAAGCCCTTCTTTATCGCCGCCGGCTTCCGCCTCCCTCACGTCCCATGCTTCGCTTCGCAGAAGTGGTTCGATCTCTATCCCGATGCCACGCTGCAGATGCCTCCCGTCAAAGAAGACGATCGCGCCGATCTCCCCAAGTTCGCCGACTTCCTCCACTGGAAGCTCCCCGAGCCTCGCCTCTCCACCCTGCGCAAAGCCAATGAATGGCGCCCCCTGGTCCGCGCCTACCTCGCCTGCGTCAGCTTCATGGACAGCCAGGTCGGCCGCCTCATGAGCCAGCTCGAAGCCACCGGCCGCTTGGACAACACCATCGTCGTCCTCTGGGGCGATCACGGCTGGCACCTTGGCGAAAAACTCATGACAGGAAAAAATACATTGTGGGAGCGCAGCACCCGCGTCCCCCTCATTTTCGCCGGCCCCGGCATCAAGCCCGGCCAGGTCTGCACCAGCCCCGTCGAACTCCTCGACATCTTCCCATCCCTCCTCTCCCTCGCCAAACTGCCCGCGCGCTCCGACCTCGAAGGCCACAGCCTCATGCCCCAGTTTCAAGACGCCAGCGCACCCCGCGAATGGCCCGCCATCACCACTCACAATCAGGGCAATCACACCATCCGCACCAAAGACTGGCGCTACATCCGCTACGCCGACGGCAGCGAAGAACTCTACGATCTCAAAAACGATCCCAACGAGTGGACCAATCTCGCCAAAAAATCTGAGCATACCGCCAAAAAAGCCGAGCTTTCCAAATGGCTCCCCAAGATCGACAAAGCCCCCGTCCCCGGCAGCAAGAGCCGCGTCCTCACCTACGACCCCACCACCGGCGAAGCCATCTGGGAAGACAAGCCCATTGATAAAACCGCGCCTCTGCCGGAACCGTAGCGCGTGTCCGCCTCTCCTACAAAGCTCCGCCTCAGTCTCGCCCTGAGCTTTCTCGCCTTCGTCATGCTGGGCTCGGTCCTGCTTCTGGCTTGGCTGCAGTACCGCGAAGAACTCGAGTCCCGCCGCCTGTTCTCGGCCTTCGCCAAATCTCAGGCCGACTTTGTCCGTGAGATGCATCTCCCTCGCAGTCCGAAGCTCGCATCGGATTTGCAGCGCCTCTCCGGCGTGTCCATTTTCTTTCGCCAGGGAGACCGCATCAACGGCGCCAGAGTCCACATCCTGTCTGACGCTCCCGCCGACGGCCAGCTCCTCACGCTGCTCAAAGGCCGCGAAGCCATCATCCTGCGGCTCGACGATAAGGAGGACATCATCTTTGAACGCAGGCATCCCGGGTCAAGCCTCTCGCTCGACGATCCGGCCACGCGCAATGTCTTCCTCGCCTTCTGGGCCGTGTCAGGATTCGTCGGCTGGCTCCTCGCCCGCGAGCGCCTCAAGCGCGCCCAGTCCGAGCGCCTTGCCATGCTCGGTCGCGTTGCCACCAGCCTTGCCCACGACATAAAGAACCCCCTCGCCTCCATCCAGCTTCACGCCCAGTTGATGACCCCTCAAAACGAGGAAGACCGCCACGCCATCCGGCTCATCGAAAACGAATCCGCCGTCATCGCAGGTCTCGTCAATCAGTGGCTCCACCTCGCCAATCCCCTCCCGCCCAAGCTCGTCAAACTCGACCTCGCCGCCTGCATTCAGGACGTTGCGAGAAATCTCGATGCCCAGGCCCGTCATGCCAGCGTCGAGCTCCTCCTCACGCTGCCCGCTCCCATCTTCATCATGGGCGACTCCCAGCGCATGGCCCAGGCCGTGCGAAACATCATGGTCAACGCCATCCAGGCCATGCCCCGCGGCGGCAAACTCTCCGTGAATGCACACACCCTCGCGCACTCCTGCGAGCTCCGCTTCACCGACTCCGGCACCGGCTTCTCCGAATCCGCACTCGCTCACGGCACGGAACTTTTCTTCACCGAAAAAGAAGGTGGCATGGGCGTCGGCTTGAACATCGTCTCCAGCATCGTCACCGCTCACGGGGGTACCATGCATTTGCAAAATGACCCCAAGGGCGGAGCCGTCGTCATCGTCTCTCTCCCTCTTCTCACCGCATGAATCCCGCCATCCTCATCATCGAAGACGAATACGCCCTCGCAGCCGCCCTCTCCACGCTCGTTCGCCGCCTCGATGCCACGCCCGTCGTCGCAGCCTCAGGGCAGGGGGGCATCGACAAACTGGCAGGTCAGTCCTACGCCCTCATCATTCTCGATGTCGGCCTCCCGGACATCAGCGGCCTCAAGGTCCTCGAAAAAATCCAGTCTCTGCCCAGTCCTCCGCCCGTGATGATCATCACCGCCCACGGCACGCTCGATACCGCCCTCGAGGCACGCCGCCTCGGCGCACGCGAGTACTTCCTCAAGCCCCTCAATCTCGCCGACATGCAGCGCGCCGTCCGCGAAATCCTCTCTCCGGTAAAAGTCGAGCAGCGCGCCGAAACCACCATGATCGGCAGCAGCGAGCCCATGCAGCGCGCCTTCGCCGTCATCGCCCAGGCCAGCGGCAGCGATGCACCCGTTCTTCTGCAAGGCCCACCCGGCAGCGGTAAAAGCCTCGCCGCCCAGGTCATCCACCGCCACAGCTCCCGCTCCACTCAGCCGCTCGTCGTGTTTCGCGCTGATGAATGGCCCGCGGACCGCGCCGAGGCCGCCCTCGATGAAGCCATCGCCAAAGCAGGCGAAGGCGTCCTGTTTATCGATGAAATCAGCACCTGGTCAAAGCCCCTCCAGGCCGCCCTCATGCATCGCTTAAATGCAGGCACCTTGAAAGCCCGCCTCTTCACCGCATCCAGCCAGGAGGCCGCACCTCACCTGCGTGAAGACCTGTTCTACGCCCTCGCCGTTTTGCAGGTCACTCAGCCTCCGTTGTGCGATCGCACCATGGACATCCCCGCCCTCGCCGCAGCTTTTTTAGGCGAGCGCGTTCTCTCCGCCGAAGCCCTCGCCGCTCTCAAGTCCCACGCTTGGTCCGGCAACGTGCGTGAATTAAAAACCGCCATGGCCCACGCCTCCGCCGTCTGCAGCGGCAGCACCATCCTCCCTCATCATCTGCCCCAGAGCATCGTTCAGCCGGACGAGACCAATCATCTCGAAGCAACCATGAAGCGCAGCATCGCCGCCTGGCTCGATCAAAAGACCACCGGCTCCGACGAAAAAATGCCCGCCTACGACGACCTCCTCGAAACCGTCGAGTCCTTCATGCTCGAATCCCTCCTCCACCGCTTCGACGGCAAGCCCACCCGCCTCGCCTCCGCCCTGCGAATGAACCGCGCCACCCTCCGCCGCAAACTCCGCGAAGAGTAACCCCCCCCTGGGAGCTCGGCACTCCGATGCCGCTCTGGCAGCGCTCCCTTCAAAACTCCACGCGCCCACCTCGCGCGGCCCCATCTTCCGGAGCCCGCACCACTCCAGTCGTAGGGCAGCCGTGGTTGGTGTCGAAGCCATACACACACTTCGAAATCCCCTCCGCACAACCCTTCCGCCCCCTCTCTTTCACCTCAGGAAAAATCATTTTACCCTTTCCCGCCTCCCTCGACATCTCTGTTCTTGCCCCACGAATAACTTCAAACTCCCCGCAGCTTTTCTGAGTACATAGTTCGGGGTTCGCTTCGCGGCTTCGCAATAGCCCGCTCCGGAATCACCGCACCGCTCAAAATGCGAAGCCGTCTACTCCCCCTCACTTTCCATCCGCTTTTCCCGGCACCCGCGGATCATTCGCCGGAAAAAACAGCTTCTTCTCCCCGTCAAAAAAGATCGCCTGGCACGCCCCAAATCCCTCCGACTCCGCCAGCGTATGCCCCAGCGCCTTCACCCGGCTCAGCGTCCCCTCGCCAAATTTCTTCTCAATTTTCAGCTCATCCGGATTCCACTGATGGTGAAACCTCGGCTCCGCCAGCGCCTCCGCTGGCAGCATCCCGTCATCAATCACATGCGTCAGCAGCAGCAGCGCCTGCGTGATGATCGTCGGCCCGCCCGCCGCTCCCGTCACGATCACCGGCTTGCCATCCTTCAGCACAATCGTCGGGCTCATGCTTGAGAGCGGTCTCTTCCCCGGCGCCACCGCATTTGCCTCCGCACCCACCAGCTTGAAAGCATTCGGAATCCCCGGCTGCACCGCAAAGTCATCCATCTCATCATTCATCAGCACCCCGGTTCCCGGGATCACCACCTTGCTCCCAAACGCCGTGTTGATCGTCTGGTTCAGCGCCACCCAGTTCCCCTCCGCATCCGCCGTGCACAGAAACGTCGTGTGCTTGCCAAAGACATCCCCCTCCCAGTGCGGCGGCATGTTGTGACCGGTTACCTTCGTCGCGTGGTCCAGGTCGATCTTCTTCGCCAGCTCCGCCGCATAAACCGGATCCACCAGTCCCCGCGGCACCTTCACAAAATCCGGATCCCCCAGCCAGTACGCGCGATCCGCAAACGCCAGCTTCATCGCCTCCGTGATCACATGCACACGGCTGCTCGCACGGAAATGCCGGATCGGAAAATGCTCCAGGATATTTAAGATCTGCGCCACATGCACCCCGCCAGAGCTCGGCGGCGGCATCGTGATCAGATCATACCCCCGATACTTCGAGCGGATCGCCTCCCGCTCCGGAGCCTTGTAGCCCGCGAAATCCTCCGCCGTCATCAGCCCGCCATTCTCCTTCATCCACTCCGCCGCCTTCTTGGCAAACTCACCTTCATAAAACCACCCGATACCATTTTGTGCCACAGCCCGGTAGGTGGCCGCCAGATCCTTCTGCACCAGCACATCCCCCTTCTCCAGCGGCTTGCCATCCTTCAGGAAAATCGCCGCCGAAGACGGAAACTTCGCCAGCTTTGCCCCTGTTCCCGCCAGCTTCCGCGCATACACCGTATCAATCGGAAATCCCTTGTCCGCGATCTCCGCCGCCGGCAGCAGCACATCCGCCAGCTTCAGCTTCCCGTGCTTCTTCTGCGCCGCATCGCACGCCTTCAGGTATCCCGGCACCCCGGACGCCAGTGCTCCTGTCTTGCTCGCCTCATCGTCCAGCTTGCCGTTGATCACATACATGTCCCGGCTTGCCTTCGCCGGTGCCATCTCACGTCCGTCTATGCACGTCACCGTCCCATCCGCCGCGTGAATCACAAAAAAGCATCCTCCGCCGATCCCCGAGTTGTGTCCATCCACCACCCCCAGCGTCAGCCCCGCAGCCACTGCCGCATCGACTGCATTGCCACCTTTCTCAAACGCCTGCATCGCCGCCTCCGTCGCCAGCGGGTGCACACTCGCCACCGCGTGCTTCGGGTACGCAGCATCCGCCGCGGAGAGAAAAGGGGGAACCAGCAAAACAAGAGCAGCCAATGCTTTCATACCTCCGATGCTAGCCGAGCCCCTACACCTCCGTCGACTCAAAACCACTCACCAAAATAGGCGGTCCCTTCGCATCCCCCTCGTTTCCAAAACGCTTTCAAGAGCTTGCACCCCTCCATCCGTTAAACACACAACATCCCCTCCCACAGAAAGGCGCCTTCCTCCCACCGCAAGCCCGTAGGGCTGGCACAACCGTAGCCGTGGGTGAAACCCACGGGTCCGCACACCCACGACCCTCAAACCCCGTGGAACCGCGTAGCGGTGACACAAAATCTCTCTTTCGCCCCACCCCAATTCAAAATTCTTCTCTGCGTTCTCCAAATCTTTGCGGTGCAAATTTCCGGCCATCCTTTGCTCATCATCCTTTGCCAAAAAACATCACCCCCTTAGCGATCCACCTCACCCCTGCGTCCCACGCCTCCAGCTCACCCACGCACACCGGTAGGTAAACGCCATCGCCATGATCCCCGCAAACAGCAGCACCGTGCGTCCAGTGTCCGGCATCGGAATCGCACTGCCAAGACCCGCACCCGCCACTCTGAGGTCGGGTGCCGGTGTCAGGTTCGGCTCCGCGGCACCCACCGCAATAACAGCGGCGACAGTGCAGGCAAACCAGTAACTAAGAGATTTCAAAGACATTTAATTCGCCAATCCTTTATCAGGACCGGTTGGGTTACGACAAGGTTTTTTTTACTTCAAAATAATTCAATCGACTCATTTTCAGCGCGTCGTGTAGATGGGTTTAGGAGTTTTACTGAACTTTCCAATATCAGCCTTCTCCACTTGCGAGAGCCTCTCCCCTCCGCCATGTCTACGGCCCTTCAATCCAGGCCATTCCTCCATCATGTCCAACGTCAGTTCTCCACGTGCAATCAACATAGGTTTGGCAGGTTTAGGCAATGTGGGCGCTGGAGTGTTCAAGAATCTCCAAAAAAATCGGTCCCTCATCAGCCGCCGCATCGGTGCCGATCTCCAGGTCACCAGAATCGCCGTTCGCGATCTCTCCCGCCCGCGCGATGTCGAAGTCCCTGCCTCGCTGCTCACCACCGACTGGAAAGACCTCGTCAGCGATCCCTCCATCCCCGTCGTCGTCGAGCTCATCGGCGGCACCACCATCGCCTATGACATGGTTTCGGCCGCGCTCCGCGCCAAAAAAATCGTCGTCACTGGGAACAAGGCCCTCCTTGCCGAGCGCGGAAAAGAGCTCTTCGCCCTCGCGGAAGAGTGCGGTGTCCCCATCTACTTTGAGGCCGCCGTCGCCGGTGGCATCCCCATCATTCAGGTCCTTCAGGAAGGCCTCGTCGGAAATCACATCCGCTCCATCCACGGCATCATAAACGGCACCTGCAATTACATCCTCACCCGCATGTCGCAGGCAGGCCTCACCTATCAGGACGCCCTGCAGGAGGCTCAGGACAAAGGCTACGCTGAGGCAGACCCCACGCTCGACGTCAGCGGCTGGGACGCCGCTCACAAGGCCATCATCCTCGCCTCCCTCAGCTACGGTTTCTGGATCCCGCAGGACAAAGTGTACGTCGAAGGCGTGGATCGCGTCAGCATCACAGACTTCCGCTTTGCCGAGCGCCTCGGCTACACCATCAAGCTCCTCTCCGTCATCCGTGCGGATGAGAATGGCCTCGTCGAGGTCCGCACCCAGCCCACCCTCGTCCCGCTCTCCCACGTGCTCGCCAGCGTCAGCGGCGCCTTCAATGCCGTGCTCGTCAATGGAGACATCGTCGGCGAGACCCTTTTCTACGGCCGCGGCGCCGGTCAGGACCCCACCAGCAGCAGCGTCATCAGCGATCTCTGCGAAGCCGCCGCCGTCCTCATGCACGGCGCCCGTCACAGCGGCTTCGTCCCCCACGGCCTCTACGGCAAATCAAAGCCCATAGACGACACCGTCTCCCACTACTACCTCCGCCTCACCGTGGACGACATCCCCGGCGTTCTCGCCCAGGTCGCCACCGCCCTCGGAGAGCGTGGCATCGGCATCTCGTCCATGATCCAGCCCGAAGATCTCGAAGACACCAGCGGAGAGACCTCCCTCGTCCTCATGATCCACGACGCCCGTCTCGGCGACATGAAGGCAGCTCTCGCCGCCATCTCCCAGCTCCAGTGTGTCCGTGGTCAGCCCAGCTGGATGCGGGTCGAGACGCTGCAGGGTTAGCAAAATCAAAAAAAGGGTCGCTGAATCGGGCGCGGAACACGATCTTGATGAAGATTCCTTCCGCTTATGAAAATCTCGCTCTCCGATCTCGCAGCCCTTGTCGGAGGCACTGTGCTTTGCGGTGACCCCGTCGGTCAGATTACCGGCTTCGCATCCTTGAAAGAGGCCCTCCCGGGAGACCTCAGCTTCTTTCATGACGCTCGTTACAATGAGCGCCTCGCTCACACCCACGCCAGCGCGGTTCTGGTTCCTCTGGGCTGGACGGATTTTCCACCCCACGTCTCCTGCATCGCAGTTTCGGACCCCTCGCGCTCCTTTGAGCAGATCGTGGAGGCCTACGGCTTTCAGCCCGCTCCCTTCACCCCCGGCGTGCATCCCTCCGCCGTCATCGCGGACGGCGTTAAATACGATCCCCTCCGCGTTTCCATCGGGCCCCACGCCGTGATCGAATCCGGCGTCGAGTTGGGCGATGAAGTCGAAATCGGCCCCGGATGTTTTGTCGGGCGCAATGCGGCCATCGGCGCAGGTTCACGTCTCCACGCCAATGCCACCGTGCATGCCGAGTGCCTTCTCGGAGAACGCGTCTTTTTGCATTCCGGCGTCGTTATCGGCGCCGACGGTTTCGGCTATGAGTTCGGCCAGGGCCGCCATCGCAAAGTCCGCCAGGCTGGCATCGTTCAGATCGACAACGATGTCGAAATCGGCGCCGGCAGCACCGTGGACCGCGCCCGCTTCGGCCGCACCTGGATCGGGGAAGGCACGAAAATCGACAACCTCGTCCAGATCGGACACAATGTCGTCGTCGGCAGGCACTGCATCATCGTCGCCTGCGCCGCCATCGCGGGCAGCGTCGTCATTGGAGATTACGTCGTCATCGCCGCCCAGGTCGGCATTGCAGGTCACGTGCATGTCGGTGCCCAGAGCACCCTCGCCGCCCGCTGCGGCGTCACCCGCGATCTCCCCGCCGGTGGCACCTACCTCGGCTTCCCCGCCATCCCTGCCGGCGAAGAAAAACGCCGCCTCGCCAGCATCAACCGCCTCCCCCAGCTCCTCGGCCGCGTCAAAGAACTCGAGTCCCGCCTCCCTGCCGGAGACAAATAGAGCAGTCTTCAAAGGCAGTCCCCCTTCGCTCCTCCCGCTCATCGCGCGTCATACCACATCCTGGTATGGAACCCTGGGAGCGCGGCACCCCGATGCCGCTCTGGGCCGGCGCTCCGCCACATCCCACCAGAGCTGGTAGGGAACCGCTGCGTCCTAACTTTTACCCACAAGTTGAGACAGCTTCCAGGTCTCCGTCATGTCATGGAGATGGTGGAGACCGCGCCATAGGACCTCCGCTCCGGGAGGCGGATCGTTCTTGCGGTCCTGGTAACCGCCCAGGCGTGCGATCCAGCGCACGGCTTGAGCAATGGTGGGACCAGGACCTGC
>NZ_JBGANA010000027.1:0-100681 GCF_044222565.1 Prosthecobacter sp.
TACGCACCCGTTCGCCACTAGACCATCGAAATATTGCTACCTCAATGATCCCGTTCGACTTGCATGTCTTATCCACGCCGCCAGCGTTCGTTCTGAGCCAGAATCAAACTCTCCAAAAATTATTGGTGCTGACTTTTTAAAGTCAGCCAAATTGACTGCATCTGTTTAAACCACAGATGCCTGCGCTTCTGTTCGCGCAGCGCACAATTTAGCCTTTTGTTTTCAAACTTCGAAACTCGGTTTTACCCTTGCTTCGTCGCTTCTGTTTTTTGTTCTAAAAGATCGTTTCTGATTCCAGTCAATTCGAGCCGCTTTTTGCTTCTCAAACCTTCTTTTCTCAGCCCGCGTTTTTCGCTGCGGGTTGGGATCATAGAACAGCCCCAGAACCGTGCAACTACATTGTTCATCTTTTTGCACTTTTTTCACGCAGCCTGCGCATTTCAGCGGCTTTTGACCCTCAATTCCACCTTCGCACTGCAATCTTGACCTCGTCACCACGACGATTCCGAAGGCGGAAGCGCGTTGCGTGCTCACACCCTTGTTTGAGGACGGCCGGCTCTTGAATGGTATAACATGGTATCCGGTCATTTCATGCTCGGACCAATCGCTGAGGCCGGCCCCTTTTTTGGACGGCTGGCGCGCCGCTGCACAAGTCCGGCCAGCCTTTCGCTCTTCTTCTTATACCCCGGCCCTCCGCCTTGTGAGGCCAGGCACCCACCTCTTTGAAGAATCCACAATCCTCAAAACCACCAACCCCGAAGGGTTGTGCAGCGGACTTTGGGCGGAAAACCTGACGGGCTGCCTCAATAGAGGGGCAAAAAAGTGGTGTCATTCGTGCTACGCTTGCTATTTCGTTGGCTGCTACCCATCAAAATGAACACCACCCACACCTTCACCACTGGCTCCGGAACTCCCGGCAAGTATTATTCCCTTCCTGCACTCGAGGCAGCCGGCGTCGGCAAGGTCTCCCGCCTGCCAGTTTCCATCCGTATCGTGCTTGAGTCCCTGCTGCGCAATTTGGACGGCAAGAAGGTTACCGAAGCCGATGTCAAAAACCTCGCGAACTGGAACGCGAAAGCACCGGGTGAGTATGAGATCCCCTTCACCGTCGCCCGCATCGTGTTGCAGGACTTCACGGGTGTTCCGCTTTTGGTCGATCTGGCCACCATGCGCTCGAAGGTGAAAGAACTCGGCAAGAACCCCAAGATGGTGGAACCGCTCGTGCCGGTGGATCTTGTGGTCGACCACAGCGTGCAGGTGGATTTCGCTGGAACACAGCAGGCTCTGAATCAAAACCTCGCGCTGGAGTTTGAGCGCAACAAGGAGCGCTACCAGTTCCTGAAGTGGGGCGAACAGGCCTTCAACACCTTCAAGGTGGTGCCTCCCGGCATCGGCATTGTGCACCAGGTGAACCTGGAATACCTCGCCAAGGGCGTGCTGGAAAAGGACGGTGTCTTTTATCCGGACTCCCTCGTTGGAACGGACTCTCACACGACCATGATCAACGGCTTGGGCGTCGTCGGCTGGGGCGTGGGCGGCATTGAAGCGGAGGCTGGCATGCTCGGCCAGCCTGTGACCTTCCTGGTACCTGAAGTGGTGGGTGTGTATCTCACTGGCGCGCTCAAGGAAGGCGTCACCGCCACCGACCTCGTGCTCGAAGTCACGCAGAAGCTGCGCAGGCTCGGCGTCGTGGGCAAGTTCGTCGAATTCTACGGCCCGGGCGCTGTCAGTCTGCCTGTCACCGACCGCGCGACCATCGCCAACATGGCCCCCGAATACGGCGCAACCATGGGCTTCTTCGGTGTGGATGAAGAGACCATCGCCTACCTGCGCGGCACGGGCCGCAGCGAGGAGCTTTGCACGACCGTCACGAATTATTACAAGGCCCAGGGCATGTGGGGCATCCCGACCGAGAAAGGCGCGCTGGAATTCACCACCGAGATGGAAATGGATCTCAGCACGGTCGTTCCGTGCGTCTCCGGACCGAAGCGCCCGCAGGATCGCATCGAAGTCCCTGCATTGAAATCCAAGTTCAACGCCCTGCTGGGAGCCGATGTGAAAGCCGGTGGTTTTGGCAAGGCTTCCACCTCCCAGGTCGTGGAGCACCTGGGCGCGGCCAAGGCAGAGGGCATCGATGTCACCGGCGCCGCCGCTGGCGTGGACGTCGTCTCCGACAAGACTTCCTATGAAGTGACTGTCGATTCCAAAGACGGCATCAAAGACACCATCACCGACGGCAGCGTGCTCA
The DNA here is from genome assembly GCF_044222565.1 of Prosthecobacter sp. Lineage (GTDB taxonomy): Bacteria > Verrucomicrobiota > Verrucomicrobiia > Verrucomicrobiales > Verrucomicrobiaceae > Prosthecobacter. The sequence goes on from NZ_JBGANA010000027.1 coordinate 2,249, forward strand.
TCGCCGCCATCACCAGCTGCACCAACACCAGCAACCCAAGCGTCATGCTCGCCGCCGGCCTCCTGGCGAAGAAGGCGAATGCAAAGGGCCTCACGGTGAAGCCTTCCGTGAAAACCAGCCTCGGCCCAGGCAGCCGTGTGGTGACGGATTACCTCAACAAAACCGGCCTTCAGGTGGAGCTCGACAAACTCGGCTTCCAGACCGTCGGCTACGGCTGCACCACCTGCATTGGCAACTCCGGCCCTCTCGACGCCGGCATTGAAGATGTCGTCAAAGGCCAGGACGTGGTGGCCGCCAGCGTGCTCTCCGGCAATCGCAACTTCGAAGCCCGCGTGCACCAGAGCATCAAGGCCAACTTCCTCATGAGCCCCCCGCTCGTGGTCGCCTATGCCATCGCTGGCACCGTCGATATCGATTTGAGCACCGAAGAGCTCGTCGCCGGCAGCGGCGTGTATTTGAAGGACATCTGGCCCACGCTCAGCGAAGTGCGCGATGCCATGGCCTCCGCGCTTTCCCCGGACGTCTTCCGCAAGCTCTACACCGACTTCGCTTCGCAGAATCCGAAGTGGAACGAGATCCAGGGCAGCGTGGGTGACGTGTTTGAGTGGGACCCGAAGAGCACCTACATCCAGCACCCGCCCTTCTTTGCGGACTTCAGCATGACTCCCGGAGACATCACCGAGATCAAGGGCGCACGCCCTCTCGGCATCTTCGGCGATTCCGTCACCACAGACCACATCAGCCCTGCGGGTGCCATCAAGAAGGCCAGCCCTGCCGGCCGCTTCCTGCTCGAACACGGCGTGGCCCAGGCAGACTTCAACAGCTACGGCAGCCGTCGTGGCAATGACCTCGTGATGACCCGCGGCACCTTTGCCAACGTGCGCATCAAGAACCTCATGCTGGGCGGCAAGGAAGGTGGCGACACCCTTCTGCAGCCTGCTGGCACCGAAATGAGCATCTATGACGCTGCGGAGGCCTACAAGGCCGCTGGCACGCCTAGCATCATCCTCGGCGGTGAAGACTACGGCATGGGCTCCAGCCGCGACTGGGCCGCCAAAGGAACGCGTCTGCTCGGCGTCAAAGCCGTCATCACGAAGTCCTTCGAGCGTATCCACCGCAGCAACCTCGTCGGCATGGGCGTCCTGCCCTGCAACTTCAAGGACAAGGCTGACTACGACAAGGTCAAGGACCTCAGCGATGCCACCTTTGACCTCCTGGGCCTGAGCAATGACTTCAAGCCCATGAGCGAAGCCACCCTCCGCGTCCACAAGGCCGACGGCAGCAGCTTTGACGTCCCGGTCGTCGTCCGCATCGACACCCCCGTCGAGATCGACTACTACCGCGCCGGCGGCATTCTGCCTTACGTGCTCGCCCAGATCCTGCGCGCGAACGCGTAACTGATTGCGGGGCCTCCCCGTTTTCCCTGACTCAACAATCATCCGGCAGTCCGCAAGGCTGCCGGATTTTTGTTTTCATGGCAAGTTTCACCGAAGGGATCACACTCAGCGCCATGAATGCCTCCACCGTCTTCCCCATGATTCCCGCCGCGACTAGATCCCTGTGGTTCTTCGCCATCATCGGTCTCATTCTCGTCGCTGTCCTGTTGCTCATGGGCTGGCTGGCGTGGTCCATGCAGCATGTGCGTTTCACGGTCTCAAACGAAGGCCTGCGACTCCAAGGTGATCTTTACGGCCGGCTGATCCCGCTCAAGTCGCTCAAACTCGACGCGGCGGTCGTCACCAACCTGAACACCGATCAGGATCATCAGCCGAAATGGCGCACGATGGGAACAGCGCTGCCCGGCTACGCCGCCGGATGGTTCAAACTCCGCAACGGGGAGAAAGCCCTGCTCTTTGTCACAGACAAAACCCGCGTGGCGCGCATTCCGACCACGGAGGGCTACACCGTCATGGTCAGTGTCAGCGAGCCCGCAGCACTGATCGATGCTTTGCGGCAGCAGCGCGCGCCTTGACGGGCCTCTGGACGCCATTTACCGCTCAGCCACCAGTCGCTCCACCTTTTTGGCCTCTTCTTCCACGATGCCCAGAAAGGTGTCCCTCAGCGCCGAAGGAAAGTCCTCGTCGAAAACTGCACACAGGTTGTAATGCAGCCCTTTGTCGATGACGAGCAGCGGCACACAGCCGGGTGTGCCTGTGCGCTCCGCGATCTTCGGTATCAGCGCCACACCTTCTCCGGCAGCCACCATGGCCACCAGGTTTTCCGCATTTGACGCGGCACTGCCAAACTGCGGCATGAAGCCGGCGCTGCGGCAGATTTCCCGCGTCCAGACGCGCTGAGCGTCGCTCCCATACATCAGGATGTGCAGAAAAGTCTCGTCCTCCAGATCGCGCATCCGCACCGTGCCTTTTTTCGCCAGCGGATGGTGTTCCGAGACAAGGACGATCAGCGGACTGCGCAGGATATTCCGCACGGTGAGCCGCTTGGCCGCCGAAAGCTTCGCAAAAATCTCCGGCACAAAACCCATGTGCATCCGCCCCGCAAAAATCTGCGCGAGTTGTTCCGAAGGTCCCGTCTCCGTCACGCTGATCCGTGCCTTGGGCAGTGCCGCATGCAGCCGCGTGAGGCAGGCAGGGAGAAAGCTGATGGTCAGGGGTCCCATGGAACCCACGCGAAGCTCTCCCGTGCTTCCTGCCGCAGCCTCTTTCGCCCGCGCCACGGCTTTTTCCGCACGTGCGAGAACTGCGCGCGCCTCCTTCAGGAACACCGCACCCGCATCCGTCAGCGCCACGCGGTTGCGGTTGCGCTCCAGAAGTTCAATTCCCAGGTCGTTTTCCAGATCGCGAATCTGCGTGCTCAGCGAAGGCTGTGCCAGCCGCAGGCGCGTGGCGGCACGGCTGAAACTCAGGGCTTCCGCGACGGCAACGAAATAGCGCAAATGACGCAGTTCCATTCCACCAGCTTATAGCTTTTGACTATAACGCGCAAAGGAAACAAGTCATGTTCGGCCCACCCCTGCGAGAGGATGATGGTGCCGTAAACAACACCTCAGAACGTCATGAGCACCCTCGCATTAACCGCTGAAAAAATTCGCCTCCCCGAAATCGAGCTCGACGAGCCGCCACCACGCCCGAAAGCCGCCGCCAGGCCCAAACGCGCGATGAGTCCCCGCGCCAAGATTCTGCTTTTCGGCATTCCAGTGCTGGCCCTGGCCGCTGTGGCGGTCAGTTCCTGGCTTTCCTACGCGGCGCACTTTGAGGAAACCGACGACGCCTTCATCGAAGCAGACGTGCACCCCGTCAGCAGCCGCATCACGGGAGACGTCCTCGAAATCCTCGTGGAGGACAACCAACTCGTCGCCAAAGGCCAACCGCTGGCCAGGCTCGACCCGCGCGACTACGAAATGAAGCTGGCCTTTGCCAAAACGACCCTGGAGCAGGCTGCCGCACAGATCCCCCAGGCCGAGGCCGCCCTGGCCCGCGCTCAGGCCGCCGGCCGTGAAGCCGCCGCCAAGGTGAACGTCACCGTGGCGCAGCTCGAGAAAGCCCGCCTCGACTTTGACCGCGCCGAAAAGCTCTACACCAACGAGGGCCGCGCCATTTCCCGGCAGGACCTCGACAGCGCCAAAGCAGCCTTTGATTCCGCCACGGCCAACCAAACCGCCGCCATGGCCTCACAGGAAGCCTCCACCGCAGGCGTGCGTGCAGCAGAAGCCGATCTCGTCGTGGCCAAGGCAGGGCGCGACCATGCGCAGGCCGTCGTGGATGACGCCGAACTGCAGCTCTCCTACACCGTGCTGCGCGCACCAGATGCCGGACGTGTGGGCAAACGCACCCTGCAGACCGGCCAGCATGTGCAGCCCGGGCAAGCGCTGCTCGCCATTGTGTCCCGGGACAACTGGGTCGTGGCCAACTTCAAAGAAAATCAGCTCTCCCACATGCGTGCCGGCCAGCCGGTGGAAATCGAGATCGACGCCATCCACGGCCAGCGCTTTCAGGGCCATGTGGACAGCTTCTCGCCCGGCACAGGCGCCAAGTTCACCCTGCTGCCGCCGGACAATGCCACCGGCAACTACACCAAGATCGTCCAGCGCCTTCCCGTGAAGATCCGGCTCGATGCATCCGAGGCCCAGGCCTTCGCCAGCCAGCTCTCCCCCGGCCTCTCCGTCATCGCCACGGTGCGCGTGAAGCCCTGATCCAAACCTTTAACTCCCACCGCCATGACTCGCAGCCTCAACCTTTCCGCTCCGTTGGCTGAAGCCGCCCCGGCTTCCCGCGAAAATTTTCGCAACTGGGTCGCCGTGCTCGGCTCGCTGCTTGGAGCCTTCATGGCCGTGCTGGACATCCAGATTTCCAATTCCTCGCTGCAAAACATCACCGGAGGCATCGGTGCCACGCTGGATGAAGGCTCCTGGGTTTCTCTCTCCTACCTCGTGCCGGAGATTGTCGTCATCCCTCTCTGCGGCTGGCTCGCGCAGGTCTTCGGCATGCGCCGCTATCTCATCTGGAACAGCCTCCTCTTTCTTGTCTTCTCCATCTGCTGCGGCTTCGCCTGGAATCTGCCCAGCATGATCGCCTTCCGCGCGCTGCAGGGCTTCACCGGCGGCGCGCTCATTCCCATGGCATCGACCATGGTGCTTCTGAAGCTGCCTGCGGACAAACAGGGCGTCGGCTTCGCGCTCTTCGGCCTCAGCGCCATGTTTGCGCCGGCCATCGGCCCGACCGTTGGTGGCTGGATCACGGAGAACTACTCCTGGCCCTGGATCTTCTACATCAATCTGGTGCCCGGCATCCTTCTCGTCTCCGCCATCGCCTACGGACTCGACGACTCCCCCATGCGCCTGCCCATGCTGAAAAAGGGCGACTGGGCCGGCATCCTCTTCATGGCTCTTGGCCTCGGATCGCTCACCGTCTTCCTGGAAGAAGGCACTCGCGAAGACTGGTTCGGCTCCGAATTCATCACGCAGCTCGCCATCCTCGCCGCCATCGCGCTGCCGGTGTTTGTGCTCATTGAGCTGCTGCGTAAAAACATCACGCCAGTCGTCAATCTGCGCCTCTTTACCCGCCGGAATTTTCTCCTCGGCAGCCTGGTGAATCTGGTGCTGGGCCTCTGCCTCTACGGTTTCATGTACCTTCTGCCCGTCTATCTCACGCAGATCCAGGGTTACAATGCGCTGGAGATCGGCACCACCATGATGTGGGTTGGCCTGCCCCAGCTCGTCGTCATGCCCTTCATGCCCAAACTCATGAAGTGGTTCGACAAGCGCGCCATCGTCGCCTTCGGCCTCGCCATGTTTGGCCTCAGCGCCGTTCTCATGAGCAGCATGACTGCCGACACCGCGCACGATCAACTGGTGCTGCCACAGATCATCCGCGCCATCGGCCTCACTTGCATCATCGTTCCCCTCTCCCTCATCACGACCGGAGGGATTGAGGCGCAGAACGCCGCCAGCGCCTCCGGCCTTTTCAACATGCTGCGCAATCTCGGGGGCTCCGTCGGCATCGCGCTGCTCTCCGCCCTCCTCACCCAGCGCGAGCACTTCCACTCCCACCATCTCGGCGAAGCCGTCAGCCTCTACAATCCGCTCACGCGTGACCGCCTCGCCGCCATCACCCAGAATCTCATCTCCCAGGGCATTGATGCCGTCGGCGCTCAAGATCGCGCCCTGCACCTGCTCGACATGAGCGTGCGGAAGCAGGCCTTCATCCTCGCCTACAACGACTGCTTTCACGTCGCAGGGCTGCTCCTCTTCGCCATGATCCCGCTGATCTTCCTCTGCACGAAGACCTCAGGGTCCGGCGCGGCAGGCGCGCATTGAGAATCAGCTCCCGTTCACCACCATGCCGCGCAGCGCGGTCGATGACATCATCGGCTGCAGCAGGGCCACCCCGGCGCGCAACTGCGCGGGTGTCGTTTTGGCGGGGTTGTTCACGATGAGCACATCCGTCGCGAGGGGAGCGAGGGGAGCCACATTGGCAAAGCTCTTCAGCAGCGGCGAGGCATCAAGAATGATCCAGTCCACCTCCGTCTTCGCGCGTTCGATCCAGGTGCGGTAACCGTCCAGAAGTTCATTCGTGGCGTGTGCCGGCAGGTCACAGCCAGGCAGGAGGAAGAGATTGCTGTGGCCGTAGCGCAGAGCTTCCAGATTGTTCGCATAGGCGCCGCAGCCCTGGAGCGCCCGTGGGAACCACTGGTGCAGCGTCGGAGAAGATGGATTGCATTCCATCATGAAGACTCGGCGGCCCTGATGGCAGAAAGCGGCGGCGAGTGCGGAGGATACAAGTGTCTTGCCTTCGCCCGTGCCAGCGCTGGTGATCAGGATAACGCCCGCGGTGCTGCCGCGGTTCATCGCCTGCCTTTCAAGAGTGCTGGTGAGCTGATGCAGCGCGCTGGATGCGCCGATGGGTTCCGGCTTGAGGAGCTCTGAAAGCATCCCCTCCGGAGTGGTACCGTGGACGTAGGGGAGGCGCGCCAGAATGGTCGTTTCTCCATTGGCGGGCTTCATCACAGGCAGCGGGCGGGTCTGTGGGCGCATCTGCGCCTGCGGCATGGCCTGGGGCGGGGCCTGGGGCTGTGGCTGTTGCTGGAAGGGCTGCTGATAGACTGGCCGAGAAGGAGGCGACTGCGGCAGGGACATCATTGGAGGCGCCGCAATGGCGAAGGGCGAAACAGCCGGCGGGGCGACCTGCTGCTGCACAGGATAGCCATAACCGTAAGCCGTATGCTGCGTGGGATCCTGCATCGCCGGTTTTTCAGCCTTGGGGCTGAAGAGCTTCCTGACATGATCGTCAAATATGCCCCAGGCAACAGGCAGACCGATGAGCGACAGGCCAAACATCAGAACAGCCGCCACGGCTGCGATGGGTTTGCTGGGCTTCACAGGTTTTTCCGGCGCCGTCGCCACATCCGCCACGCGCAGCATCCCGCTGTTGCGGAACTGTCCGGTGATCACCGCCTGGGTGCGCTTTGATTCCAGCTTTTCATACAGGTCGCGCTCGATGCGTACTTTTTCGCGCAGCTCATTGAGCTGCACGTTTTTGCCGGTGACATCCAGCGCCACCCCGCGGGCCGCTTCGAGCTGGCGGTTGTAGTCGGCGATCTGCCTCTGCTGAGAATCGACTTCGGCCTGGATCATGCTGACAACCGAGGCCACCGCACGGTCCAGCGCACCACGCAGCGACTCGATTTCCTTCGCCAGCGCCACCATGCGAGGGTGTCGGCGGCCGCAGGTGGCCTCCAGCGGAGCACGCTCGGCGATCTTGGCATCGAGCTGCTTGCGGATGAAGCTCACATCCGCGTTGTCAGCAAACATTCGGAGTTCGGTGAGTTCGCGGCCGGCTTTCTGCGCTGCCAGGAGATCGTTGAGATCGCTCTTCGCCTTGGTCAGTTTCAAGTCGGCCTCGGTGATTGCGACGTTGAGCTGGCGCAGCTTGTCGCTGGAAACGTCCTTCGAGTCAGCGTCCTCTGGAAGGCCCTGCTGCTGGCGATATTCCGTCAGCTTCTTTTCAGACTCGTGCAAACGCTTCAGCTGCTCCTCCGACTTGGTTTCGAGGTAGGTGGCCGCATCCGAGCTGAGCTGGCCTTCCTCGTCAGCCACGTAGCGGGTGTACTCCTGGATGTAGTGGTTGGCCAGATCGGCGGCCGTCTGCGGGTCGCGGTCGCGGATCTGCACCCGCAGTACGTGCGATTCCTTGACCGGCTCCACGCGCACATTGGCGATCATGAGATTGATGAAGCGCTCGCGCGGTTCTCCGGGCTTGCCCGGCTTGTAAAGTCCTACCAGCTGCAGCAGCTCATCCTTGCGGCCGAGCGAATGCAGCTCGCGCTCCAGCAGCGCATCCCGCTGCTGCGCGGGCAAGTGGTCATAGAGATAGCTCAGGTAGCGCCGCGAGAGCATCTCGGTCCGGTGGTTGTTCAGCAGCTGCACGGAGCTGAGCTCCCCAGGTCCGCGGGAGGACGAGCCAGCGATGTCCACTATGCTGCCGTCCTGAATGCGCAGCAGCATCTGCGACTCCGCCTCATAGATTTTCGCCCCCATGCCAAGGAAGTAGAACGTCAGGGCCGCCAGCATGAGGCCCAGCACCGCACCCCGCAGCCAGCGCTTGCGGATGTAGCCGATGACGTCCACGACGCTGATGAGCGACTGCACCTCGAAATCCTGCGGATTGATCGGCGGCAGAAAGGCGCGCGGATCAAACACCGGAGACATGCCCGGGTGTGCAGGCACGGTCATGGACGGAGCGATGGGAGACAGGCCACGTCCTGCAGGCGGTGCGAGCGCGAGCATGGCCCCAAAACCGTCCGGCGGAGGGACGTTTGAAGGCTGAATGCTGTAGGAGATGGCCATGACGGAAATTATTCGGCGGAAGACTGAGCGGCGCCCGGCTCCTGCTGGGGCACGTCCGGCGCCTCAGCACCGCGACGGCTGGGGAACCAGCGGCGCAGGGAGCGCAGGGTGTGAAAGACCACGGCGCGCCAGCTTGTCGGGCTGAAGGCTTCGAGATCGAGCAGCCAGCGCGCACCATCGGCCCACTGGCGCTTGTATTCATAGTCGCTGGGCAGCATGTCGTACACCCGCAGCCCACGCTGGATGGAGCAGTCAATGGCCCAGCGCATGACCAGCTTGCCGGGAGAGATCTTGGAGAGCGACTGCTCCCAGCCGGTCTGGTATTGGAAAAACTCGTCGCGTTCCATGAAACCGTACAAAATGGCGATGACCTTGCCGTCGGCTTCGAGCACGGGCATCCATGCGCGCTGCTGCGGCACCCAGATCTCCGCCAGGCGCTGATGGAAACGCCAGGAGGCCTCCGTGGTGAAACTGCTGATGCCCGAGGGCCACTGCATGGCATGCAGCACACGCAGTTCCTTCATGGCTTCAGCGAGGGGCACGCGCTCTCCGGCCAGCGTTGCGGTTCCTGCATGTTCGGACGTGAACGCCCTGCGGCGGCGGCGCAGCACGTTGCGCCATTTGGAATTGTGGCGTGCCTCATAATCATCCCACGAGGCAGGAAGATTGATGATGCGGCAGGTCTGGCGGTTCAGTATTCCGGCACGGGAATAGGCCTCTCTCAGGACATCCAGAATATGCCGGGTGTTGGGAGATTCTTCCGGCAGATGGCTGAGCCGCACGTTGTCGCATTCATTCCGCAGAAGCTTGAACACACGGCAGAGCTGCGGCGTCAGTTCCTGTTCACGCCCGGCCGGCACAATGAGGTCCAGCCTTTCTCCATGTGCCTCTCCAAAGCCAGCCAGCCAGGTCAGCGTCACAAGATGTTTGCGCGCCGGATCCGACTCACGGGCAAGCATCAGCGGTGCGATGGCCTGCGGCACGCCTTCGGCATCTCGCAGCACCGCTATGGCCAGACGTGCCTCCTGACGGCACTCCTCCCACCACAGGCGCATCCAGTCCCAGCGCAGGAATGGCGAGCGCGTGTGCATTTGCCCGACCAGTCCATCCCAAAAAGGCTGCAAGGCGTGAAACGCCTCCACATCCCGTACGATCTCCAAGGTGAGCCCGCCCCGGCGCGGCGCCGGACCGGCAGCGGATGTACTTTTTGTGTTCATTTTGGGGCTGAGCAGAGTCGTGGTCATCGTGGGCCTCCTTCCAAGAATGCGGCGGTTTGCTTGCGGTTGTGCGCAGATTCAATCAATGCTCCCAGCTCCTGACGCGCACTCATGAGCGCTGCGGTGCTGTCATCCCAGTCGCCGAATCCCCGGGCAAAGGTGGCGGTGAGACGACGTGCGTCATCTTCCAGGCCGAGCTGGCGGGCCAGCATGAGATAATCATAATCCTCCACGGTCTCCCGCAACCATTTCAGACGCATGGACGCGACCGGGGCATGGCGGCCCTGGCGTTTCTCCGTGGCTGGGTAGATGAACGAGCCATCGCCATTGTAAACTGCGCCATCCGGCGCTTTGAACGTGCCCGCATCAGCCCAGACATCCACGCCTTCCGCGGCAAAGATCGTGTCCCAATATTCAAAACCGGTGATGCCATGCCGTGGCAGCAGCCAGCCAACAATGCGGTGGGTCATCGGCGGGTAATCGACCGCCCACACCGGCGGAAAACTGTGGGTGAGCTGTGCGGGGCGGCCATGCTGCTGCTCCCAGGCTTCCGGCATTTGTACCAGCGCGGCATAGGCCCAGACTTCTTCGCCCGCCTGCCTGCGTGCGGCGATCTCATGCCCGCCTCCGGCCCACTCCATGTCCTTCCATACTTCGCTGAAATGCGGTCCCCAGATGTCCACCGCACCGTTCAGAGAACCCCAGGCTTTCTTTTCAGACGCCGGCTGCTCCGTGACGTGCAGTGGCACACGCACGCCGTGTTTTTTTTCCACTTCATTGAAGAACTCGCCCCAGCGGCGCACCGTGGCATAGGCCGCCGCATCGTTGGGTTCATCAAGATCCCCCATGATGACGTAGCCGCGGGACTCGCAGTGGATTTTACCCAGCAGCTTCATCCATTGCGCGACATAGCTCATCGCCGCTTCGCGGTCTTTGCCCAGCGGATCCTGGAACGGCCATTTGGGCCAGATCGGCAGGCCGATGCTGTTGCAGTGGCGGTGCAGCAGGTGCTTTCTCAGCGCACGCTCAGCCTTGTCCTCGTCGAGCTTTCCGGTGCTGGCTTCGGGATAGCTGCCATAGATTTGATCCACGCTGAGACGGTGCTCCGCGAGCAGGTCATAGTAGGCATTGAGCAGGCTGGCGTGGGCCAGGGACGGTCCCTTGTCATTGTACTCAAGTCCATGCACCTGGGCCACGTGCCTCATGGTGGTCATGATGGAGGTGCGGAGCCTGGGCACGACCGGCAGGTCGAAATCCCACACCGTGAGCGTGTAGCCGGCGGTGGCAACGGTGCCTTCGGCAAACTGGAACCTCACCTCACCCGTGTAAGCTCCCGCCGCCGCCGTGTAGGGCACGAAGACATCCACCCAGAAAGGCTGATTGACGACAGCACCGCCCCTGAGTTCCTGCGCCGTCATGTCCAGAGGCACCAGCGCATCTGCATACTCTCCCGGGGGCAGTGGCGCTCTGGGGGTGGAAGTGGAAACGCGCACGTAGTGCTCACGCAACACTGTGGGTGCTGGCAGCAGTGCTTGTGAATCATGTTTGGCGATTCCCGTGGCAACGACCTGAACTGACTTGAGGAGTTCTGGTGCGGCCCTGACGATGATCTGAAACGGCTCCCATTCGCCACGCGCGGCATGCAGCGTGTGCGTCGCCGCAGCGGGTGCCGGGCCTTCACGGGAAACCCGCGTCATTCCATCACAAAACGACACCTGCACCGGCGTGGCGGCGGCAGGAGTCATCATCAGCGCAAGAAACATCCACGCCTTCACGACCTCACCTCCACAAGCTGGGCATAGGTTTCCGCATACTGACGCGACGCATGGGCGATGGTAAAGCGCTCCAGCACCTTCTGGCGTGACTCCCGGGCGGTCGCTTCGCGTGCCGTGGCGCCCATTTGCAGCGTCTGCTCCCAGGCCTGGGCCAGCGCTTCCGGATCATGCACGGGCACCACATGACCGACACCTTCAAGAAGGCGGGCGCAGTCTCCGACATCCGTGGTCACACACGGGACCCCGCAGGACATCGCCTCCATCACCGTCATCGGGCACGCTTCGGTGCGTGAGGAGAGCGAGAACACATTCAGCGCCGGATACAAGCGCCACGGGTCGGCACGGAAGGAATCAAAACGAACCTGCTCACGCCGCGGCAGGTTTGCCAGCAGGCCACGCTCTTCTTCGGTCATTTGTACTTCGACCCCGCCACAAAACACAAAATGCGCTGCGGGAACTCGGGATTGCAAAAGGGCCGCTGCTCGCAGGAAAGTCGGCAGGTCCTTCATCTCATGAAATCGGCCCACGTAGCCGATCACGGGAGCATTCGGTGGCAGCTTGAGTTCGGCGCGTGTGTCCAGCCCCGCATCGGTGTCTGGCACGAAGCGCTCGGCATCGATGCCATTCGGAATCCAGCGCATTTTGCCCCGCGGATAGCCGATGGCGGCGTGGTCTTCGATGGCTGTGGCAGAGCAGGAAATGATGCGTTTCGGAATAAAACGGGAGCTCAGCGAAAGCGCACGGCGGAAGAACGCCATCTTGCGGTCGCTGTCTCCGGGATTGCGGTGGATCTCGCGGCAGTGGATGCTCCACACGACATTCCGCGCTCCGGCGATTTTTGCCGCCCAGCCGCCCACGAGGTCGGCGTGATGCGTCCACGTTTGCACGATGGCGGGGCGTTCCGCACGGATCACCGCGCGCAGACGTGCCAGAGTGCGGGGATTGAGGTAGGTGGTGCTTTCCAGATCATGGACGTCCACTCCCGCCTCATGCAGCCGTTTGAGCTGAGGGATCCACGGTTTGGCGTTGATGGCCACCACGACGCTGCGGAACTTCGCTGGATCGAGTGATTCAGCCAGGTTCATGAGCATGGCCTCCGCCCCACCTCCTCCGATGCTGTAGGAGAAGTGCAGAACGACCGGCCGCCTGTCGAGAGCGGGTGCCGGCAGGGTCTTCGCCGTCGCGAAGCTGCGCGCAGGCTGCTGGATGGGCAGCTGCAACGTGTCACTTGTGGCAAGCGTGATCGTCCTCATATCATCGACATCGCTTTCAGGCAGTTCTGCCGCCAGTCTTTGAGGGTTTCGAACGCGCCGGACACCGTGGCCTCCGCCTCCCACACGGATGCAGGAGAGCCGTAGCGCGGCAGCTGATACATCGAGACGTTGTCATGGACGCGGCCGCTGATCGTGGTGCAGGCGGCTTTAAAGCCCGCCTCGCGCACCAGCATGAGCGTCTCCCGCGTGAAATCATCCTGCCCCCCATTGGGGTAGGCAAATGCGACCGGCAGTTCGCCGATCTCTGCGTGGATCCGCTCGCGGCAGGTGGCGATCTCCGCCCGCATGGAGAGCGAGTCGCAGCGTGCCAGAATGGGATGCGTGTGGGTGTGACCGCCGATGTCCACGTGACCGCTGAGCGACATTTCACATGCCATTTCCCAGTTCATCGGGCGCATGGATTTGGGCAGGGTGCTGAATTCAGGAGAATCGACCCCCAGTGCTTCTTCCAGCCGGTCCACCTCACCGAGCAGATCAATGTCCGGCAGTTCCTTGAGTTCCGGCAGCATTCGCATGAGCGACTGCTGGCGCAGTTCATAGGTGCCCATGTAGAGCCTCAGATTCTTGCCGTTGATCTTCCAGTCGAGCAGTTCCTTTTTCGAGCGCCCAAGCGCGAGATCGACACGCTGAAACCAAAACATTTCCACACCGTCGAGGAAGCCCGTGGTCACGAAGATCGTCGCATGCAGGTCGAACTCCTTCAGGATGGGGTAGGCCAGCTCGTAATTCGAGGCATAGCCGTCATCAAAGGTGAGGACAACAGCGTTGTCTGGCAGGCGGTTGCCACGGGTACGGGCCTCGATCAGAACGGCAAGCGAGATCACATGATAATGCCTGGCTAGCATGGAGCAGATGCCGCGAAAGACTTCGACCGGAAGATGCAGGGACCCGTCAAGAATGCCATGGTCAACCGCTCCATCGCACAAGCCATGAAAGGTCAAAATCGATGCCTCCGCGCTGCGCTTTGCACGTGCGTACGACGCCAGCCCGCTGCCAACGAGGGCAGCGGCTTTGATCGAGCGCGGATGGAAAGCGTGCGGCATAATCAAAGGGTTAAGGAAGACTTAAGGGCACGGCCGAGAACGGGTGGCAGCGATGGAGGTTATGATGATTCTGGCATTACGGCTGATATCCATACTTTAGGTGCCGATTTATTAACTTCAATGGAATAATCATAAATACTGTAACATTCTTACCATTTCCTTACCTTTGACCTCTCCCGCCTAAAAACAACAAGGCCGGAGGGAGATCCTCCGGCCTTGGATGACTGAAAAAGTGAGAAGGTACGCTCCTTCAGAGGGGTCTGATCCAGATGTTGCGGATGCGCACTGGAGGGTCGTTTTTGTGGTCTTGGATGCGGATCGGCGCTTTCTCAGGGAACTCGCCGCTGTAATCCGTGACGTTTTTGTGCTTGGTCGGGCCCATGATCTTCGTGTGGTTCTGCACGCAGATGCCATTCACAAACGTCGTGATGTAGGCTGGCTCCACCACCTTGCCGCCTTCCAGCTTGGGCGCGGTGAAGACGATGTCATAGACCTGCCATTGACCGGAGGGGCGCACCGCGTTCACCAGCGGAGGTGTCTGCCCGTAAACAGAGCCCGTCATGCCGTCGGCGTAGGTCGGGTTGTTGTACGTGTCCAGCATCTGGGACTCGTAGCGGTCCATGAAAAACACACCCGCGTTGCCCTTCTTCTGGGAGTTCCCCTTCGTGTTGGGTTCGCTCATCCATTCCAGATGAAGCTGGCAGCTGCCAAACTCCTGCTTCGTCCAGCAGTCGCCGCCGGAGATCAGCATCACACCGTCCTCGATCTTCCATGGGCACGGCGCCAGTTTGCCAGTCTCCTTGCCTTTGGCATCTTTTTCCTTGGTCTGCAGTGCGTCAGAGGTGCTGCCGTTGAAAATCACGATCGCATCCGCCGGCGCATCGCCAGGCTTTTCGCCAGGAGCGACGGCCTCCGGACGCGGACGGTCAATGTCATGCACCTTCCACTTCGTGCCGGGAATGACCGGTGTGTCCGAGTAACCGATGGGAGAAGGCTTGTCTGCGGCTGGGGCGGCGGGTTTGGAGTCGGCAGCCGAGGCCGAAAGGCTCGCCAATGCGAGCAGGAGTGTGGTGGCGGTGTATTTCATGAGGGAAGCAGCAAACGAGGAGGCGCAGGCGATGTTGCAGGTCAAGATGCGAAGTATTGTAAAAACAGGTTGCCAATCTTCCGAGACCGACGAACCTAACACCCCATCAAATCGCGGGATGGAGCAGCCCGGTAGCTCGTCAGGCTCATAACCTGAAGGTCGTAGGTTCAAATCCTACTCCCGCAACCAATTTCAAAGCCCTGTCGTTCACCGAATGACAGGGCTTTTTGTTGCGCCAATTCATCAGGCCTGACCGTAGTCTTGAGGTACATTCCAAGCACTTACCCCTTATTAAAGGGTGATTCACTTTCCAATCGCGGTCTGCCACGCTTTTCATGAGGTTCTGCCCGCTCTTTCCGACCGCATGACCGCTCCCTTTCCTCCCAACGAGGCGCAACGCCTCCAGGTCCTGCGTGCCTACGATATCCTGGATTCGCCAGCAGAAGTGGCTTTCGACGAGATCACCGCATTGGCGGCAGATATCTGTCAGACACCGATTGCTTTGGTCACACTCGTGGACGGCTCCCGCCAATGGTTCAAATCTCGGGTCGGTCTCTCCACCACGCAGACCCCGCGTGATCACGCCTTTTGCGCCCATGCCCTGGCGTCTGCGGATCTCCTGATCGTGCCAGACGCGCTGAAGGACGAGCGCTTTGCCCGCAATCCGCTCGTTCTTGGCGATCCCCAGATCCGGTTCTATGCAGGCGCACCCCTCGTCGCTCCCGGCGGCGAAGCGCTGGGCACGCTCTGTGTCATCGACCGAGTGCCCCGGCAGCTGACGGAAATGCAACAGCGTGCCCTGCGGGTGCTCAGCCAGCAGGTCATGTCGCAGATTCAGCTGCGGCATGAAGTCCGGGGACTGACCCGCACGCAGGACACTTTGCTGCAAACCGTGGCCCACCTTGAGCAGTCAGAAAAGGCGCTGCGCCAAAGCGAAACCGACCTGCGCAGCCAGACCTGCCTGCTCACCGCCGCCCAGGCCGTCGGCAAAGTGGGGAGCTGGGTGGTGAACACGGACACCTTTGAGGCCAAATGGTCTCCGGAAACGCACCGCATCTTCGGCACCACACCAGAGACCTGCGAACCATCCTACCCAGAGTTTCTCAAACGCGTCCACCCGGAGGATCTGCAGGTGGTGGACGAGTTGTTTCAGACTTCCATCAAGAACAGCTCGAACCGCACCTTTGTCCACCGGATGATCATGCCCGACGGCAGGGTGCGGCACATCGAGCAGCGCTGGGAGGTGGTAAAAGATGCCTCAGGCAAGACCTCGCATGCGATCGGCACCAGCCAGGATGTGACGGAACGCATCCTGGCGGAGCAACGGCTGGAACGCATAAACAAGCTCTATGCTGTCTCCAGTGGCATCAATGAGGCCATTGTGCGCATCAAGGACACCCAGCGCTTGTACGAGGAGGCCTGCCGCATCGCCGTGGAGCGCGGCGGCCTGCTGATGGCATGGGTGGGCGCCGCGCAGCTGGAGGATCAGAAGCTGGTGCCTGTGGCCATGCACGGCATCGATGACGGCTATCTGGACCTGACCAAAATCTCCCTGCTCCCAGATCCACGGGGCCAGGGCCCCCCCGGCAGGGCCTTTCGGGAAAACCAGATGGTCTTTTGCAATGACATCTCTACCGACGAACGCATGGCCCCGTGGCGGGAGGAAGCGCTGAAACGGGGCTTCCGTGCCAGCGCCAGCTTCCCTCTGAGAGTCGGCTCACAACCCGTGGGCGTTTACACAGTCTATGGCGGCACGCCTGGCTACTTCAAAGACGAGGAGTTTGAGTTCCTCAATTCCATCGCTGAGAACATCTCTTTCGCCATCGAGTCTCATCTGAAGGAGCAGCAGCGGCTGAAGGTCGAACAGGCCCATTTTGCCAGCGAGGCCAGTCTGGCGGCGGCTCAGCACATCGGCCATTTTGGCAGCTGGGAGCTTGATCTGCGGGAGCCTTCCATCGCCGGCCCCGCCCCGCTGCGCTGGTCGGATGAAATGTGCCGCATCGCCGGCTTTGCGCCGGGCACTGCGGAAATTTCTCGCGAGCGCTGCCTCCAACACGTCCATCCCGAGGACCGGGAGACCGTCCGCCAGGAGATGGAGGCGGCGGTCCGCGAGCGCCGCCGGTACTCCGCCATGTTCCGCTTCATCCGTCCGGACGGCACCGAGCGCATCGTGCAGCAGACCGCCCAGGTCTATCTGGATGGGACCACCGGCAAACCGGTGAAATTGATCGGCACCGCGCATGACATCACCGAACAGCGAAAATCAGACGAGGCCCTCCTGGCCAGCGAGGAGCGCTTCCGGTCTTTCATGACGCACAGTCCCGTGGCGGGCTGGATTGTGGATGTGTCGGGGCGTTTCCACTACGTCAGCCCCGGCTACTTCCGGATGTTTGGCGTGCAGGCCCAGGACCTGACGGGTCGGTCGGTGCAGGATATCTACGAGCCGGAACTGGCAGGGATCTATCTGGAAAAAAACCGCACGGTCATTGCCACACAGAGCGCCATCGAAGGCGTGATGCCGGGCAAGCGCGCGGACGGCTCTCCCGGCGAGTTTCTGGTGGTCAAATTCCCCATTGTCGTGCCGGGCAAGGAGACACGGGTGGGCTGTCTCGCCTTGGACGTGACCGAGCAGCGCCATGCAGAACACACCCTCCGCGAGAGCGAGGCCAGGTTCCGCAGCTACTTCGAGCTGGCCACACACGGCATCGCCATCACCACTCTGGAAAAGGGCTGGGTCCTGGCCAATGACCAGATCTGCGACATCCTGGGCTACCCCCGGGAGGAGCTGATGGCCATGACCTGGCCCGAGATCACCTACCCGGCGGACTTGGAGGTCGATCAGCGCCAGTTTGCCAAACTCCTGGCGGGCACGTTGGACCGGTATGAACTGGAAAAGCGTTTTGTCCGCAAGGATGGCCGCGTCATCTGGGGCAGCATCGGTGTGGGCTGCGTGAGAAATCCGGATCGCAGCATCGCCTACTTCATCGGCGTCCTCTTTGACATCACCGAGCGCAAGCAGGCTGAAGAGATCCTGCGCGAACAAGCCACCCTCTTGGACAAGGCGCAGGACGCCATCATCGTGCGTGACCTGAAGAACCGCATCCTCTACTGGAACCGCAGCGCGGAACGCCTCTACGGCTGGAGTGCTGCAGAAGCCATCGGGCGCAGCGGTGAAGAGCTCCTCTACCGTGATCCCACAAACTTCCGCGCCGCCCTGGCGGCCACCCTCACGCAGGGCGAATGGGTGGGTGAGATCCAGCAATGGACCAAGGCCGGTGAAGAGGTGGTGGTCGAAGGCCGCTGGAATCTCATTCACACGGATGAGGGTCGTCCCAAGGCCATCCTCACCATCAACACGGACATCACCGAGCGCAAAAAAGTCGAGCAGCAGTTCCTCCGCGCCCAGCGCATGGAGAGCATTGGCACCCTGGCGGGGGGCATCGCCCATGACCTCAACAACGTGCTCTCGCCCATCATGATGTCCATTGACCTGCTGCGGCTGACGGAGACGAACCCGAAGCGCATGGGCATCCTCTCCACCATTGAAACCAGCACCAAGCGCGGCGCGGACATGGTCAGGCAGGTGCTCTCCTTTGCCCGTGGCGTGTCAGGCCAGCGGGTGGAGGTCAAGGTTGAAGAACTCATCCAGGAGATCGAAAAGATCGCCAACGAGACCTTCTTGAAAAGCATTCAGGTGCGCAGCGTCCTGCCCGCTGGCCTCTGGGTGGTGCTGGGAGATCCCACGCAGCTTCATCAAGTCCTGCTCAACCTTTGCGTCAATGCGCGCGATGCCATGCCTGAAGGCGGCACTCTGACCCTCTCGGCAGACAACACCATGCTCGATGCCCAGTACACGGAGATGAACATGCAGGGCAGGCCCGGCCCCTATGTCATCATTTCAGTGGCAGACACCGGCACCGGCATGCCGCCCGAGGTGGTCGAGCGCATCTTCGAACCCTTCTTCACCACCAAAGAGGTGGGCCGCGGTACCGGGCTGGGTCTGTCCACCACCATGGCCATCGTCAAGAGCCACGGGGGCTTCATCCGCGTTCAAAGCGAGAAGAACATGGGCACCAAGTTCAGCATCTACCTGCCCGCCCTCGCCGAACTCACCACTTCCGCCGAGACCACCTCCGTCAAAAATCTGCCTCATGGCAATGGCGAATGCATTCTGCTCGTGGACGACGAGGCCGCGGTGCGTGAAATCACCCGCCAGACGCTCGAGTCGTTCGGCTACCGTGTGCTGCAGGCCGGCGACGGCGTGGAGGCCGTCGCGGTCTTCTCCTCCCGGCAGAATGAAATCGCCGCGGTGCTGATCGACCTCATGATGCCTCTGATGGATGGTCCCACCGCCATCCAGATCCTGCTGCGGCTCAAACCCGGGCTGCGTGTGATTGCGGCCAGCGGCCTGGATACCGACCACCTGGTGGCCAAGGCCCGGAATGCTGGCGCCCGTCAGTTTCTGCCGAAGCCCTACACCGCCGAAACCATCCTGCATGCGCTGCACACCATGCTCCATGAGCCGCCGGAGACTGATCCCATCACCTTCATTGAACGCTGAGCAGCCATGCCAGCGCCACCTTCTCCTCCTCAGGCAGTCAGCGAAGCTTCCATCACAGCACATTCCTCATCCGCTTCCCGTTCCTGGCTAGTCCCAGACCCAAACCTCTGCCGCAAATACTCCGTGAGGCTCCGATAAAAAGTCTGCCTCGCCTGCGCCGTGGAAAAAGTATGATCCGCATTGGCGATGAAATGGCACTGCAGCTTCCCTTGCTTCATCAACTGCGTGGCCTTGCGGCGCGCTTGATACATCAGCAGGAAATGTCCCGGATCATTGTCCGAAACAAAGAGGGCCAGCCTCCGCCCCGCCGCGACGACACGCTGCAAATCTCCGGGCAGATCTTTGCGCGCCGGATGGCCGTAGTCGAGTTGCGGTGCAAATGCGGATGGGGTGGAAGGCTTTGAGAAACGCGGCATCAAATGACCCGCGAAGCGTTTCAGTGAGCCGGCAAATCCGGTGCGCGTCCTGCCTGTGAGCAGCATCTTCCACTGGCTCCATTTGAAGATGGAATTCCAATACTCCCGCCACGCCACGAGCTGGTCGATGTTTGCGTCTTTGAGGGTCATGCCCTCCTTCCAGAAAAAGACGAGAGGATTGATGAGGATGCCCTCGATGAGGGCGGGATGTGGCAGCTGCGCCGCGGACTGGAACGCCACGTAGGCTCCGGAGCAGAGTCCCATCAGCACGATGCGGCGGCCGGGCTGTAGCGCATGCAGATAGTCGCAGATCATGGCCACGTCGCGAAAGGCGGTGGCTGTATAGGAGTCGTTTTCTTTTTCGGGATCGCCCAGCACGCTGTCGCCGATGCCATTGAGGTCGAGGCGCAGGCAGGGATAACCCATCGCCGCAAGCTGCCGCGCCAGCTGCACGTGCATCCGCCCCGGCCCCACTCGATAGGACGATCCCGCATTGAGCATGACAATCCATGGGAGTGATGCCGGACACGCCTCCGCTTTTGTCATGATGCCAAACAAATCGGGTGCGCGGCTGATGCGATGAGTGGTTTCAAGCAGCGCGGCAGGGCTGCTCGGCCGCATCGACGTAGTACTGGGAAATGGCGCGGCATGCCGGGTGGCACCGGCCAGCATCGCCTTCGACTGCAGCCACTGCTCCATGCTGCGCAGAGTTTCATGCGGCACCACCGTCTCATGCGGTTCGGCCATCATGGCTTCGTAGCCGGTCACCGCCATCAGCTCCGCTGCCACGCCCTGCTTTGACAAATGCTCCAGCAGCGCTGCGTCGTTCGCCGCGTTTGCATGGGATGCGATCAATGCCTGTTTGCAACGCACCTTGGAGGAAAGCAGATCGACCTGTGCCAGTGCGTCCGCCGTCTCCCGCGAATAGACAAAGCCCATGGCTTCAATGCAGGCTGAGTCAGCGCCCCCTGCGAGCTGGGCGGTCTGACTCAGCGCGGCAAGCTCACGCACGTAGCGCCGGCCTTTCACAATCGGCGCCCACAGCACCAGGTTCTCCACCTCGTGCTGCTCCGCGTATAATGCCGCGAGTGCCGCCCCCATGCGAAGGCCCACGAGGCTGATCTTCGGACATCCTGCCATGTTGCGCAGCCACGCGACTGCATCGCTCACATTCGTCTGCCATGTGGCCAGACGTTGCGGATCGTGTTCCGTGCCATCGGAGTCGCCTGTGCCGTGATAGTCCAGCCGCAGGACCGCGAATCCTTGCACGGCAAGGCGGTCCGCCAGATGGCGAAGAGTGCGATGAGAGTGAACCTGTTCGTGCCCCAGCGGCGGGCAAATCAACACCCCATGGTCAGAAACCGAGCCTGCGGCTGAATGCAGCCAGGCAAACAACGACTGCCCGTCACTCTCCAAATAGAACGCGGTCCGCTCCACCTGAACTGGCGGCGGAGTGCCCTCTGGCGCGCGCAGTTCTGGATCATCGGGGGGCATGACGGGTTTCGGGGGATGCGCTGCTCAATTCAACCGAGATTTCGCCCATCACATTCAGGGCTTCAGCGTAAGCTCTAAAGGCATCACTATGACCCGCACGAGGCGAAAAAGACACCACTTTGAGCCGGTCTGGGGCGAGGTGGAAATAGTTGTCATCAGGCAGAAATCCCTGGGCCGACAAGCGCACTCGGTGCAAAAAGCGGTCGCTCTTCAAGGTGACGCGATAACGTCGGTCACCCAGTGCCTCCGCCTGCGCATGCAGCATTTCCTCGGACAGCGGATGCACCTCGGGATCACGCGCACGCGTGAGGTGCACCGCCTCGCTGATGACCTCCCGCTTGTCATCAAACCACGTGGCGATCACCGCGTGGTGCGCCTGAGGGCCGAAACGATACGCATAGTTCACATCGTAAAACGAACCGAGCACTTCATCCACACTGCGGGTCTCCAGTGAGCGGCCACCAACCTTCAGCGCGATCTCATGCCGGGCGATGCTGACGTTTGGCTCGCGCAGCAGCTGCACTTCGATAAAGCCATCCAGCGGCTCGCTCGTTTCATTGACGAGATGCAGATGCAGGCCGTCCAGACCTTCGTCGGTGATCGTGAGCTGCCTCGTCTGCCACAGACGCTTGAGCTGATAATAGGCTGCCTTTGGCACACCCGCGCTGTCCACGATGCCCCAGCCCGCCGCAGGCCACAGATCTTTGTAGAACCACACCAGACCGCCCGCATTGCGGCTGTGGCCACCGCGCCATTCGGCAAACGTGCGCGCCATCATCTCTCCGGAGGTCACGCGGCTCAGCTCCAGATAACGCGGCATGTCAAAGCACCGCAGCGAGACCGGATCCACGTTGAACAACTCGCGCAGGTAATGATCCCGCACATCTTCAAAATCCCAGCCGGCACCGGTGTCACGCGGCACGCGCTGCTTCCAGCGCGGATGATGCATCACCGGCATCAGGCCGCCCATGATCTCCTCGATCGTTTCCGGCTCCGGGATGTTCGCAAAGCCCAGGCACTCGCTGGTAAACTTCACATCCGCCTGCCGCAGTTCCCGCAAAGAACGCAGATAGGCGCCGATGCCATAGTAGTGCGTCACTCCTGTGCTCGTGTGAAACGGCAGCACACCGCCGCTCGGCGAGGACGGCACATACACCGTGCCGGGATGATGCTGGCTGCACAGCGCCGGCAGCTGCTCGCCAAACCAGCGGTTGCGCCAAAGCTCGCGGGCCATGCCCAGCATCGCCGCCTGCTGTTCGATCTCGCTGTTGCCGCAGTAAACCGCCACGCAGGGGTGCTGCGCAAACCGGCTGAGCTGCTGCGTTGCCTCGATCGTGATGTTCTCTGCGAACGCGGCGTCTTCGACTGGGTAGTCCATGTTGGCAAACATGAAGTCCTGCCACACGAGGATGCCCAGTTCATCGCAGAGACGGTAGAAGGCATCGCACTCATAGGTCATCGTACCGCCAATGCGCAGCATGTTCATGCCTGCGTCACGTGCGAGCGTGAGATCATGCCGCAGCGACTCCTCCGTGCCATGAAGCGTGAAAATGTCGCTCGTCGTCCAGCATGCGCCGCGGCAGTAAATGCGCGCGCCATTCACGTGAATCGCGAACCCTGGATCGTTGCAGGCTTCTATCTGGCGGAAGCCCACTTTCTCCAGCAGAAATACGTGCTGCTCAACATCGGTCTCGATGATCACCTTCGCGGCGTGCAACGTCGGTGTGCCATGCGTGTGCGGCCACCACAGCTCGGGATGCTGAATGCGCAGCTCTCCGCTCAAAGTTCCATTCTGCCATTCCAGCGCGGCATGATGCCCGCCCACATGCAGCTTCGCCGAGGTGATCTCCAGAGCCGCCCTCACCTGGGCGCTGAAACGAACGACTCCTTCTTTGCCGACCAGAACAGCCGTTCTTTGCACCTCCGTGAGCATCACCGCCGCACGCTCCAGCCTCACCTCGCCCCAGGGTCCCACCACTGGCACCGGCGGCGACCAGCCGGGAATGCGTCCTAACAAGCTGGTGCGCAGCCAGCGCAGCTGCTGATTGTTGACGAGGTTGGTTTTCCAGCGTGGCCGCGGACGTCGCTTCTTCAGATCTGCGGCGAGCGAGCGAAAGCAGATCATCAACTCGTTTTCGTCCTGCAAAGGCCGGTCCACATCCAAACGATAGCTGCGGAACATGTTGTTCGTGCTCAGCACAAGCTCCCCGTTCAGCCAGACTTCCGCCAGCGACGCAAGACCGTCAAAACAAAGGTCAAACAACTCGTCGTCAGCGCGCGATTCAGCAGCAAACGTGGTGCGGTACCACCAGTCCTGCGCATCGAGATCCGGCGGATTTTGCATGTCCCACCGGCCACGTGCACGCAAGGCGGACGCCACAGTCCCCGGCACCTCTGCGGCAAACCACTCGCCTTGAATTGCCGGCGGGCTGGCACCAGGAGCCTGAGCACAGCATGTCCACGGGGCGAAGTGAACGTGGTCTCTCATAAAGTTTTACGCGAGAAACGTGGCCTTCAAATGCTCCATGGCCCGTGACCAGTGCTCCGCCATTTGATCGACGGGGGTGAAATCGATCGGCTTCTTCCGCGCCATCGCGCGTGCCAGTTGGAACTGCAGCGTCTTCGCGCTGTTGGACAGGCACTGAATGGACTCGATGGCCGCATCCACTCCGGCAACCTCCTGGCTCTGCAGCCACTTCAAATACGTGGCGGCCAGTTCATAGCAGGCGCCGAACTGCCGCAGCGTGGCAAACGAGTACTGATGGAATGTGGAGATCGGCTCGTTGATCAGCCACTGCATGTCCGCTTCAAAGCGTGCGCGGAACTTCACGAATGGATTTACCTCCGGCAAACGCTGCAGCTGGCGCTTCATCAAACCAAGGGAAGCTTTCAGAAGCGCCTGGCCTTGCAACGGCCGCAGGCCGGTGGTTTTGACGATTTCACAGTAGGGCGGCAGGATGTGGGGATTCTTCTCGCCAGTCAGATGAAACACATGAGCGAAGTCATCGCCATGGAGCTGATAGTAGCCCTGCGCGTGAAAGTAGCCCAGACGCCGCCGCTCCATGTCGATCTCAACGATGGCCACCGTCGTTTTCACGTGCTCCAGCTGGTAGGCGCTGCCTGCGGTGTCCGGAAGATAGAACGAGTCCAGCTCCACGAGCAGCGGTCTTCCCAGCGACAGCTGCTCTTCAATGTGCGCCGTCAGCGGTCGGTAGAGGGCCAGCTCCTGCACGTCCAGCGCATAGAGGTCATACAGGTCTGCCACCTGGTATTTGAAGAAGGTCCACTGGTCCCCTTCAAAGTCGATGCCCAGCGTGAAGGGCAGGCCTGCAATCGGCTCCAATCCTTTGGCATGCAGCAGCTCGATCCAAACATCCACATAGCAGTTCGTCTCCGCCCACTCACGCTCCTGCGTGTGCAGGCGATGACGCACGTAGGTCTGTGGATCGAGCGCTAGAAGCTGCCGGCTCATAGGTCCAGCGCGTTCTTCACTTCGTAAGGCCAGAGATCGGGATCAAATCCGTGATGCTTGAACAAAGCCAGCGTAATGCGCTCCAGACCAAACCCGATGCATGCCGAGTGCGCAGGCTCTCCGTTCGGCAGTTTGATGTCGAAGGCCTTTCCAAAGTAATCGACGTGGCAGTTCGTCGAAGCGATCGCCGTCGGCTTCTCATCCGATGCGACCGCGAAGGTAAACTCGTGCTTCAAATCCTGATCCTTTTGCGATGCCGCCATCACCCGTCCACCCCTTCCGAAGAACGGGTCGTTCGCCAGGACGATATCGACCTCCAGTCCGACTTCGGCCAGAGTGTCGCGTCCCAGTTCCAAACACTGCCTGCGATGCTCCAGCGCCTGCTCGGCACTGCCCACCCGGACAAACTCCCTCTGGCGGAAAATCTGCATGCGGCACGGATCAATCGAAGGCTCATGCCGAAACACCTGGGAAAGCAGATCCGCCGTCTTGCCTTCCTCCGGCAGCGTTCCACTCAGCGTTGGATAAAGGGGATAGCAGCAGGCCGGCGTCAGCATCAGAGCACTCGGAGCAAGATCCTGCGTCCATTCCTCACCGCTCTCCCGTTTGGTCAGCATGGCGATGTGCTCTCGATCACGTCCCATAAAGCTGTGCACGGAACCCATCAGATCGGGGAAATTCTCGATGTGGCTGGTTTTCAGGTAGTGCTCGCGGCTCAGCACCCCGGGCAGGCGCATGATGTCCGCCTGAAAGTGGGCGGCACGGCGTGTGACCAGGCGGTCAAAGCTTTGCAGCACGTTGTCAAACACTCCATTGTAGCCATACACACCGCGGACGCCCAGCGGCACCAGCAGTCCTGCTTGGGTGACTTCGTCCAGAAACGCCTGGTAAGCCTCGGTCAGGGGAAGAGTCGTTGTCGATGTACAGATCATAAAATCAGGCCTCCTTGTGCACCATCAGCATCGTGGCGTTGAGTTTCAAAATGCGGTCGTTGTTCACCATCAGCGCCGCGCCGTAGGCATCGCGCAAATGCCGGGCGATGCTGAACTTGGAGTCGTTGCGATAGCCGGAGATGCCGCAGATCAGCATCGCGCGCCCTACGATGTCCACGAGCTGCTGCGATGAGGACAGCTTCAAATTGTTCGTGCGGATGGAGAATCCAAATTCTTCAAACACGCCCGGGCAGTTGCGGCTGCGCAGCTCGTCGTATTCATGCGCCAGCGCCGCCACATTGTGCCGCATCAGCTGCAGCACCTGATCAACCTCGCCCAGGCGGATCGCGGCTATGGGCGTCTCGCCAGGGGTCTTGCGCGCTTCGGCACGCACAAACGCGCGAGCCTGGTTCACCGCATCCATCGCGATGCCCGACCACAGGGCCCCCCACACAATGTGGGAATAGGGATGCATGGTCTGGCCCAGGATCTCATTAAACGGCTGCGGAAGGATCTGCTCCGCACTTCCCTCCGCGGTCAGTTCAAAGCCCGAGCTGCAGGTTCCACGGAAGCCCATCGTGTCCCAGCTGGAAATAGGCACGGCGGTGTACGCGCCCTTGTGCACCATCACGTGCACCTGCTCATTTGCCGGTGCACCCGGCGCGCTGCGGCAGGTCACCAAGATCTCGTCTGCGGCTTCGCCATAGGAAATGACCGGCGCCTTTTTGGTCAGCTTGAATTGATCTCCAGTGACCTCCACCGCGCAAATGCTCGAGCGCAGGTCTCCACCGGTGCCAATCTCCGTCGTTGCCGAAGCCATGAGGCGCTGCTCTTTCACCAGCTTTTTCAAGTACTCGCAAAAGTAGGCGGACTGCTGCGCATGGTGCACGACGCAGGCGACCTGAATTTTGTGCATCGCATACACCATGGCCGAAGAGCCGCAGTACTGGCCCAGCGCCTCGCAGATTTTCGCCACCTGAACCAGGCTCAAACCCATGCCGCCAAACTCTTCTGGCACGTACGCGCTCAAGAGTTTCGTCTCGCGCATGGCATTGATCGACTCCGTCGGAAACCGGGCGTTTTTGTCCACGTCCGCCGCGTGAACGCGGAGCACCGACTTTCCAATCGCGTGCACCCCCTTCAGGAGTTCGTCAAAATTGACTTTGCTGCGTATGGGTGTGCGTGCGCTCACGGGATTAACGGATAGGGGGTGGATGTGGCTTTGCCTGACAGGAAAGAAGAGTTCGCGCGCGGATCTAAGCCGCCAGCTTTGTGATCGCCTCGGCGATCGAATCGATGCTCTTGAAGGTGCGACGACCAATCAGGCTGTCGGGAAACTCCACATTGAATTTGTCTTCCAGGGCCAGCATCACTGCCACTGTTGCCAGGGACGTCAGGCCGGCGTTGTAGAGATCATCGCCCTCGGACAGATTTTCGACGGGGAATCGTCCATGCTGAGCAAGGACCTCCCGAATTTCGGGGACAAGCTGGCTTGTTTCAGTTGCGCTCATAGTTATAAATGCACTGGGTAGTGCATTTATAATAAACATAGAGTTCTTTAAAAGGTCCAGTTAATTTTATCAAATCCTGAGCCTTTTACGAGATTGCGACACTGGAACGCATTTCGCCCTTTTAATCGGTTCTAACTCACTCAAAATCAAACGTATAATCCCTTTTCACTTCGTGTTTTCGAACACCTTACCCGCGGAAAAGAGGTCGCCACGATACCCTTTTCTGAAGGTTTGGCTTATTTTTGATAAGGAAACATGGCTTGATCGCCTCTGTTTTGGTCTCATTTCTATAAAAATAGAAATCCCCTGCATTTCTGCAGGGGATTTCACATGCTTGAGACTGTTCGAAAAACCGGGCTTTTTAGCGAATCAGGGACTTTGAATCTTTGTAGATCCAGTATTCCACCCGGCCATTGCGAACGCAGGCGTAGGCATCTGTGGAGAGACGGGAGGGACTGTATCGCACGCGTGATTGCTCATTGAGGGCGTGTTTTCCTGGAGCAAACGTCACAGGGACCATCCAGTAAACCTGGCGATTGAACTTGCCGAGGACGGGGGTTCCATATTCCACCACATTGTAAGGGGTGACGCTCATGACGTACCCTTCCCGCATGCTTCTCGTGAGCACCGGATAGCGGCCCCGGAAATCTTTGGCCGGTCTTTCGCCCGCCAGAGGATGGTTCCAGCCAGGATCGGTTGCGTAGTCGGAGGCGCCTGCAGTGGGAAGCATGCCCAGTGTGAAAACGCCCAAAAGAATCAACAGTGCGGAATGAGCCTTGGTATTCATCGTGGCAGACCACTAGTGTAGTTCTGGGATTGCGCAATAAAATTGTCTTTATCAATTCTAAACAATTTTGCCCATAATCATTTTTTTCTTGCCTGAAACCGAGGATGCCCGGGGCTCCAGCCCCGTGGCGGCTCTATCCGAACCGCGTTTTCCCCTTTGTTATCAACGAAACGAAGAACCCAAATTCTTCTAACACGCCCGGGTGTCCCTGGCTCAGCGCCCCGTGATTATGTGCACGTGGTGACTGATCGCCAAGGACAGTCCGATGAAGGTCACGGCTGACACAGCCATCCATTCATCCACGATGAATTGCTCCATCTGCATGAAGCAGAGCCGGGCGGCCATCAGTAGTAGCAGAGTCATGGCGAAAAGAGGCAGTTATACTTCAAACGCGGAAGCCCGGGCGGCTGGTTGTATCATTTTGTCAAAGGGGTCTCCTCCGGAGCCCCGTTTACCTCATAGTAATCATCTTCTGCGATGTCCGGTATTCCTACCACAAGGACACGCATCTTTCCACGCGCGCCATGCACCACTCCGGGCGGGATGTGGACCATGGACCCTTTGCTGACAGGCTGCTCCACCCCATCGAGCACCACGCTGCCACCGCCTTCCAGCACGTAGTAGAGCTCGGTGGAGCGCTTGTGGTAATGCAGCCTGGCACCATCAATGTCCACCGCATGCGCCCAAGCGGCGGGAGACAGCCCTGCATCTTCCCGGCTGATCAGACGGTCCCGCCATCCACAGGTGCTGCGCTCACGCGCAGTGTGGCCTTCATGACGTATGAGGAGCGGACCGGCGGCAGACATTTTCGAAGGCGCTATTTGAAGCGATTGTGAGTTTTAATTTCATCCGCGAGGTGGGCGAAGTCGCCTTTTTCACACAGGCGCACAAAGCCTTCCGTGAAGCGTTTCAGCTCATCCCACACGCCGCGGATGTGGTCGGCCTCCTCCTTGCTGATCCGATTGTCGGAGGCAGCCTTGCTGATGGCGGTCAGCAGGTCGGCAAACTGCTGCACGATCTCCTGCGTTGCGGGCATGAGTTCCATGCCGCGCGGTCCGCCACTGGTGGGGTTCTGCACAAAGAATCCGTTGGCCTTGTGGCACAGCCACTGGATGAGCTGGTCATCCTTGGTGATCTCATAGAGCTGGCGCACACGGTCCAGTGGATTGGAGGTGCCGCTGCCCTGCTGTTCGTCGGGCTGGGACCATTTGTAAGCGAGAGACAGCGACACGCCCATCTGGGCTGCCACCTCTTTGAAGCTGGTCTGCTCGACGGCCTTGCTAATCACTTCATGGGAGTCCATGCCTGATTTGTTTCAGCATGCGGGCCGTTTGGCAAGCGGCTTCCTCGCCCTTCTGCGGCGCCAAATTTGACCGCTCCCTGCTCTTTGTCCTTGTTAAAAAAAGATCCGCACGCCTACTTTCCGCCCTCATGAAACTCCCATTCCTCCTTCTCATGGCGGTCGCTTTTGCGCTGACCTCCTGCTTAGAAATGAAGTCCGTTGTCATCGTCAGCAAAGACGGCACCGCCACCATCGAGGAGACCGTGGTTCTCGGCCCGCAACTGACCGCGATGATGCAGGGCGGACAGGCCGGGCAGCTCAAGGAGCTCATCATGGACAAAACCCAGGCTGCGGAGCGTGCCAAAACCTTGGGAGAAGGTGTGACGGTGAAATCCTACGAGGAGCTCAAGCCTGCCGATGGCAAAAGCGGTGTGAAGATCGTTTACGCCGTGGCTGATCTGTCCAAGCTCAAATACGAGCCCTACATACCGGAGCAGGAGGACGATAAGTCTGACACCGGTCCTGACGCCATGACCTTTGCGCTTCAGGGATCCACCCTCACCATCACCAGCCTTGAGGCGAAAGACAAAAAAAGCGGCGAGGCGAAAGGACAGGAAAGCCCGGATGAAATCGCGATGATGAAATCACAGGTGGCGATGATGAAGCCCATGCTCGCCGGCATGCGCATGTCTGTGGAAGTGAAGGCTGCCAATGGCTTTGCCAGCTCGGACGCCGCTCATTTGAGCAATGATACGATCAGCTTTTTGGAACTCCAATTCGACAAGTTCACGAACAACATGGACGTCCTCAGCAGCCTGATTGACGCGGCTCAGGACGACATGAGCATGGCGGACGCAGCCGTGAAGTTCAAAAACGTCGACGGCATCAAAATCGAGGGCAAGCACGTGGTCAAAGCGGAGCTGAAGTAATCCAGCCTGCCGTCCATTCCAGCGAAGCCGGGGCAGCGAGCCCCGGCTTTTTTGCACCCTCGTGCCGAGATCGCCATGAGTTTTCGTTTGCCGCACCGCTCCGATGCCGGAGAATCGGCGGCCATGATTGATTTCGTCCTGCACATCGACAAACACCTGGAAATCTTTGCGCGGGACCACGGCCCGCTGATTTACGGCCTGCTCTTTGCCATCATTTTCTGTGAGACGGGTCTCGTGATCATGCCGTTTCTTCCAGGCGATTCCCTGCTGTTTGCCGTGGGTGCTCTTTCCGCCCAGGGACTCATCCGCATCGAGCTCATCATCCCGCTGCTCATGTGCGCCGCCATCATTGGTGACAACCTGAACTACTGGATCGGCCGCAAAGCCGGTGGCTGGATCGTCAATCAACGCTGGTTCAAACGCGACTATCTCGCCAAGACCGAGGCCTTCTTCGTCAAGCACGGCGGCAAGGCCATCATCCTCGCCCGCTTTGTCCCCATCGTCCGCACCTTTGCCCCCTTCACCGCGGGCTTTGGCCGCATGGACTACCGTCGCTTCCTGGCCTACAGCCTCGGCGGTGGCCTCGTCTGGGTGCTCAGCTTCAGCATCGCCGGCTACTTCCTCGGCAGCATCCCGGTCATCAAAAACAACCTCAAGCTCGTCTTCGTCCTGATCATCGTCATCTCCATCCTGCCCATCGTGTTTGAAGTGCTCAAGCACAAGGCGGAGGCCAGGCGGGCGCAGAAGGAGGACGGGCAGTCCTCATAAGGTGCCGGCGGACACAGAAGGCTTTACGGCCCCTGCACCCGCGCCCCCGTGCTCGGATTGATGTAATACCCCGGCGCACCCCCCACCCCGGGCACATACACCGGCTGCGAAGGCGGCCTGCCATAGCTGCTCGGGTACGGACTGTAGATCGGCGTCCCCGGATAAACCGGCATGCCGCCGATCGTCTGATAGCTCTGCACTCCGCCAAAAGAATTGATCACGCCCGTCGAGCTCCTGCTGCCAAAGGGACCCGAGACATTTTGCTGGTACATGAACTGATTGCCCCCCGGCATTGCCGTAGGACCCGAACCCGGGGCATAGCCACCCTTCGGCGGTGTGCCACGGCTGCCAGCCATCTCCGCAATGCCGGGTGTCACCGTGCTGGTGCGGGCGGATCCCGGCGGCTGATTGGAAGAGGGGTAGTAATAACTCGAACCATCCCTGCCTGGTGTCGCTGCACAGGCCCCCAGGAACAGTACCAGCAGCGCGGGCGCACAGAGTCTTGTTTTCATCGGGCCATGGTACCACGGACGTCAACCCGGCGGTGGAAAACTTTGCCAGAGCATTCAAACGCGACACATTGCGCGGCATGCAGCCCTTCGTCGTTCAGCATCCTCTGGCGCAGTGTCATCTTTCCGTTATTCGCGCCGCCGGCACCCCTTCGCATGACTTCCGGCGGCACCTGAACCATCTTGCACGACTGCTGTTTCTCGAAGCCACCCGGGAGCTGCCCCTGCGGGAGATCTCTGTGCAGACGCCGCTCAGGCAGACGCTGGGCGCCCAGCTCGCGAGGCCTCTCGTTTTCGTGCCCATCCTGCGTGCCGGTCTCGGTTTGCTGGATGGCATCCTCCCCCTCGTACCGGAGGCGGTGGTGGCTCATGTGGGCATCAAACGGAACGAGGAAACCGCCCTGCCCCACGCCTATTACGCCAACCTGCCCGCCTGCATCTCTGGCGCGGACGTTTTTCTTCTGGACCCCATGCTCGCGACCGGCGGCAGCGCCTGCGAGGCCGCACGCCAGCTCAAGGAAGCCGGTGCCATGCGCATCACCATGCTCTGCGTCGTCAGCTGCCCGGAAGGACTCGCCGCCATGAAGCACGCGCATCCTGACGTGCCCGTCTTCACCACGGCCATCGACGACGGCCTCAACGAAAAATGCTACATCGTCCCTGGCCTCGGCGATGCAGGCGACCGCTATTTCGGCACCTGAATTTTGCCTGCCTGCGCCGCACAATTCAGCCTTTGATCACCGTAGTCATCCCTCCCCCATGCCCATCACCCTTCCCCCTCTCTCCCGCCGTAGCTTCCTGCAGCACGGCACTGCCGCCGCCCTGGGAACGTTCGCCGCTCAGCTGCCTGCCCTCGAAATTCCCGAACAGCTCTGGGTCCTGTTCTCAGATCCACACATCGCCGAGGATGAGGCGCTCGTTGTACGCGGCGCCTGCATGGCGGAAAATCTGCGCCGCTGCTCCAATCAGGTGCTCAAGATCGGCCAGAAGCCCTTCGGCCTCATCGTCAATGGCGACTGCGCCTACCTCGATGGCAAGGCGGAGGACTACGTCACCTTCACCCATTGCATCCAGTCCCTGCGCGAGCAGTCCATTCAGATCCACTGCACCCTCGGCAATCACGACCACCGCAACAATTTCCTCAACGTCATCATCGGTCCGCCGCCCCCCAACGCCGAGCGTCCCATGAACGTTCCGGACAAGCACGTGGCCACGGTCACCAGCGCCCTGGTCAACTGGGTGCTGCTCGACTCCCTGGAAATCGTGAACAAAACTCCCGGCCGCCTTGGCGACCAGCAGCTCGTGTGGATCGAGCGCGAACTGCGCAATTCGCCCAACAAGCCCACCTTCATCGTCGCTCATCACAACCCCATGCAGCCCAGCATGAAGGATGAAATCAAAGGCACCTGCCTGCAGGACAGCGATGCCCTCTTCGATCTTCTCGCCTCCTACCCCAAGGTCCAGGGCTACATCTATGGCCACACCCACACCTGGATGAAATCCAAACACGAGAAGACCGGACTCCCGCTCATCAATCTCCCCCCGGTCGCCTACCCCTTCAATCCCAAGCGCCCGAACGGCTGGGTCATCGCCCGCATCAGTGCAGAGCGTGCCGAATTCGAACTCCGCGCCCTCAATCCCGCGCATGAAGAGCACGGGCAGAAGCATGTGATCAAGTTCACCTGATTCATCTCCTCCAGCCGTCCAACCAGCCAAGATCGTAGCACCAGCCGTCGATGAGACGTCGCTGCCTTCTCTTCTCCCCATCCAAAACGACCACGCAGTCCAGATCAGGCGAGGCAAGCGCGGCCCAGGATGAATCCGGGCTGAATTCGAGGCAGGAGGACACCCAGTCCCCTTTGGCATCGAGAACGCTCGCAGCGAGTTCGGTGTCTTTTCCGAACCACACCCTGCCGAAGGTGGTTTCAAACTTGCCAACCACCTGGCGCTTATCACGTGGTTCTTGTGGATGCAGCGCCTTCAAATCCGATTTTGCAACGGCCAGTGTCTCCACATCGAGAACCTCCCCCTGAAAGCCAAGCATCAATTGAAACTGGAGATGGCTGCGGTCCAGCCAGGCCAGCTGGAGACTCGGTGTCGCCGAGCCGAGCATCAGGGACGAACTCCGCAGGTCGATGTCACTTACTGTTTTGATGACCGTCTTTTTTTCGCGGCTCATCACGACGAGGTCGCGGCAGCTGTGAAAGTCCTGGTCAGTGCGCAGGATTGAAAACGCGATGTGTCTGGAATCCGGAGACAGCAGGAACTTGGCCTCGCAGACGGCCCAGTCAGCCTGCCATGGCAATTCTTCGGTGATTTTCCCCTGAGGGGAAAGGTGCAGAAGGCGCGGCTTCGTTTCCGCAGTCACCACCCAGAACCCTGCTGCATCCTGTTGCAGGATCGCCTCGATCAATGGCTCGGCGAGTTCGGCAGTTTTCGGGACTTCTCCCGCGAAATACGCAAAGAGGCGGTCCTTGGGGCGGTACCACTCGTCCAGCACCGTCTTCCCATCCCGCGTCTCCAGCCGGTAACCATACGACTCACGAGGAACCGTGTGCTGCAGCAGGTAAAGGGTGTCTCCGTCGGCACGGACGAGATCGCTCTGATCCTTTGTCTTCAGCAGCGGTGTCATCTTCCCCGCCTTGAGGTCCAAAAGCTGCAGCCTGTCCTCGTACCGGATCAAAACCTCGTGGCGGCTGATCCGATGAAGAAAGCGTGGCAGCGGGACATTGCAGTGTATCACTCGTTTGGGAGGCTCCGAGTCACCAGCGCTCCAAAGATACACATTTTCACTCCGGTCGTCGCGGCTGCCCACAAGTGGCCGGCCATCGGAGTTCTCGGGGCGCACGAATACCAGCAGCGGTCCTTCGCCAGGCTCGCACGCAAAGATCTTCAGCCCCTGGTCGGCTTGCAGCGGGGCACACATGAACCCGAAGAGCAGGCACATGACCGTGATCTGCTTCCAGGAATACCCGAACAAAAGAGGCGGACAGGACGGGTGAGTTTGAATCCTCATGGCAGACTTCATTCTGCGCAGAAATCAAACTCCATGGCAAGTCGTCAGATTTGCAGGCGCAGTGACGCGGGCATTCCTGCCTGCAAGCCGGGCGGCTCAGGACTTTCGTTCAGCCCTGGTCACCTCACTCATCCACGCCTGCGGCGTCCAGGGTGCGCATCATCGCATCCAGGAACTCCTGTGCAGCGTCGATCGGCAGAATGATCGTGTCCCTGCGGCCACGCACATCCTCGGTGATCTTGATGAACTTGCCGCGGTCATTCTCCTTGAGATCGAGGAAGAAAATCTTCCGGTCTGTGACGATCTTTTCGGAATGCAGCGGCGGATTAGGGGGACGCCGTTCGTCTTCAAATTCTGTGTTCCTCATGCCGGTAACCTCCACTGACTGACGATTCGCTTTGCTGTTGTTCGGGGTGAATTCGAGGCCGATTCTAGGAGCAGCGCCGTGCTTGTCAACGCTTCTCGCAGCCCATGTCACGGGAGCGGCGCCACCGGGGTGGAGGCATGCCTGCCAGAAATTTCTTTATGCCGCACGGTCATCGTGCCCAGTCTGGGGTAAAAGCCCTGAAGACGTTCTTCAAAATTGTAATCGCCTCGTTTCGGGTCAGTTGCTTATATCCTCGCACATTAATCCAGCAACCGCTCCCCTCGTGTCCGAACTCTTCCATGCCGCCATCCAGCCTCACCAGCTCCTGCTCTCGTTCCTCCTGGCGCTGGTGGTTTTCTACTGGCTCCTGGTCCTGCTCGGGGCTCTGGACTTTGAATCCGACCTTCCCGATGACTTCGGCGGAGATGGCGACGCCCACGGCAGCGCCGATGCCTCCCACGCCCACGGTCACGGTGTGAATACCGGCGGGGCCTTTCTCTCCGCCGGCCGCTTCCTCGGCTTTTCCCAGGTTCCCCTCGTCGTCTGGCTCAGCTTCATGGTCGTCTTTCTCTGGCTCGGCTCCCTGGCGCTGAACGAATGGTACAACCCGCAGAGCGGTGTGGGCCGTGCCGCCCTCCTTTTGCTGCCCAACCTCCTCAGCAGCCTCATCATGACCAAGCTCGTCACCCTCCCCGTCGGCAAGCTCTTCAAAGCCATGAGCGACGCCGACACTGAGGCCGAGGAGGTCATCGGACGCATCGGTGTCGTCTCCTCCACTGAGGCAGACGCCTCCTATGGCCAGCTCGAAATCCCGACCGCCAATGTCCCTCTGCTCATCAATGTCCGCACCCAGCCCGGCGCGGCCGTGCTCAAGCGCGGCGACTCCGCCAAAGTCACCGCCGCCGGCCCCGACAACATTTTTTACCTGATCGAATCCACCGCCCATAACTAACCCTTTTCTCACCCAACACTCATGACCTCATCCCTCCTCTCCGCTTTTCTCCTCGAAGGCAGCCTCCTCGTCGGCGTCATCATCATCGGCATTTTCCTCGGCATTCTGATCCTTTTCTCGCGCTTCTTCCGCAAAGTGCAGCAGGGCCAGGCCATCGTGCGCAACGGCATCGGCGGCACCAAGGTCACCTTCAATGGCATGGTCGTCATCCCCGTCGCTCATCAGTCCGAATACATGGACATCTCGGTCAAGCGCATCGAAATCGAGCGCAAAGCCCAGGAAGGCCTCATCTGCAAAGACAACCTTCGCGCGGACATCAAGGTCGCCTTCTTCGTCCGGGTGAACAAAACCCCCGAAGACGTCCTTCGCGTGGCCCAGAGCATCGGCTGCACCCGCGCCAGCGCCGTGGACACCATCCGCGTGCTGTTTGACGCCAAATTCTCCGAAGCCCTCAAAACGGTGGGCAAGCGCTTCGACTTTGTGCAGCTCTACAATGAGCGCGATCACTTCAAAAGCGAGATCCTCAAGGTCATCGGCACCGACCTCAACGGCTTCACCCTCGACGACTGCGCCATCGACTTCCTCGAACAGACGCGCCTCGAAAATCTCGACCCCGACAACATTCTCGACGCTGAAGGCATCAAGAAAATCACCGAGCTCACCGCCGCTCAGGCCAAGCTCTCCAACAACATCCAGCGGGACAAGGAAAAGGTCATCAAGCAGCAGGACGTGCAGACCCGTGAGGCCATTCTGGAGCTGGAGCGCCAGCTTGCCGAGACCGAAGCCAAGCAGAAGCGTGATGTGGAGAGCGTCCGCGCCCGCGAAACCGCCGAAACCCTGAAAGTGCAGGAAGAAGAGCGCCTCAAATCTGAGCGCGCCAAGATCAGCGTGGACGAAGAAATCGCCATCGCCACTCAGAACAAGGAACGCCAGGTCCTCGTGGCCCAGCGCAACAAGGAGCGCACGGACGCCGTCGAAGTCGAGCGCGTCACCCGCGACCGCAATCTTGAAATCATCGACCGCGAGCGCGTCACCACGCTCAAGTCCATCGAGAAGGAAAAAGCCGTCGAAGTGGAGAAGAAGAACATTCAGGAGGTCATCAAAGAACGTGTGGCCTTGGAGAAGACCGTCGTCGTCGAACAGCAGAAGATGAAGGACACCGAGGCCTTCGCCACTGCCGACCGCGAGAAGCAGGTCGCGCTGACCAACGCCGAGAAAAACGCCCAGGAGCAGCTCATCCAAAAAATCAAAGAAGCCGAAGCCCACAAGCAGGCCGCCCAGCTCGCTGCCGAGCAGGCCGCCTTCACGGCCATCAAAGCCGCGGAAGCTGCCAAGCAGGCCGCCGAGCTGCACGCCCAGGAATTGCTCACGCTCGCCGAAGCCCGTCAGGAGTCCGCCGCCAAAGAAGCCGCTGCGGAGAAATCCCTCGCCGAAGGCCGCACCGCCACTTCCGCCGCCATCGGCCTCGGCGAAGCCCAGGTCCTGCTCGCCAAGGCCGAAGCCTCGCAGAAGCAGGGCAGCGTGGACGCCGAAGTCACGCAGCTCAAGCTCGCTGCGGAAGCCGACGGCATCACCAAGAAGGCGCAGGCCATGAAGCTCCTCGAAAACGCCGGACGCGAACACGAGGAATTCAAGCTCACGCTCGACAAGGAGAAGTCCGTCGAACTCGCGCAGATCAACATCCAGAAAGACATCGCCGCCGCCCAGGCCGGCGTGCTTGGAGAGGCCATGAAGTCCGCCAAGATCGAAATCGTCGGCGGCGAAAGCCAGTTCTTCGACAAGATCACCAGCGCCATCGGCAACGCCCGCGCCATCGACCGCATGGTCGAAGGCAGCCGCACCCTCACCGACGTGAAGGAAACCTTCTTCAACGGCGACCCCGACTACTTCAAAGCCCAGCTCAAAAACATCATCGACCAGTTTGGTCTCACCTCCGAAGACACCAAGAACCTCACCCTCAGCGCCCTCTTTGGCAAGCTCATCGCCCTCAATCCTGACAGCACCACCTTGAACAAGCTCACCGGCATGCTCGGCGCCGCCTCCCGCTTCGGCCTCACCGAACAGACCGTCAGCGGCCTGCTCGCAGCGAAGGCCGCGAAGAAGTAACCATGGAGCACCGGCGCCCCCGTCCGAACTCCGCATGGAGAATCTCGTTCCATCATCAGACCTCGAAATTGCTCGCGAATCCATTCGTGCAGTCTTGCTGCAACCCGAGCCGCTTCAGAATCTGCATGCACTTGCAAAACATCTCCGTGATTCAGGAATGCCCCAGTCTGTGATGAGCGAACTGTTCACCGGCTTTCTTCTGAAACATCGTGAAGACCAGAATGATAGCAGATACGATGCGATATGCGACACACTCGACCTAATTGTCGGGTGGTGTCGTGAGGGCAATCGCCTGTTTCCTGACACTGAATAAGCTTTCGCAAGCTCACGATGCCTGACCCTGCACCATCTCCCCAACCTTCCCCGCAGCTCGAAGCCGGCGCTTACGAGGTCATTCGTCAGCGCCTCAACAAGCACGGCGCGGAACTCAAGCGCCGTCTCGATCTCCTC
Source organism: Prosthecobacter sp. (assembly GCF_044222565.1). GTDB lineage: Bacteria > Verrucomicrobiota > Verrucomicrobiia > Verrucomicrobiales > Verrucomicrobiaceae > Prosthecobacter. The sequence goes on from NZ_JBGANA010000027.1 coordinate 40,502, forward strand.
AATGCAGACCGCAAGGCCGAGTTCGGCGGCATCGAGACGGCCCTGCTCGCCACCAACCGGCTCACCACGGAAAACAACTGTGTGCCGCGCGATCTCGCCGCCATCGGCCCGCATCGTTTCATCTTCGGCTACAACGTGCACCTTGGCCTGCGCAGCACCATGCGTGTGGAGGACGTCTTCGCGGTGTATGATTATCATTCCGCCGATCACACCTTCCATCCCAACAAGGACGGACTGCTCAGCGATCCCCAGTTCGTGGAGGACTTCGCCTACCTCTACAACTACTACAAGCACGCCTCCTTCCTCAAATTCCACCGCATCGGGCCGCATCTCTACCTGGGCTTTCAGGTCGGCCAGCGCGCCACAGAAGTAAAAACCTTCAAGTGGCTCGTGGATGACGACCACGGCACGCTCAAATACCTCGGCAACCGCAGCGACCACGAATTCGTCTTCCCGCCCGCGCAGGAGTTTGAATGGAAGCGCGCCACGCGGGACATGTACATCCACGGCGACCACCCGCACATCAGCATCGAGGACCGTGTCTTCGTCGAGACCGTAGGCGGCGATCTCACCGTGAAGGTGGAGAACAACACCGCCACCGGTCGTGGCATTTACAGCGAGCCTGTCGAAAACAAAGACCAGACGCTCGACGATGCGGAGGTGTACTACGCCATCGTCGGCAGCCTCATCCTGCTCAAGCTCCTGCCTTACCAGGAAAAAACATGGCGCCATCTCGTCTTCAATGAGCGCACCCGCCAGGCGCACCGCATCGACAGCATCGCGGAGAGCTGTGTCATTCTGCCAGACGACCACGGCATTCTCTTTCCTCACGGCTACGTGCTGCAAACCGGTGAAGTGAAGCGGTTTGAGACGGGCCTGCCGCCCATGCGGTTTGAAAAGCGCATCCCCGCTGCGAACGGCGAGGACACGCTCTTCATCTTCAGCCATCTCGAAAGCGGCACCTACCTCCTCCTCAGCTACAACCTCATCACGCAGACCGTCGGCACCCCGCAGCCCTGCCACGGCTTCAGCCTCTTCCCCACGGGAGAACTCGTGCTGTTTCTGGCCGATGACGAACCGCGCAAACACCACGTCATCCAGGTATGGCGCACGCCTTTCCTCTCCGCGGATGTCAGTGCGGCAAAGGACTCGCAGACCTTTCTCAGCAAGATCGGCAATGCCGAGATCGTCCGCGCCATGGCCGAGTGCAACGGCGTGCTGACCCTGCTCTCCAAGGACGATTCCTTCTCCGGCCTCTACATCGAGCTCGCCCGCTCCTGCGGTGATGTGGCAGACACCTACTTCTGGGTTGGACGCGAAGAGGTCCACGATCTCAAGAGCACCCTCGTTGAGATCAAGACCACCGCCGAAGCAGCCCTGGGCGAGTTTGAAAAAGTACGCCGCATGCGCAAGACCGCGGCTGAGCAGACCGCGACGCTGCAGGAGAAGTCTCAGAAGGCGCTCAATGCCGCCAGCAACACCGATCCCTCCGACATCCTCGGCTTCGTTCAGCTCCTCACCTCCCTGCGCGAGCTGCGTGGCCAGATCATCGCCCTGCGCGACGTGCGCTACACCGATGCCGCCGAGATCGACCGCATGGACAAAGCGGTGGCTGAAGGCGCGGACAAGCTCTCCGCCAAATGCGTCACCTTCCTGCTCAAGCCGGAATCGCTGGACCCCTACCGCAGGCAGATCACCGAGCAGCAGGCCCGCATCCCTGCGCTGTCAAAGGTCACAGAGGCCCAGGAAGTCGAAACCGCACTCGCCAAGTCGAGCGCCGAACTCGAGATGCTCACCGCCATTGTCAGCGGCCTGAAAATCGAAGACGCCACTGAGACCACCCGCATCATCGAAGGCATTTCCACCCTCTTCGCGCAGCTCAACCAGGTGCGCAGTGTCCTGCGCAACAAGCGCAATGATCTCGCCAAGACCGAAGGGGCCGCGCAGTTCCAGGCTCAGCTCAGCCTGCTGAGCCAAAGCGTGCTGAACTACCTCGAAGTCGCCACCACCCCGGAGAAGTGCGATGAATCCCTCACCCGCGTGCTGGTGCAGATCGAGGAGATGGAGACACGCTTCTCCGATTTCGACGACTACGCCGCCGAGCTGATCAAAAAACGCGAGGAAGTACAGACCGCCTTTGAGTCGCGCCGCCAGAGCCTCAGCGATGCCCTGAACCGCCGCTGCAGCAGCCTCGGCCAGTCCGCCGAACGCATCCTCACCAGCATCCGCAACCGCCTCGCCAACTTCGCCAAGCCCGAGGAAGTCCACGCATGGCTGGCTGCCGATGCCATGGTCGCGAAGCTGCGCGATCTCATCGAAGAACTCCGCAGGCTCGGCGGCAGCGTCCGCGCCGACGAACTGCAAACCCGCCTCAAGACCGTCCAGCAGGACTCTCTGAAGCAGATCCGCGACAAGTCAGAAATCTTCGTCGCCGGCGGCGATCTCATCCAGCTCGGCCAGCATCAGTTCAGCGTGAACAAGCAGCCGCTGGAGCTGACCATTTTACCGCGGGACAACACGCTCGCCTTCCACCTCACCGGCACCCGTTTCTTCGAGCACATCGACACCCCTGAGCTCGCCGATCTGCGCCGCGTGTGGGAGCAGGCCGTCGTCTCTGAGAATGCTGACGTCTATCGTGCCGAATACCTTGCGTGGCAGATGCTAAAGAGAGGTGCGGACGAAGAAGTGTCCACGTTCATGGCCCAGCGCTTTCATGAAGGCTACACGAAGGGCGTGCACGATCATGATGCTGCCCTGCTGCTGAAACCCCTGCGTGAAATGCAGCAGGCGCTCGGCCTCCTCCGCCACTCCCCCGCCGCCCGCGGCTACGCCCGCCTCTTCTGGCACGCCTGGCCTGAAAACGATGCTAAAAAAGCCCTCCTCGCCCGCATGCAGTCCAAAGGCCGCATGCGGGATATCCTCGGCATATCCAGTTCAGGCTTCGACAATGATCTGACGAAGCACGTAGAAACTTCTTTGGGAGTTCAAGAACGTGCAACCTCCCTTCAGATCGCCGCGTGTCTCCTCGACGAGCTGCAATCCAAACACCCCTTCACCCGCTCCGCAGCCGCGTGCGAACTCCTGCGCGCCTTTCACCGCGAGCTCACCGTCAAACACGCAGCCAAGGAATTCGAGGAAACGCTGACCTCACTCGCCGCACAGCCCCTGCTCGCCTTCGAGATCGCCCTGGAGTGGCTCACGGCTCTCAATCCCACCGCAGCCCCCGGCGTGCTCATTGAAACCGCCGCCATGGTCGTCACCCACGATCAGCCGCCTGCCACCATCCCTCCCGAGCCTCCCGCTCACGCCACCGTCACAGGTCTCATCGGCACGCACCCTCGCATTGCCGACGCCAAACTCGAACTCGGCTACCACGAATTCACTGCACGCCTGCAACGCTACGAAGCGGAAGTCGTCCCCGCCTTCGAGGCCTTCCAACAGCTCAAGCACCGTCTGTCTGAAACCCGCCGCCGCGAGCTGCGGCTCGATCAGTTCAAAGCGGGCGTCCTCAGCTCTTTCGTTCGCAACCGCCTCATCGACCAGGTCTATCTCCCGCTCATCGGTGCCAACCTCGCGAAACAGCTCGGTGCCGCAGGCAAGGACACGCGCACCGACCGCATGGGCATGCTGCTGCTCATCTCACCGCCCGGTTACGGCAAAACGACGCTCATGGAATACGTCGCCAGCCGCCTCGGCATCACGCTGGTCAAAATCAACGGCCCCGCTCTCGGCCACAAAGTCACCTCGCTCGATCCTGCCGAAGCCGCCAACGCCAGCGCGCGCGAAGAAGTGGAGAAGCTCAACCTCGCCTTCGAGATGGGAGACAATGTCATGATCTACGTCGATGACATCCAGCACACGAACCCCGAGTTCCTGCAGAAGTTCATCTCGCTTTGTGACGGCACTCGCAAAATCGAAGGCGTGTTCAAAGGCGAAGCCAAGACCTACGACCTGCGCGGCCGTAAAGTCGCCGTCGTCATGGCCGGCAATCCCTACACCGAAGTCGGCGGAAAATTCCAGGTGCCGGACATGCTGGCCAATCGCGCCGACACCTACAATCTCGGCGACATTCTCGGCGGCCATCAGGATGTCTTCAAAGACAGCTATATTGAAAACTGCCTCACCAGCAACGCTACGCTCGCCCGCATCGCCGCACGCAGCCATGCCGATGCGCTCGCAGTTTTGAAAGTCGCGCAGACCGGCACCCGCGAGGGCGTCGAATTCGAAGGCAGCTACAGCGCCGAGGAGATCAATGAAGGCGTCGCCGTGATGGAAAAGCTCCTGCATGTGCGCGAGATCATCCTGCGTGTGAATCAGGAATACGTGCGCAGCGCCGCCATGGAGGACGCCTACCGCACCGAGCCGCCATTCAAGCTCCAGGGCAGCTACCGCAACATGAACAAGATCGCGGAGAAGATTCTCCCGCTCATGACCGATGCCGAAGTCGCCAGCCTCATCGCCGATCACTATCGCGGCGAAGCGCAAACACTCAGCCAGGCCGCCGAATCAAACCTCCTCAAATGGCGTGAGATCAATGCCCTCTCCACTGAGGCCGATGTCATTCGCTGGAGCGAGATTAAGAGCACCTTCAAACGCAATCTCCTCACCGGTGGAGCGGGCGAAAACGATCCCATCAACCGCATCACCGGCCACATGAACGCCTTCACCGTCGGTCTGGAAAAGATCGAGCAGGCCGTGAGCAAACCAACCCTGTCTGATGTGACCATCGAACGCCTCCAGCGCATCATTGAGGGCCTCCGCTCCGTCCCGGTGAATGTCGAAATCAAAGTGCAGCCTGTCGAAAAAGAATCCGCAGGCGAGCCCCCCGTGGATGTATCGAGCAGCGTGGAGCAGGAATAATTGATCGAATCCTGCACAATACCCTGGCTATAGCAGTTCGCAAAACTCATTTCCGTTTAGCAGGCTGTTGCTCACTCGAAGAGCATGGGCTTCGACGGCGGCTGGCTGAGGACAGCCAGCCCTACCAGCGCTGGGCATGCGAGCACCCAGCGCGAGGTAGGGCGGCTTGTCCTCAAGCCGCCGCCGAGCGTCTCCACACTCGCTTTCCGGAAATCAGTTTCGCAAAACGCTATAACTTTTCTCGAAGGCCAAAGGCCTTCCGCATCAAAGCGAAGGGATGCCGAGCTTTAGCGAGTGCTTCCCTGGTACCGCAGCCACCACCGCTTTGATCTCAGGGATGAACCGCAACGCGGTTCCGTAATGGCTCACTGGTCTGTAGCTCATGCCTTGCGGCCCGCAGCGCCCCCAATGTCCAAACCACGGGATAAAGCTGCTCGTGATACCACAACCGCGCGAAGTAGAGACCAATAGGAGCCGTTGGAAAACGAGTTCCGTTCTCCGTGGCCGTGATGAGCCATTGGACACTCGCCATCATGCCTTGCTCCTCACCATTCAAAGCGTGCAATGCAACCGCCGTCTCCTCGATGCTCGCAGGCGCCTTGGCATCCCCGCCAAACGAGCCATCGGCTTTCCGGGCGCTGCGCAAGTATTGGCGCCCGCTCTGAATCAACGCTTCAAACCTGCTGGCAAGCTGCGCACTGCCACTCAGATGATTCACCACCTGCGCCGTGCCATAGACTGGATTGTTTTCATCCGGCGTGTGCTCATTGCCAAACCACAGCGGAATCCAGGAACCATCTGGCAACTGAACCCGCTTCAAGTAAGCCAGCGCCTGTCGCGTTCCTTCGTCGATGCGTTTCTTCAAAGCTTGCGGCGCTTCATCTCTCCAAACCCACCACGCACCCAGTGCATGCGCCGTGATCTCCGGCGTGCTGCGGTCAAACGGCAGCGTGCCCCATCCCCGGCAAAACGTCGGTATTCCCCCGTCTCGATTTTGCAGATCAAGCAGCCACTCAATCCCCTGCTGAACCGCGCCATCGCAAGCATGCCCGATCTTCTTCAAAGCAATCAACGCACTCGAAGAATCATCCGCATCCGGCACGCCACCTGGCAGATCCGTCCACGCCCATCCCCCCGGCGGCGCATTGGTAAACGGATGCACCTCCCGGTACTGCTGCGCCAGCAGCCATGGAGCAGGCGGAGCGCTGAAGTCGGAACTCCTCAGCGAGAGCGTCGTCCCCCAAGTCGCCAGATTCGTATCGATCGGCCAGCTCCCGTCCTCGCGCTTGGAGCTCACTAGAAACTCCACCGCCAGAGGAATGCAGGGATGATCAAGCTGCCCGCCACCCGCCAGCGCCATCGTGACAAAGCTCGTCAGCGGCGTCGCCTCCAGATAGCCCCCGCTGCTCGGTTGCAGCACCTTGAGCATCGGCCGGATGCGCGGCCAGGTCAGCGCACGCAGCCAGCGCAGCGGATTCCACCACGCCGGCGGCGCATTTTTAAAACGCGTGTACCCAATCGCTATCAACGCCGGCAAAGCATAGCTCACCACCGGCAGTCCGATCGCGCCAAACCACGTGCGCGGCAGCGCGGCGAGTTCAAACGGCAGCGCGATCACGTGCTTCCACGGCTTCTCTCCCAAGGTGCCGCACAACGCGCAAAGCATCAGGATGGGCACTGAGAAAGTCTTGTCCTTTCCATACCGCGCCACCACGGCTCTGGCGATCACCACAGGCTCCAGCGAACCCACCTTTGCTGTGATCCACGCATCGGCGGCCTCATTCCTCTTCCCTGCCAGGTGCAGCGCACTCCAGCACAGCAGCGTGGTGGAGAGATTGCTCTTGCTCAGCGTCGTGTCTCCCCAGCCGCCATCGGCGTTCTGGTTCTCACACAGCCACTGCGCTCCCGCTCCAACGTGAGCCGAATGCTTCACACGATCCACCAGCGCCAGCGCGACGATGGCCGTCGCGGTCGAAAGCGCGCTGCTGGACAGCCGCCCTTCCCAGTGGCCGCTCGCATTGCGCAGGGCATCCAGATGCGCCTGCGTGTTGGCGATGGCGCTGTCGAGGGCGTCCATCATGGCGAAAAATCTCAGGCTTCAAGCTTCAGCTCAGGGCGTGCATCGATCGCCTTGGTCAGCGAGATCCATCCGCCTTCGCGCTGCTGCTGGAACATGTTCAGGTAAAGCGCCACCTGCTTGGCAGGGTAGGCGGCCAGCAGCGCTGCCACGGCAGCCTCCGCCTTGTCATCTTCGATCACTTCCGGCAGCTCAGTCACTTCGCCTTTGCCATCATGCGCGATCTGCGCCGCATCCAGGAAGGTGATCAGCATCTGCGGCTGGCCTTTCAGCAGCCAGATCTGAAAGATCTGGGCGGTGACTTCCTCGTTCGATTTCGTGTTGAGCTGCTCCAGCAGCCACTCCGCCTGCTTCGCACGGGACTTCTCCAGAATAAACGCAGGACGCAGACGCTTCGCTGGAGCGAGGGAGTCAATGACGGCCTTGTACGCAGCACGTTGATCGGTCTGCAGGTAGGACATGATCTGCATGCGCAGTTCAGGACCGATGGCTTGAAGAAGTTGGTTGGGTCGCATCTGAGTTGGGGGAAAACGGGAGGTTCTGCTACCACCTCGGCACAGAAGTCGCAACCGTTTTGCCTCACAGCAGGCGAATCGTCAGCGGGAAACGGTAAACCTTTCCTTCAGACGCATTCACCACCCCCACGATGGTCAGAACGATGGTGGCCACTCCCACCGCAAAGAGAAGCGGGATGCCGATAAGGATCAAACACAGCAAACCAGACGCAAAAGCGTAAAGCAGGTAGCTGATCTGGAAATTCAGCAGCTCCCTCCCCTGCCGGTCCAGGTAAGTGCTCTGATCCTTTTTGACCAGCCAGACAATGAGCGGCCCCAGAATGGGGAAGCCCACCAGACAGAGCACGTGCATGACAATGCCGAGCGTTTTTTCATCCTGACTGACCGCATACAGCGGCAGGGCGGGCGGCGGCGTGGGAGTTTCCATGGCGTGCCCAGGCTACTCAAAATCGGCACGCGGCCAAATACAAACGCGGAGCCAGTTTCCCGGCTCCGCGCTGAAGGCTAGTTTGGAGGTTCTCCCTTGGCTTAGACTTCCGGAAGCTTGAACTCGTCCACGTAGTTCTCCGTGGCGAGTTTGTTCGCTTCCTCGGCAAATTCGCCGGTGAACTTCTCGGAGACAGGGTCAAACTCCAGCCATGGGCCGGCGCTGATTTTTTCCACGTTGAGGTCGATCTTGTTGTCCTGGAGATTCTTCACGAAGTGCTCGAAGGTCTCCTGACCGGCGGCGTTGTTCTTGAGGCGCTCCTTCACTTCCTCGACACTTGCGGCCTTGCCCAGGCGGTATGAAATGTTCGCCAGATGGGCCAGCGAGGCGGCATGGAAGCCGTGGGACACGTGCAGGTTCGGGTTGATGATCTTCCCTGCGCGCACAGAGTTGATGAAGTTCAGCATGTGGTCTGCGCCGTCGTTGAAGTTGTCAAACTTCATCACGGTGTTGCCCTCGTTGTCGTAGGCCTTGGCCTCGATGACGTAGCCGCCTTCACAATGGATGACGTTGCCCACGCGTGCTGCGGCCGTCTTGCCGTTCACGCGGTACACCGGCTCCAGCTTCCAGTCCATGTCCTTCAGAGGCAGGCCGCGGTTGTCAAACAGCAGCGGCGCAGGCTCGTAGGCCCAGAAGGCCATCTGGTTGTTCGCGGTCTGGCCGTCGTCCTTGTAGCCCCAGCGTCCGCCAAAGCTCATCACGCGCTTCGGCAGCAGCTCCGGATCTCCCAGCGCCCAGCGGCCCACGTCCGTCTGATGCGGCCCCTGGTTGCCGATGTCGCCGTTGCCAAATGCCCACTGCCAGTGCCAGTCATAGTGGAACTGAGAGCGATGCACCGGCAGGATGCCGCGCGGGCCGGACCAGAGCTTGTAATCCACATCCACATCCTGCGGAGCGCCGGCGGGATCTGTCTTCACATTGCGCAGATCGTGGAAGGTTCCTTTGATCATCCCGTCCTTGGGCAGGATATCCCCCGCCGCTTGACCGGTGGAAATGCGGGATTTGTAGTTCAGACCACGGGAAAGTGTCACCTTGCCGATGTGGCCTTCTTTCACCCAGGCCATGGCCTGCGCCCAGCCGGGGCTGGAGCGGCGCTGCATGCCGTGCTGCACCACGAGGCCCTTCTTCGCCACCTTTTCAGCGGCGTTCAGGAGCTGGCGTCCCTCCCAGATGTTGTGGCAGACGGGTTTTTCCACGTACACATGCTTGCCATGCTGCATGGCCGTCATGGCGATGAGGGTGTGCGTGTGGTTCGGCGTGGCGATGGTCACAGCGTCCACTTCAGGGTCCAGCATGAGCTTGCGGTAATCCGAGTAGGCCGTGACGGTGTTGTTTTTCTTGGCCTGATTGGCCACGCCTTTTGCAAGCACGTTGGCGTCCACGTCGCAAAGCGCCACAATACGCACGCCGGGGATTTCCTCCAGGCTCTTGATGTGGCCTGCGCCACGTCCGTTGAAGCCGATGACCGCGACACGAACGTCACCATTGGCACCCAGTGGTGCAGAGAAGGCTCGGGAGGCGGCAAGACCGGCGGCGCCGGCCACAGTGCCGCGAAGGAAGGTGCGGCGGGTGGTTGGGTTCTGATTTTTTTGCATGGGATGGTGATTTGGATTCGAGCACAGCCCCGCCCGAATGGACGATGGAATGCCCGGAATATGTTGAGCCTAGCCAAAACGCGGGAGAAAAGGCAACCTTTCCTTTCATTCCCCTTCGTTTGTGCCCATTTCCCCGCCGTTTGTGATTCGGCGGGGTCCTCAGCCCGGAAACGCGGGCTCGCTCGTTTCGCTGTCCCAGGTTTAACCCCTGCGGGGAGCAGTGCAGATCAGCGAGCAAACCGACGGCGGCGGCGGCTCATGAGGCCGAGAAGGCCGAGCAGGAGAAGCAGCGCACGGGAGGCTTCAGGCACGACGACCAGCACACCGTAGGTGGTGAAGGCGCTGGTGTCCCAGGCCAGGCCAGGATTCGTAAGGCTGAGATCAGGCAGGTAGAAGTCTCCCACGGCGCCGCCAGTGGTGAATCCAGCCGGGTTGTTGAAACCATTGTTCACGAGGGTTGTCCAGTCCACCAGGTTGAAGACCTCGCCAACTGCGTAGGCAGGGGTGCCATTGGCAACCACATGAACCGCACTGCCGCTGTTCAAGGTCAGCGTTCCAGCCACCGTGAGGAAGTCGTGGTTTCCTGAAGCAGGAGCGACATTGATCTCCGTCGCCACGGCCGTGTTGCCAGCCGGCGGAGTTCCATTGCCGTTGTCTGTGATGAGGTTCTGCACATTGCTGTAGCCGGTCGTCAATCCGGTGTCAGTGCTGAGGTAATACTGACCACCGGTGAACACAAAGGTGGTGGGTGCCGCGACCGTGGGTGTCGTGATGCCCATTTTAATCATGGAACCGGCATTGACGACGAGGTCATGACCAATGGTGAGCGAACCGTTGTCTGCGCCGAGGCTGCCTCCCGGTGCGAGAACACCGACCGCTCCAGCGCCACCGAGGGTGACCGTGCTGGTGGCACTGCCGAGGGTGGAATTATTGTCTGCAGAGAGCACTGCGGCACTTGTGCCTGTGAAGCTGTTGGTCGCGCCGCTGTAAGTGCCGAGCGTGCCTGAAGCCTTGCTCACCGTGACGGAGCTGGTGTTCGTCTGGCTGCCTGCGAAGTGCAGCTGCCCGCCGCTCACTGTGGTGCTGCCCGAGTAGGTGCTGGCGCCCGAGAGAATCCAGGTGCCCGTATCGCTCTTGGCGAGCGAGGTGGCACCGGAACCGTTGTCACCGACCGGTGCGGCCAGAGTGTTGCCGTCGGTATTCGTTCCGGCCAGGGTCAGCGTGCGGGCGGTGTTGGTGCCGGCGAGGACTGGTGCCGAGGTGCTGGTGAGCTTCAGCGCGCTGCCGGAGGCGCCGGAAGCGTCAATCGTGCCACCGGCGGTGCCGATGGTGAAGGAACGATCCGTGGTGCCGTCCGTCGCGCCGGTGCCGGTGTATTTCAGCGTAGCGCCGAGGATCTGCAGATTGTCCGCAGCGTTGGTGGAAGCACCAATGCTGCTGTTGCCGCCACCGTCGGCGAGATTCGTCGCTTCGAGCGTGCCGTTCGAGACCACTGTGCGGCCGGTATAACTGTTGGTGGTGTCACTCAGCGTGGTGGTGCCAGCTCCAGACTGGACGAAGTCACCGGTGCCGCTGATGTTGTTGGTGATGTTGTAGGCGTTGCTGCGGGAAATGACCAGCTGAGTGCCATTGTTGATGACAGCGCCGCTGCCGAGCGTGCCAGTGGTGGTGCCATTGCCGATCTGCAAGGCACCCGTGCTGATGGTGGTGGTTCCGTAGCTGTTGGTGCCGGTCAAGGTCAGATTGCCGGTGCCACTCTTGGTCAGACCAAAAGCACCGCTGACATTTCCACTCACCAGGAGTCCGCCGGACGAGTTGTTCGTCCAGGTTTGGGTGGCACCCAGAGCGACGTTGGCGCTAATGGTGTGGGAAGCGGAGGTGGAATTGACAGTGATGCCACCGCTGCCGACCGTCAGCGTGTTGGTGCCGGTACCATTGGCAATGGTCACATTGGTGGTGTCGGCTGCAGTGCCGGTGCCCGTAAAGGTCAGGCTGGCAATGCTGAAGCTGCCATCCAGCGTGGTGTTGAAATTAGCCGAAGCACCGGTGTTGGCAGTCATGAAGACATTGGTCGTGCCGCCACCAGGAATCTGGTTGGCGTCGACGGTGCCGGCGGCATCCGTGGACCAGTTGGTGTTGTTGGCAGCCCCATTGATGGTGCTCCAGCTACCCGTTCCGCCAGAACCCTGGGCGCCCGTCCAGTAAGCATTCAGAGCAAAGGGATTGGAAACGACGCTCAACTGCAACTTGGTCGTGGTAGCGAGGAAATTGGCCGCCGTGGAGGCACTGCCAGTGTCCCACACGAGAAGGTAGCTGTGGCCACCACCGACCTGCACCGAGTTGCCGCCGGCACCAAAGACGAGGCCGCCGGTTCCAGCACCAAAGGTGAAGTCGCCCGCAGCCGCCGAATTGGCCGCGAAGGTAATCAGGTCATACGTACCGTTGGCCAGTGTGGTTCCGGCGATGGTGTTCAGGCTCACGAGCGACCCACCTGCATTCAGAAGCAGCTTCTGATTCACCACGATGAGGTCCTGGGTGCTTGCGGTGGCATTGATGTCCATGAGCAGGGAGGTCGGCGTAGAAGCCCCGCCCAAGGTCAGGATGGTGGCCCCCGCCGTGGCGCTGTTTAGCGTCAGAGTGTTGATCGTGCCGTCCTGCAGGCTCAGGATGCCGCCGGTGGTGGTGCTGTTCACGGTGAGGCTGGCGGAACCCGTAGTGCCGATGGTCCGGTTGCCAGTGATCTGGAGGGTGGCGGAATCGGCCACGGTAACGGCGGTGCCAGCCAGCGAACCACCAGCGCCGAGCTCAAGAGTGCCCGAAGTCACGGTCGTCGTGCCGGTGTAGCTGCTGGCTCCAGTCAGAGTGGTCACGCTGGAAACACCGCCAGCCTGCTGGAGAGTGCCGGTGCCGGTGATGACGCTGCTGATGGTCAGCGCATTGCTGCGATTCACCACGAAGGCACCGTTGTTGGTAATCGTTCCAGTGCCGGTGCCGAGATCCCCAGTGGTGCCGCCATTGCCGATCTGCAGCGTTCCAGCGCTGATCGTCGTTGTGCCCGAGTAGGTGTTGGCTGCGGTGAACACCAGCTTGCCCGCGCCGGTCTTGGTGATGCTGTCGCCCGTGCTGCCAGAGCCGTTGGAAATCGTGGCATTGACAGTCAGGTCGTCGGTTGCGGTTGAGCTATCGCCGACGGCGAAGGTGCGATTGACCGGGCCAGTAAGCCCGGTTCCTACGGCAGTGCCGCCCAGAGAAACAAAACCAGAACCCAGGATCGTGGAGCCATTCGGATTGTTCGTGGCATCGTAGGTGACGTTGCCCAGCAAGGTCAGAGTGCCCGAGGTGCCGGTCTGAACGTTGTTGGTGCTCGTGCTGGTCGCACCGGCGCCACCCAGGGTAAGCGAGGCAATGCTGTTGGTGAAATTACCCAGATTAAGCAATCCGGTTTCACCGGCGGTCGTGTTGTTGATGGTCACCGCTGTGGAAGCCGGCAGAGAATTGCTGGCCGCGAGGGTGATCGTGCCACGATTGATCGTGGTGGAGCCGCTATAACTGTTCGGGCCGCCCAGGGTCAATGTGCCGCTGCCGACCTTCACCAAGTTCAAGGTGGATCCCACGTTGTTAGTGATCGCGCCACCAAAGCCAGTGCTGCTCGAGTCTCCAACGGTGAGGGTGACCGTTCCTGTGGTAGCCGAGTTGGTGATCAGACCACCGGTGGTGTTGCTGTCGCCAGCCAGTGAGGCCACCGTGGTGCTGTTGCTATTGAGGTCCAGCGTACCGCCGGACAACACCGAAAGCGCCGTGGCTGTCGGGAGCGCACCCAAATTGCCCAGCTTGAGAAGACCACCGCTGACAGTGGTGGCGCCAACATAGCTGTTGAAGCTGTTCGCAACGGCCGCGCCACCGAAGGTGATGTTCTGGTTCACCACGGAGGCGGTGAGTGCGTTGTTCAGGGTGATGATGCCCGTGGCTGTGTCAATATTCGTGATGGTCGTGGAGGCGGCAATACCCGTGCCCGTCACGGTCGATCCAACGGACAGCGTGGCGGCCTGCCCAGCGGTCACCGTCAGGGTGGTGGAACCTGCCGCCCCGGCAGTGGATGCGTAGGTCTGGGTCGTGCCGAAAGCAAAGTTGCCAGCGTTCGTGGTGGCCACGGCAGCCTGCGAAAGAGTGACTGCACTGCCTGCCACAGACACCACCGTCGTTCCCGGAGCAATACCCGTTCCATGCACAGCCATGCCAGCGACAACACCTGCGGCGGCAGTGGCGTTCAAAGTGAGCGTGGTTGTGCCAGCGACCGTCGCATTCGTGGCGGCACCAGTCGCGCTAAGCGCACCCGTCGTCGTCGGTGTCAAAGTCAAGGTACCGTCGCCTGCTTTCACCAGACCACCCGCGGTTCCGGTCACAATGCCACCCATCGTGGCGGTCACCTGCGGGCTGTTCACCGTGATGGTGCGCGCCGCGCCGCCCAAATTCACCACTCCGTTCAGCGTCAGGTTGTGCGTGCTGGCCGTTCCACCAAAAGTGAAGTTGCCATTCACCACCAGGTTGTTCGAGAAGGTGCGGGCAGTGTTGTCCGACTGGAGGGTGGTGCCACCAGCAATGGTGAGCGTGCCTGTGCCCAGCGGACCGCTGGTGATGCCGGCTCCCGCGGTGCTCGTCGTGCTGGCGGCACCGATGATGAGTGTGCCCGTGTTGAGCTGCACACCGCCCGCGAAGGTGCTGGCGCCGCTGAGCACCAGGGAACTGGTGCCTGCCTTCACAAGGCCGGCCACCGTGGTGCTCATGGCGTTCTGCACCACACCGCTCATGATCATGCCCATGGGCGAGCTGCCGTTGACCGTGATGGTCTTGGTCACGCCATTGAGTTCCAGGATGGAGGAAATCGTTGGCGTGAAGCCATAGTTGTCGTTGGTCGTGGTAATCGCACCGTTGATCACGATCGTGCCACCGGTGACGTTCGGAGTGGCAGTGCCGCCACTGTTGTTGAAGGTGAGCGACTGGAAGGTGTTCTGATTGACCAGGGTCAGGACACCACCGCCGTTGATGGTGATGTTGCTGGTGGAGGCGATGGAGCCGTTGTTTGTGACCTGGGTCGCATTGGCGTTGTTGAGGATCAGGTTGCCAGGAACCTGGATGCCACCGAGCTGGGAAGCCGCGTTGCTGATCTGGAGCGTGCCTTGGTTGACCACCGTGTCACCCGTGTAGGTGTTGGAGAAGTAAGGCAGCGGCGCGGTGAAGGTGAGCGAAGTCGCGCCAGAGCCGGTGGCCGCTGCAGACAGCACAAAGGTCGTGCCATTCGTGATGGAGGCGATGGTCGCACCGTTGGGAATGTTGGTGCCGAAGACAGGCATGCCGACTGCGAGGCCCGTGGTGTTGCCCGCGTTCACCGTCGTGGTTCCGGCGAGAGTGAAGGTGGACGTGGTGCTTGGGACGTAGTTGGCAATCGGCGCTCCGAAGATCAAGTTGTCCGAGGCAGCCGTGGCAGTGGCAGTCACCGCTGCGCCAGTGCTCGCATTGACAAGCGTCACCGTGGTGCCGCTGACGGATCCAACGACTGTGTTTTGCGGGATGCCGGCACCCTGCACATACATGCCCGCCACAATGCCTGCCGCATCAGCCGCCGTGGCCATGGTGATGGTGCTGCTGGCATTGGTCACAGAGGCGATCGCCGTGCGGCCGATCGCGGGAGACAGGCCATAGTAAGCATTGGCGGTGCCAGTCGCGGAGGCGTTCGCGGAAAGGGTGATGGTGGTGCCATCCACAATGCTCGCGACTGTCGTACCGGACGGAACGCCAGGGCCCTGGACTGGCTGACCAACGAACATGCCCAGGCTGCTCAGGACTTTGACCGTGCTGCTGCCGCTGGTGGTGGCAGTAATGATGGAACGCTCGGCAGGTGCGGTGGCCGACATCGAAGTCACGCCAGCCGTGGTATTCGCCGAAAGGGTGACCGTGGCGCCGGCTCCGGTTCCGGAGAGGGCGGTGATGTAGGTGTTGGCCGGGATGCCCGTGCCTGTGACCAGCTGACCCACCACGAGACCGGTGGCATTCGTCAGCGCCACCGTATTGGTGCCGCTGGTATTGGAAACGACGATCCCGCTTTGAGTCGCGATAGGAGCGAAGAGCAGAGTCGCGGAGCCCGTGCCGGTCGCATTGGAGGACAGGGTGACGGTCGTGCCCGACACGCTGATCACAGTGGTATTTGCCGCCAGAGTGCCGGTGCTGCCGACCGCCGTGGAGACCACCATGCCAGGATACACCACCGTCCCGGTCGGAACGGTGACCGTGGCCGAGCCGCTGGTCAGCGAAAGGTTGCCAAGCACCTCGGTCGTCGGCGCGGTGAAGGTCTGATCTGCAGCAGTCGCAGTGCCGGTCGTCACATTCTGGCTGACGGTAAGGGTGGAGCCGCTGTTGACCTGGGTGATGATGGAAGAAGCCGGAATGCCCACGACGGCCGCGTTGAAGCCCATGCCGACCACAACGCCGGCAACACCCGTCTGACCGGTGCTGTTGGTGCCGGCCGTGGTGACCAAGGGGCTGCCGGTCGTCGAACTGGCAAAGCTGAGACGCGGCTCAACGCGGATGGCAACCGTCGCGCCACCTGACTTCACGAAGTTCACCGTGCCGCCGCCGTTGTTTTCCAGGCGGCTCAGGAGCTGCGTGGTGCCGTTGTTGGCAAATGCGTAAATGGTTGAGTTTGCCGCCGTGCCGGCGGTGATGCGGCCATTCAGGATGTTCACCGTCTGGCCATTGTTGTTGGTAAGAATACCGCCTGTTCCGATGGTCAGCAGCTGGTCCATCGAACGGAACAAGATACTCGCTGTTGCGTTCGCCGCAGTATTGCGCACCGCCCAGGAGTTGATCGTGCGAGTGGTGATGTCCGAAACGCTGCCACCGGTAGTGATGTTATCTGCTGCAACACCGGCCGTGATGGCATTGCCGGAGTAATTGCCAAACGGCGTCTGGCCGTTGTTGCTGAAGCTCAGGTTGCCGACCCCGAAAGCGCCGGTAATCGGATCCACCGTCGAGCGGTAGCTGGCGAAGTCCGCACCGTTGATCACCGCCCAGCCGCCGATGATGCCATTGACGAGCGTTGGCGCGGAGGTGATGACGATCTGCGGGTTGGCCCCCTGGTTGAGCAGGGCCGTGTTCGATGCATTGACGATGGTGCCCACCGGACCGCCCAGGTTGCCGCCGGCACTGGTGAAGTTGATGGTGGACTGAACCGCACTGCCACGCGTGAGGCTGGCGAGGGTCAGCACCGAGCTTGATCCGGAGGTGGCGCCGCTGGCGAAGAGGGTGTTGTTGATGACGTTGGCACCACCATTGATGGTGACCGCACCGAGGGTCTGGGTGTCTGAAATATCGCCAGCCAGGAAGGCGAGGGTGCCGCCTGTGAGGCTGAGGGCACCCGCGCCGATGCGGGAGGAACTGACAATGCCGAGGCCGCTGTTGTCGAGTGTCACCTGACCAAATGGCAGGCTGATCGTGCCAGTGGTGGTCATGGTGGCGCTGTCACGGAGAATCACAGAGCCGCCGCGCACGGTGAAGTTGCCGGAACCAAGGTTGCTGGCGCTCACAAGAGTGAGGCTGTTGGAACCCTGTTTTTCGAAGTTGATGTTACCGCCGGAGATGGCTCCCGCGAAGGTGATGGCGGTGTTGTCCTGAACCGCCAGCAACGTGGCAGTCGTGCCGCTGCTGTTGGTGACGGTGCCAGCGCCACCAGCGTAGATGTTGGCGGTGGTGTTGGTCAGCCTGCGGACGGCCTGGGTGTTGCCATTGAGGTCGAACGTGCCGCTGTTGACGTTCAGGTCGGCAACGGTCGCGGCGGTTGCCGTCGGGATCACAAGCAACGGATTCGCGGCAAGGCCGGCGCCGAGCCTCAATGTGCCATTGTTTACGGTGGTCGGTCCCGAATTGTAGCTGGCCTTGGTCAGGACCGCCGTGCCGGAGTCATCCTTGGAGATGCCGCCCGTGCCCAGCAGAGTCGAGCCGATGGTAAGCGTGGTGCCCGCACCGAGGACGTGGAAGTTCCAAGGATTGGCAGCCGCCGTGAGGGTGCCACCGCTGAAGCCAGTGTTGCCACTGTTGGCGATGACCCCACCGCTGGTGATGGTCAGGGTGTTCAGGGTACCATTGAGACCGTAGAACTGTCCGCTAGGACTGTTCGTGGAACTCAGGTTGCCGCCACCGAAGTAGCCAACACCCCCGCCATTGTTGAGTGTAAGGCTTTGCACCGTCGCAGCCTGCTGGATGCTGGTCACACCCGTAGCGAGCGCATTGACGGCAGCCGGCACAATGAAGTTAAAGCGACCTGTGCCAGCGGTGATGGTGGAGGAAGCAAAAGAAAGAGTCACGCTGTTGCCCGAGATGGCGCTGATTGCGGCCCCGGCGGGGATGCCATTGACAGCGGCGGCAATGGTTTGGCCAAGAACCAAACCGGTCGTATCCGTGAAGGTGTAAGTGGCTGTCGTCTGAGCAGCGCCAGCATTGGTGGACGCTCCCGTGAGAACAGCACCGACTCCCACCCCGGTGGGGAGGGTCTGATATTCAGATGAAGTCAGCAGACGGAAGCCATTGGCATCATGCGTGACAAAGGCACCCACCGTGTTGCTAATGTCGATGCCGATGACATCAGGGCGGATGCCGTTTGTCTTCGAACCACCGACTGCAGGATTGGTCCCGACCAGTGTCGGCGTGGTCGCAATGACGTTCACCCGGTTCGCGCCCGGCGCACCACCGCCCAAGGTGCCGGTCGCACCAGCATTGAGCACCAAGCTGCCGTTGTTTGTAGCACTTTGTGCGGAGAGCGTGCCCAGGTTGATTCGCGTCTGGAAGCTGGCATTCTGAGTCAGATTCCACTGGGTCTGGCCAGCGAGGTTGGTGACCGTGTTCAGAGTTTCGACCACGGCGGAGCTGCTGCTGCCCTGATAGTTCAGGATACCACCACGGTTGTTGAAAACACGATCGGCAGCCGTGGCCTGGATGGAGGTGGTGCCACCGAGGCGGTCACTGATGGCTCCGGTGCCGTTCAAGGTAAGAACACCTCCCTTGCCGAGGTTGGTCGTCACAAAACCCACCTTGCCGGTGGCCTGGTCCAGGGTAACGGCATCACCGAGGATGGTCAGCGTGCCCAGCAAAGAGCCTGAGCTGTCGCCAGTGAGCGTCCAGTCTCCCGAACCAACCTTCGTGACCGAGAGCAGGCCGGAAGTGTAGTCGCTGAGGAAAGTGCCCGCGAAGGTGCCGGAGGTGCTGTCACCCGTCACCAAGGTAGCGCCAGTGCTGACGTTGAAGTTCTTGATGACGGTGCCTGCGACGCCGCTGATGGTGCCAACCACGATGTTGCTGTTGCCACGCATGTCGAGAATGGTGCCTGCATTGGCAAGATTGACCGCAGTGGCGGCATAGTTGGAGGCTGCCGTGCCCGTGTTTGGTCCGAGCACCAGAGTTCCGGCATTGACATTGACCGTGAGTGTCTGGCTGCTGAAGCCTCCCAGCTGAAGGACGCCCGGACCTTCCTTGTTGATCGTGCCGCTGGTAAGGATGTTCGAGTTGATGGCGAGACCACTCTGCTCATTCGACTGACCGGCGGTGCCTTGGACTGCAGTCAGTCCGCCAGCCACCTGGGCCACGGTGATGGTTGCCGTCGAGGGCAGCGCGAGACGTCCGCTGATCATGGGCACGATGCGCACATCATCCAATGCGCTGGCGCTGATGGTGTCCGCACTGTTGCCCAGCGTCAGCGTGCCGATGCCACTGATGACAAAGGTGCTGCCAGGGCCGCTCGCCGCCGCCAGGAATCCACCCTGCGACTGGAAGGCGAGCTTGGAAACCGTTTCGTTGAAGCCATTGAGATCCCAGGCTGCGCCGCCACGAACTGTGACCGTAGCGGTGTCAGCGATCTGCTGGCTGGCGAGATTGCGTGTGGTGGAATTGCCAACGCCTGCGGTGTCACCGCCGCTCTGAGTGCCGCCTGTGACCACCAAGTTGCCGGTGATGGCATTGCCAGAACCGGTCTGATTATTCAGGAGAAGGATAACGCCATTGCTATAGGCGGTGCCGGTGTAGGTGTTGGCGTTGGTGAGGTTGATGGTCGGGTTGTTCGCAACCTGGGCCATGGCGTCCATCACCAGATCAAAAGTACCGGTGCCGTTGGCGCCGATGTCGGAGTTGATGGTCAGGATATTGGCGCCGCTGTGGAGGAAGAGCTCTGAGCCGCTGGTGGTCAGGCGGCCACGAACCGTCGTAGAGCCGATCGTGCGTGCGTTATTGTCAGTGCCGGAGAGGAGGCCCCCGGAGGCGAGGGTGAGGGTGTCGGTGGCAGCAGCGAAGTTCACCGTGGAAGCCGCACCATTCAGGGTGAGGGAGTTGATGATCTGGCCTCCGGTAATCACACTTTGAGTGCCGTTAAAGCGGACATTGCTGGTGCCCGTGGCCGCTGCCAGCGTGGTCGTTTGTTCGATGCCGTTCAGCTGGCGGATGCCAGTGGCAGGGTCGTATTTGGCAAACTCGGCGTTTGCAGCAGCGGTGGTACCGTCAGTGGTGACCACGGTGGCCCAGCCGCCGATGATGTTGTTGGTATTGGTGGTCAGGGCTGCTGCGGTGGCAGTGACGAACGGATTGCTGCCCAGCACACCGCCACCCGCAGTGAAGGTGAGGGTGGATCCAGTGGAACGGCTGAAGGTGCCGCCAAGATTCAGGGTGGCCTGGCCAAGACCACCGTTGCCGACGTTGGCACGGATGACGGCATTGCCGCCCGTGACGGAGAGATTGCCCAAGATGACCGACCCGACGGTGCCGCTGCGGCTGATGTACTCGAAGGCACCGCCATCGAGGTTGATCGCCACGGCGTTGCTGATGCGGTTGCTCATGGCCTGGATGCCGGAGTCATCCCAGCGCAGGAGGCTGTTGCGAATGCTGATGGTGTCACCAGCAGTCATGCCGGACAGACGGCCCTGATCCACAAGCGCGGTGATGCTGCCCATGAAGGTGGCGTTGCCGGTAAACTGGTTGTTGTCGCGCAGGTTGAGCTGCGCGCCGCCGGTCTTGATGAAATTCAGACTGCCATTGATCTGGCCGGTCCAGTCACGAGCCGTGTTCACGTTTGTGATGAACGTCGCAAGCGAGCCCGCGTTGTTGATGATGCCGCCGCTGCCCGGTGTGGCGTCGCGGCTGAGAAGGTCGCCGACAATCTGATCGTTGCCGTTCAACTCGAGCAAGCCAGCTGTCAGGACGAGAGCATCGTTGTTGGCGGTGGTGGTGTTCGCATTGATGAGCGGTGCCGTGGCAAAGCGGTAGAAGATGGCGTTGTCCGGAGCACCGGCGGCGATTTCGACCGTGCCGAGGTTGATGATGGTGGCACCGGTGTAGTTGTTACCGGCGGTCGAGTTGAGCAGAACCCTGCCGTCGCCGCTCTTGAAGAATCCGCCTGTCGTCGGTGCCACACGTCCGCCGAGCGCCACATCCAGCGTCAGCGTCGTGCCGCTGCCCATGGTGTGAATGGTCCAGGCGGTGGAGGCCGTGGTGGTGGTCAGTGTGCCTGCGCCGGTGATGGACGCACTGGTCTTGGCCAGGATGCCGCCGGACTCGACCTGCAGGTTGCGGAAAGCGTTCACCGTGAACGGACCGGAGCTCTCGAAGGTGATGGAGTTGACGCTGTTGGAGGAGACACCCGTGGCTACAGCGCCGGAGTTCAAAGCCCCAGTGACACGCATGTTGGCATTAGCCGTGAAGGCCGTGGCCATTTCGGTGGCAGCATTCAACGGGCGGATGCCATTCGTGGCATCGTAAGTCACGAACTGTGTCGTAGCCGTGGTACCATTGCTCGTGAACGAGGTGTCGGCGATCGCCCATGGGAGGATGCGGGTGTTGGTGCCGCTGGTGGCGGTCTGTCCAATGATCGTCTGGAAGTTGGTCGGCGCCGTCGTAGTGGCGAGGATGATGTTGGTGTTGGTGGCACCCGTGCCCTGGCCAAGAGCGTCACCACGAATGAACAAGGTTGCGCCGTTGGCGCGGGAGAGCGTGCCGGCGCCAGCGGTCGTGATGCGGAGGTTCGCTCCGGTATTATCCAGCGAGATGAGGTTGTACCCGACGTTGATCGTAAGCTGCGCGTCGGTTGCCAGCGCCTCATTCACCGCAGTGCTGCTGTTGCCCAGAATTTCAAGCAGACCACCGTTCAAGGTGACCGCACGAGTGCCGAGGCGGACGCTGCTGGCAGTGCCCGTGTTGTCGAGTGAGAGCTTCACATCCGGGACGATGCCGGTGTAGGTCGCGTTGTTGAGGGTGGTGGCGGTGGTGCCGAAGATGCCGAGGGTTCCAGCGCCGCTAAGCGTGATGCTGCCCTGGTTGATCACGGTAGTTCCCGTCGTCGCCGTGCCGTAGGTATTGGCTGCGGTCAAAGTGAGGTTGTTGGTGCCGACCTTCGTGAGGGTGAAAGCCCCGCTGACCACACCACTCAGAGTGATGTCGCCGGCAGTCACACCGCTCAGTGCATTCATGCGGCTGCCGCCAATGCTGGTGGCGGCTGACATCGTCACCGCGCCGGCAAGGCTGGCCGCAGTCGAGGATGAGTTGATCAACGCAGCCAGAGAACTGACGGTGCCGACGCCTGTGATGGAGCCGCCGCCGCCGAAGCCAGCACCAGCGATGGTGACCGGCTCAGCACCGATGGTCAGGCCATTGAGATCAAGCAATGCGCCGCTGGAGATCGTCGTACCGTTCGTCGTGTCGCTCAAGGCACTGGCGCTCCCCAATTTCAAGGTGCCTAGATTGACAGCCAGAGTGGTGAAGCTGTTGCCAGAGCCCGAGAGCGTCAGGGTATTGGTGCCGGTCTTGGTCAGGGCAAAGGCACCCGTGATGTCGTTGCTGAAGGTCAAATCTCCGTAACCGCCGATCGAGGCGGCGCTGCCGAGCGTGATGGCACCGGACAGCGTTGCCGCCGTGGCGCTGCTGTTCCAGATGGCACCCTTGTAGTTGGCAGCGAGGGGAGCGGTGCCAGTGCCGTTGATGGTCAGCGCCTTGCTGATGCTAAAACCATTCACATCCAGCATGCCGTTGGTGGCACCCACCAAGTTGGCGATGGTTCCTGATGCCGTAGCACCCTGCGAAATGGTGATCTGCGTGGCACTGTCCACGCTGACAATGTAGGCGCCGTTCGGGATCCCGGTGCCAGTGACCGCCATGCCCTGCTGCATGCTCGCGGTGGAAGAGATGCCCGTGATTACGGCAGAACCACTGACAGTCGTGGCGGCAGCCTGGGCGGTCAGGGTAGTTCCAGACACCGTAACGAGGCCTGAAGGCAGCGCCCCTGCGTTATTGAGCATCACGGTGCCGTCCTGGATGGCAAGATCTCCGGTGAAGGTGCCGGCAGTGGCGTTGTCACCACCGAGGATGAGGGTGCCCTGGCCGGCCTTGAGAAGCGCGCCGCTGGTCCCCGTGCCGGTGACCAGACCCGTACCGCTTTGGGTGATGGTGCCGATGAGGTTCAACGTGCCAGCGCTGGCATTGGTGCCAGCATTCGCGGTGGCAATGATCGCGCCCGTGCCGATGGAGATCAGGCCGTCCGCGCCGAACCAGCCGGTGCCGAAGCTGCCGGAGGGACCATTGGTGACGTTCAGGATGGAGTTGCTGCCCAGCACCAGGGAGAAGGTGCCTGCGCCTTGATTACCCGTTGCGTCGATTTGGTTGGCAGACTGGGGAGCGACCACCGCACCAAACTGTGAACCGAAGGAGTCGAGCGTGGCCGTGGTGCCGGCGGCCAGGTAGTAGGCATTGTTGATGATGGCAGCGCCATTGTAGCCATTCGCAACAGTGGGAGCTGCGAGGGTGCCGAAGAGATTGCTGGAGCCAATGGACTGGAAGGTGTTCCCGGTGTCGGCACCGGAGTAGAACAGGCGGAAGCCGCCGCCGCTGCCAGCATTCGTGACCTTGTAAACAATCGAGTGATAGCCGCTGGTGAGGTTCACGGTGACGTTGGCAAGGTCGCTGAGGCCGTGGCCGAAGGTGCCGTCGCTGGCGACAGCGACGCCATCGATGTAAAGGGCGAGACCGTCGTCGGAACCAGAGCGGAAGGTGTAGTTCCCCCCTGTTGCAATGTTCACAAAGCCGGAGAAGGCGGCGGCGCCATTGGTGAAGGAGCCAGCAGTAGCGGTCGGACGATTGGCGATGATGCCGTCAGCGAGCTGGTTGATGAACACGTTCGAACCCGAGAAGCCCACTCCGGAGAATGCCTGGGAGACCGTCGCGGTTGGTGCCGCAGCAAGCTGGGCAAAGGAGCCGTTGAGGCCGCCGCTGCTGTAGCCGAAGCTGGTCATGTTCGCACCCGTGAGCACGGCACTGTTGATCTGAATAGGATAAGCGCCGTTGAGGACGATCGGAGCGCCAGAACCCAGCGTCGTCGTGGTGCCGATCTGAACTTGGTCGGTAAAGAGCAGGTTGCCCTGGCCGACATTGACAGGCTTGTCTCCGGACCAGCCGAAGACGACCACTGTGGAACCCGAGGCGACGTTGATCAAGGGGGCGGCACCACCCGCCGTGTCGCCGCTGACGTTCACCAGGCGCAGAGTGTAGCCGTTGGCGCTCGAGACGTTGAGGATCTGGCCGCCATTGAGTTGCAGGTCGTTGATGGCGATGGTGTTGCCCGTGTTGGCACCATTGTTGCCGACGTTGATGCTCGCAGTGGCAAGCGAACCGTTGATCACAATGTTGTTGGCGTAAGAGATGACACCATTGTTGGCCGTGCCGTTGTTTTGAAGGGAGAGCAGACCTCCGTTGCCGATGGTGGCAACGGTGCCGGCGAAGACAGGGGCCGTGTTATTGTCGTTGAGGCCGGCGAGAGTGAGCGTGCCCGCGTTGACCGTGACACCACCCGTGAAGGTGTTGTTACTTCCCAGAAGCAGCGTGCCGAGACCTTCCTTGGTGATGCCGTAGGTATTGCCGCCGTCATCCAGAAGCATGTTCAGGGCCAGCACCGCCTGGGGCGCATCCACTGTGATCGTGGTATTGCCCAGCAATGTGGTCGTCGTGTTGTTACCCTGGATGGTCAGGTTGTTGGTTCCCTTGAGCGTGATCTGCGTGCCGCTGAGCACCAGGGCGTTGCTCAAAGTATTTGCGCCCGTGGAGGTCAGGTAGGTGCCCGCCGCACCGGTGGTGAGAGCGCCGGTGCCGATCGGGCCACTGGCGAAGGCGGAGACGATGCCCGTTGCGCCATCACGCGTGGTCACGTTGGTGCTGCCACCGACAGCGAGGCCGCCCGCCTGCACATTCACACCGCCGCCGAAGGTGTTCGCGCCAAGAATTTGCAAAAGGCCATTGCCGGTTTTGGCAATGCCCGTGGTTGCGTTGTTGCTGGAACTGCTCACCACCAAGTTGGCGGGTGTCCCGGTGTTGCCGATCACCAGGCTCGGTGTCACGTTGGCGACGGTCGTATTGCCATTCACTGTCACAGGAGCCACATTGAAAGTGCGTGTGCTGCCATTGAGGTCGAGAATACCTCCAGCCACCGTGCTGGTAATCGCGGAGACCGTTCCCACATTGGATGAGGTGGCCGTCACGTTGCCCGTGAGGGTCAGAGTGGCTGC
The DNA here is from genome assembly GCF_044222565.1 of Prosthecobacter sp. Classification (GTDB taxonomy): domain Bacteria; phylum Verrucomicrobiota; class Verrucomicrobiia; order Verrucomicrobiales; family Verrucomicrobiaceae; genus Prosthecobacter. The sequence goes on from NZ_JBGANA010000027.1 coordinate 65,614, forward strand.
ACCACCCATGTTCAGAGACGGTGCGGTAGTGCCGCCGTCATTGTCGAACTTGAGACCAGCCAGCGTCTGGCTGAACGCATTGAGATTGAGGGTGGCTGCATTTCCTCTGAGAACCGGAGTAATGCCGAAGTTGATCTGATTGGCCTGCAGCAAGCGCACACCGCCCCCGTTAATGATCAGGGAGTCAGCGACTGTGGTCGCCAGCGGAATAGCCGAGTTGCCCGTAGTGCCGTCCGCACCGGTGACATTGAGATCGAGGGTGCCGCCGCTCGGCTGGGATGGCCCACCGTTGACGATCGTGCCGCCGCTGTAGCTGTTGAGGCCGTTGTTGATCTGAAGCGTGCCGCCGTTGTAGCCCGTAAAGACCAGACGCAGCGCCTCGGTGCTGTTGTCCACGATGCGGGAGTTCATGATCACCTGTTGGGTTGCCCCGGCTGTGATCATGATGTTGAGATCAATCGCTGCAGAGTCCACCGCTCCGCCCGCTGTGAAACGACCGCTGTCCAAAGTCCCGCCGATGGTGGCGACACCTACACCCGTCTTGATGAACGCCCCTGCAGTCAAGTTGAGCACGTCTGTGGCGGCGGCGAAGTTCAGTGACTGAGCGGTTGCTGGATTTAAATTGAGGGCATTGAGATTGAGCCCGCCCGTTGGCAGCGCGAGTGCGCCGACGGTCCCCACCTTGTAGTTTCCTGTGGCGTTGCTTGTGGTCGGAAGAACCGTGCCGTCATATCCGCGGTAACCCACGGCGGTGATGGCCGCCAGGCCACCGGATTCTGTTCCGACCGGTGTGACGTAGCTGACGAAGTCAGCACCACCAAACACCATCCATGGGATGATGCCGTTCGTCATCAGGCTGGAACCGTTGGCGACGATCAGACGGGATGCACTGCCCATCTGTCCACCAAGGGTGTTAAGATTCAACACGGCACCGTTGCCCTGGGTCACTGTGCCCAAAGACAGGACGGCGGAGCGCACCGGGCCGTTGAGCCCGGCGGTCACGGTGATGTTGCTGTTGCCTTCTGCAAAGAAGACGTTGCCAAGTGTTTCTGTCGTATTGGTCAGGTCACGCCCGGTCAAGTTGATGATGCCGCCGCGGATCGTGATGGCCGAGGTGTCGTTGACACGATCAGCTTGCGCCATGGTGCCGGCATCGCTGAGCGCGAGCGTGGCGTAGCTGATGGCGATGGCACCGTTTCCGGACAGGCGGCCTTCATCAATCAAGGTGAGCGTGCCGCCGTTGATGAGCGTGCCGCCAGTGTAACTATTGTCCGAGTAGAAAACATTGTTCGGGTTGGAGCCGGAACCCGCCTTGTTGAAGAACAAACTGCCCTGGATACTGCCGCCCCAACCGCCTGTCGTGCCGGAGGAGTGCGCAGAAATGAGAGTTCCCGTGCCGGTAATGGTGCCGCCAGAGCCTGCAAAGGCCAGGCGGTTCGGCGAACTGATTTCACCGACCATCTGCGCATTCGCGCCAAGATTGAGTGTCGCACCAGGACCAACCGCAAGGTTCTGCCCCGCCGTGCCCCCCTGCGCCCCCTGCCAGAGGGTGTTCTCACCGCCGTTGAGGACGGTCGTGCCACCAGCCACGGTAAAGAAGTTGTTGCCTGCGTTGAAGAACTGCTTGGTGTTAAAGGTGAGGGTGCCTGCAAGGCTCTTGGTAACATCCTGGGTGTTGTAGAACGCGGCATTGACCGTGAGGTCGGCACCGGTGTCCACTGAGATCGCGCCCGCGACGCTGGTGAAGACGATGGCGGCAATACTGGTGGCGGCAGGCTGCGGGGCAGTGCCCAAGAAGATGGCCGGGGCGGAACCGAGGCCTGCAAGAGTCGAGTTGCCGATGGTCTGACCAGCCCCAGTGGCAAGGATCATGCCTGTGTTGATGGCAAGCTGCGTACCACCGGAGGTCGCGAAGGTGACGTCGGTACCTGTTCCAGAGATCTTCAGAGCATTGGTCGTGCGGAGGTTCAGGCCGGGGTTGCTAAGCGCCACGGTGTCACCAGTAATGTTGATGACATTGCGCCCTCCCGTCACAGTGGCTGCATCCTGGGCATTCATGCCATAGGCAGTGCCGCCGTTGATGTTGGTGTATCCCAGGTCCGTGCCAGTGCCGGTACCATCAATGGTGGTGTAGGTCGAGTAAGCCTTGAGGTTGCCCGCGGCACCGGAGCCGGTGTAGGTGGCGAAGTTCGTGCCGGTGGCGTCCCTTACGATTGCGCGCAAAATGATTCCATCACCCGCAGCCGTCGCGGTATTGACCGGAGTCGAACTCACAAAAGTAGCAGGCATCGTCGCCGCCACTGGCGTGGTGGTGAAGATAATGCGGTTCGTGGTGGCATTGAAGGTCTGTGCACTCTCAAAGAGCAAATGACCGCCTGTGCTTGGCACGGTAAGCGAAGCGAAGGTCAGGGTGCCATTGGCTGCTCCTGCATTGTTCAGCGTGAGCTTGCTCCCGCCCGGGCCGGCAGCGAGCGCTGCAAAAGTTTCGGCGGAAGCGGAGGTGCCGTTGGCGGTGTAGGCGAAGTTGCCGGCATTCAGAGTCACGTTGCGGGCAGTGCCACCGCTCAAGCGGGCAAGCGGTCCGCCCGTGGTGTCGTTAATGCTAAGAAGGCCATTGTTCTGAACAGTGATAGCACCAGTCCCGCCGGTGAACTGACCGGCACCTGAGACGTTGAAGGTGCCCTGAGTCACCGCGATCGCCATAATCGTCGTCTGCGCAGAAGTGAAGTTCAGTGTGCCGGTGCCGATTTTGGAGATCGTGACCCCATTCGCGCCAATGCTGCCGTTGACATTGATGATGCCCGTGCCCACCGCATTGAAGGTCGGGCTGTTGCTCAACGCGAGGCCACTGATGTTCAAGGTGGCTCCGCTGGCGGCACCCAGGAAGATGCCCAAGCTGGCCGTGTTGGTGATGGAACCGCTGATGGTGTTGATGCCGCTGGCTGAGAAGACTGTTCCCGTACTGTTGATGCCGCTGGCGCTGCCAGCTCCTGTGGCCGCCAGATTGATGGCACGGCTAAAGTTGACGCCTCCCGTAAGATAGAGCGCGACTCCCCCGCCGTTCGAATTTGTGGTGGTCCCGGGACTGAGGATCACCTGACCAGAGCCAAGGTCATTGTCATTGTCCACGACAAGGACACCGCCAGCGATGGTGGTAGTGCCAGTGCGGGTCGAGTTGTTGCCCGTGATGACCAGGGTGCCGAGGTCGTTCTTCTGCAACGCATTGCCTGCGGCGCTGAAGGTGAACGGAGTATCAATCACTGCCGTCGTGCCAGGCGTCACGTCGATTCCCACGGAGGCTGCGTTGAGATTGATGGTGCGACCTGTGAGCGTGTAGGTCGTGCCGCCCCCGAGCCGCAGGCCCTTGGTGCCCGAGTTCGCACTGAGGCGGATGACGTTGGTGGAGTTGCCGAAGGCTCCATTGCTCGTGCCGGACAAGATACCGTCCGTGACGTCAATGATCGCGCTGCTGCCACCAAAGGTGTTGCCGCTGTTCGTCAGTTCCAGAGTGCCCACACCGGATTTGGTAAGCACGATCGAAGTAGCGCCGGTGGCGCCGCCCGAGATCAAGCCATTGACCGTCAAACCTTGGACCACATTGGAGTTCGTGGCGGATGTGCCGATGTTAAAGGTCGGACCGGCCACTGTGGAACCGGCACTGAAACTGCCGAGAACGACAGCATCCGTAGCAGCCAGGGAGAGGCCATAACCGCCGGTGGCGGCGGTCGTCGTCAGCGTGATGCCATTGCCCACGATGCTGTTGCCACCAGGAGTCAGGAAGCTGGCGGGAGTGATAACCTTGTTCGCCGCCTGGTTGAAGAGAACCGTCTGGCCAGCGCGGCCAATGGTCACCACCGGCACTGCGCTGTCGAAAGTAATGGCTCCAAAGTTCACCGCATTGGAGGTCCCCGTGCCGTCGCCATCCGTGATGAGGCTCAGGGCGCCACCGTCATTGATCGTGATCGGCAGTGTGCTGCCGTAGCCTGTGAGGTTGAGATTGAAGGCACCCAGGCCGTTCTTGGTGATGGACGTCAGGGAGCCGATGTTCGAGACAGGACCGTTGATGTTAACGGTCATGTTCGGATTCACTACGTTGACGACGAGGTCAGCGCCGCCATTGAGAGTGGTGGTGCCGTTCAGGTTGATGACGGTCGCGGTGTTGGTGTTCGCATCAAACAGCGGTTGCCCGGAGAAGGTCACGGCGTTGACGATGCTGCGAGTGTTGCCGTCGCCATAGAGCGTGGTGCCGGAACCCATGGTGATGGCGCCGGTGCCCGCCGGGCCGCTGGCAAACGGGGTGGCGTTGGCACCCAGACCCGCGGCCACCAGCGTGGTGACGTTGGTGTTGGCCGCACTCAACATCAAGCCCCCCGCAGTACCGCCAACAATGGTGCCGCCAGTGTAGAAGTTCGCCGCGTTGAGTTGGAGAATGCCGTTGCCGGTCTTGCTGATGGCGGCGCTGGAGGCTCCGACATAGGTAACAGAGGTGGCTGAAGAAATCGTCGTATTGGCATTGGCAGCCAGGGTGACGGTGTTTCCGGAAATGGCACTAACGGTCGAACCGAGGAAGGTCGAACCCACCACAAGGGTGGACGGCACGCTGGCCACAGTGACCGCCGTGCTTCCGGTGCTGCTGGACGTCACCGAAACGGTCCCGGCCGCGGCAATGACGGATGAGATGGTCAAGCCAGCCACAACCGGCGCATAGCTCACTCCATTGAGCTGCGTGGCAGCCACATTGATGGTGTCCGTGCCTGCCGCCAAGGAGAGGAAACCGCCGGTGACGGTGGGCGTGAAGGCCGCGTTGCTGGAACTGGCCACGCTGATGGGGGTGGAGCTGCTCAGTGTCAGAATGCTGCCAGCCACGTTGGTCACCGTAGCCGCGCCAGTGTCACCACCGATATTGTTGAAGGTGACGCTGTTGAGGGTGTTGTTGAAGCCGAAGGCACCGGCCAGGGTGAGGAGGCCACGTCCGTTGATGGTGACGTTGCTGGAGCTGGCAATCTGGCCGGCATTGAGCAGCATCGTCACGGCAGCGCCCGTTCCCTGGACGCCGCCGTTGATGGTGAGGTCGCCGGGGATCACCACGTTGGTCGCGGTGCCGATGGTGGTCAGGCCGCCCGTGCCCAAGCTGGCGAGGTTCAAGGTGCCCTGATTCACGACGGTTCCACCGCTGTAGGTGTTCGCATTGGTCAGCGTGAGTATTCCCGCACCGGACTTGACGAGTGAGGTGAGGAATCCGCCGCCCGTGTCGAAATCCTGGATCGAGGAATTGACGACGATCGCTGGGGTGAACGTCAAGGCTGCAGCATTGGCGATTGTAGACCCGGTGCTCAATCCAATGGTAGCTCCGCTCACGGACGTGACATACGTACCCGCAGTCACACCAGTGCCGGTAACCATCATGCCGGGAGTGATCGTGGTCGTTACCGCGTTGAGTGTAACCGAGGTCGAATTAGTCGTCGCACCCGAGGTCGTGCCGGTTGCTGTCGTCGTATTGGCATTGTAGATGACCAGCTCCTTGGTTCCAACGTCCACGCCGCCTGCGGTCACGATGCCACCGGTGGTTTGATTGCCGATGAGAGAGCCAGCAGAGATATTGTTCCGCAGCAAGCCACCCTCGATCAGGTTCAGTTTGTCGGTGTTGCTGGCAAAGAGGATGTCGTTCTGCACCCCGGCTGCCGCGCTGGTGAGACGCAGCAGGCTGGTCGAGGTCGTGCCCGTGGGCAGGGTGATGGCCTGGTTGGTGCGCGCCAGCACTTCAGTGACCGCCCCGCTGGCAAAGCCCGCCAAGTCACTGCCGTTCACATAACCTGGTGTATAGCCGATGTAGCCGCTCGTTCCCACAGCGCCGACACCTTGTGCCACGTTGTAGGCCGCGTAATCTCCGCTGTTAGCGATGGCCCATGCTCCGAGCGCATTGGTGCTGGCATTGTTGGCCAGCCCACTGTTGAAAAGGATGCGAGGATTCGAACCTTCGGAACCAAGCGTGCCGCCGCCCGAGGTGAAGTTGACCGTCGTCCTGTCGCTGCGGCTGAAGCTTGCAAAGACGAGATCACCGGTCTGGTAGGTGCCGACGGCCTGTACCCCGGAGGTGATGACGTTGGCACCCTGGTTCACGGTCAGCGCACCGAGGAATTCATAGCCGTTGCTGTTGGGGCGGCTGTTGTAGGAAATGGTGCCGCCGCTGATGGAAATCGGAGCCGCGTCGTTGATGCGGTTGGTGTTGTCAATAAACATACCGGCATTGTTGTCAATGGCCAGTGTGCCGTAGCCGATGGTGATGGCAGAGGTGTTGGTCAAAGTGCCGTTGTCACGCAGGGTGATCTGGCCGCCGAGGATGCTGGTGGTTCCGGTGTAGGTGTTGCCACCGATCACCGTCAGGGTGTTCGCACCGAGGCGGGAGAAGTTCACCTTGCCCGTGATGCTGCCCGCCCAAGTGCCGTTCGCCGCATTGGTGATGAAGTTGCCCGTGCCGGTGCTCGTGGTCAGGGTGCCGCCGGAGCCAAGAACGACGCCGCCGTTGCTGGTGAAGCTGCCGGCGTATTGCGTGTTGCCGTTGAGGTCGAGGGTCGCGCCGTTGTTGATCTGCAAGGTATTGTTGAAGAACAGGGTGTTGGTGCCAAAAGCCAGTGTCGTCGTACCGGCGTTCAGAGTGGTCTGGCCGGTGTAGAACTGCTGGCCGGTGAAGGTCAGGCTGCCCGCCAGGTTCTTGTTCAGGCCTGCCGTGCCGGTGAAGGCACCGGTCATGTTGAGGGAGGCGCCGGAGGCGATGTGCAACGCGCCTTCCCCGGCGAGAGCCACACGCGGAATGCTCAGAGTCGAGGCACCCGCATTGACGATGATACCAGCTCCCGAAGAGGTGCCCAGTGTCAGGGTGGCGTTGTTGGTGCTGGTGACGCCGATGTTCACGGCGCTGACGATGTTCAGAGCGTTGACCGCGCGGGAGACAATGATGTCATCCGTTGTGATGAAGCTCGTGCCGATCTTGAGGGTGTCGGCGGCACCGGAGGCATTGATGTCCGTATACGGTGTGTTGCCATAGACAAGGATCTGGCCAGCCGCGCCGCCGGTGATCGTCCCATTTATAGTGTAAGTGGTAGGGCTTAAGATCGTCCCGATCGTGGCTCCCGCAGACACCGTGGAGCCATAAACCGCCATGCCAGCTGTCAGGCCGTTGGTGCTGGCAACAGTCACCGTGGTGTTGGTTCCCGTCACCGTGGCAGAACTCAAGGTCAACTGGTTGTATCCCGCAAAGGCTTGGAGGCCGAGGGCGTTCGCTGCCAGGCCGGTGTTGTTGTAAGTGCCGAACTCAATGCCTCCGCTGGCGGCTGCCGTGCCGCTGACAGTCACCCGGGAGAGGGCACCGACCGTGTTGGTGGCAGCGAGGACCGGGGCCGTATTGAAGAACACTTGGTTGTTGGCAGCGCCAAGCTGGGTGTTGGAGGTGAAGTTGAGGTAGCCACCCGTGCCGGTGACGAGCGAACCGAAGTTCATGATCGTGTTGCCACCGTTGTTGGTGATGTTGAGGGTGGACTGGCCGCTGTTGGCGGTCAGGATGCTCGACGCGGTCGCCGTCGTGCCTTCCGTGGTGCCCGCGCTGTTGCCGATGAAGTTCAACGTGGCACCGGTGAGGGTGATGGGCTTGTTGTTGAGGCGGTTTCCAGCAAAGGCGGTGGTGTTGTCCAAAGTCAGCGTCGCACTGTTGGCCACCGTGATGAGGCCGGTGGCGTTGGCGTTGGAAACGTTGCCCGCCGCACCGCTGAGGGTTGTCGTGCCGCCGTTGTAGTTCGTGGCGCCGCCGTAGGTGTTGGTGGAAGTGATATTCAGGGCACCCGTGCCGCTGTAGGTGAAGACACCGCCTGTGCTCGTGCTGCCGTTGATGATCGGGGTGCTGATGTTGTAAATGCCCGTCCCCACAAGGGTCAAAGTGCGGCTGGTGGCGTCGTTGGAGAGCTCAATGTCCTGGCCGCTGAAGGTCAGGGTGGCACCACCGCTCAGGTTGTTGGTCAGCGTGCGGTTGCCGGCGTTGTTCTGAATGCCGTAGGCGATGGTGGCGTTGCTGCTGAAATCAATGGACTGGCTGCCGGTGATGACGAAGTAGCTGTTGTCGAGTCGCAAACCTTGGGCGAGCGCATTGGCACCCGTGAGAGCGACAGTGGACTCCAAAGAGCCACCACTGACCACGAGGGCACTGAGGCTGCCGAAAGGATTCAGATTGCCCGCACGGCTGTTGATCACGCGGCCTTCGATGAACGTGCTGCTGGTGTGCGCGGCCACAGAGGCCGTGCTGCCGCCGAGGGTGACAGTGCCGGAGGTGTTGAAGGCCAGGCCCGTGGCAGCACCAGCGCTGGTGAGTATGCCGTTCCAGAAGGTGTTGCCCGTGCCTCGGATCGTCATGGTTCGGCCCGTGGCGGATTCATTGTTATTGAAGTTGCCATTGAGCGTCAGCGTGCCCCCGGAGATGGTGTTGGAAATATCCCACGGGTTGCCGGTGGCGCCGCTGATGAGGCCACTGGTGGTGATGGAGTTTGTGCCGGTGAAGTTGACGGAGGTGTTGGATGCGATGGTGAAGGCATTGGCAATGGTCAGCCCGCCGGTGTTGGTGGCGAAGATGCCGCCGTTGCTCACCGTGATGGTGCCAGTGAAGGCCGTGCTGGCACCCGTGATGCCGAGGAAGCCGGAACCGATGCTGTTGATGCCGCCGGTGAAGGTGCTGGCACCATTGATGATCCAAGTGCCGCCGTCCGTCTTGCTGAGGGTCAATGCACCACCATTGTCGGTCAGCGCCTGGGTGATCTGATTGGCATCGTTGCTGAAGCCGCGCAGGGTAAGGGTTTTGGCACCCGCGACGTTGTTCACGAAATTCGTGAGCACGAGCGCACCGCTGCCGCTGGCATCAATCGTGTTGGAGGCATTGAGATTGATCTGACGGCTGCTGGTCTCACCCGTGCCCGCGTAGATCAAGGTGCCGCCGCCGAGGTTCAACTGCCCAGCACCATCACCGAAGGCACTCGATGTTGTGGAACCGCCCCCGATCGTGGTCACAATCGTGGTGCCTGCGCTCAGCGTGGTGTTGCCGGTGTAGGTGTTGGCCCCCGTGAGATAGAGCAGGCCTGCACCTTGCTTGATCAGCCCGCTTCCCGCGCCGCCACTGATGACGCCGGAGAGGGTGGCGTAGTCGGTGTTGGTCGTGGTGTTATCGAAAACCCGCACCGTACGCACCCCGCCGTTAAGGTTCAGGTTGGCGGTCACCGTCACGTCCGACAGGGCGGTCGTGGAGTTTAACTGGAACTCACCCGTGCCGTTGCCGATGCCACCCGTGCCGAAGCTGGCGCTGCCGCCGAAGGTGACTGTGAGTGGCGAGGAGGAAGCCGCAAAACCACCGTGCTGGTTCGCGCCCCACTGCACCTGATTGGCACCCGTGCCGATGGACCGGGTGAAGGTGCCCACGCTTTCGAGGATCGCTTCGTTGGTGTTCGTGCCCTGGTTGAAGAGGAGGTTGCTGCTGGAGAGGCTGTTGATGCTGCCGAAGGTCAGCACGGTGTTGCTGGCGATGGTCTGGGCCGTGCTCAGGCGCACGTGGGTCTCATCAAGGATCGCGGCGATGGTGCCGGTGCCGCCCGCCGTGACGGCCTGGCCGATGCTCAGACCTTTGGTGCTGTTGACGTAGAAATCCGTGGTTGAGGTCCCGGCAGCCAGCGTGGTGGCACTGGTGGCGTTGGAGTTGGCATCCTGCGCGACCAACTGGCCCTGAGTGATGGTGGTGGCACCTGTGTAAGTGTTGTTGACGTTGCCCAAAACCCAGTGCCCGGCACCCGTCTTGGTCACGGCGATGGTGATGGCAGGCGAGACTTGGTCTGCGATCTTCAAGTTGATCGCGTTGTCGCCAGCGGAACTTCCCGTCAGCGTCAAGGTTCGAGCCCCCGCATTGCCGGCAAGAGCAATCGCATCCGTACCGGTGACGCCACCCGTCCCGCTGGTGCCGTTAAAGACAAGGGCGGCATGATTGGCGGCAACGTTTGTGTTGAACTGCTGGCTGCCGAAGCTGCCGGAGGAGTCGATAGCGCCGTTCCCCGCCAGGGTGAAGAGACGGTCAATGGAAACCGAGGGTGTTTGTGTGGCCGAGTAAACCGTCGTGCTGTTCCCTTCGTAACGCAGGGTGCCGCCATTGAAGACAAGGTTGCCGGCAGCGTTGGAGGATTGGCCGATGGAGGAGGCCGTGCCGCCGTTGGCCAGAACGTTTGCCGTGAGGGTCGCACCGCCGCTGAGAATGGTCGCGCCAGTGTAGGTGTTAAGTCCGGTGAGCGCGACCGCGCCGGAGGCGCCGTTGCGAATGACCGTCATTCCACCGGTGCCGCTGGTGCCGTCGGAAATAATGCCGGAAAAGACGCCGCCGACATTGGTCGCTGCAACCCCGATAGAAATAGCGGCTGCGGCAGGAGTGCCGCTGAGGCCGTTGGTGATGCTGCCCGCGCCGGTCAGGGCGCCGATCGTCGTAGTGCTCAGCGCTGTCGCACCCGTGTAAGGCGCCACAGAGGCACCGGAATTATTGATGTCGAGGGTGGCACCTTGCCGCAGTGTAAAGGTGCTGGCGGCTGCTTGCGACCCAATCGTCGCCGTGGTGGTGCCGGCGAGTTGCACGATGCCTTCATTGATGAAAGCATTGCCCGAAAACGTGTTCGTACCGCCGAGGATCATCATGCCATTGCCGGACTTCGTGAAAATGGATGCTGCGCCCGCGCCAATGGTGGAGTTGAGAGTCAGCGCGTTGGCAGACGCACTGCCCGCATTGCCGCCGACGATGAAAATCAGTTCCTGCGCCGCGACAGTGCCTGCGATGTTGCTCCCATTGATCGTGGCTCCGCCACTCGTGTTGTCGAACAGAATGCCCCCCGTGGCCACACTGCTGGTATTGGTAATCGTCAGCGCGCCACCCAGAGTGATGGTCTGGCCCGCACCCACAATGCGGACGGTGTTGGCCGCCGCCGCTCCAGCAGGGACGCTGGTGCCCGAGAGAATGAAATTGCTCGTGCCCGTGCTGCCTGTGGCGGTGGAGAACGCTGTCGCAGCCGCGAGGGCCGAAGGCGTCGTGGAATTGGTGACAAAGTCAATGGCACCTGTGCCGGCGGTAATGTAGGCGTAGCCGCCGATCTGTCCGCTCAACCCTGTGGGTGCCGCCGTGAAGGTAATGGTCGCATTGCTCGAAGCAGGAGCAAAGTTCAGCGTGGCACCAGCGCCGCGGGTGCCGAAGCTGGCGAAGTTCAGATTGTTCACAAACCCACCAGTGCCCGCGTCCACCACAATCTTCCCGTGACCCGCCGTGGGGGTGAGTGCACCCATGGTCTGGGACTGGAGCGCATTCATGGTCCCAAAAGCGTTAACCTGGAAGGTGCCGCCGGCGAAACCGTTGTTCGTCAGAGCGTCGTTGGCGAAGATCAGAGCTTGCCCTGTGCCAAACAGGTTGCCACCGGTCGCCCCGCCAGCCGCGTTCGCGGTCGGCTTCACCTGCAAGGTGCCGCCGGAAACCGTGACGCTGCCGGTGAAGTTGGTGGCGGCATTGAAGGTGACGGCGCCCCCGGTGAGGGAGGTGCCGATGTTGCGGTCAATCGTGACCAACCCAGTGCCAGAATTGTAGGCGGTAACAATGGCGCCGGCAGGAATACCGCCGCCGCCAGTGACCCTCTGTCCCACTGTGATGGTACCAGAGGTTCCCGTAACCGTGAAAGTATTCGAATTGGCAGCGCCACCCGATGATCCCGTGCTCGCGCCAGCAGCGAGGTAGGTCGTGGTAGCCGGGTCATAAAGCCAGGTGCCGGAACCCACCTTGGCGAGTGAGCCATCGCCCGCGATAACCCCGGCGATTTCATTGGCGGAGGTATTGCTTCCACCCAAGAACAAGGTCTTGGCCCCCAGCTGCCCGGCGGCGATGGGGTTGCCGCTCCAGATGAGCGGCGATGCCGCACTCTGGTTGGCCAGGAGGATGGCATTGGCCGAGGTTCCATCCATGTTGATCAGCTTGGTCGTGGTCTCACCGGGGCCCCGATAATCAAACGCGCCATTGTTCAGACGGAGCGCTCCCCCGATGGCATTATTGATGGTCACGGCATTGCCCGAAAGCAGCAGGGTGCCTGCATTAACGGCGTAGCCAGTCGTCAAGTTGCTGGAGGTAGCCGCGACCGTATTGGTTCCGGTAATGACCAATGTTCCAGAACCGTTCTTGACGAAGGTCGTGTTAGCACCGCCACCTTGCCGGACGAAGCCTGTCATCACCGAGTCACCGAGGCTGGTAAAAGTAAAGTTTCGCGCCGTGCCATCACTGCTCACGGTAATGGAACCGTCCACCGTCAACACACCATTGGAGTTGTTCACCAAAGTCGGACTGCCGTTGGTGGCGGTGTTGAAGAGACCGTCCGAACCGCTGCCCCAGGTGGCACCGTAACCGTCGCGGCCCGCGAAGGTCCAGGTCCGGCCGCCGCCGGTGCCGATGAGCATTTCGCCGAAGACGATGTTGCCCGCCGCGCTGGCATAGCTCAGCATCCCGGTGCTCGCATTCTGCACCTGCGTGCCCAGCCCCGCACCGCCGACGGCGCGATCAAGGACGAAACCGATCGCCGTGTCCGAGCCGGTGCCGCTGATGTTGCTGAACGTGCCGGGCGCATCCGTGCGAATTTCGAAGCCGGCGCTGTTGTTGCCGCGCAGCTTGGAGATATTGCCCGCCGCAGTCGCCTGGCCAAGTGCCTCGCCATTGGACACCCGGATGGTGCCAGCGTCCACACGGATGTCGCCGATCTGGGTGTTGTTGTAGTTGTTGATCACCATCGTCTTGTTGACGACGCCCGACTGCCCCATGTAAAGGCCATAGATATTGAGGGCGCCTCCGCTGACGACCCCGTTGAGGACGATATTGCCCGCGCCAACGGTAGTGAAGAATGAACCGTTCGCCGTGCCAAGATAGAGCGTGCCGGCATTGCCGATCGTCCAGGTGCCCGCAATCGAACCCAGGCGGGACTCCGTGCTGTTGGTGGTGGTGAAGATGCCGTTGTAGGTGTTGTTGCCAATGTTGCTGAAGACGCTGCCGACATCATTGTTGCCACGGCCGGAAACCGAGATACTGCGGCTGATGGTCAGCCCCGTGGCTCCCAGACCGCCTTGCACGACAAGAGAACCCCCGGGCAGACCCGCACTGTTCAACGCACCCGAAGCGATGCCGTTGACGGCGATCACCGTGTTGCTGTTGCCGAGCACGCTGTTGGCATTGACGGGTAGATTGCCACTGACCACAAGGGTGCCGCTGTTGACGTTGACCTGCCCGGAGAAGGTGTTGCCGCTGTTCGTCAGCGTAAGACCTCCACCGCCCGTGATGGTGAGGTTGCCCGTGCCAGAGATCAGGCCGCTGAAAGTCGTGCTGGTGGTGGGTGTGGAAACGTTCTGGATCAGGTTGCCACCACCCACGGTAAGGGTGCCGCCATTGGAAAGGAGGACGTTGCCACCCGTCAAGCCGCCGCCGGAAAGCGAGCCGACCACCACGTTGAAGCCATTGATGTCAAAGGCCGCACCGGACAGGTTCGAGAGAGAGACGGCGGAGTTCGGGCCGACAGGACCTCCGGTGTAGGTCTGGAAGGAGGCGATATTGTTGCTGATAGTGCCCGGCGTCAGAATGCTGGAAGAGCCGGCCTGGAGCGTGCCGCCGTTGATGATCGTGGCACCTGTGTAAGTACTGCCGGTGCCGAAAGTCAGAGGCGATGACATGGAAGCCGTGGCCGCAGTGGACAGAGTGACGGTGTTGCCACTGATGCTGGCGATGGTGGTGCCAGCTGCAATGCCACCGCCGGTGACGGCCTGGCCGACAGCGAGAGCGGAGCCGTCCGTGACAGTGACGGTGGTGGTGCCATTCAGAGTAGCGGTCTGGGTGACAATGCCACCAGAGACTTGCAAGGTGCCGGCGCCGAGTTTCACAAGGCTGCCGGTGCCGCTGCTGACGGGGCTCTTGAGGAACAGGGTGCCGGTGCCGTTCTGCTGAACAATGACCTCAGAATTGTTCGCGCCAATCTGACCGCCGAGGAGGGTGGCGTTATTGGCGTTGGTCTTCTGGATCGCGCCGCTGGTGAGCGTGAGGATGTTGCCCGTCGCCCCCATGTGGATGGTCTGGGTTCCGGCGGAGGAATCGAAGGTCAGTGAATTCACCGCACGGGTGGTGAGACTGTTGCTCCAGAGCAGGGGGTTGCTGGCCATGCCGAGGGTGGTGAAGTCGGTGGCGGCGTTGTCGCTGTTGTCGGCCAGCACGGTGGCAGAGGTGGAATCAAACCGAACGATGTTACCGCCGCTGACTTGGGCCATCCCAGTCGCGGTGCCATCGTTGACCACCGCATAGCCAAGGATGTTATTAGTACCTGTGCCGCTGCCCGAGGAAGAGACAGAACTTCCGGTTGCTGAAATGTCAAAAGTCACGGTGCCACCCGTGCTTCGCGCGAGGCTTCCGGTGCCGAGCAGGGCACTTGCGGCAAGCGTCACAGTGTTTAACGAATTCGCTGAGATGGTGAGATTGCCAATGTTCTGGTTTCCGCCGGTGAGATTCAAGGTGCCACCGCCCAAAGTGGTGCCGCTCAGGGTGCCAAACGCACCACCTGCAATGTTGAGGATACCGCCCGTGATGCTGAGCGCACCCGTGTTGCCGCCGCCGGTGCCAGTGAGTGTCCAGGTGCCGGTGCCGGTCTTGTTCAAGCCACCCGTGCCGGTCTGCAGGCTGCCGGCAAGAGTGCCGGTGCCAGAACCGCCCAAAGTGAGATCACCGCTGCCAGTGACCGCACCGGTGCTGCTGAGATTGAGCGTGCCGTTGTCCACCGAGACGGTGGCAGATGAACCGAGCACGAGATCGCCCGCATAGCTGCTGGTGCCGGTGCTGACGAGGGCACCGTTTTGACCTGCAAGCGCGCCGGTGCCATTGAGGGTGAGGGAACCACCCAAGCCTGCCCCGCCTGTGGTGAGACCAACAATCAAGAGCGAGCCACCATTCTGCACCGTGACCCCTGCGGAACCGGTGCCGAGTGCCTGGGCGTTGGCAAGGCGCAGGGTGCCGTTGCGCACCGTGGTCGCACCGGTGTAAGTATTGGCTCCATTGAGAACAAGAGTTCCGTTGCCGACCTTGGTGAGGCCGCCCGCACCGCCGTTGCCGACAGGATTTGCGAAGATAATCTGGTTGTTGTTGGTGTCGAACGTGGCACCGCCAGCGGCAAAAGTCAGCGCACGGGTCGAGAGATCGAGACCAGGCGCGGCAAACTGCACCCCACCACCACCGAAAGTGACACCGGTTGTGCCGAGATTGGCCAGAGCGGCGATGTTGATCAAACCACCATTGATGTTGGTGCCACCGGTGTAGGTGCTGGTGCCTGTGAGCGTGAGGGTGCCAGTGCCGACTTTGGTGAGCACGCCGCTGGCACCTGAGATAACACCCGCATAGGTGGTATTCTCGTTGTTGTTGCCAACCGTCAGCGTATTGGCACCACCCAGATTCACACCACCACCCGTCGCAGCACCACCAGACAAAGAGCCGATCGAAACGCTGACGCCGCTCAGTTGCAGGCTGCCCGTGGAGGCAGTGCTGCCCATGATGACCGGATTGTTCGTGCTGCCCAGCGCCGATGCATTGGTCACAATGATGTTTGCCGCGCCACTGGGATTCAAAGTAACCGGACCTGTGAAACTGTTGGCACCACTTAGCGTGACGTTACCCGTGGAGGGTATGATGTTCAGACCGCCCGTGCCGCTGATCGCGCCTGCATATGTGTTCGCGAAAGTGGAGTTCGAGAGGGTGGCGATCGCACCGTTATTCAAAGCAATAGTGCGATTGAAGAACGGAGATCCGATGGCGGCACTCAGGGTGAGCTGCCCAGATCCATTGAAAGTGAGGCCACCAGTACCGATGTTGCCTACCGCACCGATGCTCAGAATTCCGCTGTTGATCACCGTACCGCCCGTGTATGTATTCACACCGCTGAGTACCAGTGTGCCCGCACCACCCAAAACGAGCGCACTAGCAGTAGCACCGGCTCCCACGTTTTGATAAACGGCACTGGAGGTCAGCTGGTTCGAACCGATGAACATGTAGATCGGATCCCCGGCTGTAAGCGCCTGCACGGTTCCAGCCGTCAACAGATGAGTGGCACCCGAGACGACAATGCCGCCCACAGAGATGGTGTTGCCCGTGCCAGTCAGGGTGAACGCAGTACCTCCGGCGAATTTGAGTGTTTTGTAGGAAGGATTCGTGGCGGCGGTGATCGTCGTCGTCGCAGAGACGTTCCAGTCCGTGGTCGCACCCGTTGAGGTGGCAGCAACGTTGCTCGTCGTTGCAGCGATCACTCCGTTGGTGGCGCTGTAGGCGGCGAAATCCGTGCCCCCATAAGTCATCCATGGCGCGATGCTTGCCGCGGTGGCACCCTGACCAGAAATCGTGATCACATTTTGCGCCGTTGCGCCTAGGCTGGCGCCAGTCAAATTCATTTGCGCCGTATTGGCTGCACCACCCGTGTGCGAAATGGTTCCCAATGCCAGTGTCTGAGTGGAAGGCGACGTGTTGTTGTTCGTGCTGGTGACGGTAAGGCGGCCACTCGAGAGAACGATGCTGCCGAGTGTCTCTGCATAGTTGATCGAGGAACTCGCCGTGTTGGTGACGGTGATGGTGCCACCGTTCGAGGTGATCGTGGCACCATCGTTGACACGGTTCAATGCAGCCTCGCCAGCAACAGTGTTCGTCAGCGTGATTGCACCATTGTTTAGGGCGATGCCGCTCGTGTTGAGCAAAGCCTGGTTCAGACCGGCAAGAGCCAGCGTCATGCCATTGTTGATGGTGGTGGTGCCACTCCAGCCCCCCGTGCTGGTTCCATTGAGAGTGAGCGTTCCAGCAGTGATTCCCCCAAAAACTCCGCCATTCAGGGTCACATTGCTCCCCGTGCCTGCCAATGCCCCAGTAATCGTCGCGGCCGCAATGTTGTTCAGTGTGAGAGTGGTTGCTGGACCAAAGGTCAGCGTGTTGGAGCCGTTCGAGATCGTGTAGGCCGTGGTATTGAACTGCAAACCACCGACCGTGATGTTCGCGCCCAAGGTCAACGTACCCGCCGTGCCCGTAAAGAGCGCCGTGTCATTATTGAGGTTGTTCCACGCGGACTGCGTGCTCGCGCCCAAGCTGCTGCCATTCCACCACTGTGATGAGGTCGTGTTCCAAGTACCAGCTCCGCCAAGCCCACCTCCCGTGGTCACATCGTTGAGTGTGTTGCTGTCCTGATCCCAGTAAAGCGTCGCCGCGCGAAGGGGCTGACCGATTTGCCAGGACAGCATGAGCACAATCATCAGGGAGCTGATAAATTGGCGATGGAGGCGTAGAAAGTTCATAAATGATCGAATTTTTCGGGAATCTGTCAGTATAAAGAAAGAAGGGCCCGCAAGACAAGCTTTTCTTATTTATGAGATAAAGTTTTCACTTATCCCATCAAGATTCCACCTTATTTGGGAATAAATCTTGGATTTATTCTAGAATATTATTTAGGGCATACTTGGGAAAAGCACATTTTTAATGCCCTTTTGGCCCGTTCCCCACCCAGTTGCAGCTAGGCGTGCCCCGGCGGTTCGCTGCAGGCCCCTTCCCACCCGACCAAGATCCACAGGCTAGACTGTATCCGGAGCGCGCAAGGCTTGCTTAACAAGAAATACACCTATTGTCGCCTACACAGCTGTTCCTCAAATCACGACGCACGGCATGATCTCATCACTCTATCACTGACCGAGCCTTCTCAACCCCTTTAGGCGTCTTAAAGCTGCGGTTTCGGCCCCGGCAGCTGAGGGGTTTCCGGCTCGAAATCGAGCACATCCTGATGGGTCCGCAGAGCCTTCCGCGCGTTGTCGAAAAAGGACGACAGATCGCTCGCGTTCTGCTGCTGCTTCTCGTCGATGTAGGCGTTCAGCTTCTTCAGCTGGGCGTCCGCGTCGAGATTGACGCTCCCCATCACCTTCTGGGCCTGCTTGTAGGTCGTGGAGAATTTGCTCTGCGCCTGTTCAAACGCCTCCTTCGCTCCCTCCTGGCGGTTGTATTGCTTCTCCGCCTCGCGGAAATCACTGCTGAACAGCCTCTTGAAAAAGCCGCCCTTCGGTTTCTCGATGTGTTTGGACGCCTGCGCATCAAAGTAGTTCGCCAGTTCCTGAAACTCCTGCATGGGCTTCTGGTACTGCTTTTTCAGGTAGCCCAGCCCCGTGGTGATGATCGTCAGCTTTTCCACCTCGGCCTTCGAAAGCGTCTGCCCCGCCTTCACCTTGTCCTCCAGCAGGTCGATGTACTGCAGCGTCGTCTTGTTGCCTTCAAAGATGTTCTCAAACTCCTTCGCCGCGATCGCCAGCCGTTTGCGCTCTCCTTTGCGCAGTTCGTCGATCTTCTTCTCGTGCTCGTCGTTCAGCGCCGTGATCATCTTCTGGTGCTGCGCTGCCTGTGAGTCCAGGGTGCGCTGAAACTCCCCTTCCTTCGCCTTCAGTTCTTCCTGGTGCTCGGCCTTGCTCGTCTCCATTTCCGCTCGCAATAACGCCAGGTCCGTGTTCGCTTGAAACAGAAACCAGCCCAGCACCCCGGAAGCAAGGAAACTGAGCACCAGCAAGGCTGTAAGGTTTTTAATGGCTGTCATGGCGGGAAGGTTCTGTGAGACTACGCGGCCTGCAATCCTATTCAATACATCGCAATTGGCCTTCGACTACCCGGCTCTTGCACGACTTCGGTCTGTTCATCAAGCCGGAATCCTGCTAGGGCTGGCTGAATTTCTGCGTCTTGTCTGTGCCCATGTCTTCCTCCTCCCGCCCTACCATCGTCCGTCATCAAATCCTTGCCACGGCGACCATGGTGTCCTTCCTGATGTACCTGGACCGCATCTGCCTGGCGGACATCATTGGTTCTCTGTCCTTCAAGAAAGACATCCAGCTCTCTGTCACTCAGGCCGACTGGGTCAAGCTCGTCTTTTTCTGGGCCTACGCGCTTTTTCAGGTGCCCGCCGGCTGGCTTAGCGATCGTTTCAACGGCCGGATCCTCATCACCATCTACATCGCCACCTGGTCTTTGTTCACCGCCATGACCAGCTTTGCCACCGGGTTCGCCACACTGCTCATTGCCCGCCTGCTGTGCGGTCTCGCAGAGGCCGGCTACTATCCGGCCGGCAGCAGCCTGGTCACCCGCTGGGCGCACATCGGCTCGCGCGGCTTCGCCAGCAGCATCATCGCCTGGGGTGGGCGGGTCGGCGGTGCCGTTGCCCCGGGTTTGACGGCCTATGTCATCATCTCTGCGGGAAACTGGCGTTATGCAGGCTGGATCTACGGCGGCGCCGGCATCTTTGTCGCCTGGTGGTACTGGCGCGTCTTCCGGGATCACCCCCGCCAGCACCCGCAGTGCAACTCGGCCGAGATCGATCTCCTCGCAGAAGGGCGCGGTGACTTCCAGCCTGTGAAAAATCCGCCGCGCCGTTTCCCCTTCGCCGCAGCCTGCCGCAGCGTGAATCTCTGGAATGCCAATGCCGTGCAGTTCTTCACCAACATCGGCTGGGCCTTCCTCGTCCTCTACCTTTCAGACTATCTGAAAATCGTCATGCACGTGGAGGAGAAATATGCCGGCTGGATCACTACGGCCGCCCTTTCCATCGGCATTCTGGCCCTCCCACTCGGCGGCTCCGTCACAGATGCCCTCACTCGCCGCTTCGGCAAACGGCTTGGCCGCATGCTGCCCATGTCCCTCACCAAATTTGCCGCCGCAGCGTGCTACCCTCTGGCGCTTTGGACGGACTCCCCTCTCGGCATGGCCATCGCCTTTGGCCTCGTCACCTTCTTCGCCGATTTCGGCCTCCCCGCCATGTGGACTACCATGCAGGACATCAGCGGCAGGTACCAGGCTCAGCTCTTCGGCTGGGGAAACATGTGGGGCAATATCGGCGCCGGTCTCATGGCGCTCATGTTTCGCCGTGTGCTGAACGTGTTCGACTCCAACAACGACTACCACGAAGGCGTGTGGATGTGCGCCGGCGCCTTCGTCCTCGCCGGGGTCTTCGCCCTCTTTGTAAACGCAGAAAAGCCCGTGACTCAGGAGGACGCTTGAACGTCGCTCGCCGTGTCACGGGCGTAAATTTCTGATTAGAGGGGGCAGGTCTTACCAGCCGCCTTCGTCGCCGCCACCGCCACGGTTGCCACGGTCATAGCCGCCGCCACCGCCGCGCTTGCCGCCGCCGCCGCCACCACCGTAGCCGCCACGGCCACCGCCGCCGCCGCCACCACCGTAGCCGCCGCCACCGCCGCCGCCACCACCATAGCCGCCACGGCCACCGCCGCCGCCGCCATAGCCGCCACGTCCGCCACCGCCACCACCGCCTGCCGGACGCTCTTCACGCGGACGGGCTTCATTGATGGCAAGCTTGCGGCCCATGAATTCCTGGCCGTTTTGCGCATTGATCGCAGCATTCATCGCTTCCGCGGAGTCCATGGTCACGAAGGCAAAGCCACGCGGACGACCGCTTTCACGATCCATCGGGAGGAAGACTTCGGTGACACCACCGTATTGGGAAAACAGCTCACGAACGTCTTGTTCCTGAGCGGCGAAGGGCAGGTTGCCCACGTACATCTTGGTATTCATATCTTTCTTTGTTGGGTGCGGTCCTCTGCCTCGTTTCAGAACCAGCCCCGATCATCGGTATATGAACACCAACGGATTTCAAAATCACCTGATGAACGACTGAGCCTGACCCTTAACAGGTGACTTACGGCGTTTTATCGCCGGAAACGGGCCAAAGGCAAACGAAACTTTTCTACGGTTTCACCCCCACCACCCATGCCAGCTGGGTCACGCTGGCCCCCATTTTCACCTGTTTTCCGTCCGTACATTTGCCAATGATGCTCCCCTCCATGCTCTGCACCGCGGTTTTTAAACGCCCATCCTCGGGATAAAGCGCCGTCAAAATCTTCAGCTCCGGCAGCGCCTCCACCGTCAGGCCCATGGCGTCAAACTCATCGAGCAGGGCCTGGAGCGCCGGTTTCAGCACGGCATCCACTTCCTCCCGCTCTTGTAGACGCTCCTTCGGCAGCGTCAGCGCCATCGCCAGCTCTCCCAGCCCGCGCACGATGATCACATGGTAAACCGTGCGCGCATTGTGCGCGTCCATCCAGCGCCCGTTCGGTGCCTGTCCCGGGGCCACTCCCACGCGAAATTTCTTCAGCGCTCCCTCC
The DNA here is from genome assembly GCF_044222565.1 of Prosthecobacter sp. Classification (GTDB taxonomy): domain Bacteria; phylum Verrucomicrobiota; class Verrucomicrobiia; order Verrucomicrobiales; family Verrucomicrobiaceae; genus Prosthecobacter. The sequence goes on from NZ_JBGANA010000027.1 coordinate 86,851, forward strand.
AGATATTTCATGTCCCCCGTGGCCAGGTACGCCTGCGTCAGCAGAGAAACCGAGAAGGCGTTGTAGTTAAAGTTCGCGCAGCATTTCTGCGCCAGCGCCCAGTCAGCAGCCCGCAGTCCAGCCTGCTTCCACTCCGCATTCTGATGCAGCACGCCCGCCTGCAGCAGCGCCGCGCCGCACACGCCCGTGTCAAACTGCGTGCCCCCATCCGGATCCGCGGAGATCACCCAGCCATCTTTGACCTCCACCGTGCCAGCCTCCACCTGCCGCGTGATCATGGCACCAAAGCGGATGTTTTTGCCGCGCAGATCGGGAAACGGAAAAAAGCCCGCAGGCTGCTGCAGGCGGACCAACATACCTGCCACCCCGCTCGTCAGCCGGTCCAGTTCCACCACCGCCTCTGGCTGATGCTTCTCCGCAAACGGCCGCACATGCGTCACCCCGTTCAAAACATCGGCATACAGCCGCAGCATCTGGTCAGGAAAAGGCCGCCCTTCACTGAGCTGGCGCACCCGCCTTCCTTCGCTCTTCAAAGCTTCCACAAACAGCCGCGTCGCCTCCGCCTCGCCGAGCGTGACGGGCTCCGCCTTTTTTCCCGCTCGTCGTCCATCCGGCACACCCGCTTGATCGCCCAGCACCTTCAGCATCTCACGCGTCACCGCCCGCACCTGCGCGGCATCATCACTCTTCATCGCCTCCGCCAGTCGCGCATTCAGCTCAGCCTGCCTCGCCTTCATCTCCGCGGTGGGATGAAACAGCGGCTGTCCCGCCATCGCCCAGCCGCCGGGGTCAATGCCCACCGCCGTCTCCGCTTCGCGCAGCCTCACCTCCGCATCGGCCGGCAGTTCCGCTTTGAACTCCCTTCCCAGCTTCTCCACCCTCGCCACCAGCGCACGATCATTGCGCTCACGCGCGATCTGCACCGCCATGCGCAGCCGCCCCTCAGCCTCCTCAGGCGTCAGAGCCACCGCCGAAACTCCACCCAGAACCAGCAGAAAGACAAAGCTGCGCATACACAGGAATGAAAGCGGCCTACTTCTTCAGCTTGCCTTCCACATAGGTGAGTATGCGCCCCACCTTCTCCGCGTCCTGCGCATCCTTCGCCGCTTCAAACGCTTCCTTCGCCTGCAGCAGTTCGCGCAGCAGTGGCAGAGAAACGATCTCCTGCCCGGCCGCTTTCACGCTTTCAAATCGTTCCTGCAGGGTGGTCAGATCAGTGCTCCCCGGCTCATACTTGGAAAAGTCCACCTTCTCCACTTCAGCCTCCAGCTCTTTGTAATGGGAGTCCACATACAGCTCATCTAGCTTCGCGTTCGCATCCGCAAACTGCCCGCTTTTGATGAGCTTTTCGATCTCCTCTCCGCGATACTTCATCGCCTCCGTCGGCGGCACCCCGAGGCCTTCGAGAGCAGCCCTGAGTTTTTCAGCCTTCTCCGTCACCCTGGCTTGCAGCCCGCCTCCGCTGCTGCTGCCGCTTGAGCCTCCGGCCATCTTGGGCGGTCCCAGTTTGCGGGCCTTCGCCAGCTGTTCCGGCGTCAAAACATCTCGCACCCCGATCAACGCGCGCAGCTGCAGCTGTTTCACCGCGCCCTCAGCTTCCAGCAGCTTCGCCAGCTGCGCGGCGGCCGCGTCAGCACTCGTCCCCGGGTCTTGCAGCAGGTGGCCCAGCGCCTTCTGCTGCTCCTTCACCGCCTGCTCCAGCGGCTCGGCCTGCTTGCGCGCTTCGCTCAGCTGCGAATTCAGCTTCGCCTGCTGCTCCTGCGTCAGCGCCAGTTCATCACGCACCGTCGCGATCATGTCCGGATGCAGCAGACCGCTCTTCAGCCACTCTTCCACCTGGGCGGCAGGCAGACAGGCGGCGGCGGACAAATACAAACAGCAGAATATCTTTTTCATGGAATGTGTGGGTTGAGGTGGGAGTCAAAAAGAAAATCTGAAGGCGCTTCAAATGTCAGCAGCGAAGGCTCCAGGCTCGCAAACAGCTCTCCTGGCTGCGACTCAAGCAGCGGCGGCAGCGCTTCACTCAGCGGCCTCTCCTGCCGTGGACCATCATCCAGCAGCAGCGCCACGACGATCACACATGCCACCTCCAGTGCGGGTACAATCCACCGCCGCAACACGCTGCGCCGCCTTACGGGTCCGGGTGCGTTCAGCAGCTCAGGCCGCCATGCAGGCGCATCCTCACGGTCGCACCGGCGCGCATGCGCAAAGACTTCCAGAAGATCGTTGTCAGAATCAGGTTTCATTTCCAGGGTCCGTTTGCAGCAGAGCGCGCAGCCGCGCCTTGCCTCGTTCGTAATGCTGGCGCACGGAGCCGAGGCTCACCCGCATCACATTCGCCGTCTCGTTCAGTGTCAGATCCTGGTAGAACACCAGATGCAGCACCTCCGCCTGCCTCGCAGGCAGCTGCGCCAGGCAGCGCCTCAGCTCGGCATTCCGCTCGTCCATTTCCATCTTTCGTGCCGGCGAAGGACGCGAATCGCACCCATCCCCCGTGATCTGCAGCAGCAGCCTGCCCAGCAGGGACTCGCGATACCGCAGCCGCCGAAACTCCTCGTGCGCCGTGAAGCGGATCACCCCGAACCACCACGTCTTGAAGCTCGAGCGCCCGTCGTGCCCCGCACGTTCCTGCGCCAGCTTGAGGTACGCGTTCTGCAGCACGTCCTCCGCCCGTCCGTGATCCCCCGCACAGCAGTGCAGCGCCCAGCCAAAGGCGTCGGCGTGCAGAGCTTCGAGCTGGTCGGCGATGGCGCGTTCCATTCATTTCCCGCTCAGTGACGCGGCATGCTCCGCTGTATGACACCCACGTTAAAAAACCAGCCTCATTTCAGCATCACCCCCAGCCCCAGCACCAGCGTCACGATCAGCGTCCCCCCCGCGGCATACCACAACTGCTTCATCTGCTCCGCTGTCAGCACTCCCTGCCCGGGCAGCAGCGCCACCGCAAAAATCAGCACCACCAGCAGCCAGCTGCAAAGCAGAAAAAACGTCGGGCTGTACGGCTTTTCTTCGCTGATCACCGGCTCCTTCAAAAGCGCCGGATCTTCGGCTGTCGGGTGTCGCGGCAGCGGCACCGGGCTGCTCCCATACATCGCAGCCTGCACCACGGGTTTGCCCGCCGGCTTGGTCCCCTCATCCTCCGGGGCCTCCTGCGCCTTGGCCTGACGCGAGACAATCTTCGGAGCATAGTCCGCATTCTTCGCCTGAATCCCAGGCACCTTCGGCAATGGTGCCAGCGCTGGCACCGTCGGCTTTGCCATGGGCCCCTGCGTCTTGCTCACAGATGCATCCCCCGCGCTGATCAGGATCACTCGTCCTCCAATGCTCAAACTCAGCGGCAGTTCCAGCTCCGCCTCCATCTCGCCCGCGCGTCCCAGCCAGCCCACCACGTACCGCGGGTCCACCACCTGCACCAGAACCTTGCGGCCAGCCGTCCACAGCGCCAGCAGCACCTCCGGACAGCCTTCGTCGGAAATCAAAACACCACATTCATCCCCCGCCCCCACCAGCAGCGGCTCTCCCGCCTGCATCATCACCCTCGTTTCTCCACCTCCCAGTCCTTGCAGCACCACCTCGCGCCCAGCTCCGCCTGCAGTCTCTTTCGTCCCCGGGCCCGGCCGGCACAGCTCCAGCGTCACTCCCTCCAGCTTCAGCTTCCACGGCAGCGGCTGCGCATACGGCACGCCGCCGTTGACCGGAGTCACCACCACAAGCTGGCAGTTGTTCACAAACTGCGCCTTCAGCTCCAGCGCCTTCAGCTCCAGCTCCTTCACCCCTTCTCGCTCCACCCGGATGCTGCAGCCCTCCCCGCTCCCCACGCTGATCGTCTCCCCATCCTGCACCAGCAGGCAGAAGCGGCGGCCGTTCAGCTCATAGACAACGGGGATTCTCATTCGGGGTACCTTTGTTTACGCCTCAACTGCCCCTAAGTCGAACAAACGATCATCCCCTCTTCGGGCTAATTCCCCTCCCGTCGCGGACCTAGACCAGTTCTCGAAAAGATTGTCATATTGAACCGGCGAGCGCAGCGGCCCCAGTGGCAAGGCGGGAGCGCCGCCTGCTATTGAAGAATAACAGGCAAGCGACTAACGCCGCCAATGGGGCCGCTCCGCCGTCCGGGCAATGTGGCAAGATTTTTGAGAGTTGGTCTAGTCACGGCCTCAGGCGGTGACACAACCGCCATATTCCAAAAAAATCTCGGCATAGGCTCAGCAATTGCGCCTATTTCCCCCGCATCCTTTGACGCATGCCTGACGACTCCTCTGCTTCCGCCACTCGCTGTTGCAGATCAGCCCAGAAAATCCGTCGCCGCCGCCACGTTTCCCCAGCGCTCCGCCTCGCGCGTGAGCGTCGCCGCCTTGGCCCGCATCTTCTTCACCACATACTTGCCCAGCGGCAGCCTCGGCGGTGCCTCGCCATCCAGCACCATCTTCACGATGACCTCCGCCGCACGCACCGGATCACCGGGCTGCTTTCCGGTCACCGTCTCTAAAAACGTGGCAAACTTCCGCGCACTGCCATCATAATCAGCAATCTGCGTGGCAGCCTTTTCCAAACCGCGCGCGATGAAATCCGTGCGGAACGGCCCCGGCTGCACCAGCGTCACCTGAATACCCAGCGGCGCCAACTCCAGTCGCAGGCTTTCGCTCATCATCTCCAGCGCGGCCTTGGCCCCGCCATAGATGCCAAAGCCCGGGTAATTCGAAATCGCCGCCGCTGCGCTGATGTTCACAATGTGCCCGCGCTTCTGCGCCCGCAGTCCCGGCAGCACCGCGCGGATCACATTCAGCGGGCCAAAGAAGTTCGTCTCCACACTACGGCGAATCTGCTCGTCACTGCACTCCTCCACCGCGCCGATCAGCCCATAGCCCGCGTTGTTCACGATCACATCCAGCGCTCCCGCCGCCGCGATCACCTCGCGAATATTCTCCGCATCCGTGATGTCCAGCGCCATGACCTCGCAGCATCCTGCCTTCTCCAGATCCGCGATGCTGCGCACGTCCCGCGCCGTGGCAATGACCTGCTGCCCCGCCGCCAGCGCCGCCTCGGCAATCGCCCGGCCAAAGCCGCTGGAACATCCGGTGATCAGCCACTTTTTAGAACTCATGTGTGTTTCGTTTTAGAGTGTCGGTTGACGAAAAAAATCAGCCCGGAAAAATCTCCCGCACCGCCTTTTCCCGATGCGCAAAGATTTGCTTCAGCTTCGGCGCCACCAGCCAGGGATGCACCAGCTCCCCCAGCGGGCCAAACGGCAGCACATACGTCACGCGGTCGGTCATCCGGGTGCGTCCGTCGCCTAGGTCTTCAAACTCATGCTCATGGTGCCAGACTGCATACGGTCCCACGCGCTGCTCATCCACAAAGCGCCGTCCCTCCACCACGTGGGTGATTTCCGCCAGCCACGTGACCGGAATGCCCAACAGCGGCCGCAGCCGGTGAATGATCATAAGCCCGGGCCGGATGGTCGCAGGCAGGCCATTCTCCTCAATCGAGAACCCCATTCCCGGCGGAGTGATCCGGGCCAGATTGCGCGGATTCGAAAAGAAAGCCCACACCTCCCCCACCGGCGCGGAGATCGTCTGCTCAGAAATCAAAGTGTGCACAGCCATGCAGCAGCGGATTACGCGCGCGACCGCGGAGTAGATTCAACAAGGAGCTACCTGACATGAATGGCACTCGGCTAACGGCTTGCATCGTGAAGTTGCTTCTCCCTTTCGCGGCGCGTTTCTGATCCGCTAAATCTCCCTTGGCATCATCGCTTTCGAAATCGCATCAGCCCTGAAAGGGCTGCGGATTACGGCCCAGGGTCAGCCGAGCCTCGGCGAGGCGACCCTGGGTTACGACGAGCAAATCGGGAAGCAAAGCCAGCGCTTCGCCGCGGTCTGCCCTGTGCCAGCAGCGTCTGCAAAATGCATCGCCGCACGCCTGCGTGTAGCAGCACCGAAAATCACAACAATTGCCCTTAATCGAGTGCCATTTCCTACCAGCCATTGTTTGAGGACCTGCATTCGATGCCACGAAAACTTGCGCCTTCCTTGCTGCCAACCCGCCGCGACATCCCTCCGTAAGCCCGTAGGGCTGGAACAACCATAGCCGTGGGTGCCAACTCACGGTCCCGCACCACCCACGCCCCCCGAACACCGTAGAACCGCATAGCGGTGACACAAACCGCCGCCATACCACGACATCACAATTCTTCACCCACCGCCTACGCCTTCGCCCGCCTCGCCAGCCGGATCGGCCCCTTCGCCGCCACCGGATCAGCGACAACACCCTTCTGTGTGCAAACCAGCAGCCCTTCATCCACCAGCTCCGCCGCCACCTCGCGCACCCGCTGCATCGGCGGCCTCCACTCACGACTCAGCTGACGCGCCGCCTCCGAGGGGCAATAGGTGGCCCCCTCGCTCCTGCCCGCCGCCAGCCTCAGCAGGCATTCACGGATCGCAGCCGCATCCACACCATGCGCGGCTTCACGAACAGCAGGCTGCGGTCCATGTTTCATCGTTCAACCATTCAACTGCCAGAAACTGAAGTTCAAATACGTCGCGAACGACACCCACCCCAGATACGGCACAAACAGCCACCCGGCCACCGCATTCACCTTTCGAAAGCTCAGCCACGTCATCAGGATCGTCACCCACATCGCCACGATCACTCCCAGCGCCAGCCCCAGCGCATGCGCCCCAAAGAAGATCGGCGTCCACGCCGCATTCAGCGCCAGTTGCACAAAATAAATCTTCAACGCCGGCCCAAAGCCCTCACGCTTCCACACCAGCCACGCCGCAACCGCCATCAGCGTGTACAGCAGTGTCCACACCGGCCCAAACACCTCTTTCGGTGGATTCAGCGGCGGCTTTCGCAGTGCATCAAACCACGGCCCCGGCATCTCAATAAACGCGCTCAAGGCCGGCGCCGCGAACGTGATCAGCAAAAAGACCACCAGCGCCCAGCCGCTGCGTTTTTGGTTGGAGGATGTACTCATGGCATTTTTAAATTCGTTTCCCGAACCTTCTTTGCGTGCATGTGGATCGCCGCGCGCTGCTTGTCATCCAGCCGAGCCAGATTTTTGAGCTGCATGCTCATCCTCTGATTCTGCCGCAGCTTCGGCTCATGCTGCAGCAGATAGTCCCAGTATAATGTCGTAAACGGACAGGCCTTCGGCCCCGTGCTCTGCGCCGGGTCATACCGGCAGCCGCTGCAGTAGTTGCTCATGCGCTGGATGTACTTTCCGCTCGCCACATACGGCTTGCTCCCCATCACACCGCCGTCGCCGTATTGGGACATGCCCAGCGTGTTCGGCAGCTCCACCCATTCCACCGCATCCACATACACCGCCAGGTACCACTCGTGCACCTTCCGGGGGTCCACGCCAAACAGCAGCGCAAACAGCCCCGTCACCATCAGCCGCTGGATGTGGTGCGCATAGCCCAGCCGCAGCGTCTGTGTGATCGCATCTCGAAGGCAGTTCATCTCCGTCTCACCCGTCCAGTAAAAATCCGGCAGCGGCTCATGCGCCTGCATGGCGTTCCGCTCCAGATACTCTGGCATCAAATGCCAGTAAATGCCACGTACATACTCCCGCCAGCCCAGGATTTGCCGCACAAAACCCTCCACCGCCGCCAGCGGTGCCTTCCCCTCCCGCCACGCCTTCTCCGCCGCAGCCAGCACCTCCCGCGGATCCAGCAGCTTCAGGTTCATCGCCGCGCTCAGCCGTGAATGATAAAGCCACGGCTCGTTCGTCCACATTGCATCCTGATACCGCCCAAACTCCGCCAGCCTGTTCTCGATGAAATCACGCAGCGCCGCCTTCGCCTCCCGCGCCGTCACCGGCCAGTCAAACTCCTCCAGCACCCCCGGATGCTTCGCAAAGCGCTCGTTCACCATCTCGATCACCTCCTGCGTGATCGCATCCGGCTTGAACCTCTTCGGCGGCACCCGCAGCCCAGGACCGTGCTTGTCAAAGCTCTCTCGATTGTCGTGATCAAAATTCCACTGCCCACCCGCCGGCTTCCCATCCTCCATCAGCACACCCGTTCTCTGCCGCATCTCGCGGTAGAAAAACTCCATCCGCAGTTGCTTTCGCCCCTCCGCATGTTTGGCGAACTCCGCCCTCGTGCACAGAAAATGCCCGTCTTCACGCACCTCCAGCGGCACCCCGTTTTCCTTCGCCACCCGCTCAATCTCCCGCTGCACCGCCCATTCTCCGGCCTGCACCATCACCAGCTTGCCCGGCTTCAGCTTTTCCAAATCAGCCCTCAGCGCCTCGCCAAAACTCGGATGCTCTCCCATCTCGTGGTAGATCACCCTCCAGCCCTTCTCCCGCAGCGCCTCGCGAAAATGCCGCATCGCCGTGATGAACATCGCGATCCTCGCCTTCGTGGACCACACCTTGGTCGATTCCTCCGCCACCTCCGCCATCCACACCACGTCGTGCTCCGCGTCCATATCCTCCAGCGCCGCCGATTTCAGATCAAGCTGGTCGCCGAGTACAAGAATAAGACGTGAGACACGAGGCATGCGCGTTGGGTTACGTCCCGCCTTCCCTCCCGGGCCACGCAAAAATATCAGGATTGTCCAAAGCCCATGCAAGCACGCTGCATGTTCCTCGGCGTTGGTCTCTCCATGGTGCATCGCATGTCAAAATTCCTCCCTCTGCTCCTCGCCCTGCCATTTTCCGCCCATGCGGTGGACCCGGTGAGCTTCAGCCGCGAGGTCATGCCCCTCCTTTCAGACAACTGCCTCTCCTGCCACGGCCAGGACGCCGGACACCGCAAGGCCGACCTCCGCCTCGATACCGAAGCAGGCGCCCGCGAAGTCTTAAAATCCGGTGACTTCATCGACCGCATCGTCACCTCCGACCCCGAGGAGCTCATGCCTCCTCCGAAGTCCCACAAGCCCGCCCTCAAGCCCGATCAGGTCGCCATGCTCAAACGCTGGATCGCCGAAGGCGCCAAGTGGGGCAAACACTGGTCCCTCGAAAAACCCGTGAAAGCCAAAGCCACCGGCCACCCCGTGGACTTCTTCGTCAAAGCCCGACTCGCCAAAGAAGGCCTCACCCTCTCCCCCAAAGCCCCCTCTCACACCCTCCTCCGCCGCCTCTCCTTCGACCTCACCGGCCTCCCTCCGACATCGGAGCAACTGAACATCGACAGCCTGCTGGCATCCCCGCATTTCGGCGAGCGTATGGCCATGAACTGGCTCGACGCCGCCCGCTACTCCGACACAGACGGCTTCCAGTCCGACGCCTCCCGCACTAACTGGCCCTGGCGCGACTACGTCGTCGAGTCCTTCAATGCGAACAAACCCTTCGATCAATTCACCCTCGAACAATTCGCCGGCGATCTCCTGCCCAATGCCACGCCCGAGCAAAAACTCGCCACCTGCTTCCATCGTAACCACATGACCAACGGCGAAGGCGGCCGCGACAAAGAAGAGTCGCGCATCGACTACGTCATCGACCGCGTCAACACCATGGGCACCGTCTGGCTCGGCCTCACCCTCGGCTGCACCCAGTGCCACTCGCACAAATTCGACCCGGTCTCCCAGCACGACTACTACGCGCTCAACGCCTTCTTCAACAGCATCGACGAAGACGGCGCCGCAGGCTCCAAAGCCACGCCCTACCTCAGCTACCAGTCCCCCCACGCCAAACGCGCCGTCGAGGAATCCCAAAAACTCGTCGATGCCCGCAAGCCCGTCGAAGCCAAAGCCAAAGCAGACGCCGCAAAACCCTTCGAGAAATGGCTCGCTGAAAAACAGGCCGCCGTCAAAAACGGCTTCACCGCCTGGCACATCATCCACGGCACCGTGGAATCTCAGGAAGGCTCCAAACTCGCTCAGTCCAAAGATGGCATCGTCACCGCCACCGGCCCCAATCCCAAACAGGACGACTACCGCCTCATCTCCACCTCCGTCAAACTCCCCCGCCTTACAGGCCTGAAGCTCGAAATCCTTCCGCAAAACGGCGTCCTCTCCCGCGGCAAGGACGGCGAGTTCATCCTCACCGACATCAAAGTCCAGGTCCGTCGCAAAGGAAGCTCCCAGATCCGCGACATCCTCGTCAAATACGCCATCGCAGACACCAAGGTCGAAGGCAAGGCCCGCGAATACGGCGATGTCAAAGGCACGCTCGATGACGACCCGCGCAATGGCTGGACCACCAAAGGCTTCCCCAAAGACCAGCCCCACACCGCCCTCTATGGCCTCGCCGAACCCCTCGAACTCGAAAGCGACGAAGAGCTCATCTTCGAACTCCGCCACCGCTCCACCAATGGCGACGCCAACATCGCCAGCTTCCGCGTCTCCGCCACCGACCAGCCCGGCCCCGCCGTCCGCGAACTCGGCCCCACCCCGCTCGAACAACTCGCCGCTGGCAAAACTGAGCGCGACCGCCTTCTCGCCCAGTTCCTCGAAGACCACGCCCCCTACCAGTTCGCCAAAGCCTCCCTCGATCGCGCCAGCTCCCAGCTCAAGGAAGTCCAGTCCGCCGCCGGCAAACTGAACGTCATGGTCCTCTCCGAACGCAAAGAACCTCGCGACACCCACGTCCTCCTCCGCGGTGTCTGGGACAAGAAAGGCGATGTCGTCCAGCGCGATGTCCCCGCCGCCATCGCTCCCTGGCCCGCAGACCTCGCACGCGATCGCATCGGCCTCGCCAAATGGATCACGTCCAAGGACAACCCGCTCACCGCCCGCGTCTTTGTGAACCAGGTCTGGCAGATGCTCTTCGGCGCCGGACTCGTCCGCACCCCCGATGACTTCGGCCTGCAAGGCCAGCGCCCCACTCACCCCGAACTCCTCGACTGGCTCGCCGTCGATTTCATGGAAAACGGCTGGGACATCAAAAAACTCATCAAGCTCATTGTCACCAGCGAGACCTACCAGCAGGCATCAGACCATACCAGCCCCTCCGACCCGCAAAATCTCCTCCTCTCCCGTGGCCCCCGCTTCCGCCTCCCCGCCTGGATGATCCGCGATGCCGCCCTCGCCTCCTCCGGTCTCCTCAATCCCGCCCTCGGCGGCCCGCCCGTGCGCCCCCACCAGCCCGAAGGCGTATGGGAGGAGATCTTCATGGGCCGCTTCACTTATGAGCCCAGCCAGGGCGCCGCCCAACACCGCCGCACCCTCTACGCCTTCTGGCGTCGCAGCATCGCCCCCACCTTCCTGTTCGACAGCGCCCAGCGCCGCGTCTGCGAAGTCGCCATGACCCGCACCAACACCCCTCTGCAGGCCCTCACCCTCCTCAATGACGAAACCATCGCCGAAGCCTCCCGCGCTCTCGCCACACGCATGCTCGCCGCCAAAGCCCCAGACCGCCTCCCCCTCCTCTACCAGTCTGTCCTCTCTCGCAAACCCAGCACCCAGGAGCTCACCATCCTCCAGCGCGAACTCGACCGCGCCCTCTCCCACTACCGCGCGCACCCCGAAGACGCCCGCAAGCTGCAAACCACCCCCGACCACGCCGCCCACACCCTGGTTGCCACCATGGTCCTCAATCTCGACGAAGCCATCACCCATGAGTAGCCGCACTCTGGCCCTGGGACCGCGGCATTCCAATGCCGCCTCAGTCTCCGCCTCCCCCCTGACTCTTGCTCTCCCCAAAACCATCACCCATGAGTGAATCCTCTTCCCTCCACACCACCCGCCGCTACTTCCTAGGCCAATGCACCGGCGTCTCCCTCGGTGCCATGGCTCTGGACTCATTGGCCCAGCAGGAAACCTTCGGCCTCCCCTCCCTTCCCCATTTCGCCCCCAAGGCCAAGCGCGTCATCTTCCTCACCCAATCCGGCGGCCCCTCCCAGCTAGAACTTTACGATCACAAGCCCGGCCTCATGCGCCTCGCCGGCACCGAGCTCCCCGAGTCCGTCCGCAACGGCCAGCGCCTCACCACCATGACCTCCGGCCAGAAGCAGCTCATCCTGCCTGGCATCACCAAGTTCTCCCGCTGCGGTCAAAGCGGCGCCACCATCAGCGAATGGCTGCCACATCTTCAAGGCGTCGCGGACGATCTCTGCTTCATCAAATCGATGACCACAGATCAGATCAATCACGCGCCCGCGATGACGCAGTTCCTCACCGGCCATCAGCTCCCCGGCCGCCCCAGCATGGGCTCCTGGATCAGCTACGGCCTCGGCAGCCTGAACCGCAATCTGCCCGACTACCTCGTGCTCATTTCCAAAATGCAGCGCCCCAGCGACCAGCCCCTCTACGATCATTACTGGGGCAGCGGCTTCCTTCCCTCCCGCTACCAAGGCGTCAAGCTCCGCAACTCCAAAGACCCCGTCCTCTACCTCACCGACCCCGCCGGCCTCCCCCGCCACCTCCGCCGTGGCATGCTCGATGGCCTCGCCGAGCTCAATCAGATGCGCTTCGAGCAGACCCACGACCCCGAGATCACCACCCGCATCCGCCAGTATGAAATGGCCTACCGCATGCAGGCCAGCGTCCCCGAGCTCACCGATCTCACTGACGAACCCGACCACGTCTTCGAGATGTACGGCCCCGACTCCCGCCGCGCCGGAAGTTATGCCGCCAACTGCATCCTCGCCCGCCGCCTCGCCGAGCGCGGCGTCCGCTTCATCCAGCTCTTCCACCCCGACTGGGACCACCACAGCCGCCTGCCAAGCTGGTGCACCGCCCGCTGCCGAGACACGGACCAGCCCAGCGCCGCACTCATCAAAGACCTCAAGCAGCGCGGCCTGCTCGATGACACCCTCGTCCTCTGGGGCGGCGAATTCGGCCGCGGCGTCGCCGGTCAGGGCAAATGGGACAGCCCCGAGGCTGGACGCGATCATCATCCGCGCTGCTTCACCATGTGGATGGCCGGCGGCGGCATCAAGCCCGGCACCACCTACGGCGCCACCGACGACTTCAGCTACAACGTCGCCGAAAACCCCGTCCACGTCCGCGATCTCCACGCCACCGTCATGCACCAGCTCGGCATCGACCACGAACGCTTCACCTTCCGCTCCCAAGGCCTCGACTTCAAACTCACCGGCGTCGAACCCTCCCACGTCGTAAAACCCCTCCTCTCGTAACAATCCCTCCCCCACCCCCACATCACCTCCCCCCTTCCTCCACCCCCTCAGGCCCCCGCAACCACGCCCTCCGGGCGCTCCGGCCAACTTGAAACTTCAAACTTTAAACCTTAAACTTTCTCGACCCTCCCCTTTCGCCCTTCCCCTTGACTTCCTCCCCACACCCCCTACCGTCCCCGGCTCTCGACATCGAGAACGGCGAGGTAGCAAAGTGGTAATGCACTGGTCTGCAAAACCGGTATGCGCGGGTTCAATTCCCGCCCTCGCCTCCATTCATTCACATTCAATGAATTAAGTTGGAATAAACTAACTTTTTAACTTAGCACCTCAGGCGAGATTTAAAGCAAGGACGCTTACGTTTACCAACGTTTGCGGGTGTAAATAGGGGGGTGAAAAAGTGGACAAGTCGCGCTATGGAGGCACCAGCGAAAGAGGAAAAGGCCGCGCCGAGGGATATTTTCCGGCGCGCCTAAGCTGCGAAGGCAGGAAGTAGACCAGCTCTCGAAAAGATTGTCATATTGAACCGGCAAGCGCAGCGGCCCCAGTGGCAAGGCGGTAGCGCCGTCTGCTATTGAAGAATAACAGGCAAGCGACTAACGCAGCCAATGGGGCCGCTCCGCAATGTGCCAAGATTTTTGAGAGTTGGTCTAAATATAATGCCGCTAAGCAATCGTTGTGACGGCGAAGTTTCTGGAGGTGGACGACGAAGAGGTGTTGATCATGCGTGGCCATTTGTCCACAGGGCGTCGGACTTTGCGCTGGCAGGATCTTGTTCGTCGTGGTGGCAACGCTGC
>NZ_JBGANA010000005.1:0-435354 GCF_044222565.1 Prosthecobacter sp.
CTGGATCGCCAAGAGCGCTCAAGAACTTCAGGAACGCCTGATCGCATCTGTGCAATCTCTCTTTGAGCAACCTGCCATCCTCCAGTCCCAGTGCCGCCCAAAGACCAGTTTATGACAATCTTTTCGAGAACCGGTCTAGGGTTCATGGGATGTGCGTTTGTTCGTTGCCCGCAGCTGTTTGGACGAGGTTGGTGCAGTCAATGCGTTCACGGCTGCAGTTTGAGGTCTATCTTGGTAACATCGTAAATCCCTGTCTGCCACTCACAGGCACTCACGGAATAGTGGCCGCAGGGAATTTGCACATAAACACCGCCATCACCGATGCTGAGATCGTCGGGAACCCCAGACTCACCTGCCGGAGGCCCTGCGGCTGCCATATCCTCCGGTGCCCACAATGCCAGCAGATAGCCAGTATGGATCGAGAGCCGCGCCAGCTCCTGTGTGCCAAAGCGATCTGTCGCTGCGGCGATAACCGCCTGCTCGCACTCCTCTTCGGACCATGAGGCATCAGGCCAGATACGTACGATCGAAATATGGACGGGGCTGACCCTCACTATGTCGGCTGTGCCCGGACCTCCGATGTCCCAAACGATGGCCTCATGAGAGCCAACCTGAATCTGACTCAATGCCTCACTTCCCAAAGTTTCGCAGGCCTTCTCATAGTCCCCCGAATCGTCGGATACGCCTCTCCAAAATTTCAATGACTGGAAATCGCCGATGAGCAACGGACCGCCTTCGGATGATACATGGGGTAACGGCATGGCATGGTGGAGTTGGCGAACAGCCGAAACTAGGTGATTGCGCCGGGGCGGTCCAAGAAAGATTTAGCTCATACGAACCTGGTTCTCCTGAATCAACGAGCGCCATGAAAATGACTGCTGCGGGAGTACGACTGCAAAAGACAGATTCAGGGACGGCGTTGATTGGAGACGTCATGGAATCGACCGGACAAAACTCCCAGGATCGCGTCTTGAAACTTGCCGGTGACCACCTGGCCCCAGGTGCGTGCGCTTTGGCAGGTGCGTGCTGCCGGATCGACGAGGAAGAGGCTCTGGATGATGGCCCATTGATTGTCGAAGCGGGCGACGTGCTGGCTCGGGTCAATGCCGCTCTGAGAAATCCCCGGGGTGATAACCACCACCTGAATGCCGATGCCCCATAGCAAAGGAAAGAAGCGGCAGCGAAATGCCACGCGTTTGCGAAGTTGCCGGAGGTAGGCATGGAAATCCGCCGGCACCTCCGCCGGAGAGACGACCACCACCGCGCGATTGGTATTCAAACTCTGGCGCTTGAGCAGGAGGATGGCATCGGGAATGGCCGCCATGTCCGCGACCTGCACGAAGCCGTGCTCGCCCATCGTCCAGATCAGGTCTTGGGTTAATGCGTCGTTCATGGGAGGCGGGGTTGTATGCACAACACTCTGCAAAGGTGGACGCGATGCAAGCGATCGCGATCATGCGTACTCGCTCTGGGGATCATTGAGCTGCCGTGCTGCCTGCACGAAGTCAAGCCAGGCGCAGCGGCGCTGACACTCTGGACAAACTGCGTCCCAGGTATGCTCGGCAGACGGGTAGATGGCACGAAGAAAATTGAGACGGCTGGCTGTATTCCACTTCCTCGGCGAAACACCGAAATAGGCCGGAACATGAGAGCCGAAATCGACCGCGCAAAAGTTGCAAAGGATGACGCTGAGCTTCCCGAATGCCTCGCACTCGGCGTACTGATGGATGCCTTCACGCAAGTGCTGCAGCTCTTCAGGGCAATGCCCGCAATCCATGCACGGAGCCACTTCGCGCCTCTCAAGCGAGGAAAAGCAAAGCGGACATTGGGGTGATTTTTTCATGCAAACAAAAGGGCTGCCAGCTCCTTAACAAGCCTCTGTTTGCCCGACTAACAATCAGACGTTTGATGCGCTGTCTGATCGAAACGCTGCATTGAAGTGGTCAAAGCCGCCCCCTTCCATGTCGAAATGGGCTTTGCCGTGCATGAAGTCGAACAAGTCAGCCCGCGCTTTGGCGGAGATTTCGAAGACTGAAGGGGCGAAAGCGACGTCACGATGCACCCCACACGTCACATAATCACGAAAGGCGCTTTTACTGACGAGTGCGGCCGCAGGAATCTCACTCAGAAGAGCCTGGCTCTCCTGCACCACTGCGCGCCATGCTTCGTGTTCGTTGCTGGCACGGCGGAAACTCATGGTGTTTTTAGTCCTGTGTGTCTTCCTGCATCGACTGCATGACTGCCGGCAGGAGTTTCATGCCGGTGTGCCATGTTTTGAGATCGAGCTTCTGCGTATGGTCGTCTTTTTGAATGATCATGTCGATCTGATGCTCCTCGGCCTTTTCCGCGAGATCGTACAGCTCCTCGGGAGAGATCTGCTTTCCACGGTAGGTCATGGTGTCCTGGCCTGTGAGGGGATTGTGGTCAAAGATCACGGCCTTTTTGTGCATGCAGGATGTGACGGAGAGAAGCAGCGCGGCGAAAATAAGCGCACGCGCTGATGCTTGATGCAGGCGCGGGGCAGGTGGCGTCATGGAAAAGCTGTGAGGGGTTCTCGCGACGGCCGGGTGGGGCGGAGTGCTGAGCGACAAAGCGGAACTGACAAAAGGTAGAAAAATTAGGGGTAGAAAGATTTCAGAGTCAGAGGATTCGGAAAATCTTTCTACCCTAAATTTTTCTACCTCCCTTCTGGGTCGCAGCGGCGCAAAAGCACTGCCTTCACAGGGAGTGAACTACACCAGATCCGCGCGCGTGAACGCGGCGGCGACTGGATAGCCTTTCGCTTCGATGGCTTCGCGGCCGCCTTCGGAGCGGTCCACGAGGATCAGGGCGAAGGCGACTTTGCCGCCTTCTTCTTCGATGGCTTCGATGGCCTTCAGCGTGGAGCCGCCGGTGGTGATGACGTCATCGACAACGACGACGGGCTGGGTGGTGATGAAGTTCCCTTCGATGCGTTTGCCGCGGCCGTGGCCTTTGGCTTCCTTGCGCACCACAAAGGCCTGCACAGGCGGGGTATCGCCGGCCATGCTGGAGCTCATGGCGACGGCGAGGGTGATGGGGTCCGCGCCCATGGTGAGGCCGCCGAGGGATCCGATGCTGAGGCCGCGCTTCGCTTCCTCCTCACGCAGCAGCGCATGCAGCACGCGGCCGACGAGGACGGCGCCGCGGGAGTCGAGCGTGGTCACGCGGCAGTCCACATACAGATCGCTCTCCTTGCCGGAGGCGAGGGTGAACTTGCCGGTCTTGATGGACTTGGCTTTGAGAATTTGCAGGAGTTCGGCGCGGTCTTGTTCGAGGGACATATTGCAGGCAAATAAGGGGGCTGGGATGGAATGACAAGTGCTTTGCACGCCTCTGCATGCGGGTGAAAACTCTTATTGACCCAGCATGGTGTTTTTGAGTAATTCCTTGAACCATGAAGCGGATATTTTTAGTCACCAGCCTGTTCTTTCTGACCTGCCATGGGTTCAGCGCAGTCCCCTCCTGGCTCCAGATGCCTGCCAGCGATGCCCACGTGCAAAGCAGTCAGACGGTGGGGGACACGCGGCATTACGCGCAGCCCGGAGAGAAGGTGGTCATCGGTGGTGGCTCGACCCCCGTGGAGCTGATTTTTGAGAAAGGCACGAAGATCGCCAGCACGACTTTTGAGGTGAGGGCAGGGGGCAGGCTCATCATTCGGGACGCCAGCCTCGTCAGACTGGGCCTGATCTGCCAGCCTGGCGGAGAGATCCGTCTGGAAAACTGCGCGCTAATGCAGGGCTACCTCTCTGGCGGTGCCAGCCCCAGTGGCAGCGCAGGTCCTGCCCCGCGAGTGACGATCACGGACTCTGTGCTCAGTCACTCCACCCTCGAGTCTCCCGCGGCCATGGGACTGACGACGAAGAACTGCCGCATCATCATCTCCGATCTGCATGCGACGGAACAGGACGGTACGAACACAAACTCCAGCTACAACGCCAGCATCCTTTCCCAATGCACGCTGCATGCAGGAGAAGTACTGCTGTGCAGCTCCAAATGCTGGTTCAGCCAGTGCGAGTATGCGGGGACCTTCTCCCAGAATTTTGCCTCCTACCTGACCAAACCCGTCCTGGTGCAGGTGGCGTGGACCGGACGCTCTCCGGCATCTCTGCCGGAGAAGGCTGGCATGGTGCACTTCGAACTCATCGACGGCTCTTCTGTTTATCCTGCCGGCACTAAAAGCGGCGGGCCTGAGATTCTGAGTTCAGCGCCAAACAGCCAGCCTCTTGCCGATGTCGTACGTCTGGCAGACGCGAGCGGCCGGCCCATCATTACGACGCCAGCGGTCACCATGACCAGCAGCGCGATTGGAGCCGCCCCGATGCCGACGACCGTTGTGGCGGCGGGTCTGAACTTCAAATCCCGCATCTCCAGTGTGAACGGCCTGCTGATCCAGCAGCTCTCCTCCGGCGAGGAAGCGGGTATGGTCACCAAGATGAGCCTGACGGCGCTGCCCTCCCTCGGCAGCGCGCCTTCGATGCTGAAGTTCAACCAATCGGTGGGGAATGACATGCAGAAGGCGCTGGATGAGGTGAGCAAGTTCACGCAGATCCGTCATGGCGGGCTGCCGGGCGGGCATGCGGTGGAGGTGGGGTTTGAGGACAAATACATCTCCAAAGACGGCCCTTCTGCGGCCGTGGCCTGCGCGCTGCTGCTGGAGGCGGCGATCACCGGGAAAAAGTGGGACCCGTCCTTTGCGGTGACGGGCGACATGAATGCGGACGGCAGCGTTCAGCCCATCGGCGGCGTGCAGGCGAAGATCCGGGGGGCCACGAAGGGCGCGTGCAAGATCGTGGGTGTTCCGGTGAAGAATGAAAAGGCGGTGCAGGATGTTTTGGTTCTGGAGGGTCCGGCTCCGCTGGTGGGCATCACGGTCTTTGGCATCAAGTCTTTCGAAGAGGCGCTGCTGCTGGCCGACCCTGAACGCCCGCAGGCGCTGCAGAATGCGCTGACCGACTTTGACAAAATGCGCACGGTGATGATGCGGGATCCGCGCCAGATCGTGCCGCTGCTGCGCACACCGCATGCCGCGCAGCGTCTGCAGGCGCTGCTGGCCGCCGCGCCGAACTGCTACTCCGCCAAGTATCTGCTGCTGTATGTGCAAGGCCGCGGACCGCGCACGCTTTCCATCGGCGGCTCCATCGAGGCGGCGCAGGGCAGCGCCGACGCCATCGTGTCCTCCATTGATCATGACGTGGACACCAACATGTCCAGCCTCAAAGGAGACGAGCTGGGCACCAGCCTGAACCGGCTGCGCACCCTGCGCCCTCTGCTGGATCCACGCGTCTGGCCGTATGTGGACAATCTGGTGACGTATGGCGAAGTCATCCGCGGCGCGCTGCTCAATCCGGTGCGTTCTGGGGCACGTTACGTGGATCTGGTGAGCAAGGCCAACAAGGCTGCGGGCGGAGCCAAGTCTGCATATGAAAAGCTGATCAACGATGCCCAGGTGCGGGAAGAGCTGGGACTGTGACGCTGCTCGTTCTGCCTCGTCCCCATAGACTAAAGCATTTTAAACAATTACATGGCCGACCGAGTGGTGAAAGACATTTACTGGGCATCGCGAAGGCGCCAGCATAGTGGTCCGCACAGTCCTCTGTGCGGCATCTGGACCGCCGTGCACGCTCGAACCGCACAGAGGACTGTGCGGACCACTATGTGCGCCAGCCTTTGGCTTGCGAAGCCTCTGCAGTTCCACAAGGCTATGAAATAATTTAAAATGCTCTAACTCTCGAAAGTGTTGGGATGGCCCCTCACCTTTGCCTCCCCCCAAAGGATGAACCGGGCTTTGCCCTCTCTTCAGTGGGAAGAGGAGTATCGCTTGAGGGCCTGGCCGTGCGATGATCCGGAAACGAGCGCAATCCTTTAACGCACCTTATTCCTCCGCCGCTTTTTCTTCGTGCTCAGTTTCAGGCTCGGACTCCGCATCTGCTGCAGACTCGGGTTCGGACTCTGTCTCAGTCTCTTTCGTCGCAGGCTCGGACTCTTCCTCGGCCACAGGATCTGCTTGTTCCTCCTCGGCAGTCTCTTCGGATTGAGTCTCCGTTTCGGCTTCTGCCGTGGGTGCGGTTTCAGCCTCATCGGTGGGCGGGGCAGCATCTTCCGTCTGCTTTGCCGCTTCATCATCCGGCTTGGGCACCACGCCATCGACCGTGAGCGTCACTCCGACGGCTTTCGCGGCATCGGCGGCGGGGCCGCCGAAGGCGAGGAGGGTTGCGACTTCGTCCTGCATGTCGGCGATTTCATCGAGGCGCAGTTCGGGATCGCGCACGATGAAGATTTCGCCGGTCTTGCGGTTTTCGTAGAAGAGCATCTTGGCGCCATCCACTTCCTTTTCGGCGGTCTGGGTGAGCTGGCGTTTGCGCTCCAGCATGAGGGCGAGGATGTAGCGTGCGTTTTCGGTACGGGGGTCTCCTTCCTCAATGAAGCGCTGCAGCAGGGCCTGCGCGCTTTCCTTCGGGGCGATCTCGGGCTTGGCCTCCACGAGGACTTTGCTGTAAACGGTTTTCCAGGCGGCGACGGGTTTGCGCAGTTCCTGCTCCTGCGGCCAGGCCTCGGCGCAGACATCGCGGCGGACGTAGCCGTTTTCCTCGGGATCAAAGTGGATGGCGGTGTGGAAAACCTCACCGTCTTCAAAGGGGCGGCCGGTGAGGGCGCAGGTGTGGGCGCGGCTGCGGATGGACCAGTTTTGCTGCATCGAACGGGGTTTAAAGTTTCAGGTTTAAAGGTTCAAGTGGCAGAGGCGTTGGGCAGGGGAGAACGGCGGTTGCGCGGGCGGGCGATCTGCGCGGGCGTCTTTTTGAAAAGGCGGAGCTTGAGGGCGGGCAGATCGCGGTTGTTTGAACGGAAATAGAAGAGGATGACGCCCAGGGAGCCGAAGATGATGTGCGGCATCCACACAGTGAGCCAGGGCGGCAGGTGGCCGCCTTTGCCGAGGTTCAGGAAGAGATTGTTCATGAACATGAAGATGAAGAAGATGAACACGCTGCCGGCGATGCCGCCGACGGAGCCACGGCGCGAGTAGGCCACACCGAGCGGCGCTGCCACGAGCACCAGCGCCAGGGCCTGCCACGGCATGGCAAAGCGGTGCCAGAAATGGGTGCGGAAGGGAGCGAGCTTGTCATCCGCGGCCTTGGGGTGGGCGCGCAGGTAGGAGAGGAGCTCAGGCACGCTCATGAAGTCCGGCCGCAGCGCGTAGCTGACGAGGCTCCACGGAGTCTCCTCGATGCCCGGCACCTGAAGCACGCGCTGGCCGTCCGGGCCATGGGGGAACTCACGGATGGCCGAGACGCTTTCGGTTTCCTTGTCATAGATCAGCTCCTTGCCATCGTAAAAGCGCCAGCCGGTGCGCGGAGACCAGCCCACCGAAGGGGCGAGGATGGTGCGCGTGGGGTGGCCGTCCTTGTCCACCTCCCGGATCTGCACGCCGTGCATGCGCTCGGACTCGGTGCGCATGGAAAAGGGGAAGGTGGCGACGTACCAGGTGCGCTGCGTCTGCTCGTCATGAAACATGATGGCGGAGGCCATGATGGAGTCCGCCGCATGCACTTTCAGGCCGCTGACCTTGGCATCGCGGTGGCCCTCCGCACGCGGGGCCCAGTAGTAGTTTGCCGCCATGTTCAGCGCACAGGCGTACACGCTGCAGATGAAGATGGGCTGCAGCACGCGGAACAGGCTGCGCCCGGTGCCCAGCATGGAGATGAGCTCATTGGCCTTCGACATGCGGGTGAGGGAGTACAACACCGCCAGCAGCAACGCCACCGGCAGGATCTGCGTGAAGACAAACGGGATCATCCCCAGGTAGAAGGTGATGACCCACACCACGCCGGCCTTGGACTCCTGGAAGTCCTTCAGATTGTCCAGCAGATCCATGATGATCCACAGGGTGAAAAAGGACACGAAGCAGAAGATCAGCGGGTGCAGGAAGGTGCGCAGAGTGTACCTTTCCAGTATGCCGATGCGCCGGTAGTAGTGCAGGGCAAAGGGCACGGACAGAAACACCAGCCCGATGAAGGCGAGCTTGAAGGCGAAGGCCACGGGCACCGGCGGCTCGCCGATCTCCGTCATGTGCGCACGTGCCATGTAGTCCACCAGATCACTCGCGATGGCCCACACGGCCATGGAAATGGAGGCGACGCTGACGGGGAACATGAGGCGGCGCAGGTCCCCCCAGCGGCGCCAGATGACGATGAGGAGGACCGGCACTCCCAGACGGATCCAGAGATTGAGGTAGGGCAGCACGCGGGCCAGCACGAGGATGCCCTCCGGCACATCCAACTGGGACTGCTGCGCCTGCTGCATGGCGGCGTCCACGGCATCGTCCGGATGGGTGCGGTGCCAGCCCATGAGCATGGAGATGATCAGCAGAGTGATGATCACGGCAAAGGAACCCCGCCCCAGGTAGGGGAGATCACGTGCCTTTTGCCAGGCTTTAGGCATACGATAGAGCCACTTCATGCCGGAGGGAGCACGGAGAGTCGGTTAGAGGGCACGATGCGTCAAGGCTGCACGGTCGCAGGGCAAAAAGAAGCCCGGAGGTGTGAGCTCCGGGCTTCGAGAACTTTGGGCGCTATGGCGGCGGCTGGGGGACCAGCCGCCCTACCCGCGCTGCGATCACTTCACCTCCAGGCAGACGCCCTCGACGGTGCTGCGGGCAAAGATCTTGCCGTTGGCGAGGACGGGATAGCTCCAGACTTTGCCTTCCATCACGTCCTTGCGGGCCACTTCCTTGTATTTGTCCGGCTTGGCCTCGACGACGACGATCTCGCCTTTGTCGCTGGTGGCGACGATCTTGTCTCCCGCGAGGATGACCTGGCCGGGGCCGAAGCCTTTTTCCGCCCACTTGTCTTCACCCGTGCGGATGTCCACGCAAGCCAGGGGGCCTGCGCCGTATTCTTTGAAGCTGAACATGCCGTAGAGGTAGCCGTCTTTCACCACAGGGGTGCTCCAGTGGTTGAAGCACTGGTTTTCACGACGCCAGATCTGGGTGGCCTCCAGCTTGTCTCCGCTCTTGCTGATCTTGAAGGCACCGGCGCCCACGCCGTAACCGGCGGAGCAGTACACGATGTCATTGTACACCACCGGGGAGGCGGCGGTGCTGACCTTGAAGGGGAAGGGGGCACGCCAGAGGACGTTGCCATTTTGAGGACTCACCGCCACGAGGCCGGTCTGCGTGAAGAAGATGGCCTGGTGAACGCCAAGGATGTCCGCCAGCACCGGGGTGGCGTGGGTCATCTTGTCGTCTTCGGCTTTCCACACGGTTTCGCCGGTGTTTTTGTCCAAACCGATGAGCGCCTGGCCGGCACCGCCGCCCGCGAGCAGCAGCACATCGCCATCGATGACGGGGGAGGCGGCGTTTTCCCATTTGATCTGCACGCCGGCGTTGTCCTTCATTACGTCGTGGCTCCAGACCTGTTTGCCAGTGGCGGCATCAAAGCAGAAGACGCCGAGCATTGAGTCGATGGCATAGACCTTGCCGCCATTCACCACAGGGGTGGAGCGGGAGCCGTCGCCGCCTTTGTTGTCGGGCGTGCCGGAGTCACCGCCGCCATCATATTTGGGGATGACGCTGAGCGGCTTGCTCCAGAGCTCCTTGCCGTTCTTTTCATCGAGGCAGAGAATCATCTCGCCTTTGTTGCCATCGGTCTCGCCGGTGACGAGGGTGTAGGCCTTGCCGCCCGCAACAGCGAAGGAGCTGAAGCCGAGGTTTGTGGGAGCCTTCCAAACTTGCTTGAGGCTCCATTTGGCGCCTGCAGGTGCGGCGACGATGCCATTGCCGGCAGGGCCGCGGAAGGTGCCCCAGTCGGTGGGGTCAGCGGCGGAGAAAGCAGTCGTGGCCAGGGCCAGACCGAGAGCGGTGGTGAGGTGCGTGCGTGTCATGAGGAGAAAAAGGGGAACGGCCAAGACGATGCGGCTCTTTCTGGCAGCATCGTCACAGGAGTGAACGTGGCTGCCAAAGATTTGTATTAAAACGCGAACGTACCTGAATGTCCACGATGGAAAAGAACCCTGCGCAGAGCATTCACACCTGTCCCTGAAAACTCCGCAACCACCGGACGCTACGACCGTCCTCGAAACCGGGCGGTTTGGCGCCAAACACGACTTGCCTGCTACGTTCAGCAGGCGGGGCTATTCCGTGGGCCGACGGGAGCGGGGCTCGCGCGTGACGGTATCGCCGGTGCCGGGGCTGGTGACGAAGGGGCCGTCCGCCATCGGTGCGGTCTTGGTGAAGCCGACTTCTGGCATGTCGCTGGGTTTGCCTTCGAGGGGGAAGTCTTTGCGCAGGGGGAAGAAAGGGTAGCCTTCCCACATGAGGATGCGCCGCATGTCGGGGTGGCCGCTGAATTTGATGCCCATCATGTCGTAGGCTTCGCGCTCGTGCCAGTTGGCCGTGGCCCAGATGTCGCTGACGGTGGGGACTTCCTCGTCCTCCGCCACGGCGGCACGCACGCGGAGATACTGCAGGTGGCCGTAACCGTAGAGCTCGTACACCATTTCAAAGCGCGGCTCCCGGCCCATGTAGTCCAGGCTGGAGACATCCACGAGGTAGTCGAAGTTCAGTTCATCGCGGCAGTACTTCAGCAGGGGCTTGGCACTGGCGAGCTTGACGACGAGCGTGTGCTCTCCGCGAAACTCCTTCGTTTCCAGCACGGCATCGCTGAATTTCTGCTTCAGGGCTTCAACCATTTGGGCGGCTTTCATGGTCGGGAAAAAATTACGCGGTCAGTTCTTCCAGCAGCTCTCTCTTTTGGTCGGAGGTGGAGTGCTCGGTCTCGATCTTGTGCTGCAGGCGCATGAGGCCCTCCAGCAGCGCTTCGGGGCGCGGCGGGCAGCCGGAGATGTAAACGTCCACCGGGATGAGCTGGTCGATGCCCTGGAGCACGGCGTAGCTGCGGTACATGCCACCGCTGGAGGCGCAGGCACCCATGGCGATGCACCACTTCGGCTCAGGCATCTGGTCCCACACGCGCTTCACGGCGAGGGCCATCTTGTAAGTCACTGTGCCGGCCACGATCATCACATCGGCCTGGCGGGGGGAGAAACGCATCACTTCCGCACCGAAGCGGCTCAAATCATAGCGGCTGCAAGCAGCGGCCATCATCTCGATCGCGCAGCAGGCCAGGCCCATCGGCATCGGCCACATGGAGTTCTTGCGCATCCAGTTGATGGCGGCGTCCATCTTGGTGAAGATGATATTGCCTTCGACCTTGGAGTCGTAAGCAGCAACGGTGGAATCAGCAGGGGCGACCATGGGAGTCAGGGGGTTTGGGACGGCTAGAATTACGCCCCCTGCGCAGGGGCGGCAATCGGATTGTGAAATATTTCACAAGCGCGGGGGCCGATTATTTGTGAACGTCGGCGCTCCAGAGCCGTCTAGAGTCGTTCCTCCCTATGCCGCACTGGATTGTCCCCTTTTTTCTCTTTTGGCTCTGTGTGGGCGGCGTTCACGCGCAGCAGAAGCCTCTGCCGGCAATGAAGAATATCATGGATGTCTTGGATGACCGCCACACTCTTGTACCGGGGGACACAGTTTCGATCCGCGTGCTTGAGGACCGCCGTGCCGATGACCGCAGGGTGCCAGAAGACGGCATGATCGAAGTTACCTACGTGGGGACGGTCAAGGCGGAGGGCATGACCTGCCGAAAGCTGGCGCAATTCATCCGCCAGAAACTGGTCGCTGTACCCCTCGCCAGACGTCCTTTCTATTCTGAAGGTCCTACTGTGGTCGTTGCGCTCAATAATGGGACCCACTGCGGGCCTCCATCCATGGATGAACTGGACAACAACATCAAGCTGCGGCCGGGCTGGACGATCGGCCTCCGCATCTTGGAGGACAAACGCGAAAAGCTTCAGCAAATCATCGCGGTAACGGGCGAGGTTCGGGCTCCGTACGTGGGGCTGGTCAAGGCTGGAGGCCTGACGTGTGCGGAAGTGGCTGTTAATATCAAAAGGGAACTCGAAAAGGCTTTTTTCCTGACTGCAACGGTCTTGGTGACCTTGGATTCCACAACATCGGACCTGTGGCATACAGTTACGGGATGCTTTCCCGAAGAGGTGATCTGTGTGTTCGGAAAGGTGGCCAACGCAGGGAAGTACGATTTGTCACAGAGGGGAGATCTCACCGTAAGCGGCTTTCTGCGGTGGGCAGGCGGGCACACCTCCAAGAAGCCTTTTCCCAAAATCCAGATCGTTCGCAAGACGCCCCAAGGTAACAAACGCATTCTGGTGGACACCGAAGCGATTTTGATCAGGAAGTCCAAAGAACACGACCTGTTCTTGCGCTCCTGCGACGTGATGCTGGTGGAATGATGTGGCGGGGCAACGAACCATTCTTTGCAACCCAAATGCGCCAAATGCCAGCGCAATTGTGCCACGTTTTGGCACTTTGGCACAATTTGGCACAATTTTCGGCTCTGTGACACTTAGTGTCATTCTCGCCTAATGTGTTAACAATCAGCATATTGCATCTCAAAAACCCCACTTGGCACGCCTCTAGCCATAGAGAGAGGCAGCATTAAGTCAGTTTAACCTTTCTCCCCCCAACCTAAAAAACCATGAGCAAAATCCTCGGCATTGACCTCGGCACCACCAACTCCTGCATGGCCGTCCTCGAAGGCGGCAAAGCAACGGTGCTGGAAAACAGCGAAGGCGCACGCACCACGCCTTCCATCGTCGCATTCACCAAGAGCGGCGAACGCGTCGTCGGTCAGGCCGCCAAGCGCCAGGCCGTGACCAACCCCCGCAACACCGTCTTCTCCGTGAAGCGCCTGATGGGCCGCAAGTTCGCAGAACTCACCGAAGCCGACAAACGCATGCCCTACAAGATCGTGGCAGCCAGCAATGGCGACGCCCACGTGCAGGTGGAAGTCGGCGGCGAAACGAAGACCTATTCCCCGCAGGAAGTCAGCGCCATGATCTTGGCTAAGCTGAAAGCGGATGCAGAAGCCAAGCTCGGCGAAACGATCTCCGAAGCCGTCATCACCGTTCCTGCTTATTTCAATGATTCTCAGCGTAATGCCACCAAGGCTGCAGGCGAAATCGCCGGCCTGAACGTTCGCCGCATCATCAATGAGCCGACCGCAGCAGCCCTCGCTTACGGCTTGGACAGCAAGTCGGACGAAAAAGTGGCCGTGTATGACCTTGGCGGTGGTACCTTCGACATCTCCGTGCTGGAAATCGGCGACGGCGTCTTCGAAGTGCTCGCCACGGACGGCGACACCCACCTGGGTGGTGACGACTGGGACAACACCCTCATCACCTGGATCGTCAACGAATTCAAAACCGACAGCGGCATCGACCTCAGCGGCCAGCCTGACGCGCTTCAGCGCATCAAGGAAGAAGCTGAGAAGGCCAAGATCGCCCTCAGCTCCAGCCAGAGCTATGATTTGAACCTGCCCTTCATCACTGCGGACGCCACCGGGCCGAAGCACATCATGAAGACGCTGACCCGCGCCAAGATGGAGCAGCTCACGGACAGCCTGTTTGAGCGCACCATCAAGCCTGTGAAGGACTGCCTGGCCGCCGCCAAGCTGGACGCCAGCAAGATCGACGAACTCGTGCTCGTGGGTGGCATGACCCGCATGCCAAAGGTGGTGGAAACCGCGAAGAAGCTCGCCGGCAAAGACCCGCATCAGGGTGTGAATCCGGACGAAGTCGTGGCC
This sequence comes from Prosthecobacter sp., assembly GCF_044222565.1. GTDB lineage: Bacteria > Verrucomicrobiota > Verrucomicrobiia > Verrucomicrobiales > Verrucomicrobiaceae > Prosthecobacter. The sequence continues at coordinate 13,680 of NZ_JBGANA010000005.1, forward strand.
GTGGGTGCTGCCATTCAGGGCGGCGTGCTCAAGGGCGACGTGAAGGACGTGCTTCTGCTGGACGTGACCCCGCTGACGCTCTCCATCGAGACCGCAGGCGGCGTGGCCACCCCGATGATCCCGCGCAACACCACCATTCCGAAGAAGCACAGCCAGATCTTCTCCACGTACAGCGACAACCAGCCCGGCGTGGAAATCGTCGTCCTGCAGGGCGAGCGCCCGATGTCCCGCGACAACAAGACGCTCGGCACCTTCAAGCTCGACGGCATCCCACCAGCCCCACGTGGTGTGCCCCAGGTCGAAGTGACCTTTGACATCGACGCCAACGGCATCCTGCACGTTTCCGCCAAGGAAAAAGTCAGCGGCAAAGAGCAGAAGATCTCCATCCAGGGCAGCTCCGGCCTCAGCCAGGAAGAGATCGAAAAAGCCAAGCGCGATGCTGAAGAGCACGCCGAAGAAGACCTCAAGCGCAAGGAAGCCGTGGAAGTGAAGAACAAGGCGGAAGGCCTCAGCTTCGAGATCGAGAAACAGCTCAAGGATTGGGAAAGCAAAGTCCCCGCCGAACAGCTCTCCCCGATCAAGGACAAGCTTGCCAGCTTGAAGTCCGCCGTCGAATCCGGCGACACCGACAAGATGAAGGCCCAGACCGAAGAACTCGAAAAACTCTTCGCCGCAGCCTATCAGGCCGCCGCTGCCGCAGGCGCAACCGGTTCCCCCGGTGGCATGCCCGACATGAGCGGCATGGGTGGCGCAGCCCCTGAGGCTGGTGCTTCGGAAACGAAGTCCCAGGACAAAGGCAAGGTGGTCGATGCCGACTTCGAAGTGGTGGACAAGGACAAGTAAGTTGTTCCCTGACGCAAACTCAGCCAGCTGACTTGATGCTGTTTCATCATACCAGAACGATCCAAAGCCTGACGGCGAGCCACACCAGCTCGCCGTCAGGCATCGTTTTGGGAAAATGCGGACGGCGTTCGCTCGTAAACCTCATTTCCCCGCGATGAGCCTCGAAGCCCTCAAAGAACTGTCCGCGCTCGATGGGGAGGTGAAACGCCTCCTTCATCGATACGAGGAGCTGCTGCTGGACCGCCGGCGGCGCTACCTCGCGCAGATCGTTGAGTGCTTTGCAGGACTGACGGAGGCGGAGGGCTTCCGCATCAAGCGCGATCCCATGGGCGTGAGCGCCCGTTTGTCTGATACGGAACTGGCCATCAGTGGCACGGATCCGTCTCACATTCTTGTGGAGGCGCAGGCGAAGTACATCATCACCTGCTCTCTGGCGGCGAACCGCGCGTATGGCATCCTGCTCTTCCGCCAGCCGCTGCAGGAGTTTACCAATCAGAGCTCGGACACGAACGACCAGATCACGAACAAGAAGCTGGAGATCGATTATCTGAAATCGATGATCGAAAACCAGGGCAACGATCAATGGTATGTGATTGGCCGCATGGAAACCATGGGGGACAACCTCGCGATGGTGGGCGTGCAGCCGCAGTATGAGTCTTTCTCCACGTTTGATCAGGCCGTTAAAACCGCGCTGCGGGAAATCTCCCAAGCCGCCATCGCCCCCCGCGCACCATGAAGACGACGAACACCCTTCTCCTCATCACGGCGCTGGCGCTGGCTGCCTGCGGTAAAAAGCCTGAAGCGGCCAAGGCGCCCGCAGTGCCCGCGGCTGTACCTGACGCAAAGATCCAAGCTGAGATCTCCAGCGCGCTCGCTTCCGCGCCCGCACCTGCAACGGAGCTTTCAGCGGCGGACGAGGCGCTGAGGAAGGAAGCGGACAGCATCATCGAGCAATATCCCGGCAAAACCGCCACCGAGCTGCTGGGCACTCCGGAGCTGAAGGAGAAGCTGGCGGTGGCGATGGACAAACTCGGCAAGGACCCCGTCCTGCTGAAGCGTGTGAACTCCAGCGTGGATCTCGCCGCACAGATCAAAGGAATGGAAGGCGCCGCCAAGCTGGACCTGGACATGAAGGGCTACGACAAGACGCGCACCTCCCGCATGCTGCAGTCCGTGCTTTCCGAAGACCCGCAGCGCATTGTGGATTTCCTCGTCAGTGAGATCGGCGAAGCGGCCCCGGATCTCAGCTATGGCGGCATGGAGCGCGCGCCGAATGGCGTGGCCATCGTCCCCAACACCATCCCCGCGCCAGCGGCCGCGCCGCCGCCCACCGACCCCGAATGAATTTCCGCCCGGCCAGCCGGCACACCCAACCCGTGTGACAGCAGGCCGGGCAGACAACCCGAACCAAACCGAACCCGAACTAGAAACCCTAAAGCATAAACCAGACCAACTATGGCAACCTCCATTACACCCCTCGGACGTCGCGTCCTCGTCAAGCGTTCCTCCAGCGAAGAAAAGACCGCCGGCGGCATCTTCCTTCCCGACACCGCCAAAGAAAAGCCACAGGAAGCTGAAGTGCTCGCACTCGGCACCGGCAAGGACGACGAAGGCAAAGACGTGTCCACTCTCTTCACCGTGAAGAAGGGCGACAAGGTCCTCATCTCCAAGTACGGCGGCACGGAAGTGAAGCTCAACGGCGACGACGTCCTCATCATCAACGAAACCGACATCCTCGGCATCATCGGCTAATCCCCCCCTCAAACCCACCCCCAACTCACTACTTAAAACTGTTATGGCTAAACAACTCAACTTCGACGAATCCGCCCGCCAGGCCCTCCTCCGCGGTGTCACCAAACTGGCACGTGCCGTGAAGGCCACCCTCGGCCCAGCCGGACGCAACGTCATCCTGGAAAAGAAATTCGGCTCCCCCACCATCACCAAGGACGGTGTGACCGTGGCCAAGGAAATCGAACTTCCAGACGCTTATGAAAACATGGGCGCCCAGCTCATCAAGGAAGTGTCCTCCAAGACCTCCGACATCGCCGGTGACGGCACCACGACCGCCACGGTGCTTGCCGAGGCGATCTACTCCGAAGGTCTCCGCAACGTGACCGCCGGCGCCAACCCGACCTCCCTGCAGCGCGGCATCCTGAAGGCCACCGAGGCCATCGTGGCCAAGCTCAAGGAAATCTCCACCCCCGTGAAGGACAGCAAGGAAGTGGCCCAGGTCGCAACCGTGTCCGCCAACTGGGACGCCAGCATCGGCAACATCATCGCCGAAGCCATGGACAAAGTGGGCAAGGAAGGCACCATCACCGTCGAAGAAGCCAAGTCCATCGAAACGACCCTCGAAGTCGTGGAAGGCATGCAGTTCGACAAGGGCTACCTCTCCCCTTACTTCGTCACCAATCCGGAGACGATGGAGTGCAACCTTGAGAACGCCTACATCCTCATCAACGAGAAGAAGGTCAGCAACCTGAAGGACATGCTGCCTCTGCTTGAGAAGGTCGCCCGCTCCGGCAAGCCCCTCCTCATCATCGCTGAAGACGTCGAAGGTGAAGCCCTTGCCACCCTCGTGGTGAACAAGCTGCGCGGCACCCTCAACATCGTGGCTGTCAAGGCTCCTGGCTTCGGCGACCGCCGCAAAGCCATGCTCGAAGACATCGCCATCCTCACCGGCGGCCGCTGCATCACCGAAGACCTTGGCATCAAGCTTGAGAACATCGAGCTCACCGACCTCGGCAAGGCCAAGCGCATCACCATCGGCAAGGAAAACACCGTCATCGTCGAAGGCGAAGGCGGCAGCGACGCGATCGCCGGACGCGTGTCCCAGATCAAGAACCAGATCGCCGAAACCACCAGCGACTACGACCGTGAGAAGCTCCAGGAGCGTCTTGCCAAGCTCGCCGGCGGCGTGGCCGTCATCAACGTCGGTGCTGCCACCGAAACGGAGATGAAGGAAAAGAAAGCCCGCGTCGAAGACGCCCTGCACGCCACCCGTGCAGCCGTGGAAGAAGGCATCGTCCCTGGCGGCGGTGTGGCTCTCATCCGCGCTCAGGCCGCCGTTGGCGATCTGAAGCTGACCGGCGACGAAAAGACCGGCGCTGAAATCATCGCCCGTGCGATCGAAGCTCCTCTCCGTCAGCTTGCCGCAAACGCAGGCGTCGAAGGCGCGCTGATCGTGGCCGAAGTGAAGAAGGGCAAAGGCAACCACGGCTACAACGTCGCCACCGGCGAATACGTGGACCTCATCAAGGCAGGCGTCGTTGACCCAGCCAAGGTGACCCGCAGCGCTCTTCAAAACGCCGCTTCCATCTCCGGCCTGCTCCTCACCACCGAGTGCCTCATCGCAGACATTCCGAAGGAAGAAGCAGCCGACGCTGGCCACAGCCACGACCACGGCGGCATGATGTAATGCCCACTTTTTGACCGCTGCGCGACCCAACCCTCGCCGCGAATCAAAACCCAAAACCCCCACTCGCGGCCCGGAAGCAATTCCGGGCCGCTTTTTTGTGCAGAGTGGTTGAGAGCTTTGGACCTAGACCAGTTCTCGAAAAGATTGTCATATTGAACCGGCGAGCGCAGCGGCCCCAGTGGCAAGGCGGGAGCGCCGCCTGCTATTGAAGAATAACAGGCAAGCGACTAACGCAGCCAATGGGGCCGCTCCGCCGTCCGGGCATGACTGAGTTAAAAAATGTGCGCTGTAGAAATGCACTGCATGGTTAACTGAAGGCGGATGCATGCACCATCCCCGCCCGAAATTTCCCCCGCCGTTTTTGTACACGCAGCACGCGTGGGTAGTTTGAGATTCGCTTCGCGGCTGCGCAGCAATCCGTGCGCACTCGGAGGATCGATGGATGCTCACCCTCAACCCTGCCTTTCGCAAACCAAGCGCACCTACGTAGTTCGTGCTTTGGCCTGTTCTGATTTGGATTCCACGGGAGACCCACCACGGCGACCTCCAATAACAGCACTTCCCGCATGACACCACGCCCCCAGCGACGACTCTGCGCCCAATCCCCCCCCCATGCGCCGCCTCGATCAGCTCCTCTCAGCCCTCGGTTATTGCTCCCGCCGCGAGGCCATGGCCTTCGTCAAAGATGGCCGCGTGAAACTCGACGGAGCCGTCGTCAAACGCTCCGACCAGCGCGTGGATGCTGCCCTCATCACGGTCGATGACCAGCCTCTCGAAGCTCCCGACGGCCTCCTCGCCATGTTTCACAAACCCCTCGGCTACTCCTGCACCCACAGCGCCGACGAAGGCCCGAACATCTATGAGCTTCTGCCCTCACACTGGCCCGAGCGCAACCCCGCCGTCACCAGCGTGGGCCGTCTCGACAAAGACACCAGCGGCCTCCTCCTCGTCACCGACATCGGCAGCCTCGTCCATCGCTACACCTCGCCGAAATCCGACATCGAGAAAACCTACCTCGTCGAAGTCGATCGTGAACTCGATCCCTCGCTCATCGACATCTTTGCCAAAGGCGATCTCATGCTCCGCAGCGAAGAAAAACCCTGCCTGCCCGCGAAACTGGAAATCGTCTCTCCTCTCACCGCCCGCCTCACCATCACCGAAGGCCGCTACCATCAGGTCCGCCGCATGTTCGCCAGCCAGGGCTGGCACGTCGAAAAACTCCACCGCGAACGCTTCGGCCCCTACACCCTCGGCGATCTCGCCGAAGGCGAGTGGCAGATGCTTCAGGTTCCTTGAGTTCACGGTGTCCTCCGCAGTGTTCAGAACGAAGTCCCTCCAGAACTGAAATAGATTAAATTCATTCTCTGCCACCTCTGCCTCTCTCCTCCTTTGCGGCAAAGTCGGGTGTCCTTTCGATATCCAAACAACGTGTAGATGAGCGTCTCCTCGCGCAGTCAGGCAGACCGTAGGATAAAGATTCGGCGGTCAATGGTGGAAAGAAGCGGAGGACCACTTTGTCAGCTGAACCATTTCCCAGCTTCTCATCTTGGCTTGATCTTTTCATCCTTTCCCAGGCTCCCAGCATTGGCTTTTGGCAGTTGGCATTTTGACAAAAGCCAGTCGAAACACTCACGCGCAACCTTGATTCGAGTTTCATCGGCTATGTTGTATCTAAGCACGACGGAAGTCTCAGCCGTTCCAACCTCTACAATGAAAGTGCTCGCACCGGCACAGTCCATAACCCCCTCAACATCTGTAGATTCTTCCAGCGAGTAGGCCTGCAAAATGTGACGCAGCAAATCGTGAAGTTTCGCCACATCGTGAGTTGTGAGAACTACGCTTTTACTAGGTGAAGATGCAATTTTGTAGACTAGTTTAGTTTCCTCGATCTTGACGTATTTACCATATTGAACGTCTAACTCGATGCCAGAATGCAAATTCTGAAATGACACATGCACTACACGATATTCGCTCGATTTCTTAGAAAGATCGATTCCATGGGCTGTCCAACACTGAAACATCATCAGCGCGACAAACCAGATCGATAGGCGAAACCGATTTTTTATTGTTATTAGTTTCCTCTGAACTAGGGCGATTGTGAAATCTGGGGGGTGCATACGTTCTTCGGATAGGTTCAGCTGTTGGACAAAAATGCCGGACATCCATCGCATGCCCCACTCTGCCAGAATCACTTTCCTGGAACAAGACCGAATGCTCGCACGTTCACGCCACACCATGAAACCGCTGCTCCCCCTCCTCGCGCTGGCCCTCACCTCCATCGCGTTCGCAGACCGTCCCAACATCCTCCTCGTTCTCGATGACGATCTCGGCTACGGCGATCTCGGCTGCTACGGCGCCAAGGACGTGCTCACACCCAACGTGGACAAGTTTGCCGCCGAAGGCCTGCGCTTCACCTCCTGCTATGCGGCGCATCCGAACTGCTCCCCTTCACGCACCGCTCTGATGACGGGCCGCACACCCACCCGTGTCGGCGTGCGCGATTGGATCCCCGAAGACTCACCGGTCCACATGCGCCGCAGCGAGATCACCATCGCCAAACTCCTTCACGAAGCAGGCTATGCGACCTGCCATGTCGGCAAGTGGCACATGAACGGCGAGTTCAACAAACCCACTCAGCCGCAGCCGAATGACCACGGGTTTGATCACTGGTTCTCCACGCACAACAACGCCTACCCCAATCATCACAACCCCGACAACTTCGTGCGCAACGGCACCGTGGTCGGCAAGCTCGAAGGCTATGCCGCGCACCTGGTTGTGGACGAAGCCATGCGCTGGCTGGATGAGCGGGACAAAACCAAACCCTTCTTCGCCTACGTCTGCATTCACGAGCCGCATGAGCCCATCTCCTCTGATCCAAAATACGCCGCGCTCTACCATTCCGCCGATCCCAGCTTCAACGGCCACCACGGCAACATCTCCCAGATGGACGACGCGTTCGGCCGCCTCATGAAAAAACTCGATGACTCCGGCCTGCGCGAGGACACCCTCGTCCTCTTCACCAGCGACAACGGCCCCGCCATCACCCCGCAGCATCCGCATGGTTCTGCAGGACCGTTGCGAGACAAAAAAGGCAGCACCTTTGAAGGCGGCATACGCATCCCCGGCATCCTGCGCTGGCCGGGCAAAACCAAACCCGGCACTGTGAGCGATGAACCCATCTGCGGCGTCGATTTCCTGCCCACCATGTGCGCCGTCGCCGGAGTCCAACCACCTCAAGACCGCGTGCTCGACGGCACTTCCTGGCTGCCCATTCTCGAAGGAGGCAAGATCGAGCGCAAAACGCCGCTCTACTGGCACTTCAACCGCGCCACCAATGATCAAAAGGTCGCCATGCGCGTTGGAGACTGGAAGATTCTCGCCTCTCTCGACAAAGCTCCGCCGTCTCGAAGCAACGACATCACCGAACAAACCGAGCGCGATTTCAAGGAGGCAAGATTGAAGGATTTCATGCTCTTCAATCTCAGCACCGACATCGGCGAAAAGCACGACCTCGCAGCCGCAGAGCCTTCAAAGCTCGCCGAAATCAAAGCACTGCTGCAAACCAAATATGAAGATGTCTGCCGTGAGTCGCCCACCTGGCCTGCCTGGACTTTCACCGGTGCCGAAGGAAAAAAGATCCAGTGGCCGGACTACGTGAAGCAAAAAAAAGCAGCGCCCAAGAAACCTTGAGCGCTGCGTGGAGAGAGTTAGATCAAATCATTCTCGCGGGATCAATGATGATGACCGCCACTGTGGCCGCCGCCACCAAAGGAGTGACCGCCACCGCCAAAGCTATGCCCGCCACCACTGAACGAGTGGCCGCCGCCCAGGCTGTGACCTCCGAAGCTATGGCCACTCAGGCCGCTGAAGCTATGCCCGCCACTGGAGAGTCCGGCAAAGGAATGGCTGCCGCTGAAAGGCGAGCTGTAGCCACGGCTGCCGAATGGAGCTCCACCGAAACCACGACTGCCGCCGAATGAAGAGAGGCCCGAGGTCCTGAGCAACGGACTGTGGGAGTAGCGGTTGAAATTGCCGAAGTTGCCAAAGTTCCCGAAGGAAGTGTAGCTCGGGCGTGAGTAGTAGCTTCTGTTGGCGTAGTAAGGCCGTGAGTAGCCACTGTAGTAGGGCCGCGAATAGCCGCCGTAGTAATTGCTGCTGTAGTAGTTGCTCAGCCCCAGAAGGCCGAGACCGCCATAGTTGCCGTATCCGCCATAGCCACCGTACCCATAACCGTTACCGTAGCCATATCCATAGCCGGGGTAACCGTAGATGTCGCATGATGTAAGCGAACATGCGGCGATGAGAGCACCGCAAAGGAGGAGAAGTTTCGTTTTCATAACACCGACTTCGACGCCTCCCAGCATGAACTATTCAGAATTAATTTCGTGTTAGTTGAAAACCAACCATGACCGGAAGTTGAACGCTGGCCGCAGCAGCGGATGATGGGCTCATTCCAGCACCGTACTCATGTCCGCAGAATCCGTCACTCCAGCCATTCTTTTCACCCTCTCTCCCGAAGCAGCCCGCGTCATGGGCTGTCTGATCGAAAAGGAAATCACACTGCCAGATTACTATCCGATGACGCTGAATGCGCTCGTCACGGCCTGCAATCAGACCACCAACCGCGACCCCATCGTGCGCTATGATGAGCGCACCGTGTTGCGTGCCCTGGAGTCCATGAAATCCCACGGCTATGTATTTGAAGTGAACATCGTGGGCGGACGCACGCTCAAATATCGTCACAATCTCAAAGGCAAGCTGCCCGGTCTGGACCGCTCCCACATGGCGCTGCTGTGCATGCTCATGCTGCGTGGTTCACAAACCGCCGGCGAGCTGCGGCAGCGCACCGAGCGTCTTTTTGAATTCCCCGACATGCAGAGCGTGGAAAACACCCTGACCGAACTCATCGGCTACAATGAAGGGCCGCTGGTGCAATGCATCCCCGCCGGCCCCGGCCAGAGGGTGGCGCAGTTCATGCATCTTCTCTGTGGTGAAGTGACAGGTACACCCTCCGCGATGCTTTCCATCCCGGCACCCGCAGCGTCTGCGCAGGAGGAATCCGTATCTTCCTCCGAGGCGGAATGGCGCGCTAAGATGGAGGCTGAGATCTCCCTGCTCAAAGCCCAGGTATCACGCCTGCAGACACTGATTGGCGCGGTGAAGTAGAACCGTTGCCAACGCGCCTCCAACAGTTGACGCGATGGCATGGCGGTGGCTGCAAAGGACTACTCCAGCCGCTTCAAGCTCCCGATGCGGTAGGCGCCGTCCAGCAGGCGCATGTTGTCACGCTCCGCATTGAAGCTGTCCAAATAGAGAAGGTGCGGGAATTCATTGAGCTCGACCACATGCACGCCGTCCTTCGCGTTCTTGAACGCTTCGGCGAGGTCATCCAGGGTCGTGATGACGCGGCCGTTCACCTTGTTCACCACCTGTCCGCCCAGCTTGTCATATCCCTGTGTGCTGGGAGTCGGCAGCACCAGGCTCAGGAAGATGAGCTTCTTGCGTCCCTCCTCTTCAAATTTGTCCGGATGCGAGGCGATGCGTGAGAGGCGCAGGATGGCGCCTCCGCGCTGGTCTTCGCCAAAGGCGTCCAGATACGGGTGGGACAGCTCCTGAAAGAGCAGCCCGCCCATGAGGAAATAGCGCGGGCCTTTGTCAAACAGGTAGGGCAGCACCAGAAAGTCATCCGGCTTGCGCCGGGCCAGATCTCCCGTGAGCGTGGTTTCCTTGCCATCCCGGATCACTTTGATGTCAACTTTGTCTCCCACATAGGCGCGGCCGCGCACCAGGTGGCTTGAGCTCAGCGCGCCAAACTGCGGGTCCTTGTAGTTGCCGCGGGAGTCGATGGCAAAGCCGTTGATCGCCACGAGGATGTCTCCCTTTTTCAGGCCCGCCTTTTCGGCAGAGCCCCCTTTCATCACCATGCTGATGAGCACACCCGGCGCATCGGGTTTCATGCCCAGATACTCACGATACTGCTCGTCCATCGTGGACTGCATCTCCATGCCGAGGCTCGGAAAGCCCTCATAGCTGCCGTCGGCCACGTCTTTGAGGAAGTGCTCAATGATCGGAGCAGGAAGAATCGTGGTGATCTGGTTTTTTGAGTCATAAGCCAGCAGCAGGCCCACCAGCTTGCCTGCCTTGTTGACCACCGGCAGCGTGAAGCTGTTGCCCTCGCTGCGCACGATGTTGTTGGCCTCGTACACCAAAAAGCCGGAGCCTTCCACGTTGTAGCGGCGGATCTGCACCTTGCCGATGATCAGCTCGCTCTCGATGAGCTCTCCCACGCGTCCGGTTTGCAGGATGTCCACCTTGTCGCCAATGCGGGCGCTCACGTCCACGGCCATCGGCTTGAGTCCGGAGAAAAAGGCTTTCTGCCTGTCCGAGGCCCCGGTCTCCAGCAGCGCCAGATTGGCTTCATAATCCACCGCCACCACCTTCGCGGGAATTTTGCTGCCTTTCTCCGGCAGCTCCAGCTCGATGTAGGTGGCGTCCGCCACCATCTGCGCGGTCACCAGCACGCGGTTCCCCGCCAGCACCACTCCCAGGCCGCGACGTCCTGAGGCAGACTCCTTCTGCCATGGCAGGTGCAGGCTGTAGGGCTGGGAGGTGGCGTTCACCCTGACCACTGAATTGTTCTGCACCACCTGCTGCGGGGCTGCCGGTCTCTCAGCGGGAGCGGCGGCGGCCGCGCGCCTCCGTTTGGGCGCGTCAGCCGCGGGCGTTTGGGCTTGCAGGGTGCTCACGCCGAGTGCCAGCAGGATAAAAATCTGGGAAAGCTTCATGGTTGCGTCGGGAAAAAAATTCAGAATCGGAGCAGGAGGATCACAGGGCTACTCATCGCCGAGATAGGAGTCTTCCTGGATGTTGTAGGTTTCCATGATGCGCTTGTGAGCGGCCTCCGCGAGATCCCGCTTCAGCACCAGCGGACGGTTTTTCTCCAGCAGCATGATCTCGATGAAGGGCTTGTCCTTCTTTGCCAGCGCGGTCTGCACATCCTTGAGGGATTTGATCTTCACGCCGTTGATCTCGTCCACAATGCTGTGCGCATAAGGTGCCAGCCAGGTGTTCACTTCATCCGGCAGCACGTTGGTCAGCACCACCGGCTCCGGACGCTCCACATAGAGCTTCTCCGTCAGGAAGTTGTCGAAGACGTAGTTCACCGTGTCATCGCGCATCTGGTGCGCATCCATCAGGTTGCGGTCCAGCGGCTGAAACACCAGACCAGCATTTACGATGTAGCGCGGGCGCTGGTTGTACTGCGCGCCCAGGCGCACATAGGGGTCAAAGCGCTTCAGGGTCACCGTGGTCTCCAGTTTCTTGCCCTCGCGCATGTACTTCAGCTTGATGGTATCTCCGGCAAACTTGCGCTCCACGATCTCATTCATGTCCATCAGCTCGCCTTCGAAACGCACCAGGCCGTTGTTCATCACGGGGTTGTCATCGATGCTCAGGATCACATCGCCGATCTTGAGCAAATCGCCCACGCTGCCCTGCGGCTCCACGTCTCCCACCATCACGCCCACTCCATCGCCATTGATCCCCAGGGCCTTGGCCTGCGCCGGATTCTCAATCGGGAAGTCGCTCGCCGCCAAATCCACGTAGTGATCATAGCGGCCGTCTTCGATGTCCTTCAGGAAGCGCTTGATCACCGGCACCGGGATCATGTACCCCACGTTTTGCGCCACTCGTCCGCTGAATCCTTGGAAGGCCACGCCCACCACTTTCCCCTCCTGCATCACCGGTCCGCCCGAGTTGCCGGGATTGATGGCCGCATCCACCTGGATGGCCAGATGCGAGTCCACGCTCGTGTGACTGTAAGGCCGGAAGTCGATGCGTGACACCACCCCGCGTGTCACCGAGATGCGGTCCCCACCGATGGGGTACCCAATCGCGATCACCTCCGTGTTCAGTTGCGGGATGCCGCCAAAATCCAGCGGCTTGAGCTTTTCAAAGTGCTTGCCGTCCTCCGCCTCGATCAGTGCCAGATCACAATCATGCGCGATGTGCACGATCTTCGCCGGATGCGGCTCCGGGTCGTTGGTGGTGCGGATCAAAATACGCGTGGCATTGCTGACCACGTGCGCGTTCGTGAGGAATCGGTTTTTTCCGATGAGGAAGCCCGTACCGCTGCCCCCGCTGGGCTGACCTGCGTTCCACGGCTCCCGATAATCCGGCACTAGCACGGAAACATCGATGTTCACGATGCCCTCCCAGGCTCCCGAAGTGGTGTCGATCGCCTGAGGGGCGGCGGGTGGAGGCGGAACAGGTTGCGCGCTGAGGGCTGAAGGCAGCAGAGCCAGGGCGAGAAAAGGCAGAAGCGGGCGGATGTTCATGCGGGATGACTTGAAGTCACCAACATACGCAGTCCGCCGCTTCTAACACAAGTTTGCAGATGAAATAATCGCCATCGGCGCAAGTCCTACTTCGCGGCCTTGGCCTTCTTCCTGGCTTCGTTGGCCTTTTTCGCCTCCATGACTTTCTTCAGGTCCTCAGTCCGCTTCGCGGCCTGGGCGGCAGGGTTGTTCGGATTGGCCGGGTCGGTGATCATCGGGAAATCGTCCGTGCGGAAGGGGGTCACCGGCAGGCCTTCGGCGGAATAGACATTGCACACCGGATTGTCCGCCCAAGCGTAGCGCACGGCGACGGGCTTTGCCACGCCATCAGCACTGACTTCGATCTGGTTGGTGCCCTTCTTGGAGCCGCCGATGATGCTGGCCTTGGCCCAGACCCATTTCTTGTCCTCGCCGCAGACGGCGAAGCCTTTGACGTCGTCCGTGTCCACCGTGCGCAGGCCCTGCGGGGCGTAGTCAAAGGTGAGCGTGGCCTTGCCGCCGTCAAACTTGGCGTCCTTGAGCTCAGGGCTGCGATAGACCAGCTTCTGGCCGTAGTCCTGCACCAGCGCCCAGCGGGCCAGGCGCTCGGCCACATCACGCTTGTTTTTGGGATGGATGTCGTTGGCTTCTCCGAGATCGGTGATGACGCACTGGCCCGTGTGCTTCAGTTTGCTCATTGTCAGCGTCTGCGCCTCGCGCAGCTCCGCCCAGTCGCTCTCCACGGGTTCGGTCTGGTAGTTCTTGTAGTCCGCCAGCTGCACCCAGTAGAAGGGGAAATCTCCCTGCTTCCACTCCTTGCGCCAATGCTCGATCATGAAGGGGAACAGGTCGCGGTATTCCTTGGCCCGGCCGGCATTGGACTCGCCCTGGTACCAGATCACCCCCTTGATGCCGTAGCCGATGGTGGGGTGCAGCACGCCAGCATACAGATTGCCCGGACGATGCTGCCCCGTCATGGGATTCTGTGGCGCACGCGGTGCCGGGGCGGTGAACATTTGCTTGGCTTTGGCGGCTTCGACGCGGGCCTTGTTCCAGGCGTCCAGCTTGGCCTTGTGATCCGCCACCTGCTTCTCAAACGCCTCCTTGGTAAAGGTCGCCTCCTGCTGCTTCCAGCGTTCGATGATGGAGGCAAAGCGCGGATCCTTCTCCAGCACATCCCGCTTCACCCAGGCCTCACAGGCGCTGCCGCCCCAGGCATTGTCGATCAGGCCCACCGGCACGCCCAGCATCTCCCGCAGCACACGGCCAAAATGATAGCCCACCGCGGTGAAAGAAGCAGCCGTCGTTGGGTTGCACTCCTCCCACTGGCCTTTGAAGTCGTCCTGGATCTCCTGCGTGCCCACCTGCGGCACCGAGATCAGGCGCAGCTGCGCATCCTTCGCCTGTGCAATGTCCAGATCTGCATCCCAGGTGCTGTTCAGATTGAAGCCCATGTTGGACTGGCCGGAGCAGATCCACACCTCGCCTACCAGCACATTTTTCAGCTCCCTCGTGCTGCTGCCTTTGATGGTTATCACCGCGGGCTGCGCATTCGCCGGCACCGCATCCAGCTTCACCGTCCACTTGCCCTTGTCATCCGCCTTTGCCGTCTTCGTCTGGCCGGCAAACGTCACCGTCACCTCCGTGCCCGGAGCATCCCAGCCCCAGAGCGGATTCGCCTGCTTCTGCTGGAGAACCATGTTATCGCCAATGACGGCGGGAAGTTTCAGTTCCGCACGGGCGGAAACGGCTAGGAGAGTGAGGAGGCAGAGGATGCGCATGGGTCGGGAAAATGAGGGACGTTGGGAACGCTACGTGAAGGCGATTCATTGCAGTGCGATGCAGCTTTGCCATTTTCGCTGCTCAAGATGCGATTCTTCTCGACACTCCCAGCAGGAGTCTCTCATAAAACGCCTCGCATGACTCAAGCCGACTTAGATACTCTGGCCAAAGCTCCCATCTTCGTGTTCCTCCATGTGGCGAGTGCCAAATCCAGCATCACCCCCACGGATGAAAAGCGTTTTGCAGCACTGACCGAGGAGGCCGCGAAACCCAATGCACGCGTCTGCCTCTATACCGACGTCATGCGGCACATGCTTGAGCATTTCAACCGTTTGTACGCTGAAGTAAATGGCAGCCCTGAAGGACCTGCTTTGGTGCGAGGCATCCGTCAGATACTGCAAAGCGTGCCGGAGAACGAGAGTCTCCGTTTCCGCTCACACCTGGCGCGGGTCGCCATGGCCTCTGCGCGCGATGTGGCGGGGCATCCGGTGCCAGCGGCGGTGGAAATGACCAAGGCCATGGGCCAGACCTTCGCCATGCCTGACTATGGCCGCTACAGCACACGGCTGACCGATGGCCTCGAAATCGTGGACTACTGGCCCGGCTGCGATCCCTTGCTCAAAGACTTCAACGATGTTGAACTGCGCAGCCTGGCCGCTGTTTTCGGCTGTCTTTTTGCCACACTTAACGGCTGCCATGGAGCAGCAGCGACCCATGCTTTCGACGATGCTGTGCGGGACTGGCTCATGGCCGCCTACTCTCCAGGGAAGGAAACCTGCCGCGTGCATGCTTTGCTGCGTTATTTAGACCAGTTGTTTTCACTGACGCACGTCGAAGTGCAGTTCACTCAGTCCAGCCTTCCCGTATTTCAGGAGGGATATGCCCTGCTCCAGGCAAAATTCAGCGCCGAGGAACAGGCGCTCTTCATGCATTTTTTCAACGCCTTGGGTACAGCTTTCATGACGGCAGATGCACCTCCTGCAGTGTCCGAGATGCTTACCAAGATCACCGCCATCATGCAAGGCGAGTCTGTGCCCGAGGAAGACAACGGTCTGCAAGAAGAGGAGCTGGATCTCATGAGCCTGGGTTTCATCGCCGCCTTCACGCTTGTGGCCGGGGCGGACGGCAAAATGGGCCGCAAGGAAATGGAGACTTTTGTAAATCTCATCGAGTCCCTGCAACAGGCTGAGCATCTAGGGCCGGTGGTGCAGGCCTTGACGCGCATACCCAATGCCTTGGACAGCTTATGGCCGATCGCAACTGGTCGCAATGCCCAGCCGATGAAACTCGTGCAAGCTGCGATACGGCTCGTCGAAGAGCGACTGGACCTTGCAGAATATGGTGCCTATTGCGCTCTCATCATGACTTTGGCCGAAGCAACGGCCGAAGCAGAAGGTGGTTTTCTGGGCCTGGGTTCGAAAATCAGCAAAGAAGAACGCGCTGTATTGGAGCAGCTGAGAAAAATCATCGGTATTGATTAGTGCCTGCCGTCTGGCAGGCCCGTGCTAGCCTTCCGAGTGATCCGTCTCGCCCTCGCCGCCGCACTCCTTTTCTCTCTCGCCGCCTGCGGTAAAACACGGCCGCGTGCAGACCTCATCTTCATCAACGGCGCCGAGCCCGAGAGCATCGATCCCCACATCGTCACCGATCAGGTCGGCATGCGCGTCGCTTCCGCCCTTTTCGAAGGCCTCTGCCGCATCGATGAAGCAGGCAAGCCCCAGCCCGGCCTCGCGGAGCGCTGGGACGTCACACCAGATCGCAAGACCTACACCTTTCACCTCCGCCCCGGCACCACCTGGAGCGATAGCACCCCGCTCACCACGCGGGACTTTCTCTACTCCTGGCAGCGCATCCTCAGCCCCGACTTCGGCGCCGACTACGCCAGCCAGCTTTACGTCATCAAAAACGCCAGCGCCTTTCACGAGGGTAAGCTCAAAGACTTCGCGCAGGTCGGAGTGGCCGCGCTGGATGATCGAACCCTGCGTGTGGAGCTGGAAAACCCCACGCCTTACTTCATCGACCTTTGCGCCATCACGCCCTTCAGCCCCGTGCCTCGGCACATCATTGAAAAGCACGGCACCGCCTGGATCAAACCCGGCCTCCTCATCGGCAACGGCGCCTACATCCTTGAAGACTGGCTCCTCGACGACCGCATCTCACTGCGCCGCAACGAACGCTACTGGGACACCGCCAACGTGCCCCTGCAAACCATTGACGTACTTCCCATCTCCGAGCCGAACACCGCCATCAATTACTTCCTCACCGGCCAGGCGGACCTCATCATGGACAAAGGCATGGTGCCCACCTCTCTCACTGCCAAGCTCAAGCAGCAGCCCTACTTCCACACCGGCCCCTTCCTCGGCAGCTTCTTCACCCGCTTCAACGTGACCCGCGCTCCCTTCGACAATCCGAAGATCCGTCTCGCCTTCTCACTCGCCATCGACCGCAACCGTATCACCGAAAAAATCACCCAGCTCGGCGAGCGCAATGCCTTCAGCCTCACCCCGCCCGGCGCCGGACAGAACTACCAGCCGCCGCCCGGTCCCGAGTTCAATCCCGAACGTGCGCGCCAGCTCCTCGCAGAGGCTGGTTACCCCGGCGGCAAAGGTTTCCCCCGCGTGGAGCACCTCTACTTCCCCAAGCCGATCGAGCGCAGCATCGCCGTCGAACTCCAGGCCATGTGGCAGGAGCACCTCGGCGTCAGTGTCGATCTCGCCAAACAGGAATGGAAGATCTACCTCGACTCCATGAAGGAGAAAAACTACCACCTCTGCCGCAGCAGCTGGGTAGGGGACTACAACGACCCCGGCACCTTCCTGGAGATGTTTCTCTCCACCAACGGCAACAACCGCACCGGCTGGGCCAGCCCGCAGTACGACGAGCTCCTCGCCGCCGCTGCCCGCGAGCCCGATCAAACTCTCCGCAATACACTCTTCCAGCAGGCCGAGAAACTTCTCGTCACCGACGACTGCGTCATCATACCCATCTACCACTACGTTGGAGTCCAGTTCTACCACGCCGACCGCCTCACCGGCATCCAGCCCAACATGATCGACGACCATCCTTTCCGCTGCATGCGCTGGAAAAAGTCAAAGTAGTCCAGTTGCGCCGCAACTGGGGACCGGTTCCCCTCCTCAAACCGCCGGCAAAAGTTCTCTCACCCTCACCATTAGCCCGCCGATCATCGTGCACGCCCATTCGTCTTCGCCTTGATAGGTTGCATGCTGCGTATAATCACCCTCCCAAGGATTCAGAAACACGTGCAGCTCCCGCGAGTTCACATCCAGCACCCAGTATTCCGCGATCTCCGCTTTCGCATAGACACGGCGCTTGATATTCAAATCGAACTCCAGGGAAGAATCCGACACTTCAATGATCAGGAGCACATCGTCCGGTGACGGGTGCGAAAGCGCATACGCATCCTTTCGCGGCTTCACCACCGCAATGTCCGGCTGCGGCTCATTGTGACTGTTGATTCGGATCGGGTGCTGACAGCGCACACGGCAGGCACTGCCTACTTTGCGACGAATGACGTCTTCAACTTCGTCGGTAAATCCAGAATGCAAAGGTCCGGGCGGCATCATAAAGACAATCTCTCCCTCAATCAGCTCCATCCGCTGTGCATCGGCAGGATCGCGCTCTTCGTAGAGTCGATACAGTTCTTCCACCGTCACCCGGGGTCGCATGGAGGCGGGAGGATTGGGCAATGGACTCAGAACAGCCATACGACACTCTACCGGGCGAACGAACCGAAAGCAAGCCCCCCTACTTCGCCACTCCCGCCACGGCGATCCCCAGTTCCACCGTCGGTTCACTCGCGTCATCCATCGGCGGTTCCGTCGGCCTTCCTTCCGCAGATTTCAGATCATTTCCCACCGACCAGATGATCCCGCGCGCCAGGCTGTACTGCAGCGGTCCGCCCGTGAAAGGATCCACCGGCACATCCAGCAAGAAGTTGAAGGTGCGCAGCTGCTCCAGTGTGGCGGGCACGGTTTTTTTCTCGGCTATGCAGCGCCGTACGGCAAAGAGCGCGATGATCAGATTCCCCCGCGTGCGCACCAGCCCCAGTTCCGCAGGCAGCGGCGTGTAGAGCTTCATGCGCTGGTGGAAGTAGGCCAGGCCGGCGGAGTTCGGCTGGTAGGCCGAATCCGCGGTCATGCTTTCTTTCAGCCGCACCTCCGCCGTGTGCACCAGCGGGGCCTGGGTCTCCGCCTTCATCTGCCGGAAAGCGGTGGCGAAGTGCTGCAGCGTTTCATGCGGTTTAAAAAACAGCCGCCCCGGACGATGCAGCTGCACGCCACCCGGCATCGTGTCCAGAGGCTCGCCGCTCCTGGGGCCGAGAATGAGTTTCTTCTCATGCACGTAGAAGCCGTTCATCGCGCTCTCCAGCACCTTCGTCGAAGGCTGGCAGACATTGAACTGCCGCTGAAACTGCCGCAGCGTGGACTCCGGCAGCTTCGTCTGCCGCAGCAGATCTGCCAGCGTTTGCTCCGCCAGCGTGTGAGCCTCCAGCGCGCGCTGATAGCACGAAGGCCAGGCCCAGATCTGCTCCAGCCGCCAGCCCAGCTCCGCGAGATCGATCCCCGCGGTAAACGCCGCCTCCTCCTGCATGCGGCGCGAGAGGTACGCCGCCTCCGCCTGCTTCAGCAGCATGGCCAGACGCCAGCGCGGGTCCGCGCAAGGGTCCGCCGCATGCCATGCCGCATGTGTGGCATGCCAGTCCGCGTCTTCCAGCAGATCCCGCAGATTGTCCAGGGCCGTGCCATTGGCCTGCACCACCCGCGACAGCGTGGGTGTGTCCCAAAGCCACGGCGGCTTGTTGTACAATTCCGCATTCTCAAACGGAACGAGTGCGTTCAAAAACTTCCTCAACTTCTCCGGCGTCTGAATCGTCACCGCCTGATCCACCGGCCGGTTCAGGCGCAGATCCTCGTCCAGCCCCGGGCTTTGATCGTCCACATACAGCCAGGCGATGAAAACAAATGCCAGCAGTCCCATGCTCAGGATCACCAGCGTGGACCAGGAAGCTTCGCGCTCGACCACCTGCGCAGGCCGCCTCGGCTTCGTCACCAGCCGGGACGGCGGCGCCTTTCTCGGCGTCGGTATTGCGGTCTCCGTGACCTCCTCCTCCGGTGCTGCCGCCTGCGGCTCGGGCTCCGGTGGTGGTTTCTGCTTTGGAGCAGGCTTGGGTTCCTGCGGCGACGGCGGCACCGCCTTCTTCTCCACATAGGGAATCTTTTTTCCCGGCGGCGCATCCTGCCATTCCAGATCCAGCTCCCATGGCGATGCCCACGCAACACTCGCTCGTCCGCCATGGGCGGGCTTCTCAGCGGGTGTTTCTGTCGGCGAGTGTGGCCGGATCATGGATCTCCAGTATGTACTCTCGAACGCATGCGATCAATGCGCGTCATTTTTTCGTCTGACGCAGGTCCTTGGCCATGCCGCCCAGATAGGGATAGCTGTCCCACACGTTCGTCGCGGCATCGACCCGCGGATCGCCCGTTGCCCGCATCCAGGCATCGGTGCTGCTGCTGAGCTCTGCTTTGACTCTGGCATACCGGGGGTCGGCGGCGAGATTGACCACCTGGTCGGGGTCGTTTTTCACATCGTAGAGTTCCTCGCCTGGCCGTTTGCCAAAGCTGAGTTCAAACAGCGGCCTCATCCCCGGATCATTGGCATGCGCCATCATGTAGAGCTTTGTGCGTGAACCATCAATGTCACCATACGGACCCACGGCGTAATACAGTTCTGGATCGCCCGCAGGCCAGCGCTCCGGACGCAGATTGCGCAGATACAAAAACTCCGCGGTCCGGACTCCGCGCACCGGGTAGCTCAGATCACCGCGCCGCACGTTCGCATGCCGCTCGCGCTCAATGAACATCCGGTCACGCTTCAGCGCCGGCGGTTCTCCCTTCAGCACATCCATAAAACTGTGCGCTGTCATCTCCGGCCACGCTTTAAGCCCGGCGATCTCCAGAAACGTCGGCGCAAAGTCGGTGAGTGAGACAAACGCATCGCTCATGCTGCCCGCCTGCACCCTGCCGGGCCAGCGCACCGCCAGCGGCACGCGTGTGCCTTCGTCATAGCAATGCGCGAGTCCGTGCGGCATCTGCCAGCCGTTGTCGCTGGTGTGAATCACCACCGTGTTGTCCAGTTCACCGCTCTTTTCCAGCAGTGCGATGGCCTCGCCAAACGCCGCGTCCATCAGCTCCACCTGCGCGAGATAATCCGCTATCTCCTCGCGCACTTCGGGCACGTCAGGCAATGCCTTCGGCACGCGCACCTTCGCCGGATCAATGCCATGCGCCCTGCCGGTGCCTGCCTTCCATTGGTGCAGCGCGGTGTGAGTCGATCCGAACCAGAAAAAGAACGGCTGCTTCTCCTTCCGCCCTGCCATGAAGGCAGCAAAGTCCTGGTACTGGGCACCCGCGGGATTCAGCTCGCGACCAAAGTCTTTGAAGTTCCCCGGCGCCCAGCCCTTGCCGGAGAATCCGACGTGCCAGCCAGCCTGCCTCAGTTCATCGCCAAACACGCGAAACTTTCCCGGGAACTTGCTCCACAAACTCGCCGCATCTTCAAGCTGATGCGCGGCACGCCCGGTGACGATGCACGAGCGCGTGGGCGAGCATGACGGAACGGGACAAAAGGCGTTCGTGAAGCGCATGCCCTCGTGCGCCATGCGGTCAAACACCGGCGTGCGCACCACCTTGTCCCCATTGGCCGCCGCATGCTCGTAGGACCAGTTGTCGCCGATCAGCAGCAGGATGTTGGGTGCGGCATTCACCGCGGAAGCGAAGAGAAACAGACAGAGCAGCAGACGCATCATGCCTTCTGAAACGACGGAACATGCTGCCGCCTCTCAGCGCCACGCCATGAAGCGATAACCGCCCAGCGGATGCTCATGCGCCTCCGCTTTCCACTCGCTACCAAGCCCCAGCGCCTCCTGCAGTTCCCGCCCTCGAAATCCCGCCCGGATGCTCGCCTGCATGTCATGCCGCTGCACGTGGTTCAGCTCCGCCACCGCGCAAAACACACGCCCCATCGCCGAGTAAATCCACCGCCGCGCCGGCTCTGCGGCCACGATCAATCTCGTCACGGGCGAAAGCCCCGCCCCCAGCACGCGCAGCTGCTCCGTGGTGAAATGATGCAGAAACAAATTCGCGATCACGATTTCCCTGTCTGGCAGCCTTTGCGCCAGCACATTTCCCTGCGTCCAGTGCGCCGCCGCAGGCCATTGCTCCGGCCTCGGCGCCAGATCAAACGCATGCAGATCCGCCTCCGCGCAGCAGCCAGCCTGCACCAGCCGCAAAGAAAGAGCCCCATCTCCCGCACCCAGTTCCGTCACACGCCACCCCTCTTCACGATGCCTCCGCACCTTGCGCTCGATCCAGCGGTGATTTCCCATGATTCCGTTCACCTGCAGCATCTCCTCCCGCGCACGCACGGCATCCGGATCATCCGCCGGCAGCGTGTCGAGCAGTTCGGTCTGGAGCACACGCATTTTCATGGCTTCCAGCCGGCTCAAAATCAAGGCTTCGAAAAAATCAGCGTCACGTTCGATCCGCCAAATCCGCTCGAGTTGCTCATCGCGACCTTCGGCGTTTCGTCGGTCGGACTCGTCAAAATGTCCACCCCTTCGCACGCGGGATCCAGATTCTGGATCTTCGCCGAGATGGGCATGAAGCCTTCTTTCAAGGCCACGCAGCAGATCCCCGCCTCGAGCGCTCCCGCCAGGCACAGTCCGTGGCCTGTCAGCGCCTTCGTGCTGCTCACTTTCGGCCGCTTTTCACCCGTGAAAACCGTCTTCAGCGCACTCAGTTCCGCGATGTCGCCCGCGTTTGTCGCAGTCGCATGCGCATTGATGTAATCGACCTCCTCCGCTTTCAGTCCGGAGTCCTGCAGCGCATTTGTCATCGCACGCGCCAGTCCGCTGCCGCTCGGGTCCGGCGCCACCACATCGTAGCCATCGGAACCCTGGCCCCAGCCGGACACCTCCGCATACACCGTCGCACCACGCGCCGCTGCCTGCTCCGCCTCTTCCAGCACCAGCACCACGCTGCCGCCTGTCGTGATGAATCCGTCGCGCCCTGCATCAAACGGCTTCGGAGCCAGCGCTGGATCGCTGTGGGAGCTCAGCGCCCGCAGTGAGGCGAAGGGCAGAACCGTGTGCAGCAGCTGCGCATCCTCCGCGCCCACCACAAACATCGTCTTCTGCCGTCCCATCCGGATCATGTCACACGCGTGCCCCAGCGCATGGGAGGAGGAGGCGCACGCGCTGTTAAACGCCAGCGTCGCCCCATGGATCTTGAACAGCGCCGTCAGATTCAGGTGCAGCGAGTTCGGCATCCCCGTGATCACCACCGGCGCCGAAGTCCTCGCCGGCCCGCGTTTGATCACCGAATCCATCGCCACATAGGTCATCCATGGCGAGCCCGCCGAGGCGCAATACAACCCCGTCTGCGCGTCCGACACCTGTGCCGGCTCCATCTTTGCATCCGCGATCGCCTCCAGCATGGCCGCATACGCAAACACGGCGTTCGGCACCATCGTCCGCAGCTGTGCCCGGTTCAGCTTCACATGCTCCGGAAAGGTCCAGTCCAGCGGATCGCTCGTCGGAAATGCAAAGCCCTTCACCGTGCCCGCCAGCTTCACCCGGTCATTCGCCGCTGCCAGCTCCGGCACAAATTCGATGCCCGACTTTCCTTCCCGCAGGCTTTCCGTCACCTCCGCGCGGTTGTTGCCAATGCTGGAGACAAACCCCAGCCCTGTCACGACGACACGCTTCATGAAGCGCCCGCCCCAAATTTGGCACGCAGGAATTTTTTCAGATCCCCCAGCGTCACGATCCCGCTCAGTTCTTCATTCGCGATCGTCAGGCCCAGCACTTCCTCCGCCGTCATCACCACTTCGATCATCCCAAACGAATCCATCCCGATGTCATCGATCAGCTTCATGTCATCCGTCACCGAAGCCATGCCATCCGGCCGCGGATTGGCCGCATCACGCGCCAGCACGCCCGGAATGATGATGTCCAGCTCATTCAGATTCTTTGTTTCATCAAAGCGCAGCGCTGCGGCCACCGTCTCCTCACTGCAACGTTTGAGGGACTTGACGATTTCCTGGGTGCGTTCTTCGCTGACTGGCATGGCCTGTGTTTAGTCGGTTCTGGTTGCGGTTCAACGCTTTTCGGCGTGGAAGACACCTAGCCACCGGTGGCAGCCAACGCCATCCCTCATCCATCAGGCCCATCGCCTAGCTTCCATAGGCCAGACCCCGCACCCAGCCGACCTGAGTGTGCCGCCTGTCTCAAACCTCCCTTTCCCCAGATTCCCCGCGCCCCCCCTCAGAATTCAAAAATCAAAAATCGATGGCTCATCAATCGTCAATCCGTCCGCCTCCCCCAGTCCATTCAATCCTCCTGACCTCACTACCTCGCCCCCCTCCGGCAAATCATAAATCATAAATCGTAAATCATAAATCCTCCGGCACCCTCCCGTAGGGAATCGTCAGCATCGCATAAAACTCCGCCACACACCGGCTCACCCATTTCCGGCACAGCACATGCCTGATCAGCGCATCCCGCACCACGCACCGCGCCCTGCCTCGCCACGTCCCCAGGCCCATCCCCCACTCCGCCCGCCGCGTCGCCGCCAGAGAAGCCTTCCGCCGATACCGCTCATACGCTGGCAGCAGCCCCAGCGCCTCCTCATCCCCCCGTCCCAGCACCGCCGCCAGAAACTCCGCATCCGCAAAGCCCGTGTTCATCCCCTGCCCGCCGATCGGACTCATCCCGTGGGCCGCATCCCCGCACAAGATCACCCGCCCCGCATAATACCGCTCGCTCTGGTAGCGATGCGGCGAAAACGCACTCTCGCTGCGCTGATCCCCCGCCGCCACCTCCAGGCCCGTCCGTTCGCGGATCAGTCCGCTGATCAGCCCTGGTACCGCAGGCACCCCGGGTCCCTCCGTCTGCACAATCCACCGTCGCATCCCCCCCGGCAGCGGAAACGACTCCACCGCCCCCGTCTCCGTGAAAAACAGGTGCGCCTCCTCCCCCAGCCCGCTGCGATCCACAAAATCCCCCATTACAAAATGGCAGCCGTAGGTCCGCACCCCCTGGGAGCTCCTTACTCCGATGCCGCCCCCTCCCAGAGTCCGCAGGCACAGGCACTCCCGCACCCGGCTCCGGCTCCCATCGCACCCCACCACAAACCGTGCCCTCAGCACCCGCCCGTCCCCCGTCACCACTTCGCACACCTCCCCCACCTGCCGCACCCCCGTCACTTCACATCCCATCTCCACATTCTCGGTCCCAAGACACCCCTGCAGCATCCCCACCGTCACCGCCTGCGGCAGCGAAAGGATAAATCGGTGTTCATCCCGGATTTCCCGAAACGACACACTTCCCAGCCTCCCGCTGCGCCCGTGCACCACGCAATCCTGCACCCTCACTCCCGCCTCGATAAACGCCTCCGCCAGCCCCACCCTCCTCAAAATCCCCAGCGACGGCGGCGTGATCCCAATCGCCGCCGAATAACTCAGCGACTCCCTTCTCCTCTCCAGCACCCGCACCCCCAGCCCCTCCCGCTTCAGCAAGCACCCCAGCAGCAACCCCACCGGCCCTCCGCCCACGATGATCACATCGTAGTCCGCAGTGCCCCCCGGGCTGTCCACGCTAGAGCGATCTTCGAAACTCATCTTCAAAAGGCGAGTTTGGGTCCACCCAACGGCGCTTGGAGGACCAAGCGCCCTACCAGCGCTGGATCTACGAGCGCCCAGCGCGGGTAGGGCGGGCTGTCCCCAGCCCGCCGCCGTCGAAGCCCATAACATTCAAGGAAGACACGGCCTCCCAACCGGAAATGAGTTTCGAAAGCAGCTCTAAGGAGACTCTGATTCATACAAGTTTCGGTGATCAAGACGGGTTCTACTTTTCAGAAACAATCTCTGCGGTTTTCCAATCTCTCGCGGTGTAAAATCAGTGTTCCCATAGCCCCAAAGCTCCGCATCCGCCATCCAGCATCTAGCCCCCAGCATCCAGCATCCCCACCGCCTCTCCCAGCGCGACCTTCTCTCCCTTCCCCTCCCCCCGCGCCGTCCCCACCGCCGCCCCGCACCGTTCCAGCACCGCCGTCTCCACCGTCAGCCCCGGCCCAAACGCGATCGCGCACGTCATCGCCCGCTCCGTCTCCGCCTCCTCCAGAAAGCCCTTCAGCACAAACATCACCGTCGGACTGCTCATGTTCCCGTAGTCCCGCAGCACCCCCCGCGACATCTCCAGCGCCTCCCCCGGCAGCCCCAGCTGTTCCTCGATCTGGTCCAGGATCGCCCGTCCGCCCGGATGCACCGCCCACTCATCCACCTCCGCCAGCCCCAGTCCCCGCTTCTCCAAAATCCCCCCCACCATCTCCCGGATGTTGCTCCCGATCAGCTCCGGCACATACGCCGACAGTACCATGTTAAACCCATGGTCCCCAATATCCCACGCCATGTGCGTCTCCCCTGACGGAATCAGCGCCGACTGAAATCCCTGCAGCCGGTAGTACGGCCTCTCACCCGCCGGCTCTCGCGCGCTTACCAGCGCCGCCGCCGCCCCGTCCGCAAACAGCGCATTCGCCACGATGCTCTCCGGCCGGTCGCTCACCTGCAAATGCAGCGAGCACAGCTCCAGGCACATCACCAGCACCACCGCCTGCGGATTCGCCTCACAAAACTGCGCCGCCATCCGCAACGCCGGAAACGCCGCATAGCACCCCATGAACCCCACCGTGTACCGCTCCACACTCTCATTCAGCCCCAGCTCGCGGATGATGTGATAGTCCGGCCCCGGATTCGCAAACCCCGTGCACGACGCAAACACCACGTGCGTGATCTCCCCCTTCTCAAACACCGCGCACTCCGCCAGCGTCTTCCGCGCCAGCCTCACCGCCAGCTCCCGTGCGGCCTTCGCATACAGCGCATTCCTCTCCCCCGTCGTCGGCGAGTTGATCGTCCCATCCGACAGCGTCCGAAACAGCACCCCATCATCCCTCAGGAAATCATCACTCGCGCTATACCGCGTCTCGATCCCCGTCCTCTCATAAATCATCTCCACCATCCTCTTCGCCCTCGGCTCCGTCACCCACCCTTTCATCCTTTCCCGAGCGAACTCATTGCTATAAATAAACTCCGGCGTCTCCGTGGCGATGTGGTGGATGAAGGCGGGCATGAATCAAAAAGGAGTACGTTTGAGGAAAGCAGGCAGCGGCATGCAGATACCACACCAACCCGTATTACGCACCTCCTACCCCGAACAGTCTCCTTGTAGTCGTATCATTCAGGATTCGCAGATACCACCAGGTTCCTCGTCCACGATCTCATGCCCAGCCTCCCGCGTGAAGGAAGTCAGAAACTACCGGGGAATTTGGCCGGCATTCCGCTTAGATCACCCTTTCCAACGCAATACCAATCAAGGTCGCAGCAGTCGGAAGAATCTTGCGCCAGAGCTGATCGGCACCACAACGCTGTTGTAGCCTCCTGCCGCAGTGATCGGACGCGTGGAATTGATCCAGCTCGCTGGGTTCAAATCAGCCGCCTCCTGCAGGATCCAGCCGGTGAAAGAATCTGGCCAGCTCACATTGAGCGTACCGGGGCTCGATGCAGAAACCTCCACCTGCGGCTTCACCACCACATCATTCACTCCGAGCACAAAGGGCGAGAGGCTGGGCGAGATCGCCTGGATGATGTTGTTCGCCGTATCCACCTTGCAGCTGAGCTTCTCCCAGGTGCCGTTCCGGAAGTGGTAGATGACCAGCTGGTTTTCATCATAGCCGGCCGGCAGCAGGCTTGGATCATACGCAAATTTGAGTTTGATGCTGCCCGTGTGCACTCCGTTGTAGTTCAGCTTCCACAACTGTCTGCGTGTGGCGCTCGGCGTCTGAACCGTTGGCATCGCAAACTCTCCCTCGGCTTCACGTTCCGCCATCTCCGCGTCGTCGGCGTCGGAATACTCGCCAAAAAAGGTGCCTTCCTGGCTGATGCCGTCGAACTCGAAATCGACGCCTCCCACATGACCGGAGCCGCCGTTGCAGCTGCCACCGCCACCGGTGCCGTTGGAGCCTCCTCCCGTGACGACCACCTTGGTGCCCGTGAGCAGGCTCAGCACGATGTCAAAGTTCACGCTTTGCCCCGCCGCCAGGTCGCCCAGATCCCAGCGCTGTCCGCCCGCAATCCAGCGGTTCGCCGGCGCGAAGCTGTCACGGCCCTTGCGCCCGGTGTACGGGCCGCTCTGCCAGTTGTTTTCGATCGAGAGATGCACTCCGTCCGAAGGCTTGCCGCTCACATGATCATCCACGCCGTTGCCCTCAGTCCCATAGCTGCCGATCTCAAAGGCCGTGGGCGCCACCTTGGAATGGAAGCCGATCAGGTCCTCCAGCCCGATGCTGGAACTCTGGTCTCCGGCCGCATTGCCATCCACTCCCGACATCGTGGCATCGTAGCGGTACTCTGAGAGCTTCCCAGTGTAGCTGCGGTTGTCATACTGACCGTGCTGGGAGATGAAGCCATGCAGCAGCTGGAACAGCTGCAGATTTGTGATGCTGACACCGCTGACATTCTTCACGCTGAAAGTCTGGTTCATCACATAGCGGTTGCTGTTGATCGCCGCCACCGCGTTCGCGGCGCTGGCCGGCGTCACACCCATGGGTGTACCCACGACTGTGTCCACCATCTCAAAACGCAGCGTGATTTCGAGATCGTCGTTGGAGACCACGGACTCCGCGATCGGCAGTCCATCCACATTGCTGCCTACCAGGTGAATGCCGGTGACCACATGAAAGTTCGAGTTCGTCTGCCAGTCAGGATAGAGGAAGTTCGGGTCCAGCCAGGTAGGTGACTGCGTCTGGCCGTTGCGCTGGTAGGCGACCGCGCTGCCCCACTCACCGGAGAGATACTCGCGTCCCACAAAGCCAGGAGTGTTGTCGAGCAGGAAATCCGAATAGCCGAAATCAGACAGCGTGATGTTCCAGTTCGGATTGGCCAGCGTCAGCGCTCCTCCCGTGCTCGAGGCAGGACTCACCTGAATGTTGTCCACCAGGAATCGAAGCGCTCCCACCGGCGCCGCGGGGAGTTGCAGCACGATCTGGTCAAAGGCACCGCCCGTGGAGTTGAAGTTGATCGTGCCGACTGGCAATGTGTCTCCTGCAGTCACAGTGCCGTGCGCGATGCCCGTGCCCACGCTCACCGGCGTGCCGCTTGAGGTGTCATAAGCGGTGATCTGCACGTTCGACGGCACATCGACATTCAGCGCTTCCACCGTGGCAAAGTCAATGCTCACCCCAGTGATCGGAAGATTAAACTGCAGCACAAGCGTGGCATTGTCCGCAAGCGGTTCGAGGTAGTTGCCGTCAAACTTCGACAGCACACGCCCGCTGGCAGCCTCGGTGCTGACCTTGAAGGCGTTCGCCGCTGCCGGCGAACTGAAGGTCGCCGTGTAGCCCGCCTTGGTCTGCGGCAGCGGCAGCGTGTCATTGACCGCCGGCACCGGCGCCGCAGTGTCGAAATCAAAATCAATGGTCACCGGCGCGGCGGCAAAGTTGGCCGTCAGCGTGGCGTTGTCATTCGCGGTGAAAGTGTAGCTCGCGCTGCTGCTCACCTCCGTGCCAGTGGCGTCCGTCCAGTTCACAAAGGTGTAGCCGGCATTCGCCGTCGCGGAAAGTGTGACGCTCGCGCCCGGATCGACGATGCCAGCTCCGTTAATGCTGCCCGCAAAGCTCGGATTCGCCGCAGCCGAAATCGTATAGCCAGCGACGAAGTGCGCCACCAGAGTGCGTCCCGTGCTCGCGGTGAAGGAATACGTCGCACTCGTGCTGGCGATCGCCGCGCCATCGGTCCAGTTCAGGAAGGCGTAGCCCGCGTTCGGCGTCGCAGTCACGGTCACATTCGTGCCGCTGGCATAGGCGCCGCCGCCAGTGGTGCTGCCACCGACCGCCGGTGCGGAGCTTGTGACAATGCTGTTCGCCGTGGCGAAATTCGCAACCAGCGTCCGGTTCACACTCGCAGTGAAAGTATAGCTCGCGTCGCTGCTCACCACCGTGCCCCCAGAAGTCCAGTTTACAAAGGCGTAACCAGCATTGGGCATCGCACTGACGGTCACACTGTCACCAATCAAGTAGCTGCCGCCACCGCTCGTCGTGCCCGCAGCCGCCGGACCCGCGCTCGTGGCGATGTTCACCCCGCCTGTCAGCGCGAAGTTCGCCACGTATCCGTGATTCGCCTGCACGTTGCCAAAGTTAAGCGTCGTGCCTGTTCCCACGATGTTGCCGTTTTCCGTCCAGTTCACAAACTGCCATCCCGCCGTGGGCCTGGCTATGATGTTGCCGCCATCCCCTGGATTATAGCTGGCGCTGTCCGCCTCCGTCGTGCCTCCTTCCGGCGGATTCGACGTCCCCGTGATGTAATAGACCGGCGTGAAGGTCGCGACCAGCGCACGGTCCGCGCTCGCGGTGAACGTGTAGCTCGCCGCGCTGCTCACGTTGCTTCCGCCCTGCTTCCATTTGCTGAATTTGTAACCCGGCGCCGCCGTTGCCACCACGGTGACGCTGGTACCATCACCGTATGAGCCACTACCGGTGGTCGTGCCTGAGTTCGCCGGCGTAACGGAAGTCGAGATCGTGCGGAGCATGCTGCCGGTCACGGCGAAGTTGGCCACCAGCGTGCGGTTCGCAGTCACGTTGAACGTGTAGCTCGCACTCGTGCTCACCTGCGCCCCGTTCTCCGTCCAGTTCACAAAGAAGTAGCCCGCATTTGCCGTGGCCGCCACCGTGGTGCTGGTGCCGCTGACAAAGCCGCCGTCGCCGCTCGTGGTGCCACCCGCCGCTGGCGCGGCGCTGGTGCTGACGGTGAAAGAGGGCAGGGGGGAGAAATTGGCCACCAGCACGCGGTCCGCCGTGGCATCGAAAGTGTAGCTCGCACTGGTGCTCACGATGGTGCCGCCCTCAGTCCAGTTGGTGAAACCGTAGCCCGCGTTCGCCGTGGCGGTGACCGTGGTGCTCGTGCCATCATCCACGAGCCCGTCTCCCGCCGTGGTGCCACCCGCGGCTGGCGCGGCGCTCGTCGTGACCGACCACTGCGTCACCATCGGCGCAAAGTTCGCCACCAGCGAATGGTTCACATCCATGGTCAGCGTGTAACTGCCGTCCACGCTCACCACCTGCCCGTTGTCAGTCCAGTTCAGAAACACACACCCTGCCGCCGGCGTGGCCGTCACCGTGGCGCTGTCTCCCACGTTGAAGGAGCCGTCTCCCGTCGTCGTGCCCATTCCCACCGGCGCTGCAGCCGTGTCCAGCAGGCTCTGTGCCGGCGCCGCGGCTCCAGCCGGCGTAATGTTCATGGTGTAGTTTTTCTGCACGTCAGGGTTCACACCATCACTGGCGATGACGCTGAAGCTGTAGGTGCCTGCGGTGCTGGGCGTTCCGGAGAGCACGCCCGTCGCTTCGTTAAAGCTCAGCCCCGGCGGCACTGTCCCCGATTTCGTCGCCGTGAAAGGCAGCGCGCCTTCGACCACCACCGTACGCGGCGCGAAGGCCTTGCCCACTTTCCCCTCCCCAGTGTGGTCGATCAATCCTACGGCGGCATTCACATCCACCGCAGCCATCTGCGCACCGGTGAAATCTCCCACCACGACTTTCGTCGCCATGTCCGTGGTCACGGTGGCCCACT
Organism: Prosthecobacter sp.; assembly: GCF_044222565.1. Classification (GTDB taxonomy): domain Bacteria; phylum Verrucomicrobiota; class Verrucomicrobiia; order Verrucomicrobiales; family Verrucomicrobiaceae; genus Prosthecobacter. The sequence continues at coordinate 44,733 of NZ_JBGANA010000005.1, forward strand.
CTCCCAGGCCGGCGTCAAAGTGGTCCGCATACGTGGCGCTGCCGGACCCATGCTGGCCGTCAGGTCCCACTGCCGTGGCCATCGCCTCGCCCGTCTCAGCATCCAGCGGGCCGGTGTACTTGTAGAATTCGTAGCGGCGTGTCACGACTTCATTGCCGTTCGGCAGCGCTTCGGCCGCCGCAGGCACTTTGTTGTTCGGGCCTCCGTCCGCCGCGCTCGTTTTCTTTTGCAGGATCCGCCACTCCGTTTCGACCTCGTCAGGTTCGCCGTTCTTCCAGTTTTTGTCGTTCGGGTTGCCAGGATCATCAGAGACCAGGTCGCGCAGCTTCACCTTGCTCGCGTTATGCGTGGTGGTCTTGATCTCCTTCATCCACACCGCATTTCCAAATTCCTTGGGTGGCGGTGCCGGAGGCGGTGGCGGCGCGATCACCGCCTGCACCTGCGCAGGTGCTGCCACGGCAGGCGGGTAGTAGGTAAAGGTGGGCGTGGACACCTGCACCGCGCCGCCATGCACCAGCGTGCCAGAGCCGCTGTCCACCAGCCAGTTGTACAGCACCGCGCTGGGCTGCACCGTGTAGCCCACCCCGAAATGCTCTCCGCCAAAGTTCACCGCGGGGTTGGTGAACTGATGCCCCTGCGTCGGCGGGATCGGCGCGGCGGGGATGGCAGTGTAGGCCGCCCAGGTGCCGTCCGCATTCTTTTTGCTCTGCCAGCGGATGAAGACCTTCGGATGCCCCGCCACCGAATTGTCCTCCGTGATCTCCGGCACTCCGTAGTGGTTGTAGTTGTACGTGTAGGTGATGTCCGTGCTGTGGATGTCATCGAGCTCAATCTCAAAACCGTGACACTCCTTGCCGGTGTCATTCACCGTGTCGAAGTTGTTGATGCTGCCGTAGGCGATGCTGGCGCGTGCTGCGGGAGTGCCGGCCACTGAGAAGAGCAGCGCCGTGAGAAGGCTCAAAGCCAGGCCGCTGTGATGGCGTGCAGGCGAATGAAACCGGCGTGGCGTGCACGTGGCAGCAGATGTGGAAGTGAGCGCGCGTTTCATGAACGGTGGGCTTGCAGGTTGGTGGCAGCAAAGGCGGAGATGCGGGACGATGAAGAAGGCCGTAGTGCGCCACGCGCACCGGAAGGCTGGGTGAGCTGCTCCCGCAGCTTGCGGCAGAGGCGGTGCAGATTCACCGCCACCGCACTGCGGGTGCGGCCACGCAGCACCGCGATGTCCCGGCTCGATTTTCCCTGCACGTAGTGAAGCACCAGCAGCTCCCGCTGGGAGCTGGGCAGCCTGGCCAGCAGGGCTGTCAGCCGCAGATGCCGCTCATGCTGCTGCTGGACCTGGACCGGTCTCTCACTCTGGAAATACAGCTCCTCACGCGCCTTCCGCCGCGCTTCATTCCTCAGGGTGTTCAGCGCGCGATGCCAGGCAATGCTCCAGAGCCAGCCGCAGAACGATCCGCGTGGCTCAAAGTGCTCGCCCTGGCGAAAAGCCTCCGCCATGGCCTCATGCGCCACGTCTTCCGCGATGTGCATGCTAAAGCGCCGCGCCAGCCATCCTGCCAGCGCAGGCACACAGCGGACGTACAGCCGCTCCGCCGCGGCGGCGTCTCCCCGCAGCGCCTGGGCGAACAGGAGCTCGTGCTCGCCTTGCGGCGGAAGACTGGTGGTGGTGGAGTGCATGGAAAGCGTGCCGGGCACTTGGCCATGTCTCTCCCCGGAAGACACGTTATCATTTGGTAATGAAGCACGTGCACTGAGCGCGTCATGGCATGCGCTGTGCGTGTTTTGCGCTTTCGCTCCCCCTCTACATGGCACTGCTGTGGGCCTGTTAAACGGCTCAAGGCGTGTTAGGGCCGCTGGCTTCTATCCGCAGAAAGCGCGCCGTGGCGGCGTTGCTGCCAGTGCTGTCGCGCACTTTGAGTTCCGTGGGGGTGTCGCTCAGAATCGTCGCTGGTGTCCAGTTGATGAGATCACCGGAGACTTTGACCGTGGTGCTCATTTCCGCAGGACGCATCGGACTGCGAAAAACCCGCATCGTCAGGTAGGAAACGCCTCCGATGGTTTCGATCTGGTGCTGCGGCCGCTGCGTGGTGCGCAGCGCGGGATCGAGCCCCAGGGTGTATTCCAGCCAGTCGCTCAAGCCGTCGCCATCCGTGTCACGCTTGTAGTCCGTGATGCCAATGGTGACTGCAACCGTCGCAGGCTGCGAGTCCACAAAGCTGCCCGAATCACTCGCGATGTAGGTGAACGCATCCGGCCCCTGATATCCGAAGTCGGGAAAGTAAGTCGCCACCGTTCCAGAGATGCCGACAGTGCCGTGCGTGGGCTGCTGGATCACGCGCAGCTGCGGACTGACGCCGCTGGCAGTCAGCGTGACGCTCGCCTGCGTATTCAAGGGCACCACCAGCTGCGCGTTTGCCACCGTGGGGCCGACGTGGGTGCTGGCATTGCTGCTACCGGGTCCATTGTGGCAGTAGTAGCAGCTCACCTCCATGCCGCGCTTCAGCGTGAGCAGCCCAAACTTCGTGCTCAGCGCCCGATCCGCCTGCGCGCGAGAGAGCGGGGTGCCGCGCAGATCCGTGCCGTGGCATTCACGGCATGCAGCGTAATTCGGACTGATGGCACGGGCGATGTCCGCATGGTCCTTCACCCAGGTCTGGCTGCCGATGGGGTGGATGCCATGGGGGCCGCCCACGCTGTTGGACGGCATGGAGGGATGGCAGACCGTGCAGTCAGCCAGCTTGCCGCGGTGCCCCTGCTTGTTCCAGGAGTAGAGATTGTCATCCCGGTGCAGGGATGGGTATTCCGCATGAGTGCTGCCATGGCAGGCGCTGCAAACCAGGCCTCCATGCCCTTTTGAAAAACGGAACAGCGACTTGCCCGCCATCGGCGTGTCTGCGTTTGTGGCAAAGCGCTGGTTGGCAGGCACACGCATCACCCCCGGCGCGCTGAAGACGCTCGTGAAGCGGATCGATCCTTCATTGGCCTGGGCATCCCCGCTGTGGCAGGCCTGGCAGTTCGGCTCGTCCAGCCAGCCGGTGCGCGCCACGCTGCCGACGGTGCTCATGCTGCCGTGGCAGCTCTGGCACTGCATCACCAGAGATCCATCCGTGGCATTTACCGCGCCGCCCATCGCTCCGCGCAGGCAGCGTGTCTGGGAGCCTGGATGACAAAGGTAGCACGCATTGCGGCTGAGGGCGGAGTCCATGAGCTGGCCGTTGGTCGGGTTGGTCACGGTGGCGTGCCTGCCATGCATCGCCGCAGTCAGGGCCTTCACTCCTGCATAGCCGCCGGTGCCCAGCGCCTCGGAGGCATGGCAGGTGGCGCACAGCACCTGCTTGTTGGCATTCACCACGCTGTGGTACAGCCCCTGCGGTGCGTAGCCCATCGCCGCAAGCGCCGGCGCATAGAGCGGATCAGCGGCGCTCTTCTCATCGTGCAGCCGCAGGATGTTCAGGCGAAAGTCGCGTTTGTCATTCACATCGTTCACCCATCCGGCGGCGGGCATCGCGGCAGGTCCGGAGCCGGACTTGTGGCAGGCGCGGCAGTCCATCTCGTCTGAGACTGGAGCGACGATGTCTGCGCTGGCCAGCACGCCGCCGAGGGAGTTTTTCACCGAGATGCGCAGCAGCGGATACGGATTGTGATGGCCCGCATCGTCCGTGGGTGTCAGCGGAATCCCCGCCGCCTCAAACCATTTCATACCAGAGTCCCACGTCATGACCTGCGGCGTGTTGCCGGCGCCGGGCATCGACTTTCCCGCGAGCCCCTGGTCAGTGCCGAGGCCGGCGCCAAACAGCACCGCCGCATAATCATAAAAGTTCGTCTTTCCAAGGGATGTCGTGTTGATCGAGCCGTCCGGACTTGCCACGGCTTCATACGTCACGGTGATCCCCGAGGCCGTCGGATCGGTGATCAGATGCCCTGCGGCGTCCATGACCTGCGCGTTGATCGTGTTGAACGGCGGCAGGATGGAAAAGACGCTGTAGTCATCGTCCATGCAGTGCATGCCGAGGTTGTTCCACGCCACCACGGTCCACTGGCCGTTCCCGGCGAAAAGCAGCGCAGGCTGCAGCAGCAGCCCGGCCAGCATCCAGCGGCGCGCTAAGGAGAGACGACTCATGGCAGGGGATTTCGACACAATTCCATCTTCGAAACACGTTATCGTTTGGTAATGAACCCCCAATTTGGGTGCCAATTCCAGGCGCCTGTGCCTATGCTGCGCGCCACCATGCAAATATTGCTCGTTGAAGACGATGACGAACTCGCGCGCCAGACCATGCACTGGCTGCACGAGGCAGGTCACACCTGCACGCATTGCACCACAGGCGTCGCGGCCCTCTCACTGCAGCGTCAGCAGGCCTTTGCCGCGGTCATCCTCGATGTTGGTCTTCCGGACATGGATGGTTTCACGGTCGTGGAAAAAATGCGGGCCGCCGGGCAGACCCTGCCAGTGCTGTTTCTCACCGCGCGCGACAACGTGACCGACCGCGTGCGTGGCCTCAAAGCCGGCGGCGATGATTACGTGACCAAACCCTTTGCCATGGAGGAGCTGCTCGCGCGTTTGGAGGCCCTTCAGCGCCGCGCCGGCGGCAGCACCACCACCGCTCCGGCCACACGCCACATCGGCAGATGGACGCTTGATCCCATCAAACGCCGCCTGCTTCATGCCGACGAAAAAATCGAGCTCCAGCCCCGCGAGTGGACTTTGCTGGAAGTCCTCCTCTCCAATGAAGGGCGCACGCTCACCAAGAAATTCCTCCTCGAAAAAGTCTGGGACATCCAGTTTGACCCCGGCACCAATGTCGTGGATGCGATGATCTGCCGCCTGCGCCGGAAGATCGATACTCCAGGCCAGCCGTCCCATCTGCAAACCGTCCGAGGCAAAGGCTATGTTATCAAAGCTGTTCCCTGAGCGCATGCCGTCCACCTGGCGGCTGGGTCTGCTGCTCGCAGTCCTCATGGCCCTCAGTACCGCCCTCTGCATCTCCGTCGCCGGCTGGGCCATGCGGCAAAACCTCAGCAGCATCGCCCGCGCCGTCGTGCTCGATGATCTGGGTGAATACGCCGTGCTCTACAACCGCAATGGCCTCAAAGAACTCACCGAAGTTTTTGCCGCCGGCAAACACGAGGAAAGCCAGGCCGTCCGCATCACCAATCCCGCAGGCGAGACCATCTTCGAGCAGACCCCGGACGCCGTCGCAGGCTACAACTGGCCCAAACGTCCGCCCAAGAAATTGAAGCCATCTGAGACCTGGCTCATGACCATTCCACACCCCGAACGCCAGCAGCAGCTGCTCGTCGGCTGTCAGATTCTCGACGATAAAAATGCGCTCTGGTTCGGCCGCACCGACGCCGAAGACCTCGCCTACGTCGAGCACATCCGCCGCCATCTCTGGTTCGCCGGTCTCGCCTCCACCGTCCTCATGCTGCTGCCCCTGTGGTGGTTCGTGCGTCACGTGCTGCAGCCCGTGCGGGAGATGATGCTCAGCACTCACAAGCTCGCCCAGGGCAGCACCGAGGCCCGGCTTCAGGCGCCCGGCGCTGTCCCTGAACTCCAGGCCTTCGCCACCGCCTTCAACACCGGCCTCGACCGCATCGATGCCCTCACCGCCGAACTCCAAAACGCCAATGACAACCTAGCCCACGAGCTGCGCACCCCGCTCGCCCGCATCCGCGGCAATCTCGAAACCTTCCACGATCACATCGACAATCCCACCGCACGCGATGCCGCCGCGCGCGGCCTGGAGGAGCTCGACCGCGCCGCCGCACTCGTGCAGACCATCCTCACCACCCGCGCCGCAGAGCACAAAGCCTTGAAGCTGCACCTCGAAATCATCGACCTCCGCCAGCTGCTCGCCGATCTGTTTGAACTCTACAAAGCAGCCGCCGAAGAGCGCGGCCTCCACTTCACCCTCGAAGCCCCGGACACCCGCTGGGTGCTCATCGACCGCCAGCGCATCAACCAGGCCGTCGCCAACCTCCTCGACAACGCCTTCGCCTACACCCCGCGTGGCGGAATCATCACCCTCGCACTCAGCATCCATGGCGAGCAGGCACGCATCTCCGTGCGCGATACCGGCCCCGGCCTCACCGCAGCCGATCAGGCGAAAATCTGGCAGCGCTACGTCCGTGGCTCCGCCTCCAGCGCCCGCACCCCCGGCATGGGTCTCGGCCTCAGCCTCGTCCAGGCCCTCGCCCATGCCCACCACGGCACCGCCGGCTGCCGCAACAACGACGACCAAGGCGCCGAATTCTGGATCGACCTCCCCGCCAGCGATCCCCTCACCTCCGCGAATGTGGTTTGATCTGAGAAGCGGAGGGCTGCTGATGTATGGGACAATCGAATGCTAACGCCGCTGTTCGCTACGAGCGGATGATCAGCCCGCATAAATCCAACTGTAAACCTCAACATGGTCCTCAAAAACTTGTCCGTAGTTCGGTCCGCGCCCAGGAACATCTTCTGCGCGCAATCCAGCAAAATGCATGGCCTTGTCCGTAGCCCAGCCAACCTCTTCATCAAAAGCAGTGCGGTCGAACCTGTCCGCGAATGACAGCGGCATTTCGAAGGCACCCTCCCGTGCCAGCACGGCAAGCGCCGCGCAGGTCGGGACAATGGAGATACCACGGAGGTCTCGCAGTGACTGCGACATCGCCTCGGTAAATATGGCGCGTGGCTTGGACATCGCCATGCACAGTCCCAGAAGTCGCTCCCGCCACGACGCGCCCACAAGCATCGCTGCAACAAGCTCGTCGGGCACCGAAGGCGCCAGTGCAATCACCGGTGCAATCTCCCGCCGATAGGTGTCCTCACGTCGAATAGGATGAATCAGACAGAGGTAGGCACCTTGGGTCTGCTCGAAGATGTCATTCTCGGTCATGATGTGCGCATTCGGACTGACGACTCTTTTCCATTTTCACCCTAGTTCGTTCTGAGCTCCTCGTAGGGGTCTCCGTGTGGATATGAACGCTATCGAGTGATGAGGTGCACAACAGAAGCGGGGCTGCGAATCCAGAAACCATCGAATCCCGTTGGCAAAGTCTCCACGGAATCACATCTCTCAACGCCTGATCTCTTCAAATGCTCAGCTGCAAGGCTGGTGTCTGAGGCAAGAAGCTCAAGCCAGATTTCCGCCTGCTGAATCCCTGCAACGCAGTCCAACCACAGGAGACTTGAACCGAATTGAAAAACATTGTCCGGTTTGTAGGAATTAAGTTGCGGCAACCGAACGACATCCCGATAGAACCGCAACGTCGCCTCATACTCAATCAAAGGCACCTTCATGGCGATGTTCGGACCGCCTTGGAATGCAGGCCTAATCTCAACGTCGTTACTCATAGACGAAAAATCTTGTGGGTTAAAGCGGACCTCCGGCTGTTCCGTGCGATAGACCTAAACTCGCCACGTCGAAAAAGATACCAGATATGAATGTGACTCGGTTAAGGCATCTTTTCGTGGGTTCCCTGATGTCGGGACTATGCGTTTTCTTGCTGGAATACCGCTCTCTTCCATCACTTGACTCCGCCACACATCAGCCCTGAAAGGGCTGCGGATTACAGCCCAGGGTCAGCCGAGCCTCAGCGAGGCGACCCTGGGTTACCGCAGGCAAATCGGAAAGCAAACCCAGCGCTTCGCCGCAGTCTGCCGGGTGCCAGCAGCGTCTGACAAACCTCCGCCCCACGCCTGCGCCCAGTGGCAACGAAAACCGCGATAATGATCCTTAAACGAGTGCCCTTCATGCCAGATTCCTTTTGTTCCCTCTTTTGCGACTCTTTGCGGCCATCCATCTTCTTTGATATTTCTGCACCAAACAGCATAACATCATCAGCCAGCTCCTTACCCCGAACAACACCACTCCCCATGTCCAAACTCCGCGTCGAAAGCTTCACACTCTCCCTCGACGGCTTTGCCGCCGGCCCCGACCAAACGCTCGACAACCCCCTCGGCATCGGCGGCACTGCCCTCCACGCCTGGGCTTTCCCCACGCGCACCTTCCAGTCCAAGCTCTTCGGCAAACCCGACGGCGAGACTGGTATCGACGAAGACTTCGCCGCCCGCGGCTTCCGCAATGTCGGCGCCTGGATCATGGGCCGCAACATGTTCGGCCCCGTGCGCGGCCCCTGGCCCGATGAAAGCTGGCGCGGCTGGTGGGGCGACAACCCCGTCTATCACATGCCCGTTTTCGTCCTCACCCACCATCCTCGCGACCCCCTCGTCATGGAAGGCGGCACCACCTTCCATTTCGTCACTGACGGCATCCACGCCGCGCTCGAACGCGCCCGCGCCGCCGCAGGCGGAAAAGACATCCGCATCGGCGGCGGCGCCTCCACCATCCGCCAATACCTCGAAGCACGCCTCATCGACGAACTCCACCTCGCCATCTCCCCCGTCCTCCTCGGCACCGGCGAGCCCCTCCTCACCGGCCTCAACCTCCCCGCCCTCGGCTACACCTGCACCCAGCACGTCACTTCCCCACGAGCGACTCACATTGTGCTGACACGCCAATAGACCGATCATACACTCATTCCCCTTCTTTCGGCCATTCCAGCTCCCTCCACCCAATCCGGCATCCGTGTATTCCGTGTAATCCGTGGTTTAAATTCCGGTCCCCTCTGCGGTCTTCCAATCTCTTGGGTTGTAATTCTGCGTCTCTTTTTGGCCCCATCCACTCATCATCATGCACCGTCTCAAACGAACCCAGTTCTGGGGCCGCGACCAGGACGACGATCGCCTGCTGCATCAAGTCTTCGACGGCCATAAAACCGCCACCGCAGATCTCGCCAAGAACTGGCACATCCCCATTGGCGACTACGACGACGGCGGCTACGTCGCCGGAGACATCGTCGAAGTTTACGACCGCCGCGGCACCCTGCGCTGCCACATCCGCATCACCGAAGTTTACCAGACCCCCTTCGGCTCCATCCCTGAAAAGCTCTGGCGCGGCGAAGCCTGCACCAGCGCCGAAGATTTCCGCCGCGACCATGAATCCTGCTGGTCCGACGAAAAACCCACCGACGAAACCCCCATCATCGGCTGCCATTTTGAATTGATCTCGGTCGTGAACCCTTTCAGCACCACCACCCAAAAATATTCCCCTCTCCACCCATCCACTGTTCCAACTCCCCACGATAACTCACTGATCACCGACACAAAACTCGACCCCTCGGGGAAGAGCGTTACAAGAAGTGATCGTCAGGCGCGCGGACCCTCACCGGTCCCGCGCCTCTTTTTTTGTCTCCACCCAGCACCACTTCAGAGGTTTCAAAAATCTGTCTGCCCAAAGTCCTTCCAGCTTAACACTTGGAGCACCAAACCAAAACTCGGCTGTCTTCTGCCGCACTTCTCGAATAACCCAGCATCTCCGCCGCTCTTGAACCAAGTACGTAGTTCGGACTTTAGCCCGTTCCGGATCTCCGCATCGCCCCTGATTCGAAACCAGCCAGCTCAAGTATTGTAGTACCGGCTTTAGACGGAATCTGGGACCTCGCTCCTCGCAGCTAATGGGCTCTCTCTAATAAACCCACTCAGGTTGCTCCCCATTCCCTCAATCCCCCAAAATCCCTCCTCCGTGCCCTCTGTGGTTAAAAAAACGGGCACTCTTCCGCCCCCTGCTTCATCATGCGCGCCATTCCCATGAGCAGCGCAGACCGACATCGTGGCAGGCACCCGTTGGATGAAGAACTCTTCGGCCCCGCCTCCACACCCGCCCTCCGCCAGGCCGTGGCAGACCTCTCCTGGCTCCTCGGCCGCGGCTACGCCCGCAACTCCGCCGTCAAGCTCGTCGGCGACCGCTACGAACTGCGCGAGCGGCAGCGCCTCGCCACCGCCCGCGCCGCCTGCTCAGACACCGCACGCGAAGCACGCTCACAGAATCACATTCCCGCAGAAATCCTGCACGGCCGCACCGTCTGGATCGACGGCTTCAATCTCCTCGTCACCCTCGAAGCCGCCCTCAGCGGCGGCGTCCTCCTGCACTGCCGGGACGGCTGCCTGCGCGACATGTCCAGCGTCCACGGTTCCTACCACACCGTGGTAGAAACGGACACCGCCATCACCCTCGTCGGCAATCGCCTTGCCGAACTCCACGCCGCCTCTGTCCACTGGCTGCTCGACAAGCCCGTCTCCAACAGCGGCCGCCTCGCCGCCCGCATCCGCGAACTCGCCGAACAGCACGCCTGGCCTTGGACCGTCGAACCCGTCTTCAATCCCGACACCGACCTCATCGCCGCACGCGACGCCATCACCATCAGCTCCGACGCCGTCGTCATCGACGGCGCCGCCTCTTGGTACAACCTCGCCTCCGACCTCATCCTCACCCACCGCTGCGGCCCCGCATGGGTGGTGGATCTGCGCGAGTAAACCTTGCGCCTCCGGCTTTTTCTGCCCCGTCCGTCAGTGAAAGCAGGGCAGACCTAGTCCAGCCGCAAAAAGTGCAGGAGTCGCAAAATCAGCCCTCCAAATTCGGGTCCGTTTTTTGAGCCCTTCTTGCGCCTCATGGCGGCCACCCATCAATCTCACCGAAAAAACAAAATCCCCACATCCGCCCTTCCCACCTGCCACGATAATTCAGTAATCACAGACACAAAAGCTCGACCACTCTAGGAAGAGCCGAAACGAAAATGATCTTCAGGCGCGCGGACCCTCATCGGTCCCGCGCCTCTTTTTTGTCCCCGCACTGCGGAACTCAACTTCCCCAAGAGACCTAACGGAAGAAATCTTTTTACCCTCAATTTTTTTACCCTTCTCCCGCTCTAACGCCAGGCACCTTCTTCACCCGCCCGCACGCCGCCAAAAATAATTTCCTCTCCACCCATCCGCCTCTGCCACCCCAAACGATAACTCATTGATCACCGATACGACACTCGACCCCGGCCCCTCGGGAGAGAGCACGAAACCTAAATGATCGTCAGGCGCGCGGATCCTCACCGGTCCCGCGCCTCTTTTTTTGTCTGCTGCTGCTCGTTCCCCCAAGATCGACTCTCGGTCAGAACAAGTCTTTCGCCTCGCCGATGCGTTTTTGCCAGTAATAGGGCCGACGCTTCGCGTGGGCGACAGCGAGGATGACCACGCGGTCCTTCCAGATCATGAACGGCAGATAATATTCGCCAAACGGCGCGCTTAAATTGGCTCGGCGCACCACTCCTCTCCTTTGCCTGAAATGCAGCGGGTGTTAGGTGATTCGTTGCTTGGAGGACGTAAAGCAGTCCACAAACGCCTCGGCCAGGTCTACGTCAATCGCCGCGTAGTAGTCAGTGACTTCATCCAACTCCTGCTCGGCCAGAGGATGCATGGCCGTCAGCTTCATGCCGCCGTCGTCAGTTCGGCACGCCGAGCAGCAAGCTTGGCACGGACGCGTTCAATCGCCTCGTCAGCAGAGACAAGCTCCACCTCACCCTTCTCTACCTGCCTGACACGAGCGTCAATTTCTGCGTCCCAATCGGCTTCAACCGATGCTCCATCCTCACTCTCACCCATCGACGTGTCGAACTCCTGTCCCAGATCACGCCACAGGTCAAAACGTTCGGCAGGCCGAAGGCTTTTGATCTCCTCTTTGATATGATCCAGCGTCTGGCTCATGGCCTGAAATTAACGTCTCCCGTCACAGTTGTCGAGAACGATCCGAATCCCTTGGTCAGCGGTAAAAGTCGCCTTTTGGCAAAAAACACTCCACCACACATCCACCCCTCCCACCCACCACGATAACTCAGTGATCACCGACACGTACAGCTCGACCCCTCTAGGAAGAGCTCACAACAAAAGTGATCGTCAGGCGCGCGGCCCCTCACCGGTCCCGCGCCTCTTTTTTGTCCACGGCCACTAAATTCAGAGTTCTCGGAGCAAAACTATCTGCAAAAAAAACGCAGAAGTCGCAAAAACCAAATCATCAGATTCCGGTCCCATTTTTGCGCCCCCTCTTGCGTTTCTTTGCGGCTCCCAAGAATCCGATCTCTGAGGTTTTCTAATTTCGCTTCGCGGCTACGCAGCTCGCGGTGTAAAAAATCAGTGCTTCCCTAGCACTCCCCCATGCCCGCTCCCCACCGCTGGAAACCCCACGCCCTCCGCCTCTGGCGTTTGTCGTTGCTGGTCCTCGCGGTCCTCGCCCTCCGCCGCACCCACCCCACGGCTTCAGCCGTCGCCCTCACCCCGGACCGTATCCACGACTTCTTCCCCGCCGCTGCCTCTCTCACTCCGCCAAACAGCAGCGGCATGCAGGGTGTGCAGGACGCCTCCGGCATCACCCTCGGCCATGTCATGCAGACCTCCCCGGAGGCGGACGACATCATCGGCTACTCGGGCCCCACCAACACCCTCATCGCCCTCGACTCCCGCGGCAGAGTCCTTGGCCTCCGCATTCTCTCCAGCGGCGACACCACCGACCACCTCGCCGAAGTCGTGCGCCACCGCCCCTTCTTCAAGCAGTTCACCGAAAAGAAGGCCGCCGACCTCGCCACACTCCAGCCCCAGGCCGTCACCGGCGCCACCCTCACCAGCAGCGCCATCGCCGAAGGCGTCCTCCGCCGCCTCGGCAAAAGCGCCACCACCTCCCTGCGCTTCCCCGACGCCCTCACCCTCGCCGAAGTCCAAAAGCTCGAACCCAAGGCAGCCTCCCTCCGCGAATCCAAATCTCACCCCGGCTCCCAAGACGTCCTCGATGCCACCGGCACCCTCATCGCCCTCGCCGTCCGCACCGCCCCCGCCTCAGACAGCACCATCGGCTACAAAGGCCCCAGCGATACCTTCATGCTTATGGATGCCACCGGTTCCACCCTGCGCGGCATCGCCCTTCGTCGCAGTTACGATACCGAGGAGTACGTCGGCTACGTCACCGGCGACCCCGCGTTTCTAAAGACCTTCGATGGCATGACCACCGAAAACATCGCTCACATCGACTTCAACGCCGCCGGCATCGAAGGCGTCTCCGGTGCCACCCAGACCAGCTATGGCATCGCCGAAGGCGTCCGCGTCCGCGCCGAATCCTGGCTCAAAGAAAGCGAAGCCCGCCGCACCTGGTGGCAGCAGCTTCGCTCACGATGGCGCTGGCAGGACACCGGTCATGTGACCATCCTCCTCGCCGCCTTTGCGATGGCCTTCACCCCCCTGCGCGGTCGCGCCTGGTGCCGCCACCTGCACCACGCCCTGCTCGTCCTCTACGGCGGTTTCATCGCCGGAGAAATGCTCTCCCAGGGCCTCCTCGCTGGTTGGGCCGCCCACGGCACCCCCTGGAAAAATGCCACCGGCCTCGTCCTCCTCGCCACCATCGCCCTCCTCGGCCCCGTCTTCACCAGCAAACAGCTCTACTGCCACCACATCTGCCCTCACGGCGCCCTGCAGCAGCTCCTCGTGCGCCGCCTCCCCTGGCAATGGTCCCCTTCCAAAACCATCGACAAGACCCTCTCCAAACTCCCCTTCCTCCTCCTCGCCCTCGTCCTCTTCAGCGCGGCCTTTGCCTGGCCCGTCAATCTGAACGCACTCGAACCCTTCGACGCCTACCTCTTCCGCGTCGCCGGATGGGCCAGCATCGCCATCGCCATCGGCGGCCTCCTCTGGTCCCTCTTCACCCCCCTCGCCTACTGCCGCTACGCCTGCCCCACCGGCGCCCTCTTCAAACTCCTCCGCTTCACCGGAGACGCCGACCACTTCGGTACCCGCGATTGGCTCGCCGCCCTGTGCCTGGTAGTCGTTTTCCTCCTGGCCCCGGGCTGAATTGGGTGTGTTAAGCCATACCTCTTCCCGCCATGCATTCACGTCAGGCGCATCTCAACAAAATGCCTGAAATAAATAGCATCATTTTTGCAGAGTTATACGCCTACGGCTCTGACCCGCTATAATTGCATTACGTGGCTTTGGACACCCGATACATTTCTGTCAACTATCGCCCCCTAGCTTTTTCTTGGTGGTTAATCATCTTCTGATACTGCTCAAGATATGGACGCGATAAATCCTTTGGTATTCCAAGCGTAATCCGTCCATAGACAGGGCCGCTAGCATCCACGATGATAAAGTCACAATGATCAACGCTGCTTTCATCGAGATGAACTGAATAGAATTGTTTATCTCGTCGAAATTCGGCGCTTCCTATCTCCATGCCATGAGTTCGCTCTTCCCATAGTCTCGCCTCAGCAATCAGCTTGATAAATTGAGTTTTTTGTTCTGATGAATTGAAAACAAAATGAAAAAAACCTCTGGTACTCACCGCTGTGATGTCCTGTCTCAAAAGATCCGTTACAAACTGGTCTCTTATTATCTTCGGGCCTAGGTCAGGTTTTTTGAAGTAAAAAATCAAGAGGAGAATCAATGAGGATGCCATTGCCAGCAATAGTCTTGATGAGAGCTTTTTAAGACATGCATGCATATTGATATGGAAGCAAGGGATTGGCCGCGGCAATCACTGCGCCAGCACATTTGCCAGTTCCAAGCGGGATCTCCTTATCCAAGTTGAATACAGAACTAATTTTGTAGTCCAGTTTGGCTATGGCCCAGTACGCAGACACGTTTGCCGAAAACCAGGAATTCATCGCACTTTCCACGCGGCGAAGTTGCTAAGATACTGTTCCAGGTCCTGCTCTGCCAAAGGCTGAGTGACCTCACGTTCACCCAGCAGATGCTGAAATTCCACTTTGCTCAAACCCGCCATCCGGCAAGCCGCCGCACCAGACAGAATGCCATCCGAAAACAGCGCGGTCGCAAGCCTGCAGCGCAGTTCCCGCTCCAATTCACGCGGCGGAATGCGTACACCGACCAAAGACTCGGCCGGCAGAGTGAGCGTCACAGCTTGCATAGGATGAAGCTAACCCTCCCTCGCAGCGATGCCAGACGAAATTCGATGACGCTGCGTAGGTCCCGAAATAGATTCGCAGGAGCGCCCATTCTGCCCTCACAGCCGTACCAGTCTTCTCTTGGCTCCCGGCTGAAACCGGACTACCAGACACCCCAGACATGTCCATCATCCCCAAACTCGAGTCCAAATTCGGCCGCTTCGCCATTCACGGCCTCGTGCAGATCATCGCCGGCTTTCAGCTCCTCGTCCTCGTCATCATCATGGTCATGAACAAGGATGGCGCCGCTGCTTACCTGCAGTTCCTGGAGCTCAATCCTGAACGCGTGCTGCACGGCGAAGTCTGGCGCCTCGTCACCCACATCTTCATCCCCCGGAATTTCTCCCTCATCTGGGCGCTCATCGGCACGATGTTCATGATGTGGATCGGCCGCGGCATCGAAGGCGCCTGGGGAGCGTTTCGGGTCAATCTCTACATCTTCGGCTGGATGTTCGCCGTCACACTCGGCACCCTCCTCTTCGGCTGGCCAGCTCAGGGCCTGTTTCTCTACCAGACTCTGCTCTTCGCCTTTGCCACCCTCTTCCCCGATGAAGAGATCTACATCTACTTCGTGCTCCCCATCAAAATGAAGTGGGTCGCCGCCATCAGCGCCGGCCTCACCATCCTCATGGTCATTGGCAATCCCGGCCTTATCCTTCCGGTGCTCGTCGGCCACCTGAACTTCCTCATCGCTTTCGGCCCCGGCTTCATCAGCGAGCGCGCCCGCATGGCCCAGGTGGCCTCCCGCCGCAGCCGCTTCGACTCCGCCAAGGCCCCCGAAGGCACCTTCTTCCACCAGTGCTCCGTCTGCAAAAAGACCGAGCTGGACGACTCCCACCTCGACTTCCGCGTCCTGGACTCCGGCGAAGAAATCTGCACCGTCTGCCGCGCCAAACAGATCCCCGGCTAAGCCAATATAAGCACGCCATGGACAGCGCACCCCCCATGGACAAAGCCACTTCGGAGCCCGCGCCAGCCCCGGACCCGCTCGCCACCGGCTTCCTTGAGTTCATGGAAGCCGAGCGCCGCTCCTCGGATCGCACCCTGGCCAACTACGAACTCGCCCTCCGGCAGTTTCGCGAATGGCGCACCCCCTTCAAAGGCTGGGCCGAGCTCACCGCCGATGACTTCCGCGCCTTCCTCTTCGACCTCATGAAGCGTGAGCGCGGCCGCGCCACCATCCGCCTCCAGTTCGCCGCCCTGCGCTCCTTCTTCAAATGGCTCACCCGCCGCCGCGGCTGGAAGACCAATCCCCTCCTCGATGTCCAGCTCCCCAAGCGCGAGAAAAAACTCCCCGTCGTCCTCACCATCTCCCAGGTCGAGGCCATGCTCGCCCTCCCGCTGTCCCTCGAAAAATCCAAACGCGACGCCGCATGGGCACCCGAGCGCGACACCGCCATCCTCGAGCTTTTCTACAGCACCGGCATGCGCCTCAGCGAGCTCGTCTCCCTGAACGTCGCAGACATCGACACCTACACCGAAACCGTGCGCGTCTTCGGCAAAGGCAAAAAGGAGCGCCTCTGCCCCGTCGGCTCCAAAGCCCTTGAGGCCGTCCAGCGCTACCGCCTCAAAGCCGGCGTGCATGACGGCCCCCTCTTCCTCAGCAAGCTGCGCAAACGCATCACCGCCCAGGCCGTGGACGACGTCATCATGAAATATTGGCGCGCTTCCGGCATCCCCGTCCACCTCACCCCGCACAAGCTCCGCCACAGCTTCGCCACCCACCTCCTCAACAACGGTGCCGACCTCCGCAGCGTCCAGGAGCTCCTCGGCCACGCCAGCCTCTCCACCACGCAGATCTATACCCACGTCTCCACGCAGCGCATGAAGGAAGTGTACGAGTCCGCGCATCCTCGCGCTTAGACCAGTTCTCGAAAAGATTGTCATATTGAACCGGCGAGCGCAGCGGCCCCAGTGGCAAGGCGGGAGCGCCGCCTGCTATTGAAGAATAACAGGCAAGCGACTAACGCGGCCAATGGGGCCGCTCCGCCGTCCGGGCAATGTGACAAGATTTTTGAGAGTTGGTCTGAGTCCTTCGTCAGCCCTTTCTCACGGCTCCGCCACCGGCTCCTTGCCCACGAAGATCCCCAGCACCGCACCGCCGAAGATCCACGCGATCACATGATCCGCGATGTTCACCACGGCATCACGCGCCGGATTTTCAAACCAGATCCACATCGGCAGATCGGACGTCAGTCCCGCAAACAGTCCCGCCGCCGCCACGAAGGCAATGCGAGCCGGATAGTGCAGCGCCGTCTGAGACAGCAGCGCCGCGATCAAAAAGGCGCAGATCAGGCAGCGGACAAAGCTCAGCGCCAAATTCGTTCCCATGCTCACCTCTCCCTTGCCCGGGCGGATGACCGCATACACATACGGGCCATCCTTCACCGCCTTCGCCTGCTTCGCTACGAACTCCTTCTTCTCCTCCGCCGTCGCGATTTTCGGCGCCTCGCTCACCGCCGGCAGCAGGTAGATGCCATGGCCGGAAGTCACATTCGCCTTCACCACATCCACTACGGCAGATTCATCACGAAACGTCCGGAATCCATTTTGGTGCCAGCCGATGGCCATCCACGAAATCCCCTCCCAGGCGAAGACGACGATGGCGGTGAGAATTGCTCCAAGAATGAGTTTGCCCATAAGGTTCAATAGTATCTCAGACCGCAAGGGCAAGCAGGCAATCGGCCAAAACGATCAGGCAATCCTAGGAGGAAAACCTCAGCACACCGGCGTCAGCAGCGCCGCTCCGCTGAAGTGCGCCGCCAGATTCTCCACCACCAGCCGCGCCATCGCCGCGCGCGTCTCGTGCGTGCCACTGCCCAGGTGCGGCAGCAGCACGGCATTCTCGCACTGCATCAGCGCTTCCGGTACACGAGGCTCGTCCGCAAACACATCCAGCCCCGCGCCCCGGATCGTCCCGTTTTGCAGCGCCGCGATCAGCGCCCCCTCGTCCACCACCGAGCCGCGCGCGATGTTGATCAGCGTGCCTTTCGTGCCAAGCGCCGCCAGCACCTCGGCATTGATCAGGTGCTTCGTCGCCGCGCCCCCTGGGCAGGCCACCACCAGAAAATCCACCGCCTTCGCCAGCTCGATCAGCGACTCAAAATACTTCCAGTTCACCGCCTGCTTCGTGCGCCCATGATACGCCACGCGCATGCCATGCGCCCCCAGCCGCAGCGCGATCGCCTTGCCGATGCGCCCCAGGCCCACGATGCCCGCCAGCTTGCCATGCAGCGCATGCGCCAGAGGAAATGCCCCCTGCAGCCACGCCCCCTCATGCAGGAAACGGTTCGCTGCGATCAGCCTGCGGCTCGTCATCAGCACCAGCGCGCTCGCCGTGTCCGCCACATCCTCCGTCAGCACGTCCGGCGTGTTCGTCACGTGGATGTTGTGCGCCTTGCACCAGTCCACCGGCACCCCGTCATAGCCCACGCCAAACACGCTGATGATCTCCAGCTTCGGCAGCTGCTCCAGCAGCGCCACCGGGGCCACACTGCCCCCCGCCATCACAATGCCGCGCACCTTTGCCCCCACCTGCGCCAGCAGCGCCGCTTTGTTGCTGGCATGAAAATAATCATGGCAGGTGTTCGCCGCCAGCAGCGGGTTCATCAGAAAGTCCGGCAAAGGAGCGAGAATCAGCAGTTCATTTTTCATCTTCAGGTTTTGCGAACCTTTGCCCCTTTTTGCGGCCACTCAATCTCTTTGCAGCAATTCCCATCACCCTTCGCGGTTCCGCATCATGTCCGCCACCTGCGCAAAAAAGCCGTGAATGATCGGCCCCTCACCTTCTGGCAGCTTCACTTCCTCCATCGCCTCTCCCATCAGCTTCATCCACCGGTCCCTCTCCGCCTCGCCAATGGAAAACGGCATGTGCCTGCCCCGCAGCCGCGGATGCCCCCTCTCCTCAATGTAGGTCTGCGGCCCGCCAAAGCGATACACGATGAAATCCGCCAGCCTCTTCTCCGCGTTCTCCCAGTCATCCGGCGGATACATCTTGCCGATCACATCATCCACCCGCACCCGCCGGTAAAACGCCGTCACCATGTCGCGCAGTTTCGTTTCGCCCACCCGGCCGCAGAGAGTTGAGATTTCATCCATAATGACAGAATGGAATTGGCCGTCATGAAACGCAAAAGGGAACAAAAAGCCAAAACCTCCCAATGAGACTCATTTTTTGCGCCTCTTTGTGTTTTTTGCGGCCATCCTCTCCCCTCTTCTTCATCCCCTTTCAGCCATCCTCTGCCGTTTTTCGGGAATTCCCCCGAAAGTTTCACCTCTCACAGCACGGATCATTGACTCTCCGCCCCAACTCGTTCGTATCTATCCCATGAAAACCGCGCTCACCCTCCTCACCCTTTTCCTCATGGCCTCCCTAGCCCCGACCTCCTCAGCCGCAGACGCTCCCAAAACCGAGACCGCCGTCATCGGTGGCGGCTGCTTCTGGTGTGTCGAGGCCCAGTACCTCCTCGTCAAAGGGGTTAAAAGCGTCGTCAGCGGCTACGCCGGTGGCAAGACTCTCAATCCCACCTACGAGCAGGTCTGCACTGGAGACACCGGCCACGCCGAAGTCGTCAAAATCGAGTTCGACCCCGCCGTCGTCAGCTACAAGGAGATCATCGACCTCTTCTGGGATGCGCACGATCCCACCAGCGTGACCAAGGAAGACGGCATGCACCACGGCAAGTTCCTGCCCAAAGGCACCGCCTACCAGGGCAATGACTACGGCACCCAGTACCGCTCCGCCATTTACTACACCACCGAAGAGCAGCACAAGATCGCCGAAGCCTCCAAGGCCGAAGTTCAGAAGAAGTGGAAAGACCCCATCGCCACCGAGATCGCCCCGCTCAAAAAATTCTACCCTGCTGAAGACTACCACCAGAACTTCAAAGCCCTCAACCCCAACCAAGGCTACGTCCGCGCCGTGGTCGATCCCAAGACCGAGAAGTTCAAGCACAAGCTCGAAGAGAAAGGCAAGATCAAGCCCGAGGCGAAGTAACCGCCCAGCGTGAAGTGCTCCGCACTCTCCGAGTGCGGCTTCCGGCCCCCTCTCAGCCCAGGCCCCTTCCAAGGCCTGGGCTTTTTCATGCCAGAAAGGGAAAGTGATCATCCTGATCCCGTCCCGCCCTCGCGTTCGCCCACTGCCCTCTAACGAGCATCCCCGTTACCCCAAGGCTTACGCACGAACAGCGTCCAAACATCTGGCTGTCGTGGCGTTCTGTGTCCTTTCGGTCGCTTCCGTCCTTTTCGTCCTTTCGAATGGGGCCTCCGCCTTCGCTGCCTCCTTCATGCGTAAGCCTTCACCTACCCCCATTCGAATCCCTAAGCTCTTGATTTACCTTGCCACCGCCTTGCCAATCTGGCAGAAGAGGCCTCCTTTTCCCACCCATGAGCACCTCCTCCCGCATCCTGACCCGTTTCCTCATCACGCTGGTTTTCGCCCTGGGCGGTGCGGGCTTCGGCGTCATGCAGCAAACCTCACCCATCATCGCCGGCAAAGTTGAGGAAGTTCGCTCGCTGGACAAGCCCCAGCAATTCCGCTCCATGGCAAAGCTCGTCGCAGGCAGAGAAGTGGCCGGCAACGACAGCAGCAACTGGCGCGAGCAGCAGGCGGACTTCTACGGCACGATCCTCGAAACCTGCGAATCCGCCGAAATGAAAAGCCGCGCCCTGGAGCGCGTCAGAGCCCTGAACCCGGACCTCAAGGACAGCGATGTGGACATCCGCGTCTCACAATCCAAAGGCAGCTCCATCTTCAACATCCTGGCCACCGGCACAGACCCCAAATACACCCGCATTTTTCTCGATGCCCTGCTCGATGAATTCATCGCCTTCCGTCAAAGCATCCGAGAGGCGGCGCAGGGCAGGGTGCTCCAGCAGTTCCTGCAGGAAGTCGTAACCAAGCAGAAGGACATGGAGACCTCCGAAGCCGCGCTCGAAAAAGTGCGCGCCAAAGTGGACACCCCGAGCGTGAAGGCGGAGCTCGAGCGCCTCGTCACTCGCCTCAATTCCCTCCGCAACCAGCGCGATGACCTCCGCCTCAAGATCAAGCCTCTCGAAGCCGCAGACGCCACCAAGGCCCCGCTGCAGTCCCAGCTCGAAGCCACCGAATCCGAGATCCAAGGCATCGAGACGGATCTGAAGCGCTACGAGTCTGACCTCGCGGAATTGCGGACGCTGACGGAGAAACACCGGCTGAACACCATGGCCTATGAAAAGCTTTTCCATGAAGTGGAAAAAATTCAGGTCGTGTTCAACAGCGCCTCCGACTACGTCGCCATTCAGGAGCGCGCCACCCCGGCCAGCGAGCACGTTGCCGTCCTGCAGGATCCCTTCACTGGCGCTGCTTCCGGCGGTGTGAAGCTCGGCGGTGTCGCGGTCAGTGGCATCGTTATCGGGGGTGTCATCTTCGGCCTCGCCGGCGCCTTCATCGGCCTCCTGCTGAGCCTTCTCCTGATCCGGGCTCCCAGACCGCAAGCCCCCGCCGCCCTCTGAGCCAGATCTACCCTCTGCTCCGTTCATCGGACCATGAGCATCGCCCGCATCTTGCTCCGCCTCCTTGTCATCCTCGCCTGCGCGGTGCTCGCTGCCGTGGCGGGCGCCATCGCGGGTGTGCGGCAGCAGGCGAATCAGATCACCGAAAAAAGTTCGGAGTACATCTCCATCGCCAAGATCTGGACAAATCTTGGGGCCATTTCTGGCAAGGCGGAGAAAGACGAACGCCCACCGGAATACGTCAGCATCACTGAAGCCCTCGAAGGCCAGGAGATGTACAGCCGCGCTCTGGAACGCGTGAAAGTGCTCAATCCGGACTTCCCCAGGGTTCCCGTGAGCATCCGCATACCCCAGACCAAGGACATCGGCGTTATCAACCTCGTCGCCACCGGCTCAGACCCCAGATACACCCGCGCCCTCCTCAATGCTCTGCTCGATGAGTTCGTAGCCTCCCGTCATGAAATGCGCGAAAGCATCCAGGGCGAAGCCCTGCGGCAGGTGCTCGAGGCAGCGGCAGACCGGCAAAAGGAGATGAAGCAGGCCCAGGCCGCCCTCAAGGCCGCGCCCACGGATGTGGAGTCGCTCGCCGCCACTTCAGATCATGCACGCCTCCTGGCCCGCCTCAAAGCTCAGCAAACCCAGCGCGATGAACTCCGCCTCCAGCTCAAGCCCCTGGCCGAAAACGATGCCGCCCGCGTCCCCCTGCGGGACCGCATCTCCGCCCTCGAGGCTGAGATCAAGGACATCATGGCCGCAATCCAGCGCCACGAATCCACCATTGCAGATCTCCGCAACCTCAGGGAAAAAGCCATCGCTTCCAAGAGCGCCTTCGACAAAGCATTCGCGAAGGCAGATGAGCTTCAGTCCTCCATCGACCACGACGATGTTTACATCCAGGAGCGCGCCTCTCCCGCCTTCGAGCAGGTGATGGACTGGAAAAGACCCGTCGCCCTCTGGGCGCTCGGCGCCGGCCTCGTCGGTGGCATCCTCGGCATTGCGATGAGCGGCGCCCTCGTTCCTGCTCCCCGGCCGCAAGTTCCTGCGGCAGCTTGAAGGAAAGCTCCGCGACTATCTCAAGGAACGAGTGAAGCCCTGGCACGATGGTCTCAGGCCTGCGCCACCAGCGCCAGACGGAAGCGTCCGTCATACTTGCCGCCGGCGTGCAGGCGGCAGCACTTCAGGCAGGCGGTGGGACGGCGAAATTTGCGCACACGATGCACAGTGGTCTGGCAGACAGGGCAGGCGTAGGTCAGCTTGCGCTCAACCTCATTGCGCGGCAGCGGCAGACGGTGGTGGGCCTTTTCTCCGGCGATGCCAAGATCGGCACAAGCCTGCCGCCATTCGCGCCCGTGCGGCTCGATGCGCTTCCGTCCGCTGCGATGATACGCGATCAAATGCGCCAGCTCATGTTTCAACGTGCGATCCACCTGGCCTTCAAACTCGCGCAGCCGCGGGTTCAGCTCGATGGCCCAGCCCGGATAGCGCGCATAGCCCGCGGTGCTGCGCAGGCGGGCATTCCACGTCACCGTTACGAGCTTGGCTCCGCCTGGCAGATCCAGCGCCAGCAGCATGGCCCGTGTCTGCTCCTCCAGTTTCTCATCGCGTCCATCGAGAATGGTTTCCTCATCCGCAGCATCGGCAGCGGGGGTCGGTGCGGGCGGAAGTTCACGCACGGTGCTGAACGGCAACCAGTGCGGCAGCGCGGAGAAATCAAAGCTGAGCTGGGAGAGATCGAGCATGCTCACGACTTACTTCTTCTTTTTGACCTGGACCTTGTGTTCCTGTTCACCGAGTGCGTAGAGCATGTCCGGTGCCACGGATTCGAGGATGAATACGTTTGCACCAATGGTACTGCGCGCACCAATGATCGTGTCGCCGCCAACAATCGTGGCATTGGCATAGACGGTGACGTTGTCTTCCAGAGTGGGATGCCTCTTCTTGCCACGCAGCCCCTGCCCGGCGGCCAGCGAACGCGCCACAAGACCGACGCCCTGATAAAGCTTCACGTGATTGCCGAGAGTGGTGGTCTCGCCAATAACCACACCGGTTCCGTGATCGATGAAGAAATGCGTGCCGATCTCCGCACCGGGATGAATATCGATGCCCGTGCGGCTGTGCGCCCACTCCGTCATCATGCGCGGGATCACCGGCACGTTTTTCAAATAGAGCACATGCGCCGTGCGCTGAATGGCGATGGCTTCGAGTCCGGGATAGGCAAGGATGATCTCCTCAAAGCCACGCGCCGCGGGATCTCCCGCATACGCCGCCTCCACATCCATCTTCAGCAGGGCGCGCACCTCGGCCAGGCCCATGAGGAAGCTGCACACGATGTCGGATGCCTCCGCATCACGATTCTCGTGGTTGCCATTCAGCCGCAGGCTGCGCCGCACCTCCACATTCAGCCGCTCGCGGATGCTGGCGACGAGTTCATTCGTCATCAGCTCCAGCTCCTGGGAAGACACCGCCTCGTCCGAAAAGAAGCCGGGAAAAAGCAGGTGCAGCAAATCTTCGCAAAGGACGGCAATGGCGCGCTTGGACGGCAGATTGCCGCAATCGACGTGGTTGATCCCGCCCACCTCCTGGTATGAGGTCATGAGGCTGTTGACGATTTCGATTTGGCGGCAATCCATGGATGCAGTCAGCGATACCGCGCTGCGATGTGGATTCAAGCGCGGGGGTGAGATGATTGCTGTGAATAACTCACGGAAAAAAGCTTCATCTGGCAAATCAAACCAAAATGATCCATGATCGCGCATCATGCTCATTCGAAACGCCAGCCGTTTGAAAAATGGAAAGCCGAACGAGGATATCACGGAGCTGCTGGCTGGCCTCACGCCGCTCATGCTGCGTTCCTGGGTGGAGTACATCTCCATTCCACGCCATTTCAAATTCAATGCCACCGCCAACCGCACCACGGCTGACTGGATTGCCAAAGAATTGAGCAGCTGGGGCTACCAGGTGAGCTTTCAAGGTCCCTACCGCAATGTCATCGCCGAGCCTTCTTTCTCGGGAGGCGAGGTCATCCTGGTCGGAGCGCACTACGACAGCGTGCCGCAAACTCCCGGAGCTGACGACAATGGCAGCGCCGTGGCCGCGATGCTGGGCTGCGCCAAACTCTGCGCGGAATTTCTACCGGATCTGCCCGTGGTGTTCGTAGCCTTCAACTGCGAGGAGGACGGCCTGCTCGGCAGCAGCGACTGGGTGCAGCACTTTCTGCCCACGGCCGGCTACCGTGTGGCATGCGCGCATGTTTTGGAAATGGTGGGTTATGCCAGCAGTCTTCCCGGCTCACAGAAAGTTCCTCCCGGTCTGCCCCTCAAAATGCCAGACCGTGGCGACTTCATCGGACTGCTCACCAACAACAAAGGTGCGGGCGCGATGAAGAAGGCGCTGCAAACCATCCGAACAGAACGCCCCCAGCTGCCTGCCTATGGCGTCGAAGTGCTGCTGGGTGTGGAAAAATACTTCCCTGTGCTGCACCGCAGTGATCATGCCCCGTTTTGGAAAGCCGGCATTCCTTCCATCATGTGGACGGACACATCCGAGTTTCGCAATCCCCACTACCATCAGGCCACGGATGAGCCTGACACGCTTAACTATGAATTCCTAACGCACGTGACCCAGGCGCTTACAGCCTGTGTGCTGAAACAGTTGGAGCAGATCGAAATGGCCGCATGAGAACCAGCCTGCAAAGATGGCAGTCCCTCTGGCAGCGCCTGGGCCTTACCACTGACGGCGCCGCATGGCATGCGCGGCTTATGACGGCCTATTCAGAGCCACAGCGCGCCGACCATACCCTGCAGCATCTCGAAGAATGCCTGCTATGCCTGGATGAGGCGAAGAAGACCGGCCTGATGGCACAGCCGGACCTCATCGAGATGGCCCTTTGGTTTCATGATGCGGTGTATGATCCCCAAGGCAGCGAGAATGAAGAACTCAGCGCGAAGATGGCTCTGGATGCTGGAGCGGGCGGCGAGGTGGCGCGGCTTATCATGCTGACCAAATCCCACCTGCCGGGAGACGGCGCGGATGATGCCTGGATCATCGACATTGATCTGGCTATCTTCGCGCAGCCCATGGGGCGTGTACTGGAGTATGAGCAACAGATTCGTGCAGAGTATGCCTGGGTGCCGCAGGCGGTGTATGCCGAGAAGCGTGCGGAGATTCTGACGATCTTTTTGAATCGCCAGCAGATTTACCTCACCGGCTGGGCACGCGAACGGTTTGAAGTGCGGGCAAGGGAAAATCTGCGCTTGTTGATCGATTCAGTGAAGCCCTTCACCCCTTGACGCTGCGTCCGCCCCATGGATATGGGCTGACAGAGCCAGGGGAAAAGTACTGCTTCAATTGCTGCAGAGTGCGTCGCGGCAGTTCGAGTTCGATGCGACGAGGCTTTCCTGCAACCTCGAGCTCCAGAGTCATCTGGACTGATTTGCCGTAGTTGAAGATCGGAATGACGCCGACCTCTGTTTCAATCAGTTCATGCGAAACTGCGGTAATCACCTGATTCTGAAAGTCCAGCTCGCCGCCGCGGGTGAGCAAACGTTTGAACTTCACCTGATGCGGCACGGAGTCGAAGTTCCAAAGAACGACCGACACTTTGCCAGAGGCATAGGAATCCCCCGGCCCGAGCGCTCCTATCGACTGCACGATGCCGTGAGCGATGGGGATCTGCTTTTTATCATGATCCACCACGACCACGATTCCAAGCTTGTCTTTCAGGAGCCAGACGCCGTTGTCATAGTACTTCGAGTAAACGGTGGTGCTGGTCTTGCCGGTGGTGCCGTCGTAGCTGCCGACGGTCATGGTGCCGTAGTTGCAGCCCACAAGTCCGAAAACGAGTCCCGCCATGAAGCACAGGCGTAATGTTTGCCTGCTGGCAAAGGGATGAAACTTTCTGAATCCTGTGGAGATCATGCATTGATTCTAGGTGAAGACATTGCCACGTCTAGCCTCAACCCATGCTTCCATCCCTCAACCAGCTCAAACTCCCCGATCCATGGCAGCACCAGGCGGTGAATCTGCTGCGCACGGGAAGCGATGTGGTGGTGAGCGCGCCGACCGGGGCAGGGAAGACGTATATCTTTGAACTGCTGCATCAGGGGCGGCATCTGCAAGGTCAGGCGATCTACACCGTGCCCACGCGCGCGCTGGCGAACGACAAATATGCAGAGTGGAAGGAGGCGAAGTGGCATGTGGGCATTGCCACGGGGGACATCGCGGAGCATGTGGATGCACCGGTGGTGGTGGCCACGCTGGAGACGCAGCTGGAGCGGCTGGTGCGTGGTGAAGGTCCGGCGCTGCTGGTGGTCGATGAATACCAGATGATCTCGGATCATTCACGTGGCGCGAACTATGAAGCGGCCATCGCACTCGCTCCGCAGGAGACGCGGCTGCTGCTGCTCAGCGGCTCGGTGGCCAACCCTGAAGATGTGGCGGCATGGCTGGTGAGCCTGGGACGCAAAGCCGAGGTGGTGATGACGCGTGAGCGGCCCGTTCCGCTGGAGGAAGCGCCCATGGAGACCCTGCCGCAGCGGCAGAAGCAGTTTCAAAACTACTGGCCGCGCTTTGCCGCGGCGGTGATGATGGCCGATCTCGCGCCGCTGCTGATCTTTGCGCCACGCCGCAAGGAGGCGGAGTCGATTGCTCGAAGACTTGCTGCTGATCTGCCGATGGGTGATCCGCTGGAACTTACCGCGGAACAGCGGGCCGTATGCGGCAAGGATTTGGCCACGCTGCTGGAAAAACGCGTGGCTTTTCACCACAGCGGATTGTCTTATGGCGCCCGCGCGGGTGTGATCGAACCGCTGGCGAAGGCCGGGCAGCTCCGTGTCATTGCCGCGACGATGGGTCTCGCGGCAGGCATCAATTTCTCCGTGCGCAGCGTGCACGTGGCGGGCACCACCTTTCATGATGGCAGGAGCGAGCACAAGCTGGCACCCGATGAACTGCTGCAGATGTACGGCCGCGCCGGAAGGCGCGGGCTGGATGACAAGGGCCACGTGATCACCAGCCGCGACAGCCCCTCCATCTTTGACGCTCGCCCCGCGCGCCTGCACCGCAGCGAGCTGCTGGCCTGGCCCATCTTCCTGCGCGTGATGAAGCACGCCGCGCTGCGCGAGGAGAACCCCTTTGATGCCGCCACACGCTTCGCGGGCAGGCTCTTTGCCAAAGTACCGCCGCTGCTCGGGCTGGAAGAGCTGGAGCCGGACGTGGTGCAGCCGCGGCACGAAAACGCGAAGGCGCTCTTCGGCCTGGAGGCCACGGAGAAGCAGGTGCTCAACTCCTACGGCGAGTGGGAGCGCAAACACAAGCACGCTCTGCACCGTGCCCCGCTGAGCCGCGTGCATGCCCTGTTGGGCGTGCCCGCCTTTGCAGCGCGGTTTGCCCATGGCATCGGCCGCGTGGGAAAAATCCGCCGCGAGAAAGACGTGATCTACGGCGTGGAAATCAGCCTCGGCACACCGGTCGGAGATCAGGTGAAGCCCACCAAGTCCATCCGCCGTCTGCTCAAGCTGCCGCGCAACGCAGAGACAGTACCGCTGGAGGAGATCACCGTGCTGCATGCGGGAGACCTGGCCAGGCACATTCTCTCCAGCGTGGAGGAGGCTATTCAGGATGTAGCCCCGGAATTCATCGGCACCGTGATGAAGGAGAATCTCGTCTTTGCCTGCTTTGATCTCTCGCCTGTCGAGGTGATGGCGTATGAGGACGCGCATGGCAGGCTGCTTTTCATGCCGCAGGAGCGCAGCATCGTGGTGAAGAATGAAACCGGTGTGCACACCGCCGAGACCACTACCACCGACCGCCAGCCGCGCGGCGGATCACCCATTCACTCCTGGCGTTCGCTCGGGCTCATCGATTCCAAGGGCGTGCCCACACGGCGCGGGGAGATCTTCAGCTTCTTCCAGCATGGCGAAGGCCTGGCCATCGTGGCGGCGCTGGAGGATGAAAGCTACCACGCCGATGAGCTGGTACACCACATGGCGAACCTGCGCAGCGGCTCCAAATTTGACCTGCCGCTCACCTGCGGCTCCGAACGTCTCGCGGCCGTGTGCCGTGGCACCTACGGCTTCGTCAATCATCAGGGCTATCTGGACAACGGCCTGCCGGAAGACTACGGCGAAGGCGCGGCGGAACTGCTCGATGCGCTGCTGCATCCTGAACAGCCCGGCGCGCAGGATCTCAAAGCCGGCATCGCCGAAGGCGACATCTCCCGCGCGTATGTGGAATGGCTGAGTTTGCTGAGACACATCACGCATGCGCCAGATCATCCGTGGCGTAGATGGAAGGAGCTGAAGGAGGCTGCCAAGCAGACGCTGAAGCACCACACCAAAACCCTGCGCCACTTTTTCCACCTCGACCTGCCACCGCTGACCAACAAGCAACGCCATGGCAAGACGCGGCATTATTTGATGGTGAAGTAGCCACGGCAGAAATTTGGAGTGCGGTCGCGCAGCGAGGCACGAGCGCAGCTACCGCTTTCCGCCGTGCAGGAAAACAGGCGCATACCAAAACCTCCCAAAAGCGGCAGCCTGGAGTCGCTCGCAGCCCCACGACCACACGCACACCACGAGACACTCGAAAGCGGCAGCTCCGCATGCCGCACTCCAAATTCGCCCTCGTGCTTTCGCATGATGATTTGAAGAATTCCCGACGCCACGCAGACTAGGAGTATGAATCTCGACCACCCCCGCATCGCCATCGTCGGCTCCGGCGCGGTGGGCTGCTACTATGGCGGACGTCTGGCACAGCATGGGCATGAAGTGCATTTTCTCATGCGCTCGGACTATGCTCATGTGCATCAGCACGGGCTCAAAATCCGCAGCCTGCATGGCGACTTCGATTTGCCGCAGGTGCTCTGCCACCGCAGCACGGCGGAGATCGGGCCTTGCGATCTGGTCATCATCGCCATGAAGGCGACGGCGAATGAAGCGCTCCTCTCTTTGCTCCCGCCGCTGCTGCACGCCAAGACGGTGATCCTCACCCTGCAAAACGGCCTGGGCAGCGATGACTTCCTGGCGCGGCATTTTGGCTCCGCCCATGTGCTGGGCGGGCTGTGTTTTGTGTGCATCAACCGCATCGCTCCCGGAGACATCCACCACATCGCCCAGGGGCAGATCGCACTCGGAGAACACAGCGGCTCCCCGCAGGTGCGCACGGAGGCGCTGGCTGCGGAGCTTCAGCGCTGCGGCATTCAGTGTCACGTGGAGCCCAGCCTCATCGCCGCACGATGGAAAAAGCTGGTGTGGAATATCCCGTTCAACGGCCTGTCCATCGCCGCAGGCAACAAGGATACCGCCGCCATCCTGGCGGACCCCGTTTTGGAAAAGCGCGTGCGTGACCTGATGCGCGAGATCATCGACACCGCAGGCCATCTCGGGCATGAGATCCCCCTCACACTCATCGACGACATGATCGACCGAACGCGCACCATGTCCGCCTACAAGCCAAGCAGCCTCATCGATTTCCTCGCCGGCAGCGAGGTGGAGCTGGACGCCATCTGGGGCGAGCCGGTGCGGCGCGCGAGCTCGGCGGGAATCGCCATGCCACAGGTGGAGAAACTGCATGAGGAGTTGAAGGCGCGCATTGCCGCCAGATAGTGGTCCGCACAGTCCCCTGTGCGGTAGGACGAGCGTCTCGTGACGGCGCTCCCCGCACAGGGGACTGTGCGGACCACTTTGCTCACGCCCATGTCACTTACTGCTCTTCAAAACGCCCGCCCTGAAACTGCCATCGTGCTGGGCTCCGGTCTTGGAGCCGTGGCAGATGCGTTTGGAATCGAAAGTGAAGTCGCATATGGCGAGGTGCCTGGACTGAGTGCTTCCACGGTGCCGGGGCATGCGGGGCGCTTTGTGATGGCCCATCATCATGGCAAACCGATCCTCCTCGCTCAGGGTCGGCGGCATTTGTATGAAGGGCTCACAGCACATGAGGTCACCGCAGGCATCCGCTTCATGCACGAGATCGGTGTGAAGCGCATCGTGCTCACCAATGCGGCGGGGGCGATCCATGAGAATTTTCATGTCGGGGGGCTGATGCTGATCACGGATCATATCAATCTTCAGGGCACCACGCCGCTGCTCGGCGGTCCGAATTTCCATGACATGAGCGAGGTCTATTCGCGGTCATGGTGCGAGAAGTTCCATGCGGCGAGTTTGGAGATCGGTTTGAAACTGCACGCGGGCGTGTATGCCGGGCTGCTGGGGCCGCAGTACGAGACGCCGGCGGAGATCCGCATGCTGCGCACGCTCGGTGCAGATGCCGTGGGCATGTCCACGGTGGCGGAGGCTATTCAGGCACGTGCGCTTGGGATGGAGGTAGCAGGCATTTCGATGCTCACGAATTGGGCTGCGGGTTTGCGGGCGCAGACGCTGCACCACACGGAGGTGGTGGAGGTGGGGAAGACGGCGGGGATGTATCTGGCGCGGTTGTTGAAGGCGGCGGTGTGATTGCGAGTGGTCAGCGTTTATCGCGTGTTATCAAAAACGCATAGCTGATCAGAGCCCAGAACAAACTGCAGCAGATAAAGAAGATGGGAATATCCAGTACTGAAGGCAGGTGCAGCCACGCAAATGGCGCGGCGAGAATCACTCCAGGTATCTGAAGAATAGTGGTTACAACACCCAACTGTGTGTTTGGCCCGCATGGGCCCCATCCGTCCACATGCATCGATGCGAACAGAACACCCTCGATCACGATCCCCGAGATGATGGCTTTCACACGGAGACTCATCATGGTGATTTTTACGTAGCTGAATAAGTCGAAGCAAGACGTATATGGCAACACTCCAAGCAGTGAATCACTTCTTAGGGCTCAAGAGATTGTCCATGTTCTCGTCGAGCATGGATCGATACTGTCCCACAAAGTAGTCCGTGGCTGCAGTCCGGTTGTTAGCAGCGTCATGATCGAGAGCCGCCATGCAATGAGCGTTGTATCGTGCCGCAGCATAGAGGATGACCGAACTAATACGGGAAGTGGCGTGATCGCCTGTCAGCTCATTGGCAAGCCCGATAAATCGATCCACCAAGGCATAGAATTCCTTGGTGACTGGTTGTTGCTCGGTGTTCATCGGATTGTGCTATTGGGAGAATCAGTGCAACCGTCATACGCTGAATCGAATCCTCTAGATTGAGTCTTCATTCGAAGACTCATCACGATGAACTCGTTCCTGCATCAGCAGCACCCGTTCGCCTTTTCCATCTCACACGCATGCTCTTCGGTGCAGCACGGCATCAGCGGGCGGCCTTCCGTGGCTTCCGGCGCTTCCATTTCCGGATTGGGAGCCTGGGGGGCGAGGCCGAGGTCGCGGAGGAGTTTCATGTCCTCGTTGGCGCGGGGGTTGGCGGCGGTGAGGAGTTTGTCGCCGTAGAAGATGGAGTTGGCTCCGGCGAAGTAGGCGAGGGCCTGGGCTTCGCGGCTCAGATTCGTGCGGCCAGCGCTGAGGCGCACTTTGGCCTTCGGCACGGCGATGCGGGTGACGGCGATCATGCGGATGAAGGCGAAGGAATCGACGACTTCGTTGTCGCCCATGGGGGTGCCTTTGATGGGCATGAGGGCATTGATCGGAATGCTCTCGGGCTGGGGATTGAAGTTCGAAATCACTTCCAGCATTTTCAGGCGGTCCTCAATGGTCTCGCCGAGGCCGAGGATGCCGCCGCAGCAGACGGACATGCCAGCATCCTGCGCGTGGCGGATGGTGCGCAGCCGGTCCTCATAGGTGTGGGTGCTGACGATGTTCGGATAATGCTCCGGAGAAGTATCCACGTTGTGGTTGTAGGCGGTGACACCGGCTTCCTTCAGATCGGTGGCCTCGTCCGCGCCGAGCTCGCCGAGGGTGACGCAGACTTCCATGCCGAGCTTGGAAACGTCGCGCACGATGTCGAGCACTTGGTCAAATTTCTGGGTGCCTTTGCGCACGCCTTTCCAGGCGGCGCCCATGCAAAAACGGGTGGAGCCGCTGGCACGGGCCGCGAGCGCACGCTCCATGATCTGCTCCTTGGGCATCAGCTTCTCCGCCTGCACACCGGTGGTGTAGCGGGCGCTCTGGGCGCAGTAGCCGCAGTCTTCGCTGCAGCCGCCGGTCTTGATGCTCAGCAGGGTGCAAAGCTGCACTTCGTTGCCGGTCCAGTGCTCGTCATGCACGGCGCGGGCCTGCTTGAGGAGGTCGAAAAAGGGCTGGTGATAGATGCGGTGAAGTTCGGCGAAAGTCATGAGCGCCCATCATTGGCGCAAAAAGGGCGTTTTGGCAATCCTGCTCCTCCTCTTCCTCCTGCGGCAGGGAGGGGGGAGGAAGATGGGATTGGCCGCAAGACCGCGCCGCAGTGAACCGATTTGCTTTCTCCATCATGAACCGCCGCACTTTTTTCCACCAAACGTCCGCGCTGGCCGCGGTGTCAGCCCTTCCCAAAATCTACGCCGCGGATGAAGCCGGAAAGAAGATCAAGGTGGCCGTGGTGGCCCTGGGGCGCGGCATGCAGCATGTGCAGGCCCTGCTGAAAATTCCGGGCGTGGAGATCGCCTACCTCGCGGAAGTGGACCCCAAGCGCCTGGAGGCTGGCCTCAAGGTGGTAAACGACACGCAGAAGGTCTCCTGCGTGGGCGTGAAGGACTTCCGCACCTTCCTGGACGACAAAACGCTGGACGCCGTCTTCATCGCCACGCCGAATTTCTGGCACACGCCGGCAGCCATCCTCTGCATGCAGGCGGGCAAGCATGTGTATGTGGAGAAACCCGGCAGCCAGAACGCCGAGGAGGCGCAGATGATCGTGGCGGCCTCCAAAAAATACGGCCGCCTGGTGCAGATGGGCAACCAGCGC
The DNA here is from genome assembly GCF_044222565.1 of Prosthecobacter sp. Lineage (GTDB taxonomy): Bacteria > Verrucomicrobiota > Verrucomicrobiia > Verrucomicrobiales > Verrucomicrobiaceae > Prosthecobacter. The sequence goes on from NZ_JBGANA010000005.1 coordinate 77,858, forward strand.
CGCACCTGGATGAAAGAGGCGATTGAAGCCCTGCACGGCGGCGCCATCGGCACCGTGCGCTTTGGCCGCGGCTTCTACTACAACACCCGCAAATCCGTGGCCACAAACGAGAAGCCAGCCGCACCGGACATCGACTACAACCTCTGGCAGGGCCCCGTGCCGGACGATGTGAAGCACGACTTCAAAAAGATGGCCCACTACGACTGGCACTGGTTCTGGCACTGGGGCAATGGCGAGCTGGGAAACAACGGCATTCACACCCTGGACATCCTGCGCTGGGGCCTGAAGGGCGAGTATCCTCTGCGCACCACCTACAACGGCGGCCGCTATTTTTATGATGATGCCCAGGAGACGCCGGACACCGGCACGGCGGTCTATGACTTCGGCCATGCCGGCTGCGAATGGGTGCAGAGCAGCTGCCACCCTCGGGCCGCCGAGAAGCCGCTGGGCGAAGTGATTTTCTATGGGGACAACGGCACCATGGCCGTGCAGCGCGACTCGTGGACGAACTACGACATGAAGGGCGTGGAAGTCAGCAAAGGCAAAGGCGCCGGCGGCGGTGATCCCGCGCACATGGGCAACTTCATCGAGGCCATCCGTGGCAATGCCAAGCTGAACAGCCCCATCGAAGAAGGCCAGAAGAGCACCATGCTGTGCCATTTGGGAAACATGGCCTACCGCACCAACACCGTCGTGAAGTGCGATCCAAAGACCGGGAAAATTTTGGACAACGCGGAGGCGATGAAATTCTGGGGCAGGGATGGTGGCTACCGCAAGGGGTGGGAGGTGAAGCTGTAGAGGTACGTTGGGCACTCCTGCCCGACGACCAGCGCTTTCGCCTGCTGCATTGTTTTCGAATAACGAGCCCGCAGTGTCCAGGTCCGCATGCGCTTTTCCATCCCGTTGCTGTGGCGGTCGTGTGGCCTTGTTTGGGAATTGTGGGTGCCGTACGTGAGCGCTGATCGACGGGCAGGAGTGTCCATCGCACTCTCACCGAAACACCACATCCACGCCCATCGCACTCTCCTTGGCAAACCCAGGGATCCAGTGCGGCTTCCGCACGGCGATGAAGCGGTAGATCATGGACAGCACGTGCAGGATGAGCAGGCGGTCGATGAGACGGTAGCCTCGGCGGCGGCGCATGAGCAGCTCCACGGCCCAGCCGAGATAGCGGCGGTGCAGCCAGAAGGGCTTGAAGTCGGTCTTGATGCGGTAGCGCGCGCGCAGGCCGCGCTTGGCGTATTTGGACTTGTACTCGCGCTTCGCCTCGCGCAGGCGGGTTTCCATCTCAGGCGTGAACTCGGTGAAGTAGTACTCACGCGCCAGTGCCAGCAGGCGGAAGGTGTCGCGCATGTATTCCAGGTCGGCCACAGGCACACCGGCACGGGGAGCGAGGGCGATCATCTGCTCCAGGCGGTCCATGCAGCGCGCGGCGCTGAGCAGCGCGGCGCCGGGCTCCTGCACGAAGTACAGCAGCAGCTTTTTGACGCTGTGATTGATGAAAATGTTCCCCCAGTACACCTGCAGCAGCGGCGGGATGCGCACGCGGCGGAAGAAGAGTTTTTGCTGCGCAAATTCCTCCACATACAGCAGCTCGCGGATCACCTCGTCGGAGTAGCGCAGCAGTTCGATGAGAGCTTCGGCATCGCCGAGGGAGCGCTCTTTGGCAAACGCGCGAATGGCCTCTTCCACAGGCATGCTGTCCTTCATCACGCGCAGGGTCACGAAAGTGTTCAGGTCCGTCCAGATGGCCTCGGGGTCGATGAACGCAATGCGGCGGAAGGGCACCCAGCCGCCGGTCTGGCACCAGACCATGCAGCCGATGACGTTCTTCGCGTGCTTCAGCTCCTGCGCGTAGCGTTCATACTCCCAGCCGGTGAAGCTGGGGTACTCGCCGCAGCCTTCGTACTCACGCCGCGTTTGCAGCTCCACGATCTTCGCCACATCGGTGCGGAAGAAGTTGGAGTTCAGCGGCAGGTAGCGGAAGAAATCGGACTCGCCGTATTTCATGGAGATGACCAGCGCCGGACTGGTCAGCCCCTCAAACACACTCGTGAAGGTGCGGCGGTGCCACATGAGATCGCCGATGCGATACGCACCCACCGTCCAGGTGCGGAAGATGAGGCGGCGTGCGTGCTTCTCGCACACCGGCAGCAGATCGAGCAGAAGCCGGCGAGCCTGCGCGGGTTTCTGGATGACGAGTTCGCTGCGGAACTCATCGTGCACGCCTTTGCCATCCGACTCACCAATGCGGATGATGATGCCCGCCACCTGCGGGAAGCTGGCAAAGAAACCATCCAGCAATTCGGCGAGGTATTCGTTCACCGGGCGTTTCGCCTCGGCCATGCGCCGCCGCAGCTCGGGCGTGTAGGTCATCACATCCATGGTCAGATGCACCTGCAGACCTCGTGTGGTGAAGATCTCAAAGCAGCGGGCAAATTCCTCGCGGTAGCAGGCGATGCGCGCTCGCAGCTCCGGCTCCAGCCATTCATGATCCGCCAGATGCGTCACGTCATCCAGCGAGACGGCGTTGAAGCCCCACGCGGCGGCTTGGTCCGCCAGGCGCGTCAGGTCCGCGCGCACCTGCACCCACCACGCGTCCGCGGCGGAATCCTTCACCTTCGGCAGATGGTGCCAGGGAATCTTGGACCAGTTGATCGTACGCACGTCATGCCCGCGAAAAAACGGACCGATGGCATCGATGAGGTGGAGCGGGTTCAAGCGCCGCGAATGAAGCACACGGGCACGGGATGCAAGTGACGATGTGGTGGCGGAAGGGAGAAGAACAGCGGTGCGGCACGATGCCGCTGGCCGGCAGGAGGCAAGGCCCGTCGTGCTTCAGACGGACCGGTCACGCCATGCGGCAGCGGCGCTTCATCTTCCATCCGATCGCCAGCCAGAGCAGCAGGCCGCCGGTGAGGAAGATGATGCGCGAGGTTGTTTTCGGATCTCCGATGCGCTGAATCGCCACCTCCAGCACCGCGTGGTCCTTCAGCTTCGAGAAATGATGCGCCGTGCCATCCAGCGGCAGATCAATGCCAAGCGCACGCCGTCCCGTGGGACGCAGAGATTCCACCGTTTGTGCAAGCGTGACGGTGTCTTTCCGCTTTTTACCATCGCCATCGTCATCTCCTAACGGAACAGCCTTGGCTTTTTCCACCGCGACAAGCCCCGCGCCCCGCTCTCCACCAAACGGATCGCTCCCCATCGCCGGCGCAGCGGCAGGAGCCGCAGGTGCGCCGAAAGGATCAGCACCCATCGCTGGAGCAGCGGCCGCCGGCTGCCCAACTTGCTGGGGAATCGGCAACGCCTGTTGGAGCACTTGGGGACCCTGCGCAGGGGTATTCAGGACCAAGCTTCCACTACCAGCTGCGAGTTCGACGCCCCCCGTGCGTGAACTCCCTGTCGCCGTTGCCAAGCCACCCAATGTGTTCGCGCCTACATTCGCTGTCGCAGAAGTGCCGGCCATACTTGTGTTGAACTCAGTCCGACCCAGACTGCCTCCACTAATCGTTGCGCCATCGGCGATCATCGCATTGCCACCTTCCGCGGTGATGAGCGCTGGAGTGTTCACGGTCACACCGGCGCCGCCGCCAGGGAGGGACTGCATGTCCCTGCCACCAAACAGCACACTGTTCGTCGTCACGTTGCCATCAGCAGGCGCAGCCTTTGGTTTTTCGGACATCGCGGCGGTTTGATTGAAGGCCATCAGCTGCGAATTCGCGCCGAGGTTGTTGCTGCGGGCATTGGAGTTGACGAGGTTGGAGGAGCCGTTGGCGTTCAGAGTGCTCCCTTGGTTTTGCAAAGTGGGTGAACCAAAGACCGGGTTCGACACGTTGAGGCTGTTGACGCTGAGAACTCCGCCCGCAGTCACGGTCGTGGCGCCGGTGTAGGTGTTGGCACCACCGACAATCAGTGCTCCTTCCTTGGGCGCTGCCGGAGCGCCGTTGGCGAAGTAGCTGTTGTCCACGGCCACGTTGTCGTTGAAAAGCTGGCCGCCGTTGGTGGTGACGGAGCCGGTGAAGGTGTTGTTTCCTGCCAGGCGCATCTGCTGCTCCCGCGGCGCCTCGTTGTTAAAGTCCCAGGAGGTCTTTCCCTGCTCGTTCCTGCTGTTTTTTGCAGCTGCTTTCCCGTTGGCGTAGTTGCTGTTCCAGTTTCCCTTCAGGAGTTCCTGCTGCTGCTTCACCTCGGTGTCCACCTGCTCCTGCCGGGGGATATCGACGGACCTGCGGCGGTCGCCCCTGCTGAGGAGATCGTTTTTCTTTTGCTGCACCATTTGGGCCAGCGCATTGGCATCGCGGTAGGCAGCCTCGGCTTCGTTGTAGTTCAGCTTGCCGGAGGAGAGGAGGCGGTTGGCTTCTCCGAGTTCGCTGAGCATGCCGTCGAGCTGCAGCAGTTCGCGGCCTTCTTCGGCGGTGGCGGTCATGTTTCCATCAAAGTCCTTGAGGTTCCATCCTTGGGGGGTCCAGACGGTCCAGGTGGTGCGCTCCACGGACAGGCCGACGACTTCGGGGTCGTCCAGCCTGGCAGAATCCTGCAGTTTGCCACTTTTGGCGAAGCGGTAGATCATCTTCACCTCCAGCGCACGCTGGCCGGGGCGGGTGTGGATGAGGGGGATGAGGCGGACGCGTTTACCGTTTTGAGTTTCCTCATCGGCACGCACGGGCTCGCCTGAGACGCTGACGCTGATGAGTTCGGCATGGTCGGGCAGAATGATGGGGAGGAACTGCAGGGAGCGGTTGATCAGGGAATACTGGGCCACGTCCCAGCGGGTGCCATCGGCGCGCAGAATGGTGGTCAGGTCTGCCAGGGTGATGAGGGCGGCATTCCCCTCGGTGCTGGTAAGCTGTTGATACGCAATCTTTAACGCACCCTCTCCTGTGGCACGGAAGAACTGGGGGCGGAGCAGGCCGGCGGGCAGGTAGGGTACGCTGTCGCGGGCCACGGGCTCCAGGGCGGTCTGGGTGGTGACCTTGGCTTCGCGGGCGGAGGCGTTGTCGAGGACAAACCAGCGGGTAAGGCGGCTGGCTTCCGGGACTTTGACGAAGGGGACGTCGAGGTCGGTGGTGAGGGGGAGGTCGAGGTCGAAGGTCAGTTCGGCGCGGTCCAGGACTTCGGTTTGGAAGGAGCATTCGTAGATGCGCTCGTTGTTTTCGATGCGGGAGCGGGTTTCGCGGAGGAGGGGGCCGCTGACGACGGCTTCGGGGAGGGAGGCGGGGAGGCGGATGCTGAGCTGCCTGACGGCGCCTTGTTCCACCAATGCCACCACTTGCTGCGAAATGCGGATGCCTGCGTCGGAGGCGAGGACGAGGAGCATGGTCTCGGCGGTGAAGCGGGAGGGCTGGCGGGTGAGGGAGACGTCCAGGGTCCAGGAGGTGCCTTCGTGCTGCAGGCCGCGCTTCTTTTCCATGGGGGGAGCGATGGCGAAGACGCTGTCGAGGACGGTGGCGTCGAGCTCTTTCAAAGCGGAGTTGTGTGTCGGATTCGGCAATTTTACCTCGTTGGCGGCATGGGCGACGATGAGGGCCTTGCCGCCGACCTTTTCGTAGTTTTCGAGTTTGAGGGGTTCGAGGGTCCAGGTGGTGACGGGCTGGGGGGTAACCTTGGCCAAGTGGACGACGATGCGGGCTTCGGAGCCGGCGAGGTCTGAGCGGAGCTGGAGGTAGAGCTGGGAGCCTTCGTGCTGCCAGGAGAGGAGGGCGGGGCCTTGGACGGCCTGGACTTCGTAGCCGGCGGGGAGGCCGACGACGGCGTTGGTCCAGAGGCCGCGTTTGCGCTTGAGGGTGAGGGCGGCAAGGAGTTCGGCTTTCTGCTCGGTAAGCTGGAAGACGTAGCTGACGTCGGCTTCAGCGTAGAGGGCGGCGGGCTGGACGTCGTAGGTGGGGGCGGTGGGGCCGTTCCATTGCCAGCGGCCGGCGTCCTGGAGGGTGCCGCGGTCGGAGCTGGTGGAGCGCTGGGCGGTGCCGCCGGCGACCTTGAGCTTGATGGAGTCGTCGTGCAGGAGGGTGATGTCCTGTTTGACGCGGAGGGCGAGGGGCTGGATGAGGGAGAGGCTGCGCTGGCCGGGAGCGCTGAGGTAGCGTTTGGCGCCCTGGAGGCGGATGACGGCGTTGTGGCTGACTTCGTGGCGGAGGGTGATGGTGAAGATGACCTTGCCGCCTTCCCGTCGGGTCTGGGTGGTCAGAGCGGGGACGGAGATTTTTCCGGAGTTGGGGAGAGTGGCGGAGATGTCGAGGGAGCCGATGTCCAGGCCGCCTTCATCGATGGCGAATTCGAGGGTGCGGCGGACGGTGCCGGGGAATTCGTATTCGAGATCGGCGTTGAAGGTTTCCGGCTGGAGTTCGCGGAGGGTGAGGGTGCCGCGGACGGTGGCGGAGGGGACGGGGGACTCGCCGCGTTCGAGGCCGCGGGAGGAGCGCTCGAGGCGGAGTTCGTGCTGGGTGCCGAGGGTTTGAGTGAAGACGCGGGCGGAGGGCTGCTCTTCGACGGAGGCGGCGGCGGTGCCGTTGATGCGGAGCCAGCCGTCGGCCTTGGGGGTGCTGAGGGAGAGGACGCTGGAGAGTGCGGGAGGGAGGGTGAGAGTGATCTCTTTCCAGTCGCGCACGAGGGGAAGGGTGGCGGTGAGATCGATGGTGTGGGGGCCGGGGCGTTCGAGCGTGAGGGTGCTGTTGGAAAGGGCGGCGGACTTGCCATCGATACGGACTTCGCCCACGAGGGCCTTGGTGTTGAGGGTGCCAAAGGGAAGCTCCAGCTTGGTCCAGTCGCCGCGGGAAGTGGCGGTGATGCGTGCTTCGAGGACGAGGCCGTTTTCTTCGATGCGGCCTTTGTAGAGGGCGCTGTGAATGACGGCACTCTGAGTGGCGTCGGTCTCGGGGGGGAGGGCGCGGCGGTTTTCCTTGGCGAGTTTCCAGAGGCGCTGGAAATCGTCGTAGCCGAGGTAAAAGCGCTCGGCTTTTTGGGAGTCGAGGGGTTGTTTGACGTCGTAGGGGATGATGACGGTGTGGGCGGCAGGGTCGGGAGGAGGAGGGGGAGTTTGGGCGGAGGCGGGGGAAAGGATGAAGGATGAAAGATGAAGGATGAAGGCCAGAGTGGCGAAGAGGGGGCGGGGGAGATGCTGGGTGAAGGAGGCTGGATGGTGGATGACGGAGGGATGGGGACTTGCGGAGGTGGGGGGGGTGGCGGGGCGTCGTGGGACTGAAAACTGAGAACTGAGAACTGGGAATTGTAAATTGGCGGAGGGGCGAGAGGTGACGCGGAGTGGAGGGAGAGGGCGGGGCGATTTGATCGAGGACGAGTTCGAGTAGGAGGACGAGGACGTTGGCGCGGGGGAGGGGCTGGGGGTGGCGCGGAGGGAAGGGAGATTGCGGGGCACTGGACGACAGACAGGAACCGGAGCGAAGCGGAGATAGCCAGCCACAGGCTCCCCGCAGGGCGAGCGAAGCGAGGCAATGTCTATCGTACTGATCTGGAGGCTGGGGGACTTGCGGAGGTGGGGGAGATCGCGGGGCGATTTGATCGAGGACGAGTTCGAGTGGGAGGACGGGGACGAGAGGGAAGGGGAGTTCATGCCAGGGCCTCCTGAGAAGTTGAGAGGGTGGGGTGGGTGAAGGAGAAGAGGCGGCCGAGGGTGTGGAGGAGGAGGGCGGAGAGCCAGCCGAAGGTGAGGGCGTTGGCGAGGGCGAGGGTGGGGCCTTGGAGGAAGAGGGGGGCAGCCCAGATGATGAGGATGAGAACGAGAGTGGTGAGGAACCAGGGACGTCGCCGACCCAGACGCCAGAAGAGGGCCATGCCCAAAGCCATGGCGATGACGGCGCGCACCATCTGCTGGGACCAGGAGGTGTAGTGGAGAGACAGGGTCTCGGGTGCCTGGGCACCCTGGAAGCGGAGGAGCCGGCCGGTCTTGGGCATTTCTACATCGAGAGGGATGAGGCCGGATTTGGCCTGAGCCTGGTCGCCGAACTGCATTTCATCCACGCTCGCGAGAAGGCGGCCGGACCTTTTTGGGATCGACTCCACATAGGCCTCGATGAGATCGAGGTTTGGAACGGTGTTGCGCACCACGAGGGTGGAGTTTGCAGGGAAGTAGTTTGCAGTCGCGCCTTCCGGGAAGGTGATGCCCGCACCTTCGAGGACTTGTCTGGCTGACCTGAACCCCTGACCGCCTGCGGAGAGGAAATCGGGCGGAACGCGGTAGGTACGAGTGACCTGCTCGCTGGAATTTTCCGAGAGGGGGACAATGAGCACGGCGTGTTCTTCGACTTTGTATTTCATCTGGGCCAGTTCGGTGACGTAGCGGAGGGCTTCGCCGAGAGGGACTTCTTTGAGGTCAAGGCTGATGCTGGCGTTGGAGGGAGCATCGCCGTTTCTCATGATGAGGTTGACGCCTCTGCTGCCGGATGTTTCGGCGAAGGCGTCGAGATCGCGTGTCTTCACCCGCAGGTATTCGATGGCCTCTTCGATGGTGGCGCCCTCAAAATGCACGGAGGGAAGGATGATCTTGTTCATCTTCTCGGTGAGGTAGGCACCGGGTGAGCGGCCAACGCCATATCCGGAACCGACGAATCCATCCGCCGCAGGGGCAAGCTGCCTGCCTTCGATGCCACCCGACGCTGTACGATCAGCCAGTCCAGGGTTAAGCCCTCCTCCAATGGTGGAAACGTAGGCTTCCACGAGGTCGAGATTAGCCTGGGTGTTGCGCACGACCAGCTGTGAGTTGGCGGGGTTGTATGAGGCTGCGGCACCCTCGGGGAAGGTGATGCCGATGGCTTCGAGTCCGCTTCTGGCAGTTGTGCGCTGGAGAGGACTTTGGCCCGCAGCCGGGGGAGTGGGTGCGAAGGGATCCTGCGCAGGGGGTGCGCCCAGCGCTGAGGGCGTGATCTGTGCGAGGAAATCTGGTGGCACCGGGTAGCTGCGGGTGAGCAGTTCCGGCGTGCCTTCAACAATCGGGGTCACCATCACGGCGTTGGCTTCGACTTTGTATTTCATCTGCGCCAGCTCGGTGACGTAGCGCAGGGCTTCGCTCAAGGGAATGTCCCTGAGATCGAGGCTGATGCGGGCGGTGGAGGGAGCATCGCCGGTTCTGAGGATGATGTTGACTCCTTTGACGCCGCCGGCCTCGGTGAAGGTGTCCAGATCGCGGGATTTCACGCGGAGGTATTCGATGGCTTCCTCGACGGTGGCATCTTGAAAGCTCACGGTGGGGAAGATGATCTTGTTCATCTTGTCGGCGAGGTAGGCTTGGGGGGAGCCGAAGTCGCTCTTAGCCTTCATCATGGGAATTTCCCTGGCGATGTTTTCAGCGGGGAGGAGACGCGTCATGCCGGGCGCCGGGACTTTGTCCTCCCACCGTTCATTCACTTGGGCGAGCATCTTGGCGCGCTGGTGATCGTAGGCGGTCTTGAAGTAGGCCGTTCTTTTGCGCTCGGCGTTTTCCATGCCGCGACGGGCGGCGGTGTTGTAGGGATCGATGCGCAGCACGTCTTGATATTGGGCGATGGCGGTATCGTAGTCGCCAAGTTCGATGGAGCTGTTGGCGGTGAGGAGACCCGCCTGAACCTGGGTGACGTTTTTCATGTGCTCGGCGGTTGGATCTGTGACCCAGCGACTAGGGTCGTTGAGATTCTTCAACATCGCCGTGGCTCCTTTGTGTTGCGGCAAATAGGTGAGAGCTGCGTCTAACAACTGTCGTGCCTCAGGCAACTGGCCTTTCTTGGCACGTTCCTTCGCCACCACCACGCTGCAATCCGCGAATTTGAGGTTGGCAAGGTCGATCCAATCTTTGAGTTCAGGTTTGTTGGGCAGCGCCTCAACGGCATTCCTGTAGGAGTTGAGCGCCTGATCGTAGTCTCCTTGGCTGAACAGCGTGTCGCCGCGATCCATGTGTGCACGCACTTGATCAAGCCGGACTTGGCGAAGAGGACTTTCATGACTCAATTCGCCGCTTGGCGAGCGCGTCCAGCCGGGTGCGGTGGCGGGCAGGCTGGCGGATGGACCGCCGGGGAGGAAATCGACGTTCCGATTATACTCATAGGCCCGTCCGAAGGTATGGTCGAAGATGTTTTGGAAGGGCTTGCCGAGGATGGAGACGAGGCGGGGGATGAGGCCGGGGGCGTCGGCGTCATTGAGGGGGTGGGAGGGAGCGAGGGTGGTGTCCACGGTGCCGTAGCCGTAGGTGGCGGGGGCGTACACGATCCAGTCGGTGGAGAGGATGGGGACGTTGCCGACGAGGCGGATGGGTTCGAGGTTTTCGGTGCCGCTGTTGTCCCAGGGAATGCCGGACTGGCGGTACTGCACGCTGACGACGGTGTGGGGCGCGTTGGCGGAACCGGCAGGAAGGGGGATGGAGATGGCGTTTTCCACGCTGCGCACGGGTTTGACGGCCTGACCACCGCTGGAGGTGCTGAGGAGCTCCGAGTTTGCTGGCAGGTGCAGACTGACGAACTGCTCGCCGGAATGGGAGAGATCCAGCGTGGCTTGGTGGAGGGCGTGGCCGTCTGCGCCGAGGACGGAGGCGAGGTGCATGCTGTTCACCACGAGGGCGGCGAGCTCGGAGTGGGCGTGGCGGCGGGCGGTGACGGTGAGCGAGCTGTCTCCCGCGCCGTAGGTGAAGGCGCTGGTGATGCGGTGGCGGGGCTGGTAGCCGCTGACGAGGGGGACGCGCAGCACATCGAGCGGCTGCATGTTTTGGATCTTGGTGGAGAGCTGGGTGTCTGTGTTGGCCTCGATGACCCAGGTGCCGGAGAAGCGGCGGGACTGCGGGAGGGTGAGGAGGGGGAGGGTGGCGTGAGGGTTTGGTTGGGGGGTAGAGGGGGTCTGAGGAGGAGAGGCAGGGGGTGGGTTGGGGGCGGGGGTGTTGGGGTTGCGGGCAGGAGTGCCCGCATCACCACCGGAACTGCGGGCAGGAGTGCCCGCATCACTGGCGTCACTGGGGAGGCTCATGCGCCAGCGGATGGTGTGGTGGCCTTTGGACTCCTGGAGGAGGGTGTAGGTCCAGGTGCCGGTGGCTTCATCGAGTTTTTGCTCGCCGACGAGGGGGGAGGTGACGCGGAGGAGCTTGGCGTTGGCGAGGGGGAGTTTGACTTGGAAGGTGCGGAGGGGGGCGCCGCTGATGTCGAGGGCGAACTGGCCTTCGATCTCGATGGTGCGGGAGCGGGGGAGGGCGTAGGCGGTGACTTCGGTGGAGAAGACGGCCTCGGCGCGTTCGACTTCAAAGGTGAGCGAGTGCTGGCGGAGGCCGAACCAAGCCATGCGGCCTTTGACGGGGGTGAGGCGGGCGTCCCGGTCTTCGAGGCCTTTGACTTCCTTCAGAGAGACGCGCCAGGCGTCATCGAAGTCGAGGGCGGTGTAGCCGGCGACTTTGACGGCATCGGGAATATCGAGCTGACGGAGGGTGAGGGTTTCGGGATTCTTGGGGCCGGTCCAGGCTTTGGCGAGCTTGAGGCGGGAGGTGATGCTGAGCTCGAGGGGCGTGGACGGATCGATGGGCCGGAGGGGCAGAAGGGCGATGGTCTGGCCGACGCGACGCCAGGTGAGGGGATAGAGGGTGGGTGAAGGCGGAGCGGCAGCATTGGCTACGGCGATCCGCACCTCGGGGAAAACCGGCTGGCTGACGACGTTTGGGGTGATGAGACGGTCGGTGGAGGAGGCGACGTTGTTGGCGATGGAGAGCTGCTGAGCACTGTTGCTGACCGTGACGGGCGCTGAACTCGTGGGGGAAAGACGTGCTGTGTTTTCATACTGCGTGCGCTCGATTTTCTCCTGGCCGTTTGCCCCAATGACTTTGATGGGAGCGGAAAGGATGGCGATGAACTCCTCCTCCGGCGGGAGGGTGACTTTGACTTCGGTGACGGGACGGTCGCTGCGGAAGACGAGCTTGCGCTCGATCTGCACGCTGTCTTTGTCGATGCGGGCGATGACATCGACGTCGGATTCGATGCGGGGCTTGGAGGTGCGGAGGACGAGGCGGGGCTGATCGACGCCGAGCTGGAACTCGAAGGTGCGGGAATCGACCTGGCGTGCGCCGGAGAGATTGAGGAAATCGAGGTCCTGGGCGAGATTGAAGACGGCCCGGGTCTGCAGGGGCGGACTGAGCTTGAGGAGGGGCGGCTCTCCAGCGTCCGCGAGGGTGCTGATGATGCGGCGGAGCTTCACGGTGAGGCTGTGCATGGCGCCGTCGCGCTCAAGGGTGACGAAGAGCTTGTCGCCCTGCTGACGCCAGCGGCGGAGGGCGCTGCCGGAGACATCGGTGACCTGGGTGTCTTTGCCCGCGAGCTGCCACTGGAACTCGGTCTCGCGCTCGGAGCTGCTCTGGATCTGGACGCCGAAGCTCAGGACGGTGGAGACGTCTGTCTCCGTGATGGCGATGTCCGCGGCGGCGGCTTCTGAGAAGCGCAGGGGCTGGGAGGCGACGGAGGGGGCGGCCTCGACCCAGCGCACGCGGAGGGCACGGGGGGTGCCGGGCTGGAGAGCGGAGCCGCTGTCGTCGTAGCTGCGGTGGTCAAAGGCGACGGTGAGGGTGTCTTTGTCTCCGCTGCGCTCGTAGGCGGAACCGGCGAGGAGGCTTACGCCAGCGGGCAGGGTGAGGTGCAAGGCACCGGTGAAGGGGAGATCCGGGAGCTCCAGGGTGCGTTCTCCGGATGACAGACGTAGCGAGAGGGGGACCTGGGCCTCAAAGCGGAGCTTGGCGGCGCCGGGGCCTTTGGCGTAGAGGGTGAGAAGGCGGGTGGCGGAGGTTTTGGAGGCGCTGGCTTTGTCCGTGCCGGGTTCGAGGTGGGCGAGGACGCTCCCTTCGGAGGTGACGCTGCTCATTTCAAAGGGCCAGGGAATGCTGGTGCTGAGCCAGTCCTTGGAAGGGAGCTGGAGGGAGAGCTCTCCGCGCAGGATGACGGTTGCGGCACCGGGGGCGACCTTGCCGTCCAGGCGGAGGGACTCGATGGCGATGAGCTTCGGAGGGGCGAGCTTGGGGTCGGGGTTGTCCTCGGGCTTGGTCTTGCCGGCGTCGCGGATGAGGATGGCGTACTGCTCCGGGGAAAGGAGGACGGCGTTGGGGTAGGACTTGAGGACGGTTTCGAGGCTTTGGGTGGGGACCCAGAGTTCCTGGCGTGGGGGCTCAGCTGAAAGGATGAAGGATGAAAGATGAAGGATGAAAGCCAGAATGGCGAGGAGGGGGCGGGGGAGGTGCGGGATGAGGGAGGGGCGAGGACTTGCGGAGGTGGGGGGAATGGTGGGGGGTTGTGGGACCAGGATGGTCCCAATCCTAGGGGAGCTGGGGGAGCGTAGAGGGACTGAAAACTGAGAACTGAAAACTGGGAATTGGGAATTGGCGGAGGGGGGGATGCTGGATGCTCGCGGAGTGGAGGGGAGATTGCGGGGCGATTTGATCGAGGACGAGTAGGAGGACGAGGACGATGGGGAGGGAGGGGGCGTGGGGTGGAGCGAGTGCGGTGCTGAAGCACCGCAGTCCGGGGACGCTGGTGCGGGGGTTGGGTAACCGCACTCCAGAGGAGGGCGCTGGGTGGCGGCGGCTTGGGGACAAGCCGCCCTACCTTTGCCGGGGCTGGGTGTGGCGGCGGCTTGGGGACAAGCCGCCCTACCTTTGCCGGAGCTGGGTGTCGCGACGGCTTGGGGACAAGCCGCCCTACCTTTGCCGGGGCTGGGTGTCGCGACGGCTTGGGGACAGGCCGCCCTACCGGGGCTGGGGGGGCGATGAAGGGGATGAGTGGGGTTCATCGCGGTTACGCGGCGGGGGTTGGGGAGGCGGGGGGAGCGGCGGGTGGGGGGGGAGGAGTCGGTGGAGCAGCCGGAGGGGTGCTGGGAGGGGTCGGTGGGGTGGAGGGCGGGACGGAGGGGGGGGTGGCGCGGGGTTTGGTGCGCCAGGTTTCGTAGCGGTGCCAGGTGTGGAGGCTGAAGCCGAGGAGGCCGGTGAAGATCCAGATGAGGAGGAGGATGAAGGCGGCCAGCATGGCGGCGAGGAGGACGGGGATATTGGCAGCACCGACAAGGCCGGTGAGGAGCATGGAACCGAGGCCGAAGATGGCGAGGTAGCGGAGCTTTTTCGCCGGCGGGGAGGTCCAGCAGCGGACGCCGGCGATGAGGGAGATGAGGAAGGCAAGGGCCTGATAGAGGTAGGTGATGCGGCGGCTACGGAAGCTGACGCCGATCTCTGCCGGAGGGCCCAGGCGGTGGAGCGTCTCGGGGTGGCCCTGCTGCTGCACCTGGGAGCCGTAGAGGGTGCGGACGTCGTCCTGCACGATGGGGAAACGGCTGTCCTGGGCCTGATTCAGGACATCGAGCTGGGGACCGAAGGCGGGGAGGACGTCATTGAGGAAGTTCTGCATCTTCTGCCAGGAGGTCTCGTGGGACTGGAGGGAGAGGGGGCCGCTGAAGGCAGTGTAGTGCCACTCTTTCTCCGGCAGGAGGAGGGTGTGGCGGGTCTCCATGATGCCGACCTCGGCGACCTGGGGGACATTGACGGAGAGGCTGCCCCAGTTGCCGAGTTTTTCGCCCGGAGCAGGGCTGGGGGACTCAAAGACGAAGCGGACGGGGAAGGCGGTGCGGGCGGCATCTCCACTGGGGAGGCGGACGAGCATGTCCTCGCTGACTTCACGGCGCATGGGCTGCTGGGCTTCGCGATCGACAAAGACGTCTGACTGGAGGCGGGAGCCCTGTGGGAGGCGGACGACGAGGAACTGGAGGTCATTGTTTTTGACCCAGTAGATGACCTCGGTGGTCTGCGCTTTGTCTGTGGCGACGGCGGTGGTGAGGGCGGCGTGGGTGATGACGGCCTGCGGGACGGGGATGAAGCTGTTTTTGGCGAGTTCGACGCCGAGCTTGATGGGGAGAGAGCGGTATTTGTAGGCGAGGAAGACGCCGGTGCGCTGGAGCTCTCCGCGGAGCTCGCGGGCGTCGATCTCTTCGAGGGTTTCGGGTTCTGCCTTGCGGATTTCGAGGCTGGGGGCCTTCACGACGGCGACCTGGCCGGTTTCCTGAAAGGCGCCGGGGACGTGCACATGGAGGAGGTCGAACTTGCCAGTCTTGCCGGCTTCAAGGGTGATGGGGCGTTCGAGATTGAGGGTGAGGGAGAAGGAACCCTGGCGCTCGCTGCGGAGGATGACCTCCCAGAGGATGTAGCTGGCGGCGTCTGGCAGGGTTATGGGCTGCGGGGGCTGGTAGGCTTTGTTGATCTCCTTCACCTGCTGATCGACGAAGCGGATCTGGTCTGCGACGTCCTTGGGGACGGCGAGGATGAAGCGGTCTGTGGCGGCGTAGGCGACGTCAAAGGCGAGGGTCCAGGAGTGGCGGGTGGACTGCTCCTTCACCTCGACAAGGGTGAGGACTTCGACGCTGACCTGAGAGCTGCGGCTTTTGAGGCTGAGGGTGGCGGGCTTGGCGGCGTCGCGATAGCGGAAGGCGATCTCGGTGGCGTTGGGCTCGCTCTGAAGCCGCACGGCGCTGACGTCCTCCTGCTGGAAGCCGCCGAGTTCCTTGGTATTGGGTTCCAAACTGGAATGGATGGTGGCACCGACGAGGGCCTCGTGACGGGTGACGTTTTGCGGGGTGAAGACGGGGAGGACGACGTCTGCGGTGGCCTGCGGGCGGGTCTGGCGGGCGGTGACGGTGAACTTGAAGTCGCCGACGGTCTGTTTGGGCAGCTTGATGACGAGATCGGTGCCGTCGAGATTCCAAGATTCGATCTGGCCTTTGACATCGGTGATGTTCCAGTCGGCGGGCGGGGTGAGGCGGGCCTCAAAGATGCCGACGCGGCGGACGACGTAGCTGAAGTCTGCGGTGAGAGAGGCGGCCTCGCGGCGGACGGAGAGCTTGGTGAGGCTGGTGGCTTCGACCTGGGGCTTGGCCTCGGCAACGTCGAGAGTGAGCTTGTAAGGCTGGCGGAGGATGCGGAAGGTGCCGACCTGGGAGCGGCTGTCGCCAGCAAGGGAGCGGGTGGCGGAGGTGAGGGTCTTGGGGGTGACATCGAGCTGGGACTCAGCACCGAGGACGACTTCTCCATGGGCCTGAGCGGCACCGACGATCTCGATGTCTGGAACGCTGACCTCGGAGGGGAGCTTGGCAACAGGGCCTTCGAGCTGAAGCTGGAGGGAGTAGTCATCGCGCAGAGGTTTTTCCGGGAGGATGACGATGGTTTTGCGGGCCTGGGCGGGATTGCCGGCGATGGGGCCGGTTTCGATCTTCCATTCTTTGATGCCAGCGCCGGTGACGCCGAGGATTTCCTGATCGGCAGGGATGGCGATTTTCAATTCATTGATGGGTGCGCGGAGGATGCGCAGGGCGATGTCTGCGGTGGTGGCGACGGAGCCGATGCCGATCTGGGTGGTGAGCTTGTTCTCCGCGAGGACGAGGGGGCTCATCTGCGTGACGGCCTGGGCGGACTTCCAGGCGATGTCCTGCTGCGAGGCGGCGCCGAAGAAACAGGCGAACTGGGTCTGACCACCGGCGACCTGAGTGGTGAAGGCGGCGGCGGGCTCGAGCTGAAACTCGAGGCCTTCTCCGGGGACGGTGAGGCTGAGGCGGGAGACGGCGGCGCGGGGGAGATTGAGGGTGACGCGTGATCTGCCGGAGGTGCGGATAATGGGGGCGTAGATTTTGAGGGTGATCTCGTAGACGCCTTTTTCTGGGAGCATGAGATCGCTGCCATCCGAGCGGGAGCGCAGGACGGCCTTGCCGGTGGAGGCCTCGCCGATGCCGGGAACAGCCTTTTCGGTGAAGGGGAGAAGGACCCAGCCTTTCTTGAAGGATTCGGCGGTGATTTTGGCCTCGAGGATGACGCTGTCTCCTTCGACGCGGCCGGTGTACTCGGCCTTGGCGAGGACGGCTTCGGCGGGCGGGGCTTTTTCGGTTTCTTCGCGTTTCAGGCTGAGCTCGTTCCAGAGATCGAGGAATTCGCGGTAGGGGAGGAAGACGCCTTTGCCGCCGTCTTTGAAGACTTTTTCGAGTTCATCGAAGGGGACGTAGACGCGGCGCTCGCGCTCGCGGACGATGGTGGTGGGCGCGGGAGCGGGGGGAGGGGGGGCAATTCTAGGAGGAGATGCGGGGGCCGTAGCGGCGGCGGGTGGAGGCGCGACTTTGGGAGGTGTGGCGACGGGTGGGATGAGCGCTGGCGGGCCGGGGGGCGTCTGTGGAGGAGGCGGCGCGGGTGTCTGCGCGAGGGCGGAGGCGAGGCACGAAACGAAGAGGAGGGATAGGAACGCGCGCATGGGCTGAGGGTGATGGAATGGATTTCGAGAATTTTTTATCAGGAAGTGGGGCTGGTGACGAGTCTAGATGTGTAAAGACTCGGTAAATTCTTAGGGGTAGGACGGAAGCATTATGAAGGATGAAGAACCGGATGGGCTGCGGCGAAGCGAACCCCGAACTGACTACTTACGGGGACGCAGGCGCGGTGGGGGAAAGGAGGAAGAGGAGGAGGAAGATTTTTGTGGAGAATCGCGGGGGCACCGGCAGCACGGGGAGAGGAGAGTTATTCTTGGGAGGGACATGATTTGTCCCAAACTCTGGGGGGAGATGCTGCGTTTATGCTTGACCTGTGCGCTGTCAGCCGCTGGTTTATCCTCTCCCCTAACATTCTGTTATGAAAACTACCGCGCGTTTCCTTGCTGTTGCTTCCGTGTGCTTGATGGCCGCCTCCCATGCGAGTGGGCAGCTGGCGGAGGAATACCGCATGTGGACGAACACGGCGGGCAAGACGGTGGAGGCGACGCTGGTGTCCGTGGATGCGGTGGCAAAGACGGTGAAGATCAAGATGAAGGACGGGCGTGAATTTGACGTGGAGATCGCGAAGCTGAGCCCGGCGGATTTTGAGTATGCGAAAACACGCTATGCGGCGATGCAGGCGGCCCCTGCCACTCCGCCAGCGGTGGCGATGCCTGCGACTCCGGCGGGAACACCTCCGGCAACTCCGCCACCTGCGACCACTCCACCGGCGACGCCGAAGGGCGGCTCCAAAGCGGCGGCGGTGGTGAAGAAGCCTGCGCCGCCACGCCCGACGGTGGCGATCGTGCCGTTGGCGAAATTCAAAGCGCCTGCGACGAATGATTACCTGAGCGGCATCAAGGGAAGGCCGAGGCTGATCCACAACGCGGCGGAGTGGGCGGCGCTGAAAGCGCAGATCGCGGCGGATCCGGTGCTGACGAAAATGCTGGAGTCGCTGAAGGCGTCCGGAGAAGATCTGGTGCAGGATCCGGCGCTGACGCGCATCAATGGTGACACGGGTGGTGAGGGGCCGAAGGCGATCTACCGCATCGGTCTGATGGGTGCGCTGCACTACTGCGAGGGCGATTTGAAATGGCAGAGCAAGGGGATCGATGAACTGCTGGCGTTCACGGACAAGGTGTCCTTCCGTGACTGGCACCCGGACCTGATGGACAATGTGACGGACATGGTGGTGGCGGTGTCGCTGGGCTATGACTGGTTCCGCGCGGGGCTGAACAACGACCAGGCGGCGACGATCCGCACGTGCCTTGCGGAGAAGGGGATCGGCGCACTGATCGCGCACCTGGAAGGGGAGGAGATCCCTGAGAGTGCGAAAGGGGTGTCCGGCGGGCAGACAGGTGCTTCGAAGAAGGGGACGCCACCGAAGGCGCCGGTGAAAGGGCAGCAGGCGAAGCCGGATGTGGGCAAGCTGCCACCGGACAGCAAGCAGATGGCGGCGGCCTCCGCGCTGCTGCTCTCGGCGATCTGCCTGGTGGATGATGATCCGGCGACGGCGAAAAAAGCGGCGGACGCAGCGGCGAAGGTGTTTGGCAAAGGGATCGTGCGATTTGCGCCGGCAGGGGTGTGGCCCGAGGGGCTGCAGGCCGGGGAAGAGGTGATGGACTATGTGGCGATGGTCGCAAGCTCGCTGAAGGCGGCGACAGGCAAGGACCTGGGGCTCAGCCTGCTGGAGGGGATCCCGCAGTTTAACACGGCGCGGATGCACCTGATGGGACCGAGCGGACAGGGGTTTAACTTTGGCGATGCGAAGAGCGCGGTCTCGGTGCGGCCGTGGGTGGCCACGTGGCTGTGCGGCGTGACGGGCAATCCGGGCATCCGCGCGGTGGCTGCGGGAGGCAAGATGGCAGTGGGGTCCGCCTACTTCGGGCAGGTGGGGAACTTCATCTACTACAATCCGCATGCGGCGGGAGACGGCACGGCGGACACGCTGGACTATGCGCAGCCGGGGGGCTTTGTGGCGACCTCGCGCTCCGGATGGGACAAGGACGACTACTTCATCGCGGTGAAGGGCGGCGAAAATGAGGATGCAACAGCGCAGCTGGACATCGGCAGCTTTGTGATGGACGCAGGCGGACAGCGCTGGGGCATCGAACTCGGGCGTGAGAATGACCGGGTGCCTGGTTCGGATGTGAAGCCGGGCGCGGACCGCACGAAGCGCTTCACGCTTTACGTGGAAAACACGAAGGGGCAGAACACGCTGGTGATCGATGGCAATGACCAGGAGCAGGATGCGAAGGCGGCGGTGCTGCTGGGGAACTCGACACCGGAACGCGGAGCGGCGGTGGTGGACATGACGAAGGCGTACTCGAAGCCGGCGAAGGATGTGCACCGCGGCGTGATGGTGGTGCGCGGAGCGAAGCCTTACATTGTGATCCAGGATGACCTGTTCATGAAGAACACCGGCACGATCGTGTGGAGCATGCACACGAAGGCGGAGGTGAGCCCTTCGGGACAGACGGCGAAGCTGACACAGAGCGGGAAGACGCTGGTGGCGACTATTGTTTCACCAGCCTCTGCAACCTTCAAGGTGGAGGAGCCGCCGGAGGCCGCCAGCGAGCAGGCGCGTGATCTGATCAAGGAAAAGGTGCACGTGCTGAAGGCGGAGATCCCGGGAAGCAAGGGAGCGCAGAGCCTGTGCATCACCTTTGCGCTGGACGAAGCGGCCACGCACACGGCGACGCCGGTGGCGACGTGGGGCGCGAAGAAGTGACGAAGCGAGCAAATAATGAAGCGAACGAGGCGGGCTGGAGACAGCCCGCCTTTTTTGTGGGTGAGTAGGGAAGAAGGGCATACCATGGTGTATTGGGAGATGGTATTGGGGCGGGAGGGCGTGGATCACCACGCAGGCGAAAGCACACAGGCGCGTGCTGGAGGACGACATGAGGCCGAAGGAATGTCCTGAACCCACGAAAGCGGTAGCTGCGATGCAAGTCTGCGCCTTGCATCTCCGCGACCGCACTCCAAATGGCGCGTGGCGGTGCGGCTATGACGAGGCTTGCGGGAAGTGGGCGAGGACGGCGGCGGCGACTTCTTCGGGGGTGACGAGCTGCATGCAGTTGTAGTGGCCGAAGCGGCATTCGCGATCAAAGCAGGGGCTGCATTCGATCTTGTGCTGGATGACGGTGTGGCGGTCGCCGAGGGGGCCGGTTTCGATGGGGCAGGTGGAGCCGAAGATGCTGACGGTGGGGATGCCCAGCGCGGCGGCCAGGTGCATGGTGCCGGTGTCGTTGGTGAGGAGCAGCTGGCAGCCGCGCAGGGTGGTGATGAGCTGGGAGAGGCGGGTCTTACCGACGAGGTTTTCGTGCGGGGCCGCCGGGAGCATGGCGGAGAGTTTTTCGCCCATTTCCTTTTCATTCGGCGCGCCGACCAATTGCCAGCGGAACTGGGGGTGCTGGGCGGAGATTTGATTGATGACGGCGGCGAAGCGATCGAGGGGCCAGCGTTTGGCGGGGCCGTATTCGGCTCCGGCGCAGACGGCAACGCGGATGGTGCCGTCGGAGGTGGAGACGGGGGGCGTGCCGGAGTCCCAGAGGCCGGGCTGCTCGATGTCTGCCCCGATGCCTTTGGCGATGCGGAGGTAGCGGTGGGCGTGGTGCTCCTTGTCGATTTTGACCTTCGGGGGCTTGATGATCTGGTTGAGCAGTTTGGCGCGGAAGGAGCCGCGGACGCCGACGCGGCGGGGGATGCCGGCGAGCCAGATTTCGAGGGTGCTGCGGGTGGAATTGGTGCAGAGGACGGCGGCGTCAAACTTCACGCCGGTGGCCTTGATGCGTTTGGCGACGGCGAAGAGGCCTTCCTTGGCGGGCTTGGCGATGTAGCGGGAGACTTCGGGCATGGAGAGCCAGAGTTCTTCGAGCTTGTCGGGGCCGAGGATGGTGATCTTGAGGTCGGGGCGGCCGCGTTTGATGGCACGGACCATGGGGAAGGCCATGCAGGCATCGCCGAGCCAGTTGGGGCTGCGGATGAGCAGCTCAAAGGGCTGCAGGCGCTCCATGTCGTAGCCTGCGGGGAAGGCGACGCCACGGCGGTAGTTGGAGAGGAGGAAGTGGGGCTTGGGAGTTTTCCAGCGGTTGTGCACCCAGAACCAGGCTTCGGGCTGCTTGCGGATGAGGCCCTCCACGGCGGCGTTGATGGCGAGGGTGAGACCTTCGGCACCGGGCTGGGATGGATCTGCCCTGACTTCTGGGGCGCAGAGCAGCCGCCAGCGGGCGGGGCCGTCATTGTACACCATCATGGGGAGCACGACGGCATCGGTGCGCATGGCCATGAGGGCACCAATGGTGGTGGTGGAGGCAAGGCGGTCAAAGAAAGGGCACCAGAGGCCGTGGTCGCCGGCATGCTGATCGACGAGGACGCCGACCTGACCGCCGTCGCGCATGAACTTCATGGGTCCATTGAAGCCGCTCTGCCGGTCGAACAAGGTGTAGCCGAGCTTTTCGCGGCGGCGCAGGACGAGGGCATTGAGCCAGGGATTGCGCAGGGGCTGGTATATGGCGGCGGCCTGATGACCGCGCACATACATGGATGGCACCTGAGTGAGGAGTTCCCAGCAGCTGGCATGCAGCACCAGATTCAGGACAGGACGCCGTTCGTCGTTGTAGGCGGACTGGGCACGTTCCGTTCCGCTGGCCTGCAGGCGCATGCAGATTTGCGCCTCGGTCATGAGGGGGAGCTTGAAGCCGCAGAGGATGTTGGCAAAGAGGCTGCGAAAATGCTCGCGGGCGATGCGGCGGAGCTCGGCAGGGGATTTTTCGCGACCGAAGGCGATGCGCAAATTGTGCTGGGCGAGGCGGCGGTATTTGCCGCCGAGGACGTAGGCGATGGCGCCGAGGACGCGGCCGATGTACCAGATGACGATAAGCGGCAGGAGCCAGAGCACGCCTTCAATGCACCGGAACAGGGCGTAAACCAGCCACTGCACGGTGCGCGTGGAGAAACTGGCGGAGTCTTTGGAGCGGCCCATGTGCCTTTCCTTATGCCGCAACGCTTTGGAGCACGCAACCCTTCATGCGAGATCGGCGCGGCGGGCTTCGTTTGGCCTCCCATGCAACGCTTTCTTTTTCTGCTCACGATTTGCTGTCTGCTACTGCCGTATTCACTGCCGCTGCATGCGACATCGGTCCCGGCCAAGCCGAACATTGTCTTCATCATGGCGGATGACCTGGGCTGGGCGGATGTGGCGTTTCACGGCGGGAACGCGCCGACGCCGGTGCTGGACAAGCTGGCGGCGGAGGGGCTGGAGCTGACGCACCATTATTCGGCACCGGTTTGCAGCCCGACGCGCACGGGGCTGATGACGGGACGCTGCTGGAGCCGCTTTGGGGTGACGACGCCGCAGAATGAGCGGGCGCTGCCGTGGGATACGATGACGCTGCCGCTGGCGCTGAAAACGCTGGGCTATGAAACGTGCCTGACGGGCAAGTGGCATCTGGGCTCGAAGCCGGAGTGGGGTCCGAACCACTTTGGGTTTGATCACAGCTATGGCTCGCTGGCGGGCGGGGTGGGCCCGTGGGACCATCACTACAAAAAGGGGCCGTTCATGGTGACGTGGCAGCGGAATGAGAAGCTCATTGAGGAGAAGGGGCACGTGACGGACCTCATCGCCAAGGAGGCCTGCGAGTGGCTGGGAAAGCGGAAGGACAGTGCGCCGTTTTTCCTCTACGTGCCGATGACGGCGGTGCATCTGCCGGTGAAAGAGCCGGAGGAGTGGGTGAGCAAGGTGCCCGCGGGTTTGACGGGGGCGGTGGCGCGGCAGTATGCAGCGTGCATCATGCACCTGGACGCAGCGGTGGGGCAGATCGTGGAGGCGCTGGAGAAGAACGGGCAGCGCGGCAGCACGATGCTCGTTTTTACCAGTGACAACGGCGGGAGCACGGCGGAGAACAACGGGCAGTCCTATCCGCCGGACGGCTATGAGTCCGGACCGCTGACGGGGAACAACAAGCCGCTGCGCAATGAAAAGGGGACGGTGTATGAGGGCGGCACGCGGGTGCCGTGCGTGCTGAACTGGCCGGGCGTGGTGAAGCCGGGGAAGCATGACGCGCCGGTGCAGATCATCGACTGGATGCCGACCTTCTGCGCGCTGGTGGGGTTCAAGCCTGCGAAGGATTTGAAATGGGATGGTGTGAACCTGTGGCCGCAGCTGGTGGAGGGTGCGCCGCCTCAGCCGCGCATGCTGTACACGGTGGCGCCTGGTTTTAAATCACGCGCGCTGCGGTGCGATCCATGGAAGCTGGTGGAACATGGCAGCGGGGAGAAGGCGAAGTACGAGCTGTATGATATTCTGGCGGACCCGAATGAGACAAAAGACGTGGCGGCCCAGCAGCCGGACGTGCTGGCGACGATGAAGGAACGCATGCGGGTGAAGGCGCGGGCGGATATGGATGCGGTGGTGAAGGATTGAGGTTTGGGCGTGGAGACGACGTTGAGGAAATTCGGCTGGCCGCAGAGGGGCAAAGGAGCAGAGATTTGAAGGCATTGATTCTCTGCTCCCTCTGCCTCTCTGCCCCTTTGCAGGGCATCTAAGGTAGTTCGGAATTTCCAACACGAATGCGGCGTGCATTCGAAAACAGGATCAGAATTCGATCGGGCGCTGTTCGTATCACTGCGCGGTGGAAAGGTGCGGCGTGTCTGGCTCTTGAGCGCCGAAGGCGCGGGCTATCGCAGCCCAGGGCGAAGCCCTGGGTTTGGCGATGTGTGCCCTTTTAAAGGTGTGAAGCCCTGAAAGGGCGGCCTAACTTTGCCAGTTATCGCACCGTCCATGCCGCAATCGCTCGCAAATCTTTACATACACTTGATCTTCTCCACGAAGGAGCGGGTGCCGTTTCTCACGGCGAAGGTGCGTCCTGATCTTCACGCTTACATGGCCACGGTGCTGGCGAATTTGAACTCGTCGGCGGTGCTTATCAACTCGGTGGCTGATCACGTTCATCTTCTTTTCAACATGGGCCGCACGGTCACGCTCGCGCAGGTGGTGGAGGATGTGAAAAAGTCGTCCTCCAAATGGATCAAGACCCAAGGGCCGGAGTTAGGAACCTTCGCCTGGCAGGCGGGATATGGAGCCTTCTCAGTGAGCGAATCCAACGTGCCCAAAGTGGCGAATTACATTCGCAATCAGGAGGAGCATCATCGCGTGAAGACATTTCAGGAAGAGTACCGGGAGTTTCTCTCCCGGCATAAAATCCGGTTCGATGAAAGGTATGTGTGGGATTGAAAGGATCAGTTGGAGGTCGTGTAGGCGCAGTGAATTAGGCCGCCCTTTCAGGGCTCGACCAGATGCGGGATGGAGGTTAATGGCCTGTTCCCAGGGCTTCGCCCTGGGCTGCGATAGAGCGCGCCTTTGGCGCTCCGATCCGTGGACTCTTGATTTCTTGGATCGACGATTTGTCCCTCTTTTGAAGAGGCCTCTCTGAAGGACAGCACCAACGAAAACGGGCGGTGCCGAAGCGCCGCCCGTTGAAGAGGTTGGTGTTGTGAGAAGAGACAGATCCTATTTCTCGACCCAGCGGACGGCTTCCATGAGGAGTTCGCGGGCGGAGGCGAGGCCGAGCTTCTGACGGATGTTGGCCTTGTGGGCGTCCACGGTCTTGGCGCTGAGGGCCAGCTTTTCGGCGATGCTGTGGGAGTCGAAACCACGGCCCACCATCTCGAAGATTTCAAGCTGGCGGTCGCTGAGCATGCGGGCGGGCTCGCCACGGGAGCCGCCACGAGGGCCGCCACCGGAGACGATGCTGCCGAGCAGAGCGGCGCTGAAGAAGAAGGAACCGGCGGCGACCTGACGAAGGCCCTGAAGCACGCGGGTGCTGGGCTCTCCCTTCATGACGTAGCCCATGGCACCGGCACGCAGGCAGCGCTCTGCATACACGTTTTCGTCGTGCATGGAGTACACCAGAATCTGCATGTTCGGATGGCTGGCACGGAGCTTTTTGATGAGGTCCACGCCGCTGCGATCCTTCAACGTGATGTCAAGAACGACTACGTCGGGCTTGATCTTGGTGATCTGCTGGAGCGCGGTGTTGGCGTCTTCAGCACTACCGATCACCTGCATGTCTTCCTGCTGGTCGATCAGTTTCTTAAGCCCTTCGATAACGATAGGGTGGTCGTCGAGTATATAGATTTTACTTTTCACGGTGAGAGTAGAGGACTCATTTTCAAATCAATGTCAAGCCTACGTTCTTAAGAAAGGTTGAACCGCAGTGCGCATTGCATTGCCATTCAACGCCCTGAGGTCATCTGAGAATGGATTATAATGGTCAAAAAATGTCCATCCTGGGGTCGGAGAGGCGGGTGGCGAGCCTGCAAAAATCCGCAATTTGCACCCCAAGATTGGATTACGACCCCCGTCATGCTGCCAGACGCCATGAAAAACACCATCCACTCCGACACCACCGCGATTGGTTTTCAAATCGCCCCCATGATCGATGTGGTCTTCGTGATCATGCTGTTTTTCATGGTGATGACAGGAAGCGTGAAGGTGGAGCGGGAATTGAGAACGTGGCTGCCTTGTCCAGGAACGACGACGTCGCCCGTCGATTTTCCGCCCGATGAAATCACCATCGGCATCGCGGAGGATGGCACGGTGACGATGAACGAGCAGGAGTTTGACACGCCCAAGGCCAAGGCGTTGCCACGGCTGACGGAAAGCCTCATCCGCGCGCAGGAGTCCTCCAAACGGCAGAATCAAAAGGTGCTGGTGACGCTGCAGGCGGAGGAGCAGGCGAGCTACGAGCGCATCATTGATGTGCTCAATTCGCTGCACAAGGCGGGGATCCAAAACGTGACCTTCACGGTGGGGAGCGAGACGACGTTTTGATGCATGGCGACAGGCCGGTGCGGCGGGGCGCGTTTTGTGCCCATGCCACGCTGCTTTTTGATTCTGCTGTTGTCCGCAAGTGCTTTCGCCCAAATGGCCAACCGACCACCGGTGCCGCAATGGCTGGCGGCGGCTGATGGGGGAGCGACGTTTACGCAGAAGGTGAAGCATGAGGGCAAGCTGCTCAAAGCGGTGCTGCTGACGGCCGGTGATGCGGCGGTGGAGGTAATGCTGGATGGCAACAGCATCGCCACGGTGAAAGCGGCGGAGGCGGCGAGTGGCACGGACCTGACGCGGCAGCTGGGCGATGGCAAAGAGCATGTGCTGGGCCTGCGTGTGCCGGGCAAGGCGAAGGCGGCGGCGCTGCTGGAACTCAATGGCGATCTGGCTGCGGTGCGCTGGATCGTGACGGATGCGAGCTGGCAGAATGCGGTGGTGGCAGGGGCGACGGATGCGGACGCGGCGAAGAACCCGTTTGATTTGAAGAAGACCTTTGATGCCTACAACTCCTGGCAACTGGCGAAACCGGGAGCGCAGAATCAGGCGACGGATGCCGCGACACTGACCGTGCCGCCGGGCTTCAAAGCGGAGCTGATTCGCTCGGCGCAGCCGGGGGAGGATTCGTGGGTGTCCATGGCGTTTGATCCGCAGGGACGCATCACACTGGGGAAGGAGAAGAAGGGCCTGCTACGTCTGACGCTGAGCGGCAGCGGGGACCAGAAGGTGGAGGTGATCGATGATGAGCTGCTGGAGTGTCGTGGGCTGCTCTATGCGCATGGTTCGCTGTTCGCGAATGCGAACAACACCAAGGCGCTCTACCGCCTCACGGATGCGGATGGCGATGGTGTGTTTGAAGAGCGAAAGGTGCTGATGCGCACGGAGGGCGGTGTGGGCCATGGCCGCAATCACATCAAGCTCGGTCCGGACGGGGACATCTACGTGGCGCATGGCAACAACGTGCTGCTGCCAAAGAACCTCGATCCTGATTCGCCACTGAAGAATTATGCGAATGATCAGCTGATTCCGAACCCGTGGGACAGCAGCATGTTTGACGGCAACGTGGAGCTGCCTGCGGGGCACATCCTGAAAGTGAAGCCGGATGGAAGCAAGGTGACGCTGATCGCGGGCGGCTTGCGGAATCCGCTGGATATTGCGTTTAACTACTATGGCGAGCTGTTTACCTTTGACGCCGATATGGAGCGCGATGTGGGCACGCCTTGGTATATGCCGACGCGGGTGCTGCAGATCGTGCCGGGTGCGGACTACGGCTGGCGGCGTGGCACGGGGCGTTTTCCGGCATGGTATGCGGACACGCTGCCGAGTGTGATCGATATTGGGCTGTCTTCGCCCACGGGGATTTTCTTTGGGTATGAAGCGGCTTTTCCAGATTCGTATCGTCGCGTGTTGTACCTGCTGGACTGGAGCTATGGGCGCATCATCCAGGTGGCTTTTTGCAAATCCGAAGGAGCTGCATACACGGCGATGCAGGCAGATTTTGTGACGGGCAGGCCGCTGAATGTCACCGACGGCTGCATCGGGCCGGACGGTGCCATGTGGTTCATCACGGGCGGACGAGGAACCCAGAGCGGACTTTATCGAGTGTCCTGGGCTGGCAAGAAGCCCTCTCTTTCTCCGATGCCCAACCGCCTCTTACGCCACTCCTCCGGCACTGAGCTGCAAGCAGACACGATACGCGAACGAAGCGTGGACGGAGGCTGGACAGCGGATCTCTCCTTCACCTTTCAAGGCATCGAATCCCCTGATCGGTTTGTGACCAACGCCGCGCGTCTGGACCTGGAAAAATCTGATCCCGCTCTGTGGAGAGAGCGTGCCTTGGCGGGGAAGAGCATTCATGCGCTTCTAGCTCTCGCGCGTGTCGGCCAACCTGCGGACCTGCCCGCCATTTTGGATGCGGTGACGAAAGCAGCGCCCGCACCCACGCTGGATGCGCTGCGCGTCGTCGCCGTGGCCATCGCACGCCATGGCGCACCGGATGAGGCGCATCATCAGAAGCTGATGGCCTGGGTAGTGTTTCCGCGCGATGACGTTTTCCTCAACCGCGAAGCCTGCCGCCTCCTGGTCTATCTCAAATCCCCCACGGTCATCGCGAAAACGATGCCGCTGCTCAAGGCGGCTACGACTTCGGAGGACCTGCTGTATTACCCTTTCATGCTGCGTTACCTGAAGGAGGGCTGGACTCTGGAGCAAAGGCGCATCGTGTTTGAGGCGCTGAACAAGGCGGAGAAGATGAACGGGGCTTCGACCTTTTTCAAAGCGATCAGTGATACGCGCAGCGAGCTGGCGGCGGCGCTGAAGCCAGAGGAGGCGAAGGAGCTGGCGGCGGTGATCTCGCCGGCGAAGCCTGCGGTGCTGTCCGCGCATGCGCTGCCGGGGCATTCGTTCAAGAACTGGACGCTCGATGATCTGACGCCGCTGCTGGCGAAGATGGATGCGAAGACGCGCAACCGCGAGAGCGCGAAGGATGCGCTCATCCGCGCGCAGTGTGTGTTCTGCCATAAAGTGAGCAATGACCCCGCGCTGCCTGCGGGCGTGTTTGGGCCGGATCTGGTGCAGGTGTCGGCGCGCTTCAACCGGCGCGATCTGCTGGACCATATTTTGAATCCGTCCAAGTTCATCGATGAGAAGTTCCGCTACGTGACGGTGAAGACGAGCGATGGGAAAACCATCACCGGCAGTCTGGAGAGCGAGGATGATGAGCGCGTGGTGCTGAAGACGAATCCGCTGGCAGCGGAGAAGACGGAGATCGCGAAGGCGATGATCAAAGAACGCAGAGTGTCGGAGATTTCGCCGATGCCGCAGGGCTTGCTGAACTCGCTGAAGGCGGAGCAGATTCTGGATCTGCTGGCGTGGTTTGAGAATATGAAGTGAGGGGTGGTTGGAGGCCCGCTGCAGCCTCCAATCCAAACAACTCTCTTCGAGTGCTGGTCTAATGGCTGACCTTGAGCTTGTAGGTCACTTCGCCGGGGTTCTCTTTGCGTTCGCTGTTGGTGTTGATGCGAAGCACGACCTCGGGCCGGGAGGTTTGGACGAGGTAGGTGAAGGGCTTGAGCGTGGTCTCGGGATCGACGATGGCGAGGACCTTGCCGGGCATGCCTTTGTCATCCGCAGGCTCTGCGATGACGAGGCGGTCATCGTCTTTGTAAGTGGCTTTGGGATCGTCAGGATTCTCCGTGGCGATGCCGCCCTTGCTCTTCCATTTTCCGGTCACGTATTCGAGGGAGATGGTGTCTCCTTTTTTCACGGCGCCGATGCGGCGTCCGTTGGGATCATTGGCAGGAATGGTGACGATGGTTTCCTTCGAGCCGGAGGAAGAGGAGGAGGAGGTCGAAACAGTTCTGGAGGAAGTCGTGGATTTGCCGCCGAGACCGAGGCGCTCCTTCATGCCTTTGATCTCATTGGCGATGACCAGGGCTTCCTCGAGCTTGGCGGCCTTGGTGTAGGTGTCCTGCAGTTTGAGGAGTTCTGCGAGGTACTTTTCATCCAGCGGACGGGTGACACGTTCGCGTGCGGCCTCATAGGCGGTCTGCAGGCGCTCCATTTCAGCGGGCACGGTTTGAGCATGCAAAAGAAGGCACTGGATGCCGAAAGCGAAGAGAAGCAGGAGGCGGCTTTTCATGGTATAAAAACAAAGCATACAAAATTCACTGCTCTTTGTTCAAGATGAATCTCGGGCTCCGGCAAGAGGGTTGACACCGCGCATTGCGCCTCCCATACTCGCGGCCATGTCGTCCCGAACTGAAGTGCCGCTGCTGCCGCGAATCGCGCGGCTGGTGGTCGTGGGGGCGATCTGCCTGACTCTGGGGATGCACTGGGCGCTGCTGCAAGGGGTGGCGTGGACGGGGATGCTGATCTCCTTTGCCAAGGAAGGGTCCGTGATGGAGGCGGTGCAGAAGACCTTTGACGGGCAGCATGGCTGCGCGCTGTGCAAAAGGGTGAAGGAAGGCCAGAACTCCTCCAAGCGCGGGAATCAGCAGCAGGCGGGGCAGTCTTTGCAGAAGATCAATGCGGTGCTGGTGGAGATGACGGCTCTGACCGCACCTGCGGGAAACATTTTTTCATTCGTGCCGCTGCACGAAAGGCTGGTGCAACGCACCGAACTGCCGGAGACACCACCGCCCAGACACGGGCTGGTTTGATCTGACCGACCGGCTTTTAAAAAAGCCAGCGCTCTGATTTTGTGCGGGGCTGATGCCCTGCATCACATGATCTCCCACAGATCACCCATCCTTTCTGGTGAACAGTGTTTCACGGCGCAAGCCGTGTTTCCACCAGACGCTCCCGTTCAGCCGGTCTCCGGGCGGCGGCGAAAGATTTCCGGTTCGTCGCATCATGCGACGGATTTGAAACACAAACACCACACACCCAACACCACAAATGAAGAAGACAGCACTCGCCCTCCTGCTTACCGCCATTGGCATCGGATCTGCCGCCGCTGACGATGTGATCAAGGACGTCATGAAGAAATACCACAAGCCCGAAGACGCCCTTTGCAAAAAGGTCGGCAAAGGCGAAGCCACCAGTGCTGACCTCAGCACACTGCTCAAAGCCTATGAAGACATGAAGGGTGCCACGCCGCCGAAGGGCGACAAGGCCGTCTGGGCGGAGAAGTGTGATGCGCTCATCAGCGCTGTGAAGAAGGTCCAGTCCAAGGACGCTTCCGGTGTCAGCGACTTCAAGAAAGCCGTGAACTGCAAAGCCTGCCATGATGGCTTCAAAGGCAAATAACCTCCTCGCCTGATCTCCAGGAGGCTCCGCGACTGTCTGCGGAGCCTCCTCGGATCAAGGCCGCCCCCCCAGCATGCTCCGCCGCGCCGCACGCCTCTTCATTGTTGCCGCCCTGATGTTTTCCATCGGGCTGCACTGGGTCGTGCTGCAATCCGCCGCCTGGGCGGGCATGCTCGTCACCTACACAGTGCAGGGAGGCTCTCTGCTCACCGGAGTGAGCCAGACCTTCGACAGCGAGCATCCCTGCCCGCTCTGCCTTGCGATCAAAAAGGGCAAACAGTCTGAGAAAAAGGAGACGCGGCAGGCGGACCCCAAACAGAAGATTGAACTGGCGCTGACCTTTCCTGCGGAGCTCGTCCTGACTCCGCCAGCGCCTACACTTTCCCCACTGCCAGATTTTCCACACGGCATCGTACGACGCACCAAGCCTCCCTTTCCGCCGCCACGACGCGGCGAAGTCTAGCAATCTCGTTGGTTGAGGCACCGCGGACGCATCGTGCGTCCATGCACCGTTCAGCATGCTGATGCCGGTGCGTCTGTCGCGTGCTGCCCGCGCAAGTCTGTCGAATCCAGGCGGCCCCGTCATGCCTTCAGGCATCCAGGCGGAGTTCTGCCCCCTTTTTCCAATTTCTCCATTTTCGCTTTTTATTATGCTAGCTCATTTCTCCTTTTCTCGTCTGGCCTGCGGCCTGGCAACTCTGCTTCTGCCTGTTCTTGCTGGCAGCGCTTTGGCTCAGACGCCTGCGACCAAATCCAAGACCACACCCAAGCCTGCCTCCACGCCCGCAGACCTCGCGCGCCAGGAGCCCACAGTGCTGCCGGAGATCCTCATCACTGCGCAGGCGGACCCCTATCTGGCACCTTATGCCAACATGACCACTCGCTCGGAGGTGCCGTTGCGACAGCTGCCGCAGTCCGCGCAGGTCATCACCCGCAAGCTGATGGACAACCAGCTGACCCAGCACCCGGGGGATGTGGTGAAAAACTTCAGCGGTGTGGTGGGCAACGACTGGCGTGAAATGAACAACACCCAGTACTACATCCGCGGCTTTCAGTCCGCGCCGTACCTGGACAGCTTCCAGCTCTACTATCCCGGACCCGCCTCCGAGACGCTGATCAACACCGAGCGCGTGGAGGTGGTGAAAGGCCCCACCGGCACGATGTTTGGCGGCGCTGCCGGCGGCCCTCTGGGCGGCCTGCTGAACTTCGTCTCCAAGCGGCCTGAAAAGGAAGCCCACTACATGGTGGGCATGAGCGCGGGCACCTGGGGCTCCTACGGCAACATCTGGGATGTGAACCAGCCCCTGGATGACAAGGGGCGCATTCTCTTCCGCATCACTGGAGATGTGCGCGACACACGTGACGTGAATGCATTCATCAAGGGGCACCTGACCAGCTTCTTCCCCACGCTGGCCATCTCCCTGAGCGATGACACCACCCTGACGCTGCGTGGCCGCTATTCCGACCGCTCCATGACAGACTACAGCGGCCTGCCCGGTGCCGGCACGGTGGCCCCCGGAGGATTCACCTTTGGCCGCTACGACATCTTCCGCGCGGAAGGCCAGCCTGCGACCTCATCCAAGACCCGCAGCCTGAACGCCGAGCTGAAGCACAGCTTCAACAGCGACTGGAACGTGATCCTCGAAGCCAACTTCATCGACATGAACTTTGACCAGTTCTCGGTGTTCCCCAGCTTCTTTGGCGCGCCATTCGGCTCGTTCTACCCGGTGGACTCCGGCACGCTGCTGCAAAACATGCACTCCTTTGCCTTCAATGCGCGGGTGAACGGCAAGTTTGAAACCGGAGCCCTCAAGCACAGCCTGACGACGGGCATGGACTTTGACCAGACCACCGACAACGGCGTGCTGCTGGTGAACCCGTTCATCGGCATCATGGACATGAGCAATCCGTCCTCCTCCTACCCGGCCTGGGCGGGCGGCGGCCTTCCTTTCTCAGACCAGCACAACGACTACCAGACCATCGCCGGATTTGTGCAGGATCAGGTCACGTTTGCCGAAAAATTCCATCTCATGGGCTCCCTGCGCTACAGCCAGCTCAAGGTGCACGATGTGGACACGGCGGCGGGCATCGACTCCCGCCTGAACGAGCACCGCCTCACCAGCCGTGCGGGGGCCTCGGTGGATGTGACGAGCTGGATGACGGCCTTTGCGGGCTGGGGCCAGGGCTTCCAGGCACCGGTGGGCGTGCCCATCGCAGGGGCTAAGAAGGTCATCAGCGGAGAGCAGATGGAGGCAGGGCTGAAGTTTGAGCTCAGCAAGAAGCTGCAGGGCTCACTGGCCTGGTTCCGCAATGAGCGCACGAACGTGCCCGTCTCCACGGGCCTGCTCAGCGTTCAATCCGGTGTGCAGCGCGCCTACGGCATCGAAGCAGACCTGATCTGGAAGCCGCTCAATGGTTTCACCGTTCTGATGAACTATGCATGGCAGGATGCCCGCATTGTTTCAGACACGACCCTGCCCACCGGAGCACGCCTGCCGCGTATCCCGGAGCACACGGGGCGTGTGGCGGTGCGTTATGACCACAGCGAGGGCATCTTCCGCGGCTTTGGCATTGGCATGGGTGTGAGCATGGGCACCTCCCGTCCGGGGAACTCCGCCAACACCTTCTCCACTCCGGCCTACGCCACGGTGGACGCCCAACTCGGCTACACACGCGGCCCGGCCACGGTGTCTGTGGGCATTCAGAACCTCTTCGACGCACGCTACTACCAGCCGCAGGCATTCCTGGGCGGATCGGTGGCTCCCAACGCGCCCTTCAACGTCTTCTGCCAGGCCACGGTGCGCTTTTAATCTCAACGCCTGAACTCCATGAAGACCGAGCGTCGTGAATTTCTACGTCAACTCACCTGCGTGCTGCCCGGCCTGGCCGCGCTGGCACAAACTACCAGCGCCCAGGCTGCCGCAGAGACACCCAAGCCTGCACATGACATGTCCGCCATGCCTCCCGGCTGGATGGGGCACGAAGTGATCGTGCAGGTGCTTTACCCTGGATTCACGGCGCTCGATCTCATCGGCCCGCATTACTTTCTGTCCTCCCTGATGGGAGCCAAAGTGCTGCTGGCGGCGAAGAGCATGGAACTCGTCAGTTCAGACTCGGGCGTGAAAATCATGCCCGACATCACCTTCGCCGACTGCCCGGCGGCGCTGGATCTGCTCTGCGTGCCTGGTGGCACGACGGGCACTCTGGCCGCCATGCAGGACGCGGAGACGATGGCTTTCATCCGCAAGGCGGGAGCGGCGGCGAAGGTCGTCTCCTCCGTCTGCACCGGCTCGCTCATCCTCGGTGCCGCTGGTCTGCTGAAAGGCAGGAAGGCCACCTCCCACTGGCTGGTCAAAGATCTGCTGCATCACTTTGGTGCCACGGTTTCCAACAACCGTATCGTGGAGGATGGCAAGGTCATCACCGCCGCCGGTGTCACCGCCGGCATGGATTTTGGCCTGCACATGTCCCTGAAATGGCGGGACCGGGAATACACGGACTGCCTGGCTTTGCTGGCCGAATACGACCCGCATCCGCCCACGACGGCAGGAGATCCTGCCAAAGCACCTGCCAAGACCAGGCAGCTCATGGTGGAGATGCTCGCAGGCTTTCACCAGAAAGTGGAAGCCATCCTCAAAGGCGGCTGAAGCACGAGCCCCGGTCACCCTCATCGAATCAACCTATCCAAAAAAAACCCCATCCCCCAACATTCATGAAAACTTCCCTCAAACACTTCCTCGCAGCCGTTTGCGTGCTGCCTTTCACTTCGCTCATCCATGCGCAGGATGCGGCTCCCTCGGCGGAGTCCATCACACGCGGCCAGACGGTTTACATGCAGGTCTGCTTCGCGTGCCATCAGCCCACCGGGCTGGGCCTGCCGGGCATGTTCCCTCCGCTGGCCAGCTCGGACTGGGTGGCGGCGAAGAAGCCGGACCGCATCATCCGCATGGTGCTGCATGGCTTCACCGGACCCATCACTCTGAATGGCAAACCCTTTGCCTCTCCCGCGCCGCTGATGCCACCGCAGGGCGCGGCACTGAGCGACACGCAGATCGCCGATGTGCTGACCTATGTGCGCAACAGCTTTGGCAACAAGGCCAGCGTTGTGACAGCCGATGAGGTCAAGGCCATCCGTGAAGCCGAGAAAGCCCGCACCGCCATGTGGACGGAAGCGGAGATCAGCAAGATCCCCACGGAATAACCCA
Source organism: Prosthecobacter sp. (assembly GCF_044222565.1). Classification (GTDB taxonomy): domain Bacteria; phylum Verrucomicrobiota; class Verrucomicrobiia; order Verrucomicrobiales; family Verrucomicrobiaceae; genus Prosthecobacter. The sequence continues at coordinate 112,850 of NZ_JBGANA010000005.1, forward strand.
GTCAACAAACACCCAGTTCATCCTTCAAACACATGTCCAAGAAATCATCTTCTTCCTCCTCAGGCGAACTCGCCTCTCGCATCACGGATCTGCTCACCTATGGCACCGGCACGGTGATGGGCGGCGGCCTCTTCCTCATTGTGGGCGCGTTTGTCATCGGCTCCTTCGGAGCGTTGCGTGCCAAGCCTGAACCGGTGGCACTGGAAACGGAAGCTGTTCCGGCTGCGGCACCGGCTGCGGCCAACGCCCCGTCTCCAGCGCCTGCTGCGGCGGCCACTTCTCCTGCTCCCGCACCGGCTGCTGGCGGCGGGGCAGACCTGCTGGCCACGGGCCAGCGCATCTACTCCACCGTGTGCATCGCATGCCACCAGCCCACGGGGCAGGGCCTGCCACCCATGTTTCCACCGCTCGCGGGATCGGACTGGGTGAACGTGAAGAAGCCTGACCGCATGATCCGCATGGTGCTGCACGGGTTTACCGGCCCCATCACCATCAATGGCGCACCTTTCACCTCTCTAGCGCCGATGATGCCGCCGCAGGGAGGGGCGCTGAGTGACGAGCAGATCGCCGGCGTGCTGACCTATGTGCGCAGCAATTTTGGCAACAAGGCCGGCCCCGTGACTCCGGAACCGCCGCCTCCGAGCATTCGCTATACCTCCGCCGGTGCAGACGTTCGCGTCAGCACCGGCTCATGGCTGCGCATGGGGCTGGGCATTGGCATGGCCATAGCGGGCGTGCTGATGCTGGGGCATTATGCCCGGCAGGCTCTCCCACAGACACCGCTGCCTGTGGTCGCTCAAATCACAGGCGACCTGGAAGTCACCGAGCGCAGCGGGCAGACGGTGAAGCTTTCCGCCCTGCGCGGGAAGGTCACCGTCATGGCCTGCCTCTACACCGTCTGCCCGCATGGGTGCGCGGCAGTAGTGGCGCAGATGCAAAAGCTCAATGCCGCCTATCGCACGCGGCCGGATTTCCATCTGGTCTCGCTCGCCGTGGCGCCGGAGCGCGACACCCCGGACTTCCTCAAAGCCTACGCCGAAGGCGTGGGCGCGAAGCCGGAAGATCCCTGGTGGTTCGTGACCGGTGAGCAGCAGCGCATCTGGGACTACATGACGCATGAACTGCAATTGCAGGCTCCTGTTCCCATCCCGGAGGAAAAGCGCATCAATCCGCTGGACTTTTACGAGCACGACCTGCGCCTCGTGCTCATCGACCGCCAGGGCCGCGTGCGCGGCTACTACGCTGTCTTTCACCCTCAACCCGAGATCGCCACGCTCATGACCGAAAAGCTCGGCCGTGACGTGCAGCGCCTTCTCGACAATCCCGCAGAATAACAAACCAAAGCAAATCAAACCACATCCAAACCTATGAAACACATCATCACCCTCCTCCTCAGTCTTGTCGCCATCGTTTCCTGCAGCGCCGGGGAACCCGTCACTTTTCTCTACAAAGGAGAAGTCGCCGGCGTCATGTGCAGCGCCTGTTCCGACCATGTGCAAACCGCCCTCGCCAAAATGAAAGGAGTGGAAACGGTGAAAGTGCTGCCCGCAGAAAAGGAGGGCGGAGTGCCAAAGCTCGAGATCACCGCCACTTCGGCCACGATCACCAAGAAGGATGCCGTCAAGGCCCTGGGCGACTACGCCAAGACCTATGACATACGCAGCCTGAAGCTCGTCAAAGCCAAATAAGTTCCGGCATGCCTTGAGGCCGCCTCCACGCACGGAGAAGTTCGCAGCGTCATGTGGACGGAAGCCGAGACAAAAAAATCAGCGTGGATTGATCCAATGCCTCCAACACCTCCAGTTTCACCTTCACCGGACATTCATCCCCCCACCGCCAGTGCCGGGCATCACGTCAGCATTGGCTCCTGGGTGAGGATGGTGCTTGGCATCGGCATGGCCGTCGCTGGAGTGCTGCTGTTTGGACGCCATGGTGTGCAGGCGCCTCCGCAGAGCCCGTCCCAGCCCGCAAAAATGGCGCTGCCGGTTGTGGCACAAATCGGCGGCCACTTCGAAGTGACCGAACGCAGCGGGCAGAAGGTGGATCTTTCCGCCCTGCGCGGCAAAGTCACCGTCATAGCCGCCCTGTACACGGTCTGTCCGCATGGGAGCGCTCCCATCATGACCCAGATGAGGAGGCTGAATGCCGCCTATCGGGAGCGGCCGGACTTCCTGCAGGTCTCGCTGGCTCTGTCACCTCAGCAGGACACGCCGGCTTTCCTCAACTCTTATGCGCAAGGCGTCGGCGTCAGACCCGCAGATCCATGGTGGTTCGTGGTAGGCGAGCAGCAGCCCACCTGGGACTTTATGACCTCTGGGCTGCGACTCCAGGCCCCGACCGCCGTACCGCCAGAAAAGCGCATGAGCCCGCTCGATCTCTACAAGTACGATCTGCGCCTCGTGCTTGTGGACCGCCAGGGCCGTGTGCGCGGCCACTACGCGGTGTTTCTTCCTCTGCGTGAAGAAGCCGCACGCATGTCTGAACAGCTCAGGCGCGATGTACAGTTCCTCCTCGACAATCCCGCAGAATAAAATCCGCGCCACACCCCAGCCTGCGACACACCATTTTCAGCCCCGCTGTTAACTTCCATGTTCGCCTGCCGTATCACCTGCCTTCCATGAACCCTCGTCTTTTCTGCCTCTTCGCTGCCATCTCGCTCACCACCTTCTCACAGGCCCAGACCGCCGATCCGAAGCCCCTTGTCGAAAAAGCCCTCAGCGCCGTCGGTGGAAAGGACAAGCTGCTCAAAAACTTTCGCATCAAGGAAATCTTCCACTTTGGCAGCACGCCCGAACCAGCCGAGGGCAAAAAGCGCTCCACTCGCGAGTCCATCCTCTCCCAGCCGGACAAGTGGTGGATCAACAAAAAGGAACGTGGTGCCGAACCGGCGAAGGATGATGTGCGCGCATGGTCGCTCGACCTGCTCGTTGATGAAAAGTCCAAGTTCGAGATCATCCCTGACCTTACCGACGAAGGGAAAAACTGTGCAGGTCTCCGCGTCAGCGGCAGCGTCACGCCCGCGATGAGCTTCTACTTCGACAAGGAGACCTCCCTCCTCCACCGCCTCGACTGGCGCGGTGACTTCTATCGTTTCAGCGAATGGAAGGAGCACGACGGCCTCAAATACGCCAGCAAGACGATCATCTTCAAAGTGAAGGACGGCAAACCGTGGTTCTTCCACGAAGTCACCGAGCTTGAACGCCTCTCCAAGCTGCCCGAAGGACTTGCGAAACCATAAATGGAACGCTGTTCCTGCTGGGGTGCATGAGCTTTGCCGGTGTGCCGCCTGATGCTGCAAAGTAGACCCTTGCTTGTCTTGACACCGAATCTCCCGCTTCCATACTCGCCACCCATGCTTTCCGCCCAAAATGCACCTCAACGCCCCTGGCTGCGCCACGCGCAGCGCGGAATGGTGGTGGTGCTGTGCCTGGCGCTGGGTCTGCAATGGGCGCTGCTGCAGGGCATCGCGTGGACGGGAATGTTCATCAGCTTTGCACGGGAGGGATCGGTGATTGAGGCCGTGGAGAAGACCTTTGACGGTCAGCATGGCTGCGCGCTGTGCAAGAAGGTGCAGGAGGGGACGCAGGACTCCGACAACCACGACCAAGGCACGCAGGAAGATGATGCCGTGAAAGGGCTGAACGCGGTGCTGGTTCGCACAGTGGTGCTGATTCCTCCAGCAGGCGATACGATTTCATTCGCGATGATCCGCGAGATGATGATGAAACGCAATGAGATGCCGGAGACGCCACCGCCACGACGCGGGCTGGCCTGACGTGAACTGACCCTGTGGCGCCGTTTTCCAAAAAAACGCCGCGCCGCGAACCCGCTGCCGGTGCCCAACTCCCGGCGCAAAACAATCCTGTGCACACGCCGCGACGCGCAGCGGTGCCTCTGACCACTCTCACTACATGAAACCACTTTCTCTTTTCTCTTTGCTAGCTCTCTCCGGCGCTGCGTTCGCGCAGTCTGCCAAACCGACCCAAGCCTCCCAAACCACTCCGACTCCGCTCAAGGAAGTCGTCATCACCGCGACGAAAGATTCGCCCTCACTCACCGTGCCGAGCCTCGAGACGCGGAAGGAGCAGATCTTCCAGTCCGTGGCCGGCGGCGCGAACGTGATGGATGCGGAATTCTACAAGACCGGCCGCGCCTCCACGCTGAAGGACGCGCTGGATTTCGCACCCGGCGTGCTGGTGCAGTCGCGCTTCGGCGCGGAGGAGTCGCGCCTGGCCATTCGTGGCAGCGGCTTGCAGCGCACGTTTCACGGACGCGGCATCTGGATGATGCAGGACGGCATGCCGCTGAACCTGGCGGACGGCGGCTTTGACATGCAGGCGATCGAACCGCTGACGGCGAACTACGTGGAGGTGTTCCGCGGTGCGAATGCGCTGCAGTACGGCTCCGCAACGCTGGGCGGTGCGATCAATTTCATCTCCAACACGGGCTACACGGCTCCGGCTTCGCAGGCGCGGATGGAGGTGGGCAGCTTCAACACGTACCGCGGGCAGATTTCCTCGGGCTTCGTGAGCGGAAACACGGATGTGTATGTGAGCATCACGGCCTCGCACACGGACGGCTTCCGGGACTGGAGCAAGCAGGAGAGCTTCCGGGTGTTTGCGAACATCGGCACGAAGATCAGCCCCAATCTGGAGAACCGCGTGTACATCACGTATGTGGACAGCAACTCGCAGCTTCCTGGGAACCTGACGAAGGCGCAGATGATGGCAAATCCGCAGATGGCGGCGCCGGGGTCCTTCATCCCGACGGTGCCTGGCGGCGCGGGGTATCAGGAGCGTGACTACCGGCTCTTCCGACTGGCGAACAAGCTGACGTACAGCGACGGGGACAGCAACACGCTGACCTTCAGCGCCTTCTGGTCGTGGAAGGATCTGAACCATCCGATCTTCCAGGTGATCGACCAGCTCAGCAATGATCTGGGCTTTGATTTGCGCTATGATCACAAGGGGAAGCTGCTGGGCCGTGACAACACTTTCACGGTGGGCACTAACTTCATGTACGGCGGCACGAACGACAACCGCTTCTTCAACATCAACGGTACACGCGGTGCGCAGGTGGGTGCCTACCGGCTGCAGGCCACGAATTTCAGCTTCTACTTTCAGGACAAGCTGCAACTGACGGACAAGCTCTCCCTGGTGGCGGGTGCGAATGTGGCGTATGCCTCGCGCGAGCTGGATGAGCTGCAGACGTTTGGCGGGGTGAATCCGCCGGGGCAGTTCACCGGACTGCCGAACCTGGTGAACAACAGCGACCGCATCGAGGCCTGGGGTTTCAGCCCGAAGCTGGGCCTGCTGTATGAGGTGGACCCGAAGACTCAAATTTATTTCAATGCGAGCCGGAGCTTTGAGCCACCGACGCTCGGCGAAGCCACGCCGGCGGGCAACGGCCTGCTGGCGCTGAAGCCGCAGACGGCGACGACGCTGGAGCTGGGCACACGCGGGCAGCGCAGCCGCATCTCGTGGGATTTCAGCTACTACTATGCGTGGGTGGAGCGCGAGCTGCTGGCGCTGGGATCTCCGGTGCTGACGCCGACAACGACGGTGAACGCGGGGCAGACGATTCATCAGGGCGTGGAGTTCGCACTGAACGCGGAGCTGCTGCGGAACCTGGCCGTGTCCTCAGACCGGCTGATGCTGAACCAGAATTTTCTCTGGAATGACTTCCGCTTCAGCAAAAGCGCTGCCTATGGCGACCGCCTGCTGCCGGGGTATTCGCCGGTGTATTACCGCGCGCAGCTGCTCTACCAGCACCCGAGCGGCTTCTACGTGGGGCCGACGCTGGAGTGGTCTCCCTTCAAATACGCCGCGGATCTGGCGCGCACGACGTTTGCGGATCCGTATGCGCTGCTGGGCATGAAGCTGGGCTACCGCACCAAGAAGGGCCTGTCCTTCTACGTGGAGGCACGCAACCTGACGAACGAGATCTACAGCCCCACCGTGAACGTGGTGACGAATGCCACCGTGGCAGGAAGCACGGCGGTGTTTCTGCCTGGCGATGGGCGGAGCTTCTACGGCGGCATCGAATGGAAATGGTGAGAATGCTGTCTGGTCGTGGGATGGGTGCGGCGAAAGCCCGCCCGTCTCGCGACGAGCAGCATGCGCCCCGGGCCCCGGCCCTCGGGCACACCCGAGTGCAAGCCGATAGGACGTTCGAATTTGCCGCAGAGAGGCAAAGGGGCAGAGGCAGCAGAGGTTTTCAAAAATTGAACCCAGCCAACAATCAATCACGCCCTTAAGTTTTTCAGACCTCTATCAATCCGCCGCCGCCGCCGCCTCCGCCTCTCTGCGGCAAAGCGAACGTTCCTACACCTGCCATCCGCCTTACCAACTCCCCTGTCTCATTGTCTGACCATCCGCCCCTTCTCTCATGAACTCCCGCATCATCCGCAAACTTCACCGCTGGCTCGGGCTGGCCTTCAGTGTCTCCGTACTCATCGCCTCAGGCAGTGGGATCATTCATAATGTGATGACGAGCACGCAGGCGCCGCCGCCGCCGGTGAAGCCTTCGGGCGGAGGGATGGATGTGAACGCGATCAAGCTCAGCGTGGCGGAGGCCGTGGCAAAGCTGGGCGATGACAAGCCGGAGGTGCTGGCGGTGAACCTGCGCGGCATCGGCGGGCAGCCGTGGTACCAGATTTTCGTCAAGGCGCCGGCCACGCAGAAAATTTTCACCACCACCTCGGGCGGGCCGCGCTACGTGAGCGCGGTGGACGGCCGTGTGGATCCCGCGATGGACGAAGCCTACGCGTCGGAGATCGCGTCCAAGTTTCTCGGCGGAGCAAGCGTGAAGAAGACGGACTACCTCACGAACTTCAACAGCGAGTACATCAACATTTTCCGCGTGCTGCCCGTGTATCGCTTCGATGCGGGCGATGCGCTGGAGACGCGCGTCTATGTCTCCACCACCACCGGCAGCATGACGCGCCACACCGACAAGCAGCGGCAGTTTGAGGCGAACATCTTCACCAACTTTCACAAGCTGGGATTCATCTCCGACAAGAAGACGCGCGACCTGGTGCTGACGGTGGTGAACATCGGCATCTTCCTCGTCTCCTGCCTGGGCATCGTGCTGTTTGTGGTGACGCGGCCGAAGAGCCGGTGAGAGTTCCATTTCCGTGACACGATTCAGCCTCTTTGATTCCAGATGCTCTCCAATGAATCGAAATGCAACTCCACACCCTCCCGGACAATTTCCAGAATCCGTGATTTTTTGTAAGACCGCCATTTGGTCCTTCACGATTTGAATCCGGTGCGCTAAACCTTGCGCTTCATCTCCTATGAAAAAACTCCTCATCCTCGCCACCTTCGCCGCCCTTTCTCTCTGCACCGCCCAGGCGGAAGTAGCCCCGTCTCATGCCGCGGCGATCGAAAAGATGTTCGCCGTCATGAAGATCGACGCCCAGTATGAGGCCAACCTGATCTCTTCCTTTGAATCCGGCATTGGCATCAGCGAGGACCAGATCAAAGCCCTGCCGCAGGAGCAGCAGGACAAGTTCAAGTCCGCCATGACCAAAGTGCAGGCCAAGCTGATGAGCACCATGGGCTGGAGCACGATGAAGGCCGACATGATCAACGCCTACGCCCAGGTTTACTCCGAGAAGGAAGCGACCGACATCACCGAACTCATGGGGTCCCCGGCGGGCCAGGTGTTCGTCTCCAAGCAGGCCACGCTCCTCAAAGAAGTCATGAAAATGACCCAGGAAAAGATGAAGGGACTTCAGCCCGAGATCACCAGGATCGTGCAGGAGGAGATGACGAAGTAGGCGGAAACCCGCGTTTCATGCGGGCATTCTTCTTGAAATCCCGGGAGAGTCATGGCGTACGATTGCATAGCCCAACCCACCATGACCTCCCGCATCTTCCCGTCGTTGCTTCTCGCCGCCAGCACCCTGCTCATGCCCAGCCGCCTGCTGCACGCGCAGGCACCCGTGGCGGAGCTGGTCTCCGTGGAAAAAATCTGGGACAAAGGCGCGCACAACGGCTTCACGGACCTGACGCGGTTTCAGAACCTGTTTTACTGCTGTTTCCGCGAGGCAGAGTCCGCCACCAAAGGGGAGGGCACCATCCGCACCCTCATTTCCGCCAGCGGCAAGACCTGGGTGGAAAACACGACCCTGAACGATGCAGGCCTGGACCTGCGCGATCCCAAACTCATCGTCACCCCGGACGAAAAGCGGCTCTACCTTTTGTGCGAAAGCGTGTCCCCCACAGAAGGGCGCCAGCCGCGCTACTCCACCAGCATGGACGGCAAGGTCTGGACCCCTCGGCAAAAGCTGCTGACCAAGGGCGACTGGCTCTGGCGCGCCACCATCAATCCCGCGGACAAGCGCTTCTACGGCGCGAGCTTCAACATCCACCCAAACTCCGGCGGCCCTGCGCCCGAGGCTGAGTGGTCGCTCAAGACCTACGCGAGCTCGGACGGCAGTGTGTGGCAGCTTTCCTCCATCATGAAAGTGCCGGGCCAGCCCGGGGAAACCACGCTGCGCTTCCTCAAAGACGGCACCGCGCTGGCCCTCGTCTCCCGCAACGGCGCCGACCGCAAAGGCGTGATCGGCACCGCCAAAGCCCCCTACCGCGACTGGACCTGGGCCGCCACCGGCCTCCCCCTCGGCGGCCCTAACTTCATCGAGCTTCCCGACGGCAAAATCATCGCCGCTTCCCGCGGCTTTGGCGCCACCCCCGGCCCCCACATGGTGCTCTTTGCCATGACCCCCACCAGCCTCACGCCGATATTGGAGCTGCCCAGCGGTGGTGATTGCAGCTACGCGGGACTGTACTGGCACGATGATCTGCTGCATGTGACGTATCACTCCAGCCATGAGGGGAAGACGGCGATTTATTATGCGCGGGTGAAGGTGAAGTGAAGTCGTGTCCAATCCGTCGGACGCCGTCATTGATGTGCCTGCACGAACCAAACTCTGCCTGCGTACCGAAGCTCGATGCCCTGTTCGCTGGATGTGACCCGCAAATCCTGCACAGCCATGGTGGTGTCAGGGATAAAACAAGGACCCGGCACACCATCGAGCGTACCGATGCGCACTCGCGATTCTGAAATCTCGACATGGGACGGCTGTTCGCATGCCGGGCAGTAGAAATACAGCCAACGTTGTGCAGGCCACGACAAGCGAGACCCTTCCAGCACTTCTTCAAGAGTCGAAGTCTTGTGGCAATGGGGGCATGCAAGCTGGGTTGTCATGACATGCCAAGAAGAAGGAACTCCAACGAGGTGGGCGAGTCAAAGCTGCCCTCAAACCTGCACAGCAAATCGTGTCCTGTCAGAAATCCAAAGTTTGCCCCATAGTATAGAAGATGACCGCCCTCCACCGGCACGGGCATGGAAAAAACAAACACCGCACGACCCTGCGAATTCCGTTCGCGGCGCGAATAATGTGAAAACAACAGCTCCGCGACATCGCGCTCCACGCGGTTTGCCAGGGGATCAAGCGTGAAGAACGCCGCGAGATCCGTCCCTTCGTCCTTTCCGTTCAGCAGTGCGCTGACGGGAAAGCGGGGCGCGTCCGAGCATCCACTAAAGCGGCGCCGCAGCACCTCCGTGGGAATGGAAGCCCGGCGAACTTCCATGCGCGGAAGCCGCTGCCCTTGATACTCATCCGCCTCCGACATCACGATCCGCTCAAAGATGTTGAATGCGGCGGAGTTCATTTGCGGAAGAAGGCGTGGCGCTGACTTAAAGCCGAACTGCTCACCCGCGAAGGAAAAAGTGCTGCAGGATGCTGCGGCAGTGCAGGCACTGCGCCGTCAGTCCCACGATGATCTGCCAGCCCTGCAACTTCTGCCGCGGTCCCTGATGACGCCCTTCAACAAACCCGGGCTTCTCCAGCAGCCTTTGCTCCAACCAACGCCACAGCCGCGCCTGGAGGGAGAGTTCAAAATCTGCGGGTGAAGGATCATAGATGGATGCTGTATGCATCCACCTTCCGTTAACCGTGCAGTTTATTTGTACAGCGCTCCTTTCAACGCCTCCTCTTTTGCCTAGCGGCATTAGGTCTGGTTCGGACTTGAGGCGCCGGACCCAGCACCGAGAACTTCGGAATGAGCCAAAGCTCATGAGTACTTTGGCCGGAACTCCAGGAGGAGGAAGATTGAATAACTCTCAAGGTCACTCATATTTGGATGTTTTCCTGCTGCTCCCTGCATTCACTTCCCATTCTCTCTCATGAACCTCCCCCAAGCTCTCCGCGCTCTCTCCGTCATCGCCGCTGCGTTCACGCTTTCCAACTGCGCCACGAGTGCGCCCCATGCCACGTTTGTGACGCCGCTCACGGCTGTCGTCTGCCAGGGAGACCGGGTCAGCACGCAGGTGAGCACCACGGACGCCCGGATGAGTGAAGGCGAGCGCATGATGCTCGCGGACCGCATCACGCAGAATGTGCAGGCGCTGGCGCAGCCGGGTGGCGCGCGCCACAGCTATGAGCTGGTGGTGAACATCACGCGCTACACCAAAGGCAGCGGCGTGGTGCGCACGGCGATGCCAGGCATGGGGCAGATGCACGTGGATGGCGTGGTGACGATTTATCAGATGCCCAAGCATGTGCCGATGGGAGAGTTCATCGTGCGCAAGTCGTTTGCGATCGGCGGCATCTATGGCCTGACGGTGAACATGGACAAGATCAACGCCGCCTTTGCCGAAGGCGTGGCGAAGACGGTTTGCCAGGTGCGGTAAGCCGGCCGACCATTTTGCTGAGCTTTGCAGTCGAAGCATGGAGTGGTTTCGCGTGATATGCGGAGCCCCAGTACTCCAATATTCTGTAGCGAGATGGCGGCGAGCGCCACACGCAGCTAATACGTGGGAAGTTTGACAGCGGCACGACGATGCGATAGGGGAGATCCCCCCCAAAGGATGCGCAGCGAATTGTGTGTTTAATTTTAAGCACTGCTGGCCTGATAGCGGTCGAACGACAGGCACGCCCCAATCGTTGCTCTTCCTTTAAAAACCCCCAGCCCCCAATTTAAGATGCCCTGCACTGCGGTTTCCTCGCCGGTGAGCTTGACCCTCCCCTCGTTTCGCAAATCTCTGACCCATTTAGCTTTCGTCCTGCTGCTGGCCACGCCGTCCTTCGCGACCACTGTGCTGTGGGACATCAACTCAACCACCTCGGACGCTCAGGATGGAGCGGGGAACTGGACCGTGGGAGCCACCAACTTCTGGAACGGCACCACGAATGTGGCGACAACGAATGATGCCGTTACGGACATCGCTCAATTCGGCAACAACACGGGTGCTGGGGGCACCGTGAATGTCAGCACGCAGAGCATCAACGGTCTGATTTTTGGCCAGACGACCACCACCGGCTACACGCTTTCCGCAAGCACCTCGGGGCAGATTCTCACGATCGGCAGCGGTGGCATCACCCTGAATGCCGGCGCACTGGCGACGACGGTGGGTTCCGCCAATTTGGGAGTGACGCTGACCGCGAGTCAAACCTGGCTGAACAACTCTGGCAGCACGCTGACTGTTGCAGGTAATCTCATTCCCCTGGCTGCAGGAACGCTGACGTTTGATGGCACAGGAAACTTCGCCATCACCGCGACCACTCCATCCAGCAACACGTCGGCCATCACCAAGAACGGAACGGGAACGGTGACTTGGAGCGGGGACATCAACACCACCGGTGCGCTCAACATCAATGCGGGCGTGTTCTTCCTGAACCTTTCCGGTTCGGCGGCCTCTGACATGACCACGATCAATGTAGCCAGCACTGCCACGCTCCGCGTGGCAGGCGGCGCGGGCTTGTCTTCCAACAGCGTGATCACGCTGGCATCCGGAGCGACCTACGATGACCGCTTCAGCGGGGACACGATCTCCCGTCTGCTCGGCACGGGCACGGTGATGAACGGCTCCGGTACCGCAGGAACGACCACGTTGAACGTGAGTTCGAGCACGAACGCCACCTTTGACGGCCTCATCACGGACAATGGTTCGGCTTTGTTTGCGCTGACCAAGCAGGGCTCGAACATCTTCACGCTCACCGGGACCAACGCCTACACGGGAACCACCACCATCACGCAGGGCACGCTGGCCCTGGACTTCACCTCCGCCGGCGGCACCACCACCAACATCGTCAGCGGTTCCAGTGCGCTGACCATGAATCCTGCTGCCACGAACGGAAGCGCTACTCTCAGCGTACTCGGGGCCGCGTCAGAAACCGACAGCCAGACCTTTGCCTCCACCACGATTTCAAGCGGCAACAACACCCTGTCTCTCGTCTCCGGCACGGGCGGAACACTGAACGTCAATCTGAAGGCCATCACGGTCAACAGCGCCGCCGCACTGAACATCGTGGCTCCGGCCTCCGGCAGCATCGCCACCACGAACGCGGCAGGGCTGATGGGGGGAAACGTCACCTACACCAGCACTACGGGCGGCGTCACATTTGCCAAAGTGGCGGGAGGTTTCGTGACAGCGGCCACGCCTGATTTCATCTATGAAACAGGCAAGACCATCGACCAGGTGGCCGGTTATTCCTCCACGGGCATCATGGCACTGGACAGCAGCTCCACGGGGAATACGACCCAGGCTGCAGGCACGACGGTGATCGCCGGCCTGGACTACAATGACGCGGCAGCGCGCACGATGAGCCTCGGCACGGGGAACACCCTGCAGCTGGCCAATTCCGGGGGCATCCTTGCCGACGCGACGGCTGGAAACCTGACCATCGGCACGGCGGTGGATGACGGCACGCTCACCGCTGGCGCTACCGGAACGGGAGCGCTGACGCTGCATGAACTGAACAGCACCGGCACGCTGACGGTGAATGCCATCGTGGCGAACAACGCGGGTGGAGGAGCAGTTTCCGTGAGCAAAACGGGCACGGGACGTGTGGTGCTGGCAGGAACGAACACCTACACGGGAACGACCACGATCAATGCGGGGGCCCTGGAAATTCAGAACAGCTCCGCACTCGGCGGCACTGCGAGCGGGACGACGGTTTTCACCGGCGCGGCGCTGGAGCTTTCCGGCAGCATCGCGGTGGGAGCGGAGGCTCTGACGATCAACGGCACGGGCATCTCCGCGGCAGGCGCCCTGCGGAACATCAGCGGCACCAATTCCTTCGGCGGCACCGTCACGCTCGGTTCGGCTTCCACCATTGGTTCCACGGCAGGCACGCTGACCCTGGGCGGAGCGATGGCGGTGGGGAACAACGCCATCACTTTCTCAGGTGCCGGGAACACCACTGTGAACGGCATCATCACGCAGGGTGCCACGAACAACCCTACCTTCACCAAAAACGGCACCGGCACGCTGACGCTGAATGCGGCGAACTCGCTGGCGGGCACCGGCGGGATCACCCTCGATGGTGGCACGGTCGTGCTGGGCAATGCCGCCGCTCTGCCGACAACGCGCACGATCACCCTGTCCACCAACGGCGCGGCGACCCTGCGTCTGGCGACGGACACCTCCGTGAACGCGCTGGTTCTGAGCTCCAGCAGCAACAACGCCAGCAGCCTCATCTCCGACCGAGCCACGGCAGGCGCGGGGATCACTCATGTGCTGGGCGCGGTGGGCTTTGGAAACAACACCGTGAACATCACCGCAGGAACGAATGTAACCAGCGGCACGGCAGGAGTTTCCTTTGCCTCCCTCAATCTCTCTGCAGGCGGGGGCGGGACGGTGGTCCTGAATCCCACCACGGCAACGGTCACTATCGTGGGCGCAGTCAATATTGGCTCCAACAACTTTGCCAAGACTCTCAACCTGGGTGGTACCAGCAGCGGAAATGTGATTTCAGGCGTCATTTCCAACAATCTCAACACCCTCTCGCTGACAAAGAGCAACACCAGCACCTGGACGCTGACCAACACCGAAACCTACACGGGGGCGACCGCCATCACCGGTGGCACGCTGGTGCTGGGCAGCGGCGCCAACCTGGGCGTCACAGCCATCACGGTGAGCAGCGGTGCCACTCTGGCGGTGAATCCGGGAACGACGGGTGCCACGACCGCTGCCGGCAGCACGCTGGTGCTGAATGCAGGCTCCATCTTCACCATGAACGACGGTGCGACGAGCACCTTCAACGTAACGGGCGCCACCACCTTCAACACCACGGGCAGCCTGAACTTTGACATTGGCGGCACAACGACGGCCATCGACCGCCTCGCCATCACGGGAGCCGCCACGACTGCGGGCGGCGTGGTTTACATCACCGGCATCGGCAGCACCGCGCTCACGACGGGCAACTACAACTTCATCACAGCTGCCAGCGGACTGGGCACGGCCAACTTCAGCCTCGGCACAATCAATATCGCCGTGGGAGGAGTTCGGTATGGACTCTCGCTGAGTTCCTCGATAGGCACAGCCGAGATCCTCACCGTTTCCGCCACCGCCAATGCAGCCACTGCTGCGTTTTGGACGGGAAGCCAGGACAGCAGCTGGAACACCAGCAACACCGGCACCACTTTTAACACGAACTTTGCCACCTCCGCGGCAGGCACGGCAAACACGCTGATCCAGCCTTCGGCGAACACTAACGTCACCTTCACCGCGAACACCGCCACGAATCTGAGCACCACACTGGACGCGAATTTCTCCATCAACAGCCTCACCTTCAGCGGCACTGGTACGGCAAACACCGCAGGCTCGACCATCGCCTCCGGCACGGGGTCAAACAAACTCACGATCAATGCCACCAACGCCAATGGCAACACCGCCGGCAATGGCATCACCGTGGCCACCGGCTCCGGCGCCAACACCATCAGCGCGGATGTGGTGCTGGGTGCCAGCCAGACATGGACGGTGAGCAATGCCGTCACGGCTCCACTGTCGGTGACGGGCAACATCACTGAAGCGAGCGCCGGCCTGGTGCTGACCAAGGCGGGCACCGGAGCCCTGACGCTCGCAGGAACGAACAGCCACACCGGCGGCACCATTCTCTCCGCAGGCGTGCTGAATGTGAACAGCACGAATGCCCTTGGCTCCGGCGCCCTGACGATCAGCGGAGGCACCCTGGACAACACCAGCGGAGCGGCTCTGACAGAGGCGACCAACAATGCCATCACCCTGGGTGCCAGCTTTGCCTTCTCCACAGCGGCAGGCACTGCCAGCAACAATCTCAACTTCGGCACCGGCGCGGTGTCTGTGACGGGCAGCCGCACCGTGACCCTCAATGGCACTGGCACCACGCTGACCTTCGGCGGTGTGGTATCAAATACCACCGCTTCCGCGCAGACGCTGACGGTCAATGGTGCGGGGAATACACTGGCCCTTGGCAGCCTGGTGCTGCAGACCGGCGGATCAGCTGCCATCACCCAGACGTTCGCGGGCACCGGAAACATCTCCGTCGCCGGCGTGATCAGCAACGGTGCGGCATTTGCGAACGCCGTCACCTACAGCGGCACGGGCACCATGACTCTGGGCGGAGTGAACACTTACACAGGAAAAACCACCGTGAGCGGCGGCGTGCTGAGCGTTTCCACTCTGGCAAACGGCGGCACGGCAAGCGGCGTGGGCGCTTCCTCCAATGCGGCGGCGAATCTGGTCATCGGCGCTTCCGGCACTTTCCAATACACCGGCGCGACAGTCTCCATCGACCGGGCTTTCACCAGCAGCGCGGGCGGCAAGATCGAGGTCACCAATGCGGGAACAAACCTGACGGTGGGCACCGGCGCAGCCTTGTCAGGAGCGTTTACCAAGACAGGAGCTGGCACGCTCACTCTGGCGGGCTCGGCCACCAACTCCGGCGTCGCACCGACCGTCACGGCAGGAACGCTGGTGCTCGCCAAGGCGAGCAGCGCCAGTGTGAACACCGTCACCAGTACTCTGACCATCGCCGGTGGCACCGTGCAGCTCGCAGGCACGGGTGGAGATCAGATCGTGGACACGGTCGGCGTGGTCATCAACAGCGGCACCCTGGACATGAACGGGAAGAATGAAGTGGTGGGTGCTCTCAGCGGCACGGGCGGCAATGTGACCAACACCAGTGCCACCACATCCACGCTGACCAGCAGCACCGGCAGCGGCAGCTTCGGCGCCACGATCGCGGATGGTGCGGGCAAGATCAATATCGTCAAATCCGGCAGCGGCACGCTGACCTTCACCGCTGCAGG
The DNA here is from genome assembly GCF_044222565.1 of Prosthecobacter sp. GTDB lineage: Bacteria > Verrucomicrobiota > Verrucomicrobiia > Verrucomicrobiales > Verrucomicrobiaceae > Prosthecobacter. Next base: position 128,935 of record NZ_JBGANA010000005.1, read on the forward strand.
CTCGAACGCCTACTCCGGCACCACCGCCATCAACAGCGGCTCGCTGGTGTTGAACTATGCCAGCGGCTCCACCAACCTCATCGGGGATGCTTCGGCCGTAACTTTGGGCAATGCGACCCTGAGCCTGACCGGCGCGGTGACGAATGAGATCATTGCCAGCATCGCCGTGAGCGCCAATGCGGTGGCGAATGTCGTTCTGGGCAGTGCCAATCAAAAGCTGACCATCACCAGCAACACAGTGACCATGGGTTCGGGTTCCACCCTGAACTTCAACACCGCAGCGGGTGGTGCGGATGCCTCCACGGACACCCTGGGCACCGGCATCGTTGCCTGGAATCCCACGCTGACCAACGGCATCATCAACAGCGGCATCACCGTCACGGACAGCACCGGCACCGGCTTCGCCACCGTGGTGGGCGGAAACGTCGTGCGCCTGGTGGTTTCCAATCTGCTGCCAGCGTTTGGAGCCGTCAGCAGCACCAACTACCTGGTGGACAACAACGCCGGCGGTCCTTCCGCCCCAGGCAGCAGCAGCCTGACGCTGACTGCGAATGAAGGCGCCGCCACCGTGACCGTGGACACCTCCGCCAGCGCTGGGACGCTGGACTTGAACGGATTTGTGCTCACGAGCGATGGCTGGTCTTTCAATGGCAGCAACAGCTACACCATCACCAACACAGGCGCTGCAACAGCGGCCCTGAAGAGCTCCACAAGCAACGCCACCGTCGCGATTAACAACTACAGCACCGGCGGCGTGGAGATCGATGCTCCCATTCTGGCGAACGGCACGGGAGGCCTCACCCTCAACGGCCCCAACACCACCACCTTCGGCGGCCCTTCAAACGCCAGCACCTACACCGGCGCGACGATCATCAACGCCGGCACCCTGGCGATCGCCACGGACAATGCGCTCTCCACGGTCTCCAGTGTGGGAATCGGCAACAACAGCACCAGCACGGCGAACATTGATCTGACCAACGCGAGTCAGAAATTCGCAGGCCTGACGGTTTCCTCCAACAGTGCCACGGCGAACGTGATCACCGTGGGTGCGGCGGAGACGCTGACTCTCACCGGCAGCCTGCTGGTGGGCACGGACCAGGGTGCGGTCAGCACCAGCAAGCTGACCATGACGGGAGGCGGTGCGCTGGTCATGACACCGACGGGGACACAAAATGTCACGGTCGGCATCGGCCAGGCTTCCGCCAACTTCGCCCACACCGGCACACTGGATCTTTCGGGTCTGGGCAGTGTGACGCTCGGCAGCAGCGGGGCGGCGCTCAACGAAGTGCGCATCGGCTACGGCCAGCTCACCAATGGCATCGTCATTCTTTCCAACACGGCGAACAGCATCACGGCGACGACGCTGTATGTGGCGCACTCGCTCGCGCTCAACTCCAATTCCACGAGCACTCTGACGCTGGGAACCGGCACGAACATCTTCGCGGTGGACAACTTCAACGTTGGTTTCTCGAAGGCGGCGGGGGTTGTTCAATTTGCCTCCCAGACGGCGGGCAGCGCCGGCACGGTGACGATCGGTGGCAAGAGCGCAGCGGGAGCGAATTTCATCATCGGCAGCAACAACGGCACCGCGACGGGAGCGGCCGATTCCGGCGTGCTCGACCTGCGCGGGCACGTGGCAACCATCACCGCCGGTTCCGTGCAGCTCGGCATCGCCAACAACACCCTCACGGGTGGAGCGACCGGCACGATCAGCATGGACAGCGGCACCTTCACCGCCGACAACGTGCTGCTGGGATCCAAGGCCGGCACGAATGGTTCGGGCACGGGTGCTGGCATCATCAATCTTTCCGGGACGGCCTCCTTCACGGTGAACGCAGGCGGCAGTTTCGCGATGGCCGCCAACAGCGTAACGACTGGCACCGCGACGGGCACGCTTAACATCACCGGTGGCACCTTCACCTCGAATGTGGACATCACCAAGACCGGGGGCACTGGCACTACGGCCACTGTGACGCTGAATGGAGGCACTCTGGATCTGACCGGGAAAAACATGGGGACATCGACGAACCAGATCGTCTTCAACGCCCAGTCTGGCGTGCTGGCCAATGCCAATGAAATCAACGGCGGCGGTGCCGTCACGAAGACGACGACCGGAACACTGACACTGCTGGGTACCAACAGCTACACCGGCGCCACAACGGTGAGCGCAGGCACCTTTCAGGTGGGCGATGTGCAGGCAGGTTCCACCGGCAGCAGCGCCATCACCGTCAATGGTGCCGGCGCTGTCCTGGCGGGAACGGGCACCATCAATGGTGCCACCGTGGTGACCCAGGGAAGCATCAAGCCGGGCGGCTCGGCCGGCACGGGAGTGGGAACGCTCACGATCAATAACACGCTCTCCGTCGCCACGGCCTCCAGCATCCGCCTGGACATCAGCGGCACCGCCAGCAACAACGACGCCGTGGGTCTGGCCGACGCCGTAGCGGGTGGCACTCTGGCCACATGGGCTGCCAGCCATGCGAACGACGCGGGTGGCACGAGCAACGACCTGCTCACGGTGAACGGTGCCCTCACACTCGGCGGCACGGGTTCCTCCGGCAGTGTCGTGGTCGTCACGAGCCTTTCTCCCTCCTATTCCACCACCGCAGCCTACGGGGACGTTTTCAACATCCTCGACTGGACCAGCCTGGGAGGCACCTTCTCCATCGGCAGCACCCTGCAGGGCGCAGGTGGGACCTTTGGAGATCTCACGCTGCCGGTTCTGACCAACGGCGAATTCTGGGACGTGAGCCAGTTCATGACCACGGGCGTCGTCTTCGTGGCGCCTGAGCCAAGCCGGGTGCTGTTTCTGCTCTCTGGTTTCGGTGCCTTGGTGCTGCGCCGCCGGCGGCGGAATGGCGTCAGCAGCACATCTTGTGTGATGTGATGGCATCCTAAACCCAAACCTGCCTCGGCGGCCCGGAAGCAAATCCGGGCCGCTTCTTTTTGCACCTGTTCTCTCTTCAGAATCGAGTGCAAATGCAGCAATAAAGCAGCCGCCCTTCCTTCTTCCCCCGTTTTGACCTATGGCAGTCCCATTTAAAAAATGCTTGGGACATTCCGCTTTCATCTCTCATCATCTGTCATGAACATCCCCGACACCCTTCGCCGCCTTTCCACCATCACTGCGGCACTCCTCCTCTCCAGCTGCGCCACCAGCACGCCGCGCGCCACCATCATCGCGCCGCTCACCGCCCAGGTCTGCCAGGGGGATGAATTCCACGCCAACGTCACCTCTGCCGACGGCCGGATGTCGCGGGCGGCGTGCGAGACTCTCGGCGCCCAGATCGACCGGGATGTGCAGGCAATTTCTCTGCCTCCCACGGGCGCACCCCGACGCTATCATGCAGAGGTGAACATCACCCGTTACACGGGCGGGAACTTCTTTGCGCGCACCCTGCTGCCCGGCAGCGGACAGATCCGCACGGAGGGAACCGTGACGTTGTATCAGATGCCAAGGCGCGTGCCGGTCGGTGAGTTCTCCATCAACAAGCACTTCATGATCGGCGGACTCTATGGCGCGACCGTGAGCCGCTACACCATTTCCGACGCCTTCTCCAAAGCGGTGGCAAAGACGCTCTGCAATGTCCGGTAACTCAGGCGAAGGCGAGCACGCGCAGGCTTCGGCTAGATCGGCAGTGATGCGAGCGTTCCCAGTCGCACCATGCTCCGACTCCTCGTCCCACTCCTATTTGCCTGCGTTCTCCCAGCCAGCGCCGCCAGCCAGCCCAACCTCGTTTTTATCCTGAGCGACGACCTCGCGCAGGGAGATCTGGGCTGCTATGGGCAAAAACTGATCCAGACACCGAACCTGGACCGCATGGCGAAGGAGGGCACGCGCTACCTGCAAGGGTACAGCGGCACGAGTGTGTGCGCGCCTTCGCGTTCCTGCTTGATGACTGGTTTGCACACGGGGCACTGCCCGATCCGGGCGAATCGAGAAATCGGCGCCGAAGGGCAGAAGCCGCTGCCGGCGGGCACAATCACCGTCGCGCAGATTTTGCATGATGCCGGCTACGCCACCGCCTGCATGGGGAAGTGGGGCATGGGCATGTTCGACACCACGGGCAGCCCGCTGAAGCTGGGCTTTGACCACTTCTACGGCTACAACTGCCAGCGCCACGCGCACAGCTACTTCCCCACGTATCTTTACAACGACGACAAGCGCTTTGACCTCCCCGGCAACACCGGCAAAGGCGTGGGCAAGACCTACGCGCAAAATCTCATCTCCGACGAAGTCATCCGCTGGGTGCGCGAGCACAAGGCAGGGCCGTTCTTTCTCTACTTCTCCATCACGCTGCCGCATGGCGACTTCGAGATCGACGACCAGGGCATCTACAAGGACAAGCCCTGGACCGAAAAGCAGAAGAACTACGCCGCGATGGTCACCCGCCTGGACAGCGATGTGGGCCGGCTGCTCGCCACGCTCAAAGAATGCGGCATCGACGACAACACCCTCGTCATGACCTCCGGCGACAACGGCTCCTCCTTTGAACCCTCTTCCGAAATGGGGAAGCTCTTCGACCAGGCCGCCAATGGTTTGCGCGGCTACAAGCGCAGCCTTTATGAGGGCGGTCTGAGACAGGCGGCGCTGGCACGCTGGCCGGGGCAGGTGCCTGCGGGACGCGTGACGGATGAGCCGTGGGCCTTCTGGGATTTCCTGCCAACCGCAGCGGAACTTGCCGGCGCCAAGATTCCTGCCGAGTGCAAGACAGACGGTCTCTCGCTGGTTTCCTTCCTCAAAGGCGGCCCCGCGCCGAAGCGGGATCATTTTTACTGGGAGTTGCATGAAGCGGCCTCACTGCAGGCGGTGCGCTTTGGCGACTGGAAAGCAGTGCGCAATGGACCTGAGAGTGCCATCGAGCTCTATGATCTGAAAACGGATGCAGCGGAGGCCCATGATCTGGCCAAGGAAAAACCTGATCTTGTGGCTAAAGCGGAGGCACTGATGCAGTCCTCCCGCACACCCGATCCGGACTGGCCGTTGGTGCAAAAGCGTGGGGGGAAGGGGAAAAAGAAGGCCAAATGATGATTCAAATTATCCCTAAACTTTGATTTACAGTGCGATAGATCTTTAAAATTAAGAGAGTTCGATCTCCGATATTTTGAAATTTCAGAGTCTTGAGAGTGAAGAAGGCTTGATTGTTTATGGAATTTTTAATAGATTTCATGCAGTATGAGCTCTCGACCTCTCACCGCCACTCTGCCGCCTCCCGGCGTTCCGATTCATTCCGGGGAACCGTTTGCCCATGAGTTTGCATCGCTGGTCCAGGACATTCAGCGCACGCGGGATTGGTTTAACAGCCAGCTGGACGCCCAGCTGGCGAGCCTGCACAAGCTGTGTGCGGCAAAGCCCAAGGAGGAGGCCAAGAGCGGCCTTTCCATGGCAACCCTGTTCGAAGCTCCGCACCCGGTCCAGACACCGCTGCCTCCGCCCGTCGCAGCCGCCGATACACCCGTCGTGGTGAGCAAGGTGGCTTCTGTCAATCAGGCGATCGTTCTGCCGCCAACTCTCACCGCAACGCTGGACCCGCAGCTGGAACAGGCGACGCTGCATGAACTGAACAACGCTCTGACACGCGCGTTCTCAGAAATCTCCGCCCGCGGCGGGATGCTCGGCTGACGGAGCCGCGAGCATACAAGGCTCGTCGTACAAGTGGCGTGCGCAATCGCCGCCGCGCGCCTCAATTTTCCGGAGAGGAATAGTGACGATTCTTTGGCAAGCTCCGCCGGTCCGGCTACGTACCAAAGTGCTCCACATGAATACCATTATCACCGACCCTGTCGCGGCATCGCGACGCGAGTTTCTCAAGACCACCACGAAGACAGTCGCCACTCTGTCCGCGCTCTCCGGCATCAACATTCCGTTTGTGCATGCCGCCGGCAGCGATGAAATCCGCACGGCCCTGATTGGCTGCGGTGGTCGTGGCACTGGAGCCGCGAGCAATGCGATGGGAGTGCAGTCCCGCATGACGCGTCTGGTGGCGATGGCGGACGTCTCCAAGGAACGCCTCGATCAGAGCTTTGAAGGACTGACCAAGAAGCATCCTGACCGCATGTCCGTGTCTGAAGATGCCAAGTTCATCGGCTTTGACGCCTACAAGAACGCCATCGACACCCTGCGCAAAGGAGACGTGGCCATCTTCACCACCCCGGTGGCCTTCCGCTGGGTGCACTTCAAGTATGCGATCGACAAGGGCGTGAACATCTTCATGGAAAAGCCCATCTGCACCGACGGCCCCACGGCGCGTCGTCTGCTGGCGCTGAACGAAGAGGCCAAGAAGAAGAATTTGAAGGTGGGCGTCGGCCTGATGTGCCGCCACTGCCGCGTGCGTGGAGAGCTTTTCAACCGCATTCAGGACGGTGAAATCGGCGACCTGATGCTCATGCGCGCCTACCGCATGCAGGGCGTCATCGGCAGCGTGTTCACCCCGCGTCGTGATGTGACCCGCAATCCGAACGAGCTGCTCTGGCAGATCAAAAACTTCCACAGCTTCCTGTGGGCCTCCGGCGGCGGCTTCAGCGACTTCAACATCCACAACATCGACGAAGCCTGCTGGATGAAGAACGACTGGCCGGTGGAAGTGCAGGCCAGCGGCGGCCGCACGGATCGTGGCGACAATGTTGATCAGAACTTCGACCACTACTCCTGCGAGTACACCTTCAAGGACGGCGCCAAGCTCTACCTCGAAGGCCGCACCGCGCTGAACGTGCACACGCAGTTCGCCACTCAGGTGCACGGCACCAAGGGCAGCGCCATCGTCTCCACCGCAGGTCACTTCCCCTCCAAGGCCATGACTTTCAAGGGCCAGAACATGGTGCGCTCCAACATCATCTGGCGCGGCAAACAGCCTGAGCCGAATCCGTATGACCTTGAGTGGCAGGACCTCATCGAGGCCATCACCAACGACAAGCCCTACAACGAAGTGGAGCGCGGCATCAAGTCCAGCGTGACCACCGCCATGGGCCGTGCCGCTGCCCACACTGGCCAGGTCATTCGCTACAACGACTACATCAACAGCCCCTTCGAGTTCTCTCCGAATGTGGATCAGCTCACCCTCGACGGCCCGCCGCCACTGGTCGCCGATAAGGATGGCAACTATCCCTATCCGAAATCCGGTCAGTTCAAGGACCGCGAGTACGCCATGGAGCCGCAGGCCAATCCCTTCCCGCTCATCGAGTTCCCGCCGGAAGCCGCTCCCGAGCCGCTCTCCCCGCCAGAGCGTCCGAAACCCGCTGCGAAGAAGAAGGACGAGAAGAAGGCTGGCGCCTGATTCTGAAGCACAATCTGTCTGCACAACCGCCGCCCTTCACGGGGCGGCGGTTTTTTTGTGCCACGGAAGGATGGGGACCATCTTGTTCCCCGGTTTGGGAACGATGGACGATACGAAAGTGTGAGGGATCAGGATGATCCCTCTCCTTGGGCTCTACTCCGTCAGCGAATGCAGATACTCCTCGAGGTTGGTGTAGCCGTCGCTGTCGGCATCCGCCTTGCCATCCGCTGCATTTTGCGAGTCATGGCCATGGGCCTGCTCCCAGGCATCAGGCATGCCATCGTGATCGGTGTCTGGAGGAGCGGTGCCTCCAGCCAGCTTCGGATGACCACCGACCTCTGCGGGTGAGTTGATCATGGAACCTGTGCCATTTTTCACGTCGGCAACGATGCGTGCATCCACGGCATCGCGTTTGGGTTGTGTGGCACCGGCTTGGGCGAGCACGTTTGAATAAGCGGTATCGGCATCGGTAGCGGTGACCGGCCAGGTGGCGTAGCGCTGTGCGGCGCGATACTGCGTGGGCGCGATCTTCTGGTCAAATTTGTAGCTCACCAGGGACCAGTCATCGCCGCCGCTCTGCGCGCGATGCGGGCCTTTGTTTCCCTCGACGAAGATCTTTGGAGTGCCGCTGGCATTGACGATGATCTCGTACAAGCCGGTCTCGGTGGAGCGACCGGGTTTGAAGAAGTTGCCGACGAAGTTCACGAAGGAGTTGGAGTCATTGTCAAAAACTTCGGCGGCGAGATTCCCCGCATCATAGACGACGTTGTTGATGATGTCGTGCGTGCCGCCGGCGGAGATGAGCGGATTGCGGAAGCCGTTGTGCGCCATCAGCGTGTGATGCACGGTGACGTGGTCGCAGCCGTCACCAATCAGCAGGCCGGCACTGTGGTGGCCTTTGTGGTGGCGGCTTTGATCCAAGGCCTCGCTGACGATGCACCAGCTGAAGGTGATGTCATGCGCACCGAACCAGGTGCTCACGGCTTCATCTTCGCTCCAGCTTGCAGAGACGTGATCGATCACCACATGATGCGCACCATCGATCACCCGGCCGTGGGTGCCCAGGATCGAAAGCGCATCATTGTCATCAGGTTCCATCGAGCGGCCTTCACTGCCGGGGCGAAGGCGCAGGTGCTGGATGAGCACATCATGCGTGGCGAGGGTCAGTCCGGCGTTCTTCAGGCAGATACCATCTCCAGGTGCCGTCTGGCCGGCGAGGGTGAGAAACGGATGCATGACGATGAGCGGGCTCTCGAGCTCGATCGTGCCGCCCACACGAAAAACGATGGTGCGCGGCGCAGGATCATTCAGGGCCTCACGCAAAGAGCCTGCGCCGTGATCTGCCAGGGAGGTGACTTCGATGACCTTGCCACCACGCCCCGCCGGCGTGCGCGTGCCAAAACCTTCCGCGCCAGGAAACACCGCCAGCCCCTGCAGTGGCGGCAGCGCACTGGGCTGGCTGGGATTCTTAGCAGTCTTGGGCGCCGTCCATTTGCGCACAAGCGGAATGCCCGGGTAGATGATGAAACCTGCAAAGAGCAAACTGCCCCCAACCAGAGCCACTCGCGCGAGAACTACGGATGTTCGCTGCCGGAGCATGCGCCAGCCCTGCCATGCTGCCGCCAGAGGGCACAGCGTCATCACGCCAAACACCACGTAGGGCGTGAGGTGTTTGACCAGCCAGTTGAAGCCCGTGGAAAGACGCAGCACATGCAGCAGCACAAAGAGCCACAGCAGCAGAGGAAGCGAGAGCAGGAGGCGGATGGATCTGCCCTTCTGGTCTGTGGATGCAACGTTCATCAGGACGTGTGGAACCAACATTGTTTCTGCTGGTTGCGTGGATTGTGTGGCGGCCTAGGACGGGGCTAAGGCAGTTTCGCGGCCAAAGTGAGGGGTGATTTAGAAGCAGGCCTCAGACTGGGCTCCTACCGTTCACACGTGGAAAATCAGGAGGCTGACACCCCCATCACAGAATCTCTGAGTGACACGCCCGAAGCCGAATGTGTACGGCAGCTGGTCGGGCGGAGGCACTGGATGAAGCTGGGCATCTGGGGAGCCTTGGGCACCATTGGAGGGGGACTGGGCTACATGATGGCGCCTCCTGCAGTCCTGCCGCTCTACTTCAATGGTCTGTATGCCTTTGCGCACGAAAGCCACCCGCCGGTGATTCATCAGCTGGTGGCGGCTGCGAACGAACTGGTGGGGAAACCCTACAAATGGGGCGGCGGGCATCGGGTGTTGTTCGACAACGGATTTGATTGCTCGGGTTCCGTCTCGCATGTGCTGTATCGCGCGCAGCTGCTGGACCGTCCGCTCAGCTCCTCGGCCTTCGCCCGCTATGCATGGCCTGGGCCTGGATGTTACGTCACGCTGTTCGTCAATCCCGGCCACCACGTGTTCATGCAGATCTGCGGCCTGCGCTTTGACACTTCCGGCACGGTGACCGGGGAAGGTCCGCGCTGGCGCGTGGCCAGCCGTTCCTATGCGGGGTTCTATCCGCGGCATCCGGCCTGGCTTTGAGAACTGGGATTTTCTAAACTCCGGTTGAGGGCACTCTGAGTGTCCATTTAGACGCGAAACTCGGAATCGGCCTATAACGTATCCGCGTGGGCAGGCAAGTTGCTGACTCCCCCATACCGGAATCTCTGACAGAAACACCCGATGCCGAATGTGTGCGGCTGCTGGTCGGGAAGTAAATTTCAAGGAAATCCGGTATGGGGGTGCCTCCAGGCATCTCTGAGCGCACCACAGCCTGTGCCGCACTTTTGCGCAGCGCTTGGGCTTCTCGCACCCGGTTGAAATGCTGTATTGGCGACAGCCGCGGGCTGCGTGGCTTGCGTATCTTATATGCCCCTTTTGCCATGCCTTGGTGATCCTGACGGGTAAATCCAATCTCCAGGTGCCTTCATGAACTCCCCCTTTCGTTTGATCTTTTTGTTCCCGGCCCTTTACCTGGGAGCATGCCATAAAGACATCACTCCGCCGCAGGCGAAGATGGATGCCGAAACCCGGCAAAAGGCCGTCGAGGTCCGGGAAAAGGCCGACCGAGAAGCGGCGGCGATCAAGGAGGGCGCAGCCAACAAAGCAGCGGAACAAAAAGAGGAAGATGCCAGGGAGGCGCTCTCGCCGGGATCGACCGTTCCCACCTCCACGCCCCCTCTTCCTGCGCCTGCGACCACACCGGCGCCTCCGCCAGCACCGGTTCCGCCGAAATGAAGGTGAAGGCCCCCGTGAAGATAGGGGACAAGCCAATTGACAGCGCAGCCTCCCCGCACGCAAACTGGGCCGATGAAAGAAATCTCCAAGCGGGGCCTGTGTCTTCTTTTTCAGCCATGGCGGATCTGGGCGTGCAGCATGGGTCTGCTGCTGGCCATGACCTCTTGCGCCGGCCCCATTGGCAATAACGGGCTCTCCGGCACTCCCGCACCCAATCTGCAGGGTGTTTACCAAGGTTCCTACACGTATGGGGGCGCCTACCAGAAGCTGACCGGCCAGTCAGTGAACTTTGAGATATCACTGCGGCAGTCCCGCAGTTCCGGGCAGGTGACCGGCGTCATCAAAGAAGCCTACAACGGCACCGGCACCCTCCAGAACGGCTTTGTTTGGTCGGACATCCGTGGGACCTGCGAGAGCGACAGCGGCTACACCCATCTGAAGTTTCGCAAAACTTTCCGCCACTCGAAAGAGCCCGCTGTGATTTACCACGGCTCCCTCCCACCGGGTTCGGATTTGCTTACCGGGACGTGGTACCTGGAATCAAAGACGAGCGACAGCGGCGTGTTTCAGATCAGCGGCGTTCATGCGCAGTGAAGTCCAGCACTGTTGGAAAGGCCGCCTCCAAAAACAGAGCACCTTCGTTTTTCGAGCCAGGCCATCGAGCGCTTAGTGTTTAAACCAGCCCTTGTGCAGGCCATGGTCGTGGTGATCAAAATGATTCCAGTGACCAGGAGGCATGGGCTTGGAATACACTGGGCGCATCGGCTGAGTCACCCACTGATAAATGGGGTGGCCCATGCGGTTGTAGCCCACGACCTGATACACAGCGTAAACGGGCATGCCATTGACGTAGTTCACGATGCGGCGCTGAGTGGGGAAAGGGTAATGGGCCGCGCTGGCCGGAGCTGCAAAGCTCAACACGCTGACCGCTGCAAGAAGGGAAAGAAGTGCTTTCATAAAGTTTGGGGAGGTTTTTGCTCCACCGATTTTGACGACCCTTCCTGATCACCCATTCGATTTTTGCGGGCCGAAATTTGTGCCATGGAGTCTCTCCGCAAAACTCGGCCCACTTCGATCCATCCCTCACACAGGGGCGTTCAAAAGAGCCAGGGCCGCGGAACGCTCCGGGTGATCTGCCAGTTCCGCGCGCAAAGCCTGCACACGCTCGAGCAGTTCCGCACCCAGCCTCTGCCGCAGGTGCTCCAAATGGCTTGCGTCTGAGGCCTCCTGCCGCACGGCCTTCTGCCATGGGGCCGCGAAGATGAGGTGGATGGAACTTTTCAAATGCCCGGCGCAGAGAGCCTCCCATTCGCCGCCGTCCAGCCAGATGCCGCCGGTGTGGGAGCGCTCCACGCGAAACGGCTGACCATGCCCGACCCGGTAGCGCGTCATGACGGTGCCGGACTCGGGGCAGAGCTTCACCACATCGTCATACTCACTCACCGGCGCGGCATTCTCCGCATGGCTGGCCCCGGCTGCTTCTGCGGCGGGCAGGCCGCTGCGCCAGCTCCAGTAATTCTGCGCCGGGATCCAATGGCCGCCGGTTTTAGGGCAGCGGAAGGCGGTGAGGCCGGGTTCCAGTTCGACACTTTCCAAGGTTTTGTGCGGGGCGATCGGGCTTTGCATAAGATGTGATAGCGAACGCAAACCTGTGCCAGTGTGCCCGAAGATGCCATGACATTTCACGTGATGTTATGGAAGCAGGCGGTGCTTCGCCGCCATCGACAAAGGGAGGGAACTGCGCATGGTCAGCACTCATGGCCGCCCGAGAAAAATCCATCGCGTTTGCCCGCATTCGTGCGGAGGTGGTGCGGCTGGTGGGGCTGATCCCGGAGGGCAGGTTCACCACGTATGGCAGCATCGCCATTCACATGAATGTGATCCCGCGCCATGTGGCGACGGTGCTGGGCCATCTGACACCGGAGGAATCTGCCGTACTGCCATGGCACCGGGTGGTGGCGGCGAATGCGCGCATCAGCCCCAACATGCCTGAAGCTTCGGCCCGGAAGCAGCGCCGCCGCCTGAAAGCCGAAGGACTGAAGATCGACAAAGAGGGCTATATTCAGGATGCGGATGCGCATTTCCACAATGTGGGTGTGCGGCGCAACATTCGGTGGAGCGAAGAAGGGTGAAACGACATTTCACGCTGGTTTTTCATCCGCGGCTGGTTGCAGAAAATTCACCGGCTGCCATGTGCCTGAGGCATCGCGTTTGAACTTGGCATCCCATTCCGTGTTCACACACATGCCGTAGTAGGTGAGCGCCAAGGTTTGCTCCGCCAGGTTTTCCGGCCCGACGAACACCCAGCTGATCGCAAGCTCGTAGTTCTCAGAACCCAGCCCTGTGCGGACACACTCCTGCTCGCAGGAGAGCTGCACCAGATTGTCGAGCGTGCGCACCTGGCGCAGAACTTCGACGAGAAACGCCTTTGCTTCGGGATCAGGAGCTCCGCTGGCGCCCGGCAGCGTAATGCCGATTTCGCAGAGATCATTCTCCAGCTCCAACTCCCACATGCCGCCTACGGGACGGGGCTGTTGCTGCGCGACCTGCTTCAGCAGATCATCCGGGTCATAGCGATCGCGGGGCATGCGGACGAACTGGTTTGCCATGCCAGTGCCGCGCCGAAAATCCGACGTTCTTCGCAGACCGATGGCACGCATCAGGAGGCTGAGCAGCGAGTTTGAGGTCATGAGGCGCGAGGAGGCCGCAGCAGTATGCGGAAAGTTGCTCACTCTTCACCCAGAGATTTGAGGGCGGTGGCGATCTTCTTGAGCCGGAAGGCGACTATCTCAGACTGCCAGGTGGGATGGCTTTTCTGGATCTCCAGAATGGCTGACTGTGCCGATTTCAAATTTGCAATGGCAGCCTCACGCTGGCCTGCCAGCGCGGCTTTCATTCCGGCATTGCATACCACAAACGCCTGAAAATAGGCCTCAGCCACGTCATCCCGGTCCTCCGCAGCTTGAGAAAAAGAGGCAAGTCCAAGCAGTGCGACGACGAGAAGGACATGAAGAGGGTAGGGGCGTTTCATGGTGGCAAGCGGTTGCCGGAATGCAGCTGCGACTGCCAGTCTCATTTTCAGAGAGCAGCGGAGCGCACCCAGTCGAAGTATGGCTGACGGATGACGTTATGCGCGATGCTCCGCCGTTTTGTCGAGAACGAAATGAGCCGGCGGAAAGGGGTAGCGGTGGTTTTTCCTCCCTTCGCGACCACATTCCATATCCTGCTGTGGATGAGCGATGGTAAAAGGAGCCTGACGACGCAGCGGGCGCTTGCAGACTCTTATCATTTCGGAACTGACTGCTGCAGCCTCACGTGGCGGCGCTGTTCACTGGCCGTAAACATCGACCCACTGAAGTCCGCTTTTGGAGCCGGGCGGTGTGAAGTAGCGACGGCCCAGGTAGCGGCCCTTCACCTCATGCATGGGACCACCCGAAGGATGACTGGCGCGAGTGAGGACTGGCCTGCCATTGAAGGTGCCGTTTTCGCCAGGAACCGGGGCGCAGGAGGGTGCGAGCAGCATGGCAAGACCAAGGACAATGGAGACGGTGGGGTTGAGTCGCTTCATGGGTTCGTATTAACGATTCGACGTTGAAAATTGATGCACCGAAATATCGTGCCGCGATATTTTTGGTGTTTGAAACGCTTTCTGCTTCTTAGTTCCGGAAGCACGACCATCGTTTCCTTGCTTGTGTTCGCCCGGGCCTTCCGCTTTCATTTTGAAAACCCCGCATGCCATGCTCCGGACTTCCTTTCGTTTATCCTGCTTGATTGTGATGGCGAAGGCGCTGCTGTTTCCATCCCCCAGCATCATGGCCGCGGATGCCAACACGCTGACGCCGCAGGAACAGGCCGCGGGCTGGCGGCTGCTGTTTGATGGACGCAGCACCGCAAACTGGCATACGTATGGCAAAACCCATGTGGCGAATGGCTCCTGGCGCATCGAGGACGGCTGCCTTGTTCTTCCCAAAGGCAATGGCCGCCCGAACGGCCATGGCGGCGATCTGGTGACAGACGCCAAGTACACGAACTTCGAGTTCTCCTTTGAATGGCGCGTGGGTGCGGGCGGGAACAGCGGCGTAGAGTATCTCTTCACCGAAGGCGAGAAACGCCCTGCGAATTTTTACCCAGGGGACACTGGCGAAAGCCCGGTCGGCTTTGAATACCAGGTGCTGGATGATGCGCCGCACGCCGGCAATGCCGCGGACCGACTCGCAGCCTCCATCTACTCGCTGATCACGCCTGTCGGGAAGACGCTGCGGCCAGTGGGCGAGTTCAATCAGGGCCGCATAGTGGTGGATGGCAACCATGTGGAGCACTGGCTCAACGGCCGCAAGGTGGCGGAGTGCGAACTGGGCAGCGCGGAGCTGCAGCGCATCATCGCCAGCAGCAAGTACAAGCCCTACCCCGGTGTGGGTGTGAAGCGTGCCACGGCCATCGCCCTGCAGGACCACGGGGCGGAGGTGGCGTATCGCAATCTCAAGATCCGCGAGCTGCGGACTGGTGCCGGCAGTGGTCCTGCGGCAGCAGCGGCAAACCAGCCACCTCCATCCACCATGGCCGCACGCAAGATTGCCATGCAGACGGCAGACTGGCGTGTGTGGTGCTGGTCCAAAGCAGACAACCGCTGGATCGAGCACCCGCTGGAGAAGATGAGCGTGCAGATCGCCAATGGTGTGCTGACCGCACGGAACACGACGAACGATGGCTGGCCCCGCGCCATTCTCGTCTATCGCGGAACCGAGCTGGCAGGCGACTTCATCGTCTCTGCGGAGTATCGCGGGCAGCTGGAATCCTTTGACCTCCAGGCCGCAGACGGCGCCAACCAGCGTGTCTCCTGCATGAACCCGCCGCAGGACAGCCGCTGGCGCTCCATCCTGCTGGGCCGCAAGGAGGGCCGGTACGCCGCACGCATCGAAGAGGCCTCCGCCCCAGCCGTGGACGGCAAAGCATCTTCTGGTATGAAATGTTATTTTTGCTTCAAGCTGCGCCCCGGGGAGGCGGTGGAGGTGAGGGGACTGGTGGTGCAGGCCGGAAAGTGAGGCACCTTTGTGGATGCCGCACCGCACCGCAGGCATGGCGATCAAAATTTCCCCTTCAGCAGATCCCGCACTGCGGCATATCCCTTGGGGCTGAAGTGGGTGCCGTCTTCGACGAAGAAGTCGGTACGTGGTTTGCCCTCGGGATCAAGGAAGGCGGGGAAGAGGTCGATGAATTCGGTGTTCTTTTCGCTCTTCGCGAGTTCGGCCAGGAGGGTGTTCATCTTCTGGATCACCGCCAGCACTTCCGGTGAACTCGAACGGCGCACGGGAGGAAGGCCGATGCAGAAGATGCGGGTGTCTGGCAGGGTGGCGTGGACCTTGGTGATGAAGTCGCGGGCGGCATCGCGGATCTGCTCGGGCGACTTGCCGGCAGCGAGGTCGTTGCCGCCGGCGTTGAGAAGGATGACCTTCGGCGCATAGGGGATCACAATGCGGTCGGCGTAATGCAGCACGTCCGTGAGCTGCGCGCCGCCGAACCCGCGATTGATAACCTTGCGATCCTGGAAGTAGGTGCCCACATCGGTCCAGCGTCGTGCATTGGACCCGCCCACAAGCAGGACCGCTCCCTTGGGTGCCGGCGTGCTGGCATCGGCCGCCTCAAATTTTTTGATCGTCTCCTCCCATCGTGCGGGGCCGCCGCCTGCTTTGCCTTTGCCGGATTTGCCGTTTTTCGCGGGAGCCTCGGCGGCGGGAAGGGTGCTGAGCGCCAGTCCGGCCAGAAGAACGGCGACCATCGCAAGTAGCCGCAGCAGTGAAAGGGGGGTGCATGTCATGATTAGAAAATTTCGAAGTGGATCTTACCATTCTCCAAACATGGAAGAGAGCAGCAGCACGGCTGTAACTGCCCAAAGCCAGAACCAGATCAGGCCCACGAAGAAAAGCAGTGCCAGATTGATGCCGAGACCTACCAGACCATAAACCAACCGCTCACGGCCCGTTGTTTCGGTGAACCATTCAAGCATGGGAAGGAAGAAAGGGTGAATGTTGCGGCCAGATCCCGTACAGGAACAGGGGCGTGATTTACGCCAGAGACGACTGCTTTTTATTGGAAACGCTCCCGTATGTCCACTCGGATCACTGGCTTTCTTCCCAAGGCAGGCTCAAGGCATGGAAGTAGGGGCGGAAGGCGTCTTTCGAAATGCTGCCCACCATTTGAACAAAGTCGTCCTTTTCCCCACGGACGTGATCAGCATCGAGCGCGGTGTAATACGCCAGGCGCATCTCGACCGGAAGTACTGCGGGAGGGTAACCCGCCTTCATGAGCTCTAGATTCATGAGCAGGCGTGAGGTGCGTCCGTTGCCGTCGGCAAAGGGGTGGATCTTCACGAAGTCGCTATGCACCCGGGCAGCGCGCTCGATGGGGTGCATCGCCATGGCTTCGTTTTGATACCAAGTGATAAAACTCTCCATCAACTGCGGCACGATCAGCTGATCAGGCGGAAGGTGCCCGGCCCCCGCGATACGTACGTTGACACTGCGATAACGCCCGGCGTTGTCGTCATCGATGCCTCTGAGAATGAGCTGATGAAGGGACTTGATGGTCCACTCGGTGAGAGGCTCGTTTTTTTGCACCAGCTCTTCCAGCAGCAGGATGGCATTGCGATGGTTCACCGCCTCCAAGTGCTCGCGCAGAGTTTTTCCGCCGATGGTGATGCCCTCCAGCGCCACCTTGGTTTCCTGAAGCGTGAGAGTGTTACCCTCAATGGCATTGGAATGGTAAGTCCAGCGCACGATGAGATCCTCCCGCAGATTCCGCACGATGACCGGGTCCAGAGGCCGATGCTGATCCAGCGTTGCCTTGAGGCGGTCAATGGCAGGGAAGGTATGCATGATGGAGTGACGGTCAGAATACACTAGATTCCCGCCTTGGAATGCCAGAGTTTTGGGATGTACATCCCGACTTTAGCCAGGCCTCTGCCAGCACATAAAATGGGCTTTCTTAGTGCTGCCCATCGCCTCGATGACGACACCATTGTCAAAGCCGGGGAGTTATTGCAGCCGGTCCAGAAGCGCCCCATCCCCAGTGGCACCTTGCGGAATGCAGCAGCCTTTCTCCGTACCGTGCAGCAACCAGAAAACATCAGGCAGCAGTGGCCCGTCGCTATTGGTGAGCACTTCCACCTTCTGCAAATCATCCCAACGCACGCTTTCGATCATCCCATCCGGACGGTGGCAGGAAACTTCCGTTTCGCTCAGGTGAATCACGAAACGGCTCTCCAGAGTATCTGAAGTTGCCGACCTAGAACGCCGACGTCGTACCAGACCAAGGAGCCCAAAGGCAAGGATCAGCCAGAAGAGATAGCCAGAAGGATCGAGAGGATTCATTCGTGGGTGGGCTGAGATTCGAGGCTTAATCTTCCAAGAAGGAAATCTACAACTCCGCTTCAGCACCCTCGGTTTCCTTCATGCCTCTCTTCAGCATCACCGCCAGCAGGGCGATGTCCGCCGGGTTCACGCCTTGGGCGCGGGCGGCCTGGCCGAGGGTGGCGGGGCGGAGGGCGGTGAGGCGGTGCTTGGCTTCGGTTTTGAGGCCGGGGATGGCGTGGTAGTCGAAGTCGGCGGGAATCATCTTTTCCTCCATGCGGGAGGTCTTGGCCACCATGTCTTCCTGCCGGGTGATGTAGCCGGCGTATTTGACGTCGTTTTCCACCAGGCTCCAGACCTCGGGGGTGAAGCGGGAATACAGCTCGGCGGGGAGCTGGGCAGGGGTGCTCTCCGGGCGGCGCAGCCATTTTTCCAGCGTCACATCGCCCATACGGGCCTCCTGCAGCAAGGTGCGGGCGGCGGCGATGGCGGCAATTTTTACCTCGGTATGGCGGATGCGGAAAGGGGAGACGAGACCTGCCTGAGCTGCCAGCGGGGTAAGGCGGAGGTCACAGTTGTCCTGGCGGAGGAGCAGGCGGTACTCGGCACGAGAGGTGAAGAGGCGGTAGGGCTCGGTGGTGCCCTTGGTCACAAGGTCGTCGATCATCACGGCCAGGTAGGCCTGGCTGCGCTGGAGCAGGAAAGGGGGACGGCCGGTGGCCTTAAGGGCGGCATTGGCACCCGCGATGAGACCCTGTCCGGCGGCTTCTTCGTAGCCGGAGGTGCCGTTGATCTGCCCTGCGAAGTAGAGGCCGGAGACGCGCTTGGTCTCCAGAGTGGGGTGGAGCTGGGTTGGGGGGCAATAGTCATACTCCACCGCGTAACCGGGGCGGATGATCTCGGCCTTTTCCAGGCCGGGGATCGAGCGGATAAAGTCATATTGCACCTCGAACGGCAGGGAGGTGGAGACACCGTTCACGTAGAATTCGCGGGTGTGACGACCCTCAGGTTCCAGGAAAATCTGGTGCCTCTCCTTCTCCGCAAAGCGCACCACCTTGTCCTCCACGGAGGGGCAGTAGCGGGGTCCCACCCCCTCGATCTTGCCGGAATACATGGCCGACTTGTGGATGTTGGCCCGGATGATGTCGTGAGTTTGGGGGGTGGTGTAGGTGATCCAGCAGGGAATTTGTTCCACGTGGAACGTTACAGGACCCCAGGAATTGAGGGTGAACTGGCTGGGACCGGTGCCGGGAAGGGGGGTGGCGCCTTCCATGGGATCCTCAAGTTCATCCTCCGGGAGGGTCCCGGAGAGGTAGCTGAAGCGCGGAGCTGGCTCGTCGCCGGGCTGCAGCTCGCACTTGGAGAAGTCGATACTGCGGCTGTTGAGGCGGCAGGGGGTGCCGGTTTTGAAGCGTTGGACGTCAAAGCCGAGGGTGCGGAGGCTGTCAGAAAGGGTGGAAATGCTGTCCCCCATGCGGCCCCCAGCCTGATTCTGCTGGCCCACATGGAGAAGGCCGCGCATGAAAGTGCCCGAGGAAATGACCACCGCCTTGGCCCGATAGACCATGCCGAGGCTGGTCCGCACGCCGACCACGACATCGTTCTCGACCAGGATCTCGGCAGCGTTGCCTTGATGCATGTCCAGATTGGGCTGGTTTTCGAGCAGCCACTTCATGCGGAACTGATAGGCCTTCTTGTCGCACTGGGCCCGGGGGGCTTGCACACTGGGGCCTTTGCGGGCGTTCAGCATGCGGAACTGGATGCCTGTGGCGTCCGTGTTCCGGCCCATGACACCACCGAGGGCGTCGATCTCCCGCACCACATGACCCTTGGCCAGACCCCCGATGGCGGGGTTGCAGGACATCTGGGAAATGGTGTCCAAGTTCTGAGTGAGGATGGCCGTCTGGCATCCCAGCCTTGCCGCCGCCATCGCCGCCTCCACCCCGGCATGGCCGGCTCCGCAGACAATGACGTCGTAGTGCTTGGGGAAGGTAAAGAGGCTGTTGGACATGGGGGCGATCAGGGTAGCACAGGGCACAGAATTGTTCCATGTGGAACAAAAGGGAATCGCCGGAAGCGTTTCAAACCGGCGGGGAAGGGGGGAAGGCGAGGAGACAATCTGACCATGAGATGAGGAGAAAAGGTGAATCGCGGGGGAGCTGGGAGCATGCAGCGGGGGTGGGTTCTTCCGCTTCCGCCGTCAGTGAAAGGACGTGAGGGGTGCATGGTGCCTGCGTTGGCCACCGCTTGCCGGAAATGCCTCCTGCCCAAAGTGGAGGTTTTCAGCGCCATGGACCACGGCGGACTGAGGACAGTCCGCCCTACCTGCGCTGGGTATGACACACAGTGCGGGGTTAGGGGACTAGTCTTCCAGCCTCTGCCGGGAGCGAGAAGGACTTGTGGGTAGCCGCTGGGCGACAGCGGTGGGGACCGCTGCTAGAGGTGCAGCATGCCCAAAGTGGAGGTTTTCAATGCCATGGACCACGGCGGACTGAGGACAGTCCGCCCTACCTGCGCTGGGTATGACACACAGTGTGGGGTAGGGGACTAGTCTTCCAGCCTCTGCCGTGAGCGAGAAGGACTTGTGGGTAGCCGCTGGGCGACAGCGGTGGGGACCGCCGCCAGAAGAACGACCTGCCCCTAAGTGGAGATTTGCAGCGCCATAGACTTGGGGGACTGAGGGCAGTTTTGCCCTACCTGTGCAGGGATTCCGGCACCTGCACAAGGGACCCTTTACATCCCATTCCGCGGGCTAAACACCCTGCTTGCTTCCGGCATGCATCCAGCTAGTATCGAACCCTATCACATGGCCACTGCAACCGCCCCTTCAAACGCCCTGGCAAAACACGCTGCCGACCCCATCAATCAGAAGCTTACCGCTGCCGACAAGATCGAGCTCTACCGCAAGATGGTCCGCATC
This sequence comes from Prosthecobacter sp., assembly GCF_044222565.1. Classification (GTDB taxonomy): domain Bacteria; phylum Verrucomicrobiota; class Verrucomicrobiia; order Verrucomicrobiales; family Verrucomicrobiaceae; genus Prosthecobacter. Next base: position 149,691 of record NZ_JBGANA010000005.1, read on the forward strand.
CGCCGCTTCGAGCAGGTGTCCCTGCAGCACTACCAAGCTGGTCGCATGGGTGGCTTCCTTCACCTTTACATCGGCCAGGAATCCGTGGCCGTGGGCACGGTTTCCGTGATGGGTGAGAACGATCACGTCATCACCGCTTATCGCGATCATGGTCACGCACTGGCTGTGGGCATGGGCATGAACGAGTGCATGGCGGAACTCTTCGGCAAGGCCACCGGCTGCTCCCGCGGCAAGGGCGGCTCGATGCACTATTTCGCGCCGGACAAGAACTACTGGGGCGGTCACGGAATCGTCGCCGGCCAGACTCCTCTCGGCCTTGGACTCGCCTACGGCCTGAAATATCGTGGCCTCAAAGGTGCAGCCCTTTGCTTCCTCGGCGATGGTGCAGTGAACCAGGGTGCCTTCCATGAGTCTCTGAATCTCGCCGAGCTGTGGGATCTGCCCGTGATCTATGTGATCGAAAACAATGGCTACTCCATGGGAACCAGCCAGCAGCGCTCCTCCGCTTACCAGGATTTCCTGGCGAAACGGGCCGAAGGCTACGGCATGGCCTGGGAGCAGTTCAATGGTGAGGACGTCTATGAAGTCCGCGCCGGTGTGGGCAAGGCCATCGCACGCGCCCATAATGAGTCGAAGCCGAGCATCCTCGAAATCGCCACCTACCGCTGGGAAGGCCACTCCGTCGCGGACGCCAACAAGTTCAAGTACCGCACCAAGGAAGAGGTGGAGAAGTTCCAGAACGACCACGACCCGATCCAGGTTTGGAAGCGCAACCTTCTCAACGAGGGCGTGGCCACGGAAGAAGACCTGAAGAAGATCGACAAGGAAGCGCAGAAGGAAGCTGAGGACTCAGCCGAGTTTGCGAAGTCCAGTCCTTATCCCGAACCGGAAACCATCTTTGAAGATGTGTACTGGGAGGTGGACAACAAGACCGAAGCCGGCCAGACCGGGCGGCACTTCTTCAACGACTGAGAGGACAAACCTTCAGTCCGAGTTTTGGATGGGAGAGCTTTCGCTCTCCCATTTTCTTGCCCACACCTGATCCCCGCAGCGGCCGATTCAATGGTCATCTTTGGAAAGATGCCAAATGCCTCGATGCCCAAGACCCCAAGCCTCGTGTATGCCAGCAGGCCTCGATCTCCCTTTGGCTCGAGCTTGGGAAGCGCATTTGCCCTTGATACCAAACTTCTTGGTATCCTGCTCAGTTACGTTCTTTGAACAACTCACTTATCTTGCTCAAAATCAATCATTTGAATCTAGGCACCTTCACTTCGCCGCAGCGGTCGAGGTAGTGGTGTCGGCTTCGGGACTCAGAATGACCGCATGCTTTTCGTAAGTGGCCTTGGCACCGCTGAGCTGGGTCACATAGTTTAGCGCTTCGCTCAAAGGCACGTTGGAGAGAGACAGGCTCAGCTTTTTCTCTCCTAGCTCCGCGCCTTTCACGATGACATTGGGCACCACCTTCCCACCGCTGGCATTTTTGGAGAGAGACCGCAAACCTTCGATTGCCTCCGTGAGGGTGACGTCAGACATTTCGATCTTCGGCAGGATGAGCGCGGCGTACTGATTTTTCAGCGAGTCATCCTTTGGCTGATAATTGGCGCGGATGTAGGCCAGCATGTTGGCGGTCTCGGCGTGTTTTGGATTGGCCGCTGCCACGCGGGACAGAAGACGGTAGGCCGTGTCGAGGTCTCCTTTATAATAGGCGGCCCGTCCTTGCTGATACACGGCATTCAGATCTTCCGCTCCCTTTGAGATGCTCGCTGCGGACATGAACAAGGCAGTGGTGAGAAACAAAACCGCCGTCGAAACCCTGGACCCAATCAATGATGTTTTCATGGTGGTGGATGAATTTGTCTGATTTCATCAAATCGCTGAAAGAATGTCAAGACCGCGCACGCACGGCGAGGCTTGATGCCGCGCGCATCCTGCTCCATCGGTGAAGCATGCCGCCACCGAAAAAAACCGCAGCCAGCCAGATCAGTGTCTTCATGGGCAGTGATGAGGCGCGGGTGAAAGAGGCCGCGCTCATGCTGGTGCGCAGCCTCACACCACCGGATGCCGGAGACTTTAGCAACGACATCATCGACGGCACCGCTGACAATGCGGAGCACGCCGGCACCATCTGCTCCAATGTATGCATGGCGCTGCAGACGCTGCCATTCTTCGGCGGCAGCAAAGTGGTGTGGCTGAAAAACGCCAACTTCCTCGGCGACTCCGGTCCCGGCAAAGGGCAGGACGCGGTGAACGGATTTGAACGCATTCTCGACGTGGTCGAACGCGGCCTCGGTTCTGATGTGAGCTTTGTCATCAGCGCCACGGCCATCGACAAACGCCGCGGCTCCTACAAGCGCATTTCCAAAATCGCAGCGATGGAGGTCTTCGACAAACCCGACACCTCCCGCGCAGGCTGGGAGGGTCCGGTGCTCGCCATGGCCTCGCGCAAAGCAAAGGATCTGGGCATCACCTTTGAAAGCGGAGCGCTGGAACTGCTGGTGCAGATGGCCGGCGATGACACGCGGCAGATGGAGAACGAACTGGAAAAGATCGACCTCTATCTCGGAGAGCGCCGGCGTGCCGGATTGAAGACGGTGCAGCACATGGTGTCCATGAGCAGGGCAGGGGTGCTGTGGGATCTGGGCAATGCCATCGGAAAACGAGATCTGCCGCGTGCGCTGGACCTGCTGGGCACGCTGATGTACCAGGGGCAGAACGCCATCGGACTGCTGCTCGCCGCCATCGTTCCGCGGGTGCGCAGCCTGCTTCTCATCAAGGACCTCGGTTCGCGCCACCGGCTGAACAAGATGAACTACAACGGCTTCTGCTCCTCCCTTGAAGCACTGCCCTCCACGGCCACCTCGCATCTGCCGCGGAAAAAAGACGGCACCGGCTTCAATGCGTATCCCATGTTTCTCGCGCTGCCAGAAGCAGGAAACTTCACACTCGATGAACTGCACGCAGGCTTCAAAGCCTGCCTCGCTGCCAATTCAAAGCTCGTCACTTCATCGCTCGATCCCAAGCTCGTGCTCGAGCGTCTGCTCGTGGGCCTGCTGGCCCGTCAATCCCGCTGATTTTCCCATGTCCACCTCCACCATTCTTACCTGTCTCGCCATCGGTGTTATCAGCGGTGCGGTCGCCGCACTGTGCGGTGTCGGCGGCGGCGTGGTCATGGTGCCGGCGTTTGTGTTCTTCCTGAAGCTGCCTCATAAAACGGCGGTCGCCACTTCGCTGGCCATCATCATTCCCACGGCGCTGATGGCCACGACACAGAATGCTAGAAACGGCTACGTGGAATGGAAAGTGGCCGCCATCACCGCGGTGTCCGCATCCATCTTCGCCTACTTCGGAGCGAACTGGATGAAGACGCTGAGCAGTGAGACGCTCACACGAATCTTCGGCTTTGTGCTTGTCACTTTCGGCGCGCGCATGCTGCTGTATGGGAAGGCGTGAGGTTCACCACACCAGCGCATCGAGAAAGAAAGTCGCCACCATGATGAAGGCGACGACGAGGCGCAGCACCAGGCCCACGCCCGTGCCGAGCAGTGAACCCCAGGCGGATTTCGCCGCAGGCTGCAGCCGCTTTTTGGCAAAGACCAGCTCGAAGGAAATGCCACCAATCAAGGGGCCGAGCACCAGACCAAACGGCATGAAGAACATGCCCACGATGCCGCCGATGAACACACCGGCAATGCCCCAGCGGCTCGCGCCAAACCAGCGCGCGCCCATGGCACCGCTGGCAAAATCGACCACATAAGACAGCACCAGTTCGAGAGATAAAAAGACAAAACCCCAGAGGCTCATGCCGGACTCAGGACGCAGCACGGTATGAATGATGGCCGCGGCAAAGATGAGCATCGGACCGGGGAGAAACGGCACGACGGAACCGACGATGCCCACGACGAGCAGGCAGATCGTCAGCGTCCACACACCCCACATGGCCCAGGGCATGGTGGTAAAAAAATGCGTCGTCGCATCCCAGGCATGGCTGAACCACTCAGTCATCGAGCCAGAGGGTTTTGGATTCGACCGGTTTGCGCACGCTCCGCGGCCAGTTCAGTCCGGCGCGCGGCCAGCCGAGGTAAATCAGGCCCACGCAGCGATCCGCCGCACCGATCTGCAACCACTCCGCAAACTCGCGCGTGCCCAGCAGCGGAGGTGAAGACCAGTAGCAGGCCAGGCCTGCGGCCGTGGCGGATAGCTGCAGATTTTGCAGCGCACAGGCCACTGCCTCGATCTCTTCGAGTTCAGGAATTTTATCCCCACCGCGACGTTCCATCACCGCCGCGATCACCACGGCGGAGAGCAGCGGGTTCTCCCCCATCTTCTTCATCTTGTCCTCGCGGAACTCATGCGCCGGGGTCGTCTCACGATACACTCTCTGCATGGCGTCCGCGAGACGCTGACGTGCCGCTCCCTGATGAACGATGAACCTCCACGGCTCCGTCAGTCCATGCGTGGGCGCCCAGGTGGCATCTTCGAGCACTTGTGACAGCAGAGCGCGGTCCACGCCACGCGCTGCATCCATGTCCACCGGTTTGATGGAACGACGATGACGGATGAGTGCGCTGATTTGTTCGTGCGATGCGATGCCAGTCATGCGTGCGAGTCATGCGGCCTGCTGCACGCACTGTCAACTCGCTGCCACCATCCATCACCCCCGTGAAAGCCGACTGTGGGGTTGCCATTCTGGTCCCAAGAGCTAAAACACCCGCAGTACCCCGGCAAGAAGGTCGCCGGTAGAATCAGCTTTGGATTAACAACCAATCAAACACATGAGCACCATCTACGACAAAGCCAGATTGTTTTTTGACGCCTGTGACAGCGGTCAAGGCTGGCAGGTTTGTAAAGAGTACTGCCATCCAGATGCCACGTTCTCGGCGCAGGGTGCGGCGCTCGCCGACGTCAAGACCTTGGAAGGTTACACCGACTGGATGAAGGGTTTTTTCACGCCGGTACCGGACGGACGCTACGAGCTGAGATTCTTCGCAGAAGACCATGAGCGCCAGTGCGTTGCGGGTTACGGCGTCTATTACGGCACGCATACCGGACCGGGAGGACCGGTTGAGCCTACCGGCAAGACGCTGTCGGCTGAATATATGTATGCGATGCAGTTTGAAGATGGTCGCATTCGGCACATGACCAAGATTTGGAATGACATCTTCGGTCTTCAGCAGTTGGGATGGTCATAACCTTCATTCAGATGCGAAGCCCCGAGGGGCTGTTGAGCTGGGAGATGCGGCGAATGAGGCCGGTGTTCCATTCAGCGATTCGGTAATACCAAAAAACCATGACCCGCGACAAAATTCAGGAACAACTCAATGGCAAGATGTCTTGGGACGCCTCCGAATCTGAGGTGCGCGAGTGGTTGAGCGATAAGCACGGCATCATCGAGAAAGAGGCCGATGAAATGATCGCAGTTGGAATGAGGGCGAAAAAAGCCACCATCCGGAAGTCTAGTTTGATAAGAATGACGGCGGCATTGATAGCGGCATTGCCATTGGGATTTTTCACTTGGCTGGCGATGCAGTCTTCTCAAAGGCGCGCTGCCAGTGCACTCGGAACTGTCTGCGCAGGGTGCCTTATTTATGCAGCCAAAAATTTAGTGCAGATCTTGAGTGGCCGCTGTGATACCGCAATTGACTCGTAGTTCGGTCAGCACAATGCCTGCCTGCAAGATCAGCGGCAGGATCCCAGTCTGAATGCCGTTGACAGCTCTTCGGATGCCTTGTTAAAAGGACCCCGTATGGCATGCCCTGCTCCTTCTCATGGGTTCCGCATGCCGTGGCTGCTCGAATCCCGCACTACTTCTCATGCAAACTCCGCCGCCCATCCCATCCCCCCCGCCGCCACCTGTCTTCGGCACGCCGCAGCCGCCGCCCATGGCCGCCCCCACCAAGTTGGCTGACAGCGCTGCCATGCGCATGCTGCTGCCGGTGGGCCGCTCCGGATGGGCCATCGCGGCGGGTTATCTGGGACTGTTCAGCCTTGTGGTCCTGCCCGCGCCGCTGGCAGTGATCGTCTCCATCGTGGCCATCCGGGACATTCGGAAGAGCAGGACGACGGCAAATCCCAAACACGGCATGGGCCGGGCCATCTTTGGCCTGATCGTTGGGGGGCTGGGCACCGCTTTCCTGATCTCCATGCTGGTGGCGGGAGCCTTCAAATAGACCGCGTTTCGCCATCACGAAAAAAGCGGTGAGAGCGCAGCGGTCCACGTCGTTCCAGCGCCAGCAGCACTGCGCCCGCAGCTCATAGCAACATTCACTCTTTGATTTCATGCCTGTATTCTACTGCCAACATTGTGGTCAGCCGATCGATGCCGACGTGTCACTGGCAGGCATGGAGGTCGGTTGTCCAGGCTGCCGCGGCGTGGTCCAAGTTCCAGGCGCAGCGCCCGCATCCGCGCCCTCGCAGGAATATCAGCCCTACCAGCCACCTGCGATTCCTCAGGGGCAGTCCTTTCATCAGGGCCAGCAGTCATCTCTGACCGACAAAGGGCGCCTCTGGTTCCCCATCATCGGCACGGGAGTGACGTTCTTTTTCTGCCTGATGAAGAAGTTCATCGAGCCTGTTTCGAGCCTGGACGTCGCCCTCGGAAACACGGGCCTGCCAGCCGTTTTAGGCGGTGCCATCGGTTATACGCTGGCCGTGTGCATCTTCGCGGTGGTGACCGCACTTGTGATCGCGGGAATCGCTGCCGCATGCAAAAAGTCGTTTACGAGCGTGCTGGCACGCAGCTATGGCATCGGCGCGGTGCTCTTCGCTTTGCTGATGATGGCGGGGGCCATGCTGCTGCAGCGCCTCGGCTCTGCGTCACGGCCTGTGGTGCAGTCATCCCAAAGCAACGAGAGAGCACGTGAGGAGCTGAACAAGCTGGAGGACGACATGAAGAAGATGCAGGCGGGAGCAATCCCTCCCACTGCAGATGCACCACCCTCCGCGACACCCACCCCGGCGCCGGATGATGCGAGCGACATGGAAAAACTCGTGCTCATCTCACGGCAGTACTTTGAGGAAATGGCAGCCTTGCAAAAGGAATACACCGAGGAGCTCGACAAGACTGGATTCACACGCCTCCTCGATACCGCACGGGTGCAGGCGGACACCGATTTCAGCGAGACTGAGACCATCCTGGCACGCGTCCGTGTGCTGGTGAGAAAGCAGGGCGACAAAATGCGCGCCGCGCTGTCCAGCCTGCCGGAGAAGATTCGCGCCAGCACCATCAGCCTCGCGGAAAAAGAAAGCGGCGCCGTTGGCGCAGAGAAAGGCATACCGCCGGCTCTCGCCACCTTTAACGAGACTTGGAAGCTTGAGGAAAGTGTCGTGGACCAGATGGCAAACATCATGGAGCTGCTGCGGAAAAGACGCGGTCATTGGCAGGTGAGCAACGGCAAGTTCCTGTTTAACGATGACAATGACCTAAAAACCTTCAACACGGCGATGGCCGAGATACAACTCGCCGCGACACGCCAGACCGAGATTCAGCAGCAGAACCAGCAGAAGTCTGGCAAGGTCTTTGACGACATGCGGACAGCCATTCCGAAGTGATGCCGCTCCCACGACCTGCCCATGCGCCAGCCCATGGTGCGGCTGCTTGCGCGAGTTTAAAAGAGGTGGTGCGTACGCAGGACCATTCGACAGTGGACATCCCTCCTGACACCGCTTCTTTCAGCCACTCATGAGGAAACCTGCCGCGCTTCGTTTGTTCTTTGTCCTGCTCGTCATTGCAGCGGGATGGTTTGGGATTTCGCGGCTGGACTTTGATGTGGATCCGTTGAGCCTGCTCCCTCAGGAGCTGCCTGGCCTGCAGGGCACGAGGCTGCTGCGGGAGCAGAAACGCAATCTGCTCCTCATCGCGGTGCAGGCGGAAGATCCCGCGCTGGTGGAGGTCACGGCGGATGCGCTGGCCGAGCACCTGGCGGCAAAGCCGGAGTTGAGCGCGAGTGTGCGTAGCAAATCGCTGCTGCAATCGGACCCCGCGATCATCGCCGAAGTGGTGGCCTATCTCTGGCTGAACGCACCGCCGCAGGAGGTGGCCAAGCTGGCCGCATCGCTCGATCCCGCTTCCATCGATGCGCTGCTGGCAAAGTCGAAGGCAGCGGCAAGCTCTTCGCTGGATCTGCAAAACGCCACGCTCAGCGGTTATGATCCGCTGGGTCTCGCACGCGGCGCGCTGGCACTCATGAGCGGGGGAGGGGACATGAGCAGCCTCATGACGGATGAGTTCAGCAGCAGCGACGGCACCCTGCGTCTGCTGTTTGTCACACCACCGGGCCAGGCGCTGGCGGACTACCGCGGAGCCAATGCCTGGCTCACGCAGATCAAAGCCGAAGTGCGCGAAAAGTGGCTGCCGCAGCAGGGAGAGCTCAAGGGCGTGAAAATTGGCTTCACCGGTGATCCTGCGTTTCAGGCAGAGATTGCCACAGGCATGGAAGGAGACATGCGGCAGTCCATCGGCGCGGTCACATTCATCGTCGGCTTCCTCTTCTGGCTGCTGCATCGCAGCGTGAAGCCGCTCTTCTGGCTGCTGCTGGCCATCCTCTGCGCCAACATGCTCACGCTCGGAACCGCAGGTGCGATCTATGGCTCGCTCAATGTGATGTCGATGGGATTCGCGGCGATCCTCACCGGCTTGATCGAAGACTTTGGCGTCGTGGGTCTGCATGTGGCACGCGAGCATCCAGGCGAAGGTTTTGGCAGCATCTGCAGGCGTGCGTTGCCCAGTGTCACGTGGTCTGCGGTCAGCATCGCAGGCATCTTTGCCATGCTGGGGCTGAGCCAGCTGCCTGGTGTGGCCCAGCTCGGTGTCCTGTCCGCGCTCGGTGTGCTGATCGGCGCGGCGGTCATGATCTTTGGCTTTCTGCCACTGGGCATGACCACGGGAAAACTTGAGGAGCACCACGGCACCACACGCTTTGCCATGAAGATGCAGGGCGTCATGGTCGTGTGCGTTCTGGGCGCGCTCATCGCCGCCAGTGTGGTGATGGGATGGAAAGGCCTGCCCAAGATGGACTTCGGCTCCGCAGTGCTGCGGCCTGACAAGAGCGAGGCCTTTGACGTCATCGACGACATCGAGAAACGCATGCTGAACAGCAGCGCCGAACCCGGGCGCAATGTGCCGCTGATCTTCGCAGCCAAAGACAGCTCCTCTCTGCGCGAGAGCATCCTCGCCGCGGAGAAGATCCTCAAGAGTGACGAAGTCGAGGCGAACATGCTGCCGCTCGCGCTCGTGCCAGATGCAGCGGCGCAGCAGGCAAACCTCGCCCTCCTGCAATCGCTCGCCACGCGCTCGGATGCACTCAGGCAGGCCACGGATGCCGCGGGATTCACCGACGTGGCCTACGCTCTGACCGAACGAGTTTTCAAGCAATGGCAGGCGTGGGCTGCTACCAAGCCCTCGCTGCCCCTGTGGCCCAAACCCATCGTTCTCGAAAACCTCGGCGGCATCGTCTCCCAGCATGCGGAGCACGGTTTGATGGCCATCGGTTCCGTGCGCCTCACTGCGGGGCGCAGCCTGGAAAATGCGCCGGTGCTGCATGCGGTGGAAAAGATCCCCGGCGCACACCCCGCAGGCTGGGCCTTTTTGCGCACCTCCCTGGAGCCACTGCTGAAACAGGAAATCCTGCGCGTCTGCGTGCCGACCGTCGTCATCGCGTGCGTGCTGTTCTTGCTTGTGTTTCATGGCTGGCGGGAGCGGCTGTTCGCATTCTTGACCTTGGCAGCCAGCGGCTGGATCCTGCTTGGCAGCATGACGGCCTGTGGTTTGACCTGGAACCTCATGAGCGTGGGCGCAGTGCCGCTTTGTCTGGGCCTGGGGCTGGATTTCACCATTCATGTCATGCATTCCCTGCGGGAACCCGGCATGAACCGTGAGCGCATTGCCTCCCTCGGCCGCTCGCTGGCCTACTGCGGACTGAGCACCGGACTGGGATTTGGCGCCCTGGCGGCTGGCAGCAATCGCGGCCTCATCACCCTCGGCATGACCGCCATGATTGGGGTGCTCACGGTGCTCGTCACCGCCGCTTTCGCCCTGCCCTGGGTGTGGTTCCGCCGCCAGCACTGAACCCGATTTCACCCCCCGGCCGCACCCCCCTGATTTTTCGCTGGCGCACCGGCTTTGTCTGGCTACTATCCCTGACTCTCGATTAGAGATGGTGGCCGTAGTTCAACGGTAGAGCCCCAGATTGTGATTCTGGTTGTTGCGGGTTCGAGTCCCGTCGGTCACCCCACTTTTTTCATGGAGTGCTGCCGGACTTCCGGCTACAAAGGAGGCACTCATGCAAGCGCTGGAAAACGTCCTCGGTCATACCTTTCGCGATCCCGCATTGCTCCAGATCGCGCTCACGCACGGCAGTGTCGGCTATGAAAGCCAGCGCGCCCAGTCGGACAATCAACGTCTTGAGTTTCTGGGCGATGCCGTGCTGCAGCTGGCACTCTCCCATCTGCTCTTTCACCGCCTGGACCAGGCGGACGAAGGCGTGCTGACCCAGGCGCGCGCCCAGCTGGTGTCCACCAAGGCGCTTGCTCGCATCGCACGCCGGATCGGGCTCGGTGCCTACCTGCGCATGGGACGCGGGGAGGAGGCGAACGGCGGCCGGAATCGCGAATCCACACTGGCCGATGCGCTCGAAGCCGTGGCAGGCGCCATCCACCTCGACTCCGGGAGTGCAGCCGCCCATGAATTCGCCGCACGACTTTTTGCTGAAGATCTCGAAGCCCTCAGTCGCGGCCCTCTGGATGCCAATCCCAAAGGACAGCTTCAGGAACTCATTCAGGCCGTGGGCATTGAACCGCCACAGTATGAAATCGTGGGTGCCGAAGGACCGGACCACGCCAAAAACTTCATCGCCACCGTATCCTGGCAGGGTGCCCAGCTGGGACGTGGGAGCGGACGCAGCAAAAAAGATGCGGAAGTGCAGGCCGCACAGACCGCGCTCGACAATCCGGCGCTCGGTGAACTGCTGCGAACAACACGTGCACAACTCGACCAACAAAACCGCAAGCCATGAGAACAAGGGCGAACACCTCCGGTTATTCCAGTTCGCTCACATTTGCTGCCGGAACCGTCCACACCGCGAGTGCCCGTGGAACCCCTGTATTTCCAAGGCGGAACGCACTTGTTGGAGTTGTTCGCAGTACTTACGGATATGAGTTTTCAGGCAACCTAATCACTCCCAATCATAAGAGCTGGGAACAACTCGTTTTCTCCTGAGCTTCTCGTCTCCATGAACTCCTCCCAGATCCAGGAAGTTTTTGAAGCGCAGCGAAAAAATCGCTGGCACATCGCGCAAAGCACGGCGGAGCAGCGCATCGAAAAGCTGAAGAAGCTTCGCGCTGCTTTGATCTCGCACCGCAATGAAATCGTTGCGGCCATGCGGAATGATTTCGGCAAGTGTCAGGCAGAAGTGGCGCTCTCTGAGATCGCTCCGATCACGGAAGAGATCGCGTTTGTGTGCGCGCGCCTGAAGCGCTGGATGAAACCGAAACGCGTGGCCGCTCATCTCTTCACGCTCGGTTCTCGCAGCGAGATCCGTCATGAGCCCAGGGGCCAGGTGCTCATTCTTGCGCCGTGGAATTATCCCGTGCATCTGTTTTTGCTGCCACTCGTGGGCGCGATCGCTGCGGGCAATGTGGTGATGATGTCTGCCTCAGATCGTACGCCTCAGACAGAGGCTGTGCTGACCAGGCTCATCAACGAAACCTTCTCGTCCAATGAGGTCGCCGCGTTCATGGGTGGTGTGCCGACGGCGGAAGCGCTGATGGAATGCCCCTTTGATCATGTCTTCTTCACGGGCAGCCCCGCGGTGGGAAAAAAGATCATGGCCAAAGCCGCGCAACACCTGGCCACCGTCACCTTGGAGCTGGGTGGCAAATCGCCCGCAGTGCTGCATGAGACCGCCGATATTTCCAAAGCAGCTCAAGCCATCGCGTTTGGCAAATTCCTCAATGCGGGGCAGACCTGCATCTGCCCGGATCATGTGTGGGTGCCCCGTGCCTTGTGTGGCGAGTTTGTGGCCGCCATCTGCCAGCGAATTCGAGAATTTTATGGCGAGACCCCCGAGCAGCGCCGTGCCTCGCCTGACTTTGCGCGAGTAGTGGATGCCCGCGGCTGGCAGCGCATGAAGCGTCTGCTGGACACCTCCAGCACCGCAGGTGCGCAGGTGGCCATCGGCGGAGACACAGACGAGGCCTCCTGCTATGTGGCGCCCACCGTTTTGACCGAAGTCACGCCATCCATGCTCATCATGCAGGAGGAGATCTTCGGGCCGTTGCTGCCAGTGCTAGCGTATGATTCGCTGGAGGAGGTGCTCTCGTTCATTCAGTCCGGCGGCAAGCCGCTCGCGCTCTACGCCTTCGGTGGCGATGAGGCCTTCATCCAGCGCATGCTGAGCGAGACCAGCGCCGGCGGCACGGTCATCAACAACACCCTGCTGCACATCGTCAATTCGCATCTGCCTTTTGGCGGCACGGGCCAGAGCGGGCAGGGGAGCTACCATGGACATCACAGCTTCCGCACGTTTTCCCACGAGCGCGCCGTGGTGCATCAGGGCGGCCTGATCGCATCGCTCGTGTCCCTGCCGCATCCGCCTTATTCGAAGATGAAAGCCATGGAAAAAATCGTGTTGAAACAGAAGACCGGGCTGGGGCCTGAGTGACGGGCATGGCGGACAAAGGTGGCAGACACCTTTATTTCGCCTGCAGCGGCCAAAACACCGGCACCATGGCCAGAATGACGAGGAGCATCGCCACCGTCAGGCCGCCGCCCACTTTGATAAAGTCCGCAAAGCGGTATTTACCTGGGCCATAGACGAGAATGCAGCTGGGCTCAAACGGTGTGAGCGTGGAGGCGGAGGCGCTGAGCATGACGCCGATGGCAAAGGCGCGCGGATCTGCGCCCATTGTTTCAGCGGCCTGCAGCGCCACAGGCAGGACGACGAGCGCCGCTGCTGCATTGGACATCGGCTGCGTCAGCAGGATCGTCAGCAGGCAGAAGCCGGTGAAGACGGCAAACACACCCATGGGCTGAAGCCAGCCGGTGATAAATTGCGCGATCATGAGTGAAGCTCCGGACGTTTTCATCGCTTCGCCAAATGCCATCATGCCGCCGATCAGGATGAGCAGGCGCCAGTCGATGTTCGCGTAAGCGTTCTCCAGCTTGATGCAGCGCGTCATTACCGCCATGATGGCCACCATCACAAACACGGCCGTATCGGGGATCCAGTCAAAGCTGCTTGCGATCACGGCGAGGACAAAGGCGCCCAGCAGCCTGAGGCCGCGTTTGCGCGTCTCGTCGCTGAACTGATGCTGCGTGATGACGATCATGTCATTGCCTTCCTCGAAGGCACGGAAGCGGTCGCTCGGCCCCTGCAGCAGAAGCACATCGCCCGCCCGCAGCTTTTCATCCGCCATGTGGTGCATCAGCGCACGGTCCCCGCGCATGAGAGCGAGCACGGAGAGGCCGGTGCGCTGGCGGAAATTGTTTTCACGCAGGGAGCGGCCCACAAAGCCGGAGCGCGGCGTGAGAACGACCTCGGCCACCTGCGCGTCACGCATATCGATGCCCGAGGAGCGCAGCGTGACGTCTTCGAGAATGTCGAGACCTTCGATCTTCTTCACGCGGATCAGATTTTCCACCTTTCCAGACACTAGGACGACATCTCCTTCTTCGAATCGGAGGTTGGGTCCGGCATCCAGAGGATGGTCGGCGCGGCGGATCTTCAGCACCTGAAAGTCCATCGCGGAAAAGTCTGAATCAAATGCAGCCTGACCGATGAGCGGAGAGCCAGGGAGCACCACGACTTCGGCCAGGTAGTCGCGCATGGAGTCCCCGCTGATGGCCGCCGCTTTGTCGCGCTCCGGCACCATGCGGCTGCCGATGAAGACCATGTAGAGAATGCCCGTCAGCGTGAGGACGAGGCCAATGCCGGTAAACTCAAACATGCGCAGCGGCTCCAGGCCCAGCTTGGAGATGGCCCCGCTGACAGCGACGTTCGTGGAGGTGCCGATGAGCGTACAGGTGCCGCCCATCAGGGAGGCAAAGGCCAGCGGCATGAGCAGGCGCGAGGGCGGGATGCGCAGCTTGCGGGCGAGTCCCATCACCGGACCTACAAACACGGCCGTGACGGTGGTGTTGTTCATGAAGGCGGAGACGCCGGCCACCACGGCCATCATGAAGCCCATGAGCCGCTTGGGATGGGTGCCGAAGGTCTGCGCCAGCACCCCGCCCATCATGTCAAGCACGCCAGTCTCGCGCAACGCGGCACCGATGACAAAAATGGCCGCCAGCAGAATGATCACTCTGTCTCCAAATCCTGCAAAGGCGCGGTCGGCCTTCAAAATGCCGCACATGACCAGCACGCACAGCAGGGATAGAGTGACGATGTCCACGGAGATTTTCTCCGTGGCAAAGGCGATGACTGCTAAGACGAGCAGTCCTATGACGATCCAGGCTTCCATTCGTCCGCACCATTGGCGCAGAGAAATACACTGCTCAAGGAGCAAGCCGCTTAAACCGCACCCGCATGTCGATTTTGTGGAAGCAATCATCACCTGCGGGCGTTACTTCGCGCCCACCGTCATGCGCACTGTACTCACTGTCCTTGTCACTCTCTCCTTCAGCCTTCAGGCACTTGCGGCTCCGCGCGCGGAGCACGTTTTCATCATCAGCATCGATGGCGGCAAGCCGGCGGTGATCGCGGAAAGTGAAGCGCCGACGCTGAAAAAAATCGCTGCTGAAGGCGCGGTGACGTGGCAGGCCAGCACGATTTTCCCTTCGATCACGCTTCCGTCCCACACCTCCATGCTCACAGGAGTCGGACCGGACAAGCACCAGATTTTGTGGAACGCTTTCACACCAGTGAAGGGCTTTGTGAAGGTGCCCACGGTCTTCTCGCTGCTCAAGGCTGCCGACCCCTCGGCGGTGGACGGCATGTTTGTCGGCAAGGTGAAGTTTCGCCACCTCTGGCTGAAGGATTCCCTGGACGTGTTTGACTTTGGCGGTCCGCAGACTGACGCCCCCGTGGCTGGATCTCAGGAAATCGAGAAAGACAAAAAGCCCTCCCAAACCGTGGCCAAACAGGCTGCGCCATGGATCAAGGAAAAGAAGCCGCGCCTAGCCTTCATTCATTTCCCGGACGTGGACACCGCCGGCCACAAGGACGGCTGGGGCTCCCCTCAGCAGAAAGAAGCACTCAAAGTCACTGACCAGGCCCTGTGGCAGGTGTGGCAGGCCATCAAGGACGCGGGCATCGCGGACACCAGCGTCATGATCATCAGCGCCGACCACGGCGGGCACGACAAAACGCACGGCCTGAACATTCCGGACGACATGATCATCCCTTGGGTGGTCTGGGGCAAAGGCGTGAAGAAGAACTACACCATCAGCGCCCCCGTCACTACCTACGACACCGCCGCCACCGCATTGTGGCTGCTTGATCTGCCGGTGCCCGTCGAGTTTGACGGCAAGCCAGTGACCAGCGCGTTTGAGTGAGCTGAGTGCTCAGGCCCCCGGGCGCTTCAGGCGCAGGATCTTGATGGCTGAGAAGATGATCACGCCGCAGAGCACCAGGCGGATGCTGCCGAAGAGCATGCCTTTGGCGATCTTCTCGTCGCTCTGCCGCTCCGCGAGCTCAGGGACCACATTGATCAGGAAATCTCCAATGTGGATCATGGCCAAGACGCTCGCGACGATCAGCAAAGGGCAGGCGATGCGCAGGGCCTTGGAGCCTCCCACCAGATAACCGCCGCCCGCAAAAACCGCGGCGCCGAGGAAGCAGACGGCCATGTCCGGCTTGCCAGCCCCGATTCTCAGCAGGACGGGCAGCAGCACGGAGGCCGCGTAAAGGTACCAGAGCGTCATCAGGATGGACGGCAGCAGGATCCAGTTCTGCCACTTCTCCAGTTCCGCCTGCCAGAGCTTCTTTTCATTGGCATCAGCCATTTGCTTCTTGCATGCGGCGATCTGCTCCTCCGTCAGCACCTTGCCCTTCTTGCGGTGGCTCCAGCACGAGGTGCAGAAGTCGTCTTGAAAGATCGCGAGGATTCCGCACTGCGCGCACTTTTGCCGTGAAGTCATGGGCCTTTTTCCAAGGTAATTTACCGAGAGTCAAGCCATGGTCCATGCCAGAGGGAGAAAACAGCGGCATTTTCCATCTCCGCTGCTTTCCCCCCTTGCCATCCAGCGTCTCACTTCATACTCTCGCGCCCACTATGAGCGAAAAATCACCTGTGAACTGGGAGCAGCTGGAGGCGAAGCCGGAATTCCGTGCGCTGATGAAGCGAAAAAAAGCCTTCATCGTTCCCGCGACGATCTTCTTCCTGATCTACTACCTCGCGCTGCCCATCCTCGTCGGCTACTGGCCCGACCTCATGAAGCAAAAGGTGTGGGGAGAGGTGAACATCGCCTACGTCTTCGCGCTCTCGCAGTTCTTCATGGCCTGGATCATGGCCTTCATCTACGTGCGTGTTGCGGCCAAGTGGGACAAAGCCGCCGCTGAAGTGATCCACGGTCATCATTAAGAAAGAGCCATGGCTTGCTGCTGACCTCCTGGTTTTAAATTCCGACCTTCTTTTTCTTCTATGACAATCGCTCAGATCATGTTCACGGCCTTCGTCGGCCTCACGCTCCTTATCACCTTCTACGCTGCCAAAAAGAACACGGGGGCCAGCGCCTACTTCGCGGCGGGCCGCAGCATCACCGGCTGGCAGAACGGTCTTGCCGTCGCAGGTGACTACATGAGCGCCGCCTCTTTCCTTGGCATCTCGGGCGCTATTTGCTTCTCCGGCTATGACGGTTTCATGTACTCCGTCGGCTTCCTGGTGGCCTACATCACCGTGCTGCTCATCGTGGCAGAGCCGCTGCGCAATGCGGGCAAATACACCATGGCGGACCTTCTGGCCTACCGCCTGAAGCCTCGTCCGGTGCGCGCGCTGGCTTCCCTCAGCACGCTGGTGGTCTCCACCATCTACATGATCGCGCAGATGGTCGGCGCGGGCGGCATCATCGAGCGCCTGATCAATGTTCAGTTCGCGCCCGCGGTGATTGGCGTGGGCGTGCTCATGCTGGTGTATGTGGTCTTTGGCGGCATGCTGGCCACCACCTGGGTGCAGATCATCAAGGCGCTGCTGCTCATCGCAGGCGCGCTGCTTCTTAGCTTCCTGGTGCTGAAGCACCACCACTTCAGCTTCTCCGAGTTCTTCACCTCTGTTTCCAAAGCCGACTACGGTGGCACCGCGGAACCGAAAAACCTCATGCAGCCTGGCTTGAAATATGGCGTGGCCGCCGCCGGTCCGTGGGGGCCGCTGGATCTCATTTCCCTCTGCCTCGGCCTCGTGCTGGGCACCGCCGGCCTGCCGCACATTCTCGTGCGTTTTTACACCGTGCCAGATGCCAAGACCGCGCGCTCCAGCGTGGTGTGGGCCATGGCCATCATCGGCCTGTTCTACATCATGACCACCTTCTTTGGGTTCGGTGCCGCCACCATCCTCAAGAAGGCGGACATCACCACCGCCCTTGGCAAGCCTGACATCAACATGGTCGCGCCCATCCTGGCCGGACATCTGGGCGGGGAGTACTTCTTCGCCTTCATCAGCGCCGTCGCCTTTGCCACAATCCTTGCCGTGGTTGCGGGCCTGACCATGAGCGCCAGCGCCAGCTTCGCGCATGACTTCTATTCCAACGTCATTCACCACGGCAAAACAAGCCGTCCGGGAGCCGAAATGAAAGTCGCGCGCATCACCGCCTTCTGCGTGGGCGCGGTCAGCATCGGCATCGCCATCTTCCTCGGCCCCAGCGTGAACACCGCCTTCCTCGTCGGCCTGGCCTTTGCCGTGGCTGCCAGCGCCAACCTGCCGGTGATCATCTTCAGTGTGTTCTGGAAGCGCTTCAACACCTCGGGCGCAGTGGCCGGCCTCAGCGTGGGCCTGCTCTCCTCCATCATCCTGATTTTGCTCAGCCCGAACGGCATCTTCGGCAAAGCCGGCGCCATCTTCCCATTGGAAAATCCGGGCATCGTGAGCATCCCCATCGGTTTCCTGGCCGCTTATCTTGGTACCATCTTCACCGCACGTGATCTCGAAGCCGAGGCCAAGTTCGCCGAGCTAACCGTTCGCGCCCACACCGGCCTCGGTGCGGAGAAGGCGACCTCGCATTGATCAACTTCAAGGAGGGGGACCATCTTGGTCCCCTGTTTGGTAGCAAAGGACGTGCACCGCTCACAGCCCCGGACTGCTCTGCATAATCCCACCATCCGCAAAGATGGTGGTCGCCGTCAGGTAGCTCGCCCCATCACCGGCTAGAAACGCGACGAGGTTCGCAATCTCCTCCGGCTTTGCCACGCGGCCGAGCGGAATGGAGGCATCGAGTTTTTTTAACAGCGCCTCATCGCTCATCGTTACGCTGTTGATCGGTGTGGACACAGCACCGGGTCCCACGCCGACCACGAGAATGTTGTGCGGCGCCAGTTCCACGCCTGCCGTACGCGTCAGCATGCGCATGCCGCCTTTGGACAGGCAGTACGCCGTGTTGCCCGGCATGGGCCAGTCTTCATGCACGGAGCTAATGTTGATGATGCGCCCGCCGCCGCCCTGCTTGATCATCTGCTGCGCTGCGAGTTGCGTGCCGAAAAACGCGCTTTTGAGATTAATGGAAAGCACCCGGTCATACTGCTCCTCCGTCGTGTCGAGAACGGAGGTGCGGGTTTCCACGCCGGCGTTGTTGACCATGATGTCCACCCGGCTAAAGGCCTCCACCGCCTGGGCAAACAGCGCCTGCAGCTCGGTAACCTTGCTGACATCTGCCTTCACGCCGATGACGCAGTTGCCCAGCGCACGCACCTGGGTTTCGAGTTTTTCGGTGGCCTCCGGATGCACGAGATAGTCGATGACGATGTTCGCGCCCTGGCGCGCGAGTTCCAAGACGATCGCGAGGCCGATGCCGCTGTTGCCTCCGGTGACGATGGCGGTTTTGCCTTTGAGATTCATTGTACGTTGTCCTTGCTGGGTTCGGGGTGGCTGAAGAGACGAAACAAAAAGACCAGCGCGGGCAGCAGCAGCACAGCGCCAATGCCCAGAGCCAGGCTGAGCAGACGCAGTGTGGCCTCCGGCGCGGCGCTGGCATGGAAGGTGACGTCCGGCTTGATCAGGTGAGGGTACTGCGAAGCGCTCCAGCTCGTGATCATAAGAGCGACCTGCATCACCGCGGCCGCACGTGCGAGCACGATCCTGCGCCACCACAGCGCCAGCCATGCCGCCAATGCACAGGCACCTGCGCAGCCCAGCAACAGCAGTTCCCAGCCCTGATTCCAGTCACGAAACAAATCGGGCGCTCCCTCCTTCGCAGTGAGAAAAGCCATCAGTGCTGCCGGAACGACCGCCAGTCCTGCACCTAGAGCACGCCGCCGGAAATCATTCTGCAGTTCAGCATCGTTACGCGTGTACAGCGTCAGGTAGATGGCCGCCAGGTAGGCGCACAACACCAGCGCCAGAGCGCCGCATGCAAAGGCAAACGGCGTCAGCCATCCGGCAAGAAAACCCGAAGAGATGCGGTCTCCGGCGCGGCGGATGTCTCCAGTGGAAAGCGCGCCAAGCACCATGCCCTGCAGAAACGGCGTGAAGAAGCAGGCGGCTCCAAACACCGCGCCCCAGAGATGCCGCACTCCTTTGCCTTGGGAGTCGTAGTTTCGGAAAATGAAAGCCGAGCCACGCAGCACGATGCCTCCCAGCATCAGCGTGAAGGGAATGTGCAGCGCCGTCATCAGCACGGCGAATGCGGGTGGAAAGGCGGTGAAAAGCAGCACGATGATCAGAATGAGCCACACGTGATTCGCCTCCCACACCGGCTTGATTGCCGCGGCGATGGCCTTTCGTTGCATCTCGGCACGCGGCCCACGCGCCAGCAGATCCCACATGCCTCCTCCAAAATCCGCACCGCCCAGAACCACGTAGAGGATCAGGGAGCACAGCATGAAAGCGATGATGATCATTTCATCCATGGCGAGTGTTCAGGCAGGAGTGTCGGTCGTTTCGAGAAACTGCCGCCGCATCAGGACGACGAGCACGATGGAAAGAAAAAAATACAGCAGCGTGAAGGCGAAGAAGGGCACGGCGATGTGCTGCATGGGCGTCACTGCATCCGCCGTGCGCATGACGCCCTGAATGATCCAGGGCTGACGTCCCACCTCCGTCACCACCCAGCCCGCCTCGAGGGCTACAAATCCCAGCGGGCATACCAGCACCACCGCACGCAGCAGCCATGGGTTGTCACGCAGGGGGCGTTTTCTCCACCAGCACCCTCCCGTCCACGCCGATAAGCCGAGCAGTGCCATGCCGCAAAGAATCATCAGATCGAACGCCCAGTGTACGATGCGTACGTTCGGCCAGTCGTCGCGGGGATATTCCTCCAGTCCGGGAATGCGTGCATCGGGATCATGCGTGGCGAGGAAGCTCAGGCCCTTCGGTATCCGCACCGCGTACTCGATGGTCTGCCGTTCATCATTTGGAACGCCGCCGAGGGACAAAGGCGCACCTTTCCCTGTGTGGTAGTGCGCCTCCATCGCAGCGAGCTTGACCGGCTGCAGTTTTGCCACACTGCGCGCGCTGTAGTCACCGCTCACGATCTGCAACGGCGCGCTGACGCAGGCGGTGACGAGCGCAATGCCCAGCGCGGCCCGATGAAACTCGCTGCTGCGATCCCGCAGAAGAAAGAAGGCATGCACACCCGCCACCGCAAAACCCAGAGCCACCAATGCTGCCAGTGTCATGTGCAGCACCTGATGCAGACTGCCCGGATTGAGCATCGCCGCGATGGGATCGATCTCAATGAACCTGCCGTTCACCCTCTTGAATCCAGCAGGCGCATTCATCCATGCATTGGCCGTCACCACAAACACTCCCGAGAGAATGCCGCTCGCCGCCAGCACCACACCAGCAAGCCAGTGCATCAGCGGCGAGATGCGCTTCCAGCCATAGAGATAAATGCCGAGGAAAATGGCCTCCGAAAAAAAGGCGAAACCCTCCAGAGAAAACGGCATGCCAATGATCGCGCCTGCTTCCTTCATGAAGCCGGGCCAGAGCAGCCCCAGCTCAAAGGAGAGCACCGTGCCTGAAACAGCGCCCACCGCAAAAAGAATGGCGGTGCCTCGTGCCCAGCGTTTGCAGAGGTCCAGATACACCGGCCGGCCGGTGCGCAGGTGCAGCCACTCGGCGGCACACATCAGCACCGGCATGCCGATTCCCATGGCCGCAAAGATGATGTGAAAGGCCAGCGACATCGCCATCTGCGAACGGGCGTAGTCGAGATCATTCATGCGGGGTGCGATGGAGGCACGGCCATCCACAGGCATCGCTTCTCACCGCCTTCGCGGCCTTGGAAATCAAGACCAGAGCAGCTGCGCTGCGCCGTCCGTCCACGCGGCGGTGATCGTCCCTTTTTGATGCTGCGGATGTGCCAGCCGCCACTTTGCCAGCGGAGTCACCACGAGGCGCTCCAGCGCACGCTGCAGCGGACGCGCGCCAAAGCGATGATCATAGCCATCCTGGATGAGCTTTTCCAGCAAAGCGTCACTCCATTCCAGTTTCAATCCGGCGGCAGACAGACCTTCGCGCTGGGACAGGTCCTGAAGTTCCTTCAGCGCGATTTCTCGCACGTGTTCTTTCGTCAGCGCATCAAACGTCACCACCGCATCAAGGCGGTTGAAAAACTCGGGCCGGAAAAATTTCTTCACCGCGCCCTCGAAACCGGGCGCAACATTTTCAGCACCAAAACCCATCGCGCCCTTCGCGCTGGCCCCGAGATTGGAGGTCATCACGATGATGGCGCTGCGGAAGTCCGTCACACGGCCAAAGCGATCGGTGATGCGCCCTTCATCGAGCAGACCCAGCAGCACGTCATAGACTTCTGCGGCTGCTTTTTCGACTTCATCAAACAGCAGCACGCTGAAGGGCTGTCGGCGCAGCTTTTGAATCCACGAGGCAGCATCCCCATTCGGAGCATGAAGCAGGCGGTTCGCAGCGCCCCAGCCGCTGTACTCGCTCATGTCCAGCCGAACGAGGCGTTCCTTCTCAGCACCGGCTCCAAAGCAAAACTCCGCCATCGCACGCGCAAGCGCGGTCTTGCCCACACCCGTGGGTCCGCAGAAGAGCAGCACACCCTGAGGCCTGCCAGGATCTGTCATGCCCGCCTTGATGCTGGTGATGACACGAGACGCGGCATCCACCGCACCGTCTTGGCCGATGATCTGCCGCGAGAGCGTGGCGTGAACATCTGGCAGAGGCAGCGTCACCTCATCGCGCAGCAGCAGCTCAGGCAGTCCGGTCTGTTGAATGAACAGCGCCATCACATCATCGCATGAAATCTGGCGTGACTCCAAAGGTCTGCGTGCTGCTTGCTCCGCCAGCTTGCGAATGAAAGCCGACGCCGGTCCTGGAAACGCCGCATAGGGCTGGAAGCGACGAAACAAACGGTGCACCAACGTCACGCTGCCAGCCGCAAACTCAAGCCTGCTGGCGGTGGAGCAGGCATGCGCCACACGCTCCAGCACCGAGAGCGCGTCGGCATCCGCAAACGGCGGCACGTGGATGATCTGAAACACATCCAGCAGGCCCGGCATGAGCCGACGGCAGGCATCCACCTCCGCAGGCGTGGCCTCGGCGACCATGTGCAGATCACGGCGCTGCAAATACGGCAGCAGAAAAGCGCCCACGCTGTCATTGGCCTCGGTGCCACCCACACGCAGCAGCTCCAGCAGGTTCTCCACACAGAAGATGCCTTCGATCTCGCTGAGGCGCCTGATGAACTCCTCACAGCGTTCCTCCCATTGGCCAAGGTATTTCATGCCGGCGATCATGCGCGCGCCGCTGCCACGCCAGCAGCGCCAGGTGCGCATGGATTTGTCCGCCTCATCCTCCGTGCTCAGCCGCGCCATGCGGCGCGCGGCATCGGAGATGATCGTACTCTTGCCGCTGCCGGCCGCGCCGACGAGCAGCACATGCGCGCGCTCATGCGTCAGTTTGCCTAGCAGTGCCATCACCTGCGCATCGCGGCCATAAGCAGCGGACTGGTTGCCACGCTCATGCAGCAGAGGATCCGCCACGGTGAAGAGCACCTGCATGTCCTCGCGTTCACGCATGGGTGTCTGGCGTGATGAAGTCCTAACATCGCGTACGGTGACCTTGTCCAGCCATGCGCCGCGCGGCGGCAGTTTCAGCGCCAGATCAGCCGGCGTCTGTCCGGTGAGATGATCCTTCACGTAGTGCCGCACCAGATCCTTGAGCTGTGCCTCGTTGTGAAAGTGAAAGCGCAGCTCCAGCACCGGTACTTCGCACACAGGAAGCCCGTTCTCCGCCTTTCCCGTTACGCAGGGCACACGCAGCGTCACCGTCTCCGGTGCCGGGATGAGGCGATGCTCCGTCTCGTCCTTGTACTGCGCCCGCACGTCCACCTTCACCTCGCGCAACTGCGGCTCCAGCAGCTCCGCGCTGATGCTGTACGATTCATGTTCCGCCCGCCAGTCCAGCGCTTCGCCAAGCTGCCGCAGCACCTCCTGCTGCGTGCTGCCGTAGGCCGTGGCACCGCGATAGTCTCCGACGAGCAGGCCCGTGACACCACCGCTGGCATCTCGCCAGAGCAGAACAGGATAAACGTGCGTGGCCATGGTGCGGGGTTAGAGTTGAGGTTGCAGCAAATCCGCCAGCTCTACTGGCAACGGCAGCGCAGGCAGATGAAACGCGCGAAATTCGTCAGCACCACCCCCATCCGCCAGCAGCAGGCCGGTTCGATGAGAGAGCAGCTGATGATCGCGCAGCAGCGTCATGACCAGCGAGGCCTCCGTTGCCGCAGCGGTACTTTGGTTCATCGCCTCCAGTGATTCACACGACGCAAGGCTGAGCTCCAGTGTCTGAAGCGTGCCATCTTCATCACGCGCCCAGAGGCCGGATTGAAACGGGCTGAGGTAATCGCTGATGTGAGGAGTCTGTTTGACCTCGGTACCCCAATGGCTTTGCAGCAGGGTTCTTACCAGCTGCTGGATTATCATGGCATGCTCCAAAGCAGAGGGGCCCTGACCGCGAATTAGCAGGCCCACGGCTTCATCTTGGTAAGGCTCGGAAAGCATCAGCTCCAGGAGCGCGAGTTCGCGCATGGCGGCAAACATCGGGGTCTCGATGATGTCGTGATC
Source organism: Prosthecobacter sp. (assembly GCF_044222565.1). Taxonomy (GTDB): domain Bacteria; phylum Verrucomicrobiota; class Verrucomicrobiia; order Verrucomicrobiales; family Verrucomicrobiaceae; genus Prosthecobacter. The sequence continues at coordinate 173,864 of NZ_JBGANA010000005.1, forward strand.
TTGTGTGTCGGATTCGGCAAAATGGCTGTCATGCAGCTCGGCCTCTTTTTCACGATTGAAACGAGGGTCGCTGATGCTGTCATATTGACGCACCAAAATCTTCACCGGCCTTGCTCGCGAGACTGACATCGCGCGGCCCTGTTTGGCGGGTTTGGCATGGAGGCTGGCTTTGGCGGCGGTGAGGAGGCGTTCGACGCGCTTCACCTGTTCGCGGCAGTGGTAGTAGCGTTCCTGGGCGGGAGTGAGGGCGCTGAGCTCCACGGTGCCTGTGGGGGCATGGTCTTCGATTTGATCCATGAGGCGGTCCAGGGCGTCGTTGGCGGCATCCAGCAGGGCGTGCTTGTCCACCTCATCGCGCGACAGGCGTTCGGGCCAGAAGACGTTGCGCTGCGCAGGCTGCAAGGCATGGGTGTGCAGGGAGAATCGGTCTGTAACGCAGCGCAGTTCGATCTTCAGCGGAATGCCCGGCGCGCGAGCGGCGAGATCGGCGGCGAGGGGCTGGGCGACTTCGCGCTCGATGACGCGTTTCAGGGCGCGTGCGCCTAGCTGCGGGTGATGACCCAGCTCGACCAGTTTGGCGGCGGCAGCGTCGGTGAAGCTGAACATGCACTGGCGCTGGCGCAGGCCATCGCGCTTCAGCACCTCGGCCAGCAGACGGCTGGCGATGGCAGCGAGATGTTCGCGGGTCAGCTCACGGAACGGGAGGACGCGGTCGAGGCGGTTGAAGAATTCGGGGCGGAAGAATTTCTCGGCTGCTTTGATGTAGCTGGCTTCCACCTCAAGCTCCTTTGCGTTGCCAAAGCCGATGTGCGATCCGGCCTCGCGCACGCCGAGATTGGAGGTGAGCAAAATGACGCTGCTGGTGAAGTCCGCCACCCGGCCCATGGCATCGCTGAGGCGGCCTTCGTCCAGAACACCGAGCAGCATGTCGAAGACTTCGGGCGCGGCTTTTTCGATCTCATCAAACAGCACCACGGAAAATGGCTGGCGGCGCACAGCACCGGTTAGCAGGCCATCGGGCTGGGAAGGGGTGCCGGTGAGACGGAGCACGGCGCTGGAGTCCACCATTTCATTCATGTCAAAACGCAGCAGGCGGTCGGCGTGGCCGAAGAGGTGCTGGGCCAGAGCTTTGGCGCACTGGGTCTTGCCCACGCCGGTGGGACCCAGCAGGAGAAAGGCCGCCAGCGGCCGACGCGGATCGTTCAAGCGTGCTTTGAGCTTCAGCAGCACATCGGCAAAAGCGTGCAGCACGGTGTCCTGTCCGGAAACCTGCCGCTGCAGAGCTTTGACGATGCTCTCACGATCCAGCGCCTGAGATTGGTCGAGCATGGAAAGCTGGAGGCCGCTGCGGTCGCGGAACTCCTCCAGCGCCGCGGCGCGGTCGCAGGGCTTGCTGGCATGCTTCACGGCCAGCCGATGGAGGAAGCCTGCGGCCTTGCCAGGAAAGGCTGCGTCACTCGCGAAACGACGGTGCAGTTCATAGCTGGTCGGCACCACATCGAGCGTGAAGGCGCAGTCGTGCTGACGCTCCAGTTCGCGTGCCGCGCTCACCAGAATGCGCAGCGTGTCTGCCTCGCCTGGCTCCAACACGGGCACGACGTGAAACAGATCCGCCAGCGTGCGATCGCGCTCGCGCAGGACGCGCCAGGATTCGGGGGTGATCTCGGCTAGCAGGCGCATGGAGCGCCTTTCAAGGCGTGGCTTGAGAAGCTGGGCCACGTTCAGATCACTGTTCGCGCTCTGCCCGGCGGTAAAGAGGCCGGGCAGGTCTTCGAGGTAGAGCACGGAGTCGCTGCGCTCCACGTGGTCGCAGATGGCCTGCACGCGCTGCTGCCACTGACCGACGTAGCTCATGCCGCTGATCATGCGCATGGGAGAGACGAGCCAGACGTTGCGCCGCCGCGTCCATTCCTTGTCCGCCATCATGCGCCAGATCAGCTCCTGCACGATGGCGGTCTTGCCGACCTGGCGCGGACCCACGAGGAGAATGGCGCGCTTGTCCGGCAAACGCAGCCAGCGCTCCAGATCCGTCACCTCGGCATCGCGTCCAATGGCACGGGGCAGATCATCGGGATAAAGGGAGTTCAGGAGGCGGCCCACCTTGCGCAGTTCGGTTTCGCCGTCCGGTTTTTTGTCATCGCCACCGAAGATGGAGGCGCGTTTGGCAGGCTTGGCCTCGAACGCATTCAGGACAGGTTTGACCTTCAGCTCGATGGCGGTGAGGCGCGCCTTGCCCGAGGTGGGGATGGCGAAATCATCGAGGTCCACAACATCGCCGTTCTTCTCCAGTTCGCGGCAATGTTGCGTGAGCACCTCGGCGGCGCGTTCGTTCAGGCGCTGGTCTTTGAGCACTTCGAAATGCAGCTCCGGCAGCCGGGGTGTGAACCAAAGCGTGCGCCCGAGCGCCTCATACCCGGCAAAGAAAAAGCGCCGGTGGTGCGAGCCGGTTTTCAGCTCGATGCGCAGATCCAGAGTCGCCGTGGTATATTCTGGCAGGAGGCACCAGCGTGCGAATTCGTCATGGCGGGTGGCGCGGGAAAAGTCCAGCAGCATCCTTTGCAGCTCTGCCTGGAGCTGGGTGAGCGCGCGCTGCAGCTTCTCCGATTTGCGCACAGGCTCCTCTTTCTGCAAAGGGCGCACCACAAACAGCGGCGCCTCGCCGCTGCCGCGCGGATGCTCCTCGATGTAGATGGGCAGCGTGATCGTCATGCCAGGTCCTCCACGGCTTTCGCCAGTCTTGCCTCGATGAGGCGGCACATGGCCGCATCCGGTCCGGAGCGCGACCAGGTGGAGTCTTCCATGACGGCGTCCGAGATGGTCCGTTCGTCGGCTTTGAAAGTGCGGCGCAGCTTTGCGGATTTGTCGTTGATGGCTCCGCCACGATGAATCCCCGCGGGCGGTGTGTATTCGGCGAGGCAGGTGGCGCCAGCCTCCACGAGGCAGAGATAACTCACGGCCTTGGCCAGGAGCTTGTGCAGACCGCCCTCGAGCAGGAATCGCGGATAAAACAGGTCTCCACGCAGATGCATGATGGCGCCCACCCAGCCGCCCGGCGGCTTCTCCATGGGCGCGCCTGGATTCTTGGGCGGCTCGCGGCGGGGCTTGCTGTCCGGCAGATCATGACCTTCCGGCGGCCGCACAAACTCGAAGGCCATGAGTTTCCCCCCGAGCGCGGCGGCGTGCGCGAGGTAAATGCTGATCATCTGCTGCATCCAGTCGCGGTGCTCGCTGTAGATGGCGATGACGATGTCGTCCGGCTGAGGGAAGCTGAAGCGGAAAAAATCGCGCTGCAGGCACAGCCGTTCGCTTTGGATCTCCGTCTGGCTTTGCTGCAAAGCCGGGGCATCAAAACAACCGGCGAGGTGGAAGGTGCCGAGCGTCTCGGTCTCCAGCGCATCCATGCGCTGTGTGAGGGCGCTCAGTTCAGACAAAACACGGCGCAGCTGCCCGAGCCGTGTCAGGCGTGACTGCTCTTCCGGACTGAGCCAGGTGCGTTTGGCGCTGCGGCGCTCCAGCATGGCGAGCAAAGGCACTTCATTTTCCAGCGCAGAGACCGTGGAACTGCGCGCCAGCTTTGACAGACGACGGCGCAATGCGAGCACGCCATCCGCCAGCTCCACCGCGCGCTGGGTGGCTGCGGCGTCTTCTTTGGCCTGACGCTGGCGCACCTCAATGACGAGACTTCCTTTGACCACGTTCACCGAAGCCACCAGCGGCTGGCGATGGCCGTGCTGCCAGATGCTCCTCCACACCGGGGCCGAGACGCAGATCGACATCGCGCAGGCGGATGCCGTCGCGCTGGCGCAGGAGATCCAGATGCCGGCGCGTGACACGCAGCATGAGATCGCGGCTGAGCGCATGAAAGCGCAGGATGGCACCGAGGCGGTTGTAAATCTCCGGGCGCAGAAACTGCCGTGCCGCCTCGTCAAAGTGGCCGCCACCGTCATCGCCCTCACTTTTGGCGAAGCCCATGGAGCCGCGCTGAAACTCACGCGCGCCGAGGTTCGAAGTCATGATGACCACGGTGTTGCAAAAATCCGCGGAACGCCCAGCGGCATCCGTGAGACGGCCATCGCCGAGGATTTGCAGCAGGAGATCGAAGAAGGCGGGATCCGCTTTTTCAAACTCATCAAACAGCAGCACGCTGAAAGGTTGTTCGCGCACACGTGCGGTTAGAAGGCCTTCCGCCTGGCCAAGGCCGCCGATGAGACGCTGCACGGAGACGGCATCGCTGAACTCGCTCAGATCAAAGCGTGCCAGGCGGCTGGCGCTGCCAAAGAGGAATTCGGCGAGCGATTTGGCCAGCTCTGTTTTGCCGGTGCCGGTGGGTCCGACAAACAGAAAGGAAGCCAGCGGCTGCTTGGGGCGGTTCAGGCGCGCCTTGATGGTGGCCAGCAGATCGAGCACGGCCTCGACCGCCTCTGGCTGGCCGATGACGCGGTGGGTGAACCAAGTGCGCGTGGCGTCCAGATCGAGCGGGAGCTCGTCTTTGAGAAGCACTTCCGGCAGGCCGGTTTCGCGGGTAAATGCAGCAGTGACTTGTTCAAGCGTGAGCAGCGTCTTCTGACCGGCGGGCTGCTCGGTGACGAGGGTGGTCAGGAAGCGGATGGGCCTGCCGGGATTGGCGGAGTAGGTGGCGTAACGCTGGTGGAGGCGGTGGAGCCAGTCGAGCGCGGGAGCTGACTGCGCGTGATCGCTGTCCTTTCGCGCGAGATGATGAAACACCTGCCCGAGAATTTTGCGGGTGACGGCAGGCGCAGGCTCCGGCACGCGGACGTGGACGAAAGCGCCGGCGATGTGGGGATCGCGCCGCTCAATGATGGCAAGCTGCTCCGGTGTACATTCCGCGATGGCGAGCAGCTCGCCGCGCGCGATGGAGGGGCGCAAAAAGCTGGCGATGCTCTGCGCATTGGCGCTGTGCTGGCCGACTTCCATCAGCTCGACGAGACTGCCAAGATGCAGCACGGCCTTGGTGCTGGCCGCCTCGCGGCAAAGATCGCGGCAGCGCTCCTGCCACTGGCCAAAGCCGCTCTGCCCTGCGATGAGCTGCGAGCCACTGGTGCTCCAAAGATCGATGGTGTGCACACGCGCGAGTTCACGCACGGCTGCTGTCTTGCCAACGCCGGGCGGGCCGATGAGCAGCACGCTGGCGGGCTGGCGCGACTCCAGCGCCTCGCGCATGAGCTGCAGCGTGGCCTCCATTTCAAAAGCGGGCATCACCTTTTGCTGCCCCAGCTTTTGCGCCACCTCCTTGAGCACGGACTTGATTTTCTTCTCGCCGTTCTTGCTGATCTCCAACTCGCGCGGTGTCTGAATGTGTGTGCTGACGCTGATGGACTCCACACGCAGGGTCTGCACGCATTGGGAGAGCACGAGCTGCTTCAATGACACGCGCTTCACGCGATCCACCAGCGTGAGCCGCACGTGGGCCTCCACGCGCGCGGGGATCTGCTCCGGCTTTGCTGCGATGACTTGTACTCCAAGCACGGGGACAAAGGCCAGATAAAGATCGTCCGCTTCGGTCCAGGTAATGTAGTCAAAACGCAGCTCCACGGGCGCTTTCCAGTCCGCGCGTTTCTTGGTGGGCTCGAGCATGAGCGTGATGTGCTCGACGCGCGCATCCTTGCCCGTCATGCGGCGGTGCAGGGAAGATGCGGGCACGGCCTCCGCATCGGCCAGCAGCGACCCGATTTTCGAGCGCAAGCCGACGGCGGCGCGGCCTGCTTTGTCGCCGAGGCTCGAGACGGTGGGGAAGCCATGAGACTCCACCAGCTCGAGGTCATCGCCTAGGCTGAGAGTGACGGCTTGGACATGGAAGGTCTGCGCAGGCATGCCTTAATGGTCTTCATGCGGACGGCTATGCTCCCGAGCATGGGAGTTCTGGCAAGCTTCATCGGTGATGCAGGCACTCATGCCTGCAAACGAGCGTCCCCAAAAGGTGTTATGCCCATTGTGGATGCGATGAGCACGGTGGGCCGCTTGTTGCGGGCAGGAGTGCCCGCATCACTTCCCATCACGTGCAGCACGGACAAGGCTGCACGAAATGTCCGGGTGCGATTTCCTTGAGCGTGAGATCCATGCCGATGCTCTGCTCCCACAGCGGATGCTTCATGCGATGGCCGAAGGCGCAGCCGGGTGGGGGATTGATGGGAGAGGGTACGTCGCCACGCAGGAGCTGGCGTTCGCGGCGTTGGGTGGGATCGGCGATGGGGATGGCATCGAGCAGCGCCTTGGTGTAGGCGTGGCGCGGGTTTTGATAAAGTTCGGTGGCGGGGGCGAGTTCGACGATTTTGCCGAGGTACATCACGGCGACGCGGTCGCTCATGTGTTTCACCACGTTGAGGCCGTGAGCGATGAAGAGGTAGCTCAGGCCCATGTCGCGCTGCAGATCGAGCAGGAGATTGAGCACCTGGCTCTGCACGGAGACGTCGAGCGCGGAGACAGGCTCGTCGCACACAATGAGCTTGGGCTTTAACGCAATGGCACGGGCGATGCCGATGCGCTGGCGCTGGCCGCCGCTGAATTCGAAGGGGAAGCGATCGGCGGAGGCGGCGCTGAGGCCGACTTTGTCGAGGAGGTCGGCCACCCATTTCTTGCGTTCCTCCTTGGTGCCGATGTTTTGCACGATGAAGGGTTCTTCCAAGATGTCGCTCACGGTGTGGCGTGGATTGAGCGATTCGGCGGGATCTTGGAAGATCATCTGGATGTGCCGGCGCATCGGGCGCAGCGCTCTCATGCTGGCGTGGGTGATGTCTCGCCCCTCGAATTGAATGCTGCCGCCGGTGGGGTTCAGCAGACGCACGATGGCTTTGCCGAGGGTGGTCTTGCCGCAGCCGGACTCGCCGACGAGGCCGAGTGTTTCGCCTGAGCCGAGCGAAAAGCTCACGCCATCGACCGCTTTGCAGGAGGCGACGGAACGCCGCAGCAGGCCGCCGCGAACGGGGAAGTGCTGCTGAAGGTTTTGGACGGTGAGAAGGCTCATGCGACGCAGATGGGGCAGTTCTCCACCCAGTGGCCTGGAGAGATTTCGACGAAGGGCGGGCGGGTGTTCAGGTGTGCTTCCGTGTGCAGACGGCCGGAGCGCTCGCCAAAACGGCAGCCGGGTTTGAAGTCAGCGATACCAGGCACGTTGCCCTGGATGGCTTTCAGTTTGGTCTTGGGCACGCTGTCGATGCGTGGGATGCTATCCAGCAGGCCTTGGGTGTATGCGTGGCGTGGTGTGGCAAAGAGTTCATGCACCCCGGCACGCTCGACGATGCGTCCCGCATACATCACGGCCACTTCATCGCAGACCTGGGCGATGACGCCGAGATCATGGGTGATGAGGACGACGCTCATGCCCATCTCCTTTTGCAAATCGGCGATGAGTTCGAGAATCTGCGCCTGCACGGTGACGTCGAGCGCAGTGGTCGGCTCGTCAGCGATGAGAAGCTTCGGCTTGTTGATCAGCGCCATGGCGATCATCACGCGCTGGCGCATGCCGCCGCTGAGCTGATGCGGGTATTCGTTGAGACGCTGCTCCGGCGCTGGAATGCGCACCTTCTGCATCATGTCGATGCTGCGCGCCAGCACGTCCGCCTTGCTGCATTGAGTGTGCAGCAGAATCGCCTCGGCAAGCTGGCGGCCCACGGTCTGCACCGGGTTCAGCGCCGTCATCGGCTCCTGGAAGATCATGCTGATGTCGTTGCCACGCACCTTCTGCATTTCTTCAAGCGGCAGAGAGGCAAGATCGCGGCCTTCAAAGTGAATGCTTCCCCCGAGAATTTTGCCATGCGGCTGCGGCAGCAGCCGAGTGATGGAGAACGCGGTGACGCTCTTGCCGCAGCCGGATTCACCGACGATGCCAAAGGTCTTGCCACGTGGCACTTCAAAGCAGATGCCGTCCACGGCCGTCATGCGGCCGGCGTCCGTGTCAAACGCGGTGACGAGGTCACGAACCTCAAGAATGCTGGAGGGTGCGGCGCTCATTATTTTCTCTGGTAGGCGTCGAACACGCGCGTGACTTCGCCAAAATCTTTGCCTTCCTTCATGGCCTCTTTCGTCTCGCGTTTGATGTCTTCATCAATCCAAAACATGTGGGCGTCGAGGGGTTCACGGCTGGCCCTGGCATTGCCGTTCTTGGGCCATTGGACCCAGCGCCAGGAGAGGTAGCGGTAGAAAGGCGATTCCCAGGCAGGGATGACGCTGGCGCGGTCTTCAATCAGCTTGGCCAGCTCCCAGGACAGCTTCTGCACCTCTTCCTCCGTCTGCGCGAGGCGATGTTTATCAATGAGGGGATCGAGAGCCGGATCAGCGGTCTGCGTCATGTTGTTGGTGTCGGTGACGATTTCACGCTTGCCGTCCTTGCCGATCTTGAAGGCATTGGAGGAATGGTAGTCATCCCAGAAGCGTGGGTAAGGCGGCCGGGCACCGAAGCCGGCGAAAGCCATCTCATGCTTCTTTTGATCGAGCTTCTTGTACATTTGCGTGCCATCGAGCCCTTCGATGTTCATCTCCAGGCCGGCTTTTTTGGCTTCCTCTTTGAGGCGCAGCATGATGGGCATCACCGTGCCAGTGTTGAAGGTGGTCAGCGTGAGGGAGAGACGCTTGCCTTCGGCGTTTTGCAGGATGCCATCCGGCCCAGGAATGGTGTAGCCAGCCTTGGCGAAATGCTCACGAGCCTTCACGGGATCGAAAGGGCGCGCCCGCAGGTTGGGATTGGTGTATTTGCCGAACCCGGAGACGGTGCTGTTCATCCGTGTTTTGTCACCGCGGAAATCCACCTCGATCACCTTGTCGAAATTCATGGCGTAATTGATGCCAAGACGCACATCGAGATTGTCGAGCGGGGGCTTGCTCTCGTTGAGCCGGATGCCCCAGGTGATCTGGGGGTATTCGTTGTAGAACTTGTGGCGCTCGATGTAGCCATGGTAGATCTCGGGGATCTCCGTCTTGTCGTACCAGTAGCGTGGCAGACCGGCGAGGAAGGTGTCAAACTGCCCCTGCCGGAACATCTCGAAAGCCTTGTCCTGGCTGGCGACGATCTTGTACTCGATGAAGTCCACGTTGTTGATGTAACGGAAGTTCTTCAAATCCCGTGCCCACCAGTTCTTCACGCGGCTGAGGGTGATCGAACGCCCGCGTTTCAGCAAGGCGGGATCGATCACATAAGCTCCGGTCACGGGAGTGATGCGCCACTGATAGCGTGCGGGAAAATCGGGACCCAGTTCACGATAGAAATGCTGTGGCGAAGCTGGCAGGTCGGCATACCAAAGAGGATCGGGCTTCGGTTCCGGAAGAGTGATGGAGAGGGTTTTCTCATCGTACTTGGCGATGGCGGCAAATTCCTTGGTGTACCAGTCATTGTACCAGGGGTCTTTGATGTGCGGACTGGTCATGACAAAGAAGGTCATGAAGAAGTCTTCCACCATCACCGGCTTGCCGTCAGAATAGGTCAGGTTGTCCTGAAGACGGTAGTAAACCGTCTTGCGGTCCTTGGAGATGGCCCATTCTTTGGCGAGACCAGGAATCCATTCATCCTCATCCGGATGACGTATGACGAGGCTGATCTCGATGTTGTCGTGATGCTCGCCACGAAAGGCATTGCTGGCATCCGGCCCGATTTTGCGGAAGGTGGGAGGATAGGAGGGGTGCCACTCGTGAAAAGTCCCACCCTTCTTGGCGCGTGGATCTCCGAACTCGGGCACACTGGCACCGTTTTCCCATTTCAAATCCGGCGGCAGATCCGCAGGCGTCTTCCATTGGAAGAACCGGGGCTTGGATTTCCAGTAGGCCTGCACCTCCGCGGTGTTGTCATACGGGGGAAAACGATCATCCGTGGACTTCGAGCAGGAGGAGGCCACGACTGCGCACAGCAGGACGCCAAGCGCACGCAATGTGCCCTTGAGAAGTTGTGCAGCTTGCAGCGTGGGTTGCTTCATTGGTAAGTGGTGAATTTTTTGGGATCAAAGGCTTCACGCACGGCTTCACCCACAAAGGTGACGAGCACGAGCACCAGAGTCATGGCAAAGAAGGCGCTGCTGACGATCCATGGGTAGTTGAAGTCTTCCGTGCCCTCATGCAGGAGCCGCCCCCAGCTCGGTTCTTCAGGCGGCAGGCCAAAGCCGATGTAATCCAAGCCCGCCAGTGCCGTGATGATGGCCGCGACTTCAAAGGGAGCGAGCGTCACAAGAATGGCGATGCTGTTGGGCAGGATGTGCTTGAAGATGATGCGTGCCGTTCCGGTGCCGAGCAGGCGCGCCGAGGCGACATAATCCCGCGCCTTTTCCCGCAGCACAGCGGTGCGGATGTAAATGGTCGTGCCCATCCAGCTGAAAAACGCGATGACACCCACGAGCACCGGCAGCGAAGGGCTGATGACCGAGCTGATGATCATGACGACAAACAAGAAGGGCAGAACGGAAAGGATTTCGATCAAGCGCATGCCCACCAGATCCAGCACGCCGCCAAAGTAACCGAGCGCGCCCCCTGCGGCCACACCCACAAAGAACACGAACGACACGAACAGGACCGAAGCGATGATGGACTGCTGCATGCCGCCAAAGAGTATCGCCAGGACATCGCCGCCGCTGGAAGTCGTGCCAAGAAAATGACGGCGTGAGGGAGGAGACGGCGGATAGACGACTGTCAGCATTTTGCCATCGGTTTGAGATTCGAGTGCGGCCGCCCTGCCCTCCGAATAGTCGGTGTAGGCGGTGCGCTGACCCTTTTCGAACACGCCTTTTTCCACCTGCTCATTGTTCTGGTCCCAGCCGCGCATCTCGCCCTGCTTCAGGCCATGACGAAACACCCATTCCTGGCGCTTCTGCTCCGGCTTGTCACGAAAGGTGGTGTAAGCACGCCCGTCGAAGGGTTTGGAGTCATGCACATGATAGGCGATGCCCTCGCGCAGTTCCACCTCCTCAATGGTCTCTGGCGTGTCGAGTTTGGGATCGTAGGGAACCAGAGGCAGCAGCACCCAGTTGCCCGCGCCCTTCGCACGAAACTGCCGCTGCAACTCGCGGTAATCAGTCTCGGAGTCGTCCTTCAAGCCAAAGGTGGTGGCTGGCAGCACGCCAGTCACGAAAGGAAAATAGAAGCGTCCTTCATAATGGACGGCGAGCGCCCGCTTGCCGACCACAAGGCTGTCCAGCGAAGCCAGACCGACGAGACCCAGCAGTACAAGAAAGGAGACATAACCACGACGGATGTCACGGAAGCGGCGGAACTGCTTCAAGGTCAGCGGGCTCAACTGCCAATGCCGCTGACCCTTCCAGACCAGCCATCCCCCGGCCAAAGCCAGGAGCGCCAGAAGCACCCAGCCGAAGACGGCGGCGCCCAGGAAGGGGATCTTGAAGACGGGCACTGACAAAGACAGCCCGCGCATCAATGCGCTTAGAACCGCATAGAGGAGGAGAGCGATGCCTGTGGTGCGAGGGGACATGGGGGATTTACTCGAAGCGAATGCGCGGATCCGTCAGCGCCACAAAGTAGTCGGAAAGAATATTGCCAACGATCAGCAGCAGCACCTGGATGACGAGGAGACCCATCACCACCGGATAGTCACGATCCAGAATGCTGGTGTAACCCAGCAGGCCGATGCCGTTGATCTCAAAAATCATTTCGATCAGAAACGATCCGGCCAGGAAAATCGAGACAACGTGCCCCAGCGTCGTCGCAAGCGGGATGAGGGAGTTTCTCATAGCATGCACCAGCACGGCACGCTTGAAGCTGGCACCTTTGGCGATGGCGGTGCGCACGTAATCCGCAGCGAGATTGTCCATCAGGTTGTTTTTTACCAGCATGGTCATGAAGGCGAAGCTGCCGATGAGGTAGCAGACCAGCGGCAGGAAGGCATGGTGCACCACGTCCCAGATTTTGCCGCCCAGGCTCAGGGAGTCGAAGTTTTCACTGATAAATCCGCCGGTGGGAAACCAGTGGAGGCGTGCCGCGAGATACACCACCAAGACGCTGGCCAGCACGAAGCCGGGAATCGCATACCCCACAAAGATGAGCACGGAGCTCACGTTGTCGAGCACGGTGCGGTGCTGGATGGCTTTGAGAATGCCAAGGGGTATGCAGACGACATAGACGATGAAAAACGAGGCCAGACCGTAGAAAATGGAGATGGGCATGCGCTCGCGGATCATGTTTGAGACATAGTCGTTGTAGCGGGTGGAGATGCCCAGACTGCCTTGGAGGAGGCCGTCGAACTTCGGGCGGAAGATCTGGACACGGTTCTTTTCTTTCTCTGCGCGCGTCCTCCAGTTTTCGACATCCTTGGGATTGTCGGCGGTCAGTTTGCCATCCCGCGTCACTTTGGCCTGGATGATGCGGTAGGCATTGTTGGGTTTCCATTGTTCGCGCGGGAGGAGTTCCTGAAGCGTCAAGGCCTGCTCCTGCACGTCCTTGTCGAACTTGATGAAGCGCTTGTCCCCTTCTTTGGGAAGCACGCCGAGCCAGGCGAGGTAGGCGGGAACGAACGAACGGTCAAAGCCGTAGTAGGCGGCCATTTCCTCCTTTTGCTCTTCACTGAGAGAGGCGCCGGCGTCCTTCATGCCACGTTCTGCCTGCATGGAGGCAGCTCTTTGGAGCGCAGCCTCCAACGGCCCGCCAGGTGTGATGCGTGTGATGAAGAATACCACCAGCGTCGCCCCGATCAGAGTCGGGATGATGAGTAAAAAGCGGCGGATGAAGTAGTCGCGCATGAGGCGGTTGGCGGGAGGAGAACGGAAACCTCAGACAATACGCCGCTGCGCACAAGGATTTGTGTGTGATTTGCGCAGAACGACAGGATGCGAACGGGCGGAAAGGCGTTACACATGGAAAAAACGCATGAAAACGATCTCTGCTCTGCTGACGCTGTGTCTGCTTTCCTCGTGCGCGATGCCGTTTCTGCCGGGGATGCCGCAGAATCCGGCGGCGGAGGTGGCGGTGCCGGTGCGGTTTCGGGCGGGGACGCCGCATGTGATGGGCCGGATCAACGGGCAGAATGCTCTGCCGCTGCTGCTGGACACGGGTGCGACGATGAGTGTCTTTGAGCCGGAGGTGGCCACGAACTGCGGTCTCATTCCGCTGGGGGGGCGCAGGGTGCAGGTGCAGGGGGTGCATGGCACGACGGGGGCAAGCCAGGCGATGATGCGCACTCTCGATCTCGGCGCATGGCACACCATGAACGTGCCGTGTCTGGTGCGTGGCAGCCCGAGCTTTCGGATCGGGGGCTTGGGCAGCGCGATCCTGGGGATGGATCACCTGCGGCGGCAGTGCAGTTTTATGACGATTGATTACCGCAGCAACATGGTGGAGCTGGGTTTCTCGCGCCCGTTTCAGCCCACGAGCGGTGTGGTGACGCGGACGCCGTTGCGCTGGATGAACGGCATGCCCATTGTGCGTGTGAGCTGCGGCGGGCTGGCGTGGGACGCGGTGGTGGACTCGGGGTCCTCCTGGGGCATTGTCATTGATCAAAGCACTGCTGCAAAGCTGGGGCATGCGCACGACGGCATGGGCTTGGGGGAGGGCTTGATCCTGAGCGGGGTGGGCGGCAGCGTGAGAGCGGACAAGGCAGGCGCGCGCACCATTCAGGTGCCGGCGGCCACGCTTTGCGGGGAGACGCATCCGGGGGCGACGTTGTATGTGATGCCCGGACCCAAGCGCATCGGCTCGCGGTTCTGGCAGGGCACGCGGCTGACGGTGGATTTTCGAGGAAATGCGCTCTGGCTGGAACGTTGAGCACAACTCCTGACGCTGGCGGTGGTTGACAGCCGCAACTCTGACATGGACAGCTTTTGCCCGATGATCCGCCTTCGTTTTACCAGTGTCTTAAAACCAGCGCTGACGGCCGCCGCAATGGCATGCCTTGCGGGTTGTGCCGAGACGTTTGCGATCAAGAACGAGGCGGTGCCGGAGGAGCTGCAAAAGAAGCTGCACGCGCAGGCGATTCCGGCTGCGCAGATCAAGCTGACGCCGAAAGGCGGGGTGAGCATGAAAACGAACAGTCTGCCGCCACCCGAGGGGGTGCTGCAGGTGCCGATGTACTATGAGCGTGGCGTGCCGTACATCAAAGTGAGCTTTAACGGGCAGAAGGACAGGAAGCTGATGTTCGACACGGGGGCTACCTACAGCGTCTTTGATGCGGAGCAGGCGGTGGAGTACGGCCTGCGCACGGTACCGCAGGTGCGGCCCAAGATGGCGGGCGTGCTGGGCACGGAGCCGGGCATGGCGGCGTTCATTCCGACTCTGCAGATCGGCAGCTGGCGGGTGGAGAATCTGCCCTGCATCATCCGCATGCAGCGCACGGCCATTGGCACCGGGATTCTCAAGGAGAAGCTGGGGATCTCCGTGCTGGGCGTGAACCTCGTGGCCAGCCGCTGCAAGTACCTGACGCTCGACTTTTTAAAGGAGAAAGTGGAGTTTGGCTTCACCCGCAGCTACGCCGGGCCGGTGCGCAAGCATGTGCACAAGGCGAGCCTGAACATGAGCCATGGCGTGCCGACAACACTGCTGAAGTACGGCAAGATGAGCTGGGAGGCCGTGGTGGACTCGGGGTCCGTGTTCGGCGTGCAGCTGGATCGGCGCATCGCGGAAATGCTGGGTTGGAAGAACGGCGGCTGGCATGTGGGCGGGAACTATTTGATCACGGGGGTGGGCGGGGCACAGACACCGAGGGAGGCGAATGTAAGGGTGCTGGAGTTTCAGGCACTGGGGCTGTTTGGCTCGTATTACCCTTTTGCGCAGGTGGACGTGATGCCGGGGCCGTCGCGCCTGGGGACGTACCTGCTGGAAGACTACCGTGTGACCCTGGACTTTGAGCACAAGCTGCTGTGGGTGGAGTGGGGTTGAAACTTCAGAATTAAAGTTCGCTGGAGAGCTTTACGCTATATGGCTTAGGCACGAAACTGAGAAAAGCGTGTAAAAACGTGCATAATGCTTGTTTCCACAGCGGTCCTGTTTCAGGATTTCAAAAATGAAGTCCACTTCCCTCTGCCAATTTCTCGCCGTTTTGCTTGTGCTGCTCTCCTCCTGCCGGACCTACCAGGTGCAGCCGGTTCCGAATCCGGAGACGCCGCGGATTTTGACAAAGCACGACCGGGAGAGGCCGCGGCAGATTGAGATCTATTTTGACGGGACTTCCAATGACTGGTCGGCGCGGACCAATGTACGCCGGCGCTTTGAAGTGGCGGCGCAGCCCGAGGATCCTGCGCGGCCCTGCCTGTACATCGAAGGCGTGGGAACGGACAGCCTTAGCGGCAAGATCTTTGGCGTGGGCATGAAGTCCCGGGTGCTGGCGGCGTACAAATTTCTGGCCCGCAACTGGCGCCGTGGAAATGGGAAATCCGAGGATGCCGACCAGATTCTCGTTTTTGGCTTTAGCCGAGGGGCCTTCCAGGCGCGGATGCTTGCCGGGTTCATGGCGCATTGCGGGCTTCCCCGCCTGCCGGGCTGGGAAGGCAGGGCATCCTCGAAGCTGAGCGAGACTGAGGAGGCTGAACTGGACCGCCTGGCAGAGGATGTCTGGGCCTATTGTGAGAAGAACCTGACCGATCCCACGCAGCAGGAGGCGGCCGGCGGCCCTGCGGTGTGGCGGAATCGCCTGGCCGCCAATCAGAAGAGCCTGCAGGCTGCGATGAGCGCGCGGCATCCGCACTTTCAATGGGGCAAGCCGTCCATCAAGCTGCTGGCTGTCTGGGACACGGTGCCCGGACTGCCGTTTTCGAAGCTAAGCTCCCTGGGCGAGCCGGAGAAAGGACGGCAGCTGTACAAAGTGAGGCCCTACCCGAACGTGGAAACGGTCGTACACGCACTGTCGCTGGATGATCGCCGCAGCAAGTTCGAGCCTCTGCTGGTAGGTGCTCCGGTGGACCCAGCCGCCACGAATGTCTATGAGGTCTGGTTTCCGGGCGTCCACTCGGACGTGGGCGGCGGCTACAGCGACTCCAATGACATGGCGGGCATTTCCCTCAACTGGCTGCACCGCATCATGAAGCAGCGCGGCATCACTTCAAAGCCCACGATCGTGTATGACGATCCGCTGGCCATCATGCACCATCCGGAAGATGCGTGGATGCACAAGCTGACCAGCAAGAACGTGGCGCGGAAAGTTCCCGCGGGGGCCTGGATCGATCGCACAGCCTTCCGCCGTGCCGATGGCGAGCGCCATCCGGAGGAAGGCCGGCGCTATAAAGTGTATGCCACCTCCAACCCGGTCGTGGGCGGGCCTGGGGCAGGACAAATTCTGAAAGTGTCCGAGGCTGGCAAGGGGCGCCCTGCGCAGGAGGAGTATCTGCGCAAGCTGGGTCTCGTGCTTCATGACGACCGTGTTGGCTATGAGGAATCCCTGCCCGAATCCGGGAAGAAAGCCGTGGGACCGCTTTCGATCAGCCAGATGGCAGCGGCGTGGAATGAAGTCCCCAAGTCCCACACAAAAAAGGAAACTCCGCCCGCGACCGCGCCCAAAAAAGCCGTCAAACCCTGAAACCAACCTTCGCCGCGCCATCACCAAGAGGGTGAAACGGGACATATTTTGAAGGAAGAAACCACGCGATGCGACCGGGGGAAGGGCCAGTGCCACCTCAAAGGGCCGATGGAACAGGGAAAAACAGGCCAAAAAGCAGATTTTTTGCGACGGGTTCGCAACAAGACAAGCCTTGCATACAAAAGTTCAAAAAAATTACAGATGACGGTTGCAAAGGTGCTCCCTGCTTTCTATTCTGAAACTCCTTGTGAAATTTTTCACAAGCTCATCTGCCGACACTTTCTATGGGTAACTTTTTTCCGCGTTGGACCAACTGGCTGCCGCTCAAGCTCGCCATTGCCGTCGTGTTCATTGCCTTCGGCGTGAGTGCTGGCATTGCCTACTACTTCACACCGAAGTACACTCGCGTAGGATATGAACCGACGCAGCCGGTGCCGTTTTCACACAAGATTCACGCAGGCCAGCTGGCACTCGACTGCCGTTACTGCCACAGTTTTGCCGAGACCTCGGGCCACTCGAACGTCCCCACCAACCAGACCTGCTTCAACTGCCATGGACCAGGCAAGGGCAACATCCGCAGCAATTCGCCCAAGCTGGAGATGGTCGTGAAAGCCAACGAAACCGGCAAGTCCATCCCATGGGTGAAAGTGCACAAGGCGCCTGACTACGTTTATTTCAACCACAGCGCCCACCTCAACCGCGGCATCTCCTGCGTGAACTGCCACGGCAAGATCAACGAGATGGAAGTCGTGCGTCACGATCAGCCGCAGTCCATGGGCTGGTGCCTTGACTGCCACCGCAATCCTGAGAAGAACCTGCGCCCGCTGGAGCAGATCACCAATCTGAATTACAAGCCGAGCGACCTGAAGCGCGCGGATTTCTACCAAGGCCTGATCGACAAGAACGTGCCAGTGGACGAAATCGCCACCACCATCGGCGGTGAAGGTGCCACAGCCAAAGGCATCGAAGACATCCTTGCCCTGGCCGAAAAGACTTACGGCAAACAAGTGACCCAGACTGAAGTGGGCACCCAGATCAAGAAGCACTGGCAGATTCAGCCGCCGGAATCCTGCACCGCCTGCCATCGCTAACCCGCGCCCCTTTTTCTGACACATGAAAAAAATTTGGAAGCATCCTGAGGAGCCGCAAAACGCCAAGCGCTACTGGCGCAGTGTCGCGGAACTGGACCGCCGTGAAGATTTCTTGAAAAATCTGGGCCGTGAATTCCCTGCGGGAGACACGCTCAATGAAGAAGAGCGTGAGAACAGCCGCCGTGACTTTTTGAAGATCATGGGCGCGAGCGTGGGCATGATGGGTCTGGCAAGCTGCCGCCGCCCCATCATCAACATCCTCCCGTACACCCAGCACGTGGAGTGGATGATTCCCGGCAAGTCCCTTCTGTATGCCACAACGATGCCGCAGCATGGCGGTGCCGTGCCGCTGGTGGTCACGACCCATGAAGGCCGTCCGACCCACCTTGCTGGAAATCCTCTGCACCCTGTGGGCGGTGGTCTCAGCAGCTTTGCACAGGCCTCCGTGCTCGATCTTTACGACCCAGAGCGCTCGCAGAAGCCGATGGGCGAAGGCAAGGAACTTTCCTGGGCCAAGGCCAACGATTTGCTGGGCAAGGCCGTCGAAGAAGCAAAGAAATCCTCGGGTGCCAGCCTTGGCATCGTGATGGGCAGCTCCTCTTCGCCAACGTATCAGCGCCTCCTGGGCGAGCTGAAGACCGCGTATCCGCAGGTCAAATTCTACCAGTATGAAGCCCTCGGTGGCGAAGGCCAGGCCGCGGCAAACAAGGAAGTCCTTGGTGCCGGCGTGAAAACCTTTGTGAAGTTTGGCTCAGCGATGCGCATCCTCTCGCTGGACTGCGATTTCCTCGGCGTGGACCCGGTCGCGGGCGAGCCGATCTCCGCCTTCACCAAGAAGCGCGCCGCAGACAAGTCCACTCCTGAGGCGGAGATGAACCGTCTCTACTCTCTTGAAAACCGCTACACGCTGACCGGCGCCATGGCCGATCATCGCAAGCCGCTCGCAGCCAGCCTGATCCCGGTGGCAGCAGCGCTGATTGCCTCACAGCTCGGAGACACTTCCGCCAAGGCCCTGGCTGACACGGCTTCGGAAGATCTCAAGAACTGGATCGCACCCGCCGTGCGTGATTTGATCGACAACAAGGGCAAGTCCGTTGTTCTCGCAGGTTCCCGTTACGGTGCTGAAGTGCACGCCCTGGTGGCCTCGATCAACAGCCTGCTGGGCGCCTACGGCACCGTCGTGGATCTGCTGCAGTCCCCCGCCGGCCCTGAACTCGGCTCCTACGCCGATCTGCAGGCAGCCATCTCTGGCGGCCAGCTCAAAACTCTCGTCTCGCTGACTTCTGCCAATCTCTTCTACGATGCGCCAGACGCAGCGGAGCTGCCCAAGCTCCTGAAGGAGAAGAAAGTGAATCTGATTCACCTCGGCACGCTGAAGAATGCCACGGCCACGCAGGCCGCGCTGCACATCCCGGCTGCCCATTATCTCGAAGTCTGGGGAGACGTGCGTGCCGCTGACGGCACCTACTCCGTCATCCAGCCGATGATTGCGCCATTGTATGATGGAGCCAGCCGTGTGGAGATGCTCCTGGCCCTTCTCGGCCGCAAGAAGCTGGGCCCGGCCGAAGCCGCCGCACCAGCCGCCGCCGGTGCTGCTCCAGCCGCGCCCGCAGCCCCCGCTGAAGATCCAGCCCACACCGCCGTGCGCGACACCTTCGCCACCGTGGCAGGCAGCCTGGATGAAACGAAATGGAATTTCACCCTGCGCGACGGTTTCCTCAAAGGTTCCGCCTTCGCCAAGGCCACCAGCACTCCGAACACCGCCGCTGTGGGTGGCATCGTGAGCAAGGCCGCCGCTGCAACTGCTCCCACGGCAGAAGCACCTGAAGTGGTGCTCGTGGCTGACTCCAGCGTCTATGACGGTCGTTATGCCAACAACGCCTGGCTGCAGGAAGCGCCGGATCCCGTGACTAAGCTCACCTGGGAAAACGCGGCATGGATCGGTTCCGCCACCTTCCAGCGTCTGGGTCTCAAAGACGGCCAGCATGTCAAAATTACCGTAGGTGGCGCGTCCGTCGAAATCCCGGCGATCGAAGCCCCGGGCCATGTTTCCAACTCCATCACCCTGCCCCTTGGCTACGGCCAGGAAGGCATCGGCGTGGTCGGCGGCAGCCGCGGGGTGAACGCCTACGCGCTGCGCAAGCAGCCCGGCTCCTTTGTTCTGGGCGGTGCCAAGATCGAAGTGCTCGCCACCGTCGCTGAACTTGCCATCACGCAGGACCAGAACACGATGGAAGGGCGCGCGCTGTATCGCGAAGGCACGCTGGACACCTTCAACAAGGACACGGCCTTTGCCCAGAAGACGGGCATGGACGGCCACATCCCTGAAAACATCTCCTTCTACAAAGGCCAGGTGGGCGTGAAGTCCGAGGAGAATCCGGACGGCTTCGACTACGAGAAGCAGCACCAGTGGGGCATGACGATCGATCTGAGCAAGTGCATTGGCTGCACGGCCTGCATCATCGCCTGCCAGAGCGAAAACAACATTCCCGTGGTCGGCAAAGACCAGGTCCGCAAGGGCCGCGTGATGCAGTGGATCCGCATGGACCGCTACTTCGCCGTGCCGAAGTGGGGCAAGAACAACGTCGAGCAGGAAAGCACCTTCCCCGAAGACAACGCCACCCCCGAGCAGCTGGAAAACGCCGAAATGGTGCACCAGCCCGTGGCCTGCCAGCAGTGCGAAGCGGCTCCATGCGAAACCGTCTGCCCGGTGAACGCCACCGTCCACACGCCGGACGGCCTCAACGCGATGGCCTACAACCGCTGCATCGGCACCCGCTACTGCGCGAACAACTGCCCTTACACCGCCCGCCGCTTCAACTGGTTCGACTACAACAAGCGCAATCCGTTGATCGACACGAAGGTGCTCGGCATGACCGTCGGAAACCTCTACGCCGGCCCGCTCGGCGAGAAGAAGGAAGACGAAAGCCTCCGCCTCCAGCGCAATCCGAACGTCACCGTCCGCATGCGTGGTGTCATCGAGAAGTGCACCTACTGCGTGCAGCGTCTGGAATCTGCCAAGATCCTGCAGAAGCAGGTGCAGCGCGACTCGAAGAACTTCCGCGTGCCGACCGACACGGTCAAATCCGCCTGCCAGCAGGCCTGCCCGGCAGAAGCCATCATCTTCGGCGATCTGGGCGATGCAAACTCCGCGGTGGCCAAGTCAAAGGCCTCCCCACGCGACTACCAGTTGCTCAAATACATCGGCACCCGCCCGCGCACGAGCTACCTCGCCCGTCTGCGCAATCCGAACAAGAACATGCCCGGCGCAGAAAACATCGCCGTGTGGAGCAACAACCAATTCTAAACCGGACACATGGACGCCTCCGCCACAGCTACAAACACCACGCCTCGCATCCTTGACCGCGAGCCGCTGGTGCTGAACAACCGTTCCTATTCCTGGATCACGAACCGCATCTGCGGCATCGTGGAAAACAAGCAGCCCGCCCTCTGGTGGATCCTGTTCGTCCCTTCCGTGCTGCTGACAGGACTCATGGTGTTCTGCTTCACCTATCTCATTTCCACCGGCGTCGGTGTGTGGGGTCAGAAGCAGCCAGTCGCCTGGGCCTGGGACATCACGAACTTCGTGTTCTGGATCGGTATCGGCCACGCCGGAACGCTCATTTCCGCCATCTTGTTCCTGACCCGCCAGAAATGGCGTACGTCTGTGAACCGCGCTGCAGAAGCCATGACGATCTTCGCCGTGATGTGCGCCGGTCTCTTCCCGGCCTTCCACGTCGGTCGTGTGTGGATGGTGTGGTTCCTGGCACCGATCCCGAACGCCAACGCCATCTGGCAGAACTTCAAGTCTCCCCTGCTCTGGGACGTGTTCGCGGTTTCGACCTACTTCTCCGTCTCCCTCGTGTTCTGGTTCCTGGGCCTCGTGCCTGACCTTGCCACGCTGCGCGACCGCTGCCGCCCGGGCCTGAAGAAGTTCCTTTACGGCCTGTTCGCCCTCGGCTGGCGCGGTGGCAACCGCCACTGGAGCCACTATGAGACGGCTTACATGCTGCTGGCCGCTCTCTCCACACCGCTGGTGCTCTCCGTGCACTCCGTCGTGTCCTTCGACTTCGCCACCTCCGTGGTTCCCGGCTGGCACACCACCATCTTCCCGCCCTACTTCGTGGCTGGCGCCATCTTCGGCGGTTTCGCCATGGTGCTGACGCTCATGCTTCCAGTGCGCCGCATCTACGGCCTGGACGACCTCATCACGCCAAAGCACGTGGACAACATGGCCAAGATCATCCTGCTCACGGGCACGATCGTCGGTTACGCCTACTGCATGGAGCTCTTCGTGGCCTACTACAGCGCCAATCCGTATGAAGCCGCCGCCTTCACCCTGCGCGGTCTGACCGGTCCCTCCACCTGGGCCTACTACTGGATGTTCAGCTGCAACGTGTTTGCCCCGCAGCTCTTCTGGAGCCGCTGGTGCCGCCACAATGTGTGGGTCGTCATGATCGTCTGCATGTTCGTGAACGCCGGCATGTGGTTTGAGCGCTACGTCATCATCGCCACCACGCTGGAGCGCCACATGATGCCAGGCTCCTGGCGCGTGTATGAGGCCACCTGGGTGGATAAGTACACCTTCCTCGGCACTTTCGGCTTTTTCATGATGCTGTTCCTTTTGTTCCTGCGCTTCCTGCCGGTCATCGCCATCGGAGAAGTGAAGGGCGTCCTGCCACAGTCGAACGCACACGCCGACGACCATGCTGAGAAGGGCATCCAGGAGGAGGACCTCATGGACTATCCTGACCGCCACGTCCCGAAACCCGTTGCCACCGCCGCCTAACCAATTAACCGCACCCCGACTGTGAGCACCACCCTCAAACGAGTCCACGGCTACCTCGCTGAATTTGACAGCGTGAAGGACCTCTACCATGCCGCTGAGCATGTGCGCGATGCCGGTTATCAGCGCTGGGACGTCCATTCCCCCTTCCCCATTCACGGAATGGACGAAGCCATGGGCAATCCCCGCTCCAAACTGCCAATGCTCGTCTTCTGCGGCGGCATCACCGGCACCACGGTGGCCTTCACCCTGGAAACGATCACGCAGACGAACTTCTGGAGCCACATCGGCCTCGGTTTCCTGCAGAAGATCGTGGAAACCTACCCGACCGTGGTGCAGGGCAAGCCCACCGACATCTGGACCCTTCCGGCCTTCTTCCCGGTGATGTTTGAGCTGACGATTCTCTTCAGCGCCTTCA
This sequence comes from Prosthecobacter sp., assembly GCF_044222565.1. Taxonomy (GTDB): domain Bacteria; phylum Verrucomicrobiota; class Verrucomicrobiia; order Verrucomicrobiales; family Verrucomicrobiaceae; genus Prosthecobacter. Next base: position 196,609 of record NZ_JBGANA010000005.1, read on the forward strand.
CCACCCTGTTCGGCCTGCTGGCGCTCATCGGCCTGCCACGCTGGAACCATCCGCTGTTTGTCTCCAAGAACTTCAGCAAGTTCTCCGACGACGGCTTCTTCGTCTGCATCGAAGCCCGCGACCCCAAATTCTCCCAGGAAGGCACCAAGAGCCTTCTCGAAAAAGCCGGCGGCAAGAACATCGAACTCGTGGAGGACGAAATCTAAGCCTCGCTTACCCGCACCATGAAGTACTTCTTTCTCAGCTACATTTTTGTCGGCGCGATCATCGTGAGCGCGTTTGGATTCCGCGGCAGCAAGTCCGAACTGCCGCCGCTCGAAATCCTGCCTGACATGGACCAACAGGCCAAGGTCAAGTACCAGGCCAGCAGCGAATTCTTCGCAGACGGCCGCGGAGCACGCCTGCCGGTCAAAGGCACGCTGCCGATGGGTTTTGAAATCCCCTCCAAGCCAGCGGTGGACGGAGCCAAGCCTTCGCGCGTGGGCTTCTCCAGCGGTCTGGGCTATTACGACACCGGCAAAATGGGCGACTACTACGGCGACGGACTGCCCAAGGAAATCACCGGAGACAAGGAGCTTTTCACCGTGGATTTCATCAAACGCGGCGAGCAGCGCTACAACATCAACTGCGCCATCTGCCACGGCATCTCCGGGAACGGCAAGGGTGTGACCTCCAAGTATGGCATTCTCACGGCCTTTAATTTCCAGCAGGCCGGCAATCTGGACCCTGCCAATGCCGCAGCCTACCGCGCGGATGGTGCCATCTTTGATGTCATCACCAACGGCAAAGGCCTGATGGGCAGCTACGGCGGCAACATCACCGTGCAGGACCGCTGGGCCATCGTGGCCTACATCCGCACCCTGCAGTTCGCTGCGCAAGAGTCCAAAGTCACCCTTCCCCTTCAGTAACGGCCCGATCACGCGAATCCCGGCATGAGTCACCACGTCACCTTTAACGATCTGCCCCAGGGCGGAGAAAAATTCGAACCAGCCAAGGGCGGCAAGCTCATTGGTACGCTGGGCCTTCTGGGTCTCTTCGGTCTCCTGGCTTCGGCCTACTTCTTCTTTAAGAACACGGACACCTTCGCCTACTCCTGGCTGTTTGCGATCTTCTTCACCTTCACCTTCGTGGTCGGTGGCTGCTTCTGGATCCTGCTCCACAGCGCTTCGAACTCGAGCTGGGGAGTTGCGGTGCGCCGCATCTGGGAAAACCTGGCCAACATGATCCTTCCTCTGGCGCTCCTGACCTCCCCGCTGCTCATCCCTGCGGTGCAGTCACCGCTCTATGAGTGGATGAATCATCATCGCGCAGCAGCCAAGCAGGCGAGCGAGCATGGAGGCACGGTGAGGGAGGCGCTCCATCACATGGCGCAGGACAATCCGCACCTGCATGTGCTTGTTTCCAAGTTTGGCTACATGAACCTCACGGAGCATTTTGGCGCTTTCACCCTCAGCTCCGCGTTCAGCTGGCAGGTGCGTTTCGTGCTCTATTTCCTCATTCTCTGGGTCATCGCCCGCACTCTGCGTGGCAGGTCTGTGAAGCAGGAGCAGGATGGTGACATCAAGCATACCATCTGGTCCCGCCAGTTCTCCTGCATCGTGCTTCTGCCGTTCGCATTGGCCGTGACCTTCGCGGCCTATGACTGGCTGGTGGGTCTGGACTACAACTGGTTCTCCACCATGTGGGGTGTTTACATCTTCGCGGGCTGCGCCTGGTCCTCGATGGCGGTGTCCATCCTGGTGGTCAGCTGGCTGCGCAGCCTTGGCTACCTGCAGAAGGTCGTCACGGAAGAGCACTACCATCTGATGGGCAAGCTGCTGTTCGCCTTCACGGTGTTCTGGGCCTACATCTCCTTCAGCCAGTATTTCCTCATCTGGTATGCGAACGTCACGGAAGAAACCCGCTTTTACCTGACCCGTAACACGGAAGAATGGCGCTACGTGTCCATCTTCATCCTGCTTGGGCACTTCATCGGTCCGTTCCTGTTCCTCCTGTCCCAGAAGCGCAAGAAGAACCCGGTGGTGATCAGCCTTGGCTGTCTCTGGATCCTCTTCATGCACCTGGTGGACATCTACTGGATCGTGATCCCTGAGCGTGGTCCTTCCCTTGGCGATGGCGTCTTCTCAAGTGGAGCTTGGGTGCAGGACATCGCCGCGCTGCTCGCAGTGTTTGGCACCATGGGCTTCCTCTACCTCCGCAGCCTGGCCAAGTACAGCCTGTATCCATGGCGTGATCCGCGCCTCATCGAGTCCGTCAACGTCGTCAACTGATTCCCCGACCCCGATTTTCCATGTCGCAGCCCGATCAACCCAAAAAAGCCGGAGCCACCTTCACGTGGGTGCTCGGAGCCTTCGCAGGCTTCGCCGTGCTCTTCATCCTCATCCAGGCCGTCAGTGACTCGAAGCAGGGCTTTGACCCGCGCGAGCAGGAGCGCCACAACAACACGGCTGAAATCCTTGCCGCACAGGCGAAGAACATTTCCAGCCTGGGTCTGAGCGACCCTGAGAACAAGAAGAAGGTGTTTAAGGACGCATTTGATGATATCGCAAAGAAGAGGAGCGAGACTGCTAGCAAGCAAGTGGTCCCAGGATCGCCCACTCAGCTCAAGCAGGCTGCTGCGGCGCCAGCGCCAGCTCCCGCCCCAGCCGCAGGAGGAACGCCCCCGGCTGCACCTGCTCCTGCTGCGGCACCAGCCGCTCCTCCCGCAGCTCCCGCCCCCGCCCCTGCCGCACCCGCTCCGCCCAAGTAAGTCATGCAGACCACTCCCGCCACCCCTGACACAGACCTTCAGGCCGACAACCTTCGCCGCGCGGCGATCGACAAGTCGGTGAAAGGCCCTGTGCTCTTCCTCTTCACCAACGGAGCCTTCTGGCTCATGCTCTCCACGCTGCTCGGCGTTCTCGCCGCGATCAAGCTGGTGGAGCCTGAGTTCATGGGAGACTGCGCTTACATCTCCTACGGCCGACTGCAGCCTGCGCACATCAATGCGCTGGTGTATGGCTGGGGCGTCCAGGCGGCACTCGGTGTGATGCTTTGGATCATGGCCCGCCGTTCCGGTCAGGAGCTCAAGGGCGGCAAGAGCCTCCTCATCACCGCCGGTGTCTTCTGGAACATCACCATCACCATCGGCATTCTCGCGATCCTTTGTGGAAAGAGCACCTCGATCGAGTGGCTGGAGATGCCCAAGTTCGTCTGGCCCGTGCTGCTGACCTGCTTCCTCTGCTACGCCTGGCCGATCGCCCGCATGTTTGGCCGCGCTTTCCGTCCTGAGGGCTTCATGGTCAGCACCTGGTACATCCTTGGTGCCTGCTTCTGGTTCCCCTGGATCTTCATCACCGCCAATGTCGCGCTGCATTGCCTGCCAGGCCTCGGAGCCATTGGTGCCGGCATTGACGCCTGGTATATCCACGCGGTGATCCTGCTGTTCTTCGTGCCTGTTGGCGTGGGTGCAGCCTACTACTTCATTCCGAAGATCACCGGACAGCCCATCGCCTCCGCCCAGCTCGCCTCTGCTGGATTCTGGAGTCTGGCCATCCTCGGCGGCTGGACAGGAATGCAGAAATACATGGGCGGCCCGCTGCCAGCCTGGATGACCTCTGTCGGCGCCTGCACCGGCGTGCTGCTGCTGATCCCGGTGGGTCTCGTTGGACTGAACCATCACCTCACCACTTTGGGCAAGCACAGCGCCGTGGCTACCAGCCCCACGCTGCGATTCATCTTCTTCGGAGCGATCTTCTATCCCGTCTCCGGCTTGGTGCTCGCGCTGAACTCGGCCTTCTGGACGGGTGCGAACATGCAGTTCACCCAGTCCTGGTATGCCTTCCAGACGGTCAGCGTGTACGGATTCTTCAGCATGTGCGTCTTCGGCGCCATCTACTACATCGTCCCCCGCCTCTCCGGCTGTGAATGGCTGAGCGTCCGCCTCATCCGCAACCACTTCTGGTTCTCTGTGTATGGCGTCAGCACCATTGTCATCATGAGCCTGGTGGCCGGCTGGCAGCAGGGCGTGGATCTGAATGATCCTGAGCACTGGGACCAGACCTTCATGAATCACGTCGTAAACTCCCGCCCGTATGTGGTTTCCCGCGCGGTGGCCTGGGCGCTCATCAGCTTCTCTAACTTCATGTTCCTTCTTCACCTCCTGCTCATGGTCGCAGGCTTGGGTCGCCGCAGCTCGGCCCCCACCCTGCTCGAACACCATGACGATCACGCTCTTCCCCACGAAGCCCACGCATGACGAACTTCCGCACCTTCATTCTCGGTCTCGCCGCCTCTTTCGGGCTGCCTTGGCTGTGCCTCATCGTTCTCCCGGCGATGCAGTACGAGCAGCTTGCCCCCGTCGCCTATGACAAGGAAAAGGACGGCGTGGAAGGCTACTTCCCACCCGCGCCCATCAATGGCCAGGGGCAGCTCGTTTACATCAGCGAAGGCTGCAACCAATGCCATAGCCAGATGATCCGCCCCATTCAGCTGGGTCTGGACGGCTGGTACAAAGGCTGGGGCCAGGATCAGGAAGCCCGCCCGGCAACACCTGCGCGCCCAAGCGTGCTGCGTGACTACCTCGGCGAGCGCTACGCCCTTCTCGGCATTCAGCGCGTGGGTCCGGACCTTGCCAACTTTGGCTGGCGCGCTCCGGATGCGAACGCCCTGCACGTGCACCTCTATTCACCCCGCGCGGTGAATGACTGGAGCACGATGCCTTCCTATAAGAACCTCTACAAGCTGCAGAAGGTGCAGGGCCCGGTTTCAAGCCGCGCACTGAAGCTGCCGAAGAAGTTTGCACCGCCCGCCGGTTACGAAGTCGTCCCGACTCCTGAAGCGGACCGCCTCGTCGAATACCTTCTCTCCCTCAAAAAGGATTATCCCGTCCCCGGCCAGGGCGCAGCCGTCGCTGCCTCTCCCGCCAAAAAGTAGCCCCTCCCGCGACCCGCACGCCCCATGAGCGCACCCGCCCATCCAGACAGCACCGATCTCGACCGCCTTCACTCTGCTGTGAAGCGCGAGAAGGAAGATCTCGCTCCCGAAAGCCAGCCCGCCCCGCTTTGGGCGATGTTCCTGCTCATGCTCGTCGCCATCCTCGCCGGTGGCCAGCTTGGCCCCATCCTGAACGGCGGAGGCGTGAGCTTCGAGTCCAGCAATCTCTTTGTCGGCTCCAACAGCGGCGATCCCCGTCCTACCAAAGGCGGTGAGGACCAGGGCGCTGATCCGTTTGCCAAGGCCATGAAAAAAGGTGCGGCTGGCTATGCTGTCTGCGGTGGCTGCCATCAGGGCAATGGCGGTGGTCTCCCCGGCCAGTACCCTCCGCTCGATGGTTCTGAATTTGTGCTCGGCGGTACGGAGCGTCTGGTCCGCATCGTGCAGCACGGTCTTACCGGTCCGGTGACCGTGAAGGGCCAAGGCTACAATTTCCCCGGCGGCATGATGCCGTTCGGCGCGTCGATGTCCTCGGAAGATCTCGCCAACGTGCTGACCTTCGTGCGCAACAGCTGGAGCAACAAGGCCGGCATGATCACCAAGGAAATGGTGGCCAAGGTGCGTGACGAAGAAAAACGCACCACGCAGTGGACCGCGCCTGAACTGGAACCTTTCGCCAAGAAAGACATCCCCGGCGAGGCCCCTGGTGCTGCCGCCCCAGCCGCCGCTGCCCCCGCCCCAGCCGCCAAGTAATTTCAAACCGCGATGACCCGTGTGAAGCAAACCGTCTCCCGCCAGGCACCTTGGGCTGCCTTCGGAGTCGTCATGCTGATCGCCAACGTGAGTTGCGGCAAGATGCCTGATGCGGCCGCGGAGGTGAAACTTTCTCCTGCCATCGAGATTGCCGAAGTGACGAGCATCACGGGCAAGGTGACGCTGAAAGGCGCCGATCCCGCGAAGCTGAAAAAGGTCGTCGATGTGGGAGGCAACCCATTTTGCACCGGGCATGGTGAGATTTTGGACCCCGCTTGGAAAGTCTCGGCGGATGGCTCGCTGGCCGATGCGGTGATCACCGTGCGTGGCAGCCAGCGCGCCAGCAATGCCGCCAGCGCTCCGATGATGGACCAGACGAAGTGCGAATTTGTGCCGCACACGCTGTCCATCCAGCCCGGCCAGAGCGTGCGCTTCCACAACAACGATCTGACCTTCCACAATATCCGCATCGCGCGCTACGAGGCGCCTGGCAAGAGCAGCAACATCGACAACTTCGGCCAGCCCTCCCGTGGAGATGAAAACGTCAAGGTTTTCAACACCCCCGGAATCTACCGCCTGGAGTGTGACGTACATCGTTGGATGAACGCCTGGGTGTATGTTCATGAAGGTGTGCACACCGCCGTCTCCGGCACCGACGGCCGTTTTTCCATCTCACGTGCGCTGGCTGACGGCGACTATGTCGTCGAAGCATGGCACCCGCAGTTTCCGCAAAGCATCACGCATACCGTCACTGTCCGTGACGGCAAAGCCACAGCCGACTTCGAGTTCGACTTTGCGAATGCCCACTCCCTCTGACCCTTTGAACCCCAGCTTATGAGCGCCGCAGCCCCCACTCACGATCACGCCCACGATCACTCGCATGACGACCATGCGCACGGGCACCACGAACAGAGCTTCATCTGGAAGTACATCTTCTCGAGTGATCACAAGACCATCGGCATCCAGTATGGCCTTACGGGCATGATCTTCCTGCTGTTTGGGTTCTTCCTCATGCTGCTCATGCGCTGGAGCATCGCCTATCCGGGAGTGCCATTGCCGGCGATCGAATTCATCCGCTCCGTCCCGGGCATCCGTGAACTCTTCGAAGGCATGTTCGGCCGCTGGCTGAATGCTGACGGTTCCCTGAACGGCGAGCTCTACAACATGCTCGGCGCCATGCACGGCACCATCATGGTGTTCTTCGGCATCGTGCCGCTCGGCTTCGCCGCCTTCGGCAACTTTGTGATGCCGCTGCAGATCGGAACGATCGACATGGCCTTCCCCCGCCTGAACATGGCCAGCTACTGGCTGTTCTTCATCAGCTGCGTGCTGATGATGTGGAGCTTCTTCGTCGGCACCGGCCCTGTGCAGACCGGCTGGACAATGTATTCGCCGCTGGCCTCCACGGCCAATATCGGCGTGACCAGCATCTGGGGCCACGGTCATACCTGGTGGCTCACCGCGATGGTGTTCAACATCTCCGCCTCTCTCCTCGGTTCCGTCAACTTCATCGCCACCATCATCAACCTGCGCACCAAGGGCATGACATGGATGAAGATGCCCTTCTTCTGCTGGGCCATGTTTGTGATCGGCTTCCTGCTCCTCCTGGCCTTCCCTCCCCTTGAAGTGGCCGCGCTCCTGCAGCTCTCCGACCGTGTGTTCGGCTCCTCCTTCTACCTGCCGACCGGCCTCATGGAAGGTGGCAAACACCTGGACATCTCCGGTGGTGGCAGCCCCCTGCTCTACCAGCACCTGTTCTGGTTCCTGGCCCACCCTGAGGTGTACGTGCTCATCCTTCCCGCCTTCGCCATTCTGACGGAAGTCATTCCGTGCAATGCGCGCCGTCCGCTGTGGGGATACAAGTCCATGGTGTATTCCGTGCTCACGCTCGGCTTCCTCAGCTTCCTGGTCTGGGCGCACCACATGTACCTCACCGGCATGGGCACCATGATGTCCACCTACTTCCAGATCACCACGGTGCTCATCTCAGTGCCTTCGGTGGTGCTGCTGACCTGCATGATGGTTTCCCTCTGGGGCGGCTCCATCCGCTTCAACACACAGATGATGTTTGCCTCCGCCTTCCTGCCCATGTTCGGCATCGGCGGTCTCACCGGCCTGCCCCTGGCCTTCTCCTTCATCGACCTGGCCATGCACGACACGTATTACGTGATCGGCCACTTCCACTACGTCGTGGCGCCCGGCACCATCTTTGCGCTGTTCGCCGGCGTCTATCACTGGTTCCCGAAAATCACGGGCCGGTTCATGAATGACAGGCTGGGCAAGCTGCACTTCTGGCCTTCCCTTCTCGGCATGAACCTCGTGTTTGCCCCCATGTTCATCCAGGGCATGGCCGGCTTCCACCGCCGCTGGTATGACGGCGGCAAGTACTTTGAAAACACCAGCGCCATGTCTCATTGGACCACGACGCTGACGCACAAGATCGGCGCCTTCTTCGGCCTCAACATCCCGGACAACATGCTCTCCCTGAACATCGTCATGTCCATTGGCGCGTTCATCCTCGCCATCGGCCAGGTGCCTTTCATCTTCAATTTCTGGTTCAGCATCAAGGGCGGCAAGAAAGCCAACAGCGACAACCCCTGGAACGCCACCACGCTGGACTGGGCCACACCCACGCCTCCTCCGCACGGCAACTTCCTCTTCGACCCCGTGGCCCATCGCGGTCCCTACGAGTACAGCGTTCCCGGCCACGGCAGCGACTTTTACCCGCAGTGGGAATCCGAACCCGGCAAACCCGACCCGAAAGGCAGCCCCGCCCCCGCCCCGGCGCTGGCCCACCACTAAACCGCGAACACCGAACCGCGCACCGCGACTACTTCAATGGACATCCCCTATACCGTTCACGCCCGTCCAGACACCGGTCTTTACAATGCCAAGATCGGCATCTGGCTCTTCCTGGCCTCGGAAGTCATGCTCTTCGGCGGCCTGTTCTCCGCCTACATCTTCCTTCGCGTTGGAGCGGATTATCCGTGGCCGGTGCATGATCTGAATGTGACCCTTGGTTTCATCAACACGGTCGTTCTCATCGCCTCCTCCGTGACGGTGGTCATGGCCTGGGCCATGCTGAAGATGCGCAAGTTCTTCTGGTACCGCGTCAACATGGGAGTCACCGTGGCTTGCGCCGCTGTCTTCATGGTCAACAAGACTCTGGAGTACAAGGCCAAGTTTGAGCACTACGCCGTGAAACTCACGGACGGCACCATCCTTACCGGCCACATGCCCAAGGACGCGAACGACAAGTTCATCCATTACCAGGTGAAGTTTGAAAACGTGACCGAGCTTGAGCTCACCATCACGGGTGCGCAGAAGGCCGTGGACGCCGATCCTGTGGAGCATGTGCTGCCATTCCTCCAGGGCACCGCACCGAAGTTCAAGTTCCCTTCCGGCACCGAGCAGGAGCTCAACAGCCAGACCTTTGCCGAACTGCGTGCCAGCAGCATCGCAGCCGCGCATGAATCTCTCGCCAAGAAAAAGGAAGAGCTGTTTGATGCCGCCAAAAAGGCCCAGGAACTTGCCGACAAGCTGAAGGCTGAAGGTGATTCCAAGGCCGCATTTGCCCAGCAGGTCGCCAATGAGAAACGCCGCACCGCGAACATCTACAATGTGGTGCCAGACACCAAGGTGAAGCTTGTCGCCTCCGCTCCGCTCAAGTTTGCCGCGACACCTTCCGAGATCTTTGGCTACAGCGAAACCCAGCTTACTTTCCGTGACGGCACCATCGCCGCCGGCAAGCTGGCTGATGACAAGCTGACGATCGAAGTGGACGCCATCGACGCACGTGGTGTGGCGGTGTCGGAGAAATCCCTCGCCTTTGACCACCGCTACCTGGGTGAAGACTGGCAGAAGGCCTTCGTGGCCAATCGTGACCATCACATCGCGAAGTTTGAAAAAGACTACCCGACGCGCGACAAGTCACGCTCCGCCACCCTGCAGAAGGAGTCCCTGATCCTCCCGCTGGACAGCCCCACGGCTCCTGCTCCTGGTGAAGCCCATGGAGACAAGCATGGTGCCGAAGCACATGCCCCTTCCGGTGGTCACGGCGAAGGCCATCATCACCCCACGCTGGTGCTGGAAAAGAAGGACTTCACCTTCTTCTCCAACTTCACGCCGAAGCTGAACACCTACTACGCCATCTACTTCACACTGACCGGTCTGCATGGCCTGCACGTGGTCGCCGGCGCCGGGGTGCTGCTCTATTTCCTGGTGTTTGACGGCAAGCGCCTGCGTCAGGACCCGGAGCATCTGGCCAACCGCGTCGAAGTGGGCGGCCTGTTCTGGCACTTCGTGGACCTTGTCTGGATCTTCCTCTTCCCGCTCCTGTATCTCCTCTAATTTTCACCCCTCCCTAGCCATGGCTGACAACGTCGAAGAACTTCAGAAGACGATCAAAAAGTACCTGATCATAGGTGTGGCCCTGATCGCCTTGAGCGGATTTACCGTTTATCTCTCCTATGTGGAGCTGCCCACCCACAGCCTCAACATTCTGGTGGGGATGATCGTGGCGACCTTCAAGGCGGCCCTCGTGGCGCTGATCTTCATGCATCTCAATCACGAGCGCGCGCTGATCTACAAGGTGCTCGCCTTCACGGTGGCGTTTGTGATCGCTCTCTTTGCCCTGATCATCTTCTCCCACGAAGACCCGCTCGAGTTCAAGGGGATGTACGCCCCCGTCGAACAGCAGCAGTAATCACGCTTCCCGGCCATGTCCCTCAAGCACTTCCACATCGTTTTCCTCGTCTTCGCCATCTTGTGCGATGCCGGGTTCTGGCTGTGGCTGCAGTTCATGCCTGAGGATGCAGCCCGAGCCGGAGCGTCCGGGCTCAAGAATTATGCAGGCATGCTCTGCGTGGCCCTGCTGGTCTACGGCCTGTGGTACATGGTCAAAAAAATGCGCACCATCATTGTCTGAGCCATGATCAGCGTGCCCTCAACATCTGTTCTCGCCTGCGCCACCTGCATGGCTGACAAAGGCAGCCTCGTCGGGCAGGCCCAGGGTTTCGCCATCCTGTTCATGCTCGGCATCCTCGCATTCATGTTCATCTGCGCGGCTGCCTTCATTATTTCCTTCATCCGCCGCCAGAACAGCGCCAGCGCCGCCGCGGCCGCGAACCTGATTTAGTTTTTCCCATTTCCCCCCCTTATGAAACTCGATTCCATCAATATCTGGCTGGGCCAGACAGCAAACGCTTCTGAGCATGGCGGCCTGGTTGATCACATGCTGGGCTTCGTCCACTGGTTCATGGTCGTGCTGGGCGTCGGCTGGTCCATCTATCTCGCCATCGCCTTCTATCGTTTCCGTCAGCGGAAGACCCCCCGCGCTGACTACCATGGCTTCCGCGGGCATGCGACCACGCACATCGAAATCGGTGTCGTCATTGTGGAGGCCATCCTGCTGCTGGGCTTCGCCTTCCCGCTGTGGTCCCGCCAGGCAGACGAGTACCCCACCTCCCCAGACACCATCCGCATGCGCGCCCTTGGCGAGAAGTTCCTCTGGAACTTCCAGTACCCCGGCGCCGACATGATGCTGAGCACCTGGGATCCGCGCAATGTGGATGGCAGCAGCAACGCCACAGGCAAAGATCTGCATGACCCGAACGGCAAGGACGACTTCGTCAATCCCGGCACGATGAAGCTGCCTGTCGGCCGCCCTGTGATCGTGGACGTGGCCAGCAAGGACGTGATTCACAATCTGGCGCTGGTGCCCATGCGCGCCGCACAGGACGCCACCCCCGGTGTGAAAGCCCACATGTGGTTCAAGCCAGTCAAGGAAGGCTCATGGGACATCATCTGCGGCCAGCTTTGCGGCCCAGGCCATGCCCAGATGAAGGCCATTCTGGAAGTGGTGCCTGCCGCTGACTACGACTCCTGGGCCAAGGAGCAGACCGGTGCCGCTCTGAAGAAGACCCAGGCTGCTGAAGCCGCTGCGCCGAAGCCAGCCGTTCACTAATTTTCCATCCCCACAGGATGGCCGGACCGAAGGGCAAAATAATGACCTCATTATTTTGCCCTTTTGTTTTTGCAGCACGTTTCTGATCTGATCTGACTGACATGCCTGACCGCGCCTTTCATCGCTATTCCCTGCTGACCCTTGCGGTGGGTGTGGTGCTGATCTGGTGGGGCGCGGCCGTGACCACGGAAGATGTCGGCCTGGCGGTGCCAGACTGGCCGCTGTGCTATGGCAAGATCAATCCGGAAGGCTGGTACAAAGTGCCGGCGCTGCTGCTGGAGCACGGGCATCGCTGGATCGCCATGATCATTGGCTGGCTGGTGCTGGGCATGTACTTCTGGCAGTTTTCAAAGCTCAAACCCTCGCTGGTGGAAGGCGTGGGCATCGTGCTCTGCGGCATCGGCTTTTTCGTGCTGATCAAGCTGCGCGTCTATTCCATCGCTTCTTTTGTGGCCCTGCTGGGATTTGGCTGGCTGATCATGACGTGGATCGGGAAACGCTGGACGCTCATGCGCGGCCTCACCACGCTGGCCGTCATGCTGGTGATGATCCAGGCCGCCCTGGGTGCGGCACGTGTGCAGGAAATGTCGGACCCCTTCGGAATCATCCACGGTACCTTTGGCCAGGTTTTCTACTGCGTCCTCGTCTTCATCGCCTTCGCCTCCTCACGCACCTGGACGGAGGGCCGGCTGGTGCTCCCGCTCAAAGAGGCGGCCAAAGCACGCTTCTGGTCGCTGGCTCTGTTTCTCGCTGTCTTCGGCCAGCTCACGCTCGGTGCCTGCCTGCGGCACACGCAGCGCACGTACCTCGCCGCGAATGACATCCTCACCACGAAAGGGCAGTGGTTGCCGCCGATTCATCCGGAGGATGTGTTTCTGCTTTTTGCCCACAAATACTGGGGCTTCACGGTGGCGGTGCTGATCCTTTTCGTCGCTGTGCGCGCACGGCGCTGGCTGGTCACCCTGCCGCAGATGCGCCTCGCAGCCACGTGGCTGATGTTTCTGCCCACGGTGCAGGTGGCCCTGGGAATCTTTGTGATCCTGACCGGCAAAAGCTTCTGGGTCACGAATTTTCACGTGCTCAATGGGCTGGCCCTTCTGGCCCTCAGCAGCCTCCTTGTCGCCACCTTCTGGGGCGATCAGCTGTGCCGGCGCGACGACGAAGCGGAAGAGTGACGCCACGGAGACGGCGCTCTGTTTCCTGACAAATCGCCTTCTTCCGCTCGTTCTCACGCGATGCTCCGACTCCTCGCCCTGCTCGGTCTTCTCAGCGGCACCCTTCATGCCGCGCAGACAAACGTCGTCGTCATTCTCGTCGATGATCTCGGATATGAGTGCATCGGCGCGAATGGCGGTACGTCCTACCAAACTCCGAACCTGGACCGCTTGGCGCGCGAAGGCGTTCGCTTTGAGCAGTGCTACGCGCAGCCGAACTGCACACCCACGAGGGTGCAGATGATGACGGGCATGTCGAACGTGAGGAACTACGTGCGCTTTGGTTTGCTGGAGAAGTCGCAGACCACCTTTGGGCATCTGTTTCAAAAGGCCGGATATGCCACCTGCATCACCGGCAAATGGCAGCTGGGCCAGGGTGATGGTGGCCCGAAGCATTTCGGCTTCGACGAACACTGCCTGTGGGCCTACCTGGATCATGGCAAGCGCTATGCGAATGCGAGTCTGGCGGTGAATGACAAACTAGAGGCCATGGAAGGCCAGTATGGTCCGGATGCGTGCCAGGCCTTCGCGTTCGATTTCATCCGGCGCAATCGCAGCAACCCCTTCTTCCTTTATTACCCGATGATTCTGACCCACGGTCCCTACGAGGCCACTCCGGACAGCAAAGACTACGGGCAAGGTGCCGTGAAAAATAAAAAAGGCGGCCAGCAGCACTTCGCCGACATGGTGGCCTACATGGACAAGCTGGTCGGCGCGCTCACGCAGGAGCTGACCACCCTAGGCCTGCGTGAAAACACGCTCATCCTTTTCACCGGAGACAATGGCACCGGCCGCGGCACCACATCTGCCCTGGCAGATGGCAGCGAGCAGAATGGCGAAAAAGGCAGCACCACTCGCGGCGGCATGCACGTGCCGCTCATTGCGAGCTGGCCCGGCACGATGAAGCCCGGCACCGTCTGCCCTGATCTCGTGGACATGACCGACTTCCTGCCCACGATCTGCGAGGCCACAAGCATCTCGCCACCAAAAACGCTGCCGCTCGATGGCCGCAGCTTCCTCCCACAGATCCGCGGAGAAAAAGGAATTCCACGCGACTGGATCTACAGCTACTGGGTGCCGCTGCGCGACAGCCAGATGGCGAATGTGGGCGCACGCGGTGCGGTGGAGCAGGCCTTTGATCATCACTTCAAGCTCTACAGCACCGGCAAATTCTTTGAGCTCGACCACGATGTGGAAGAAAAGTCACCGCTCCAAGTGGCGGACCTCAAGGGCGAGGCGGCTGCAGCGGCTGTGAAACTACAAAGCGCCCTCGATCATTTCAAAGACGCCCGCCCGGCGGAACTCGACGAGTACGCGAAGCAGAAGAAGGAAAAGAAGAAAAAGGGCAAGGATAAGGCCGAGTAACTTCATCCCTCAAACTCATGCGCTCGCTTCTGCTAATCCTCTCGTCATTCTGCCTCGGCCTTGAATCATTTGCTGCCGAGCCGCGACCCAACATCATCTTCCTGATGTGCGATGATCTGGGCTATGGGGACGTGCATTGCCTCAATCCCGCGCATGGGAAGATCGCGACGCCGGGTATCGACCGGCTGGCGGCGCAGGGCATGACATTTACGGACGCGCACTCGGGCTCCTCCGTCTGCACGCCCACCCGCTACGGCGTGATGACCGGGCGCTACAGCTGGCGCACCAAGCTGCAAAACGGCGTGGTGGAAGGCTTCGCGCCGAGCCTGATCGCGAAGGAACGTCCCACGGTCGCCAGCTTCCTCAAGAGCGCGGGCTACCACACGGCCATCATCGGCAAATGGCATCTTAATTTCGAATATCTCGATCCCCAGACCGGCAAACCTTACCGTGCCAAAGAATTCAACACGCCGCCGATCGGAGCCAAGATCCCTGACGGTCCGGTAACGCGCGGATTCGACTTCTACCACGGCTTTCACCACGCACGAGACATGGAGGCGGTCATCGAGAACAACACCGTCATCGAACACGATGAAGTGGTGCACATGCTGCCACGTCTGCGCCGCAAGGCCGTGGAGTTCATCGACTCGCGCAAAGGCAAGCAAGAGCCCTTCTTTCTCTATCTGCCGCTCGGCTCGCCGCATACGCCCATCGTTCCTTCTACCGAATGGCAGGGCAGAAGCGGCCTGGGAGACTATGGCGACTACGTGATGCAGACAGACGATGTCGCCGTCGCGGTGTCTGAAGCTTTGGAGCGCAATGGCATGACGTCCAACACGCTCGTCATCTTCACCAGCGACAACGGCTGCTCGAAGGCGGCCGGCATCGACAAACTCGCCAAGCAGGGCCACCAGGTTAGCGCAAACATGCGCGGGTCCAAGGCGGACATCTGGGACGGCGGGCACCGCATTCCCTTCATCGTGCGCTGGCCGGATCAGATCGCCGCAGGCTCCACCTCCAGCCAGCTTATTTGCCTCGTCGATTTCTTTGCCACTGCTGCGGAGATTGTTGGGCGTCCCGTGCCTGCGGGCAGCTGTGAAGACAGCGTCAGCTTCCTCCCCGCGCTGAAGGGGCAGCCCATTGTCTCCACGCGGCACGGAGTCATTCATCACTCCATCAGCGGGCACTTCGCGTATCGTCAGGGGCCGTGGAAGCTCGCTCTGGCCAGAGGATCCGGCGGCTGGTCCTCGCCCAATGAAAACCAAATGCCTGCCGGTTCACCCAAGGGGCAGCTCTACGACATGCAGAACGACATCGGCGAGACCACGAACCTCTTCGAATCAAAACCCGAAATCGTGAACCAGCTCCTCGACCTTATGAAAGCTGACATCGAACGTGGCCGCAGCACCGCGGGTCCGGACTCTGCCAATGACGTGGCAGACATCGTGCTGTGGAAAAGTGAAACCGGGAAGAAGGGTAAAAAGAGGGCGGAGAAGTAATGCCAGGCCTGAACGCCACTCGGTTGAGGCGGGGCTTCGCTCTCTGGGCGTACTGTGGCGCCGCCAGGATATTCTGTACTGGGAGCGCCGGCATCCTGCCGGCTCCGGGCTTGCGTCCACACAGCATCGAAAAGGAATGAGACGACCCGCTTTGCAATCCGCCTCAAAATCGCACAAGCCCCAACGGGGCGCCGGATTCAGCCCAGGGCGCCGCGAGGAACGAGCAAGCCCTGGGTCCACCCAGGCAAAAATCTGGGAAAGCAAACCCATCGTTTTCTATACACACCGCGCTCTCCAGCAGCGTCTCATCGTCCTGCCGCCGCAGTCAAAGCGCATCGCTGTCCATGCCCGTTGTACACCACCATCGGCAAAAAGTTTTTAACTCTCCGCCAATCTACAAACCAAGGCGGATCTCCTGGTGGTGTTTACCGAATGAAACTTCAAGTTTCATCGTTCTCACGGCATGCTTCGCCATTTCGTCCTAGCCGTCTCTCTCCTCTCATTCTCCGCCGCACCGCATTCCTTTGCCGCCGAGCCCCCGCCGAACATCCTCTTTGCCATCGCCGATGACTGGGGGCCGCACGCGAGTGCCTACGGCACTCCTTGGGTCAAGACTCCGAGCTTTGACCGCGTCGCGAAAGAGGGCCTGCTTTTCAGTCAGGCCTACACACCGAATGCGAAGTGCGCTCCTTCACGCGCGTGCATTCTCACCGGGCGCAATTCCTGGCAGCTCAAAGAAGCCGCCAACCACATCTGCTACTTCCCGCCGGAGTTCAAAGGCTGGGGCGAGGCGCTCGCGGAGAAAGGGTGGAACGTGGGCTACACCACCAAAGGCTGGGGACCCGGCGTGGCGAACGATGCGAATGGAAAGCCCCGCCAGATGACCGGCACACCTTACAACAAACGCCGCGCCGAAGCGCCCACGCCTGAGATCCTGAACTGCGACTACGCGGCAAATTTTAGCGACTTCCTCAATGCCTCACCTGCCGGCAAGCCCTGGTGCTTTTGGTATGGCGCGGTGGAGCCGCATCGCGGCTATGAATTCGGCAGTGGTGTGGCGAAGGGCGGCAAGAAGCTCACGGATGTCGACCATGTGCCTGCTTACTGGCCCGACAACGACGTCATCCGCAATGACATGCTGGATTACGCCTTTGAGGTGGAGCACTTCGACCGCCACCTCGGCCGCATGATCGCCGATCTCGAAAAACGCGGCCTGCTGGAAAATACTCTCATCATCGTCACCGCAGACCACGGTATGCCCTTCCCGCGCAGCAAGGGGAATGCTAACGTGCAGGCCAATCACGTGCCCCTGGCCATGATGTGGAAGAAGGGCATCCTGCAGCCCGGTCGCACGCTGGCAGACTTCGTCAGTTTCATCGATCTCGCGCCCACGCTCATTGAGGTCGCTGGCATGAAATGGTCGGACACCGGCATGGCGGAGTCACCGGGCCGAAGCCTCACCGATTTGTTTGCCGCGAAGCCCGCGCATGTGCGGGATCACGTCCTCATTGGCAAGGAGCGCACCGACGTCGGCCGCCCGCACGACTGGGGCTACCCCATCCGCGCCATTGTGACGAAGGACAGCGTCTTCATCGAAAACTTCGAGCCCACGCGCTGGCCCGCCGGCAATCCCGAGACCGGCTACATGGACTGCGATGCCGGCGCCACCAAGACCTTCATCCTCGAAGCGCACCGCAAGAACCCAGCAGATCCCTTCTGGCAGCTCTGCTTCGGACTGCGCCCCGGGAACGAGTTCTACGATCTCAAAGCGGATCCTGATTTTGTAAAGAACCTGCCCGCCGATCCACGCGCCACCGCTTTGAAAAATCAGCTCCACGCCGAGCTCACGCAGCAGGGCGACCCGCGCATGGAGGGCAAAGGGGCCATCTTCGACGAGTACAAACACGCCAGCCCTGGCAACGTGGGCTTCTACGAGAAGTTCATGAGCGGCAAACCCATGAAGGCCAACTGGATCAACAAAAGCGACATCGAACCCACACCCGTGCTGCCATGAGATTTCATCACCTTCTTTTGCTGGTTTTATCCTTCTTCATTTCACATTCGTCGTTCGCGGCTCCGCCAAACATCCTCTTCATCCTCTCAGACGACCATAGCTATCCGTTCATCCATTGTTACGGACGCGAGGAGATGAAGACGCCAAACCTCGACCGCTTTGCAGCGGAAGGCATCATGTGCCGTCGCATGTTTACAGGGGCACCACAGTGCGTGCCCTCGCGTGCCACCATCATGACGGGGCGCTCCCCTGTGGCCTGTCGCATGACGCGTTTCTCCTCGCCGCTGCCGCGCGATGAGATCACCTTTCCCGAGCTTTTGAAGAAGGACGCGGGTTACTTCGTGGGCTGCTGCGGCCGCACGTATCATCTGGATGGCTCGGGCCGTGGACCGGAAGCCTCGGCGCAGGTGTTTGAAGAGCACCACCTGACCACTTTTAAAGACCGCTTTGATTATGTGGATGCCAGCGGTCAGGAGAACGTGCCGGCGAAGGTGAATGAGTTCTTCGATCAGAAGCCGAAAGACAAACCTTACTTCCTCTGGGTGGGCTTCAGCGATCCGCACCACGCCTGGAACACGGGCAAGAATCCACCCGATCCGGCCAAGCTCAAGGTGCCCGGTTTCCTGCCAGACTTGCCCGGAGTGCGCAGCGACCTCTCCGCGTATGAAGGCGAGATCGAGCATTGCGATGGCGACTTCCAGCATGTGCTCGATCTTGTGAAGGAGCGCGCCGGTTTGGACAACACGCTCATCATCTTTATGGGAGACAACGGCATGGCCTTCCCCAGCGGCAAAGGCTCGCTGCATGATCCGGGGTTGAACGTGCCCCTCCTCGCGTGGTGGCCCGGCGTGATCAAACCTGGCGGAGACTCCAGCGCGCTGATCTCCGGAGAAGACATCGGACCGACCTGCCTCGAAGCCGCGGGTCTTCCTGTACCGGAGCGCATGAGCGGCATGAGTTTCCTGCCGCTGCTCAAGGGCGTGAAGTTTGAGAAGGAGCGCCAGCACATCTTTGCCGAGCGCGGCCCGCACGGCAGCGCCACCTTCAATGAAAGCACCACCGCCAGCGGCGTGGATTACAGCCGGTGTGTGCGCAGCGCACGCTACAAGCTCATCTACAACGTCACGCCAAACATCCGCTACACCCCCGTGGACAGCGGCAGCGACCCCAGCTGGAAAGACATCACCAAGGCGCATGAAGAGAAAACGCTGGCCACCGAATTTGAAGACCTCTGGTTCACCAGTCCGCGGCCTGTGTACGAGCTCTACGATCTCAAAGAAGACCCGAGCGAGCTGCACAATCTCTACGGCCAGAAAGGTCTGGAAGAAGCCACGCTAGAGCTGAAGTCCGCGCTGCAGAAAAAGATGATCCTCGACTACGACTACCTGCCGCTGCCCATCGCCGGAGATGCGAAAGGAAAGGCCAAAGGCAAGGCGGCAACAAAAAGTGATCCCAACCGAGCCGAGCAGTTCAAGCGACTCGACACCGACCACGACGGCAAGCTCACCCAAGAAGAATTCAGCGCCAAGCGCAACCCGGCAGATGCCGCCGCATGGTTCAAAGCCCGCGACGTGGATGGGAACGGCACCATCGATCAAGCCGAGTACACCGCTGGCACCGTGCCCAATCCTCCCAAAAAATAGCACCTCATGAAACAGCTCCTCATCTCTGTGGTCCTCTGTGCGCTCTGTGGAGTGCTGCGGGGCGCGGACAAACCCAACATCCTGCTGGTTCTGGTGGATGACATGGGCTTCTCCGATCTCGGCTGCTACGGCAGTGAGATCGAAACGCCCAACATGGACAGACTCGCAGCCAATGGCGTCCGCTTCTCGCAGTTTTACAACACAGCCAAATGTCATTCATCGCGCGTCAGCCTTCTCAGCGGCCGCTGGTGTCGTCAGGCAGGCGATGAAACTTTGAAGCGCGCCGTCATCATTCCCGAAGTGCTGGCACCCGCGGGTTACTTTACTGCCATGACAGGCAAGTGGCACCTTTCCAAAGAGCCCACCGACTTCGGCTTTCAGCGCTATTTTGGTCACCTCTCCGGCGCCACAAACTACTATCGTGGAGACAACTCCTTCCGCCTGAATGGCGAGAAATGGAAAGCGCCCGAAAGCGGCTTTTACACCACCATTGCCAACGTGGACCGTGCCATCGAGTTCATCAGCGAAGCACGCACGGCAAAGAAGCCTTGGTTCCAATACGTCGCCTTCAATGCCCCGCACGGCCCCTTGCAGCCCTTGGAGCAGGATTATAAAAAATACCTCGGCCGCTACGACTCCGGCTGGGACACCATCCGTGCTGCACGCGTGGCCAAACAAAAGAAAATCGGCCTCCTGCCCAGCAGCCTGCAAGAATGCCCACGCCCCGAGCATGTGCGCGCCTGGGATCAACTCACACCCGAGCAGCAGTCTTGGGAATCGCGCCGCATGGCCGCCTACGCAGGCTTGATCGATCGCATCGATCAAGAAATGGGGCGCCTGATTTCCAACATCGAGAAAGCCGGAGAACTCGACAACACGCTCATCCTCTTTTTCTCCGACAACGGCGCCTGCCCCTATGACCGCGCCCATCCCACTCCCGAAATAGAACCCTACGATCCGCAGTCGCACTGGAGCGACAGCACCGGCTGGGCCTGGGCGCGCAATTCGCCCTTCCGCTACTATAAGCAGAACCAGTTTGAAGGCGGCATCTCCTCGCCCGCCGTCATGCACTGGCCTGCGGGTATGAAGCAGAAGCCGGGCACCGTCATCGACACCCCCGCACATTTGGTGGATGTGCTGCCCACCCTTGCGGAGATCACCGGCGCGAAGGTGCCGGAGACATTTCCAGATCGCGAGCCGACGCCGCTTGCGGGCATCTCTCTCGCCCCCATTTTTGCCAAATCCGACACACAACCTCGACCGCCCATCCACCTGCTTTTTTCCAGCGACCGCGGCTTGCGCGATGGCGAGTGGAAGCTGGTCAGCTTTCAAAGCCACCCGTGGGAGTTGTATCACATTGCAACCGATCGCAGCGAGCTGCACGACGTGGCAGCGCAGCATCCCGACATCGTCGAGCGCATGGTGAAGCAATGGCACGACATGGCCGCCAATGTCCTGCACGTGCCCGCCAAAGAAAACAAACCCGTGGATGCCGAACCCACGCCCCAAACAAATCCGCAGTGGACGCACTTCGATGCCACGCCCGGCAATGGCAAAGGCAAGGACAGGAAGAACAAACGCAAGACCGTGCCGGAGGAGCAAGTCAAAGCGCCTCCTCCGCGCGCCCGCAAAGGGACCAAGCTCACCGTGACTGAGACCCAGCTCATCCTGCAATGCAGCGGCAAGGACCCAGGCCTCGCCTTTGAAAACCTGCGCCTCTCCTCGCCTGGCCCTTATACACTCAGCTTCCGCATCCAAAGCCGCTCCTCCGGCCCCGCCGAACTTTACTGGACCACCGACGCTGAAACCACTCTCCCGAACGGCAAGCACCTCGACTTCGAAGTGAAGCACGACGGCGAATGGCATGAGATGAGTACGCGTATCGATGAGACTAAAACTCTGCATGCGCTTCGTCTTGATCCTTGCAGTGGTGAAGGAGAGGTGAAACTCGAGGGTCTTGTGCTCATGGGCGCGGACGGAAAGGTGCTGGCGCAGTGGCCGTGATTCATTCGCCTCGTTTGACAGAGCCATCACCCAGATTCGTTTCAATAGCCATGTCCCGAATCTCCACCGCCATTCTCTTCCTCGCCCTCACCTCCTCTCTCCGTGCCGATTTCGTCACGCCACTGTTCTCCGACGACTTCTCCCGCGACGAAGCCACAGCGGGCAAGGAGGACATCGGCAATGGATGGACGAGCAACAGCGCCTGGCGTGCGAAGGGGCATCAGCAGGTGGATCTTGTAGATGGGTACATGCACGTGACGAAGCACGCGGAGGCGGACCATGGCGTGGCCATCTTTCATGCGGCGGAGTTTCAAGACGGCATTGTCATGCTGAAGTTCCGTCTCGGTGAAGGAGACGACCTCGGCGTCGATTTCGTGGATCGTGAGCTCAAGACCGTGCACGCCGGCCATCTCTGCATCGCGCGTGTCACCAACAAGGCCGTGACCATCACCGACTCCAAAACCGGCGGCATGGACAATGAAATCCGCGCCCGTCGCGAGAAGGGAGACAAATCGCCGGAGCTGGCCGCGCTGCTCAAGGCGAAGACGAAGTCCTTCAAGCTCGACCTCAAGCCTAACGAGTGGCACACGATGAACATCAAGATCGTGGGCGATCAGATGACCGTGCGTATCGACGAGCTGGAACCCGTCTCCTTCAGCAGCGCAGGCATTGCGCATCCCACGAAGCGTATGATCACCCTCGCCGTGAACAAATCGGCGGATGTGGATGATGTGACGGTTTCGAAGTTGAAGTGAGCGTGGTCCTTCCGCCATGCGCTGTCTCTTCTTATTCGGCCTTCTTGCCACCGCTTCCCTCGCCCAGCCGCAGCACGAGGTTGTTCCTGGCTGGCCGCAGCTGCCGGAAGGGCATGTGCTTGGCCTTTGCGCTGGAGCGGGAGTCGATGCGCAAAATCGTGTGTTCGTTTTTCATCGCAGCGGGAGGGTGTGGTCCAAGCCCTTTCCCAAGGAAGCCATCGCCGCGCCGACGGTGAGTGTGTTTGAGGGGGCCACGGGCCGCCTTCTCAGCACCTGGGGCTCCAATCGTTTCATCATGCCGCATGGGCTTACGGTGGATCACGCGGGCAATCTCTGGCTCACTGATGTCGGCCTGCATCAGGTCTTCAAGTGTACGCCAACTGGCGAAGTGCTGCTCACGCTGGGAGAGGCTGGCGTGCCCGGGAACGATGCCGCGCATTTCAATCTGCCCACGGATGTGGCCGTGCTGCCGGACGGCTCCTTCTATGTGAGCGACGGCTATCAAAACACGCGTGTGCTGAAATTCGCCCACGACGGAAGCTTTGAGTTCGAATGGGGCACGAAAGGTAATGGGCCGGGCGAGTTCAATCTGCCACACGGCATTGCGGTGGATACGAAGGGCCACGTCATCGTTTGCGACCGCGAAAACGAGCGGCTGCAGGTCTTCGATGCGAAGGGCGTTTTCCAACAAGAGTGGAAAGGACCGCAGATCGGCAAGCCCTATGGCATCGCTACCGCCCCCGACGGCCATCTCTTCGTGATCGATGGCGGATCGCCGTCGCTGAAGCGCGAGCTGCGCGGCAAGGCTGTTGAACTCGACTCCATTGGCCAGGTGCTCGACACCTTTGGTGGCTACGGCAAAGAAGCGGGCCAGTTCCAGCTCGGGCATGATATTGCTGTTGGCCCGGACGGTGCCGTGTATGTGGCTGAGGGAACCGGAGCGCGGGTGCAGAAGTTTGTGCGCAAGAAGTGAGGTGTCCGGCAGTTTCCACGCATCCATGCGTGTCCTGCTTTTTATCCTGGCCCTCAGTTCGCCGCTCCTGGCCGCGAAACCCAATGTCCTGCTCATCATGGCGGACGATCTCCGTGACTTTGGTGGTGCCTTCACCCGGGATGTGGTTAAGACGCCGAACCTCGACCGCCTGCGTGCGCACGGCACGACCTTTGAACATGCGTACGTGCAGTACACCGTCTGCAATCCAAGCCGCAGTTCGATGATGACCGGCTTGCGGGCCGAGCAGACGGGCATCGTGGGAAATGACACCCGCCTGCGCGAACGCATGCCGGATGTCATTACGATGCCGCAGCTTTGCAAAAAGGCGGGCTGGCAGTCGCATGCGTTTGGGAAACTGTTTCATCTCGGCGGCGGCAGAGACGCGGCACTGAGGCAGCAGTGGATGGATGCAGGGCGCTCCTGGCACACGGCGCAGGCTTTTGAAGTGACGAAGCCCGGCCAGAAAATGCTCGAAGGCCGCAACGTGACGGGTGGCGCACTGAAGTGGTGCCAATGGGGTGCCGCCGATGGCACGGATGACGACCAGCCGGATGGCCAGATCGCCGCCGCCACTGTGTCGATGATTGACAAGCTCGGCGACCAGCCCTGGTTCATCGGCTGCGGTTTCATGAAGCCGCATGATCCCTTCATCGCGCCGAAGAAGTATTTCGACCTGTATCCGCTGGAGTCGCTGAAGATCTGGAAGGACCCTGCCGACATGGATGCCGTGCGCAAAGAGTCGGTGGGCCTCGGCGATCTCGGCAAGGCCTTCGCGAAATTCACCGACCAGGAATGGCGCGAGCTTCTGCGTGCCTACTGCGCCTGCACGACCTTCATGGATGCACAGCTCGGACGCGTGCTGGACGTGCTGGATCAAAAGAAGCTCTGGGACAAAACGCTTGTCATCTTTGTGGGCGATCACGGTTACCACACCGGCGAGCGGCAGTGGTGGAACAAGAACACGCTGTTTGAGCGGGCCTGCCATGCGCCGTTCATCATCGCTGCCCCCGGCATGAAGGGCGGTCAGGTTAGCGAGTCACTCGTCGAGTTTGTGGATCTCTATCCGACAGTCACCGACTTCTGCGGTCTGAAAATGCCGCATGAGGGTGCAGGGCTCAGCTTGCTTCCGATTCTGAAGAATCCGACTGCCAGTGTGAAGGACGCCGCTTTCACGCTCGTCTCCCGCAGCCCGAGTCTGCATGGCCAGAGCGTGCGGACCGCGCGCTGGCGTTTCACTCTCTGGAGCGATGGTCAAACAGAACTCTACGATCACGACTCCGATGCTGAGGAACTGCACAATGTCGCCGCTCAGCATGCCGACGTCGTCAGTGAACTGAGCGGCAGGATTGGCAAATTGCCTGCGTTCAAGCCGTGATCCATGTCTCCGTATGAAACCGCTCCTCATCACCCTCCTGTACGTTTTCAATGCTCACACGCTGCGCGCAGCAGTGCCGGGAGCGGAATCACTGGCCAAGCTCATCGCGCATGAATTTGACACGAACTCGGATGATAAACTCGACCAAGGCGAATGGCAGAACGGCATCTCGGGAAGCTTTGACAAGCTGGACACAAATCGTGATGGCTCAATCAAGACCGATGAGGTGGATGCCCTGAGCAATGACATCGCTGCGGAGGCAGGAGACATCGGTGGAGTGATCATTGTGGCGCTGATCAAGCAGGTGCTCCTCACGCTGGATACCGACAAGGACAAGGCCGTGAGTCGCAAGGAATACGACACACTGACAGATGGGATCTTCACCAAGCTTGATACCGACAAGAACAGCAGCCTCACACTTGCCGAGCTGTCCGAGCTGCCGGAGAAAATCTTGGCGAAATGAGGTCTCCGCAGGCTGGTCCGGTGTTCGGACCAAGGGTTTGCTGCGAAACCCAATGGAGCGGCGGCGTACTTTCCCGCACCATGACCAATCGCCGCTGCTTCCTTGCCACCACCACCTCGGCACTCGCATTTCCATTCTTCGCTCGCGCTGCCACGCCAACGGCAAAGATTCTCGAAACGAAGGTGATCTCCCAGCAGCCGGAATATTACCATGGCTGGCCCACCGTGGTGCGTCGGCAGAGCGGCGAGCTTTGGGTTTCGTGGTCGGGCGGACGTGAGTCGCATGTGTGTCCGTTTGGGCAGGTGCATGCGATGACTTCAAATGACAACGGCGCCACCTGGACCTGGCCGCGCGTGCTGCTGGACACCGCCACGGATGATCGTGACTCCGGCGTGCTGGAGACAGCGAAGGGCACGCTCATCGTCTCCACCTTCACCTCGCTGGCCTACGAGGACTCGTTTAAAAAAGCGGCCGCCATGGCGGAGCACACGGACAAAGGCTGGATCACCAAAGCCATGCCGCCGGAGCGCTACGCCAAATGGAAGGCCGCCCATGAGCGCCTGAACGATGCGGACCGCAAAGCCGAGCTGGGCGAATGGATCATCCGCTCCACCGATGGCGGCAAGTCCTGGTCCACACGCATCCCCACGATCGTGAACAGCCCGCATGGCCCCATCCAGCTCAAAGACGGCCGCCTGCTCTATCTGGGAAAGCAGCTCTGGACCGAGGACCGGAAGATCGGAGCCGCCGAGTCCAAAGACGATGGCGCCACGTGGCAGTGGCTGGCGGACATCCCCACCCGCAAAGGAGACACCGCCTCCAATGCCTACCACGAACTGCATGCGGTGGAGGCCGCTGACGGCGCGATCATCGCGCAGATTCGCAATCACAATGCCGCGAACAAAGGCGAGACTCTGCAGACTGAATCCACGGATGGCGGCAAGACTTGGAGCGAGCCGCACAGCATTGGCGTGTGGGGTCTTCCCTCCCATCTGCTGCGTCTGCGCGATGGCCGCCTGCTCATGACCTACGGCCACCGCCGCAAGCCCTACGGCAATCAGGCACGCATCAGCAGCGACAACGGGAAGACGTGGGGCGAGGCAATGATCATTTCTGGCGACGGCATCGGCGGAGATCTCGGCTACCCAAGCACCGTGGAGCTGGCCGATGGCACGCTGCTTACTGTCTGGTATGAGACGATGAAGGAGCCGAAGCTCGCCGTGCTGCGGCAGGCGACGTGGCGCGTCGAGTGAGGAGTGACGCGCCTTTTTTACCAAGCCTGATCCTCCCATGAAGTCTTCTCTGCTCCTGCCCGTCTTTCTTGCACCGCTGTGCCTGCTGCACGCCCAGACTACGCCGCCTGCACAGCTCAAACTCACCGCGCCTCTTGAGCACCAGGTGATTCAACGCAGCGACAAAGAAAGGGGAAGCATCCCCATCACCGGCAGTGCGGCAGCCTCGGTCATCGAAGCGCGCATTGGCTCAAGCGGCGGTTGGAAGCGGCTCGATGCGAAGTTCGAAGACGGCCATTTCACCGCAAAGTTGGAGGTACCTGCGGGTGGCTGGTTCCGGCTTGAAGTGCGCGCCTTGGAGGCCGGCACGGTGACCGCTGCAGCAGCCGTCGAACATCTCGGCATCGGTGAAGTGTTTGTCGTGGCCGGTCAGTCAAACTCGGCAAATCACGGGGCCGAAAAGCAGCACAACGAAGGCTCTTTCGCCTCCTTCGATGGCCGGAGCTGGCATGTGACGGATGATCCCCAGCCTGGTGCCAGCGGAAATGGCGGAAGTTTCATGCCGCCGCTGGGCAATGCCTTGGCCGCGAAGTTGGGCGTGCCGGTGGGCTTCATCCCCTGCGGCATCGGTGCGACCAGTGTGCGCGAGTGGCTGCCCAAAGGCGCGACATTTCCAAATCCACCAACGATCGAGTCGCGGGTGCAAAAGCTTCCGAATGGAGAATGGGAGAGCAAGGGGCAGGCCTACGAAACGCTGGTGCAGCGCATGAAGTCCGCCGGGCCCAACGGCTTCCGTGCGGTGCTCTGGCATCAGGGCGAGAGTGACGCGAATCAGAAGGACCCCTCACGCACGCTGCCAGGAAAGCTGTATCGCGAATATCTGGAGAAAATCATCCGCGCCTCACGCCGCGAGATCGGCTGGGAGGCGCCGTGGTTCGTCGCGCAGGTCAGCTATCATGTGCCGGGAGACGAAGCGTCTCCTGACATCCGTGCGGCGCAGGCATCGATGTGGAAAGACGGAGTCGCCCTTGAAGGTCCGGACAGTGATGCGCTCAAGGGCGATCTCCGTGAGCGCAATGGCCAGGGCGTGCACTTCAGCGGCGCTGGGCTGCGCGAGCATGGCGCGCGCTGGGCCGCTCAGATCATCCCGTGGCTGGAGAAGAAGCTGAAATGATTTACTCCCGCCGTGGGTTTTCTTTGATGTAGGCCGCCAACGTACGCCCAAGTCCTGCGCCGATTTTGCCATAGCCGTCCACGGACATCAGCGGACTGTTCCAGCCTGTTTCCAGCGTCACTGAGATCGTGGCATCGCCCGTGTGGGCGCGCACCCAGCCGCTGCTCATGCGCGCACGTTCTTCATCCGTTTTCACGTAGGTGGCGAAGCGGTACTTGGGCTCCACCTTCAGCGGCTCGACGATGCTCGCGGCGGCGATCTCGATCCAGCGCTGGTAGTTGCGCTGCTGCACGCCGGCCATCCGCTCGAAGGCAAAGGGGCCAAAGAAAAAGATGGGATCGCTCGCGCCGGGATTGTGCAGGTCGATGAACACATCCAGCCCATGCTTCGTGTGAATGTCCCGGATCATGCGCTGTGCCGCGGCCACTTCAGGGTAGATCGGTTCATCGGCCCAGTCGCGATTGTGATCACGCGGCACGGCTTCTTTTCCGCCGGCGCCGATGGCGGCGTTGTCCACATCCATGATGGGGATAAAGTAGAGGCAGGTGTTTGCGCGCAGGGCCTTGGCTTCATCGCTGGCATACCATTGGATGAACCCGCGACCTACCTGGCTGCCGCCCGCCTCCCACGCGTGCTGCCGTGAGCCGACCCAGACCTGATGCGGGGCGTTTTCAGCGCCGATGCGAATGCCCTGCACGGGGCGGCCGCCGTGCGTGCGGGCGAGTTCAAAGCGCTTTGCCTCCGGCAACTTTGCGGCGATACCGGCCAGCAGCTTTTCCGCATCCGCCGGCACAAACGGCGGCCCCCACGCCAGGGACATTTGCGCGCCTTCCGCCTTGAGTGAGTAGCGCATCACCTTCTCCGCACTCAGCGTGCCCGGAGATGAAGGCCGCCATGTCTCGCCATCGAGGCTCAGCCACGCACACTTGGGCTGGCACCAGGCAGCAGCGAGCACGGTCCCTTCGCGATAGGGTTTGCTCTGCGCCTGCACTTCAAGAGTGAAAGTCTCGCCCACGGTGAGTCCTTCCAGTTTGAATGACCACCAGCAGGGCCAGCCCCGGCCTTCGCGAAGCGCGGGCATGATGCGCAGCGTCCGGGTGGACTGGTCCAGCGTCACCACCTCGGCATTTCCGCCTTCGAAATCTGTGCGCACCTGCAGCTCGGCGTGGAGAGTGATGGCAAAAAGAGGAAGCAGGAACAAGCGTTGCATCATCCTCACTCAACGTCACGTTCTGGCTGCATGAAGCATTTGCCCCTCGCTTTTTTCATTCTCATCACACCCTGCCTCGCGGACTCCAACTGGCCGCAGTTTCGTGGCGAGGGCGGACTCGGCCTCGGCACAGGCAAACCGCCGGTGGAATTCAATGCGCAGAAGAACGTAAAGTGGCAGGTGGAGGTGCCGTTTGGTCATTCATCGCCGTGCCTCTGGCAGGACAAGATCGCACTCACCGGTCTCGATGGCGGCAAGCTGGTCACGTTTTGCCTGAGCCGGACTGATGGGCACGAGCTGTGGCGCGCGGCGGCACCGGTGGAGAAGGTGGAAGGGGCGCACCGGATCGGCAGCCCGGCCACGCCGACCTGCTGCACGGATGGTGAGCGCTTGATCGCCTACTTCGGCTCCTACGGCGTGCTGGCTTATGACTGGAATGGCAAGGTGCTGTGGCAGAAGCCGCTGCCGCCGCCGATCGTGGAGTTTGGCACCAGCGCCTCGCCCATCATTGCGGATGGCAAGGTGATCATCGTCGCCGATCAAGACGTCGGCAGCTACATGACCGCGTTGGATGTGAAAACTGGCGAGCAGGTGTGGCGTGTGGACCGCAGTGAATTCCGCCGCAGCTTTTCCACGCCCTTCGTCTGGCGGCATGATGGCATCGAGGAACTCATCGTCAGCGGCTCGCTCCAGACACGCAGCTACGATCTCAAGGATGGCAAACTGCGCTGGTCTGCCAGTGGCATGGCACGAGTGTCCAATACCAGCCCCATTGCCGTGGGGGATGTGCTGATCGTGTGCGGCTGGAATGCCGGCGGAGATCCAGACGACCGCGTGGAGATGGAGCCGCATGACGCCTTCCTCGCAGCGCATGACGCTGACAAAAACGGTCTTCTTAGCGAGGCGGAATTTCCCGAGGGACCCCTGCGCGACCGCTTCACCATCATCGATGCGGACAAGAACGGCACGGTCAACAAGGCGGAGTATGACGCCATGCGCGCCATCTTTGCGAATGCGGCGAACCAGCTCTTTGCCATCAAGGCCGGCGGCAGCGGCGACATCACGGAGACGCATGTGATCTGGCGGCAGACGAAGCACCTGCCCTATGTGTTTTCACCTGTCATAGCCAATGGGCGCCTTTTCACCGTGAAAGGTGGCGGCCTTGCCTCCTCCTACGACGCCAAAAGCGGCAGCCCGATTTTCCAAGCCGAGCGCCTGGATGCCTCCGGCGAGTACTACGCCTCCGCCGTCACTGCCGACGGGCGCGTGTATGTCACTTCACAGCGCGGTGTGATCTCTGTCATGGATGCGGCAAGCGACACATTGAAAGTGCTGGCGAAAAACGATCTCAAAGCGCCTGTGTTTGCTTCACCTGCCATTGTCGATGGCGTGATCTATGTGCGCACGAACAAGCACCTGTGTGCTTTCGCTCAGTGAGCAGCCTTGGCGGGCGTGCGGTCAAACATGTTGGGTTTCGTTTTCATCAGCAGCCAGAACAGCGCGGCCCCGGCATAGAGCGTCGTGAAGCAGATCAGCACCGCATCCCAGCCGCCAGCGTTGGCAAGAAGCCAGGGCACCACGACTGGAAACGCGGCCGCGCCGAGATTGCCGCACATGTTCATCACGCCGCTGATTGTCGCCACATGGGAGCCGCCCACATGCATCATCACCGTGCTCACGCAGGGATTTCCCACCGCCGCACAGAACATGCCCAGGCTGATGTTCAGCACCGCCGTGAGTGCATGACTGACAAACCAAGCCGAGAAGACCAGGCAGGCGCACACAAACAACGCGATCGCGGCGATCCCCTGCCTCGCCAGGCGCTGGCTGCCCGTCTTGCGCAGCACCGCATCTGAAACTGCGCCGCCGAGAAGCGATCCCGTCAAATCGCCGATGAGGGGCAGCGCGGTGAGCCATCCGGAGGTGATCAGCTCCACGCCACGCGCCTCCTGCAGATACGTGGTGAACCAGCTGCCAAAGAAAATGTAGCCAGCAGATCGACACGCCTGCTGCACGCAGATGCACCACATCGCCGGACTCGTGATGAGCAGACGCCACGGCACCGCAGGCGGCTTTGCATTCACCTTGGCGGTTTTATTCGAATTCGCCGTGATCAACTGACGCTCCGGTTCATTCACCGCAGCATGTTCGGCCGGATCGTTGCGATACCATCGTGCAAACCACACGGCCCACACGATGCCCGGCAGCGCATACCACAGGAACATCGGCCGCCAGCCGCAGACGATGATCAGCCACGCCGTCAGCGGCGCGCCCACAATGCTGCCTGCCGACATGAACCCGCCAAACGCACCCGAGGCGAGCCCCTGCCCCGCGCGTGGAAACCAGCGCGCCATAACTGCAATCGCCACCGGCACCAGGCCCGCCTGCGCCACGCCCATCAGAGCACGAGAAACCACCATCGAAGCAAAGCCGCCCATGCCGAACAACGCTGTGGCCAGCGACCAGAGCACCGCAAACAACGGCAGCGCACGTCGCGCACCCAGACGCAGCGAAAGCGCCGCCGCAGGGATCTGACACAGCGCATATGACCAGAAAAAGGCACTGTTCAACCAGCCGGACTGCTGCTTCGTCAGCCCCAGGTCCGCACGAATGGTACTCTCCGCCGTTCCCACCGCATTGCGCGTCAGATAGGCCAGCGCCGCGGCCATGCAGAGGCCTGCGAGAACGATGAAGCGTGTGCGGGTGGGTTTCATGGCGTGGCTGCAGATCTCATTTATTCAGCATGCCCGGTGTACAGCTCCCATTTATCATAGGCACGAACAAAAAATTGCCGGGACAGAGGTTTCTCTGCCATTTCGAGCATTCGGGATGTCTCCTTTCGCATCTCAGAAAGTCCTGACACATCATCTTCGCCAGTGAAGAAGATCAGATTACGTGCAGGTATCACCGACACGACACGTCCGGAAACCATGGACGCCACAAAATCCCACACATGAGGCAGCAAAAGAACCGTCGCCTCAAAATCCCCGCCTGCGGTAAGCATGTGAAACAGCCCGTTTTGATGCGCACGAATTTCCAGATTCAACGAATCGAGGTTGTGGATCGCAAGCTGATGCAACTCGTCTAAAGACATTCCAAGATTCTTCAATTCTGAGTTGGAGATGATCTCAAAATGCGAGTCCATGTCATAGGCATACCAGACCATCACGTCGGCACCGAGCGGTGTTTCTACCGGGCAATCATCATATGATAAGGTTATGTCGGCAGAGCCTGACTTCGGCAGAGCCACGTACATCCGAGGCAAAATGAATTCCGGCTTTTGTCTCTCGGATAACGTCTGAAATGTCATAGTCTCGAAATCAAAGTTCACCAATCCGTCACACCCCCATCTGGGCTGAATTCGCGCAGCACGATCTCCTGCTGAAACGGGTGCTTCTTCACCTCCGCTTCGTTGATCGTGATGCCGAGTCCGGGCTTGGTGTTGGGGCGGACGATGCGGCCTTGTTTTTCGATGGTGAATCCTTCCTCCACGACGTCCTGTCGCCAGGGCACGTCGTTGTGCACGGTCTCGCAGATGATGTAGCTGGGCTGCGAAAAGCCGAACTCCAACGATGCGGCGGTGCTCACAGGCCCCTGCGGATTGTGCGGTGCCAGGGAGATGCGGTGCGCCTCCGCCAGTGCGGCGACTCGTTTGGCCGCGCTGAGTCCGCCGCAGTGCGTGATGTCGAGCTGGCAGATCTCCACCGCGCGTTTTTCAAACATGTCCTTGAAGGCTTCCAGGTTTGTCACGCGCTCGCCGCTGGCCACGGGTGTGGTGAGTGCGGCATTGATGCGGGCCAGTCCGTCCACACATTCGGGCCAGCAGGGTTCTTCGAAGAAGTAGAGGCCGAAATCATCGAGGGCTTTGCCAAACTTCAGGCCCATCGCGGGCGAGGGCCGCGCATGGCAGTCCACCATGATGTCGATGTCCGGCCCCACGGCCTCCCGCATGGCAGCCACGGCGGCTGCTGCGGCGCGCACGGGCTTCTGGCCTTCAATGGGCATCGTGCTGGGCACCGCCATGCTTTTGAAGGCAGTGTAGCCGTCCGCCACGGCGGCCTGCGCCAGCTCTGCAAAACGTTTGGCATTGTCGGCAGGCGTTTGATAAAAGTCCTCCATCTTGCCGCCACCGAGGTGGCAGTAGGTGCGCACAAAATCACGCACCGGCCCGCCAAAGACCTTGGAGAGCGGCATGTTCGCCACCTTGCCGACGATGTCCCACAACGCGAGATCGATGCCGGCGATGGCCGTGGCCCGCACAATGCCGTGCCCGTGCCAAAAGTGCTGCCGGTACATCACCTGCCACAGGTACTCCACCCGCGTGGGGTCTTCACCAATGAGGAGATGCGACATGTCCTCGATCGCGCCGACAATGCTGCGCGTGTGCCACTCCAGCGTCGCCTCTCCCCAGCCAATGAGGCCGGGCTGGTCCGTGACGACTTTGACGAAGATCCAGTTTCGCATCCGCGCGTGGCAGACGAGTGTTTCGATGGCGGTGATTTTCATGGGTGAATAGTGTTTGTTGAGTCTTGGATTCGAGTTTGAAGCCAGCTCTCATAGGCAGATGCCATGCTGGCGGCGGCATCGGTCGGATCAACACCTCCGACCAAGGTTGCCAGTCCCGGGCAAAAGACATCGCCATCAAGACAAGGTTCGCGATCAATCAATCGCAACGCTGCACGTAATGCCCTGCCAGCGTGTGAGGCTGGGACTGTTTCAGGCATTTCCATCGTCGGAGCCACGATCAGGTATGGGATCCTCTCATGACCCGTGCTCACCGCCAGCGCGGCACCCACAGGAAGCATGCCCTCGGGTCTGCGTTGAATCGCTGTTTGCACCGTGGACTGAATGGATGGCCCAAAAAATTGATAATAGGCCGCATCCATTCCTCCATCCATGTATCCGAAGCTGTTGGCAGGCGAGATGACACAATGCGAAGCTACAGCGAGGATGTCGCCACAAAGAATTTCAACCTCGTCGTGACTGGCAAACGCAGCGGCAAGGGCATCGACGACTGATTGATTGATGTCCACGAAATGGAGTCTCATGCCAGGTCTAGCAGGCGTTTGGAAATAGATTCGATGAGCTGCTCCAGGCTGCCCGCTGCAACGACAGCGATGCTTTCCTGATAGATGCCGCTGTCGTAAAGCTCACGCGGTGGCAGGTAGGAGGCGCCCCAGTCAGCGGCGATGGTGGCCACAATGATGACCTTGTCGGGAAAACGGCGGCGCAGTTCGGTTTGCAGCACGCTGTAGCTCTCTCCCTGCACGCCCACCCACACCGAATCGCCCATGTGCCAGAGCACGACCTGCAGCGGATAGCAGTCCCCCGGCGGCATTTGGTGAAGCTTGTGCAGCAGGCGCGTTTTGCGCTCGCTCATCGCACGGCACTCGGCTGCCTGGGTGTCATCGCCCGCAGCGCGCGCCACGGCTTCGGCGGCTTGGAAGTGATCCAGCTCCGCCTGCACCTGCGCCACGGTAGGCTGGCCGGGGCGGTAACGCAGCGGTTCATGCCAGCGCTGCAGTTTCCAATCTGCCTTGGCTTCCACATTCATCTTCTCGTGTTTCCACGCGCCCAATGTTGCACCGGAGACGACAGCTCCTTGATAAACAAAGGTCGTGCCTGCCGCAGGCAGCGCGGTGAGGGCGGAGAGCGCCGCGTAACCCAGCTCGCGACCATTGCGATCCGCGACGGCGGTGTCGCCGACGAAGCCTTCGCGCGGACCCAGTTCACCGCTGGCACCTTGCAGAAAAAGGCAGGGCGCAGCGGTCTCGCGCTCCACCACCTCGCGCATCGCGCCGATGTAGTCGGGACTGATCAACGTGTTCTCCCATGCCAGCGTGGTGGGATGGCAGGCGTAGTTTACGATGCTGGCCAGTGTCTTCCCGTCATCCGCCGTCACACGCGCCACGATCACGCTGTCATCCGCAGGAGCACCGGGATTGTGACCGCAGATGTACTGCGTGCCGTCCCAAAAATCGCGCTGCGTGGCCAGGCTGCACCGGCCACGGCCATAGACGATGCCCGCTGGTGCCAGCGAGGCGAGGCATTGCTTCACCAGCCGCCCTGCACGCTCCCCCAGTGAGTGCAGGTAGGGCGGTATCAAATCGCCGCCCGGCAACGTGGCACGGTCCAGGCCCATCAGCCCCGCGCCGTGAGTGTGCGAAAAGACGACCAGCACCTCCTCCTGAGCCACACCACCGATCTCCGCCGCCTGTGCCACGAGCTGCGCGTGCTCCGTGGCTCCCATCACGCAATGATCCAGCGCCAGGAGGATCTGCCGCTGCTTTCCCTGCATGTCCGCAAACATCGCCACCGTGGCGCGCAGCGGCCGGTGTATTCCGGTGGCGCGTTCGTGCTTTGCCGCGCCCCACATGCGGTGGTAGATGTTTGCCGGTGGGGTGATGTCACACCAAGAGAGCGCAAAGCGGCTCCGGCTTTGCGGCGTGGGATCTTCGGTGCGGGAGAGTTCAGGCATCACACATCAAAGGCACGGCGGGCCTCCAACTTTCATCGTGTCATGAATCAGCATCCGCAATGCAAGGAAGCGAAAAGCCTGGACACTGGTGCGGTTTTCAGACCACGAAGTTGCCGCGAAAGCGCCCGGGACCGGCACGTAATTTAGAACATGATGACCTGTCGCCGCCGCCTTCCTGTCACCGCCCTCGCTTTCGGTCTCACCGCATTTTCATCACTCTTTGCCGCCGACAGCGCCATCGGAATCGGCTCGCGCCGTGAATTGTTTGTGGATGATTTCCTCATCGGCCAGCTCACCGGCAAAGCGGAGCAGCGCCTGCACCAGCCCCAGATCCAGGAGATTGTGGTGACGCACGATGCTCCTTGGGAGGGCAGCGGCAGCGGCTACCACAGCGTCTTCAAAGACGGGGACAAATACCGCATGTACTACAAGAGCTGGCAGCTCACCGTCACAGCCCCGGGCAAGGTGAACACCGGTGAGCACCCGCTCTTCACCTGCTACGCGGAGAGCGACGACGGCATCCACTGGCGCAAGCCGGAGCTGGGCCTGCATGAGTTCAAAGGCTCAAAGGCCAACAATATCGTCATCCCCCACGGCATGATGGGAAAGGTGAATCCGGACGGCGGGCATCCCGCAGTGTTTAAAGATGAGAATCCCGCCGCGCCTGGGGATGCGAAGTACAAAGCCATTGTGCGCTCGAATTCACCGAAGGGACTGCTCGCGCTGAAATCGCCCGACGGCTTGCGCTGGTCACCGATGGCGGATGCGCCTGTCATCACGGATGGCGCGTTTGATTCGCAGAACCTCGCGTTTTGGGATGCACACAGCGGCCAGTATCGCGCCTACTGGCGCTACTTCACCGGGGGCACCACGGATGAAAAGAACTGGAAGCCTTCCGGTGATCGCGCCATTCGCACCGCGACTTCGAAGGATTTTCTCCATTGGGAAAACCAGCAGGACCTCAGCTACGTCGATTCACCCAGCGAGCAGCTTTACACCAACCAGGTGAAGCCCTACCACCGCGCACCGCATCTGCTCGTCGGCTTTCCCACGCGCTACACCGAGCGCGGCTGGTCAGACAGCATGCGCGCGCTGCCAGAGCGCGAGCACCGCGAATGGCGCTCCAAGGCCAGCGACCGCTATGGCATGGCCATTACCGAAGGTTTGTTCATGAGCAGCCGCGACGGTGTGAAATTCAAACGCTGGAACGACGCCTTCCTGCCGCCCGGCATCGAACGCCCCGGCACCTGGAACTACGGCCATCAGTACATCGCGTGGCATCCGGTTGAGACGAAGTCCGCACTGGAGGGCGCGCCGAATGAGCTCAGCTTCTACGCCACCGAAAGCTACTGGACGGACAAGAGCAGCGCGCTGCGCCGCTACACGCTGCGCCTCGATGGCTTTGTTTCCATCCACGCGCCCATGAGCGGCGGGGAGCTGATCACGAAGCCGCTCACGTTTGCAGGAAAGGCTCTCACGTTGAATTTTGCTTCCTCGGCTGCCGGCGGTATTCAGGTGGAGATCCAGGATGCGGATGGCAAGCCGCTGCCAGGTTTCACGCTGGAAGATTCACAGCCCGTGTTTGGCGATGCCATCGCCCGTACCGTGACGTGGAAAGGCGGCACCGACGTGAGCGCTCTGGCGGGCAAGGTCGTGCGCCTGCGCTTCATGCTGAAGGATGCAGATTTGTATGCGCTGAAGTTTGAGTAAAGCAGCCCTGTGGAGTTTTTGAAACCGCGTGCATTTCCCGGCGAGCTGTGGCATGAGTGGCGGCGTTACTAATATTTTATGAGCTACATAATGGTTGATGTGGAGTCGGACGGTCCGATTCCGGGAGATTTCTCGATGATTTGTTTTGGTGCGGTGGTGGTGGAGCCGGGGCTGAGCCGCACGTTTTACGGGCAGCTGCGTCCCATTTCGGAGCGCTTCATTCCGCAGGCGCTGGCCGTCAGCGGCTTCACGCGGGAGCAGACCCTGCAGTTTCCCGAGCCCGCTGGAGTGATGCTCAGCTTTGCCGAATGGCTGCGCAGCATCTCCAAGGACCGCCTTATCTTCGTCGCCGACAACAACGGTTTCGACTGGCAGTTCATCAATTGGTACTTCCACCACTTCACCGGAGCGAATCCCTTCGGCTTCTCGTCCATGAATCTGGGCAGCTTGTACAAAGGGATGGTGAAGGACACGTTTCAGACGTTCAAACACCTGCGCAGTACGAAGCATACGCATCATCCGGTGGATGATGCGAAGGGGAACGCGGAGGCGCTGCTGACGATGAAGGATGAGATGGGGCTGAAGATCAGACTTTGATCATTCGCGGTAAAAGGTTTCAGGTATGGACTCCGAGCGAGATTGGATGTTTACTAAAAGCGAACAATCGTTAACTTTATATGAACAATGAATACTTTAACTGCCTTGTTTCCCAAAGCGCGCGCCGAGACGCTTCGGCTGCTTTTTAACGGGCAGGCCCGAGAGATTCATTTGCGGGATCTGGCACGGCTGGCAAGTCTGACGCCTGCCGCCATGCAGAAGGAATTGGCTTTCCTGAGCGAGATCGGGCTGGTCTGCAGTCGGCGGAGTGGAAACCGGCTTTATTTTCAAGCTGACACAACTCATCCGGTCTATCCCGAACTTCACAGCCTGGTAGTGAAGACGACGGGTATTGCTGCGGAGTTAAAGCAGGCTCTGTCTAATGTCACAGGCATTGATCTGGCTTTCATTTTTGGTTCGGTCGCCGCCGGAACAGACAAAGCCGGAAGTGACGTCGATGTTTTAATCATCGGCAGCACTGGTTTACGCAAAGTGGCACCTGCTATGCGTGAGGTTTCGAATCGGCTGGGATACGAGATCAATCCCCGCTGCATGACACCCGGCGAATGGCAGCAGAAGATGGCGGGCAGGGATGTCTTTGTGAATCGCCTGTTGAGCGAACCCCGACTCTGGCTGAAAGGTGGCGACGATGAGCTTGGAAGGCTGGGCTAAAAACGGCTGGCTGCGCCCGCACCAGACGAACAGGCAGCAGGTCACCGACCTGCTGGCCATCGTCGTGCGTGATTTGGCGGATGCACGGAGCAGCGTCTCCTCAGACTGGCAGTTCGGCATCGCCTACAATGCAGCACTGAAGCTCTGCACCATCCTCCTCTATGCCAGCGGGTATCGCCCGGAGAAAAATCTCGCGCATTACCGCACCCTCCAGGCTCTGCCACTCATCCTCGGAAGCAGCCGCAATGACGATGCTGACTATCTGGACGCATGCCGTGCCAAGCGCAACACGGCCGAGTATGACGTGGCTGGCTGCGTCACTGAGTCAGAGGCGGAAGAGCTCAGGGCGTTTGCAGAATCATTGCGCGATGATGTTTGCAGTTGGCTTGCCGAACATCATCCCAACCTGCTGAAGAACTGAAGCCCTGCATATCAGAAACGCGGCATATGCTTATGAGTTCACTGTCCGTTCCTCTCCTAGAACTGCTCAAGTATGCTCTCAAAACATGCGAATTCTCGGAATCCGATTGCGAAGTCATACGAAAAGAGGCGGCCGAGTGTTGGTATCTCCAGGTCATAAAAGACGATTGTGATACAATGGGCAGCAGCAGAATGGGTGGTCTGCCTGATTTGCCCCAAGGCATGGCCTGGCCGCAAGGCCGTCATGGAGCGCTCTTGTTTGTAATGCAGCTGCGGCTTGATGCCGCCGGTGGGACTCTCCCCTATTGCATGCCCGACTGCGGTATGCTCTACTTTTTTGTCGAGGATGATGAACTTGCAAAGAATGTGATGCACAAGCTCATCTGGGTGGAAGACATCTCGGCTCTTCAGACCGCAAAGCAGCCGCCTATGCCAAGGATGCACGGCGATGACCTTGTCCCGCATGCCATCAGGATCGTACATGGAGTCGATGTTCCCATCTGGGATCTCTTTGGTTTGGATTGCTACGAACGAGATGATTCCAGTGACTTGATCTCCAGGTTTGAGTCCCTTTTGAAAGGCGTTTCCGATCCAGAAGGCACTGCAGGGAAGCTCTTTGGCTATCAATCCCGAG
This sequence comes from Prosthecobacter sp., assembly GCF_044222565.1. GTDB lineage: Bacteria > Verrucomicrobiota > Verrucomicrobiia > Verrucomicrobiales > Verrucomicrobiaceae > Prosthecobacter. Next base: position 235,694 of record NZ_JBGANA010000005.1, read on the forward strand.
AGAAGAATGGCCCTCTCGAATGCATGGCTCTGCTCTCCTTGAGTTCAAGCGACTCCAAACCACTGTCAGCAGTGGGCCATGATGCCTGGGAACGTTTGAAGGCAACTGAAGAAGCCTATGCAGACTCGCCTGATAAGATCGAAGAAGAGATGAACAGATGGTGCCAGCTTTTGCATATAGACTCCAACTTTCAGGTGGGCTTCAACATCTGGGATGCAGGGTCCTACCAAGTGATGCTACGCCATTCAGACCTAGCTAAGCGCGACTTCGCAAAGTCACACGCCCTCCTGGAGACATGTTAAGGAGGCCGTGAACCCGTCTCTAAGTCCGGAGGGCTGGAACGATCGGCCTTGGAAATCGCTCAGCCTCAGAAGCATAAGACGAGCCTGTGCCCTCACAGACTCATCCCACACCTCATCTAGTCAATGACATCAGACTTTTAAACCTTTGCCAGCACCGCATTAAACGTCGCGCTCGGCCTCAGCGCGGCATCGGCCTTCGCAAGGTCGGGCTTGTAGTAGCCGCCGACTTCGACGGGGTTGCCTTGGACGGCGAGAAGTTCGGAGACGATCTTGGTTTCGTTGGCGGTGAGTTCTTCGGCGATGGGCTTGAACTTGGCCTGCAGCTCGGCATCGGTGGTTTGGGCGGCGAGGGCTTGGGCCCAGTAGAGGGCGAGGTAGAAGTGGCTGCCGCGGTTGTCGATGGTGCCGAGTTTGCGGCCGGGGCTGCGGTCGTTTTCCAGGAATTTGCCGGTGGCGGCGTCGAGGGTATCGGCGAGCACTTTGGCCTTGGGCAGGCTGAAGTTTTCGGCGATGTGCTCGAAGCTGGGGGCGAGGGCGAAGAACTCGCCGAGGCTGTCCCAGCGAAGGTAGTTTTCTTCGAGGAACTGCTGCACGTGCTTCGGCGCGGAGCCGCCGGCGCCGGTTTCAAACAGGCCGCCGCCATTCATGAGCGGGACGATGGAGAGCATCTTGGCGGAGGTGCCGACTTCGAGGATGGGGAAGAGGTCGGTGTTGTAGTCGCGCAGCACGTTGCCGGTGACGGAGATGGTGTCCTCACCTTTGACGATGCGCTCCAGGGAGAAGGTGCAAGCGTCCGCAGGCGTCATGATGCGGATGTCCAGGCCGGTGGTGTCGTGATCCTTGAGATACTTCTCCACCTTGGCGATGATCTGGGCGTCGTGGGCGCGGGCCTTGTCGAGCCAGAAGATGGCGGGCGTGCCGGAGGCGCGGGCGCGTTTGACGGCCAGCTTCACCCAGTCCTGGATGGGGGCGTCCTTGGTCTGGCAGGCGCGCCAGATGTCGCCTTCTTCCACTTCGTGGGAGAGGAGCACCTTGCCGCTCTTGTCAGTGACTTTGACGGTGCCTTTGCCAGGAATTTCGAAGGTCTTGTTGTGGCTGCCGTACTCTTCGGCGGCCTGGGCCATGAGGCCGACGTTGGGCACGCTGCCCATAGTCTTGGGGTCGAGCGCGCCGTTCTTTTTGCAGAAGTCGATCACGGCCTGGTACACACCGGCGTAGCTGCTGTCCGGGATCACGGCGAGGGTATCGCCGGTCTGGCCCTTGGCGTCCCACACTTTGCCGCCGGCGCGGATCATGGCGGGCATGGAGGCGTCCACGATGACGTCGCTCGGCACATGGAGATTGGTGATGCCCTTGTCGCTGTTCACCATGGAAAGGGCAGGGCCGTTTTCATAAGCGGCTTTGATGTCCGCCTCGATCTCCGCCTTCTTGTCAGCGGGAAGTTTTTCAATCTTGGCCACGAGGTCGCCGAAGCCGTTGCGGAAGTCCACGCCGAGCTCCTTGAGGGTGGCGGCGTGCTTGGCGATGAGGTCCTTGAAGAAGACCTCCACGGCGCGGCCAAAAATGATGGGGTCGCTGACCTTCATCATGGTGGCCTTCATGTGCAGGGAGAAGAGGACGCCGTCCTTCTTCGCCTGGGCGATCTGCTCAGCGAGGAAGCTCACGAGGGCCGCCTTGCTCAAGAAGGTGCCGTCAATGATTTCGCCTGCTTTCAGCGGGGTGCTTTCTTTGAGCACCTTGGTGCTGCCGTCTGCACCGACGAACTCGATTTTCACGTCCGTGGCTTCATCCACGCAGACGGATTTTTCATTGGAGAAGAAGTCGCCTTTGCCGCCCATGGTGCCCACACTGGTCTTCGAATCAGCGCTCCACTTGCCCATGGAATGGGGGTGGGCTTTGGCGTAGTCTTTCACGGCCTTCGGCGCGCGGCGGTCGCTGTTGCCCTCGCGCAGCACGGGGTTTACGGCGCTGCCCATGACCTTGGCGTAGCGGGCCTTGATGTCCTTCTCGGCATCGGTCTGCGGGTTTTCAGGCAAATTTGGCACCGCGTAGCCCTTGCCCTGCAGCTCAGCGATGGCGGCCTTCAGCTGGGGCTGGGAGGCGGAGATGTTCGGCAGTTTGATGATGTTCGTGGTCGGCTCCAGGCAGAGCTTGCCAAGGTAGGCGAGGTCATCGGACTGCTTCTGCGCGTCGGTGAGGAAATCGGGGAAGTTGGCCAAAATGCGGCCTGCCAGTGAGATGTCGCGCGTTTCGATCGTGATGCCGGCGGGCTTGGTGAAAGCCTGAACGATGGGCAGGAAGGAAAAAGTGGCCAGCAGGGGAGCTTCGTCGGTCAGGGTGTAGATGATCTTCGCGGACATGATTTTGGAGGGGAATTGAGAGCGTTAGAGCTAAACGCGACCCCGCTCTTGCGCAATCCCAAGGTGCGCGGCTTCTGTGTCTGGCGCACTGAAAACAAGCTTAGCGCATCGCAGCACGGATCGCCGGCAGGAGCAATTCGGCCACAAGCTGCTGGCCCAGGTCATTCGGGTGCATGCCATCGAGCAGCATGCCGTCCACGGTGGTCTGGTGCTGGGTGGCAAACTGAGGGTAGGCGGCGCGGACGTCCACCAGCGGCACTTTCAGCTCGGCGGCCAGTTTGCGCAGGGCGTCGTTGTACCCGGCCAGGGTGGCGGAATCAAATCCGTCCTCTGCCGCGGGGTCGTAGGGCGGTTTGCCGTAGAGCTCGCGCAGCTTTGAGGTCCAGCGCAAAGGGTTGGTGGTCATGAGGATGACCTTGGCGCCCTGCGTCTGTGCGGCGGCCACCATGCGGCGCAGGTTGACGAGGTATTCCGCAAGAGGTACGCGGGGCGTGGTGGCGGGCGGATTTTTCCACACATCCATGGCGGAATCATTGATGCCGAACTGCATGACGATGAGGCGCGGCTTGTACTGCAGCACATCGGTCTGCAAACGCTTCAGGCCATCTCTCGTGGTGTTTCCTGGGATGCCAGCATTAAAGACGCTCGTCGTTCCGCCCGCACTCTGCAGCGCAGCCTCCACCCGCGTGGCATACACCTTGAGGCTGCCGCGTGGAGCCGTGGTGGAGTCTCCAAACATGATGATGCCGCCTGGCTTTGGCACCGGCTTCGGCGGCGGCACAAAGAGGGGAATCTCCCCCGCGCCGAGATCGGCCGCATTCACCTTCATCCGCAATCCACCCTGCATCGTGGTGATCCACAGCTCGCCGGGTTTGCGCTCATACAGATATGGGTAGGACACACGGCCGCCCGGCACATAATTCGCCGCCACGATCACCGGCTTGGACCACGTGGCGGTTTCATCGTCCGAAAACGCCAGCGACAGCTCCACGCGGCTGGAGCCGCTCTTCGGATCATGCCGTGGAGGCGCATTCCACAGCAGGGCGATGCGGCCATCGCTCAAACGTGCCATCTGCGGGCAGCAGGTGACAGAGGCGATCTTGGTCGCCTGCAATCCGGTCCACTTCAAACCATCGCGTGAAGTGGCCTCCCACAAAAAGCCGGACTCCGTGCGCAGCAGCAGGTAGAGCGAGCCGTCCTTGCGCTCCACCACGCTGCCTTCGATGGAGCCCGCGTGATCATGCGCGCCCACGCCGTAGTCCAGCACATCGCCGCGCTGCCAGCTTTTCCCCAGGTCATCCGAGACCCACATGACCGTGGCATGCCGCCACTGCGGGATGATCTCCTGCCCCACCAGCACGATGCGCCCGGACTTCATCTGAATCATTGAGTGAATGCAGCCGCACCACGGAGTGCTGAGCTGCACAGGTGCCTCCCACGTTTTGCCATCGTCCATGCTGCGGCAGGAGTAGGTAGGCAGCACAAAGGCCTTCCAGTCCACGCCCGGCTCGCCCCAGTGCCAGCCTTTGGGCTCCTTGCGTTCCGCGCTGTTCATCCAAGCAGAGATGATGACGCCCTCCCGCGTTCGCAGCAGTGCGCGCTCGTTGCTCACGGTGAACGCTTTTTCATCGGCAAACAGCGGCGTATTGCTCCAGGTGCGGCCTTCATCCGTGCTGCGCAGAGCGTTCTTGGCATCGATGCATAGCACTCCGCCGTCTGCCGTGGAGACAAAAGGACCCTGATGCGTGAATGGCAGCGCCGCTGCCTTCGGGTGCAGCGTGGGTGAGTCTGCGGCGAAGGCGGCGCTGGTCAGGAGCAGCAGAAAGCTGGACAATGAGCGTTGCATGGAGGGAAAGAAAGAAAAGCTGTGAGTGATTGCGTGGCTTCGCGGGACCTATTCAAAAACGATGTCGCCCATGATTTCCGGATCATCCATGCTCAGGCTGCTGAGGGAGGAGGACCAGATCGCGTGGTCGATTTGTTCGCGCGGCAGCGCGTGGTTGCGCCCGAAGTTGGCACGCCACGCGGTGCCCTTGGCGGGCGCCTCGACGCCGAGAACGCTGTAAGGAATGACAAGGTGTGCATACCACCGTTTGCCAGCGGCATCCACGCGCGTGCTGCTGCTCCATTCTCCATTCCAGGTGGGATCGTCCTTGCCGTGGCGCGGATCCATGACGTCGGAGATGCGGCCGTTGAGTGCATCGTATTTGCTGGCCGCATTCGCGCCTTGGGTGATGCGGTAGTACAACGCCTGCGCGGGCTGCGGCGCGAGATACACATCAAACGCCTCCTGATTTGTCAGCAGCCGGTCGCGATTGTAGGCGGCAAACTTTCCGTCCTCGCCGATCTCAGCCTCGGCACGGATGTGAAGAGCCTGGTCGTCATGGAGCAGGCGGATCGTCGTCTTGCGCGGCAGCGTGCGTAATGGTGGCAGCAGCGTGAGTTCATGCGCGGCGGCGCTTTGCCATTCGGGCGAGTCGAGCGTGAGCTTGGCATTCGTCCTGGCCACGTTCAGCTTCTTTTGTCCCGGCGGCGGCGCATTGCGCATCTGTTTCGTGTCCCAATTGAAGCAACTGCTGGCATAGGGCTCCTGATAGCCGTCGTGGGCCAGCCGGAGATGATTGATGTCGTGGCCGTTGAAGGGAAAAAGCACGTGGCTCCATTCCTTCTGGTGCCCCTTCGCATACAGCGTGGTCAGAAAGGCGTTCCGCGCATCGATGGCATCGAGCAGACGGTTCACCGAGCCCGCGTCCGGCATCATCTGGTAAGCCTGATGCAGATGCACCACGCGGGCGAAATGCTTCAGATAGTCAAACTCGCAGCGCACCAGCGCCAGGCGCGTCTTCACCTTCGGCGCGGTGGCAAGCTTCTCAGACTGCTTGAGGCTGGACTCCAGAGAAGCGAGCAGCTTCGGCGGATATAGAAAGGCGATGAGCTGAAAGGGATCGGTGACCGTCTTGCGTCCGCGTGTATCCGTGGGCAGCGGCTTGAAAGTCCACACATCTGTGCGGGTGCCGATGTGGTCCGAGTAAAGCGCGATGCCGTTGTAAAGGTCCTCGTAAAAGGCACGCATGTAGAAGGCAATGCTCTTGTTTCCAAACGCCGCATCACAGTATTCCACAATGAGGTCGCGGGCGTGCAGGTTTGCGGGATCGTCAAACATGCGGCCCATGGTGTAATACACCGGCCCCTCCAGACCAAAGAGCTGCCCCGGTCCGTCGCGGTAGAGGGACTGGATGCGGTTCTGCGCGAGGCGCTGCGCCTGCAGCTCGATGTAGCCCGGCGTGCGCATGGGTGTGTAGCGTGTGCCGAGGTTCGGGCACCAGTTGTAAACATAGCCGGTGAAGCCGCGCGGCACTTCGATGCCACGCCATGGGATGATGTCCTCCTCGTTTGTGCCGGTGAGCATGATGCAGGTATTGGCGGGAAACTGCGTGAAGGACTTCGGCGGTGCGGCCGTGAGGATGTAGCTCATCATCGTGACCTGCCTGCCGGGGTGCGACTTCTCCACACGCTCGGCGGTCTTGCGGTTGAAGATCCAGATCTTCTCAGACCAGTCCTTGCCCGTGCCGTAGAGCGCCTTGCATTTCTCGCACTGGCATTCACGGAAACCATCCGGCTGGCCGAGATCCACGCTGAGATAGCCTTTGTCGAGCCACTTCGTGAGGTCGCGATAGATCAGATCCTGCACTTCGGGATTCGAGAGGCAGTACTGCGCTCTGCCGCCCTCCGGCTTCGACCGCGACCCGCTGATCAGCGCAAAGTACTCGGGATGTTTTTCAAAGTTCTCCGCAGGGATGGCACGCTCCCAGGTGTGGCCGCCAAACATCTCGTCCACGCGTGGAAAGCGGTTGTGCGCCAGATCGTAAAACGACGCGCCTGCGGGATGCGCGGTGTTCACTCGCAGCAGCGGCGTCTTCGTCACATTCAGCGTGTCCGGCAGAGTGGCGGTCTTCTGCGGCACAAACTCGATGGCCGGCGAGTTCATGAGATCGATCTTCGACGCTCCACTCACGGGTGTGTAGCCTGGCAGGTCAGGATAGAGAAATCGCACGCCGAGGTACTGCCGCGCGAAATCCACCGCTGCCTTGGCAGTGCCCACGCGGTCCCAGTTCGGCCGTCGCGAATTGTCACTCGGTGTTTTGGAAGGCTGATCGTTTCCCGCGATGATGACGTCTCTGCCGATGACGCGATGCACGTAGCTCCAGTCACGCAGCTGCGCTGGGGCAAAGCCATGCTCCTGCGCAAAGCGGGTGTTTCCCAGCAGCAGCGCGGGCTTGGAGGCATCCCGCTCCGCCTCGCTCACCACGCTGATCTCCGCGCCGCCAGCCTTGAAGGCCGTCTGCAGCAGCCGCGCCGTCTGCTCCAGGCACGCGGCCAGCGCGGGCGTCTCGAGCTTTGCTGGAACGACGATTTGGTAATCCGACTTGCCGCTTTCGAGAAGGGTCAGATCCGCAGCCGAAAGAGAACCCGCCAGCAAAGCGGTGAGGAGAGTGAGTTTCATTCGAGAAAGGTTGGACACTTTCATACGCTGAATGCCCTCATCTCCCATCGGCCCTTTTTACTTCTTCACTTCCATGAACTTTAGAATCGCCTCCCGCGCCGGATCTCCTTCATTCGCGATGTTGTTTCCCACGCTGCCGTGATTCCGGTCTGCGATGACCTGCAACGTCACGCGCTTGTTTCCCGCACCCTTCATCAAGGCAACAAGATAGACGTTCTCCTCGGCGCGTGCGGGCATGTCCTTGTCAGCGCAGAGCACGAGGATGGGCGGCAGGTTCTTCACGTCGGCATAGCGCACAGGGGCGGCTTCATCGGCGGTGACGCTGAATTTCGAAATGCCGCGCTCCTGCCTCACCGTGTAGTGCGTCATCACCTGTGCGCTCACAGGGATGAGTCCGGCGAGCTGCTGCGGCTTCAAGCCAAAGGCGGCGAGGTAATGCGCATCCATGCCGACCATGAGCGTGAGATAAGCACCCGCTGAATGCCCTCCCACAAACACGCGTTGCGTGTCGCCGCCATGTTTTCCGATGTTTTGCAGCGTCCAGGCCACCGCCGCCGTGGCATCTTCGATGTAGGCCGGATACTTCGCCTGCGGGCTGAGACGATAATTTGGCACCACCACCGCCACGCCCGACTGCGCGAGCCCCTGCGCCACTTTTTTGGTGCTGTCCGCATCTTTGTTCCCACCCGTCAGACCACCGCCGTGAAACCACACCAGCGTGGCAAAGTCTTTGCTTTCCTTTGGCAGGTACACATCCAGCAGGCAGCGCTGCTTTTCATAGCTGCTGAGCGAGTCGCCACTCTTGTAGGGCAGATTGATCAGATCAGACTTGTCCGCGGCTGCAGCGAGGCTGGCGGAGAGAAATGCGAGAGTGAAAAAGCGGAGCAGCTGAGTCATGGGAAGGAGTGTCATTTTATCGGGGCTTGAGCTCAGATGCCAGTGAACGTGCGTCTGCCTCCCAAGTTTCCGGGCTGCTGCCGCCAAAGGCGGTGACCATGCGCCAGGTGCCGGTGAAGCCTGCGGGCACGGTCTTTCCCTCAAAGCACTTCAGGTAATACTTCCGGTAGGTGGGCGGCACGTTCCAGATCGTGGAGATGTGCCCGCCCTCCGCAGGGACCTGCAGCAGGCGGCATACAGCAAACTGCCCGCTCTGCGGCTCATGCACGGCCATCCAGTCCACGTTTTCGTTGATGTAAAACTTCCGCAGTACCTCTGCGTCATCGCGCAGCGCACCGGAGATGACCTTGTCAGGCGCGGCATCCTTCCCCGCAAGAAAGCCGGAAACCGTGGGCCGCCACGCGTGCATGAAATGATACACCAGCTTCAGCGGCACAGCCTCCGCCGTGTGCACGGTGGTGGTCTCATAGAGGCGGTTGTCCCGGACCTCGATGACGTTGGTCAGATCAAAAGCGCGGATGCGTGACTTGCGCTCCAGACGAAAGCTCCCGCCCGTGAGCTCCGCCGTGGGGTCCGCGATGCGTATTCCATCGAGAAAGAATTTGAGCGACTGCAGCTTCTCGGGCTCGTTTTCCAGATGAGCGGTGCCGATGAAGCCGACATCGGGAAAGGAAAACACCGTGCCGTAGGCGCTGCTCTCGGTGGTCATCGCCTTGCCGCGGAAGTCGATCCGCCCGGGCGTCCACTGCGTGGCCTGGCGCAGCAGCAGCGTCACATCGCCACAGGTCACGATGATGCGTGGCAGCTCGGGGCCGAGGTTGGGCTTGAAGGGTTCTTTGCCAGAGGCTGGTGCCGCGAGTGCAAAGACCATGGCGAGGGCGAAAAGGCGTGGGGAGACAAACATGCGCCACACACTACGCGCTCGCCGTGCCTCCTTTAGGCGCAATCGTCCGAAACACCGTCGCGCGGTTATTTTCGAAACGACTTCAGCATATTGAAGATAAGCCAGATCTGCGCGAAGCCCACCGCGATGAGCAGGAGACCGAGCTCAAAGGCGTTGTCCTCCCTGGGCACAGCCAGACGCAGGATCAAAGCCAGCAGCACCACTCCGAGAAAGGACAGGATCGCGCCAAAGGAGCTGCTGCTGCCGGCGTTCTGGTCCGGCGTGGGGATGTGCGTGGGCAGCTCCTCTCTCCTGAGATCATGGGGATCTTCGCTCATGGTTGTGAGGCGTGAATGGTTGGGATTAGGGAGGCAAGGGCCTTGCCTGCGTGGCAAGGGAATCGCTGTGAAACAATGGGCCTTAAACGCGCCCAATTCCTTCAACCTTCCGAAATATAAAGATTCCACTCAATCTCCCTCAGGTCCACGCAGCGCCGGAGGCACGGGACGCTACTTCGCTGAAGTCACTGTCTTCCACTCACGCGCCAGGCGGACACCTTCGTAGATTTGTTCGCGCGTCATGGAGGCCTCCAGCGTGGCCAGATGTGCCCCCGCGATTTCATGGCCCTGCGCCATGGCGATCCGGCACCACTTCAGGGCCTCGACCAGATTCTGCTCCACTCCGGCGCCTCTCTCATACTGGAGGCTCAGCGCGAACTGCCCGCTGGAGTCACCACGATCCGCCGCCCCGCGAAACAAACGTACGGCCTCAGCCACATCCTCGGAGACGCTATCTCCCGTGAGGTAGCAGCCACCCAGTGCGACGAGGGCAGGCGCGTAGTTTTGATCCACCGCCTTGCGGAGCCAGAGAAGGGCCTCTGCGGAATTCTTCGCCACGCCCGTGCCGGTGAGATAGGCCAGGCCGAGCTTCATCTGGCCGGCGGCATCTCCTTTCTCCGCCGCTTTGCGGAACCACTCGACCCCCTTCGCAGCATCCACGGGCACGCTGGAGCCGACCATATAGCTTACCCCCAGCTCCACCATCGCGGGCGCGTACTCCTGCGCGATCGCTTTGTCGATCCACCGGAGCGAAAGTTTCGCATCCAGCGGGACGCCAGTGCCCAGCGAGTAGGCCAGGCCCAGTTTCAACTGCGCCTCCGGATCTCCCTGCTCCGCTGCTTTGCGGAACCACACCATGGCAGTTTTGAGGTCCTGCTTCACACGCTCCCCCAGCGCGTAGGCGGTGGCCAGGGCTTTCTGGGCATTGAGGTCTCCCTTTTCAGCCGCCTTGGTGAACCACTTCATGGCTTCCTCGGCATTCTGTGTCACGCCTTCACCATCCAGGTAGGCCAGCCCCAGTTCCATTTGTGCATCAGTATCGCCCTGCTCCGCGGCCAGCCGAAACCACTTCGCGCCTTCGGCAGTGTCCTTTTTGACATCGGAGCCCAGGCTGTAGCAGGCGCCGAGCTGTTTCATCGCCGCGAGGTTCTTCTGCTCCGCCGCCTTGCGCAGCCATTGGACGGCGGCGGCGGCATCTTTGGGCACGCCATTCCCGCGCAGGAGGCACATGCCAGTTTTCGTCTGCGCTTCAGCATGGCCCTGCTCCGCGGCTTTGAGAAACCACTTCGCCGCCTCCGTGGCGTCCTCGGGCAGGCCATCCCCTTTGGCGTGGCGCAGGCCCAGGTCATACTGTGCCGCGGCGTCTCCCTCCTCCGCCTGCGCCCGTGTGTCCTGCAGGCTCCTAGCCGCTGGCGGCGCAGCAGAGAGGGACGAAGCAGCAAACAGCACTAACAGGAGAATTTTCATGAGCCGGATGAACAAAACACGTAGAGGGATCGCTTTGATTCAGCCTGCTCCTTTAGATGGCTCAAGAAGTTCCTCCACTGCTATTTTCACCGGGTAATTTAAAACCGGCATGCATGGCCCCAAGATCCACCACCGCAGCTCCGAAATGGATGCCCGCGCTACCCTGACTTGCTGCGCAGCCGCACCTGCTTGTGCTTCAGATCATGCAGCGTGCGCATGTAGCGCACGGTACGGCTGCTGGCGCGCAGCAGGATGGAGGTGGTGACGACCCTGCCGTTTTCGACCTTGATGCCCGGCAGCAGCGGGCTGTCGCTGATGCCAGTGGCGCAAAAAATGGCGCTCGTGCCGCAGACCAGATCATCGATTCCAAAGACGCGGCTCAGCTCGCGCTCGCCGCACTCTTGCAGCAGGGCGGTTTTTTCAGCCTCATCACGCGGCCACATTCGCACCAGCATCCCACCGCCGAGGGTCTTGAGAGCGGCAGCCGTCAGCACGGCCTCCGTGGCACCGCCAATGCCCAAATAGAGATCGATGCCCGATCCCGGCATGGAGGGCGCCAGCGCCGCAGTGATGTCGCCATCGGTGATCAGCCGCAGCGCTGCACCGCACTGGCGGATGCGCCGTATCAGCTCGTCATGCCGCGAGCGTTTGAGCACGCAGACCACGAGCTGGGAAACCGGCAGATTCAAAGCGGAGGCGACGGCTCCCAGCGTCTGCTCGATGGGTAGATCCAGCGTCAGTGGCGCCATGCCCTGCGCCAGCGCTGCGGTGACACCAGGACCCCAGGCCAGCTTTTCCACGTAGAACGAGGGCAGGTGGCGCATGTGGTGTGTTCTGCCATCCGTGGCGCTTGCCGCGATCACAGAGAGCGAATTGGGCAGGCCATAAGCAATGTTGGTGGTGCCGTCGATGGGATCCACCGCGATGTCGAAATGCGGGCTGCCTTTGGTCCAGCGTCCGAGTCGCTCACCCACAAAGATGCCGGGAGCGGCGTCCTTGATGCCCTCGCCGATGATGACGGTGCCGCAGCAGTGAGTGTGATCGAGCACGCCGTAGATTGCGTCGCATGCGGCCTGGTCGGCGCTGTTTTTGTCTCCGCGTCCGAGCCAGGGCAGGGAATTGAGGGCGGCATTTTCGGTGGCGCGTACGAAGTCAAACTCGAGCGTGCGCTCCAGATCGTCAGCGCGCAGCGGTGCGGATTTTTTAGGAGGGGGGCGGCTCATGGAAGTGCCGCACAGATAGGATTGCAGAGACGTCCAGGACGAGCTAATACCGGTGGTATCATTCGGTAACCACGATGAAGTCTGAAGCACCTCCGCCGCCCAAGCTTCCGAAGCGCCGTTTCCTCGTCGTGCAGACGGTGGAAAGCCTCTGCGAAGGTATTCAGAACGGCTTCTGGCAGAATCACCTGCCGAGCGAGCGCGACCTCTGCGAGCACCTGCAGGTGAGCCGGCGCACCATGCGCTCCGCTTTGGAAGAACTGGAGCGCAAGGGCTGGATCGCAACCTCGGGCCAGCAGAAGAGGCGCATCAAGCCGACCCGCGGCCGCGTGCGCGATGCGGGTGCGATGAAGAAGCGCATCGGCGTGCTCATGCCTTCGTCTTTGCTCACCGTGCCCTCGCGGCTGGCGTTTGTGCTGGACAGCCTGCGCAACCGCCTGGCGGCAGACGGCTACGCGGTTCACTTTCATTTCAATGCGGCCTGCTACCATGCCAGAGCACCTGGCAAAGCGCTCACAGCTTTTCTCGCCGACCATCCGGCAACGGGGTGGATCCTCCTGCGCTCGCGCGAGCCAATGCAGCGCTGGTTTCGCGACAAGCGCATCCCCTGCCTCATCCTTGGCTCCTGCGCGGAAGGAATCGATCTTCCTTCGGTGGACACGGACTACTACGCCACAAGCCACCATGCAGGCGGCATGCTCATGCGCAAAGGCCACCGCCGCATCGCCTTCGTGGTGCTGGACCGCAACTACCCCGGAGACGTGGCCAGCGAACAGGGCCTCATGGACGCCATCGCTCCACGCAAGGAGACAGTCACCATCATCCCCCTGCGGCATGACGGCAGTACGGAGAACGTCTGCGCGGTCATCGACAAAGCCTTGCGCAGCCCCGCACCCCCGACCGCCTACGTCGTGTGCAACGCAGCCCAGGTGCTGACGGTGATGATGCACCTGCTGAGGCGTGGGAAGCGCATTCCGGAAGACGTCTCTGTCGTCTCGCGGGACAACGATCCCATCCTCGAAACCATCGTGCCGCCCGTGGCGCGCTACGATATTCAGGCAGACAAGCTGGCAGGCGCCATCTGCGCCTCCTTCCGCCAGATCGTGGACACCGGTACCGCCTCTCCCAAAACACTGCGTCTGACACCCACGTATGCACCATGGGAGTCCGTGGGTGCGTGCCGGTAAGGCTGGCGCATAAAACTCATTTTTGAAAACGTGCAGCGACAGGCTTGGCAGCCTTGCCAGCCGACGGCAGTGAGGGGTTGAGCGACTCGCGCGATCTCGTCCTTGTGGAGGTGATCTGGAAAGTCGATCACAGCCGCCACTGAAGAAGTGGCCTTCACCGATGATGAACCCGTATCAACCTTGAAGGGTTGCGTTCCTCACACCGTCACAAAATCCCGCATTGTGTTCAGCATGACCACGACGGAGCAGGCGCCGGCGTCGGGGAAGCCGAGGCAGGCCTCGCCGAGGGTTTTGGCGCGGCCGAACTGGGCGATCATGTTTTTGCTGGCTTCCTTGCCGGACTCTGCGGCTGCGGCCACAGCGGTGAGGGCTTCGGTGAGCGAGAGGGCGGCGGCCTCGCGGGCTTTTTCGGCGGCGGGGGCGAGGGCGTCGATCATGGTTTTGTCGCCGGGCTTGGCACCGCCGCGTTTCATGACGCCTTCAAGGGCTGCATTGAGAAGGAGAGAGAGGCCTTCGGCGTCGAAGGCCGGGAGGCCTGCGAGGGCTTTGCCGCCGGCGCGATAGACGGTGCCGAAGAGGGCACCGGAAGCGCCGCCCATGCTGGTCATCATGGCGGTGCCGGTGGTGACAAAAACCTGCTCCACGCTGGCGGGGTCCATCGGCTCAAGCTGGGCCTTCACCGCCTCCATGCCGCGCTTCATGCCAAGGCCGTGGTCGCCATCGCCGAGATCGCGGTCGGCTTGTGAAAGCATGGGTTCGGCGGCGATGATGGCGTCGGCCACTTGCAGCATCATGAGGCGCACTTGGTTGGGTTTGAGTTCCATGGTTGAGACGAAAAGGGAAATGAGTGGTGGATGGAAGAAGGGGGATCGAGATGATCCCCCTCCTGTGAATGCGTTTGGTGGCTCGAAGGCTTACTTCTTCTTCAGCTCCTTTTTCTTGAGGTCGTTGTAGAGCTCAAAGGCCTTGCTGGCATTGAGGCCGCCGTGCACCACGCCGTGCACCGCCTGCATCATGGAGACGGGCGCGTCGCTCTGGAAGATGTTGCGGCCCATGTCCACGCCGCTGGCGCCTTGCTTGATGGCGTTGGCGCACATCTTGAGGGCGTCGAGTTCGGGGAGCTTCTTGCCACCGGCGATCACGATCGGCACGGGGCAGCAGCTCGTCACTGTGTCGAATTCCTTCTCGGTGTAGTAGCACTTCACCACATTGGCGCCGAGTTCTGCCATGATGCGAGTGGCCAGGCGGAAGTACTGCGGCGTGCGGGCCATGGCACGGCCCACGGCAGTCACGCCCATGACGGCGATGCCGTAGCGGCTGGCGGCGTCCACGAGGTCGGTGAGGTTCTTGAGGGACTGGCGCTCGTAGGCGCTGCCGATGAAGACCTGGACGGCGAGCACGCTGGCATTGAGGCGGATGGCTTCTTCGATGTTGAGAGCGGTGCTTTCGTTGGAGAGGGGCTCAAAGCCGGGGCGGCCGAACTTGGCCTTCTTGCCGTCGATCTCGCCTTCCCACTCTTCCATGGGGCTGATCATCGAGGTGCCGCCGGAGGCACGCAGGGCGATGGCCTTGGTGGTGGAGGCTGGGATCACTGAGCGCTGGATGCCACGGGTGAGCATGAGGCAGTCTGCATAAGGGGCCAGGGGGAGAATGGTCTGGTCCACGCGTTCCAGGCCGGTGGTGGGGCCTTGGAAATAACCGTGGTCAAAGGCGAGCATGACGGTGCGGCCATCCTTGGGATTGAAGACTTTGGAGAGGCGGTTTTTGAGACCCCAGTCGTACTGGTGGCAGCCCTTGAGGAAGAAGCCGGGGGCTTCCTGGGGGACGTCGGTGAAGAATTCCTTTTCCTTCTTGTCTGCAGCGCTGGTTTGGATGTCGGCCATGATGTTTCTAGGGTACGGGTTGAGCGTGAATCCATAAACATTCCCGGCTTGCCGTCCATGCCCGGGCTCGCCAGATTTGTGTCGGATTTCGCAATGGCACTCCATGCAGGCAAAAAAGAACAGCATACTCAGTCTCGTGCCCTCCGGCTCCCAGCATCGGGTGCAGGGGGAGCGAACGGTGGCGCTGCCGGGAGTGGCGGTGGACATCCTGACCACGCGCAAGATCGAACTGCGGCAGTGGGAGCTGCGGCGGCTGAATGATCCGTACTGGAGATTGTACTGGCCGGTGAGTCCGGGAGGGGTGGTGGAAATTGACGGGAAAAAGACGGCGCTGGAGCCGGGGTTTATGTATCTGATTCCGCCACACACGACTTTCAGCACGACGACGACGAGGCCGTTTAGCAAGTGGTATGCGCATTTTAACCTGGGGCCGGTGGCGGACCGGGTGGCGCCGGGGATCCACAAGTTTCCCACCACGGCACTGATGCAGGGCCTGATCCCGGGACTGATGAAGATGAGCAAGGAGAAGGTGCCGGTGCGGTTCCCGTGGCCGACGATTCAACTGGTGATCGCGGCGGTGGAGTGCCTGCCGGAGAGTGTGTGGGAAAAGCAGCATCTGGACGCGCGAGTGCTGCGGGCGATGGAGTTCATGCACCAGCACCTGGGGCTGAAGCTGACGGCGGAGCAGGTGGCGCGGCATGCGGGGCTGAGCCTGCGAAACCTGAACCACCTGTTTCAGCAGGAGCTGCAGCAGTCGCCCATGCGGGTGCTGCTGGACTACCGGCTGGACGAGGCCTGCCGCCGGCTGCGGCATACGCAGGACAGCATCGAAACGATCTCCGAGCAGTGCGGGCTGACGAACCGGTACTACTTCAGCCGGATGCTGCGGCAGTACCGGAATACTTCGCCGGCGATGTATCGGGACGAGAGCTGGGGTTGATCAGGGGAGCTGCGGCTTCACCGGGGTGGTGGTGCCTTTTTCGACGGGATAGACGGCGTGCTGGGCTTCGAGGCCTTCGATGAGGCCTTGCATGAGGCGTTTCAATTCAGCGGGGTGGGTGGAGGCGAGGTTGTTCTGCTCGAAGGGGTCATCTTTCAGATTGAAAAGCTGGTAGTGGCTGCCTTCGGAGACTTCGGTGGGGAAGTAGTGGTAGATGACCTTCCACCCGCCATCGCGGAAGGAGGTGAAGTAATGGGTGCGATGCGGCGCATGCGGGTAGTGCATGAGGAACTTTTCATCGCGGCTGCTGTCGGGTTTGCCGGTGAGCAGGGTGTCGAGCGGGCGGCCATCGAGGGCGTGTTGAGCGGGAGCTTTGACATCGGCGAGGCGGAGGAGGGTGGGGAAGAGATCATACACGGCGGCTTGCTGGCTCTGGATGGCGTTCACGGCGATGGGCAGGCGCTGCTGATGCGGGCTGGCAGCGTCGGGTTTTGCCCATGCGGCGATGAAGGGCACGCGCATGCCGCCTTCGTAGTGAGAGCCCTTTTTGCCGCGGAGCGGAGCGGCGCAGGCGACGGCGTGTTCGTGGCCCAGAGGGGCGTCGCTGCCATTGTCTCCGAGGAAGAGGACGAGGGTGTTGTCCGCGACGCCGAGAGTTTCGAGATGATCCAGGATGTCGCCGAGGGACTTGTCCATGCCTTCGATGAGCGTGGCGAAGGCCTGCGCCTGGGGAGGTTTGCCGCTGTCCTTGTAGTGGTCGGCGAAACGGGGATCGGAATCGAAGGGAGCATGCACGGCATACTGGGCGAAGTAGAGGAAGAAGGGCTTCTTTTCCTGCACGGCGGTGCTGAGGCGGTCCTTGGCTTCGAGCGTGAGAGCTTCGGTGAGGAAGATGTCCTGCCCGTGGTATTTCTCCAGGCCTGGGACGGCGTGGCTGCCGCGCTTGGCCTGCTCTTTGCCTTTGGCAGGGCGGTCGAAGTTTTGTTTGCCGTAATAGCTGCCCGGGGCGCCGATGGAGCCGCCAGCCACGTTGATGTCGAAGCCGATTTTTGAAGGATCAGCCGCCTCAAAGGAACGCGGGGCGAAGTGACCTTTGCCGACGTGGATGGTGCGGTAGCCCGCGCCTTCCAGAAGTCCGGCGAGTGTGACGTCGCCGGGCTTGAGGCCTTTCCAGTTCCACTCTGGCGGGCCCTGGGGGCCGGCGTTGTCGTTGTCGGGGTTGATCCAGTTGGTGGTGCGGTGGCGTGCGGCGTTCTGCCCGGTCATGATGCTGATGCGCGTGGGCGAGCAAACGCTCATGGCGCAGAAGTTGTTGAAGCGGACG
Organism: Prosthecobacter sp.; assembly: GCF_044222565.1. GTDB lineage: Bacteria > Verrucomicrobiota > Verrucomicrobiia > Verrucomicrobiales > Verrucomicrobiaceae > Prosthecobacter. The sequence continues at coordinate 252,999 of NZ_JBGANA010000005.1, forward strand.
CCCTTGGCCGCGAGGCGCTCCATGTTGGGCGTGCGGTAGTATTCATTGAGCGGGTAGCGCTTCGGCTTGCCTGCAGCATCGGTGAGAAAGGGAAGCGAGGTGTCCATGACGCCCATGTCATCGACGAGCATGACGACGATGTTTGGCGGAGCGGCGGCAAAGAGCTGCGAGGCGAGGGCGGTGAGGATCAGCAGCAGGCGTTTCATGAGGTGATCCCAAACGGTGCATGAAGCTGGTTGTTGCAGGCAGGTGATTCACAGCGAGCCTCCCTGCTTGGCACCGAAATGGATCAGTCCGCCTTTTTGGCGCCGGGGGCGGTGAGCACGCTGACGTGTTTGTCATCCGCTGCTTGTTTCAGCACTTCGGCCGACGCCGCATCGCCGAACAAGTGGTGTCTGAGCATGGCGAGGGCGTACTTTTCATAGATGGCAAGGCGTCCGGGGTCCGTTGCGCCGCAGACGAATCTGGCAAGCGGGGTGGAAGGGTTTTCTGGATCGCAATGGGTGGAATGTTGAATGCGCAAGGCCTTGAGCGGAGCGGCGGCATGATTCAACCAGGGCTCGGCATTGGCCTGCCGGTTCCAGGCTCCGGGCTCGGCGAGCAGCATGAGGCCGGGGCTCTGGACTGAGGCCAGGGCCTTTTGGCCATGATCGTCAAAATCCACGGGATCGAGACCGATCCAGCAACGCAGGTGCTTTTCATGGGAAGCGGCGAGCACTGCGGCGTAACCGCCCGCCGAGTGGCCCATGATCGCCACCGCATCGCTGGGTGCCGGTTGAGTAAGATGGCCGGGCGTGTGGACCAGGGTGATCAAATCATTGATCGCGCGGGCATTGCGGGTGTGATGGGTGAAGAACGGCAGATTGGGCACGACGGCGATCATGCCGTTTTGTGCCAGCAGATTCCCCCAGCCCGCCATGACCCGGCGATTGCGGGTGAACCCATGCGCAACAATGACGACTGGCGCTTTGCCGACGCTCCGCGGCAGATAAAAATCCACGGGAACCTCACTGCCCTGCAGGACGAGCTTTTCGGTGCGTTTGAGGACATCCTTGGGCACCGGCAAGGCCGGCACGCGGTTCGCGCAGCTGCCTACGATGATCAGTGCCGCGAAAGCGAGCGCTGGAAATCGCAAATGGTGGAGAAGCCGTTTCATGGTTTGTCGCGCATGGGTCAGTGATTCAGCCCCAGCAGAGTCAAGCTGTCGCGGTGGATCATGGCTTCGATTTGAGCGGCATCGAGACGCGGGAGTTTCGTGCCTTCGAGCATGTCGTTGAGCTTGCGGATGCCGTCGATGGAGGCGTTGACGGTGGTGAAGGGGAAGTCGGTGCCGAAGAGGAGCTTGTGCCAGACGCCGTACTCCTGGGCGAGCATGAGGGAGTTGTAGAGCTGCCAGGGGCGGTAATGGAGGGCGCTGACGTCGGCGAAGACGTTGTCGTGCTTGCGGATGGTGACGAGGCATTCGCCTTCATAGGGATGACCGAGATGGGCGAGGATGATTTTGAGGCCGGGGTGTTTCAGGGCGACGGGCTCGATGAGACGCGGCAGGGTGAAGGCCAGCGGGGCCTGGGCGATGAAGGTGGTGCCCATGTGCAGCAGAACGGGCAGGCCGTGCTTTTCCGCGTAGGACCACAGAGGTTCCAGACTTGCATCGTCCGGGCTGAAGCCAGCGTACATGGGCAGCAGCTTGATGCCACGGAGGCCGAGTTCTTCATGGCCGATCTGCATTTCGAGCTGCCAGCTTTCCTGAGTGGGATCGAGGGACATGAAACCGATGAGGCGTGCGGGATCGCGCGCGACGTAGTCTGCGACGGTCTGGTCACTCACCCAGAGGCCGCTGAGCCTGGCCTTGCCACCGAAAACGATGGTGCGGGTGTCTGCGGGTGCGGTGGCGCGGTAGGCTTCATAGGTGGCGCTCATGTCCACCACGTGGCCTGGGCGTGCACGACCTGCCTGGTGGATGAAATCGGAGGAAAAGTCGGAGGGAAAGTTCCAGGCGTGGGAGTGGACGTCGATGATCATGGGAGGAGAATAAGGGAGAGCAGTTCAGGGGCGTCTGCGCAGTTCGACTTCGATCCAGCGGGCGGCGTGGTCGCTCCAGGGGATTTTGGGGTCGGCGCTCAGGAGGCCGGTGAGCTTGCCGAGGGAGAGGACATGCCACTGCCAGGCTGTGCCGCTGCCGAAGATGTGGTCGATGGCGGCTTTGTCCCCGGTGAGATGCTGCCAGCCGCCGGATGCGATGAGAGGAGCAAGGATGTCGCTGTCTGGTTTGCTGTTCCAGTCGCCAAGCCAGAGGGCGGGTGAGCCAGTGTCCTTCACGCGGGCGGCCCAAGGGATCAACTGGCGGCCCTGAGCGAGCTGGGTGGCGAGATACTGGCCGCGATAGCGGGCGTGCATGTGGGTATTGGCGACGTAGAGGAGTGTGCCGTCTGGAAGCCGCATGGCGGAGAGGGAGAGGCCTTTGCCAGCCCACCAGTCGCCATGGTGCACGGCTTCGGGGCGGCCATTCTCGGCGTAGCGGATGAAGCCTTCGGACTCGAAGGGATAGCGGCTGACGAGGAGGAGGCCGCTGCCGACGAGGCCGCTGGGGAAGTACCGGGAATGAGGGAGGCCGGCCTCACGCAGGGCGGTGGTGAGGAGGTTGCGGTCGGCCTGGACGAAGACTTCCTGAAAGCCGACGATGTCGGGCTTAAGTTTTACGATCTCGCGTGCGATGATTTGCATGCGCTCGGCGCGGCGTGGTGTGAAGCCGAAGATGCCCCAGAGATTCCACGTGACGACACGGAGGCGCAGCGGCTGGAATGTGGGAGGTGGAGTGAAGGTGGCGAAGTGTGATGGCTCTGGGACGGAAGTGTGGTAGACATTCCAGGTCATTGCCGCGGACAGCATGAGGGCCGAAACGAGGAGGATAATGAAGAGGCGTTTGAGCCAGCGCTTCATGAAGGGAAGGGCGGGGAGATTTGGGGGCAAGGTCAAGGTCCGTGTCTGCGGGCGTGGTGCTCATCTCGACGGAGCGAGATGGCTACTTTTGACGCAGCCAGTAGTGCTGCTTGTGGCCGCGATGGGTGAATTCATCGACAAGTTGGCGGGCTTCGGTTTCGGTGGTGGCGTCGCACATGACGAAGTCGTTGCCGTTGTCGTCGGTACGACAGACCTGCCATGTGGCTGCTGGCTTGCCGGCCGGGGCTGATTCTGCGGCTGCGAGCATGCGATCAAACTGCCGCTCCACTTCGCATTTGGTTTCGTCATCGAGTTTGAAGCCGACGGGGCCGCGAACGAGGGTGTTTTTGAAGATGCCCTGGCGGACGAGGAGATGCTTTTCGACGGCGAGAAAGCCATCGAGACTGGTCTGCATGGAGATGAGGGCGGAGAGGGGGCCGTGGATGCGGTCGGCTTTTTCGGTGTCGCCAGATTTCAGAGCGTTCCACAGCGGGACGAGGCCGCGAATGAGATCTGCGCCAGGCATGGTGCCCACTACGCCGCGCTTGAAGGAATCGACGAGGGCGATGCCGCCGGTGCCTTCGAAGACGCGGGCGCGGCCCTGGGTGGCATCGCGGAGTTCGCTGAGCTTGGGCCCGATGGGGGAAGCTTCGGGTTTGTATTGAACGCGATCGGGGCCGAACTCGGCGAGCAGTTTGGCCTGCATGGCGATGGGCATGGGCTTGCCGACGTAACCGCTGGCGTCCTGCACGATGACGGGAATCTGGATGGCGTGGATGATGCGGGTGTAGTAGGCGAGCAGTTCGCTTTCGCCGATGCCGATGGAGACGGGTGGGATGGCCATGACGGCATCAGCGCCGACGCTTTCGGCGTGTTTGGCATAACGCTCGGCCACTTTCGAGGATTCTGCGCCGACGCTGATGATGACAGCGCCGCGATCTTTGCCGAAACGGCAGGCGGCGGCCGCGAGTTGTTCGCGTTCTTCGCTGTCGAGCCGCAGGGTTTCGGAGACCATGGCCATGACGATGCCGTGGGCACCGCAGTCGTAGAGCCAAGAGATTTCGCGTTCGAGAGTTTCGAGGTCGAGCGTTTCGTTTTCGAGCCAAGGGGTTTGGAAGACGGGGAGGACGCCGTGGAGTTCGTGTTTGGATGAAGTCATGTTGGGTTGAGAATTCACCAGAGCAGCCTGCCGCCGTCGATGACGAGGACGCTGCCGGTCATGTAGCTGCTGGCTTCGCTGGCGAGGTAGAGGGCGAGGGGGCCGATTTCCTCGGGGCTGCCCCAGCGGCCCATGGGGATGCTGGTGGCGACTTCGCCTTCGAACTCGGGGCGCTCGCCGATCCAGCGTTTGTTGGCGTCGGTGAGGAAGGGGCCGGGGGCAATGGCGTTGACCGTGATGCCGTGGGCGGCCCAGTCGGCGGCGACGGCTTTGGTGAACATGGTCAGCGCGCCTTTGGAGGTTTCGTAGCTGCGACCACGCATGGCCTTGCCGGGCCAGAGGGCATTGATGGAGGAGATGTTGATGATGCGGCCCCACTTGCGCGGAATCATCGCGCCGCCGATGCGCTTGGTGAGGATGAAGGCCTGGGTGAGATTGAGATCGAGGATGCGCTGCCAGTCTTCGAGCGCGAGGTCTTCGGTGGGTGTGTTGATGCGGCGGCCGCCGACGTTGTTGATAAGGATGTCGATGGGCGGGTGATCACGCAGAAGGACATCGCAGAGGCGTTCGGCTTCTTCGGGTTTGGAGAGGTCGGCCTGGAGGGTCGTCACGGTCAATCCTGAGGCCTGCAGAGCGGCACGTGCGTTTTGCAGGTGCGTTTCATCGGAGCCGGCGATGATGAGTTCCGCTCCGGCTTCACCGAGTGCACGCGCCATCTCGAGGCCGAGGCCGCGTGAACCGCCGGTGATGAGGGCGCGTCGGCCGGTGAGATTGAAGCGATCAAGGATTGGCATGGAACAAAGAATCGGCGGAGTGAAACGACTCTTTCAGACGTTTCCTCCCGGCATGAGTCGATTCATTTTTCCGATGCTGTTTTTGGGGCTGATTTCAAACCTGCATGCCCGAAACCCCAACATTCTGTGGCTCGTGGGTGAGAACCTCTCGCATGATCTTGGTTGTTATGGAGCGAAGAACGTCCACACGCCGAATCTGGACCGGCTGGCGAAGGAAGGTGTGCGGTTCACGAATGTTTTTTCGACGAACCCGGCCTGCGCACCGAGCCGCAGCGCCTTTATGCTGGGAATGTATCAGACGACGACGGACACGCACCACATGCGCTCCCATCGCACGGATGATTTCAAACTGCCGCCGGGGGTGCGGCCAATGACACACCGCCTGCAGGATGCGGGCTACACAACGACGAACCTCAAGACCATCGAAGGAAAGCCAGTGGGCACCGGCAAGCTGGACCTGAACTTTGTGAACGAGGGGCCCATTTATCAGACCGATGGATGGAGCGCGCTGAAGGCAAAGCAGCCGTTCTTTGCACAGATCAATTCACATGAGGTGGAGTATGACATCTACGACCGCCAGAGCGCCAAGAAGGCACGCGTGGAGTGGGTGGGCGAGCGCGAGCACGTGAAGCATGCCACGCCGGAAAACGTGACAATACCGCCGTACTACCCCGACCATCCGCTGGTGCGCGAGGAGTGGGCGCGCTATCTGAACTCGGTTTCTGGCATGGATGTGCGCATTGGCTGGGTGCTGGAGCAGCTGCGCAAAGACGGGCTGGAGGACGACACCATCGTTGTTTTCTTTGCTGACAACGGGCGGCTGGAGCCGCGCGGCATTCACTGGTGCTATGACAGCGGATTGCGCGTGCCATTGATCATCAGGTGGCCGAAGAACTATCCGGCTCCAGAGGGCTGTGCGGCGGGGAGTGTGAATGAGCGAATCGTGAGCCTGATCGATGTGACGGCGACGACGCTGGATTTTGCGGGGATCGCCAAGCCACGGCTGATGCAGGGGCGTGTGATCGTGGGGCCGCATGCGGAGGCGCCGCGCACCTACGCTTTTTCGGCGCGGGACCGCATTGATGAAACGGTGCAGCGCATCCGCTCGGTGCATGACGCGCGCTTTCATTACATCCGTACTTATACAAAAGGGCCCACCTTTGCCTCTCTCAACCGCTACAAGGAGAAGTGCTTTCCCATCCTGCCGCTGATGCGTGAGATGCAGGCACGAGGCGAGCTCAAAGGCCCGCCGCTGCAGCTGATGCAGCGCAGCGGCCCCTGCGAGGAGCTGTATGACACGCAGGCGGACCGGGACGAAATCTTCAATCTGGCCGATTCGACCCAGGCCGAACATCGTGAGGCGCTGCAGCGGCTGCGTGCAGCTTTGGACACTTGGATCATCGAGACTGGCGATCTCGGTGCCATGCCCGAAGCACCGGAGGTCATCGCGCCGTTTGCCCAGGAGATGGACGCCTGGTTTGGCACGCCGGATTGGGCCAAGAAATGAGTCGGCGGCGCGTACATGTGCCATGACCACACGCCTCCTCGCCTGCTGCCTGCTTTTCGTTTCTCAAATCCAAGCCGGCGATTTCCGTGTGGGAGCCGCGCAGGTGGACATCACGCCAAAGAACGGGACGCCGCTGGGAGGCTATTACAAGTTTCGTGGTTCGGAGAGCGTGCTGGACCCGCTGTATGCGAAGACGCTGGTGTTTGAAAAAGATGGCGTGCATGCGGTCGTCGTGGTGCTGGATCTCTCGGGCACGGTGCGGCCGCTGGTGGAGGAGATGCGGAAGGTCATCCAGGAGCAGTGCGGCATCGAGGGAGATAATGTGATGATCTCCGGCACGCACACGCATTCCGGGCCGCAGCAGCCGCGTGGCACGCTGATGGATGACATCACGAAGGTGAACTCGCCCGCCGGAGTGTCCTACATCAGCGCGCTGCCGGGCCTCGTGGCGCAGTCGGTGAAGGAGGCGAAGGCGAAGCTGACGCCTGCGAAGGCCTCGGTGGCGGTGGGGAAAGCGGAGGGCATCAGCTTCAACCGGCGCGTGCTGAGGGAGGGAGTGAAGGAGGCGATCTGGCAGCCGCAGAAGCTGAACCCTGCCACGGACAAGCCGGCGGGGCCGATTGATCCCGATGTGGGTGTGGTGGCTTTTCATGGCGCAGGTGCGGATGCCGTGCCGCTGGCTTCGTTTCTGAACTTTGCCATGCATCCCACCTCCGTGGGCGGCGGCACAAAGATCTCGGCGGATTATCCAGGCGTGTTTACGAAGCTCGTCACCGAGCGCCACGGCCTGGGCATGATCTCTGTGTTTGCCAACGGCTGCTGTGGGAACATCAACCACGGCGACTACATCACCGGCAAGCGCCGCACCACGCTGGAGCTGGGTACTGCGCTGGCGGATGCCTCAGATGCCGCGTGGGCCAGGCTGCAGCCCACCACCGCCTACGCGCCCCGCGTGCGCTCGGAGCAGGTGACGCTGCAGCGCCGCAGCTACACGCCTGAGCAGATCGCCAAGGCGAAGGACATGGCCGCGAACATGTTTACGAAAAACTTCGGCACCGTGCCCATGGCGGAGACAGTATGCATTTTGGAGACGGTGGAGAAGCAGGAGAAAAACATCCCGCTGCTGGCCGAGGTGCAGGTGATCGCGCTGAGCGACGACCTCGCCATCGTGGCGCTGCCAGGAGAGATTTTTGTGGAACTGGGGCTGGCGCTGAAGAAGGCCTCTCCTTTCAAGACCACGCTCATCGCCGAGCTGGCGAATGGAAGCATTGGGTATGTGCCGAACCGTGAGGCTTATCCGCAGGGGAACTATGAGGTGGTGAGTGCGCGGAATGAAGTGGGGAGCGGCGAGAAGCTGGTGGAGGTGGCGCTGCGGCTGCTGGGTGAGGTGAAGGCGGGGAAATGATCACCCCACCTTCGGCGCGCGGATATGCGCCCAGCAGTGCACATGAGGGTCGCCGCGGAAGAACCAGACCATGTTGGGGCCTTCGATCTGCCAGACGTCCCAGATGCCGTCTTTGCCGACGTCCTGGTTTTTGAAGAAGGCCATGTGGAGATTGTCGTAGCCGCCGGCTTCGATGTATTTCATGGACTCTTCGCGTTCGGACTGGCGGAAGGGTTTGAGGAGGTCGGCGATGACTTTTTTGACGAGGTCTTTCTGGTCGGCGCTGAGTTCGGTGAGTGGGATGCCTTCGAGGCCTTTGGTTTTGCCGGTGAGCTTGACGGTGTCGTTGCCGTCTTCGTCGCGGGATTCGCCGAGGAGGGCAAGCTCGCGCTGCTTGCCATCGAGGGCCTTGAAGACTTCGTTGGCGCGCTTGGCCTGATACCAGTAGGCGTTGCCGGGGTGGTCGGGCTTTTCATTGAAGCCCTGGGCGGCGTGGCCGTAGAAGATGGGGCCGCCGAAGGCTGCGCCTTTTTCGCTGTCGCCATCGCAGCGGCGGGTGCAGTGGCGGCCGGTGAGGACGAACTCGAACTGACTGGTGCCGGGCTGGCCGAAGAGGGCGATGGAGGCGCTGCCGAAACCGCCGTCGCCTTTGTTGTCCTGATCGAACTGACGCCAGACTTCGGATTTGTATTCGTCGCTGTGGAGCTTGTCGAAGATCTCGCGCACGAGTTCCTGCTGGTCGGGCTTGAGGACGTCGCGGATTTTCTGCGGGGTGATGTGCCAGTTGTTGTCCACCTTGAGGCGGCGGGGATCGCTCCAGGCAAAGCAGAGGGTTTTGCGCTGGGCTTCGTCCATGCTGCCGTAGAGCTGCTGGACGAGGGTCTCCGAGGTGGCGGGGGAAGTAGCGCCGAAGGCGGAGCCGAGGAGGCCCGCGGCGGCGGCTTGCGCACTGCGGGTGATGAAATCACGGCGGCCGGCCGAAGAAATGAGGGGCGTTTTCATGGCTGGTTTTTATCAAACGGGGGAGAAAGTGGAAAGTTTTGTTTTGTCATCCCGCCAGCGTTTGGAAGCGGCTGATCCATAGCCAAACGGCATGGAAGAGATGCTGAATGGGTATTTTGGATATGGAGCGAATGGGGTGTAGAGTATGAAGTGAAACTTCTTGGAACTACATTCATCTGCGGCGCGCTCTGGCTGGCGCTGATCACGACCATGCATGGTTCGCTGAACCTGAAGTGGTTCGCACCGAAAGTGGCGAGCACATCCAAAACGGGCGACAAGTTTCGCATCGGGTTTCTGCCGGTGACGTGCCACCTGACATGCCCGGTCACGGATTTCATCAATCAGCAGGTCGAGGGACAGAGCACGTTCGAGCCGGTGAGGTTCAGCGGCTGGCCGGAACTGAAGGAGGCGTTTCTTTCCGGTTACACACCTGCCACATTCATCCTGGCACCGATGGCGATGGCGCTGCGGGAGCAGGGGGTGCCGCTGAAGATTGTTTATCTGGGGCATCGGGACGGCACGGCGATGATGGTGCACAAGGATTCGCAGATTTTCCGCTTTGAGGATCTGCGTGGCAAAAAGATTGCGGTGCCGAACCGCTACTCGAACCAACGGCTGCTGATTTTTCGTGCGCTGAAGCAGGCGGGGATGACGATCAATGACGTGGAGCTGGTGGAGATGCCGCCGCCGGACATGCCTGCGGCGCTTTACTCCAAGGCGGTGGATGCGGTGACGAGCGGAGAGCCTTTCATGGGGCAGACGGAGATCGACGGGTATGGCCGCGTGCTTTACCTGACGAAGGATGTGTGGCCAAACTTCATCTCCTGCGTGCTGGCGGTGCGGGAGGATTTCATCCAGAATGACCGTGAGACGGTGCAACGTCTGGTGGATGGCATCGCGAGCAGCGGCAAGTGGCTGGACCAGACAATGGACCACCGCATGGATGCAGCGAAGTTTGTGGCGAAGAACTACTACAACCAGCACCCGCGCCTGCTGGAGTTTGTGCTGAGCAAGCCGCCGGACCGCGTAAAATACACGAATCTGGCGCTGCGGAAGGCGGACTTTGAGGAGATCGAGGCACTGGCGCTCGAGGCGGGGGTCATTCAAAAAGATGTGATTTTTGAAGACTACACAGACGCCTCTTTTGTGCCGGATGATGCGCAGGTGAAAGCGTCCTCCTATGAGGGGCTGAAAGGTGGAGAAGTGCCGCCGAGGAAATAAACTGACCCAAGCATGAAGCGTTTTTCTTCCGTCCTCCTGCCGCTGACCACTGCGGTGATTTTTCTGATCGTGTGGCACTCGCTCGTCCGCCTGTCTGGCAGTGATCTTTTTCCGACACCCATGGAGGTGGTAAAGGGCATCCAAGAGCTGTTCGAGAAAGGACTGCTGCTCAAATACATCGTGGCTTCGCTCTTTCGTGTGAGCTGGGGTTTCGGGCTTGCCGTACTGGTGGGGGTGCCGCTGGGTTTGATCCTCGGCTGGTTCAAGCCGGCGTTTCAGGCGCTGAATCCGATGATCCAGATTTTGCGTCCGATCTCGCCCATTGCGTGGATTCCCGTGGCAATTCTTTGGTTTGGGATTGATGACACGGCTCCCGTTTTCCTGATTTTCCTGGCGAGTGTGTTTCCGATCACGGTGTCATCGATGGCGGCGGTGCAGAACATGCAGCTCGTTTACCTGCGTGCGGCACAGAACTTTGGCATCAAGGGGCCGCAGCTGTTCCGGCGGGTGATTCTGCCTGCCGCGCTGCCGCAGATCATCACCGGGATTCGCATTGCCCTGGGCATCGCCTGGCTGGTGGTGGTGGCGGCGGAAATGATCGCCGTGAACAGCGGGCTGGGTTATCTCATCATCGATGCGCGTAACGCCGGCAAACGCTACGACCTGGTGGTTGCAGGCATGGTGATGATTGGTTTGATCGGACTGGTGCTGGACCTGCTGATCCGGCAGCTGGAAAAATTTGACGAGGTGAAATGGGGCTATGGACAAAGATAAATCACTCATCCACGTGCGGGACTGCTGGAAGTCATTCCCGGGCAAGAAATCTGGCGAACAGGTGCATGTGCTGGAGCGCGTGAATCTGGATGTGAACGCAGGCGAGTTCGTCTGTGTTGTGGGCCCTTCTGGCTGTGGCAAATCGACGCTGCTGAACATCATCGGTGGCTTTTTCAAAGAGACGCAGGGGGAGGTGAAGGTGGCGGGAGAGACGGTGAACGGGCCTGATCCGCGCCGCATCTTTGTGTTTCAGGAAAACGGGGTGTTTCCGTGGCTGACGGTGGAGGACAACATTGGTTTTGGGCTCATGTCGCGGCCGGCTGCGGAACGTGCCGAGCGGGTGGCGCACTACATTGGAATGGTGGGCCTGACAGGATTTGAGAAATCCTACCCACGTGAGGTGTCAGGCGGCATGCGGCAGCGGGTGGAGATCGCCCGTGCTTTGGCAGCGGATGCGGATGTCCTTTACATGGATGAACCGTTTGGGGCGCTGGATTTCATCACGCGTTTGAAGATGCGTGCGGACCTCATCCGCATCTGGCAGGCGGAGAAGAAGACGATCTTGTTCGTGACTCATGACATCGAGGAAGCGGTGCAGCTGGCGGACCGCGTGGTGGTGATGAGCAGGCGCCCGGCCACTGTGGCCGAGGAGGTCAGGGTGGACCTGCCGCGGCCGCGTGACCTGGATTCTCCCGGCTATCTTTCAGCGCGTGACCGCATTTTTGCCATCATGGGCATGGACGTGCATGGTGGCGGTGCGGGTGATTTGAAGTAACTCTTGTTGTATTAACTACGTATTCCTACGAACCATGAACAGCACCCACGAAGTCATCATCATCGGCGGCGGTCCGGCCGGAACGAGCACTGCAGCCATTCTTGCGGAATACGGCCATAAAGTGCTGGTGCTGGAGCGGGAGAAGTTTCCGCGCTATCATGTGGGGGAGTCGTTGATTCCGTTCACCTTTGGACCGCTGGAGCGGCTGGGTTTGATTCCGACGATGAAGAAGTCGCACTTCATGAAGAAGTTCAGCGTGAGCTTTGTGCAGCCTGATGGTCGGCGCTCGCAGCCCTTTTATTTTTACAACCGCTATGACCGGGAGACGGTGGCGCAGACGTGGCAGGTGATGCGCTCGGAGTTTGACCAGATGCTGATGGAGCACGCGCGCGGCAAGGGTGCCACGGTGCGCGAGGAGACGACGGTGACGCAACTGCTCAAGGATGACAGCGGCCGGGTAATCGGCGTGGCGGTGCAGAACAAGGACGGCAGCAAGGAGCACCTGCTGGCCAAGCTGGTGATCGATGCCTCGGGCAAGGAAGCCTTTGCCTCCGTACGCGAGGGCTGGCGTGTGGGTGACCCCTATCTCAACAAGGTGGCAGTGTGGACTTACTACAAGGGCTCGAAGCGCGAAGCAGGCCTGGATGAAGGGGCGACGACGATCGCTTTCGTGCCGGACAAGGGCTGGTTCTGGCACATTCCGATGCATGATGACATGGTGAGCGTCGGCGTCGTTGCCGAGGGCAAGTATCTGAGCCGCGGAGGCGTGAAGGACCCGAAGGCGATGTTTGAACGTGAGATTGGTGAGAACCAGTGGATCAAGGATCACCTTTCGACGGGGGTTTCCACGGGCGAATACTGGATCACGAGCGAGTATTCACGCCACTCGAAGTACGGCGCCTCGCCGGGCCTGCTGCTGGTGGGGGATGCGTTTGCGTTTCTGGATCCGGTGTTCAGCAGCGGTGTGATGCTGGCATTGAAGAGCGGCGTGCTGGCGGGAGAGGCGGTGCACGAGGCCCTGGTGGCGGGTGATCTTTCGCCGGAGCGCTTTGCCGAATACGCCGAGCTCATGCGCCAGGGCATCGATAACATGCGCAAGCTGGTGTATGCCTTCTACAATCCGAATTTTTCCTTCAAGGATGTGGTGATGAAATATCCGGACGCCGGTGACGAGATCACCGACTGCCTGTCTGGCGATGTGAACAAGGACTACTCATCCCTGTGGACGAAGATCCGAGAGTTCTCCCCGATACCCGACATCCTGCCCTATGGGGTGCCGATGGCGGCGTGAGTGGAGGAAGATGAAGTGATTTTAATTATCGCGATGCATGGGGGTGGGGAACCTTCTTCGCACCGTCATGAAAACGCTTCTGCTTCACGTCAGCCTCTATTTTTGCGCCCTGTCGAGTCTTCAGTCCCGCACCTGGACGGAGGCGCAGACGGGCCGAACATTGGAGGGTGATTTTATCAGTGTGCAGGGAAGTGCGGTGGTGGTGCGCACGGGAAATGGCGGCACGCTGCAGCTGCCACTGGCACGCCTGAGCGAGGCTGATCAGACCTTTGTCAAAGAGCAGGGGGCGGCTGCCACAAAGCCTGCGGCGGCGAAGGCGGATGAGAAAGGATCGGACAAGGACGATGTGAAGAAACAGCTCATTGGCACATGGGATGGCTTCATGGCGGACAGCGATGGCTCGAAGCATGGGGACATCCGGCTGGTAATCACGGCGGATAAAATCACCGCTTCCAATCCGCAGGGGAATCGAGAGATGGGTGCGGGAACGTACAAGATCTCGGGCAAGCGAATCGACGCCACTGGCACGGAAGGGCAGTTTGCCGGTAAAAAGTATGAGGGCATCTTTGACCTCGACAGCAAGACCTTGAAATGGTGCTCGGCGAACGACAATCCGAACTCCAGCCGCCCCACCAAGCTGCAAACGAACCCGCAGGCCGGGCAGTTCCTTATGGTGCTGGAGAAGAAATAACGGTTTTCATGACCGGCATCGCCGCGTTTCTTGGACTGCATGCGCCTCCTCGTCATCGAAGATGAAACCAAAGTGGCCCGCTTCATTGAACGCGGGCTGCGGGAGGAGGGCTTCAGCGTGGAGACGGCGGCAGATGGAGAGGCTGGACTGGCAAAGGCGCGTGCGGGAGGCTTTGACCTCATCATCCTGGATGTGATGCTGCCGCTGCGGGATGGATTCTCCGTGCTGCGAGAACTGAGGGGTGGGGGAATGTCCACACGGGTGCTGATGCTCACGGCGCGTGATGGCGTGGGCGACCGCGTGCAGGGGCTCGACCTCGGAGCGGATGATTACCTGGTGAAGCCTTTTGCCTTTGCGGAACTGCTGGCGCGCGTGCGTGCGCTGCTGCGGCGGAGCATTACGGAAGAGTGTGCGCTGCTGCATGCGGCGGACGTGCAGGTGGATCTGCGGGCGCGGCGCGTGACGCGCGGTGGGAAGCTCGTGACGCTTTCCTCCAAGGAATTCGGGGTGCTGGCGCATCTGCTGAGGCGTGCAGGGAATGTGGTGACGCGGGCGGAACTGGCGGAAACGGTGTGGGAAGATCTGCCGAACACGCCGAGCAATGTGATCGAAGTCACGGTTTACCATCTGAGGGAGAAGCTCGACCGTGGCTTCTCCCCGGCGCTGATCCAAACCGTGCGTGGCGCGGGCTACCTGCTGCAATCGACATGAGATCTCTCCGCGCCAGGCTGTTCGTTGGTTTCACGGCGTTGCTGGCGGCGGCGTTGCTGGTATTTGGTGTCATCGTGTGGCTGGTGGCGCGGGAGGCGATGACGAATGATCTGGATGATTTCCTGCGCTCCAAAGCGACGCTGCTTGGAAGGCTGGTAGCGCCGGTGAGGAACCGGATTGAGCCGTGGATCGAGCAGGAGGTGCAGGTTCAGGAGCGGCACTTCATGCTGCAGGTCTTTGCGGCGGACGGGAGCTTTGCGGGCAAGTCGAGCAATCTCGCGCAAGCGATTCCGCTGAGCGATGAGGCGCGCCGCTCGGAGCATCCTGCCGGGAATGCGGTGATCGAGACGCTGCATGCCGATGGGCGTGCCTATCGAGTGGCGACGCATCCGCGGCGTGAGCTGTGGGGGGATCCGGTGGCGCTGTATGCGCAGGCGCTCATCCCGCTGGACAGCGTGCACGCCCGTGAAAGGCGGCTCCTGGCGTGGCTGGTAGGGTGTGGTATGGTGGTGCTGGCGGCTGGAGGTGTGGCGGCGTGGCACCTGAGCCGGCAGTGGCTGCGCTCGGTGGCAAATCTGGAGGAAGCGGCACGCGGACTCAGCAGCGCGGAGCTGGGCCTGCGCCGGTTGTTTGTGCCTGCGGATGATGCGGAGCTGGCCGCGCTGGCGGCGTCCTTCAACCAACTGCTGGACCGGCTGGAGGGGGCGCATGCGGCGCAGCAGCGGTTCACCGCGGATGCATCCCACGAACTGCGCACACCGCTGACCGTGCTGCGGGGGGAGATCGAGGTGGCGCTGCGGAAGCCGCGGACTGCGGAGGAGTATCGCGAAGTATTGGTGAGCAACCGGGAGGAGATCGAGCGGCTCTCACGCCTCACGGAGAACATGCTGGCGCTGGCGCATGTGGACGTGGGGGAGGCGCTGGCGCAGCGGGAGCTGGTGAACGTGAGCGAGCTGTGCAGCGGCGTGGTGGCGAAGCTGCAGGCGCTGGCGGAGGAGCGGCGCATCCTGCTGCGGCATGAAGACGGGAGCGAGGGGCCGCTGAGTGTGAACGGGGACCGGATGGCGCTGGACCGGGTGATGCTGAACCTGATCGAAAACGCGCTGCGCTACACGCCGGCAGGGGAGAGTGTGACGGTGCGGGTGTCCCAGCTGCGGCCGTGGATCGAGATCGAGGTGATCGACACAGGGGGAGGCATTTCCGCGGAACATCTGCCGCATTTGTTTGAGAGATTTTATCGCGTGGATAAAGCGCGCTCGCGGGCGCATGGGGGGAGCGGGCTGGGGCTGTCGATCGTGAAGGCGCTGGTGGAAGCACACGGCGGTGGCGTGAGCGTGAGGAGCGAGGTGGGGAAGGGGAGTGTGTTTGTGGTGCGGCTGCCGGAGGCGTGAGGGGGGAACGCCGGGCTTTGGCGAGGTGAGGGCAGGAGTGCCCGCACCACTACGGAGCAGCGCGTGGCGTGTGTTTTTGAATGATGCGGACGGTGAGGAGGAAGATGAGGATCAAGGTGATGCCGACAGCGTTTTCCTGGAGGGATGGAGGGAAGATGAGGATGTAGCCGGCGTCTTTGACGAGTGCGGCGAAGCTGGACACGCAGAAGGGCATGAGGAACAGCCGGAAGATGACCCAGGGGTCGGTTTGGGTGGCGGCGGTGCCGGAGGACGGGCGTGTGCTGAGAATGAGAGCGGCGCCGATGATGGCGCTGAGGCCGAGGGAGGTGAGCCAGATGCGCGGGGTGGAATCAAAGTGATGGATGATGCTGACGACCCACCAGATGAAGTAGCACCAGAGGATGATGCGGGCGGTGGAGAGGTGACGGAGGTAGCGGAGGAGGGGCATGGTTGCAGGGTGGGGGATGCAGATTGCGGGCCACGCTTGTGAGGCGCTGGGTTCCGGAGCGGCTTTCCTTTTGCGCCTAGGCTATAAAGTTCGGGGAAGCCGGGACTGCAAAACGCCGCTGGGTGCGGGATTCCGGAGGGGCAAAAATGCTGCGATTACGGGTGGTGGGCATGGGGTTCCTGGATGGCCTTGGGGGAGGCTTGTGGGGGGTGGCAGCCGGACTCTGCTCGCGTCTGTATCTCCTGAATGGCCCATTGGGCGTGTTCGGAGATGAGAGGGTGTACGTCGGTGGCGGCTTGCTGGAGGGCGGGGAGGTCGGCGGGGGTGCCGGTGTTGCCGAGGGCGACGCAGACGTTGCGGAGGAAGGCGGGGCGTTTGATGCGCTTGATGGGGGATTTGGCGAAGAGGGCGCGGAAGGTGTCGTCGGTGAGGGTGAGGAAGTCGCGGAGGGTGTGCGCAAATATGGTGGTGCGGGCCTGGAAGGTGGCCTCATTGGAGGCCTGGGCGTGGCGGTTCCAGGGGCAGGCGTCGAGGCAGGTGTCGCAGCCGTAGATGC
Organism: Prosthecobacter sp.; assembly: GCF_044222565.1. Lineage (GTDB taxonomy): Bacteria > Verrucomicrobiota > Verrucomicrobiia > Verrucomicrobiales > Verrucomicrobiaceae > Prosthecobacter. The sequence continues at coordinate 269,643 of NZ_JBGANA010000005.1, forward strand.
GATCTCCGATGGCGTGGCGGAACTCGAGGGGGATGGGGCCTTTGCTCTCGATGGTGAGGTAGGAGATGCAGCGGCGGGCGTCCATGCGACGCGGGGCGGTGATGGCCTGGGTGGGGCAGGCGGTGATGCAGCGGGTGCATTTGCCGCAGTGATCTGTGGCGGGGGTGTCCGGGGGGAGATCGAGGGTGGTGAGGATGTCTGCGAGGAAGAACCAGGTGCCGAGGTGGCGGTGGATCTGCATGGTGCTTTTGCCGCCCCAGCCGAGGCCGGATTCGCTGGCGAAGTCGCGCTCGAGGACGGGGCCGGTATCGACGTAGGGGCGCTGGGTGCCGCCGTGGGCGGTGAGGAAGTCGGAGAGGGTGCGGAGCTTGGCTTCGATGAGGTCGTGGTAGTCGTTGTTCCAGGCGTAGCGCGCTATTCGGAACGGGGTTGACGGTGGTTGACCGTTGTTGACGGTGGTTGACGGTGGTTGGCCGGAGGCTGGGGGCGGCTCCTGGTGGCTATTTGGTTCGGAGCTGGGGGATGTGGCGGGGGTTTCGGAGCCGGTAGGATACCGGCGCTCCCAGTACGGAATGGGGGCGGTGGGAGATGGCGGGGCGTCTGCTACGGGGACGGTGGTGGATTCTTCTTTTGCGCCTCTTTGCGCCTCTTTGCGGCCATCCAATTCAGAGGAAGGATAGGCGCTGCCGCCTTGGTAGTAGTTGAGGGCGAGGACGATGACGCTTTTGGCGCCGGGGAGGACGAGGGTCGGGTCGGTGCGGCGTTCGGGATTGCGGGCGAGCCATGCCATGTCGCCGTGCTTGCCTTCGGCGATCCATTGCTCAAAGAGGGCGCGATGGGCGGCGGGCTGCGCGGGGGCGATGCGGCAGTCGTCAAAGCCGAGGGCACGGGCCTGGGCGATGAGGGCGGTCTTGAGCTCCGAGGGGGACACGGGAAGAAGGGGGAAGTTTACAGTGGTTGACGGTTGTTGACGGTGGCTGAACCGTTGTTTGCCGGAGTTTCCGGAGGGGGATGGCCGAAAGAGGGGAAAGAGGGGAAAAAAGTTTGGGGGACGGGGAGCTAAGGGGGGTGGGGGAGTGGGAAGGGGCTGATTTTTTACACCGCGAGAGATTGGAAAAACGCAGAGGACCGGAACTCAAGGTGCTTGATTGTGGAACGGAGGGTGCCGGAAGAATTTGTGTGGGAAAGAGGGCGTTGGTTTTTGCAAAGGGATGGCCGGAGATTTGCACCGCAAAGATTTGGAGAACGCAGAGATTTTCCAGATTTGAGTGCCTACGGAAGACACGGAATAAACGGAAAGGGGGATGGGGAGGGCCGGAGTTTACAGTGGTTGACGGTTGTTTGGGGAATCCAGAGGGTGCGAGGAGGGCTGAGGACACGATTTTCCCAGGTGCCGAGGGCGTCTCTGCTTCCGGCCAACTACTGTCAACAACGGTCAACGACTGTAAACTATCGTCAACTCTACTTCCCTGCGGGGGTGAGGACGCGGATCTGGTGGTCGAGGACGTCGAAGGAGTCGGCGAGGAGGCGGAGGCGCTCGACTTGGGCGGACTGCTCGCGTTCGATGTGGGCGGCGGTGGCCTGGGCGGGGTTGAGGGTGTCGAGGAACTTGGTGAAGGCGGTGGTGACGTCGTCGGTGACCTGCTTTGAGAGCATTTCGCGGAGCTTGACGGAGGATTCCTCTAGTTTGTCGAGGATGGCGTTGCGGGCGTTGGCAAGGCGGACCTGGGTGAGGAGGTAAACGACGGCAAGCAGGAGGAGGCCGGCACCGAGGGCGATGGCGGCGCTGATGGGGCCGTCAAACCAGCCGCTGAGGCCGGTTGCGAGGATGACTGGGAGGATGAGGCGGGGCAGCCAGCGGGCGGTGACGCGGGCGTTTTCAAGGCCGGGCTCGATGTCTTCGTCGAGCTTGAGGCCGATGACGAAGCGGCGGAGAGAGGAGTCTACATGGGTGCCGAAGCGGCGGCGGAGCTCGCTGTCTTCTTCGCCGTAGTCGTGGGAGGGGAGGGTGACGTCTGTGGGGAAGAGGATGCCGCGGCCCTGGGCGTAGAGGAAGCGCTCGAACTGGTGGACGTCTTCTTCGAGGACGAGGGAGACCTGGCGCCAGCGGTCGCCGGTGCGGTGCTGAAGCTCCTGGAAGAGGCGGTGGTCCAGGCTCTGGGGGCGGGGGGCGGAGTCGCTGGTGTCTTCGTCTTCGGCGTCTTTACGCTGGAAGGCTTTGCGGGTGGCGAGGGCGTCCTGGGCGAGGCCGGCGACGCGCATGACGGACTCGTGGTAGTCGCGCTCGGTGGCGTCTAGGGCGGGGAGTATTTTTTTGAGGGTGCGGTCAACCTGGAGCTCGCGCTCGTTTTGGAGATCCTGGAGGACGACGATCTTGCGCTTGGAGAGCTGCATGCCGGCGATGAAGCGCTCTTTCATGCTGTCCAGGATCTGGCGTGCGAGGCGCATGGTGCTGGCGAGCTTGTTGAGGCGGGCGGCATTGTGCCGGACGATGGAGGAGATGTGGGCCTCCAGGGCGTGAAAGCCGGAGTCCTGGAGAAGGCGCTCGCGCTCGATGCCGGCGCCGCGGGCGAGGAAGGCTTTCTTGGCGGAGACTGCGAAGAGGGGGAAATCGCGGCCGAAGCGCTGGCGGGTGAGCTGGCCCATGTAGTCTGTGATGACCTGGATCTCTTCGGGGCTGCGGAGGTCGCTTTGCTGAAGGACAAAGATGACGTGTCGCATCCACTCGCGGTGAACTTTTTCCAGGAACTGCCAGGCGGAGGCGCCCCAGGGGTTCATGGCGGAGAAGACGAAGATGACGAGGTCCGCGATGGGGACGAAGCGCTCGGTGATGAGCTGGTGCTCGTTTTCGACGGAGTTGGTGCCGGGAGTGTCGACGATGTGGAAGTCGCGGAGGAAGTCCACCGGGGCGTAAACTTCATCGAGCGTGGGGGTGACGGGGACGACGCTGTGCTCGGGGCCGTGGCGGAAGAAGAGGATCTTGCCGGTGGTGGGGACGACTCCGGTGCTGGAGAAGTCCTGGCCGAAGAGGGCATTGAGGAAGGTGGACTTGCCGACATTGACCTCGCCAACGACGACGAAGACGAAGGGCTCCTTGAGGGAGGCGATGAGATTGTCGAGGATGGCGGCAGACTCGGGATCGCCGCCGGCCTCGCGCTGAGCGGCGGCGAGAGCAAGGAGGTCTGTGCCGATGCGGGAACGGAGTTCGAAGTAGTCGTCGCCAATCATGAGTGGGGGTGGCGCAAGGTGTCGCGTGCGGTTCGCATGGCAACCTCACTTCGGATGGGGAGGGAAGATTAGGGGAAAAGTTTCAAGTTTTAGGTCTCAAGTTTGAAGTGGGCGGCAGATTTGGGGGAACGCGCAGTTCTCTGTTCCAGGAATCTGTTTTTCCCTTTCCACTTCATCTGTGGCGCACTAAAGAGCAGGTCTTGACTGCCGAGACCCCAGACAGTGAGAATGCGCCTGCTGCGAAGCCCACGCCGTGGTGGCTGTGGCCGCATGTGCTGAGCCTCGAGGCGCCGCTGGTGGCGGTGCTGTGGCAGGCGGCGCTGGCGCATGCGCATGGCATCCGGCTGACGCCGATGCTGAGTGTGGGGCTGGGGCTGGCGTGCTGGGTGGTGTACCTGCTGGACCGCACGCTGGACACGTATGCGGTGAAGAATGTGGCGGAGCTGGATGTGCGGCACCAGTTTTACCACCGCCACCGGCGCGTGCTGCTGTGGGGTGTGATCCCGCTGGCCCTCGTGGCGCTGGGTTGGCTGGCGCTGTGGGTGATCCCGGAAGGCGTGCTATGGCAGGCGGTGGGGCTGGCGCTGCTGGTGGCGCTGTATCTGGCGTCATGGTCGGCGCAGGGCAGCCGCATCGTGCGGGATGTGTTTGTGTGCTGTGCGGGGCTGGGGGGCATCATGCTGGTGTCACGGATGCCGCTGCCGAGCGGATCGCGGCTGGTGCTGAGTTTGCTGGTGCTGGGGGTGATGGTGCTGTCCTTTCTGCGGCAGCTGGATGTGCGCATGGGGCATGTGCTGCCGAAGGAGCTGACGGCGGCGCTGCTGTTTGCGATGGGGTGCACGACGAGCACGCGGTTTTTTGCGATGCCGGAGACGATCAAGGAGCCGGTGCTGGAGTGCATGCTGCTGGCGCTGCTGTTTGCGTGCAATCTGCAGATGATCTCGAGGCATGAGGCGGAGGAGGAGAGAGGGGCCGGAAGTGCGAGTGTGACTGGCAGGTCAAGGGAGCCGCTGATGCTGGCCGGCACGCTGGCGTGCTTCATGACCTTGCTGGTGCTGGTGAGCGGCGGTGTGGTGGAGCAGAGCCTGCGCGGGCTGCTCATGATCTATGCGGGCTGTGGTGTGATGACGCTGAATTATCTGGTGTATGGATGGCACAGGCGGGTGTCTGCGGACGCCTATCGGGTGCTGGCAGATCTGGCGCTGATCCTGCCGCTCCCGCTGGTGTGGATGCCGGAGTGCCTCGCAGCGCTGCGGCAGTATTTTCATGTGGCATAGCCAGGCTGGAGATTCCGGTGCTGATCTCGGCCTTGCGCAGAACTGCGCCGCGGCCCACGTATGTTGCATACCATGAAACGCCTGCTTTCCCTCCCACTGCTGCTGACTGCTCTGCTCTCCCATGCCGTCGCGCAGGAGAAAAATGAAACGCCTGATGCGCTGTTTCAGCAGGGGGTGGAGCTGTTCTTTGCGGCGAAGCCGAAGGAATCGGTGGCGGCGTTTGACAAGCTCATCACGCTGGTGCCGGACGCAAAGCCGCAATTATGGCAGCGGGGGCTGGCGCTGTACTATGCGGGTGATTTCAAGGGCGGGCGCGAGCAGTTTGAAGTGCATCAAACAGTGAACGGGAATGATGTGGAGAATGCGGCGTGGCATTTCCTGTGCATCGCCAAAGGGGAGGGTGTGGAGGCAGCAAGAAAGGTCTTCATTCCCATCGAGGGAGACAGCCGGATCCCGATGAAGGAGGTGCATGAGCTGTTTGCGGGGAAGGGGAGCGAGGAGGCGGTGCTGAAGGCGGCGGAGGAGGGCGCGGGTGAGCGGCTGCGCAACCACCGCTGCTTCGCGCATTTGTATCTGGGGCTGTATTTCGAAGCGACGGGTGATGATGTGAAGGCGAAGGCGCACATGCTGAAGGCGGCGAAGGATTTTTCGATGGACCACTACATGGGCCGAGTGGCGCAGGTGCATGTGAAGCTGCGCGGGTGGGAGTAAAGAGACCGCACAGCGAGGGGCTTTAGGGAAACACTGATTTAACACCGCAAGAGATTAGAAGACCGCAGAGAAGACCTTTTGAATCAAGGCTCTACGATTATTCATGTTGCCTTCGGCTGCTTTCGCCTCGCTTCAGAACTGCGATGCTGAATTGTTCAGCGTTTCCTTAGCGGAAGGGATTGAAGGTGAGGCGTACGTAGCGGATGCGGGCGTCTTTGGCTCCGGGCTTGGATGGGCCGAGGTTTTCCATGAGGCCGCAGTGGGTGCGGGTGGCGAAGGCGAGGAGGGCGGGTGATTGCTCGCGGACGAGAGCGGAGCTTCCTTCGGCGGGGATGGAGGCGTAGGCTTTGACGAGTGACTTGGCGAATTCGCGGTCGGAGAGCTGGAGCCAGTCGGAGTTTGCGGGGAGGGTATGAAGCACGGGGACGGCGCTGCCACCGAAGATGCGCAGGGCCATGGTGCCGTCTTCATTTGCCTGCACCATGAGGTCTGCGTGGTGCTGGCGCAGCCAGGTGGTGTCTTCGGCGGTGAGGGTGTCGGGGTGAGTTTGGAGGTGCTGCTGCAGGTCTGCGGAAGACTCGATGAGATAGCCGCCGAACAGGCTGCCGAGGCAGCGGGTGCCTGCCTGGGGAATGGGAATCACCATTTCTTTGGGCAAAGCTTCCTCGGTCCGCTGGGAGACGGTGAAGCGCATCTCTGGCATGGCTTTTTCGCTCATGACGAGGAGTGACTCTTCATTGCGGGAGAGGAGCAGGGAGCCATTGAGCGTGTGGCGGCCTTCGTCGTCCCTGAGGTTGGGGAGTTTCAGGGTCATCATGCGGCGGTCGGGTGGCAGCTTTAGCGAGCCCTGGGGCAGCGTGTGACTGTAGCCGTGGATGAAGAGGCGGAGGTTTAGCTGACGCTCCACGTGCCGGGCAAAGCGGGGCTCATAGGGAGGCAGCGGGGTGTTGGGCTGAGGCTTGCTGAAGGAACTGCCCGTAGCCGGAACCGGCGCCTGCGCCGGGGACATGGCGGGGCTGGAAGGTTCGGCGATTTTGGGAGGCGGCGGAAGCATGCGCGTGGTGAGCGAGTACATGGCCACGAGCAGGGTGGCGAAGGCGAGACCGCCGGCGAAGGAAAAGGCGGTGCGCGGACGGAGCGGGCCGCCTGGCAGCGGGCGGGGCAAGGCGCGCAGTTTTTTCCAGACCCACAACCAGCACGCGAGGCAAGCGGCCAGTGCGACGGCAACGGCGGCGGCCAGCATGGCGGGATGTCGTGACAAATCCTCCACCACGCTGCCATCCGGGAGGGTGATGAAGGAGAGGGAGAGATTCGTCGCGGTCCTGTAAACGAGGAAGACAAGGAGGATGAAACCAAGGTAGAGCGGCAGAGCTAGAGCGACGGCGCACGCGAGTCCCAGGCCGTAGAGACGACCTGCCGAGCCGCGGATGAGATTCACCGCCGCCCAGCCCAGAGTGCTGGCCATGGCGGTGACGCAGCCCCAGAAGGCCAGTGTTTGCAGCAGGCCGACGCTCAGATCCATGCCTGCCTCATAACCGACCTTGCGGTGCAGCAGCTTTATGAAGGCGGAGAACAACACCAGCAGGTAGGTCAGCAGCAGGGCGCCGACCATCGCATGGCCGGAGATGTGGCGTCTGCGCGGGGTGTCGGCATAGGGCAGGGGCCTCCAGGATGGGATGGCGTAGGCCATGGGAGCCAGGGCATGCTCAAAGCGGAAGAGCGCGAGACTGAGGCCGAGCAGCAGCACTCCCAAAATCAGGCTGATGAGGTCGCTCTGAAGCCAGGAAATCCGCAGCATGGCCAGGGCCTTTCCCACGCCAAAGAGGCCTGCGAGGCGGAGCGCCAGACCGGCAACTTCTGTGTGCACGCGTGGCGTCAGAAGGAGCGGCCGGTAGCTGATGCGCGTGAGCCAGCGGGCGTGGACAATGAGCACCCCTGCGGCGATGAAGAACAGCAGCGAAAGGTTCAGCCATGGAGGGATGACAACAGACCTGCGCATGACCTCGGTCTTCACCAACCGGGTAACGCCGTAACAGGCGCACACGACGCCCGCTGCGCGCAGCAGCCAGCAGAACCAGCGCTGGTAGGTCTCGCGTGGATGCACCGTCATCTCCGCCGGAGGGTTTGAAAGCGTGGCGAGATGCTGCTGGAGCTCGGCGACGGTCTGGTAGCGCTGGGCGGGGTCCACCTGCAGCGCGCGGCGGACGATCTCGTCCAGCAGGGTTTTGGTGCCGGCCTCCTGGAGGGGGAGTTCGAGCGTGCTGGGCGGGCGCTTGCCGGTGAGCAGTTCATACAAGACCACGCCGAGGGAATAAATGTCCGCGCGGTGATCCGCGGTGGCCGAGGCGGTGCGCTGCTCCGGCGCCATGTACTCGGGCGTGCCGGCCACCATGGTGCTGTGGGGGGCGGTGCCGGACTGAGTTTCTTCCGCCACCGTTTTTCCACCGCCCATCATTTTGGCGATGCCGAAGTCGGCGATCATGACGCGGCCGCCTTTGTCCAGCAGCAGGTTTTCCGGCTTGATGTCGCGGTGCACGATGCCGTGCTCATGAGCGTATTGCAGCGCTTGGCAAATGGGCGGCACGATGGCGAGCGCCTGCTCGGCGCTGAGGTGGGAACCGCGCATGGCCTGGCGGAGGTTCACCCCGTCCACGTATTCCATGAGGAGGTAGAAGAAACCGCCGGACTCGCCGAAGTCATGCACGGTGACGATGCTGGGATGATTTAGCGCGGCGAGGGCGCGTGCCTCATGGGCGAAGCGCTCGGCGAAGGCGGCGTCCTTTTTCTGCTCCGGCGCCAGCAGCTTCAGCGCCACGAGACGGTCGAGCGTTTTCTGCCGGGCTTTATACACCACGCCCATGCCACCTCGGCCGATGCATTCCATGATTTCGAGCTGCGGGAAGTGTGGGGCCAATTCCTCGGGCGAGAGCGGCTTCTGCGGCGGGGCGACGGGCAGCGTGTCATCGTGGGTCGGGCGCATGGCCAAGTCCATCAGGCACACGGGGCAGAGACCGGGCTGGTAGCCGGGGGGCAGCGCATCGCCGCAGCGGGTGCATTGGGAGCTTGGGGTGGGGGAAGTCTCACTCATGCGGGATGCCTGACGTGCGCAGTGCAAACGGTTGTGAAAAAAGCATTTTTTCTTCAGCGATTTCTCAGAGCGGCAAAGAGCACCTGCATCTCCTCATCCACAGTGGACTCGTCTTCCAGCGTGGCGGCGATCTCCGAACGCACGAGGGTGCGGAAGCGCTGCCGAAGGCGGTGTGTGGCGGCCTTGAGCGTGTTCACGTTCATGCCGAGGGAGGCCGCCAGCGCGGCCTGGTCTCCATGCGCGGCCTCGCCGCTCAGCCAGGGCTGCAGGCGTGCGAATTCCTCGCCCCGGCCTTCGGCGGTCTGCTCCAGGCGCAGCGCCTCCATTGAGCGGCTGATCACCGTGAGCGCCCACTCGCGGTCAAAGGCCGCATCTGGAGAGAGCTGGCTGGAATCTGCCACGGCGATGGGCGCTTCGTCGTCATCGATGGACAGAGGCGTCTCTCCGCCGCCGCGGCGCAGGCGCAGCGCCGCCTGGCGCCGGTGAGAGAGGAAATGCTTAACCGCGCCCAGAAGGTAGGAGCGGAAGCGTCCCCACGACTGCTCCGCCTGCGCGATGGAGCCGCCTGCCAGAACGGTCGCGAAGAAATCATGCGCGAGCTCACGGGCCAGTTCTTCGGTGCGTCCTTCCCGACGTAGAAAAGCAATGACCGGCGCATAGTAGGTGGCGCAGAGCTGCTGGAGCGCCTCACGCCCTTCGGTGGAAGGATCCCGCGCCAGCACCACGCGGCTCCAGCGCGTGGTGTTGAAGTGCGAGGAGGCGGGGGAAGGCGGAGACATCGCGGAGAGCATAACCGTTTCCCTGACGGATCGGAAGGCAATCGTTGCGGGGGGAATGGCGCGACAGAACCGCGCCTTTGCACAGGCAGCTTGCGAAGATTGCCGAATGGTGGCAGGATTGATCATGAGCAGCAAGGTTATCGAACAGTCGATTTCAGACCTCAAACGTCGTGTGGCCAAGATCGAAGCCAACATGAGTGGTTCGCGTGGCGGGTGGAAGAAGATAGCGGGTGCGGCAAAGGATGACCAACACTTCGCCGAAGCCATGCGCCTGGGTGCCAAATGGCGGAAACAGGCGAACCAGGAAAATTGGTAGTGCCATGTTCGTGGTGCTCGATACCAACCACTTTGCTGAGCTTGTGCACGGCACAGCCCGCAGCGAACGACTGAAACAACGGTTTCAAACACACCGCTCAGAAGTGTTAACCACAGTCGTCACCGCCCAGGAGGTGTGCGAAGGATGGAGTGCCTTTATCCGCAAACAAAAGGCAGGCAGCGAAAAGCAAGTTCACGGCTACGCACAGTTCCAGCACAGCCTGGAACTCCTCATGGAGCTTACCCTGCTCCCCTTCGATGAACAGGCTGCAGCAGTCTTTCGTGACTTGCGTAAACAAATGCCACAGGCAGGCACGCAAGATCTGAAGATCGCGGCCATTGGTCTCGCGCATGATGCTACCGTCCTGACTCGAAACCTGATTCATTTCCACAGGGTACCAGGGTTGCGGGTGGAAAACTGGCTGGACTAAATTGCGAGGCAAAGGCCATGGGCGGCTGTTTTGACGGCATCCACCTGTCCTGCGCGTCACGAAAAATCTCCTGTGTTTCGTTTCCCCAGATCAGGCCCTCCTGCGCCTCCCTTGCGCATCATTGCGCTGGTCTTGGCATAGTGGGGTGTGAGCGCAACATGGGTGATGGTTGCATGGTAGGTTTTGGTGAAATCCACTCTATCCGCACCATGAAAATGCATCGTCTCTGCTCCGGCAATCACAGCAACCTCTTCACCACCGCCCAGGGTCGGCGTGACTTTTTGCAGGTGGGGGCGATGGCTGGGCTGGGGCTGACGCTGCCGAATCTGCTGAAGCTGCAGGCGGCGGAGCAGACGCTGGCGATGCCGGCGGTGGAGAGTTACAAGCCCATCGCGACTTCGATCATCCACATCTACCTGCCAGGCGGGATGGCGCAGCATGAGTCGTGGGATCCCAAGCCGTTTGCCTCGCCGGATTATCGCGGGCCGTTCTCTCCGGTCAAAGGGGTGACGGGCGAGTACGTGGGCGGGCAGTTTGCAAACATCGCGAAGATTTTGGACAAGATCACGCTGATCCGCTCGGTGACGCATGGAGAGGCGGCGCATGAGCGTGGTACGCACAACATGTTTACCGGTTATCGTCCCAGCCCGGCGATCAAGTTTCCGAGCTTTGGCTCGATCATCTCCCACGAGCAAGGGCCGCGCAACAACCTGCCGCCGTATGTGGCGGTGCCCGGCATGATCGCTCCTGAGCAGGGCAGCGGATACATGAGCAGTGCGTATGGACCGTTTGCGCTGGGCAGCGATCCCGCGGACAAAGGATTCACCGTGCGCGACCTCGCATCGCCGAAGGAGATTGATCCGAAGCGCTTTGACCGCCGCCGCAATCTGCTCTCCGCCGTGGACGAGCACTTCCGCACGACGGAGAAGTCGGACGGGCTCAGCGCGATGGACAATTTCTACCAGGCCGCGTACAAGCTCATCAGCTCTGACAAGGCGCGCGAAGCTTTCAATTTGAATGCGGAACCGGACAAGCTGCGCGACGAGTATGGCCGCAATGCGGCGGGACAGCGCTTCCTGCTGTCGCGCCGACTTGTTGAAGCGGGAGTGCGCATGGTGTCGGTGAATTATGGGGGCTGGGACCACCACTCCAACATCAAGGGAGCCTTTGAAGGACAGGCTCCGCAGTTTGACATCGCCTTCTCGCGTCTGATCAAAGACCTGGATGAACGGGGCATGCTGGACACCACACTGGTGCTCGTGAGTTCGGAATTCGGCCGCACGCCGCGCATCAACAGCACCAATGGACGTGACCACTACCCGCGCGTCTTCTCCGTGGCGATGGCGGGCGGCGGTGTGAAGAAGGGTTTTGTCTATGGCAAGTCCGACGCCCTCGGCGGCGAGCCTGATGAGAATCCCGTGGGGCCTGAAGATCTTGCGCGGACGATGTACCGGCTGCTGGGCATCAATGCGAGCAAGCGCATCGTGGTGGAGAATGTGCGTCCGGTGGACATCGTGAACGGCGGAAGGCTGATCCAGGAAGTCATTGCGTAAACGGCTTGGGCCGTTTGGCGATGACTTCAGCACGGGTCTCTTTGAGATTTCCCAACGGGGTTCGCGCCGCTTCGGCGACCTGCGTGCGGCTGATGCCGCACGGAGTTCCGCTGCGGGACTGATTCAGTCAGCACTTTCGCAATGCGCGGTAGGGTGTGTTTTCCAGTCCGGGAAACTTGCGGGAGTCCGGGCTGCCAGATTTATGCGTCCCTCTAGGACTGGACGGCGTGGTGTGCGCTGTATGACCACGCCGTGCCGGAGTGGCCCTTTGCAGGCGATGCGCGCGCATCCAAAAACCTGCCGCCGATGACGCGCATGGTCACTCCCGCGCTGCTTGCCGGTGCTCGTGAAAACTACCGCGCCATGGGTGCCGCCGGTTTCCAAATGTACAACTACCGTCTGCCTCTGGTGGTGCTGCATCGCGCCATCGCCAGCCAGCACGCCGCGCCTGTGGGACCGCCCAAGGCGCAGCGCGTCTATGAGGTGACGCATGGGTACTTCAATGATCGGGAGGATTCGTTTCAATATCGCAAGCAGCTGCCTGTGACAGTGGCGGTGGGAGGTGCGGAGACGCTGCGGCTGTATGTGGGTGAAGACGTGGCTGCAATGCCGGTGCAGGCCACGCTGCGGCTGGGAGTGCGCAATGTGAAGCAGGCGGCGCTGGTGAATGTCACACTAAATGGTCATGCGCTCACGGGCGGCGCACTCGTCCGCTCAGCGCCGCAGACGCGTAAGGATACGGCGACGGCTTATCTGATGCTGCGGCTGGATGCGGCGCATGACCTGCGGCGTGGGTGGAATGAGGTGGTGGTCAGCCTTGATCCCAATGCGCCGGGAAAAGTGACGGTGTGCGAGTGCCAGGTGGGCATCATCGCAAAATGAAACCGCAGATCCGGCTGGCAGACTGTTTCACGCCAGAAAGCACCCGATGTTGCGGGGCGTTGAGGGCTCAAGGTGATCCCCCTCCTGAGACTGCGCTCCGTTCGCGGAAACTCTGGCAGGAGGGGGACCATCTTGGTCCCCTGCACGACACCGCGGACCGGGACCGATGCAAGAAATCAAGACGACTCTTTCTCACGAAGCCTGTCGGCATCTCGAACTCCACTTGTCCGCCCGCCAGACAAGATCAGTGCCATTGATAGAAAGGGCATCTCTGGCCTTTTAAGGGCAGATCATGCCTGCCAGCACCTCTTCCTTTGCCGACATCCCCGTGGCCAGCAGCCCGGTGCGTGGGGCATGGCTGGTGGTGGGGCTGCTGTGGGGCGTGGGCTGCCTGAACTACCTGGACCGAGTGATGCTGACCACGATGCGGGATTCTATCAAGGCGGCGGTGCCGATGGGCGATGACGACTTTGGCATGCTGACGACGGCGTTTCTGGTGGTGTATGGGCTGCTCAGTCCGGTGGGCGGCTGGTTTGCGGACCGCTTCAGCCGGCGGCGCGTCATTTTGCTGAGCCTGGTGGTGTGGTCGCTGGTCACCTGGGCCACATCTTATGTGCAGACGTTTCACCAGCTGCTGGCCACACGCGTGCTGATGGGCGTGAGCGAGGCCTGCTACATCCCGGCGGCGCTGGCCATGATCGCGGACTATCATCAGGCGGAGTCACGCTCGTTTGCCACGGGCATCCACATGAGCGGGCTGTATGCGGGCATGGCGCTGGGCGGCATGGGCGGCTGGGTGGCGGAGCATCATGGCTGGTCCTCCAGCTTCTTCATCTTCGGATGCATCGGCGTGTGCTATGGTCTGCTATTATTTAAATTTCTGAAGGATGCTCCTTCCCCGCATGCCGCGGGGACCGTGCAGATCCGAGAACCGGTGATGACGACGGCGCGCGCCCTGTTCAGCACGCCTGCGATGTGGATCATCGCATTGCAGTGGGGTGCTTTGAGCTTTGCCGGCTGGGCGTTTGTGACGTGGATGCCGACGTTTTTGAAGGATCACTTTCACCTCACTCAGACCTACGCGGGATTTACGGCGACGATTTACATGCAGGTCGCGGCTTTTGCAGGCGTACTGGCCGGCGGAGCCTGGGCGGACCGCTGGAGCCGCACGCAACTTCGTGCACGCGCCTGGGTGCCGATGACGGCGCTGCTGCTGGCCGCGCCGCTCGTGCTTCTCACTGCGCACACCACGCTGCTGTGGGTGGCCGTCATAGGACTCATCGCTTTCGGCTTTGGCCGCGGCTGTCTGGATGCCAACATGATGCCGATCCTCTGCCAGGTGGCGCAGCCGCAGCACCGCGCCACGGGCTACGGCCTGCTGAATTTGATGGGCTGCCTCGTCGGCGGTGGCTCGGCGTATCTCGGCGGCTGGCTCCAGGAAGCAAAGCTGGATTTGAGCTGGCTCATCACCGGAGCGGCTGCGCTCGTGCTCGTGGCGGCGTGCCTGCTGGCCTTCGTGAAACCTCTGCGCCGTGGCTAGCTTGCGTGATGCACCTTTTGTCTTCTCACTTCATCCTTCCCAACACACCCCACCCTCACCTACGCTCGAAAATACCATGTTTCGCAAATCCAAAATCCTCGCCAAAATCCGTGCTGGCAAAGTCGCCCGTGTGGCCTGCTTCGGCTCGCCCATCGCCATGTTTCCCGCGCTCGCGGCGCACTTTCACTATGATGGCATCTGGCTGGATGCGGAGCACCGCGTGTGGGAGCCGCGTGAGGCGGAAGCGATGATCGGGCGGCACCACGCGGCAGATATCGACTGCCTGTACCGCGCGTGCACAAAGGAAAAAAACTCACTCTACCGTCTGCTGGAAGACGGTGCGGCAGGGCTCATGATTCCGCACGTGGGCAGTGCGGATGAAGCGCGCGCGCTGGTGCAGGCCATGAAGTTTCCACCGCTGGGAGACCGTGGCTTTTGCGGTGGTGGGCGCGATGCCGGTTTCTGGGTCGGCAAGGCGGACGACTACACCACGCAGGCCAATGCCGAGACCTTCCTCATGGTGCAGATCGAGACACCGGAGGCGCTGGCCAATGTGGATGCCATCGCCGCGGTGCCCGGAGTAGACCTGATGTTTCTCGGCCCAGGCGACATGTCCCTGCGCCTCGGCTGCACCGCTGCGGTGAACGATCCCAAAATGCTGGAGGTGCAGAAGCAGGTGGCTGCGGCGGCCAAGAAACATGGCAAGGCCTGGGGACGCCCCGTGGGCAGCATCGAGGATGCAAAAGTCATTGTCGATCTCGGCGCGCAGCTCGTGGCCTATGGCAGCGAATTTGGCGGGCTGTACAAGCACCTGGCCGAATGCTCCGCGCAGTTTGACGCCCTGCTGAATGAAACCGCCGGGGTGCCCTCCGAGCTGCCCGCAGGCAAGGTTTACTGACCTAATCGCAGCGCTGCTGCATCTGAACCCATGTCATCCACCCTTTCACCGCTGCCTTACACGGACACCAAGCCGCACGGGCATGCCGATTTTTATTTCGCCATCAATGCGACCTTCCGCTTCATCTTGAGGCGCTTCGGTCTGGACACCCTGCGCCGTTACTGGACGGACATGGGAACGAGCTATCACAAGCCCGTGAGCGAGCGCTGGCGGGAGGGCGGTCTGCCTGCGGTGGCGGCGCACTGGCGCGCGTTTTTCGAGGCGGAACCGGGTGGGGAGGTGGAGGTGCTAACCACCCCGGATGAAGTGCGGCTGGAGGTGCGCACCTGCCCCATGATCAAGCACCTGCGCGAGCATGGGCGCGAGATCCTGCCCTGCCTCTGTCAGCACTGCTATTACGTCAGCGAGGCCACGGCGGCGCCTGCCGGGCTTACCGTGCGCATCAGCGGCGGGAATGGGAGCTGCACGCAGCGTTTTGTGAAACAGTCAGCCAATGAACCCGGGCAGCAGCTCGACAACATCAAGGAGGCCGCATGATCGGATGCTATGACTTTTGCGGCCACTACGAGTGGACCTTTGAATGGCTGCGGCAGCTCGGCGGGCATGAGCTGGTGAAGGCGTACTGGGATGAAGCGATCAACCAGGACGCGCAGATTCATGCGAGCACTTTGATCACTGCGAAGGGCTTTGAAGGCATGAAGGAGTACTGGGGACCGACGCTGGCGGACGAAGGCGCGGTTTATCACCGCACAGTGACGGACACGGCCTTTCGCATCGACATGCACGAGTGTCCTTCCAAAGGCTTTCTCCTGCGCAACGGGCTGGATCAATACGCCGACTACTGCGACCACTGCATGGGCTGGATCGGGCCGATGATGAAGCAGGCGGGCTTTGTCATCGACCATCAGCACAACCACTGCGGCCAGTGCTGGTGGGAGATGCGTCGCGAGGAAGATGCCACGCCTCCCAGCGCACCGGGAGAACTCAGCGGCGCTGAAGACGTCCGCCTGCGCCCTGGATGGGTGCGGGATGCGCCGATGGACACATATCAGCGTGCGACGGAGCCGGATGACAAAACGACGGCGTAAGCTGCGCGCGACCCGGCACCACCCATGGACATTCCCGCGCCCGCTGCTACCTCTGCGGGCATGCACCCGCTGCCGAGACGCGAATCGCTGATTCATCAAGTGGCCACCATCTTGAGGAAGAGCATCCGCGACGGTGTGTGGGCGGAGTTTCTGCCCGGAGAGCTGAGCCTGTGCGAATCCTTTCAGGTCAGCCGCGAGACGTTGCGTGGTGCGCTGGGCATCCTGGGGCAGGAGAAGCTCATCTCCTCCAGCCAGGGCCAGCGGCGGCGCATCCTGACGCCCGCCACGCAGAACAAAACGCCCAGGCGGCGCGGCGTAATTCTGCTGACCTCTGTGCGGCTGGAGCAGATGGACGGCGCTTCGATTTTGCTCATCGACGGCCTGCGCGGACAACTCGCGAAGCACCATCTGGAGCTGCAGGTGCAGGTGAGTCCCGCCTGCTTCACGCGCAAGCCGGAGAAGGCGCTTGCGGCCATGGCGCAGGGTTCCACCATGGCGCTGTGGGTGCTCTTCAGCGCGCCCGCCGCTGCGCAAAGATGGTTCATGAAACAGGGCCTGCCCTGCGTGCTCGTGGGTTCGCTGCATCCAGGCATCGCGCTGCCTTCTCTGGATGCGGATTACGATGCGATGGGCCAGCACGCGGCCAATCAGCTGCTCAGCCGCGGTCACCGGCGGCTCGCCGTCGTCATTCCCAAAAGTGTGCGGGCGGGAGATGCCTACACGGTGGCCGCCTTTCGCGCGGCCTGTGCCAAAGCGCCCGGCGCCACACTGCAACTGCTGGAGCACGATGGCACGCCTGCGGGCATTCAGCGCTGCATCCATGCCATGCTCAAGGAGTCACCGGCCACGGGCCTTTTCATCGCCCATGCGCGCCATGTGCTCACCGTGATGTCCAGCCTCACCTGCCGCGGCCTGCGCATTCCGGCGGATGTGTCCGTCATCTCGCGGGACAGCGAATCCTTCCTGGAGTTCATGGTGCCCCGGCCGACGCACTACCACATCCCTCCGCTGGTGCTCGCGCAGAAGCTTTCCCAGGTGGTGCTCAAGATGGCGCGTGGTGAGAGTGTGGTCGCAAAGAGCCATCTGATCATGCCCACGCTGGTGGCGGGGGAGACGCTGGCGAAGAGGTGAGGGCTCTGAATCGTCATCGTCCTCCGACTCGAACTCGTCCTCGATCACGGCGCGTGCGCCGAGTGATGAGTAATCGAGTGACCACGCGCCCCCGATCGTAGAACGAACTTCCGAGTTCGTTCCCTCCGGCCGAACTTGGAAGTTCGGTTTACGTCACGGAATCCGGACCGGCTAAAGCCGGTACTACAATACGAAGAGAAGGGACCCGCTTGTCCGAACAGCAGACAAGTGGACGCTGATTGAGCGGCACCGGCGCTGCGCTTCAATGCACGCACTCCATGAAACTCATCCGCATTGGCCCTCCGGGGCAGGAAATTCCCGGTGTTCTCAGCGACCGCGACGGTCCCGTCAATGTCAGCGCTTTTGGCGAAGACTACGACGAAGCTTTCTTCGCCACGGATGGCCCCGCACGGCTGCGCGAATGGCTCGCCACGCAGAGCAGCCTGCCGCATTTTTCGGGCATGCTGCGCTATGGGCCGCCGATCGCGCGGCCGTCCAAGATCATCTGCGTGGGTCTGAATTACGCGGACCATGCGAAGGAATCGGGCGTGAGCCTGCCGGAGGAGCCGGTGCTGTTTTTCAAGTCCACCTCCGCGCTCTGCGGTGCCAATGATCCCGTCATCATCCCGCAGGATTCTTTGAAAACAGACTGGGAGGTGGAGCTGGCTTTTGTCATCGGCAAGGTGGCTCGCCGTGTGTCGGAGGCGGCTGCCATGCAGCATGTGGCGGGCTATGTGCTGCACAATGACTACAGCGAGCGCGAGTGGCAGCTGGAGCGCTGCGGCCAGTGGGTTAAGGGCAAGAGCGCGGACAGCTTCGCACCGCTCGGCCCCTGGCTGGTGACGCCGGATGAGATCGCCGATCCGCAAAATCTCGACCTGTGGCTGAAGGTGAACGGCGGCCTGCTGCAAAACAGCAGCACACGGCAGATGGCCTTCGGCGTGGCCACGCTTCTCAGCTACATCAGCCGCTTCATGACGCTGCTGCCCGGTGACGTCGTCAGCACCGGCACGCCGCCGGGCGTGGGGCTGGGCATGAAGCCGCCGCGTTATCTCAAGCCGGGAGACGTCGTGGAACTCGGAATCACCGGCCTCGGAGCGCAGCGCCAGGTGGCCTGCGCCGATTTTTTTCAGCCTTCAACTCCCATCTCAAACCCATGACTGACAACTACACGCAATCCCGCCAGCTTTTCCAACGCGCCGCGCGCAGCATCGCCGCCGGGGTGAACAGCGGCATCCGCAAGCTGGAGCAGCCCGTGCCGCTCTACTTTCAATACGGTCGCGGCCCGCGCCTGTGGGATGTGGATGGCAACGAATACATCGACTTCCAGATTGGCCAGGGTGCGCTGCTCTACGGCCATGCGCCGGAAGGCATGGCAAACGCCATCGGCATGCAGGCACGGTTTGGCACGCACTGGGCCGCCCAGAGCGAACTGGAGATCGAGGTGGCCGAGCGTCTGCAGGCCATGATCCCTTCGGCGGAACTGGTGCGCTTCAACAACTCCGCCACCGAAGTGGTGCTGCATGCGTTTCGGCTTGCGCGAGCGCACACCGGTCGCCGCAAGATTTTGAAATTCGAGGGCGCGTATCACGGCTGGTCCGATGAGGGCCTCGTCGGCTACGGCCCGCCGCCGGATGTCTGGGGCGATGACGAAGCTCCCGCGAAGCTGCACCCCAGCCAGGGCGTGATTCCCGAAGTGCTCGACACCTTCGTCGTCGCGCGCTGGAATGATCCCGATCATCTGCGGCGCATGGTGTCCAAACACGCGGGAGAGATCGCCGCGATCATCTTTGAACCCATCATCTGCAACACCTGCTGCATGGAGCCGCTGCCCGGCATGATCGAAACCATCCGCGAACTGTGCGACAGCGAAGGCATGCTCATGATTGCGGACGAAACCATCACCGGTTTTCGATTCGGTGCCGGGGGTGCGCAGAAGTATCTCGGCTTTGTGCCGGATCTGACGATCCTCGGCAAGGCCATCGGCGGCGGTCTGCCCTTTGCGGCGCTGGCTGGCAAGGTCTCGGCCATGCAGAAGATCATCGACGGCACGGTGGTGCACGCAGGCACGCTCAATGGCAATCCGCTCTGCCTGGCCGCCAGCAAGTGGTGCCTGGATGAGGTGCAGTCTTTGGGGGACAGCCACCCTGCCGCCATCACCGAACTCGGCCGCAAGCTGATGTATGGCCTGCGCATTCTCGCGGATCAGCACGGCATCCCGCTGCGCCCGCAGGGTCCCGGTCTGGTATTTCATACCGTGATGCTCAAGCCCGGCGCGGCCGAAGGCCCCGTGCGCGACTACCGTGACTACGCCCGGCGTCAGGACGTGCCGCGCTGGACGCACCTGCGCCGCTGCCTGCTGGATGAAGGTGTGCGAGCCATCGAGCGCGGCCTGTGGTTCATCAGCCTCGCGCATCGTGAGGCTGACATCGAGGCCGCACTGGCCGGAGCCGCGCGCGCCTTTGCGAAACATGCGAGTGAGTGGACCGCCTCCTGATTGACCATGCCCAAGCGCATTCTATTCGCAGGCCTGTTTCACGAGACGCACACGTTTCTCGACGGCACAAGCGGCACGCGTGAGTTCACCCAGATCCTCGGGGAGGACATGCTCGCCGCGCTGGGAGACAGCTCGCCCATGGGCGGCGCTTTGGAGATCGCCCGGGAGTTTGGCTGGGAGGTGATTCCTGCGGCTGATTTTCGCGCCTCGCCGGGAGCGATGGTAGAAGATACCATTGTGGAGTCTTTCTGCCACGAGCTGACAAGCCGCGCGGCGGGCGCTGCGCTCGAAGGTGTTTTCATCGTGTTGCATGGCGCGATGGTTTCCCAATCCTTCGACGATGTGGAAGGCGAGGTGCTGGAGCGTCTGCGGCGTGTGGTCGGCCCGCACGTCCCCATCTTTGGCGTGTTTGATCTGCATGCCAATTTCACCCAGCGAATGGCGGATCACGCAAACTGCCTCGTGGCCTATCGCGAGAATCCGCATAGCGATGCCCGGCAGTCAGCGCAGCGTGCGGCACGCCTGCTACAGCGCTGCCTGACCTCGCAGCGCCTGCCAAAAATGTACTGGCAGCACCCTCCTGTGATGTGGCCGCCCACGGGCACCGCCACCGCCGTGGAGCCGATGCTTTCCCTGGAGCGGCGCGCCCGTTCGCTGGAGGCGGCATCCACTTCCTTCTGGGTGGTGAATGTGTGCGCGGGCTTCGCGTTTGCAGACATGGCGGATGCAGGTGTGAGCTTCGTCATCGCCACCACTGGGCGGGAAAGCGAGGCGCGCACCGCGCTGCAGTCCCTCTCCACTCTCGCGCTTGAAAAGAAGGCGGAGGGCAATATCACCGAGCCTTCCGTGGATGAAGTCTTTGCCACGCTGGACTCCGCCGCTCCGGGACTCACGGTGCTGGTGGAAGCCTCTGATAACATCGGCGGTGGTGCGCCGGGCGACGGCACCGGCATGCTGCGCGCGCTGGTGAAGCACCAGGTGCGCCGCGCGGCCATCTGCATCAATGATGCCAGCGCCGTGCAGCGCCTCTGGTCTCACTCCCAGGGCGCCATGCTCACGCTGCCCATCGGTGGCCGGCGGAGCGCGCTGGATGAAGGACCGCTGCCTCTCAAAGTGGAGCTGCTGAGGCTCAGCGGCGGCCACTTTGAACTGGAGGACAAACAGAGCCACCTCGCCTCCATGTTTGGCGATCACTACAGCATGGGCCCATGCGCCGTCGTGCGGCACCGTGGCATCACCATCCTGCTCACCACGCAGAGCACGCCGCCGTTTGACCTCGCGCAATGGCGCAGCCAGGGCTTTGACCCGGGGAGTTTTGATTTCATCGTGGTGAAGGCTGCGGTTGCGCATCGCCGTGCGTATGATCCCATCGCAGCACGCATGCTCTGGGTGGACACACCCGGGCCATGCAGCAGTAATCTGAAATCCCTGCCCTTTCGCAAGGTCAGCCGTCCCATCTACCCGCTCGACTCATGACTCATCCGCTCGTCTCCTATCCGCAAGACCCTGACACACCCGTCTCGCATCTGCCCTTCAGCCCTTCCGTCGTTGTGGGGGATCTCATCTTCGTCTCCGGCCAGGCCTCCGTGGATGCAACCGGCAAGATCGTGGGAGACAGCTTCGAGGGCGAATTCCGCCGCTCGGTGGAAAACCTGCGCAAGGTGCTGGAAGCCGCCGGCAGCGATCTCGCGCACGTGGTGCAGACGCGCAATTACGTGCGCGATGACGTGGACGTCCCGGCCTTCAATGCGCTTTACCGCGAGTACTTCAGCGCGCCCTTCCCCGCCCGAACCACCATCACGAACTGCCTGCCCGCATCACTGCGCTACGAGATCGAAGCCGTGGCCGTGCGTCGTGTGAAATGATGATTGATCCACCTTATGCCCGACTGGTTTTCCATCTCCAATGAAAGCGCGGTGCCTTCACCGGCCATGCTGCTGTACCCGGACCGGGTGGAGGAAAACCTGCGGCGCATGATTCAGCAGGCCGGAGGCGCTCACCGCCTGCGCCCGCATGTGAAGACGCACAAGCTGCCGCAAATCATCGCGATGAAGCTGAAGGCTGGCATCACGCGCTTCAAGGCCGCGACCATCGCCGAGGCGGAGATGACCGCTGCTGCAGGCGGCAAAGATGTGCTGCTTTCCTATCAGCCCGTGGGACCAAATGTGGATCGTTTCATCGCACTCGTGCAAACGTATCCGCAAACACACTTCGCCATGCTGGCGGATAATCTGGGCACCGTCAGCGAACTGAGCCGCGCAGCCGTGGCGGCAAAGCTCACGCTGGAAATCTACCTCGATCTCAATGTGGGCATGAATCGCACTGGAATCGTGCCGGGAGAGGAGGCCGCTGCTGTTTACCGCGCCATCGCCACCGCGCCCGGACTGCACGCAGGCGGGCTGCATGCCTATGACGGGCATTTGCATGATGTGGACCACGCGGCGCTCGTCAGCGCCGCACAGCGCACGTTTCAAACCGTGCTCGATCTTGCCGAGAATCTACGGGCGGAGGCCTGTGCAGTGCCGCGCATCATCGCCAGCGGCACGCCTACGTTTCCCCTTTATGCGCAGCATCCGGAGGTGGAGGTGGGCTGCGGCACCACGGTGCTGTGGGACTTTGGCCAGGCGCAGATTTCTCCCGATCTCGATTTTCTCCATGCCGCGCTGCTGCTCACGCGTGTGATCAGCAAACCCGCGCCGCATCGTCTTTGCCTCGATCTGGGGCACAAGGCCGTTGCCTCGGAAATGCCGCACCCGCGTGTGCGCCTTCTCGGCCTGGAAGATGCCGTCTTTGTGATGCACAGCGAGGAGCATCTCGTCATCGAAACACCCCGCGCCGAAGAGTTTGCCGTGGGCCACGTATTCTATGCCATCCCGCGCCACATCTGCCCCACCATCGCCCTGCATCACGATGTCTGGGCCGTGCGCGAAGGCCGCGCTTCCGAACGCTGGGAAGTCACTGCACGCAGACGCCAGATCACCCTTTAAAACACGACACACATTATGCTCATCGATTGCCACAACCACATCGGCGCCGACCTGTTGTTCTACCTTCACGGCGATTTCCCCTATGCCCAGCAGCTCGTGGACATGACACACATGGGCGGCGCGCTCGGCATCACGCACTGGGTGGTGTTTCCTTTCGTCTCCTACGCGGCCCTGGACGTGACGAAGTTTCGGAAGGGCGAGATCGCCGATGGTCCGGGACTGGAGAGCGTGCCATACGCTTTTGAAAACCGCCGCCTGCTGGAGGAGTGCCAGCGGCTCTTCCCAGAGGTGGGCGAAAAGACTCTGCCCTTCGTCATGGTGGACCCCATGCGCCACACCGATGCGCAGGCCGCTGAACTGCTGAAGCTGCGCTCCGAGTTTCGCTTTCACGGCATCAAAATTCAAAGCACCATCCTGCAGGCGGACATCAAACGCCTCATGAATGAGGGCCGCGTGTTTCTCGATCTCGCCCGCGAGTGGGATGTGCCCTTCCTCATTCACAGCAGCGTCGCGCCGGACGATCTCTGGGCGCAGGCGCATGACATTCTCGACATTGCCGAGGCCAATCCCGATATCCGTTTCTGTGCCGCGCATTCCTGCCGGTTTGACAAGGAATGTCTCGACCGCGTGCAGGCCCTGCCCAATGCGTGGTTTGACAATTCCGCGCACTGCATCCACTGCGACTGCGTGCTCAAGGAGATGCCGAATATCGCGCCACCAGCCCGTCGTTTTGACAGCGACTACAGCGATCCCGCGCGCGTCATCGCCGATCTCGCCGCCGCATATCCGGACAAGTTCATGTGGGGCAGTGATTCTCCCTTTTACAGCTACGCCGCGCAGCTTGGCGGCAAGGTGGTGAAGCTCATCAGCACCTATGAGCGCGAGATGGCCGCCCTTCATGCCAGCCCCGCCGACGTGGTGCGCCGCATCGCCGCCACCAACACGCTGAAGTACCTGAAGCTGCCCGATGAAAGCATTCTCGCTTGAGGGCCGCGCCGCATTGGTGACGGGGTCATCCCAGGGCATCGGCGCTGCGATCGCGCAGGGCCTGGAGGAGTGTGGCGCAGCCGTGGTACGGCATGGACTGCAATCTGAGACAGCATGGGAATCTTATGTGCCATGTGATCTGTGCGCCCCATCCGCACCCGCTCGGCTGATTCAGCAAACGTGTGAGCTACAGCCCACGCTCGACACCCTCGTCTGCAATGCTGGCAGTTTTTTCGACACTCCTTTTCTCACCATGACGGAGGCGCAGTGGGACAAGACCGTGCAGCTCAATCTGCGCGCCGCCTTTTTCCTCGTGCAGGCTTTTGCGAAACATCGTGTGGCTCAGGGCGGCGGTGGCAGTGTGGTGATGGTGGCCTCCACCAACGGCTTTCAGGCCGAGATGGACAGTGTGGCCTATGACACCAGCAAAGGCGGCGTGCTCATGATGATGAAGTCGCTGGCTGTCTCACTCGCACCGCATGGGATTCGTGTAAACGCCATCGCTCCGGGCTTGAT
The DNA here is from genome assembly GCF_044222565.1 of Prosthecobacter sp. GTDB lineage: Bacteria > Verrucomicrobiota > Verrucomicrobiia > Verrucomicrobiales > Verrucomicrobiaceae > Prosthecobacter. The sequence goes on from NZ_JBGANA010000005.1 coordinate 293,551, forward strand.
CCGTACGCCGCTGAACAGCGCCTGGACTGCTCCCGGTGCCAGTGCTGCGGTAGCGCAGTATGAGAACAAAATCTTGCTGGGCAAACTTGGCCGGCCTGAGGATTGTGCCGGAGCCGTGGCCTTCCTGTGCTCGCCAGCGGCAAACTATATTACCGGTGAGGTCATCGTCGTCGATGGCGGGCTGACCACGGTGCAGATTGGGAGAGTGGAGTGAGCGGGGTGACGGCAGATGAAGAAGACTTGATGTCACCCCTCACCCGGCCTCTCCCCGAAGAAGCCTAGCGGCAATCAAGCTCTCGGCGGGGAGAGGGGCAGCGCGTTGAACTCCGATTGAGCTTTCGAGCATCTCAGCGCGGATCCCCTCTCCCCGCCCCAGTCATCTTAGCTATGCCTTTGCTTCGGGGAGAGGCCGGGTGAGGGGCTGTTACAAAACCCTCTTTGCAGTCGCATGGGCATGCTGTGATCCAAGACGACCAACGGTCTTTCGTGGTTCCGTGATGTTACCACGACATGGACCGGGCGGCGCGGGATTCTGGTGCGCAAAGTGCAGTGTTGTTTCGCAGTCATTTGCCACTCGAAAAATTTCACCTGCACAACTCCATGACCACTTTCTTTGCACCCTTCACCCGCCGCGCTGCGGCATGTGCTCTTTTGCTGGCTGGCACTCAGGCCTTCGCCACGGACTACATATTCAATCCGACCAGCGGCACGGTTTCCTGGTCCACGACGACGATCTGGACTCCGAACGGTACGCCCGGAGCCGGGGACAACATCGACGCCACGCTCATCGGCAGCAGCGGCGCTACGCTGGCGCTCGGCGGCACCACGCGCACGATCAACAACCTCACCAAGACCGTGACCAACCGCTGGAACATCGTGGGAAACTCCTCCTCCCTCAGCATGCTCAATGTCAGCACCATCACGAGCGGCACGCTCAACATGAATTTCTACGACAACACCGGCGGCGGCGGGCTGAATGTGAACGCGGGGAACATCACCGTGACAGGAGGCTCCACACAGTTTGGCCTGAACGCGAGCGGCGCCACCAATGCGCTCCACGGCCTTTCCGTCAGCGGCACCACCAGCGTCTCCGGCGGAGAGCTGCGCGTCAACATACTCAATGCAACCAGCAGTTACTCGCTGGGCCTGCTCACTGTCAGCAGCACTGGCATCGTCAGCCTGAACAATGCGCCGAGCGGCAAGGCGGATTCCACCGGAAACGTTACCGGACTCAATGGCACGGGCGGTTTCATCCAGACCACGGCCACGACCGCCGGAGTAGGCGGGCACAACGGCAATGCCTCCACGCTCGCCATCACCAACACGGCGGACTTTAGCTCCTCCACCGTCTTGCGCGACGGTCTGGCCACCACGCTGGGTGCGACGCTGCTCGTCACCAAGGCGGGCGCCGGGACACAGGCGCTGACCGGCGCCAACAGCTACACCGGCCTGACCTCCATCACCAACGGCACGCTGAAGCTGGGTAACGCCTCGGCCTTGGGCGGGCGCGCGGGCATCGTCGCAACCAACACGGACAACGGCACCCGTGTGTCCGGCACCGGCACGCTGGACCTGGGGGGGCAGACGGGCATTACGGAAGTCATCCGCCTCAATGGCACCGGCTTCGGCGGCAATGGTGCGCTGATCAATTCCTCCGGCAATGCTGCGAGCATTAGCAGCGGCATCGCCGACATCGTGCAGACTGCGAGCGGCACGGTGGCCACGAATCTGACTCTCTCGGGCGGCGGTGGCACGGGCGCTACGGCCACGCTGTCCATGGGCGTCACCAACGCCTCCTTCACCATCAACGGCGGCACCACCGTGTACTCCGTCGCGCCCACGGTGTCCATCACAGGCGGCACGACCAATGCCACCGCGACGGCGAATCTCACCAACGGCATTGTCACCAGCATCACGCTGAACAATATCGGGGCGGGCTATACCACGGCGCCCACCATCACGTTCTCCGGTGGAACAGTGACAGCTGCGGGGACCAATCCCACCGGCACCGGCAATGCCAGCAACTACACAACCGTGGGCTACACCATCTCCGCCTCCGGCAGCGGCTATACCAGCGCGCCCACCATCGCCTTCAGCAGCGGCACCTTTGCGGCCACGGCCAAAGTGGCGGGCATCGTTCTCGAAGGAGACAGCACCATCGGTGGCAGCGGCGACATCACCATCAATGGCATCGTTTCTGAAAGCGGCGGCTCTCATGCACTGACGAAAATCGGAACGAGCGTGCTCACGCTGGCCAACACCGGCAACAGCTACACCGGCGGGACGGTGATCAATGCAGGCAGCATTTCCATCGCCACAGATTCCGCCTTGGGCACCGCGCCTGCGGCAGCCACTGCAGGCCAGCTTGTCATCAACGGCGGCGCGCTCACGACGACTGCGGGCTTCACTTTGAATGCGAATCGCGGCATCGATCTCGGCACCACTGGCGGCCAGATCAATGCCACCACCGGCACTCTCAGCTACGGCGGCGTCATCGCCGGCAGCGCTGGACTGCAAAAGTCTGGCGCAGGCACGCTCGCGCTCTCCGGGGTCAATACTTACGGCGGAGCGACTTTCATCAGCGGAGGCACCTTGAGCATCTCCGCCGACTCCGCACTTGGTGCCGCCCCCACATCCGCCACCCTGGCCCAGCTCACGTTCGATGGGGGCACACTCGCCACCACCGCGGATCTCACCTTGAATTCCACCCGGGGTGTCTCTTTGGGCGCGTCGGGAGGCACGATCGATGTCGGAACTGGGACCGCTGTCACCTATGGCGGCAGTGTGGCTGGCGCAGGATCTCTGGCCAAGACCGGCACCGGCACGCTGAATTTCACCGCCGCCAGCAGCTACAGCGGAGCGACCACCGTCATTGCAGGCACGCTCGGCATTTCAAACGATGCCGCCCTCGGCACCGGCGCAGGCGGTGTCAGCGTAGCCAGCGGCGCCACGCTTGCCCTGTCCGGCGACATCACCGTCGCAGGCGAAGCTCTCTCCCTCAATGGCGACGGCACCGCGACGAACGCGGGAGCGCTTCGCAACGTCTCCGGCGCCAACACCTGGACCGGCAATCTCGCCATTGCGGCGGGAAACACTCGCATTAATTCCGATGCTGGCAGCCTCCTGATCAGCGGCAATATTTCCACCGCCGGCACAGGCAATTTCAACATCGGCGGCAATGCCGACATCGAAGTCAGCGGCGTTGTTTCCGGCACGCTCGCGCTGTTTAAATCCAGCGTCGGTGGCGGCACGCTTACGCTCAGCAATCCGGGCAATAGTTACACTGGTATCACCACGATCGCCGCGGGCACGGTTAAAATCTCCAGCGAGGGAAATCTCGGCGCGACGCCCGGGACGGTCGTCAGCAACAGCCTGCGCATTCGCGGCGGCGTGCTGCAGACCACGGCCACTCTCTCGCTCAGCGCCACTCGTGGCGTGCTGCTCAGCAATGGTGGCGGTGGTGTGAGCGTCGATGCCGGAACCTCGCTCACCGTCAATGGCGTGATCGCCGGTTCGAGCACGGACACCTTGGAAAAAAGCGGCGCAGGCGCGCTGGCGCTCACCGCAGCGAATACTTACAGCGGCGGAAGCACCATCACGGGCGGCACCGTTTACGTCAACAACACCAGCGGCTCCGGCCTCGGTACTGGCGATGTCACTGTCGATGTTGTCGCGGCCCTGGGCGGTAGCGGTTCCGTCATCTTGGGAGCAGACAAGTCCGTCACCGTGAACGGATCGCTGGTTGTTGGCAATCCTGGCGATACCACCGGCTCCTCCCTGGCTCTCACCACCAGCGGTGCTGGCAGCACCATTCTCGGCGGCACCAGTACACTGCACCTCGGCATCTTCGGCGGTGCCGGACTCGGCGACAGCACTGGCAATGCTTTTGCCGCGGACATTCTGGATTTGTCCGGGAATCTCACCATCACCCTCGGAGCCGTCTTGAAGCTGGAAAATCCCAACGGCATCGCCAGCGGAACCTGGGCGGATGGCGATACGTTCAAGCTCTTTGACTGGAGCGGCCTCGTCTCCCGCAACGGCACCTTCAGCATCGATGCCTCAGACTTGAACCTGCCGGCGAATCTGATGCTGAACACTGCGGATCTTTACACGCTGGGAAACATCAGCTTTGCGGCGGTGCCGGAGCCTGGGCGCGTGAGTTTCATGGCCGCAGCGCTGGCCTGCCTGATGCTGCGCCGCCGGAGGTAGGAATGCTCAGGAGTGCAGAACCATCCCAGCCTGTAGCAAGGGTTTGAGCGAAGCAGCACCTCGTTTCTTGTGGAGAAGGCGATTTGGCAATGCAGGCTGAGGCAGGTTTTTGAAATGACTTCATTCGTTCTATCGCCAGGCGCCTTCAGGTTTAACCGCGCGTCGCCTAGGAAGATGTCAGGCGGGGCATCGCTCATCAATGCAGTGCGAACCCTGCTGAAGTTGGTGAGGTTGTTGCGCGAAGGCGGTGTGATGTCGAAAGCCGCGACGGCTGAGTGGCCGGAGCGTGTGTTGAGCCTTCTTCGTTAATGCGGACAGCGAAAGTTGGGTAATAACCCAAAACTTCAGCGGCTTCTGTGGGATGCGCGTGAATACCTTTGATATGACTGGCGCCTTGCACAAAATTCCCTGTCCGGTTCCCGCGTCCCGCGTGAGATACTGCCATACCCATGAACACGCACGAAACCCAGGCCGCGCAGGTTTTCCTAGCCCATCACGATTTTGTGAGGGGAGTGGCGCTGAAGTATGCACCCTGGCCGGGGCTGATGGAGGACATCACGCAGCAGGTGTTTCTCGAATTCATGGCGAAGGAGTCGAAGTGGGATCTCAGCACCGATGCACGCCCGCTTCTCGCCACCATGACACGCCACATCGCGCTGCGGCAATGGCGCGAGCGCACCCGGCAGCAGCCCGAAGTCGTGCAAAAACTCGCCGACCACATCCGCCTGCTGGCCGAAGAGCGCGAAGCCCCGCCGCGCTACGAGGAGGAGATCAGCGTCCTGCGAAACTGCCTGCAAAAGCTGCCGGAGAAAAGCCGCGAGCTCGTCGAACTCTACTACTACAATGACATCGGCACGCCACAGATCGCCGACCAGATCAATATGAAAGCGGACACCGTCTGCCGCGCCCTTTCCCGCGTGCGCGAAAAACTCCGCGAGTGCATCGAGCGCTCGTCAAACCAGGGAGGCCCCGCCCATGCCTGACACCGACACCCTCATCCAGCACTACCTCGAAGGCTCGCTCACCACCGCCGAAGCCGAGGAACTGCACGCGTTGCTGCAAACCCACCCCGAACTCGGCGAGCGCCTGCTGCTGCACTTCGACATGGACGCCATGCTGCGCGCGACCAAGCCGCTGCTGCCAGAAAACAAAATCACCAGGCCCGCCCTGCTGCCGAAACGCCGCTTCACCTTCGCCACCGTCACCAGCGTGGCGGCCATGGCTGCGTGCATCACGCTACTAGGCGCATGGTTCATCAACGAGAGCGTGAACCTGCGCCCCGAGGCGGAAGAGGAAACCACCGCCTCCGTCGCGGTGCTGACACGCGGCGTAAACCTCGAATGGGAATCCGCCACCCTCGCCCCCGGTACGCCGCTCTCTCCCGGCTGGCTCAGGCTGAAATCCGGCATCGCCCAGATCGAATTCTATCAGGGTGCCCGCGTCTTGATCGAAGGCCCCGCCGAGCTCCAGCTCGTCTCCTCCGGCGAGGCCACCTGCACTCGTGGCAAGCTCAGCGCCCAGGTGCCGCCGCAGGCCAAAGGCTTCCGCATCAACACTCCCAAAGGCACCATCGTCGATCTCGGTACCGAGTTCGGTTTGGACGTCAGCGCCGCCAATGAGGAGGTGCATGTCTTCAAAGGCGAGGTGGAGCTGCATCAGCCCGCCGCCACCATGAAGTCGCTCAAAGAAGGCCAGGCCATGGCCATCGCGGGAAACACCGCCCTGCTCCCGGCCAATGCCTCCAGCTTTGCCTCGCTCAATGAGATCGATGCCCGCAGCGCGATGTCCCAGCGCTTCCAGTTTGAAAAATGGCTGGCCTCCAGCGCCAAACTGAACGCCGACCCCGGCCTGCGCCTGCGCTTTGACTTCCAGGACGACGAAGGCTCGCGCTCCCTGCGCAATCACGCCGTGAACGGTGCCCAAATCGAAGACGGAAGCATCGTCGGCGCCTCCTGGACGACCGGACGCTGGCCCGGCAAGCGCGCCCTCGAGTTCCGCAACGTCAGCGACCGCGTCCGTCTCAACATTCCTGGCGAAACCCAGGCGCTGACCATGGCCGTCTGGGTGCGCGTGAACGGCCTCGACCGCGCCTTCAATTCCCTCTTCATGTCCGAACGCTGGGGCGAGCGCAAGATCCACTGGCAGATCACCCGCGATGGCAAAGTCCGCCTCGGGGTTGCCGGTGGCAAGGGAGTGGGCCACGCGGACCACGACACGCCCGTCCTCTTCACACCGGAACGCTTCGGCCGCTGGACCCATCTGGCAGTCGTGTTTGACCCCGCCGCCAAAGAAGTCCGCCACTACGTCAACGGCGAGCTGCTCACCCGCTCCCCGCTCAAAGACACCAGTCCGCTAAAGATCGGCATCGCCGAACTCGGCAACTGGAACGACCACTCTACCAAAGGTGTCGCCATCCGCCACCTCAGCGGCGCCATGGACGAGTTCGCCCTCTGGGACCGACCGCTGAGCGATGCGGAAATCACCGCCCTGGCAAAGTGATCATCCTCCCTGCGCTCCCTTGCTGCGTCGGCAGCGCTCACTGCAAACTTCACTTCATCCCACACTTTCTCCCATTTCTTGCGCCAGGTGAAGGGGCGCCCGCATACGAGGCACGGCTTGCTCGGCAGATGCTGTTTCTTCACACCTTTCATGGTCGGTCACATTCGTCGTTTCCATCGGCGGCCTCGCCCTGATTCAGGGCGTGAAGCGATTTTAAATAGGCATTGTTGGGCGCAGGCTTCACCGCCCGCTCCTCGGTTTCCAGCATGCCCTGCACCCGCTGCGCACTTCCGGCAATAAGTCCGGCGATCAGCGATGCCTCCGGTAAATTCTTCCAGTACTTCTTCGGCATCTCCGACTGCATGGCGCTGATCTTCACCCGCGCCGGATTGAAAATGTTTCGGTAGTAGGTGCGCCAGAGATCGTCCAGCGCGTCCTCATCCGGCGCGCTGCTGCGCGGCACGCCTTCGGTGAAATGCAGCCGCTTCCCATCCCAGTGTGCGCACTCATAGGGCGTCAGGATGGACCAGTCCATGCCGACAAAGCGCTTCTCAAAAAAAGGCGTGGCCAGCCGCACGATGCGGTGCTCCGGCTCAAACCACGCCACGAACTGCTCGCGCCCCGTGGCGGCATCCGTGCCCACCAGCCGGAACCGCACAAAGGCATGCATCTTGTGGATGTCCCTCCCCACCGCCTTGCACCAGTCCTGCAGCTGCCGCACATCGCGGTCCGTGGCCATTGCCAGCAGATGCCGCTCCGCTCCCAGCGTGAGCCGCCACAGCACCCGGTACAGCACTGCCCAGCGCCGCGCATCCGTATGCGCCGCCGCGCTGCGTGCCATGTCCAGAAACGCCGGCGGCACTTTGATGCCATTCCCTTTTGCTCCCACCGCGTTGTAGGCGGCAGGCGTTTCACTCAGAAACAACGATCCCTCCCGCTGATCATCCACCCACAGCACCTCCTCGGGACGCACGCCCTGCGCCAGCAGCTGCCGCGCCGCCGCCCTCCAGGCTTCATACTCAGGTTCGATGACGACGCTGCGCATGCTCAGGCCTTCTAGAGTTCTCCGGATCTCACCGCGAGGAAGTCGCTCACGGCCGGTGTCGGCGCTGCGTCAAAGTTGATTTCAAGCTGCTCCGGCGGCGGTAAAAACCGCGCACGCAGCGCGTCGCTGTCCAGCCCCAGCCGAGCCGGATGATGATCCGCCGTGGTGATGAAAGGCAGCAGCTTCTTCATCTGCAGCCGCAGGCGTATCAGGTCCGCCAGCCGCAGCCGGGTGTAGCGCCGCGCAGCCAGGATGCGCTCCACATTGCGCACGCCCATCCCGGGAATTCGCAGCAGCATCTCCCGCGGCGCCCTGTTCACGTCCACGGGAAAGCTGGCGCGGTTTCGCAGCGCCCAGGAGAGCTTCGGGTCCAGCGCCAGATCGAGATTCGGTGCGCTCGCGGAGGCAATCTCCTCCACCTTGAATTCGTAAAAGCGCAGCAGCCAGTCCGCCTGATAAAGCCGGTGCTCACGAATCAGCGGCGGCGCTTTCAGCGGCAAAATCGACGACGGCTCCGGGATCGGGCTGAAGGCCGAATAGTACACGCGCCGCAGCCGGTGCGCGGTGTACAGCTTGTTTGCACATCCCAGGATCATCGCATCGTTCGAAGAGTCCGCCCCCACCAGCATCTGTGTGCTCTGCCCGGTGGCAAAGGGCGGCGGCTTCGGCGCATCCGGCTTGCGTTTCTCCGCATGCCGCTCGTCGATCTTGCCCCGGATATGCCCCATCGCCTGCTCCGTGCGCGCCAGGTTTTTCTCCGGGGCCAGCGTGTTCAGGCTCTGCTGGCTCGGCAGTTCGACATTGATGCTGATGCGGTCCGCATATCTCCCGGCCAGGGCGATCAGGTCCTGCGAGGCCTCGGGAATGGTCTTCAAGTGAATGTAGCCGCGAAACTGATGCACCTCACGCAGCTTGCGCGCCACCTCGATCACCAGCTCCATTGTATGATCCGCGCTGCGGATGATCCCGCTGCTCAGAAACAGGCCCTCGATGTAGTTCCGCTTGTAGAAATCCAGCGTCAGCTGCACCACCTCGTCCGGCGTGAACCGCGCGCGCGTCACATTGCTGGACCTCCGGTTAATGCAGTAGTGGCAGTCATACAGGCAGGCGTTCGTCATGAGCACCTTCATCAGCGAGACGCAGCGCCCGTCCGGCGTGTAGGAGTGGCAGATCCCCATCCCGCCCGTGGACCCCACACCTGTCCCGCCCCGGGAATCCTTCCGCGCCGCGCCGCTGCTCGCGCACGAAGCGTCATACTTCGCCGCATCGGCCAGGATCTCAAGTTTGCGGGTGATGTCCATGGGGATGGTGGCTTTACGCGCCTGCTGACCGCGCCGTCCCTTTTTCAGCGCGAAAAATGTCCCTTACCCTCCAAAGGGTCAGTGAGCGTCTTTTTCAGGTACAGAGCGGGCATGCCTCCCATATTTGCCTGTTCTTTAGAACAGTTCAATGATAAACACGATGAAGACACCCCTGCGCTTCAGCCGCTCTCCGCGGCTGTTCCCCCCGCCTCCTTCAATAGCGGCAGGCATCCACGCTCTTTTTCATTCGCGATATGTGGACGTACACAGCTAACTCGCGACCCCGGCCGCGAGGCTTTAAAATGCACCAAACGACGGGTAACCGCCTCCATGACCCAAGACCCGCCTTCAGACATCCTCTCCCGACTCCGTGCCACGACGGGAGCCGCGCATCAGCAGTTGGAAGACCAGATCGATATTGCAAAGGCCTGCGCGAGCCGTGAAACCTACACCCGCCTCCTTGAAGGCTTTCTGGGCTTCTTCGAACCCATGGAGGCAGCGCTGCAAATAATTCCTGGCTGGGAGGAGCGCGGCTTCCATTGGAGCGAACGGGCCAAGCCGCCCATGCTGCGGAAGGACCTGCGTGCACTTGGTCGCAGCCAGAACGAGGTGGCGGCCCTTCCCCGCTGCACCGCTTTCCCACAGCCCGCCACCTTGGCGGAAGCTTTTGGCTGCGCCTATGTGCTGGAAGGTTCGACGTTGGGCGGCCGTCACATCATGGGAGTCCTCGCAAAGAGCGCCATCCCTGAAGACGCCCGGCACTACTTCGCCAGCTACGGCGAAGACGTGCCTGCGCGCTGGCGGGAGTTTTGCGCCATGCTCGCCGCACTTCCAGAGACCGGTGCCGATGCGATGACCGCAGCGGCCGTGAAAACTTTCGACACGCTCGGGAGCTGGCTCCTCAAACGCCAATGAACGATCCTGTGACCCCCGCTCAGCTCGACGGCTGCGGCCTCGAGCCCATCCACATCCCTGGATCGATCCAGCCACATGGCGCACTGCTGGTGCTGCAGGAGGCGGATCTCATCTGCGTGCAGGCCAGTGCAAACTGCGGGGCGTTTCTCGGCGGCAAATTCACCGGCGTCGTCGGGCGGAGGCTGGAGGATGTCGCGCCGGGTGCGGCAGCCAGGATTATGCAGGTGCTGGCCGGGGCGTCTGAAGTCCTTCCATCCCCCATCACGGTGGAAATCGGGCAGGAGTCTTTCGATGTCTCACTTCACCGCACGGAAGCGGGCTTGATCACGGAGTTCGAAGCCGCGGGGCCTCAGGACGCCCACTACCACCGCCACCTCCAGCAGGCGCTCTCAGACCTGAAGGCGGCGCCAGACCTCACCACCCAGCACCAGCGTGCGCTTGCCTTTGTGAGCCAGCTTACGGGCTTTGAGCGCGTGATGATGTACCGGTTTGATCCGGACTGGCATGGCCAGGTGGTGGCGGAGCACTTGAGCGCTCCGGTGGAGTCCTATGACGGTCTGCACTTCCCCGCCACGGACATCCCCCCGCAGGCGCGCGAGCTTTATCGCAAGAGCTGGCTGCGCCTCATCCCCAGCTCCTCCTACCAGCCCGTGCCCGTGGAGCCTGTGGTGAATCCCGCCACCGGCAAACCGCTGGACATGAGCTTTGTCTCCCTGCGCAGCGTCTCACCGATCCATCTGGAATACCTGCGAAACATGAATGTGGCCGCTTCCATGTCCATCTCGCTGATTGTGGAGGGTCGTTTGTGGGGCCTCATCGCCTGCCACCACCGCACGCCACGCGTGCTGCCCTTTGCCATTCGTGCCGTATGCGAGATCTTCGGGCAGGTGGTCTCGTTTGAGATCGGCGCCCGGCAGGAGGCGCAGCGTTTGTCTCAATACGTGCAGGCCACCGAAATCCAGTCGCGCTTTTTCGATGTCATCGCCGGAGAGAAAAACGTGCTGGATGCGCTGGTGAAGTACACGCCGCAGCTGCTGGAGTTCATGGGCGCGGGCGGTGCCGCCGTGCATGTGAACCAGCAGACCACCCTGCTGGGAGAAACTCCCTCGGCGGAGCAGGTGGGCGGCCTCATCTCCTGGCTGCAGACGCAGGAGCTGAACCCCGTTTTTGAGACCGAGGCACTCTCTCAGCACTACCCGCCGGCCGCCGCCTTTCATGCCACCGGCAGCGGCCTCCTTGCGGTGAAGCTCTCCCGTGTCGAGCCCCACTACCTGTTGTGGTTCCGCCCGGAGGTGGTGCAGACCGTCACCTGGGCCGGACGCCCCGACAAGCCACTGGACGCCAATGAACGCCTCAACCCCAGAAAATCGTTTGCCGCCTGGCAGGAGAAGGTGACCGGCCGCGCCCGGTCCTGGGGAGAGGCGGAGCGCAGAGGGGCACAGGAGCTGATGCTGGCCATCAATGCCCTGGTGCTCCGCCGTACGCAGACCCTGCTCAGCGAAAACATGGAGCTGGAGCGCCGGAACACGGACCTGAACTCCTTCGCCTACATCGCCGCGCACGATCTCCGGGAACCCCTGCGCGGCCTGCAGAACTACCTCGTCTTCATGCGGGAGGACCACGGCCGGGAGCTCTCCAGCGAGGCTCTGCGCAAAGTGCAGACCATGGAGTCCTTGGTGGCGCAGTCCAAGGAACTGATCGAGACCCTGAACCGCTACTCCCGCATCGGCCGCATGGAGATCAGTGCTCATACGGTGAATCTGGACACGGTGGTGGATGAAGTGCTCGTCAGCCTCTCCGGCATGCTCCGTGAGCTGGGCGTCGAAGTCCGGCGTCCCCACCCGCTCCCCACCATCTCCTGTGACCCCGTGCTGACGCGCGAAGTCTTTTCCAACCTCCTCACCAACGCGGCCAAGTACAGCGACAGCGAGCGCAAGTGGATCGAGGTGGGCTCCATGGCCGGGCAGCCGGGCGAGCCGCCCACTTTTTACGTGCGGGACAACGGCATAGGCATCCGGGAGAAGCATTTCACCGATATATTCCGCATGTTTCGACGCCTGCACCCTCACGACGCTTATACCGGTGGCACCGGTGCGGGCTTGACCATCGCCAAAAACATCGTCGAACGCCACGGCGGCCGGATCTGGCTTGAATCTGCGTTTGGCCAGGGCACCACGTTTTACTTCCAATTTCAGCCCCAGTGACTATTCCGGCCACATCTTCCCCGAGCGGTTCAGGCACCGTGCAATTGAGAATCTTCCTCCTCGATGACAATGACATCGACCGTGAGGCCTGCCGGCGCAGCCTGGCCCGGGTGGAGGTGGTGGCCTATGAGTTTGTGGAGCACAACTCCGTGGACGGCGCCCTGGACCGTGTGCGTGAGTGGGACCCTCATTGCATCCTGCTGGACTACCACCTGCACGATGGCACCGGGCTGCAGTTCCTCGAGTCTCTCAGTGAGATTGGCGGCCCGCGCCGTTACCCGGTGGTGATGCTCACTGGCACGGGAAATGAGCAAATTGCGGTGGAGGTGATGAAGACCGGCGCGCAGGACTACCTTTCCAAGGAGAGCCTGAATCCTGAGCTGCTGCACCGCACCATCGAGGCAGCCATCTACCGCGCGCGCACGGAGCGCCTGCTGGAGGAGCAGCGCATCGAAATGGCGCGGCTCTACCTGGAGGCGCAAGACGCCAACACCCGCAAAGACCAGTTCCTGGCCAATCTTTCCCACGAACTCCGCACCCCTCTGACCCCGGTGCTCACCGCCGTGAGCCAGACGGATTTCACCGGCGTGACGAACCAGGACTTCATCGAAACGTTTGCAATGATCCGGCGCAACATCGAGCTGGAGGCGCGCCTCATTGACGACATGCTCGATCTCACGCGCATCAGCACCGGCAAGCTGCAGATCCATGCCCGCACTATTGACCTGCATGAGGTGCTGCACTACGCCGCGGAGGCCTGCGAGTCCGAGCGTGAGGCAAAGCACATCCGCCTGGAGTGGCGTCTGGCCCAGGAGCGCATCCTGCTCAGCGCGGACGCCGGCCGGGTCCAGCAGGTCTTCTGGAACCTCTTCAAGAATGCGGTGAAGTTCACGCCCTCCGGTGGCGTCATCACCGTAACCACCCGCAGGGACGGCGGGGAGGTGCAGATCGAAGTCGCGGACACCGGCATCGGCCTGCCGGTGGACAACGCCGAGAAAATATTCGACGCCTTTGAGCAGGGAAGCTCGGAGGTGACGCGCAAGTTTGGCGGCCTCGGCCTGGGGCTGGCCATTTCAAAGGCCCTCGTCACTGCACACGGCGGCACCATCCAGGCCGCCAACCGCGCGGAAGGCAGCGGTGCTGTGTTCAGAGTCCGCCTGCCGCTCGGTCAGTCCCAGCCGCCGCAGACCTCCCAGCCACGTAGCACCTCCCGGTCGGTCAGCCCGGCCGCCGCCAAGGGCGCGTCCATTCTCCTCGTGGAGGATCATGCAGACAGCGCCTCGGTGCTCAGCCGCATGCTCGCCTCCCGCGGCTTCCACGTGCAGGTCGCATCCACCGCGGGGCAGGCCCTGGATCTGGCTGCCGCCCACTCCTTCGACTGTCTCATCAGCGATCTCGGCCTGCCGGATGCCAGCGGCCTCGAACTCATGAAGACCCTCTCCACCACCACTCCCCTCCCGGCCATCGCTCTGAGCGGCTACGGCATGGAGAGTGATGTGCAGCGCTCTCTCGCCGCCGGCTTTAGATATCACCTGACCAAGCCCGTGGACTTTCAGCAGGTTCTCAGCGCGCTCCAGGATTTGCTGGGTTGAAGGGTGTCAGGCAGCTCCGGGGAGTCGCCATGGCCCTCCGCAAGAGGGTTCCAAACCCAGTCTAAACTGGAACCACGGAATTTGGGTTACGTGTCTGGATGTCAAGCTTGCATCACCAGTGCCGAAAGTTCAATCCCGTGTCAAAACGCACATTTTTCTTGTCCGGTTTCGTCGCCCCGTGCGGTAATAGCTTTCCCGCCCGTTTTTTCCAACCATGAAGCATCTCCTGTTCACCCTCGCCCTCCTCGGCTCGGTCGCATCCGCGTCCGCCCAGGAATATCTCGAAGTCGCCGCCAATCCGGTCGGCGCTGGCAAAGGCAAAAAGATCGTCCTGGTGGCAGGTGACGAGGAGTACCGCACCGAGGAGAGCATGCCCATGCTGGCCAAAATCCTGGCCAAGACCCACGGCTTCAACTGCATCGTCCTTTTCTCCACCGACGAAAAAGGCGGCTACATCGACCCCAACAACCAGAAGAACATCCGCGGCACCGAGGTGATCGACGACGCCGACCTCCTCATCATCGGCACCCGCTTCCGCCAGCTTCCAGACGACAGCCTCGCCCACTTCGCCAAGTTCCTGAATGCCGGCAAACCCGTCATCGGTTTCCGCACCGCCACACACGCCTTCACCGGCAGTGCCAAAACCGGCGACTTCAAGTGGAGCGAATTCGGCCTTAAAATCCTCGGCGAGAAATGGGTCAGCCACCACGGCTCGCACAAAAAGGAAGGCACCCGCAGCGTCGTCGTCGAGGCCAACGGCCAGAACGAAATCCTGCGCGGCGTCGGCGAAATCTTCTGCACAACAGACGTCTATGGCGCGCCTGATGTGAGGCCAGACAGCGACACCATCCTGCTTCGCGGCGCGGTCACCGAAACCCTTGATCCCAAATCGAAAGCCGTAGCCACCGCCAAGAACGACCCCATGCAGCCCATCGCCTGGCTGCACGACTACACCTCTCCGGACGGCAGCGCCAAAGGCCGCTCCTTCTGCACCACCATGGGTGCCTCCCTGGACTACACCGACGAAAACCTCCGCCGCCTCATCGTCAATGCGGTGCACTCCCTGCTCAAGCTGCCCGTGCCTGCCAAGGCAGACGTCGCCTTCATCGATCCCTTTAATCCCACCGCCTTCGGCTTCATCAAAGACTCGGCCTACTTCAAGCAGCGCAATCTGAAACCCGGCGACTTCGCCACCGGGAGCAGCCCTTCGATGGGAATGCCCGAAGACAAATCCAAGCAAACCTCCGGCAAAAAAGCAGACGCCAAAAAACCCGAAGAAGTCAAAGCCCCGCATCAGCCCAGCGCTGAACCTTCCGCCGCCACCGCCGCGCGCCCGCAAGCCGTCGCACCACCCAGCAAGGGCGAGCACATCGTCCTCATCGGCAACGGCCTTGCCGAGCGCGACACTTGGTACAGCAAGATCGAAACCGAGCTGCAGCTTCGCTACCCCGACCGCGACCTCTTCTTCCGCAACATGGGCCACGTGGGAGACACCCCCGGCTTCCGTCCCCATCCCTCACGCGGCTCTCAGTGGGCCTTCCCCGGCGCGGAGAAATTCCACCCCGACAAGACCATCCACAACGGCCAGGGCTTCTACTCCACCCCCGACCAGTGGCTCACCCATCTCCAGGCAGACACCATCGTCGCCTTCTTCGGCTACAATGAATCATTCGACGGCCCCTCCAAAGTGGGCAACTTCGAAGCCGAACTCGACGCCTGGGTGGTGCACACTTTGAGCAAGGCCTACAACGGCAAGACCGCCCCCCGCGTCGTGCTCGTCAGCCCCATTGCCTACGAAAATCAGAGCGCGAAACGCGACTTGCCCAAGGGAGATGTGGAAAACGCCAACCTCCTCCTCTATGCCGCCGCCATCGAGAAAGTCGCCAAAAAACACGGCCTCACCTACATCGATCTATTCACTCCCACGCAGGAGATCGAGTCCAAAGGCGGCAGCGAATTCTTCACCACCGGTGGCTTCATCCCCACCGAGAAAGGTTATGAAGAAATCGGCAAGCTCCTCGCCACCGGCCTTTACGGCCACGCCAGCCGTGAATCCAAGGCCGACCCCAAGCTCGTGCATGAGGCCGTGAAGGAAAAAGACTGGTTCTGGAACACCGACTACAACATCCTCAACGGCGTCCACGCCCACGGCCGCCGCTACAATCCCTACGGCCCGCAGAACTACCCGGATGAAGTGCAGAAGAGCCGCGAAATGACCGCGCTGCGCGACAACCTCATCCACGCCGTGGCCGCCGGCAAAACCACCGAACTGAAGGTGGACGACAGCAAGACCCACGCGCTGCCTCCCGTGCCGACGAACTATGTGCCGAGCGTGAAGAACGGCAGTGAGAAGTACATGTATGGAGAGGAAGCCGTGAAATCCCTCACCGTGCCCGAAGGCTACAAGGTTGAGATGTTTGCCTCCGAAAAAGAGTTCCCCAATCTCGCGAACCCCATGCAGATGTCCTTTGACAACAAAGGCCGCCTCTGGGTCGCCACCATGCCCACCTACCCGCACTACCGCCCCGGTGATGCCATGCCGGACGACAAAATCCTCATCTACGAGGACACCAACAACGACGGCAAGGCCGACAAGGAAACCGTATTCGCCGACAAGCTCCATCTGCCCATCGGCTTCGAGTTCGCCACGGAAGGCATCTACGTCACCCAGGAGCCCAATCTCGTCCTGCTGCGCGACACCAACGGCGACGACAAAGCCGACAGCATGGAGATCGTGCTCGGTGGCTTTGACACCCACGACACCCATCACGCCATCAGCGCCTTCACCGCAGATCCCAGCGGTGCCTTCATGCTCTGCGAGGGCGTCTTCCTCCACTCCAATATCGAAACGCCTTACGGCCCCGTACGCTGCGTCGATGGCGGCTTCTTCCGCTACAGCCCGCAGCGTGGCATGCTGGAGCGCACCATCCAGATGGGCATCCCCAATCCCTGGGGCTTCGTTTTTGACCAGTGGGGCCAGGACTTCCTCCTCCACACCTCCGGCACCACCATGAACTGGGCTCTTCCCGTGGAGGTGAAACCCTCCTTTGGCAGCAAGACCCCCTCCACCGCCGACCTCGTGCCAGACGGCCACAAAGTCCGCCCCACCAGCGGCCTCGAAGTCGTCTCCTCCCGCCACTTCCCCGATGAAGTGCAGGGCGACCTGATCTACTGCAACGCCATCGGCTTCCTTGGCATCAAGCAGGTCAAAATCGAAGACAACGGCACCGGCTGGAAAACCGCCCACCGCCACGACCTGCTCACCAGCAAGGACGGGAACTTCCGTCCCGTCGATCTCGAGTTCGCCCCCGATGGCTCCCTCTACGTCATCGACTGGCACAACGTCCTCATCGGCCACATGCAGCACAACGCACGCGATCCTCTGCGCGACCACGTCCACGGCCGCATCTACCGCATCACCTACCCCGGCCGCCCATTGGTGAAGCCCGCGCAAGTCGCCGGCGCCCCGCTCAAGACCCTCTTCGAAAACCTCAAGGAACCCGAGCTCCGCACCCGCTACCGTACCCGCCGCGAACTGCGCGCGCACGATGCCAAGGAAGTCCTCCCCGCCGTCAAAGCCTGGGCCGCCGAGCAGAAAGACACTCACGCCAAGCTCGAAGCCCTCTGGACCACCTGGGGCCTGAACGAGGCCGATGAAGGCCTCCTGCGCGAGATGCTCGCCTCCCCCGACTTCCACGCCCGCGCCGCCGCCGTGCGCGTCCTGCGCTATAACACGCACCGTATCGCCGATCACGTGGCCCTGCTGGAAAAAGCCGCCGCCGATGAACACGGCCGCGTGCGTCTGGAAGCCGTCGTCGCCGCCTCCTGGCTGCCGAACATTCCTGCCGCCAAAAACATCGTCGCCATCGCCGCCAAGCTTCCGCAGGATGACTGGAACAAAGCCGCCATCAAAACCGCCGCCGACCGCCTCGCCGGCGTGGCAGAAGTCGTGAAGCCCGAGCACCCCGTCGTGCCTGCTCCAGCCTACCTGAGCGATGCCGCCAAGAAGCAGTTCAAGCTCGGCCAGGAAATCTATTTCCGCGAAGGCCACTGCGTCACCTGCCATCAGCCAAATGGCGCCGGCCTTGACCCCGCCTTCCCCAGCATCGTCAACAGCCCCTGGATCACCACCGACCGCGACCGCCTCATCAAGATCGCCATGTACGGCTTGATGGGCCCCATCAAAGTCGGCAACAAAGAATACAACGGCCAGGTCCCCATGACCCCCTTCGGCGGCATGCTCAAGGACGAAGAAATCGCCAGCGTCCTCACCTTCGTCCGCAACCACTTCGGCAACAAAGCCGACCCCATCACCCCCGCCGAAGTCAAATCCATCCGCGACGCCAACCCCGGCCGCATGATGCTCTACACCACCGACGAGCTGCTGAAGCAGCATCCGATGAAGTAAGCAGCAGCTACAAAACGAATGATCCCCCAACGCCGGGCCCTCACAGGCCCGGCGTTGTCGTTTTGCCGAATCCGACACATCCTTTGCCGGTAGTTTTTGACAGACGGGCGCGTTTTACCACGCGCCCAACCATGAACCGTCTCCTTCTTTTCTCCCTTCTGTTCTCCTCCTTCGCCACCGCGCAGGAGGGCTTCAAACCGCTATTCAATGGCAAGGACCTCACCGGCTGGGACGGCAACCCCGAGCTCTGGAGCGTTGAAGACGGCTGCATCACCGGCAAAACCACCGGACCTGAGCAGCTCAGTTACAATCAGTTCCTCATCTGGCGCGGTGGCAAGGTGAAGAACTTTGAGCTGCATGCGAAGATCAAGGAAACGGGCAACAACACGGGCATCCAGTACCGCAGCAAGGAACTTCCGGAGAATGGCAAGTGGTCCATCGGCGGCTATCAGTGCGACATCCACCCTGCCACACCGAACAATGCGATGGTCTATGAAGAACGCGGGCGCGGCATCATCGTGCAAAACGGGCAGGGCGTGGTGATTGATCCCGAGGGCAAGCGCTGGCTGGCCTCCGAGCATGAGCCGGTGAAGGTGGACATCGCGGAATGGCATGAGTACACGGTCATCGCGCAGGGGAATCATTTGATTCACAAGATCGACGGCAAGGTGACGATCGATCTGCTCGACTTTGAGGAATCGAAGCGCGCGCTGGAGGGCCTGATCGCATTTCAGATTCATCGTGGTCCGGCCATGAACGTGCAGATCAAGGACGTCATGCTCAAGGAGCTGCCAGACGGCGGCGTCATCTCATTCGAAAAGTCGGCCATCCCCAGCGATGCGCAGATCATCGAGGCCAAGGCTCCCGCGAAGGGCAAAGGTAAAGGCAAAGCGCAGCCACCCGCTGCCGCTCCGGTTCCTGCGCCTACACCTGCTCCGGCCAAGGGCGATGCCAAAGGCAAGAATGCAGCCGCCAAAGGAAAGCCGAAACGTCCAGATGCCGTCGGTCCGGCCATCGGCGCAAATGTGGCCACACCGGTCACCAACATCAAAACCCTGCCGGATTTCAAAGTGGAGCTCCTCTACTCCGTTCCCGGTGGCGATGAAGGCTCCTGGGTGAATCTCTGCACAGACGACAAATGCCGCATCTATGCCAGCGACCAGTATGGCGGTCTCTATCGCTTCAACATGCCCGCCCCCGGCCAGACGCTGAAACCGGGCGACGTGCAGAAGGTTCCCGCCGACATCCGTGCGGTGAACGGCATGCTGTTTGCCTTTGGCGCGCTCTACGTTGGCGTGAACGACTACGAAAAGAAGATCCCCAGCGGCCTGTACCGGATCACTGACAGCGACAACGACGACATGCCCGACAAGGTGGAAATGCTGCGTGCGATTGATTCCGGCGGCGATCACGGCGTGCACGCGGTGCTACTCACTCCTGACGGCAAGGGCCTGTATCTCATCACGGGCAACAACGCCGTGCTCACGGAAACCGTCCCGACCTCGCCCGTGCAGAAGCTTTGGGGAGATGACCACCTGCTGCCGCGCATGCCTGACGGTCGCGGTCACAACCGCCATGTCATGGCCCCGGGCGGGAATGTTTATCGCGTCTCCCCCGATGGAAAAGAATTCATCCAGTTCGCCAACGGCTTCCGCAACATCTTCGACGGCGGCGTGAACCGCGAGGGCGAGCTCTTCGTCTATGACGCCGACATGGAGTATGACTTCAACACTTCCTGGTATCGCCCAACGCGCATCAATCACGTCGTCAGCGGTGCAGAGTACGGCTGGCGCAACGGCGCGGGCAAGTATCCCGAGTTCTACTATGACAGCCTGCCCGCAACGCTGAACATCGGCCCCGGATCACCCACCGGCTGCACTTTTGGTTATGGCGCGAAGTTCCCCGCCAAATACCAGGATGCTTTCTACGCGCTCGACTGGAGCTGGGGAAAAATCTACGCCGTTCATCTCACGCCGAGCGGATCGACCTACACCGCAACGAAGGAAGAATTCGTCACCGGTGGCCCGCTGCCTGTGAGCGATGCCATCATCGGCAAAGACGGCGCGATGTACTTCACCATCGGCGGCCGCCGTGTGCAGTCCGGACTTTATCGCGTGACCTACACCGGGAAGGAATCGACAGCCCCGGTGACATCCAAGCCGAAGATCACACCCGCAGCGGAACTGCGCCATGAGCTTGCCGCCTACCACGGCAAAGCTGACCCGAAAGCCGTCGCTTTTGCCTGGCCGCATCTCAGTGACAAGGACCGCTTCATCCGCAGCGCCGCACGCACGGTGCTGGAGCACAACCCCATCTCTGAATGGGAGAGCAAGGCGCTCAATGAAAAGAATGCCACCGCGCAGCTCGAAGCGCTGCTGGCGCTGACGCGCATGACCGGCGTGTGCCCCACCCACCGCACCGCAGGCCATGTGGTGAACACCGCCAGGCGTGATGAAATCCTCGCCGCGTTGCTAAAGCGCGACTTCAAGAAACTCAGCAACGAGCAGCGCATGGCCTATGTGCGCCTCGTTGAGATCGTCCTGCACCGCTTTGGCAATCCAGATGACGCCACGGTCGCTGCTATCATCGCCAAGCTCGATCCCGCGTATCCAGCGGACAACTTTGAACTCAACTGGCTGCTCACCGAAACGCTCGCTTATCTCCAGGCGCCGAACACCGCAGCGAAAGCCATGGCCCTCATCGCTTCCGCGGAAAGCCAGGAGCCGCAGGTCGAATATGCCCGCAGCCTGCGCTTCCTGAAGACTGGCTGGACCAAGGAGCTGCGCACGCAGCAGCTTGAGTTCTTCCTCAAGGCCGCCAACTACAAAGGTGGCAGCAGCTTCTCCATCTTCATCGACTTCATCCGCAAAGACTCGCTCGCCACCTTCACACCTGAAGAAAACACGCAGCTTGCCGAACTCATCGCCAAGAAGCCCGAAGTGAAGAGCGCCATCGAGAACGTCGGAGCCATGTTCGTGGGCCGCACGCCGACCATGTGGACGCTGGACGAACTCAGCGCCGCTTCCAAAACTGGTATGAAGGGCCGCAGCTTTGAGAACGGCAGAAAGATGTTCACCGCCGCCGCCTGCTACACCTGCCACCGTTTCGGCAACGCCGGCGGCATGACCGGTCCGGATCTCACCGGTGCCGGCGGCCGCTACAGCCCGCACGATCTGCTCGACAACATCATCAACCCCAGCAAGGTCATCAACGAGCAGTTCGTCCCCATCATCGTCACCAAGAACGACGGCACCATCATGAGCGGAGTGGTGGTGAATCTCAGCGGCGACGGCGTGACCCTGAACACCGACCTCACCGATCCGAATCAGCGCGTGAACGTGGACCGCAAGGAAGTAAAGAGCATCGAGCTCAGCACTGTCTCCCCCATGCCGCCGATGCTCCTCGCCATGCTGAAGAAGGACGAGATTCTTGATCTCGTGGCCTACGTGCTGAGCGGCGGGGACAAGGAGAACAAGATGTTTGGGAAGTGAGCTGAATCGCTAGTTGCCAGAATGGCGGTGCGACAGATCTTCTCTCAAGCCGCCATGCTCAGTGTCCATTCTATCCCAGAGCGAGTGCTCAGATCACTGCCTGCCCATGTGCCGGGACATCCAGACATACGGATCAGTAACTGTCAGGGTCCAGTAGGTTCGGACGACCCGACACCAAGCACCTTCTTCTTTGATAAGGGCAGGTTCAAAATCGTCCTCCAAATCGTCGATGTTCAGCCTCGGCAGAGTGCCCAGTACAACCGTCTATGGTTCTTCGTGCTGCTTGAGAGGCAGAGAACTTGGCTGGCTTTTCTGCAAAACAGGTTTTGCAAGTTGGTGCGCCGTTACCTGCAAAGCCTTGGCGCAACCGACACTGGAGAAGATTTGTCGGATTTCCTATCAAAACTGCAATCGGCCAATTGATGACGACACCAGTGCCGCACTTTTGCCAGAACTCGCTCTCCCCATCGTTATCTCTAGTCCCATGAAACGTCTCGCCTTGCTCTTGCTTGCCATTTGCCCCTCCCTGCTCGCCGCGGAGAAACCCAACATCCTCGTCATCGTCGCGGATGATCTTGGTTATGCGGACATTGGTGTGCATGGGGGGAAGGCGGTGCCGACGCCGAACATTGATGCGCTGGCGGCCAGCGGCGTGCGCTGCACGAACGGCTATGTCACCGCTCCATACTGCAGCCCGTCGCGGGCGGGGTTTCTCACGGGGAAGTCGCAGACGCGGTTTGGGCATGAGTTCAATCCGCATGTGGGGGATGAGGCGAAGCTGGGGCTGCCACTGGATCAGAAAACGATCGCCAATGTGCTGCATGACGAGGGCTATGCGACTTCGCTTATTGGCAAATGGCATCAGGGCTTTGATGCGGCGCATCATCCGCAGTCGCGCGGGTTTGATGAGTTCTTTGGTTTCCTGGTGGGCGGACACAATTATTTGCTGCACAAGGATGCGGAGCCGGAGTTTGGCTCCGCGCATTCGCACGACATGATCTACCGCGGCCGTGAGCTGCAGCATCTGGAAGGTTATGCGACGGATCTCTTCACGAATGAGGCGCTCGGATTTATGAACCGCAGCGCGGCCAAGCCGTGGTTTCTGTATCTGGCTTACAATGCCGTGCATACGCCGCTGGAGATCGCAGACAGAGTCAAGGGCCGCATTCCTGCGGATGTCACCGATGAGAACCGCCGCGGCTATCTTTCGCTGCTGCTGGCGCTGGACGATGACATCGGCCGAGTCACTGCTGAGCTGAAGGCGAAGCATCCGAACACGCTGGTGTTCTTTTTCAGCGACAACGGCGGCTCCGGCAGGAAGCCCTTCTTTGCCTACAACACGGGCGTCAATACTCCGCTGCGGGGAGACAAAGGCCAGACGCTGGAAGGCGGCATCCGCGTACCGTTCTTCGTGAGCTGGCCGGGCAAGCTGCCGGCTGGCAAGACCTATGACCAACCGGTGAGCACCATGGACATTCTGCCCACCGCCTGCGCCATCACCGCTGCGAAGCAGCCGGACGGCGTCGAAGGTGTGAACCTTCTCCCTCATTTGAAAGGCGAAGTCTCAACCGCGCCGCATGAGATGCTGGCGTGGCGCTTTGGTCCCCAAAAAGCCATCCGTCAGGGAAGCTGGAAGCTGGTGGATGTGCGAGACATGGAGACCAAGACCCAATCCGGCTGGCAGCTTTACGACCTGAGCACCGATATCGGCGAGCAGCACAACCTCGCCGCTGAAAAGCCCGAGCTCGCCGCCAAACTGGCGAAATCCTGGGATGAATGGAATGCGAAAAATATCGCGCCACAGTGGCATGGCTCTCCGAACGAAGACCCCACCGCTCCGGCAAAACAGGCAGCCAAGCAGGGCAAGGCGAAAAAGAAGTGACCAAACGGCCTTAGCACAGGCCGCAGGCATCATTCTACAAAGAGCAGCCATTGCGCAGAATGCTGTCCGCGTTCAGCGTTCCTGTTTCAGCATTCGTTATTCTCTCTCATGCCCGCCTTTTCCGATCCCTTCCGCGAAGTCCGCAGACATCACCATGATCCTGCGCCACGAAGACGTGCGCAAGGCGGCGAAGGACTGGCAGACCTTCAGCTCCGACGCGCCCTTCCGGGTGCCGATCCCTTCTGAGGAGGCCGTGCGCACCATGCGCCAGCTGCCCATCGAGACCAATCCGCCGGAGCACACCGACTACCGCGCCATCGTGGAGCCTTTTTTCCAACGTTCCAAAGATCCTGCAGTGATTGCACAGGTCGAGGCGCTGATGGACGGCATGCTCTCGCAGGCGCTGGGCCGCGACTCGATTGAGATCGTCAACGAGTTCGCGCTGCCCATCCAGTCACGTGCCCTGACCCACCTGCTCAACGTGCCTGCATCCGAAGGCGAAACCTGGATCGGCTGGGGCATCCACGTCTTCAAAGTCACTGGCGGCGAGTTTAAAACCGGCAACGTGCTGGAGGATTACCTCCACGCGCAGTTCGACCGCGCCGAGGCGAATCCCGGCGCAGACTTTTTCAGCGCGCTCACACAAGCCGAGTATCGCGGCCGCAAGCTCACACGTGAGGAGATGATGGGCTTCGCCAACCTCGCCTTCGCCGGTGGCCGTGACACCATCATCCACACCATTTCCTGCGCCCTGGGTTATCTGGCGGAACATCCGGAAGCCTTGGAATTTCTGCGCGAAGATCCCAAGCGCATCACCCTCGCCAGCGAGGAGTTCTTCCGCGTCTTCATGCCTCTCACGCACATCGGCCGCGTCTGTCCCGCAGACACGGATGTCAATGGCACCACCGTCAAAGCCGGCGACCGCATCTCTCTCACCTGGGCCTCCGCCAACTTCGACTCCACCGCCTTCCCGCAGCCCGAAGAAGTCCGCCTTGATCGCAAACCCAACCCGCATCTCTCCTTCGGCTTTGGTACGCATCTCTGCCTCGGCGCTCCGCATGCACGCCTCATCCTGCGCACCCTGCTTAGGCTGTGCTGCGAGCGCGTGAAGAGCATTACCATTCTCAAAGCCGAAGAGCGCGTCGAGCATGAAGCCAAGTTCGATCGCACCCTCGGCTACGATTCTCTGACGGTGAAGCTTGAGGCGCTTGCATGAACGTAGGATGGATGTGGCGACAGCCCGCCCGTCTGTCAGCGTGTGAAGACGCCCCATAACTCGCACCCTCCCGAAGTCGGGCGGTTTGGCGAAGCAGTCCCCGGGTGTTGAACACGCGTCACGCGCCAAACACACCCAACCTACGAAAAAAGACCTCACCACCCGATCAGCCGCGTGATCGCCGCCCGGAGCGCGGTTTCGAGAATCACCGCCTCAGCATGCGTGACAGGAATCGTGACCTTCTTCACGCTTTTCGACGCCGCATCCTGGCGTGACATGCTCATGAAATAAGGTGCCTTCTGCGGATCATCGCGAAAGGTCAGCTCAAAGGCGCTGTTGGCCTTTTCAGACTGGTGGAAGAGCTTGGCCTGCTCCTGCCGTCCCTGCAGCGTCGCCAGTACCGCGCCGAGATCCGAGAGGGCCCACTTCATGGTGATCTTCTGCTCCCAGTCGAACTGCTTCTCCCCGCTCTGCGAAGCCGCATCCACAAATACGGCGCCTTTGCCACGGTTGAACTCGAAACGAATCACACCCCCGGTGCCGCGCCCGTTGGGTTTGTAGATGGCATATTCAGCGGACTGCTTGGTGGCGGCAGCAGTCGAGGAACCGGCGGTCGATTTCGAGGTCATGGCGCGAAAAATTAAAATGCCGCTCTTTGAATGACAAGCCTGCATGCTGAATCCGACACAGTTTTTGCTGAGATGTCATGACAGAGCCCTTCGTTACACGCGCACCACCCACCATGCATCGCGTCCCGGCCCTTCTTGTTTTGTCATTCTTCAGCGCTCTCTCGTCATTCGCGGCGGAGCAGCGCCCCAACATCCTCTTCATTCTCACCGAGGATCAAGGCGCGCACATGGGCGCTCTGGGCACGACGGATGTCAAAACACCCCACATGGATGCGCTGGCGGCCAGCGGGGCCTTGTTTCGCCGGGCCTATGTGGGGTATCCAGTTTGCTCGGCATCAAAGGCCTGCATCATGACCGGCCTGCACTCGCACACGAACGGCCTGGTCAACAACACCAACAATTACCTCAAGCCCGCTGCCAAACTCACGGAAGCGGAGAAACAAGCTCCTCCCTACCTGCACACGCGCATCCGCTCCCAGGGCGCCACGATGGTTGAGGTGCTCGCCGCGCAGGGCTATCACACGGCGGTGTGCGGAAAGCTCCACGTCTCTCCAAACGAACGCTTTCCCTACAATGACTTCATCCCGAAGCCGGGCTCCAAGCAAGCCCTCACCGGAGTCATCGCTCGGGCGGCGGGAAAGCCGTGGTTCCTGCTGCACAACAGCACGACCTACACGCACCGGCCGTTTGTGAACAGCGAGAAGCAGCCCATCACCATTGACCCCGCAAAGGTGAAACTGCCCGCGCATCTGCCAGACACACCCGTCGCACGCCGTGACTGGGCCGAGTATCTCGACGGTGTGCAGCACAACGACCAGATCGTCGGCGAGGTCATGACCGCTCTGCGGGAGTCCGGTCAGGAAGCAAACACCCTCGTCATCTTCATGGGTGATCACGGCCCGGCCTACCCGCATGGCAAGATGACTCCGTTTCATCTGGGCCTGCACATTCCGCTTGTCATTCGCCTTCCCGGAGGCAAACCGCTTGTGAGCGATGCATTGGTCAGTGAGCTCGACCTCTTGCCCACACTGCTGGATGTGCTCGGCATTCCGTATGATTCACCGCTCCACGGCATCAGCCTCAGACCCCTGCTCGAAAGCAAGCCAGACGCCAAAGGCCACGACTTCATCTTCAGCGAGGTCTCCGGCCGCTCCTTGAACCAGCAGCGTGGCATGGAGGAGCGCAGTGTGCTCGACGCCACGCATCAGCTCATTGTCCGCAGCCATCTCGACGAGCCCAAGGTTATCAATGCCGACCTCCGTGACATGAAACCTTGGATCAATCGCATCTACGGCGAGACCGTGCGCGTCAAAGCCCAGTTTCCCGAGGCCTTTCGCATCCTGCAGGAAATGGACCCGCACGCTCTGGGTGGAAAACCCCCGCTGATCGAGCTCTACGATCTCCAAAGTGATCCCGACGAACTCCACAACCTGGCTGCCGACCCCGCGCAGCGCCAGCACCTCGAACGCCTCTATGCTGCCCTGAAACAATGGCACGCAGACACTCAGGACAACACCATGATTCTGCCGCCTCTGCCTTGAAGATCATCCACCGCCCCCCATCGCACATTTCTCACAAAGCCATGAAAGCCCCGTTCCTCGCCCTGCTCGCGCTGACCTTTGTCACGTCCCTGTTCGCGGAGACAAAACCGAACATCGTCTTCATCCTGGCCGATGACCTTGGCCAGATGGACATCGGTGCGTTCAACCCGAAGTCGTTTTATGAAACGCCGAACATCGACGGGCTGGCAAAGCGCGGGATGAAGTTCACGCAGGGTTATGCGGCCTGCTGTGTGTGCTCGCCCACGCGTGGCAGCCTCATGACCGGGAAGTATCCGCCGCGCTTTGGCGTCACCAATTTCATTCCTGGAGGCCGTGCGGGCAAACTGCTGCCAGCGCCGAATGCAGGTCAGCTGCCGCTGGCGGAGGTCACCATTGCGGAGTCTCTGCGCGATGCAGGTTATGAAACGTTCTTTGCAGGCAAATGGCATCTGGGCGGCGCGGGCTTCATGCCGAGTGATCAAGGCTTCACGCATGACGCAAGCGAAAGCACCGGGCCGAAGGGCGGCAAGGGCAAAAAGCAGGACGATCCGAAGAACACCGACAGCATCACCGATGCGGCGGTGAAGTTCATCGAGGCGAACAAAGACAAGCCTTTCTATGCCTACCTGCCCTACAACGCACCGCATGTGCCCATCGGCGCACGCGCCGAACTCGTAGCGAAATGGCAGGAAAAGGCCAAGCAGGCACCCGCAGACGCCTGGGGCCAGGAGCGGACGAACCAGGTGCGCCTCGTGCAAAACAATCCGGTCTATGCTGCGATGCTGGAGCAGTTTGACGCCGCCATTGGCCGAGTGCTGTCCACTTTGGAAAAGAACGGACTCACGGAGAAAACGATTGTCGTCTTCATGTCTGACAACGGCGGACTCGCCACTGCCGAAGGACATCCCACCTCAAATCTGCCGCTGCGTGCCGGCAAAGGCTGGCCCTATGAAGGCGGCGTGCGCGAACCGATGATCGTCGTGGCTCCCGGCGTGACCAAGCCGGACACAACCTGCGATTCACCTGTCATCAGCACGGATTTTTATCCCACCCTGCTGCAGCTCACAGGCCAGTCGTTGAAACCCGAGCAGCATCTCGATGGCGTGAGCTTTCTGCCCTTGCTGAAAGGCGAGTCCGCAACTCGTGGCAAGCCGCTTTTCTGGCACTACCCGCATTATGCGAATCAAGGCGGCCCGCCATGCACCACCATCCGCGATGGCGACTGGAAACTCATTGAGTGGCACGAGGACGGCGCGCTGGAGCTTTACAACATCCCTCAGGACATCGGCGAAAAGAACAATCTGGCCGCTGCACAGCCTGACAAGGTGAAGGAGCTGCATGCGAAGCTCATCGCCTGGCGCAAGGAAGTCGGCGCACTGATGCCGACGCCCAATCCGAACTTTGATCCAAACGCGAAGCAAGAGACCTTCACCCCGAAAAAGGCAAAGAAGAAAAAGCAGGCGGCACCCTGATGCGCATTTGCTGAGATGTTGCCTCAAAATCGTTCGTTACCGGCTCATGTCCAACCTGACCCTGACATTGTTCGCTGCGGCTCTCCTGAGCCTGCCTCTTTCTGGCGCTGAAAAAATCACGCCGCCAAACATTGTCGTGTTCATCTCGGACGATCACAGCATGCTGGACTCCGAGCCCTATGGAGCTACGGATATCCGCACGCCCAACATGGCCAGGCTGGCGGCGGAGGGAATGAAGTTTACGCATGCGTTTGTAGCCTCTCCAGCCTGTGGACCCAGCCGTACCACATTGTGCACAGGCCTGTGGCCGGCGCGGAACGGGGCGGAGCCAAACCACAAGGCGAAGAATCCCGAGGTGAAATCTCTGCCGCCCGTGCTGCATGCGCTGGGTTATGAGGTGGCCGCTTTTGGCAAAGTGGCGCATGGCAACTACGGCAAGGACCATGGCTTTGATGTTCTCGGCGGCCAGCAGCAGGGCGATTCAGACACCGTGGAAGTGGCCAAATTTCTCAACACCCGAGATGCCTCCAAGCCACTCTGCCTTTTCTTTGGCACTCATCACCCGCATGTGCCCTGGGGAGAAAATGCAGGCTATGACGCTGGCACCATCAAACTGCCGCCCACTCACCTGGACACCGCAGCGACGCGGGAGCAGCGCGCGCGCTACTGTTCGGACATCACGCGCGCAGACACACTGCTTGGCGAGCTGCGTGCGCTGGCCAAAGACAAGGTGCCGGGAGACACGCTCTTCATCTACACCGCCGATCACGGCGGGCAGTGGCCGTTTGGGAAATGGAATCTGTACGATGCAGGCATCCGCATTCCCTTCATCGCGGCATGGCCGGGTCATTTGAAACCGGCATCCAGGAGTGATGCCTTGATCGCCTGGCCGGATCTCATCCCCACCTTCATCGAGCTCGGTGGCGGCACGGTGCCGGAGGGCATTGACGGTAAATCTTTTGCCCCCGTGCTGCTGGGAAAGGCCACCACTCACCGCGAAAAAATCTTCACCACCCAAAGCGGGGATGGCGACTTCAATGTCTATCCCATTCGCAGCGTGCGCACACGCGATTGGAAATACATCCGCAATCTGCACCCCGAGTTTCAGCATCACACCCACATCTCGCGCTCCAGCAATGTGCTGAGCGGTTACAACTACTGGCAGAGCTGGCTCACCGCCGCAGAAACCAGCACCGCCGCCGCCGCCGTCGTGAAACGCTACTCCATTCGCCCGGCGGAGGAGCTCTACGATCTGAAGAGCGACCCCGATGAACTGCACAATCTCGCCGCCGAGCCCGCGCAGGCGGAGCGCCTGCAGCAGATGCGTGCCGATGTGGATGCCTGGATGCAGCAGCAGGGCGACAAGCAGACCGTCTTTGGAAAACCACTGCTAATTGGCGAACCCGTCACCATGGTGGATCCCGGCGCCGGCAAAAAGAAGAAAGCCAAATGACTGCTCATCTCTATTCTCCTCCCATGAAAACCATCGCACTCCTTTTTTCATCGCTGCTCCTCTCGGTGTCGGCATTCGCCGCTGAGAAACAACCGAACATCGTCTTCCTCCTCGTGGATGATCTCGGCTATGCGGACTGCGGCTTCAATGGCGGCAAGGAAATGCATACGCCAAACATCGACAAGCTCGCGGCGGGAGGCACGGTGCTGGAGTCGCTCTATGTGCAGCCCGTTTGCTCTCCCACACGAGCCGCATTGATGACCGGGCGCTACGCCACGCACACCGGTGTCTATACTATCGTGCGCCCGCATGCCACCTGGGGCCTGCCGCTGACGGAACGCACCCTGGCCAATGCGTTGCACGACGCTGGCTACGCCACCTCCATCATCGGCAAATGGCATCTGGGTGAATTTGAGCCCGCCTATCTGCCCACCGCACGCGGCTTTGACCACCACTACGGCCACTACTTTGGCATGCTGGACTACTTCACCCACATGCGCGGCCAGGACCTGGACTGGTACCGCGATGGCAAGCAGATCAAGGAGGAAGGTTACACGACGCATCTTCTCGCGAAGGAGGCCTGCCGCACCATCACGGAGAAGGACAAGGCGAAGCCACTCTTTCTCTATGTACCATTCAACGGGGTGCATGGCCCCCTGGAGGTGCCGGATGAATACCTGAAGCCCTACGGCGCACTTACGGGCGGACGGCAAAAGCTTGCGGGGATGCTGGCGGCGGTGGACGAGGCCATCGGTCAAATCGTCGCCGCCCTGGAAAGCAGCGGCCAGCGGGAAAACACGCTCATCATCTTCTCCACCGACAACGGCGGCCCGCCTCCCGGCACCAACACACCACTGCGCGCCTTCAAAGGCAGTATTTACGAAGGCGGCGTGCGCGGCTGCGCCTTTGCCAACTGGCCCGGCCACATCCCCGAGGGCAAGCGCCTCAAAGAGCCCATGCATACGGTGGACTGGTACCCCACCCTGGTGAAACTCGCCGGCGGTTCCCTGGAGCAAAAAACAACGCTCGATGGCAAGGACGTGTGGCCCATGCTCACCCAGGGCGCTCCCTCACCGCACGATGCGATCCTTTGCGTGCAGTCCCCCACCGTCGCCGCCGTGCGCATGGGCGACTGGAAGCTCGTGATGAACGGCAGCGATGCCGACAGCGAAGAGGCCCCGGCGGCAGGCGCAAAGGGGAAAGGCAAAGGCAAAGGCAAAAAGACCAAGGCCGGAAGCACGGCAGATGCAGCCACAGAAGCGCAGTTTGGCGAAACCCTCGCCCTCTACAATCTCGCCACGGACATCGGCGAAAAGAAAAACCTCGCCCTCGCCGAGCCCGAACGCGTGGCCGCCATGCGTGCCCGGCTCGCGGAACTTCTGAAAGACGCCGCAAAACCCGGCCAGTTGGGGCAGGAAGCCAATGCCTTGATCGAGCAGCCAAAGAAGAAGGCGAAATAGAATCCCTGCAGTTCTGAGTCCCGGCGCTGCGGTCCAGCACGGCTCAATTGCGGAATCCGACACATAGTTTGCCAGTATTTCCCGCCAAGTGCGAGCGTTTTACCACGCTCGCACCATGAACCGTCTCCTCCTTCTCTCACTCCTGTTTGCCACCACCGCCACGGCCCAGGAAGGTTTTAAACCGCTCTTCAATGGCAAAGACCTCAGCGGCTGGGATGGGAATCCCGAGCTGTGGAGCGTGGAAGATGGCTGCATCACGGGCAAGACCACGGGACCGGAGCAGCTGAAGTACAACCAGTTCCTCATCTGGCGTGGCGGGAAGGTGAAAAACTTCGAGCTGCGGGTGAAAGTGAAGCAGGCGGGCAACAACACCGGCATCCAGTATCGCAGCCGCGAATTTCCTGAAACCGGGAAATGGTCCGTGGGCGGGTATCAGTGCGACATCCACCCAGCCGCTCCAAACAACGCGATGGTATACGGAGAAAAGTGGGGCGGCATTCTGGTGCAAAACGGGCAGAGCATGGTGATCGATCCCGATGGTGCCAAGTGGCTGAAGGCCGAGCATGAACCCGTGGAGGTGGACATCGCCGAATGGCATGAGTACACGATCATCGCGCAGGGGAATCATCTGGTGCACAAGATTGATGGGCAGCAGACCATCGATCTTCTGGACTTTGGCGCGAAGACGCAGCTGCTGGAGGGCATCGTTGCTTTTCAGATTCATCGCGGTCCGGCCATGAAGGTGCAGATCAAGGACGTGCTGCTCAAGGAACTGCCCGAGGGCGGTGTGGTTAGCTTTGACAAGAGCATCATCGCAAACGCAAAGCCGCTGGAGGCAAAGGCCAAAGGCAAACCGCAGCCGAAGGCGGAAGCGGCCACGCCCCCGACGGGTGGCAGCGCCGCGGCGAACGCGGAGTGGAAATGGCTGTGGAGCGATGCGCCCACTGCAAAAGACGCCGCGAGGCTGAAAAAAGAGTTCGATCTGGGTGAAGCTGCCATCAAGAGCGCTGTCCTGCGCGTTAGCTGCGACAATGGCGCGCAGGTCTTCCTCAACGGCGAGCTGGTGCTGACCAATCCTGACTGGCAGCGGCCCACGCAGGCAAATGTGACCCAAAAACTCAAGCGGGGGAAGAACGAGCTGCGTTCCGAAGCCACCAACAAAGGCAGCGCCGCAGGCTTTCTGGCCGTGCTAAGTGTGACCTTTGCCGATGGCAAGGAGCAGTCCCTCTTTACGGATGCCTCATGGCTGGCAGCAGCGCCGAATACCGAAGAGTGGAAGCCGGCGAAGGTGGTGAACACGTACGGCAAAAAGCCGTATGGCGAGATCTTCAGCAAAGACCGCACGAAGAATCCTGCAGCGGTCTCGGACGAAGTCACCGCACCTGCGGACATCAAGGCGCTGCCGGGATTTAAGGTGGAGCTGATTTACAAGGTCACGAAAGACAACGAAGGCTCCTGGGTGGGAATGACGGTGGATGACAAAGGCCGCATCCTGGCCACGGACCAGTATGGCGGCCTCTTCCGCCTCACGCCGCCGCCGGTGGGCAGCGGTGACAAGGCGCAGGTGGAAAAACTCAACGCGGAGATCAATGGCGCACACGGTCTGCTGTATGCCTTCGACAGCCTGTACGCACTGGTGAATGAGAAGCCGAATGTCGCGGGCCTGTACCGGCTGCGTGATACCAAGGGCACGGGCCAGTTTGATGAGAAGGTGCTGCTGCGAGAGATCAAAGGCCAGGGCGAGCACGGCAACCACAGCATCACACTCTCGCCGGATGGAAAGAGCCTGTATCTTTCTTGCGGCAACGGCACGGCGCAGCCGCAGATCGAACACACGCGTGGTTCGCGGCCGTTTGCGGACGACCAGATCGTGCCGCGCACCAGCAAAGGCGCGGAGTTTTCCGACACCGAGCCGCAGGCCTTCACGCTCAAGGTCTCACCCGATGGCAAACGCTTTGAAATGATCGCCGACGGCATGCGCAATCACTTCGACAGCGCCTTCAATGCTTTGGGCGATCTTTTCACCTATGACAGCGACATGGAGTGGGACGCGGGCATGCCTTGGTACCGGCCTACGCGCATCTACCACCTCGTCAGCGGTGGCGACTACGGCTTCCGCGAGTCTTCGGGCAAACTCATGGGCTACTGCCCGGACATCGTGCCGCCGCTGGTCGAAGTGGGCCCGGGTTGTCCCACAGGGGTCGTCTCCGGACTCGGCGCGGCATTTCCTGCAAAGTATCAGCACGCCATCTATGCCTGCGACTGGACCTATGGCACGCTTTACGCCGTGCACCTCACGCCCAAGGGCGCTGGCTATGAAGCAAAGCTGGAGGAGTTCATCTATGGCAAGCCCTTGCCGCTGACCGATGCCGTCATCGGCAAAGACGGCGCCATGTATTTCACCATCGGCGGTCGTCGCACGCAGTCGGCCATGTATCGCGTGACGTATGAGGGCAGGGAGAGCACCGCCCCCGCCGCCGCCCCCGCTGAAACGATGGAGCACAAACTGCGCGTGGAACTGGAGCACCTGCACGAAGAAGGTACCGGGCCCGAAGCCATCGACAAAGCCTGGCCTTATCTTGGTCATGCGGACCGTCTGGTGCGTTATGCCGCACGTGTGTCCATCGAGCGCCAGCCCGCCAAGCTCTGGGCCGCGCGTGCGCTGAAGCAGACGGAGCCATGGGCCGTGATCGAGAGCGGGCTCGCACTCGCCCGCTTCGGTGGAAAGGATAACCAGCCGGCATTGCTGGCCATGCTCAATGCGCTCGATTTCGCCAAACTGGACCCCGCACAGCAGATTGCACTGGTGCGCGTGTATGAAGTCACAGTGTCACGCAGCGGCCTGCCGGAAGGAGACTCGCTCGTACAAACGATCGCCCGGCTGGATGCGGTGTTTCCTGCCAAGACCAACGACCTCAACCGCGAGCTCTCGCGCACGCTGGCTGCGCTGGGTTCGAAGGAAGTCGTCGCCAAAACGCTCAAGCTCATGCGCACGGCCAAGGACGATCCTGTCTCGTGGCTCTCGGTGGAGCGCATGGCGCGCAATGACCGCTACGGCCCGAATTTCCTGCGCAGCGGCGAGGCGCGACCGAACCAGCAGCAGATCGCGTATGCGTATGGGCTGCGGTTTACGAAGGAGGGCTGGACGCCGGAGCTGCGGCGGGAGTTTTTCGCGTGGTTTGCCAGCACTGGGCCATGGCAGGGCGGCAATCAGTTCCGCGGTTTCCTCGACACCATCCGCATGGATGCGCTCGCTTCAGTGCCGGAGGCCAAAGAACGCGCGCAGCTCGCCACCCTCGCCATTCCGAAAGTACAAAACGCGGTGCCCGCCGTGATCCATCCGCCGAAGGGCCCCGGTAAAAATTACAGCATCGATGAAGTCGTGGCCTTCGCCAGGAACGCCAAAAGCGGGCGCAATTTCGAGCGCGGGCACGAGCTCTTCATCGCCGCCGCATGCCAGGCCTGCCATCGTCT
This sequence comes from Prosthecobacter sp., assembly GCF_044222565.1. Classification (GTDB taxonomy): domain Bacteria; phylum Verrucomicrobiota; class Verrucomicrobiia; order Verrucomicrobiales; family Verrucomicrobiaceae; genus Prosthecobacter. The sequence continues at coordinate 328,342 of NZ_JBGANA010000005.1, forward strand.
GGGCAATGAAGGCGGCGGCGTGGGCCCGGACCTCACCGGCGCCGGGAACCGCTACACGCTGCGCGATCTGCTGGAGAACATCATCGATCCCAGCAAGGTCATCTCCGACCAGTATGAGAGCAGCGTCATCACGCTGAGGAACGGAAGCACTGTGGTGGGCCGCATCACCGGAGAAGAGGGCGGTTTCCTGCAGGTGGCCACCAATCCCGCTGCGCCCGGCGAAATCACCGAAGTCCGCAGCGACAAGATCCAAAGCCGCACCGTTTCGCCCGTCTCCCTCATGCCTCCCGGCCTCATCAACAGCATGAACCAGGACGAGGTGGAGGACCTCCTCGCCTACATTCTCTCGGGCGGAGACAAACGGAACAAGATGTTCAAGAAGTGAAACTTATGCTGAAGCGATTTCCATGGGCTTGTGGCTGGTTTGCAATCACTCTGGCGGTTTCGAGCCCGGCCGCAGACAAACCGAACCTCATTGTCTTCTACACCGATGACCACGGCTTTGCCGACCTGGGCATCCGGGGTGTGGAGAAGGATGTGAAAACGCCGCACATCGACGCGCTGGCGCGCAGCGGCGTCATTGCCAAAAATGGCTACAGCACCGCGCCGCAGTGCGTGCCTTCACGCGGCGGATTGATGACGGGGAAGTTTCAGGGCCGCTTCAACCTGGACAACAACGGCTCCGCGCTGGATGGTTTTAACAAGGAGACCACCATTGCCACGCGGCTGCAGCGTGCGGGCTATGTGACGGCGCAGTTTGGCAAATGGCACCTGGGACCCACGAACGAGATTACAAATCACGGCTTCACCCACGCGTACTCGCAGCACGGGCAGCAGAGGTTCACCGCCAACATCTCGGTGGATGGAAAGGATCAGCCGATGGGCGAGATGAAGCCGGAGCTTTATCATGTGGAAGGCTGCACGCGGGCGGCGGCGGCGATCGTCACACGCTACAAGGAGCAGCCGTTCTTTCTATATGTCGCCCTGCGCGCGCCGCACACGCCGCTGGATGCACCGCAGTCGTACAAGGACCGCTTTCCGGGTTCGATGCCCGAGCGCCGCCGTGCCGCGCTGGGCATGCTGGCTGCGGTGGATGATGGCGTCGGCTTGATCACCGACACGCTGAAGCAGCATGGGCTGACAGAGAAGACGCTGATCTTCCTCATTGGCGACAACGGCGCGCCGCTGAAGATTCACAAAACCGACTCCCCGCTCGAAGGAGATGCAGGCGGCTGGGATGGCAGCCTGAACACGCCCCTGAATGGCGAAAAAGGCATGCTGGCCGAAGGTGGCATGCATGTGCCTTTTCTCATCGCATGGCCCGGGACGATCCCAGGCGGGCAGACTTATGAGCATGCTGTGAGCGCGCTGGATGTCGCAGCCACGGCGGCGGCGCTGGCAGACGTTGCCGTGAAGCCCGGAGATCTCGATGGGGTGAATCTCCTTCCTTATCTCAAAGGTGAAAACACTCAGCCACCGCATGAGGCGCTGATGTGGCGCTGGATGGCCCAGAGCGCCATCCGCGAGGGAAACTGGAAGCTGCTGCGCGGGGGCGAGCGTGAGTATCTTTACGATCTCTCCACCGACCTGGAGGAAAAGCACAGCCTCGCTTCGCAGCATCCGGACATCGCGACACGCCTGCGTGGCAAACTCACCACATGGTGTGCGGATCTGAATCCGCCCGGCCTCGCTCTTGGGCACATGGCAGGGGTGTGGAATGACTATTTTGACTTTTACCTTGAAGGAAAGCCCGCACCGAAACCCGATGCCAAAGCCGACCAGGCCGACACGAAAGCCACACGCGGCTGGCTGGCGCGTGGAGGCAGCCTTGTCGAAAAAGACGGCGTACTGGTCCTCACTCCTGACAAAGGTGGCAAAGGCACCTTTATCACCCGCAGCCAGATCAAGCTGGCCGCGCCTGCGAAGGCCAGAATCGTTTTAAAAACATCGGCCTCCGGCCAGGGCGCCATCGCCTGGCGGATGGAAGGAGACAAAGACTTTCTCCCTGCGAACCGTGTGCCGTTTGAAGTGAAAGCGGGAGATGAATGGCAGACACAGGAGATTACAATCCCGGCAGAGGGGCGTGTCATTCATGTGCGTGTGCATCTGCCGCCTGGTGCGGCGGAGTTTCGCACGCTGGATATCAAACCTGCGAACTGATGAAAAGTCTCTGCGCCCTGATCTTTCTTTGCATCCTAGATCGTTCGTCCCTCGCGGCGCAGCCTAATGTTCTCCACATTCTCGCGGACGACATGGGATGGAACGCCCTGAGCTGCTATGGCAACAAGGATGTCGCCACGCCGAACCTGGACCGTCTTGCAGCAGAGGGCATGCGTTTTACCACAGCGTATGCGGATGCGCAGTGCTCGCCGACCCGCGCGGCCTTTTTGTCCGGTCAATACGGAGCACGCACGGGCGTGTTCAAAGTGCTCAATGAAAAGGAGCCCTCAAGGGCGCCGATGCAGTCTCCTGCAGCCAATGACGCCTTAGCCCCTGAGGTGGCCACGCTCGCGACGACGCTGAGAAAGGCGGGCTACGCGACCGGGATCAGCGGAAAGTGGCACATCGCCAACAATGCCTCCGTGGCTCCCCTGAGGAAACGCGACGGGGGAGGGTACTTTGACACCTACGGCTTTGATTTCGCCGGTCCTGCAAATGGAGCGGAGCATCACGAGGACAAAACCGTGACGGCCATCACCGATGACATCATCCACTTCATGGAGATGAACAAAGACAGGCCGTGGTTTGCCTTCGTCTCCCACTTCAGCCCGCACACGCCTCTGGAGGCGCCGGAGGCGCTGATCGCAAAGCATGTGGCACGCGGCTACCAGCGTGCTGCGACAAACGAAGGACGCTCCACCGAGCGGCCCATCGCAAACTATCTCGCCATGCTGGAGCATTTCGACAACCAGGTGGGCCGCCTGCTCGAAAAACTCGATGAGCTCGGGCTTCGTGAACGCACGGTCGTCGTCTTCACCAGCGACAATGGCGGGCTCTCCCGCGTGACGAAAAACGCCCCTCTTCGCGAAGGCAAGGGCGCGCCATATGAAGGCGGCATCCGCGTGCCGCTCATCGTACGCTGGCCAGGAAAAGTGAAGGCTGAAAGCACCTCCGACGCGCCGGTGCATGCCGTCGATTTTTATCCCACCTACGCCGCGCTCGCCGGAGCAACGCCGCCCGCAAAACATGGGCTCGATGGCGAGAGCCTGATGCCGCTGCTGGAACAAAGTGGCGCCCTCCAACGTACCGCGCTGCACTGGCACATGCCCACCTACACCACCAACTTTGGCCGCACACCTTGCGCCGTCATCCGTGAGGGGGACTGGAAGCTTATCCATTGGTTTGGCGACTACCTGGACACGACCGGATTCACCCCGGATGACAAGCCCTATGGCAAGCTTGTCATCGGCCCACGCACTGAGCTCTACAACGTGCGCGAAGACATCAGTGAGGCGCACGATCTCGCCGCCGAGCGCCCCCAAAAGGCCGCACACCTCACCCAAGCTCTGAACGCCTGGCTGGAACGAACGGGGGCCCGGCGGCCCACCCAAAATCCCGGCTTCGATGAAAAGCGGTGGTGGACGACCGCCGAGGAGAACAAGAAGGCCGGCGGCGACTGAGCCAGTCTGCATCCCAACCCAGCCCCTCTGCCATGATTCGATCCCTCTTCTGCTTTCTTGCCGTTTGCATGCCGCTGGTTTCCTGTGTGCTTTTGACTTCGGGAATGGCCATGGCTGCTGATTCGCAGCCAGCCGTGAGCCTCTGCCAGATCGAGGGTGTCTGGTGGTTTCGCTCTCCGACGGGAGAAACGTTTTTGTCCATCGGGGCCAACCATGTCGAGCCGGTTTACTGGCAGAGCCCGCGCAATGCGGACTTTGTTCGCACCACTTATGGAGGAGAAGTTTTCCGCAGAGACGGCTCGTATGACGATGAATCTGTGGCGGTGAAGAAGTGGGCCTCGCGTGTGGCGGCGAACTTCAAGGCATGGGGATTCAACACGCTGGGGTTTCACAACCCGCTCTCCAGAAGCCTGCAGGAGGCAGTCGGCGGCTACTACGTGTGCCATCTGCCGGTCGAAGTGCCGTGGGGCTGGAACATGAAGCGCGCGGAGCTGGTGCGCCAGTTTGCGAAGCGGCCGACAGATGTGTTTGACGATCGTTTCCTCGTGGAACTTGCCGCGGTGGCCGACAAGCTCGTGAAACCGCGTGCGCAAGATCCGACACTGCTCGGCTACGCTTATACCGACGGCCCGCCGTGGACGGTGGAAGATGAAGAAGTAAGTCCGGCTTATGCGAAGCTTTCTCCTGCGCAAAGGACGCTGCACCCGTGGGTGCATGCCCTGATGTCACAACCGGCCCCAGCCGCGGGCAAGCAGGCATGGATCTCCCTGCTGCAGAAGCGCCACGCCGACCCGGCCACGGCGGCTGCAGTGTATGCGCTCAAAGCCACAAGCTGGGATGAGATCGCCGCATGCACGCAATGGGTCGAGCTGGGAAACCCCGCTGCCGCCGCAGCCGACAGCCGTGCCTTTCTCTCCGCCCTTATGCACCGCTGGTATGAGGAGCGCGCGCGCAGCATTCGCAAACACGACGCGCACCATCTTATACTGGGTGACAAGCTGAACATGAACCGCGACCGCAAACACCCTGCGGAACGGAAGGAGTGCCTCCGGCAAATGCATGGATTTGTAGATGTCATCAACGTGCAATATTATGCCCCTGCCGACGAGCAGGTGGCCACGCTCGCCAGCGTGCATCAAGAGAGCGGCCTGCCCATCATCAACGGGGACACAACCTGCAAGCCCATCTGGCCGGACAGCGCGATGAATGGTGGGAACCCTGAATTTTACAAGGCGCTGGGCCAGACCTACGATGAGACACTGACCAAGTTGTTTGCGCAGCCGTGGTTCATCGGCTGGCATCACTGCGGCTACATGCGCGGTCTGCGCCAGCCTTATCTGGCCGCCCTAAAAAAGGGAGACGCCAGAGAAATCTCATCCTACGAACAGCGTGGCATCCTGTACCGAGAGGGTTTTATCAGCGATCAAGAGGAGCCCATCGATCCCATTCTCACGCCGCTCAAAGCCGCCATCGCCAAATGTGATGGGCTGCACAAGAAAAGCAGGGGCACAAAGCCGTAAACGAAAGCCAAACTCCACAGCCGCCTATGCTACGCTCCATTGTACTCTTCATGGCAATGCTCTGCGCGCCTGTGCTGAACGCAGCACGTCCCAATGTGCTGTTCATCATCGTCGATGATCTGACGACCACCCTTTCATGCCATGGCAACACGAGCGTACACACTCCAGCCATGGATGCGCTGGCGGCGCGTGGTGTGCGGTTTGAGCATGCCTACACGCAGTTTGCCCTGTGCAATCCTTCACGCTGCTCTTTTCTGACGGGCTGCTATCCGGAGAAAACGGGGGTCATGGATCTCACGACCAGCCTGAGAAAGGCGCTGCCTGAGGTGGTGACGCTGCCGCAGTATTTCAAGGATCATGGCTATGCCACGGGGCGAATCGGAAAAGTCTTCCATGTGGCCGACCCCAAGACAAAGCTCGATGTGGAGCTGCGCACCGCGTTGCACAAGGACACCGAAAACTTCGTCGAAGCCAAGGCGGCGAACGATCCTGGTGACAAGCCGCACGGAACCGCCAAGGGAGAGGGCTACAACCGCGCCTACGCTGCCTCGGCACGACCGGCGGCTGATTTCACCGATTACCAGATTGCCGATGATGCCATCGCCACGCTGGATGCTTTTAAAGAGAAATCCTTCTTCCTGGCGGTGGGCTTCATCCGGCCGCACACCCCGTATGTGGCGCCAAAGGCGTTCTTTGAGGCCATCGACAAAAACCGGCTCAGCCTGCCGCCGTTTTATCGTGAGGGCGGAGAGGTGATCACGCACCTGCCGCAGTCATCGCTGCGGCCCAACAACAACGTCTTCCGCTACGCAGAGCCCACGCAGGACGAAGCCCGTGATGCGCTGCAGGCCTATCTGGCGGCCACGGGATTTGTGGATTCGCAGATCGGCCGTGTCCTCGCCAGGCTCAATGAGCTGAAGCTCGCAGAGAACACGATCGTCGTGCTCACTGGCGACCACGGCTATCAGCTGGGCGAACATGGCCTGTGGGCAAAGCAGACGCTGTTTGAAGGTGGAACTCACGTGCCGCTCATCATTGCCGCACCCGGTGTAAAGCCCGGAGTGCGAGCGGGACTCGCGGAACAGGTCGATGTGTACCCGACGCTGTGTGATCTCGCCGGACTGCCACTCCCTAAGCACCTGCAGGGCCGCAGCCTGAAACCTATGCTCGATGATCCCGCCGCCAAGGGGCGTCAGATTGCAGTCAGCACCATGGTGGCCACCAACACAAAACTGACCGGTCACAGCGTGCGCACGGACGCCTTTCGCTACATCGCCTGGGATCAAAACGGCGGCGAGCTTTTGTATGACCTTCGCACCGACCCGGATGAACTGCACAACCTCGCTGACCAGCCGGCGCAGGCAGATCGCATGAAGCGCATGCGGGAGCGTCTTGCGGCGCATTTAAAGAACGTATCCGTACCATGAGACTTTTTCTCCCGACCACATTACTGGCTCTTTTCATCATGCTGCCGCCGTCATTTTCGGCACAGCCAAATGTCATCATCATTCTTGCCGACGATCTGGGCTGGAGTGACACAACGCTGTATGGCACGACGAAGTTTTACCAGACACCGAATGTGGAGCGGCTGGCGAAGCGTGGCATGACTTTTACGCGCGCGTATTCCGCGAGTCCGTTGTGCTCGCCCACGCGCTCCGCCATTCTCACGGGGCTAAGCCCGGCCCGCACGGGCATCACCGTGCCGAACTGCCACATGCCACAGGTGGTGCTGGAAGCGACGCTGCCCAAAAAATCAGCAGCAGACCAAAAGGCGATCCAGCCCACGCCGCCGACGCGTTTGAAGACCGAATATCGCACGCTGGCGGAGACGCTGCACGATGCAGGCTATGCCACGGGCCATTTTGGCAAATGGCATCTGGGCCCCGAGCCCTATTCGCCGCTGCAGCATGGCTTTGATGTGGATGTGCCGCACCATCCCGGGCCCGGACCCGCGGGCAGCTATGTGGCGCCGTGGAAATTCGCGGACTTTGACGCAGATCCGGATGTGCCGGACCAGCACATCGAGGACCGCATGGCCAAGGAGGCGGTGGCCTTCATGGAGAAGCACAAGGGCCAGCCGTTTTACATGAACTACTGGATGTTCAGCGTGCATGCGCCGTTTGACGCGAAGAAGGCGCTGATCGAAAAACATCGCGCGCGTGTGAATCCCGCTGATCCGCAGCGCAGCCCGACGTATGCGGCGATGGTGGAGAGCATGGACGACGCGGTGGGCACTCTGCTGGATGCGCTGGACCGGCTCAAGATTGCTGACAACACGATCATCATTTTCACCGCCGACAACGGTGGCAACATGTATGACAAGGTGGACGGCACCACGCCCACCAGCAATGCGCCTCTACGCGGTGGCAAAGCCTGCCTGTTTGAGGGCGGCACGCGTGTGCCGGGCGTGATCGTCTGGCCAGGTCTTGCCAAGGCGGGAGCACGCAGCGATGCGCTGATCCAGAGCGAAGACTACTACCCCAGCCTGCTCGAAGCTCTCGCGATCGATCCTGCGCCAGGACAGATCTTTGATGGCCACAGCATTCTGCCTGCGCTGAAAGGCGGCGATCTGTCCGGGAAGGCCATCTTCCAATACTTCCCGCATTCCACTTCCAATGTGCCGGACTGGCTGCCGCCCGGTGTGTCTGTGCATCGAGATGATTGGAAGCTCATCCGCCTCTTTCACGGCGGCGAGAAAGGCGCGCATCGCCACCTGCTTTTCAATCTGCGCGATGACCCCGGCGAGAAAATCAATCTCGCTGCGCAGAAGCCTGAACTCGTGCAGGAGCTGGACACCTTGATCGAGAATTTCCTCAAAGACACCCATGCGGTGGTGCCCGTGCCGAATCCGGCCTTTGACCCGAAGCAGTATCATCCCGAGCTCGAAGGCAAGCCACAGGGCAAAGCGAAAGCCAAGGCACCCGCCAAAGATGATGGGGACCCCGCGCTGCAAGGCTGGAAGGCACGTGACTGCAAGGCCACGGTGAAGGACGGCATCGTGAGCGTGACCAGCATCGGCTTTGAGTGCTTCCTTGGCTTCTCCGCCGGCAAGCACAGCGGGCCGACGACAGCGAAATTCCGCCTCAAGGCCAAGGCGGGAACTTCTCACTTCGACTGGCTGGCTACCGACGGAAAGGCGCAGCGCGTGTCCTTCACGCTGAAGGGTGGTGACTGGCAGGAGATCAACGTGCAGCTTCCCGCCACAGGCACGCTTGGCATTGTGCGCCTTTACCTGCCCATGCAGGAGCAGCCTGTGGAGATCGACTGGATCGAGCTGCGTTCGGAGAATGGCGCGAAGGTGACGCGGACGGAATTTTGAGTCTGAGAACGCTGGCTAGAAAGCATGCCACGCTGCGTTTCAGCGCGGCCATGAAGCTGCCTGCCTTCCTTCACTTCCTGTTCTGCTTTGCCTTTGTCTCTTCCGCTGTTTCTGCGGCGGGTGCCAAACCCAATGTGATCGTCATTCTGACGGACGATCAAGGCTACGCCGATGTGGGCTTTCAAGGGCTGCCGGCTTCGAAGCAGGCGCTGACGCCGAATCTGGACCGCCTGGCGAAGGAGGGAGTGGTGTTTAAAAATGGCTACGTCGCCTTCTCCACCTGCGGCCCTTCACGGCAGTCGCTGCTGACGGGGCGCTCGGCCAGCCGGTTTGCGGTGGAGGAAAACGGCTTCTTTGGTACGGCGAAGGAGATTTTCATTCCACGTGCGCTGCAGGGCACGGGCTATGCGACGGCCATGTTTGGCAAATGGCACTGCGGACCTGATGGAGACAGCACAGGCGAGCTGAGTCCGAAGGGGCGCGGCTTTGACCAGGCCTACCTCACATCCGCGCAGGACTTCTTCATGAAGAAAACGCCGCATCCCAAAGCCTGGGCGGCGGGTGGCATGCGCGAGTACGGACCGTATGTGACGGATGCGATCACCGACGAGGCGATCGCTTTCATCCGCGAGCACAAAAAGCAGCCGTTCTTTGCCTACATCGCGCATCACGCGCCGCACAGCCCGTTTTGCAGCAAGGAGCCGCTGATGCGCCGCATCGTGGAGCATGACCCGAGCTACAAGGCCGCCTTTGAGCGGATGAAAACACACACTTCCGCCAAAGGCCGCAAGGCATCGTATGCTGCGCCGAATTTCGATTTCGGCAATTTCAAAGGCACCGATCTCGACCAGGAGCTGCTGCGCCTGACGTATCTTTCCATGCTGCTGGCGGTGGACGATGGCGTGGGCCGCCTGCTGGACACGCTGAAGAAGGAGGGGCTGCGCGAGAACACGCTGATTTTTTATCTCAGCGACAACGGTGGTGCGCTGGCGCGTCCGAACGATCTGGGAAGTGTGAATCTGCCGCTGCGCAGCGGCAAGGGCTCGGTGTATGACGGCGGCGTGCGCGTGCCCTTTGTGATGAGCTGGCCGGGGACGCTGCCGCAAGGTGTCACCAACACGGCGGCGGTGGTGAGCTCGATGGATATTTTTGCCACGACCGTGAAGCTTGCAGGAGGAAAGATGCCGACGGATCGCACAATGGATGGGGTGGACGTGATGCCCTTCCTCACCGGAAAAAAGGAGGGCAGCCCGCATGATGTTTTGTTCTTCCGAAGGCTGGGAAGGCAGGCGTGGTCTATCCGCAATGGGGATCACAAGCTGGATGCGGTGGCCTTGCAACCGAAGATGATTCGGAAGGGTGAGGACAAGAGCATGTATCCTGAGGGCGGCGGATTCTACGATGTTCAGAATGACATCACCGAAGTGAAGGACGTCAGCGCCGCCTTCACGGAGAAAAAGAACACCTCACGCAAAATCTACGAGGAACTCACAAAGGACTTTCCGGTGCCGCTGGACACCCTGCCAGGCGCGAAGCCAGATAACGACGAATGATTTCTCACTTCCCGCTCGATCACTTCCGACCATGAAACCTCTTCTCATTTTTTGCGCTCTGCTGCTTGCCACGCAGATCGTCACGGCCGCTGGCAAAGCCCGCGAAGCCGCGCCGCGCCTGCCCACGGATCTGAAAATCGTCGATAACATTGTCTTCAAGCAGATCGGTGAGAAGCAGCTGGAGCTCATGCTGTTTCAGCCGCTGGTGAAGAAGTATGAGAAAGCCCCGCTCGTCGTCTACATTCATGGCGGCGGCTGGGGCGGTGGCGACAGGTACAAGGTGCTGCGGCAAGATGTCATCGGTGTGATCCGCAGCCTCAGTCAGGCAGGGTTCGTGTGCGCGAGTGTTGAATATCGTCTGGTGGATGGCAAACCGACGCTGGCCGCCGATGCCGTGGCCGACTGCAAGGATGCGCTACGCTTTATGGTGAAGCATGCGCAGGAATATGGCATCGACACAGACCGCATCGGCACATTTGGCTCCTCCGCCGGCGGGCACCTCACGCTGGTGACGGCGCTCGGCAAGGACAGCGACTACCCCTGTGATCCTGCGATGGAGGGGCCACCCGCGAAAGTCCGCTGCGTGGCGGCTTTCTACCCGCTGGTTTCGTTTGTGGATGCGGAGTGCATGAAGGGCGGCAATTTCGAGAGGCCGCAGCGCATGATCCCCCTGCTCGGCGGATTGTTGACCGAAAAGCGCGAGCTGGCGCTGAAGCTCAGCCCGATTGAGCTTCTGCGCGCGGACAGCCCGGCTGTTTTAGTGGCGCATGGAGATGATGACAAAGTCCTCTCCGTGCACAATGCCATCGCTTTGCGGGATGCGGCGCAGGCGAAAGGCGCTTCCGTGGAATGCATCATCTCCAAGGGTGCCGGGCATGGCTTCAGCGGCGATGCCATCTCTCCGACGATCGCGGAGATCGATCAGCAGACGACGGCGTTCTTCCTGAAGCATCTGGCGGATGCAAAGGCTCCTTGAAGCAAGGCGGCGAGCATGCAACTCATCGGTGGCATGACTCTCGCCTCTCATCTGGACACCCATGGATTCGCCATTGTGCCGAGCGTTCTCGATGTCGAAGGATGCCTTTCACTGGCATCTCTGCTGGGAGATGCCGATGGCGCAGGAACGCGCGGCGTGCTGCGCCTGCGGGCGGTGGAGGACCTGGCGCAGTCGGCTCTGAGCGATCTCGTGCGACCGCATTTACCGGATACGCCTTTACCCGTGCGCGGCATCTACTTTGACAAACGGCCGGAGAGAAACTGGCTGGTGGCCTGGCATCAGGATCTGACTCTCGCGCTCAAAGAACAGGCCGAAGTTCCGGGATTCGGCCCGTGGAGCGTGAAGGATGGCGTGCCGCATGTGCAGCCACCCATGCATTTGCTGGACCACATGCTCACAGCCCGTCTGCATCTTGATGACACCGATGCGGACAACGGCGCCCTGCGGGTGATCCCCGGAAGCCATCGTCTGGGCCGGCTGAGCGCCGAGGCCATCCGCCAATGTCGGGAGACGCAAGATGAGGTGCTCTGCGAGGCCCGGGCCGGTGACGTGCTGCTGATGCGGCCGCTGCTGCTCCATGCGTCCTCCCGTTCTGTCAGCGCCAGGCGCCGCCGCATTCTGCATGTGGAGTTTGCGAGCTTTTCGTTGCCTCAGCCTCTAGCGTGGGATGAGGCTCCTTGCCAAAGGCCGGTCAATCCAGCACTGGTGCCACAAACGAATATATACCCATGAAACCCACCCTGTTGCTGCCCTTTCTCCTGGCTGTTGCCAGTTGCTCCACACCTCCCACCGGTGGTCCGCCTGCGAGCCAGCCGCCAATGTCCTCCTGGGGCATGCCGCAGGTCATCAATGTTTCGGCTTACGACCCCAAGGAGAAGCAGCGCCCGGGGCAGGGCTACTCGGAGCACGATGTCTCGGCTTTGCGCGCGAACGGTGCGAGCGCGCTGATCGCACGTGCGGGAAAGGGCGGAAACCTGGACGAGAAATGCGGGAACTTCCTGGCTGCGGCGGATCGCGCGGGGATGCTGCCGGGTGTTTACTACCGGCTGCAGTCGCATGTGGATGCCGTGGCTCAGGCGGATCAGTTCTGCGCCCGCGCGCGCTCATTGGCACGGGGCCGCACGTGGAATGCGCCCGCGCTGCTGCTGTGCGCAGACTTTGATGCAAACTCCCGTATGTCCGACATCCTGCGATTCATGGACCGCGTAGAGTCCCGCACCGGCGTGGTGCCGGTGGCGTATCTGGAAAACAGCACGCACCTGAAGCAGATGCTCAGCAGTGCTGACCCGGCCACGAAAGCAAAACTGCGCCGCATGCCCTACTGGGTGGCGCTGTATTCGCACGATGGCGGAGCGGGTCCGGTGTATCCTGCGCCGGGAACACCGCACGGCCTGCTGCATCAGTATCAAGTGTGGTCAGACTGGGCCATGTGGCAGTACGGCGGCGTGGACTGGTCGCACGGCCGCTCCCAGCCGAAAGTGTACAATCACGGCATGAACCACAACAGCCTCTACTTTGGCAATCTCGACCGTCCGGTGGAGCGCAATGTCTTCAACGGCTCGCATGGGGCCATGCAGTCCTTCTGGCAGCAGCATGGCCTGCCGCTGCATTGATCGGCTCAGCGCAGCTCTGCCGCGACCTGCTTCAGGGCATCCACCAGCGCACGTATGGCGGCGGAGGCGCGGCCTTTTTGCCACAGCACAAAGAAATCCCAGCGGGCATTTTCGTCGCTCACGGGAATGAAACTCACGCCCGGGTGCTGCTGCTTTTCAAAATAACCAGGCAACAGTGTGACGCCCGATTCCGAAACCACCTGCGAAAGCACATTGGAGATGCCATCCACCACGACGGCGAAACGCGGCCTGAACCCGGCCGCTTTGCACAGCGCTGCCGCCCAGCGGTTGCGCCCGGGCACTTCGTCTTCATCCACGCCGATGAAGTCGCGGCCCTTCAGTTCTTTGAGTGAGATATTCTTTCGCGCAGCGAGTTCATCGTCATCCGCCACGGCCACGCACACATGCAGGGAGCACAGCCTGGCGCTGTGAAACTCCCGTGCCGCCGCCACGCCCTCCTGCCCGATGAGCGCCACATCCAGCTCCCCTGTGCGCAGAGCCCCCAGCATTTCGCGGGGAGACATGTCATGCAGCTTCAGCTTCACCTGCGGCTGGGCTTTGCGCAGCTTTGTAAGCGCCGGCGTGAGCAGGCTCTGGGCTGCGGAGGCGAGGTAGCCTACGCGCAGCTCGGAGCGCTCTCCGCGTGCCTGGCGGCGCAGATCAGCCAGCGCGGCGTCGTAGTTGGACACCAATGGGCGCATGGCTTTCACCAAAGCATGGCCGAGGCCGGTGGGTTTCACGCCGCTCGTTTCGCGCTCAAGCAGCCTGCCGCCGAGCTCCTGCTCCAGCGCCTGCATCTGCCGGCTCAGTGCAGGCTGGGTGATGCGCAGCCTCATGGCGGCGCGGTTCACGCTGCCTTCTTCGATGACGGTGAGCAGGGCTTTGATGCGGTCCAGCATGGCACGGCAGGGTATGCACAAAAGGCATAACGGCAACAGGGAACAGGCATTACCCGCAGGCCTGCGGGTGAGGCACCCTGGGCTTGCTCAATCAAGAGCACATCCACCTCATCCAACACCTCATGAAACTCGCAATCATCATCACCTCCGATCCCAACAATGGCGAAGAAGCCCTCGGCCGCGCCTTCAATGGCCTTGCTCTAGCAGCAGAGGCCCAGGCGCAGAACGACGAAGTGAATGTCGTCTTTGCCGGCACCGGCGTGCGCTGGCCCGCAGAACTCAAGAAGCCCACACACCCGGCACATGGCCTGTATGATGCAGTGCGCCCGGCCATCACGGGTGCCTCCTGCGGCTGTGCCGCGGTGTTTGGCGCCACCAAGGAGGTGGAGGCCTGCGGCCTGCCGGAGCTCAAGGACCACGCCCTGCCCGGCACGCCAGGACTGGCCAGCATCCGCCGCTATCTCGCCGAAGGCTGGCAGACGCTCGTTTTCTAATATTCACCTCCCCCTACTTCAAACCCCTCGCTCCACCTCGATTATGGCCGACCGATTCATGCATACCGTGCTCACGCCTGCCGTGCTCGAGGCGGAGCGTCATTACTACGGGCGCACTTATCCCGCCTTTGACTCCGCGCCTGAGAGCGATGTACTGACTGCCGCAGAAGCGGAGTTCATAGCACAACGCGACTCCTTCTACATGGCCACCATCACGGAAAACGGCTGGCCGTATCTGCAGCATCGCGGCGGGGCCAAAGGCTTCCTGCGTGTCACCGGGCCGAATGAACTCATGTTCGCCGACCATGGCGGAAACCGGCAGATGATCAGCGTGGGCAGTGTGGCGAAGAATGACCGCGTGAGCCTCTTCCTCATGGACTACCCGGCGCGCGAGCGGCTGAAGATCCTCGGCCATGCGAAAGTCCTGGATGCGCGGGAGCACCCCGATCTGGTGGAAAAGATTGCCCCGCCCGGAGGCCATGCCGCGAAGGTGGAGCGCATCTTTGTCATCAGCGTTTTGTCCTATGACTGGAACTGCCCCAAATTCATCACACCGCGCTTCACCGCCGCGGAAGTGCAGGAGGCCATCGCTCCGCTGAAAGCCCGCATTGCCGAACTCGAATCCCAGCTCAAGCTTCACAACTCAACACCATGAACCCACGACCACCGCTGCCGCCCTTCACCGAAGAAACAGCCATCCAAAAAATCCAGGCCGCCGAAGACGCCTGGAACAGCCGCGATCCTGAACGCGTTTCGCTGGCCTACACACCGGACACCGAATGGCGCAACCGCGATGTCTTTCTCAACGGGCGCGCCGAGGTGGTGGAGTTTCTGAAAAAGAAATGGGCCAGGGAGCTGGACTACCGCCTCAAGAAAACGCTGTGGGCCTTCACCGGAAACCGCATCGCGGTGCGCTTTGAGTATGAGTGGCATGACCACGCCGGCCAATGGTGGCGCAGCCATGGCAATGAGAACTGGGAGTTTGATGAAAACGGCTATATGGCGAAGCGCTACGCGAGCATCAATGATCAACCGATTCGTGAAGAGGAGCGTAAGTTCCGCTGGGCGCGCGCCTGAGTTTGCGTGGCATCCCAGACAGCACTCATGAATCCCATCATCCTTATCACTGGAGCCACGCGCGGCATTGGTTTTGCCGCGGCGGGGCAGCTGGCCGCACGTGGCGCACAAGTCATCATTGGAAGCCGCGAAAAAGACCGCGCCGTAGAGGCGGCAAAAAGGCTGGGTTCTGGCGTCAGCGCTGTGGCGCTGGACATCACGGACGTCGGCAGCGTGAAGGCGGCGGTGGCCGAGATCGACAAGCAATTCGGCCGCCTGGACGCACTGGCAAACAACTCCGCCATCCTGCTGGACCACTATCAAAGCCTGCTCGACCTCAAACCCGAAGTGCTGCTGGAGACGCTGAACACAAATGTCGTTGGCACGCTGCGTGTGAGCCAGGCCTTTGCCCCGCTGCTCGCGAAATCCAACGCACCGCGCATCATCAATGTGTCCAGCGGCGCGGGTCAGCTCGATGGCGAGCCGCAGGCCTGGGCTCCGGCATACTGTATCAGCAAGACTGCGCTGAACATGCTCACGCAGCAGCTCGCCGCTGCACTGCCTCATGTGATGGTGAACAGCATGTGCCCAGGCTGGTGTCGCACGGAGATGGGCGGCAGCGATGCACCGCGCAGCCCGGGCGAGGGTGCAGACACGCTGACCTGGCTGGCGCTGGAGGCACCGCATGATTTGCGCGGGAAATTCCTCAAGGACCGCGCAGTGATTCCATGGTGATTTGGAAGCATCGAGTCTGAAGCGGCGTTGTGGGTGTCATGCCGCGCACTCTTCTTCTCTGCTCCGCCATCGCCTGCCTCCTGCCCACGCTTCACGCTGTGGATCTCGCCGGCGCGCCCGGCCCTGTGGGCACCAGCTCAGGCGCCAAGCTCGTGCACCGCCTGGAGATCACCAAACCCGGTGTGTATGAAAACTACCGCGTGGACGCGCAAGGCGCGGGTGGCAACATCGTGAAAATCACGGCGGATGACGTGACGCTGCGCAATTGCGAAATCTTCAACGGCACGGGCAATGGCGTGGGCGTGTTTGGCACGCGCGTGGTC
Source organism: Prosthecobacter sp. (assembly GCF_044222565.1). Lineage (GTDB taxonomy): Bacteria > Verrucomicrobiota > Verrucomicrobiia > Verrucomicrobiales > Verrucomicrobiaceae > Prosthecobacter. The sequence continues at coordinate 344,471 of NZ_JBGANA010000005.1, forward strand.
ATTGAGAACTGCCGCATCCACCACCTCCTCAATGGCACCTTTGAAAAGCAGACGGATGCCCATGGCATCACCGGACGCTGGGGCGATGTGACCATCCGCAACTGCGACATCTCCCACATCACGGGCGACTGCGTCCAGTTTGATCCTGACCGCAAGCAGCGCGGCAGCCTCACCATTGAAAAATGCCATCTGTGGACCGGCCCTCTCACCGAGGACGCTCCCGGTTTCAAGAAAGGGCAGAGCCCGGGAGAGAACGCCTTTGATTCCAAGACCCCGCCTGATGGCGAGCGCTGCAAGCTCATCATCCGCCAGTGCTACATGCACGGCTGGAACCAACCCAGCCAGATCAGCACACGGGCTGCGCTGAATTTGAAGGAGCACATCGACGCACTGATCTCCCACTGCGTCTTTGATGACAACGAGGTGGCCATCCGCGCACGCGGTCCCGGTGGGCGTGGGGATGCCCGTGTGCGCATCGAGGACTGCGCCATCTACCACACTCTGCTAGGCGTGAGGGCTGAGGATAAAATCGAAGACCTGAAAATCCTGCGCATGGCCTATGGTCCGGAGGTAAAGACGCGCGAGGAGCGCCACGGCGGCAAGGAGCTGCCCGGTTATGAAAACACCGGGGAGCACGAGGCACCACCGTTGGAGAGCCTGATCGTCAAGACCCGCCCTTGAGCTGCGCCTGCTGAGCTTTGGTGAGGAAGCCTGAAGCCCTGGCGGGATCGGTGCGTATCCACGCATTCACTTTCGTGGCCTGGGACGGGGAAAGAGTCAGCTTCGCCGCCGCTGTGCCGCTGATCTGCTTCTTCTGATCATCCTTCGGCGCCGTTCGATATCCTGAGATGGCCCCGATCTTGAGCCGCTTCGTCGTTGCTGTCGGGAGATCCATCGCCGGCACAGACACCGCATTGGCACACTCCACTTTCTCAGCAGCGGCTATCAATTGCGGCAGCGAAATGACCTGCGGGTCGTACTTCACCCTCGTCACTTCTCTTCCATCCATGAATCCGGCCTCCGTGGTGATCACGCCGTCGATTCTTCCCAGCTCCATCTCTCCGGTCCAGAAGCAGTACATGGCGAACACGGCCTCCTTGAGCCGTGGCGACTGCTCGGCAGCCAGCAGCTTCAGATAGGCGGGCACTGGTCGGTTGGCCTGGGTCAGCGACGTGACCATACGCTCGGCGATTCCGCCGGTGTCCCACACCTGGTCTTTGCGCGGGATGATGTCTTCTGCCTGAGCATTTAAAAAGCGCACCACCTGGTAGTTCCATGCGGGCTCGCCAAAGCGCTTCAGTACTTCCAAGTCCCTGCCGCCCTGGTTGTTGTGAATGAGCAGCGGAGTGAACTCCGTCTCGACAGCTGCCACGATCAGCGGATGAGACATGACCTCGCGACCGAACTGCTTGCAGCCTGCGCAGCCAGGAATCTCCTGAAACAGGGCAAACACCGGCTTGCCCGACTGCCCGCTGGACGCCAGTGCTGTCTCCAAGACGCGTCCCCAGTGCACCGTCCCGGCCTCCACGGGCTGCTCAGTGGAGGCGGCAGAGCAGGAGAGGGATGGCAGCATGAGGAAGAGGGATAATACGGCGAGCTTCATGCCAGTGAGAGGCGGCAGCCGGCAGATTATTTCACGAAAGACTTCGCCGCTCCAGCGTTTCAGGGGCCGACCATGAAACTGCTCTGCTGCCTCTGGCTATTTTCCGCCGCTGTGCTCGTTGCCGCGGAATCGATTCCGCTCTGGCCCGGGAAGCCGCCGCAGTTTTTGGAGAATGCACCTGCGGAGATCCAGGAAGAGCGCGGCACCATTCGAAATGTCACCGTGCCCGCCATCACGCTCTTTCTTCCGCCCGCAGAAAAGCGCACGGGCATGGCCATCATCGGACTGAAGTACCGCCTGCGCCCACCGCACAAATTGGACAACGCCGGCATCCAGGCACTCACATTGCTGGATGCGAAGCGCGCTGTGCGCCTGGTGCGGCATCGTGCGAAAGAGTGGGGCATTGATCCAAAACAGGTCGGCATCGCAGGCTATTCAGCCGGTGGCAATCTTAGCATGAATCTCGCGGCAAACTTCGACCGTGGCGATGCGCAGTCGCCCGATCCCATCGAGCGCGAAAGCAGCCGCCCGGATTTCGCCGTCGGCCTCGCCACCTGGCACTGGAGGCAGAAGGAGTCGCCCTTCGTATTTCAAAAGGACACGCCACCCGTGTTCCTCGTGCACGCCTCCAATGATGGCATCCAGGGCGGCGCGCCCATCGAAATGCCGCAGGACATCAAAGCCGATCTTGAGAAGATCGGCGTGCCGGTGCGCATGGAAGTTTTCGATGAAGGAGCGCACGGCGTGGGCAATCTCATTCCCCAGCGCGTGAAGAACGGCTATCCGCCCGCGAAGTGGCCTGAGCTGCTGCTGGAGTGGCTGCAAAGCCTGCCGAAGACTTGAGTCTCACTTTCTCTTTTCCATCATGAAATCGCGCCTTCTTCTCCCGCTCTTGTTTCTTGCACTGACCTCAGCGCAGGCGGCTCCTCCCTCAAGGCCCAACGTTCTGCTCATCGTGCTCGACGATCAAAACGGCTACGCTGGCCGCACGGATGTCGCACCGGAGCCGGTGACGCCGCAGCTCGACCGCTTTGCGAAGACGGGCATGAATTTCGTCAACGCACAGTGCGCGGCCCCGGTGTGCAATCCCTCGCGCACGGCCTTTCTCTCTGGTCTGCGTCCCTCCACCACCGGCATCTATGACAACAGCCAGGATGACCTGCCCAAAGACCACCTCTTGAAGAGCCGGATCTCGCTGCCGACGTATTTCCGCGATCAAGGCTATCATCTCGCGGGGGCCGGAAAGGTCTTCAGCTCCGCCATCGCCGCCGCTGCGGGCAAACGCATCTGGGCCGAGGGCATCGACCTGGGCCGCAAAGAGAAGAAGCACGCTCCCACGCCTGAAGGCGAAGGCTTGAATGCCATCGGCAAGCATGCATGGGGCCCGCTGTACAAAAGCAGGGACGAGATGGAGGACTGGAAGCTCGCGGGATGGGCGGTGGAGTTCCTCACGAAAAAGCATGACGAGCCTTTCTTCCTCGCCTGCGGCATCGTGAAGCCGCACACGCCCTGGTATGTGCCGCAGGAGTACTTTGATCTCTTCCCTCCCGCTCGCATCACCGTGCCCGATTTGGCCGCGGATGAAAGCGCACCCGTGCCGGCTTCAGTCCGCGAGAAGATTCACAAGGGAGAATCGGAGCTGGTGCAGCGCCGCAAAGAGCTGCTCTCCGCCTATTTCGCCGCCTCCCGCTATGCGGACGACTGCGTGGGCCGCATCCTGAAGGGCCTGACCGAGGGGCCTAACGGCCAGAACACTGTCGTCGTTATTTGCGGAGATAATGGCTACGAATTTGGCGACAAGCACAACTGGTCCAAAGGCAGCCTGCGCGAAGGCTCCGCGCATGTGCCGCTGATCATCGCGGGACCGGGCGTCGCTCCGCAGCAGGTGTGCACGCATCCCGTCAGCCTGCTGGATATTTACCCCACGCTGGTGGCTCTCACCGGGCTGCCCGCCAAGTCCGATGTCGAAGGTGTGAGCCTGATGCCGCTGCTGAAAAATCCCTCCGCGCCGTGGGACCGCCCGGCCCTGACCACCTCCGGCTTTAAAAACCACGCCCTGCGCAACGACCGCTGGCGCTACATCCGCTACGCCGACGGCGCGGAGGAATTGTACGATCACGACAAAGACCCGCTCGAACGCACCAACCTCGCCACCCAGTCCGAATTCGCCAAGATTAAAGCGGACATGCAGCAGTGGCTGCCGAAACACGACGAGCCGAGAAATCCGGACTCCTCGGGCGGCAAGGAGGATTGAGGGTTTGTCTGCATAATCCGCCACGTCTCTTTCGTTTCCGCGCGCACCACCATGAAGCTCTTTCTGCTCGCGACTCTGGCTTTGACTCTATCGCTGTCATGCGGCGCAGCGGACAAGCCCAACATCATTTTCATCCTCGCCGATGACTTCGGCTGGGGAGATCCGCACTGTTACGGCCACCCTTATGCGCAGACGCCCAACCTCGACAAGCTCGCAGCGGATGGCACGCGCTTCACCAAATTCCACGCCACGGGCGTGACCTGCTGCCCGGCACGCACCGGGCTCATGACGGGCAAGTTTCCCGCCACGTTTCAGAAGTATCCTGCCAGCTTTGGTTTTGGCACCCGCGTCACCATCACGGAGCTGCTGAAGAAGAATGGCTATGCCACGGGCCACTTTGGCAAATGGCACATCGGAACCGTGCTGGAGCCGGGCACCTATGGCATCGATGTCATCGGCTCGGATCAGGGTACATCCGGCAAGCACCGCCAGTCGGACGACGGACGTGGACGCGACGCGCCGATGTATGACCAGGCCATCAGCTTCATCGAGAAACACAAAGGTGAGCCGTTCTATGTGAACATCTGGGATCACATCTCGCACCATCCCATCCACCCCACGCAGGCGGTGCTGGATGCCTTTGGTCCGCTGGAGCTGGACGAGTCAAAGTTCACACCGGTCATGCAGGAGAAGTTTGCGCTGTGCAAAAAGCTGGGCGGAGATCCTGCCGCCCATCTGCGTGCGTTCCTCGCGGATGTGAAATCCATGGACGCCGAAATCGGCCGCCTGCTGCAAAAGCTCGATGAGCTGGGCCTGCGCAAGAACACGCTCGTAGTTTTCTCAAGCGACCAGGGCGCCGCGCCGCTGCGCGACACCGAAGGCGCGGACGCCAAGCCGCGGAAAAAAAACAAAGGCCCCGCCGGAAGCGATATCGACGAGATGCGCCTCAATGCCATGGGCTACGCCGGGCCAAACTTCCGCGGAGGCAAGCACACCGATCTCGAAGGCGGCGTGTGTGTGCCCTTCATCGCCCGCTGGCCTGCGAAGGTGCCCGCCGGGCGTGTGGATGATCAGTCCGTCATCAGCGGTGCGGACTGGCTGCCCTCACTTTGCAGCATCACGGGCATTTCCATCAGTGCGGCGGATTTCGATGGTGAAGATTCGTCGAAGGCGCTGCTCGGCGGCGTGCATGTGCGCACGAAGCCGCTCTTCTGGAAGACCAGTTCGGAGCGGAGCGATCCCACCCTGCTGCTGGAAAACTGGAAGCTGCACGGCTCCCATCGCCGCAATGGCGAGGTCACGCTCTACGACCTGGCCACCGATCCGGGCGAGAAAGTTAATTTGGCGGAGAAACAGCCAGACGTGCTCAAACGCCTCACCGAACAACTCGCCACATGGACGGCCACCCTGCCGAAGACTTACGAGCATGGCGATGACAAGGGTGATTGAGCACGGACGAATGATAGATGGGGGCGGCGCCTACGTTTCGCAGCCAGCCATGAAGACCGCCTTCGCTTTCCTTCTGCTGTCTGCCGTAGGCAGCGCACAGGCCGTGACTCTGAGCGAACTGGCCGCCAAAGATCCGCCCACGCTCTTTGTTGCTAAAAAGGGAGTCGAAATGCCGAGTCATCATGACCAGACGAACAACCTCAAGGAAGACGACCGCGCCCTGCTGCTTTCTGACACCGGCCTCACGGACATCACCGGCATCAGCAGCCTCATTGTCACGGATGAAGGCAGGCAGGTGCCGCTTAAAAGCGTGAAGAATCTGCATCTCTTCCTGAACCAGAACGACCTCAGCACCCTTCCGGACGAGCTGGGCCAGCTCGACAACGTCTCCTTCATGTACTTTGAGCATAACAAGCGCCTGCACCAGATCCCCGAGGCGATCACTCAGATGGACGCGCTTGAGGGAATGTATTTCACCGACTGTGACTTCAAGGCGATCCCGGCGTTTGTGTTTGGGATGGCGCGGCTGAAGAAGCTGCAGTTTTCAAGCAATTACCTCACCGAGCTACCCGCCGCCATCGGCAACCTTGCCGAGCTGCGCCACCTCAACATGGCGCACAACCAGATCTCCAGCATTCCGGAGAGCATCTCAAACCTCACGCGCCTGCGTGTGTGCGATCTGTCTGACAATCCGTTCACCACGCTGCCGGAGTCGTTCGGGAAGGTGCAGATCGTCAATCAGCTGCGGGTGAAGAACTGCCCCATCACCGCCCTGCCCGCCGGTTTCGCCACCATGCGCGCCACCATCGACATCACCGGCACGAAGATTGATGAGAGCAGGCTCCCGCCGGAGCTGCGCGCGAAGATCAGCACTGAAAAACCGCCCGGATCCAAGGAGCCGGAGAAGATGATCGTGAAGCCAAAAGAAAAGACGGAGAAGAACGGCAAATAACTCCTTCAAGAACCTGCCTTCGAAACTTACCCCAACGTCAGTCCTGCCTGTCACATGAAGACTTTGATTCTCTCCCTGCTATCCTGCTTCGCTCTTCTGGTTCATCCCGCGGTGGCGGCGCAGCCCAACATCATTTTCATCCTCGCCGACGACCTCGGCCATGACGGCCTGAGCTGCTATGGCTCCGATGCGCGCAAGACGCCAAACATCGACAAACTCGCCGCCTCCGGCACTCGCTTTGACCTCTGCTACTCCGCGCCTCTGTGCGGACCCTCCCGCTGCGTGCTCATGACCGGGCGCTATGCCTTCCGCACCGGCGGCATAGGCAATGGCTCCTGGCGCAATGGCGGCCCGGGTGCAAGGGCCGCGGATGAGCAGCCCATGGCCAAGCTGCTGAAGCAGGCCGGATACGCCACAGGCGAGTCCGGCAAATGGCGGCAGGTGGGCGAAACGCCAAAGGACTGGGGCTTTGACGAATACTGCACGGATCCCACCGCCGGCGGCTGGTACTGGAAGACCAGCTACGAGAAAAACGGCGAGACCATCAACACCCCCAAGGAGGAGTACAACCCCGACATCATCCAAGCCTACAGCCTCGACTTCATCAACCGGCACAAGGAGCACCCCTTCTTCCTATATTACTCCATGCACCTCGTGCACGGCCCCATTCTGCGCACGCCTGATTCCGCCGCGGACGCGGGCAAAGGCGCGGACTTCTACAATGACAACATCGCCTACATGGACAAGCAGGTGGGCGCGCTTGTGGCTGAGGTGGAAAAGCTTGGCCTGCGTGAGAAGACGCTCATCCTCTTTGCCGGAGACAATGGCACCGCGCTGAACCACCCCTGCACCATCGGCGGCCGCATGATCAATGGCCAAAAAGCCTCCATGCTGGAAGGAGGCGCCCGCGTGCCGCTGATCGCCAGCTGGCCCGGTGTCACACCCGCCGGCAAGGTGAACAACGACCTTGTCAACTTCACCGACATGCAGGCCACCTTTTTGGATCTCGCCGGTGCCAAAGCGCCCGAGGGAGTAGAATTCGACAGCGTCAGCATCGCCCCGCAGCTGCGTGGGGAGAAAGGCTCGCCGCGAGAGTGGGCCTACGTGCAGCTTGGCGCCAAATGGTACGTGCGCAGCCAGGGCTGGAAGCTCAATGAAAGCGGTGAGCTCTTTGACATGAGCGATGCTCCCTTCGTGGAAAAACTCGTGCTCCCCGCCGCTGATACCGAGGCCAGCAAGGCCGCACGCACGCGGCTCACCGCCGTGCTGGCGGAGCTGAACCCCGCCGCCGGCAAGACGGATGGCGGCGACGGCAAGGCCGGAAAACCTGGAAAGGGGAAGAGGAAGAAGAAAATGCAGCAGCAAAAGCAGGCCAAATGAGTGATGCGGCTGCATCCTCTGCGACCTGGTTCTCACGCGTCCAACCATGAGACATCTTGCCTTGTTCTTAATCTTCATCTGCGCCGCTCCGCTCATGGCGCAGCGCGCGCAGCCCGCACCCACCATGCTGTTCGGGCCTGCCGACTGGCGTTTTGAGCGCCTGCCCATCCCGCCGGGATTTGCACGCGACATTGCGTGGACGGGTCATGAAGAGGCGCGCTTTTCGCCGGGCATGTTCCGCACGGATGCACCCAACTATTTCACCTACGCCCTCTCCATCTGCATCGACGGCACACCGGAACTCCAAGAGAAGGAGCTGAAGGACTTTCTCGACAAGTACTTCAAAGGACTGAGCACGATGGTGGGCCGCGGAAAGGGCATGCAGCCTGATCCCGCCATCTTCAATGCCGAGGTGAAACCGCGCGACAAAGCAGGCCAGTTCTCCGCGAAGGTGCCCTACATCGACACTTTTACTGATGGCCGCCGGATCACGCTGAACCTTGAGATCGATGTGCGCCCGCTGCCCGAGAGCAAAAAGACCCAGATCATCCTGCTCCTCTCGCCGCAGGCACCTGAGGCGGAGATTTGGAAAAAGCTGCACGAAATTCGCGAATCCGCGCATGCGCCCTGACCACTTACTTCGATCATGAAGCTCACCCTCATTGCACTCGTGGCGTTCGCCGCAGCCCCTACCGCAAAAGCCGCCGCCCCGCCGCCAAACATCATCCTCATGATGGCGGATGACATGGGCTTCTCCTGCATCAGTCCTTACGGCGGAGAGATCCACACGCCGAACTTGCAGCGCCTCGCGGATGAAGGGCTGCGCTTCACCCAGTTTTACAACAATGCCAAATGCACCACCACGCGTGCGTCCCTGCTCTCCGGCATGTACCCGCGCAACAGCGGGAACAGCATCCCTCAAAACATCGCCACCGTGGGCGAGCAGATGCGCGCCGCGGGCTACCGCACCGCGCTCTGCGGCAAGTGGCATCTGGGCAGCGTGGCGCCGCAGCGGCCTTTTGATCGCGGCTTCGATGAATACTACGGCCTCATGGACGGCTGCTGCAATTTCTTCAACCCCGCGCAGCCGGACCCCGATGCCAAGGGCGGCAAGGTGCGGGTGTTTGGCCACAATGACGAACTCATCAAAGAGTTCCCGCCCGGCTACTACACCACAGACGCCTTCACTGATCACGCGATCAAAACCATCAAGCGCTTCACCGGAGAATCGAAGCCCTTCTTCCTGCACCTCGCCTTCACCTGCCCGCACTACCCGCTGCATGCGCCGGCGGAAGACATCGCGAAGTATCGCGGCAAATACAAGGCTGGCTGGGAGGCGATGCGCCAGGCGCGCTACGAACGGCAGAAGGCCATGGGCCTGTGGGACAACATGCCTGCGCTTTCAGGCACCGACTTAAAAGCCTATGGCTGGGACGGCGCGAATCAGGATTGGGAGGACCTGCGCATGGCCACTTATGCCGCCATGGTGGACCGCATGGATCAAAACATCGGCCGCCTGCTGAAGACGCTGGATGATCTCGGCATCTCGGACAACACGCTGATCATGTTCCTATCTGACAATGGCGGCTGCACGGAGGAACCCGGGGGTCGCGATGCCACGCAGCAGCCGGGCATCGTAAGCACCTACACCGCCGTCGGCCCATCCTGGGGCTGGGCGCAGAACACCCCTTTTCGCCGCTACAAAAGCTGGGTGAATGAAGGCGGCATCAGCACTCCCTTCATCGTACGCTGGCCCGGTCATGTGAAGGCCGGCACGAAGACGAATCAGATGGGACATATTATAGATGTGCTGCCGACCTGCCTCGAAGTCGCTGCCGCGAAGCCGCTGGCTGAGATTCATGGTGAAAAAACGCCGCCCATCGAAGGCCACAGCCTTGCGCCGATTCTGAACGGCGGCAAACGCCCTGAGCCTGCCGAAATTTGCTGGGAGTGGAGCGGCAACTGCGCCGTGCGTCATGGCGAATGGAAGCTCGTCTGGGATACCGAGGCCAAACCGGTGAAGTGGGAGCTCTATGATCTGGCGAACGACCGCACGGAGCTGAATGACCTCGCCGCTGCGAGACCGGAACTGGTCAAGGAATTGAGCGAGGCTTATATCCGATGGGCGAACGCCACAGGCCGCAAGCTGCCGGGTGCCACGAAGGGCAAAAAGAAGAAAAGTGCGGAGGAGTGAATAACGCACCGCGAATTAAGACTCACATTTCATCGATGAAAACCGCACTCATTGTCCTCGCTGCAGTTATACTCCCGATGAGTTTGGTCTGGAGTGCCGATGTGCCTGCCTTCAAAACGCGACTGCTCGCGGCGACGACGAAGCATCTGAACTTGCTGCTCAAGGAAGACGGCAGCGTCGCTGAGTTGAAAGGCAAAGGGGGCGACGGCGAAGAGGCGCTCGCGTTCTACCGGGCCTTTGAGTTCACCGGAGATCAGCGCTTTCGCAAGGCGGCGCTGAATCTGGCGGACCGGGTGCTGCACGACATGCGGGAGATGAAATTTGGTGTGCTGCCGATCAAGGAGAAGGAAAAACCGGGCACGGGCAAAGTCTTCATCGGCGGGGGGCCGCCAGCGCTCGGATTTTACACCGCGAATGTCGCGTACATTTTGCACAAGGAGGGAGGGCGGGGTGAGGATTTGAAGTATCTCGGCAAGGTGCTCGATGAATACCCCTGGAGCGAAGAGGGCTGGTGGTCGGCGGACATTGATGTGAAGACGGGCGAGTCCAAGCAGCCACTGACGAAGCCCTCGATCATCAACAAAAGCGCGGCAATCGCAATGGCGACGGGGATGCTCAGCGAAGCGTTGCGCGAGGTCTCGCCGGAACTCTCGGCGCGGCTCAAGCGGAAGACGGACAAGTGCGTTTACGGGCAGATCATTCCTGCGCAGGTGGAGGATGGCTTCTGGCACTACAGCCTCTCCGGCAATGATCCAAAGGACAAGGACATCCTCGGTTATTTCATGCTCACCGTCCATGTGTTGATGGAGCTGCAGCAATTTAACGCTGCGTATCGTGAGCCAAAGCTCGATGCCGCGCTGAAAAGGGCGCAAACCTTTGCGCTCAACAGCATCGCACCAATGACGGATCCCAACACGGGGACGGGAAGCGATGCGCACACCACGCCTTCGACGCCGAAGCATTACACGCTGGCGGAAGAACCCAAACGCGGCTTTCAGCTCGGCATCGTGCTCATTGGCGGTGGCTTCATGGAAGAAGGCATCAAGATCATGGATGCCTCGCTCCAGCATTTTGATTTTGGCAATGCGGGCATGGACGGTGTGCATGCCGTGGCTCCGACAGCGGGCATTCTCGCTCTGCTGCGCTGAACAATTTCACAGCCATGAAACTCATCGCCATCTTCTCGACGTTCACTCTGCTGTTTTGTGGAGCGGGACCATTCGCCGCTGACAGGCCCAATATCCTTTTCATCGCCATTGATGACATGCGCGACTGGACGGGCTACTCAGGGTCGGCGCAGGCGAAGACGCCGAACATGGATCGCCTGGCCAAATCCGGAGTGGCTTTCACGCGGGCCTACACGGCGTATGCCTTGTGCAATCCTTCGCGCACGGCGCTGCTCACGGGCCTGCGGCCGAGCACCACGGGCGTGATCACCAATGGCGAGGACTGGCGCGTGGCGGTGCCTGCGGAGCGGCCTTCGCTGCCAGGTTACTTGCATGCGCAGGGCTACCGCACCCTCGGCCAGGGCAAGATTTTCCACGGCAGCAAGGTGCGCCAGGAGGAGTGGGACGAGTATGCGAAGGACGGCGAACGCGAGGAGAAGGACGCCGATAAAAAAGACTGGTCATTAAAGCCCGGCAAGACGCCGGATGGTTTCATGATTGGCAGCAATGACATCGCACCGCTCGATTCGCCGGAAGAGGAGCTCGTGGATTACAAGACGGCGAGCTTCGGCGTGGCGCAGCTTGGCAAGGCGCATGACAGGCCCTTCTTTCTCGCCTGCGGTTTTCATCGGCCCCACCTGCCATGGAATGCGCCGCACAAGTATTTCGAGATGTTCCCACTGGAAAGCATCTCGCTGCCAGAGCTGAAGACCGATGACCTCGCCGATCTTCCCAAAGAAGGTGTGATCATGGCAAAGGCCGGCGAGTTCGCCGCGATTCGTGATTTGAACAAATACCGCGAATGCGTGCGCGCCTACCTCGCATGCATTGCGTTCACCGATGCGCAGGTGGGGCGGCTGCTGGATGCCTTGGAAAAATCCCCGCACAAGGACAGCACCATCGTCTGTCTATGGAGCGACCACGGCTGGCACCACGGTGAAAAGGAGCACTGGCGCAAATCGACGCTGTGGGAGGAGGCCACGCGAGCGCCCCTCATCTGGCGCGTGCCTGGCATGACAAAGCCAGGCAGCGTGTGCGAGCGCCCAGTGGATTTCCTCGGCATCTATCCCACGCTTTGTGATCTAGCGGGGCTCCCGCTGCCGCCGCATCTGCAAGGGGTAAGCCTCAAGCCGCTGCTCGCCGATCCGCAGGCCGCCTGGGAGCACCCGGCCATCAGCACCATGCACGATGGCAATCATGCCATCCGCACGGAGAGGTGGCGCTACATTCACTATGCAAACGGCGGCGAGGAACTCTACGATGAGCAGGCCGATCCGCATGAGTGGACGAATCTCGCGGGCATGCCCGAGCACGCCGCTATGAAAGCCGAGCTCGCCAAATGGCTGCCTGCGGATGCTGCGCCGGTGACTGCGAAGGCGAAGAAGAAAAAGAAGAAACCATGATGCGCTGCTCTCTACGAATTCACACCCAATCCATGAAAACACATCTCCTGCTCCTTGCGTCATTATTCATCTCGCATGCGTCGTTTGCCGCACCACCCAATGTCGTGCTCGTCATGGCGGATGACCAGGGCTGGGGAGACACCGGGTACAACGGACACCCCGAGCTGAAGACGCCGAATCTTGATGCGCTGGCGAAGAGCGGCTTGCGGTTGAATCGATTCTACACCGCGCATTTCAACTGCTCGCCGACACGCGCCAGCATCATGACCGGAAGGCACCCTGACCGCATGGGCACCTTCAATCCGGGCGCGCCCATCCGAGCTGAAGAACTGACGGTGGCGAAGGTGCTGCAGTCCGCCGGTTATGCCACCGGGCACTTCGGCAAATGGCACCTCAATGGCAAGAATGGCGACAAGAACACCACCGACATGCCCGGCCGCGCCATCCTCGCCAGCGACCCTCTCTCTCCAGGTAAGATGGGCTTCGATGAATGGGTCTCCGCCGATAATTTCTTCGATCTCGATCCCGTGCTGGGCCGCCAGGGCGTGCCGGAAAAGTTTCATGGCGACAGCTCCGACGTCACCACGGATGAGGCGCTGAAGTTCATCAAGAAGCAGGCCGCTGCGGGCAAGCCCTTCCTGAGTGTGGTATGGTTTGGTTCCCCGCATGTGCCGCACATCGCACTGCCTGCGGACAAGGCGCTGTACAGCGGCCTCTCCGAAGAGGAGCAAAATTACTTTGGTGAAATCACCGCCGTGGATCGCAGCGTGGGCCGGCTGCGTGCGGCCTTGCGCGAGCTGAAGGTCGCGGACAACACGATCTTCTGGTACAACAGCGACAATGGCGGCCATGAGGGCCCGAAGTCCACCGGCTACCTGCGCGGTGAAAAAGGCACGCTGTGGGAAGGCGGCCTGCGCGTGCCTGCCGTGGTCGAGTGGCCGGCGCGCATACCGCAGCCATTTGTCAGCGAGACGCCCTGCTCCACGCTCGACATTTACCCGACGGTGCTCGCCGCCACGGGTGCTGTGGCGCAGAATCAAATCCAGCCGCTGGATGGCATCAGCCTGCTGCCATTGTTTGATCACAAGACCGAGACGCGCAGCAAGGCGATTCCGTTCTGGGCGCACGGTCGTGACGGTGGCGGCCACGCGGCTCTGCTGGAGTGGCCTTACAAGCTGCACACAAATCCCGTGGCCGGCCGTGGCAACAAGAAGAACAAGAAGGGTGATGCGCCCATGGCCGCCGCGCTGCTGTATGATGTTTCCAAAGATCCCAAGGAAACCACCGACCTGGCGGCACAGGAGCCCGAACGTGTGGCAAAAATGACCGCGGAACTCAATGCCTGGAAAGCTTCGGTGGAGAAGAGCCTGTCGGGTGCTGATTACCCGCAAAAAGCAGGGAAGTGACAGGCGTATTTGTCCCGCCATGAAGATTCTCTCGTTCCTGCTTTTGTCGTTCCTCGCCGCGTCGTCACTGGTGGCGAAGCAGCCGAACATCGTCATCATTCTGGCCGATGATCTCGGCTACGGCGATCTCTGCTGCTACGGCCATCCGCAGATCAAGACGCCGCACCTCGACCAGATGGCGGCGGAGGGCGCGAGGCTCACCCAGTTCAACTGTCCGGCTCCTTTCTGCGCGCCCACGCGGGCCGCTCTGATGACGGGGCGCTACCCTTTCCGCTGCGGCATGACCCAGAATCCCGCGCCGGATGGCGGTGCTGCGGCGGATGCGCTGCACCTGCCGGAGAAAGAGGTCACGCTGGCTCAGGTGCTGAAGTCGGCCGGTTACGCCACGGGCATGGTGGGAAAGTGGCATCTGGGTCACAAAGCGGGCTTTCTCCCCACGGAGCGCGGCTTTGATGAGTATTATGGCATCCCGTATTCCAACGACATGCGTCCGGTGCAGGTGCTGGAGAATACGCAGGTCATCGAATACCCCGTCGTTCAGGCCACACTCACACGCCGCTACACCGAGCGTGCCCTAGGATTCATCGAGCGCAGCAAGGCGCAGCCTTTCTTTCTCTACTTCGCGCATGCCATGCCGCACAAGCCGCTCGCCGCTTCCGAGGCGTTTTACAAAAAGAGCGGGGCTGGTTTATATGGAGATGCCGTGGCGGAGCTCGACTGGAGCGTGGGCCAGGTGCTGGCCAAATTGAAAGAGCTGGGTCTGGATGAAAACACTCTGGTACTTTTCAGCAGCGACAATGGCGCCTGGTTCGGCGGCAGCACTGGCGGCCTGCGCGGCATGAAGGGTGCGCAATGGGAGGGCGGCTATCGTGTTCCGATGATAGCGCGCTGGCCCGGCAAGATATCAGGCGGGCGGGTGAGCGAGCAGATGGCCATCACCATGGATCTCTTTGCCACCGTGCTGGAAGCCACCGGCGCGAAGATGCCAGACGACCGCGTGCTGGACGGCCGCAGTCTCATGCCGCTTCTCAAAGGCGAGGCGAAATCACCGCACCAATTCCTCTTCGGCCACCTCAATTCCAAACTCGGCAACATCCGCGATGCGCGGTGGAAGCTGCACGTGCTGCCTGCCACGCAGCTCAAGCTCAAGGCGGGTGCAGACGGCAAGTGGCTGGACCCGCGCGCGCCCGATGGAGTCACCATTCTGGCGCCGTATGAGCAATACAACCTGGACGCCTTTCCCGGCCTGAACACCGGCGATGCCGCCGCGAAGATGCAGCTGTTTGATTTGCAGAACGACCCCGGCGAGCAGCATGACGTCGCTGCAGAGCACCCCGAGGAAGTGCAGCGTCTCCTAGCCGCTTATGAAACGATGAACAAGGACGTGCCGGTGATCGATGAGGTGAAGCGCGAGCCGTATAAAAAGTAGCCGAGCAGGCTCTCACACGCGCATTGCTTGAAAGAGCCCCGCCGTATTTGCGTCCTCACATTCCCGACCATGAAACTCGCCCTCACTCTTCTCCTTGCCTTCGCTGCACCTTCCTTTGCGGATCTCGCAGGCAGCAAGCCCAACATCATTCTCGTCATGACGGACGACCAGGGCTACGGGCAGATGGGCTGCGTGGGCCACCCCTGGCTGAAGACGCCGAATCTCGATGCGCTGCACAGCAAAAGCCTGCGCTTCACCCGCTTCCTCGTCAGTCCCACCTGCTCGCCTACCCGCAGTGCCATCATGACCGGCCGGCACGATTTGAAGAACGGCATCACGCACACCATTCTAGAGCGCGAGCGCATGACTCTGAATGCCACCATTCTTCCGCAGGTTCTCAAAACCGCGGGCTACACCTCCGGCATTTTCGGCAAATGGCACCTCGGTGATGAAGACGCCTATCAGCCCAATCAGCGCGGCTTTGACGAAGCTTTCATCCACGGCGCGGGCGGCATTGGTCAGGCCTATGACTGCTCCTGCGCCGATGCGCCGGACAACAAGTACATGGATCCGGCCATCCGACACAACGGCCGCTTCGTGAAAACTCACGGCTTCTGCACGGATGTCTTCTTCACCGCTGCTCTCGGCTGGATCAAGCAGCAGAAGGACAGCGGCAAACCCTTCTTCACCTACATCGCCACCAATGCGCCGCACGGCCCCTTCATCGCACCGGAAAAAAATGCGAAGCGCTTCACCGATCTTGGCTTTGCCAAAGAGCAGGCCGGCTTCTACGGCATGATCGAAAACATTGATGAAAACATGGGCCGTCTGGCGGAAAAGCTGAAGGAGTGGGACTTGTACAAGAACACGGTGGTCATCTTCATGTCAGACAATGGCACCACGGGCGGGGGGCCTGGAGCGGCCGTCGGAGGCAAGGAAATCATTCCCGGCTATCCCTTCTTCAATGGCGATCAGGTGGGCTTGAAAGGCTCCACCGATGAAGGTGGTGTTCGTGTGCCGTTGTTCATCCGTTGGGACGGCCACATCACCCCCGGGCGTGACATCAAGACCATTGCCGCTCACATCGATCTTCTGCCCACCTTCGCGGCGCTGGCCAATGCCGAGCTGCCGAAAAACCAGGTGGAGGGCCGCAGCCTCCTGCCACTCATCGAAGACAAAGCTGGCAACTGGGAGGACCGCTTCCTCTTCACCCATGTGGCCCGCTGGCCCACCGGCACGGAGCCCAACACGCAGGAGTTTATCAACTACGGCGTGCGCAATCAGCGCTTCCGTTTTGTAGGGCCGCGGGGGGGGCAGGGCAATGCCAGGAAGAAACAGCAGGCCGCCACCGCTCAGCCCACCAAGGGTGCTCTCTATGACCTGGAGGCCGACCCCTACCAGAAAACCGACGTCAGCGCCGACCACCCCGACGTCGTGCAGAAAATGAGCGCCGCCTATGAGGCCTACTGGAAAGAGGCCCGCCCGCTCATGGTGAATGAAACCGCACCCATGTCTCCCACACGTCCCTTCTGGGAGGCGTATGACAAGCAGGCCAAGGCAGGTGGCATTCCGGAGTGGACGCCGCCTGCGCTGTGATGGGTTGGTGTTGCCTGCTCAGCCCAGTGCTACACCTGCCAGCCTCGGCTGATACACACACGCCGGATCCTCTGCAAAGGGATCGCCCGTGACGCCATACGCGCGTGCCCGGGAGCCGCCACAGACGGTGCGGAACTCGCACCGGCCGCACTTCCCACTCAGCGCATCATTGTCACGCAGGGAGACGAAGAGGGGATGATGCCGGTAGATCTCCGCTGGGTGCTCTTCACGCACATTGCCGCAGTCAAAAGGTAGAAAGCCGCTGGGGGAGACTACGCCCGTGTGAGAGATGAACATCACGCCCCGCCCGTCGCGGATACCCAGCGGCGAGCGCATGCCCGGGCGCTGCCTGTCGCCCGCGCCATGCTTCTGAATCAGCACGCGGCGGAAGTGGTGGCCCTCCGTGGTCTTGATGGCAAACGGCGCTTTTCCCACCAGCGAAGCCATGTCTTGAAACACCTGCTCAATGTCCTGCGGATCGGGCAGGTCCGCGATCCCCGCGCGGCCGGTGGGCACCAGCAGAAAAACGCTCCACATGGCGGGCTTCAGCTCAAACATGAGCTTTTTGAAGGCCTCATATTCGCGCAGATTTCCGCGCGTGAGCGTGGTGTTGATCTGCACGCTGAGGTCAGCGGCATGGGCGCGGTGCACGGCGGCGATGGTGCGGTTGAAGGTGCCCTCCACACCGCGAAAAGCATCGTGCGTCTCCCGGCAGGCGCCGTCCAGGCTCAGCGAGATGCGCTGCACCCCTGCGGCTTTGATTTCGGCAAAGTCCGCATTCATGAGCCGCGCCGTGGCTGAGGGGCTCAGGCCCACGTGCAGCCCCGCCGCCGTGGCCTCGCGCACCAGGTCCAGCGCATCTGTGCGCATGAGAGGATCACCACCTGTGAGGATGAGCATGGGGGGCTTCATTTCTGCGAGCTGGCGGATGAGGCGGCTCGCCTCCTCGCGTTTCAGTTCATCCGGATGCCGGTGAGACTGCGCCTCCGCCCGGCAGTGCCTGCATGCCAGCGCACAGGCCCGTGTGATCTCCCAGAAGACGAGAAACGGCCGTTCATCAAAGCCATCGTAGGCCATCGACTCCACCTTCGACCACTCGGGATTGCTCAGCGCTGCATTCATGCCGGAGTAAACCGAAAAACACGTCTGCCTTCGCTTCTGACCGTGGGGAATGCTGTGCTGATTTTGCGGAGCGTCCTGCTGCCTCACTCCTCCTCATCCCGCTTCACAAACCGCCGACGGTGCCATAGCAGCCAAAACAGCGCCAGCAGCGCCCACGTGATCGCGGCATAGATGTGATGAGACACCGTCGTGGAAGGTGCCCACGCTGGTGTGGCACGGGTGATGGCGGCCAGCACGCCGAGAAACACCAGAAAGCGCACCCATTTGCTTTTCACAAAGAAGCCTTCGAGATCGCCGCTGTGGCCAAACAATACCCGGCTGCCCACCACGAGCATGAGCATGCCGAAGCCGCCGATGTACAGAAGGTGTTCTACGCTCACGTGCTGGACATAAAAGAATCCTGCCAACGCCAGTCCCAGCCCGCCCAGAATGAGCGACCCAATCAAACCCGTGGTGAGAGTGCCGCTCTGATGTCTCCGCCAGTGCACTTCCACCAGCAAATACGCCGCGGCTGCTAGGGTGCGGAGTGCATAACCCGCGAGGACAAAACCTCCGGACTCGAGGAAGAAGCTTGCCACCACTGCCAGCGCCGCCACCAGAGCGCGGATGAGCTTGGCGCGGCTCTGCGCCGCTGTTTTGGGATCGCCGAAATCACCGCCGAGCATGCGCGGAAACACAACGGCACCGATGCCCAGCACCGGCGGCAGCAGCAGCCCTTGATAAAGCAGCAGATTGGCAAGCCGCAGGCGCTGCAGATCCAGCTGCGTCGCATTTGACAGCAGCAGCAAAGCGCCTGCGATGCCGCAGATCAAACCGGTGAGCGCCAGCAGCAGCTGCGGCGGTGGCGCCTCTTTGCGAAACTTCACCACCCGCACCATCAGGCACAGAAGCAGAGAACACAGCAGCGCGATGAAACACACATCTCCCCACGCCATACGCAGCGTGAGATGGCAGATGCCGCAGGCCTGATGCAGCGCAAGGAGCCAGCCCAGCTCCAGCGGGGTGAGCTTCGGCGCGGTGGCCATGCGCGGCCCCGCCGTTCCCAGAAAGCCCACCACGAAAGCCGCACCAAAGGCCTCGATCATGAGTCGCGCATGCACCAGGCCCGGGTAGAATCCAATCTGCTGCGCATAAAACAGCGGCCACAGCGCCACGCCGATGATGCTCCACACTGCGCCGCTGAAAAAGAAGACGCGGTACGGCTCTGCCGCCAGCCAGCGCAGCCCCTGACGCCGCGGTCCGGTGGCGCGGTGTTTCTTATGTTTGCAGGCGGGAAACTGGCTCATGCGGCTGGCTGGGGCTTGTAACGTGCATAGCGCTCGCGCTGCTCCGGCGTCAAGTTTGAGGGATCGAAACGCGGATCAGGGACGTGGTTGATGCGCGCGTAGATCACGTTCGCCATGTCCGCCGCGCAGTTTTTGATGTGCTCCGCCCGCTCCCCGGAAAAGAGGTCGTCCACCGTGCCGCGGAAAAGCTGCAGCCAGTGGTCAAACTGCGCACGTCCCATCTCCGTCTGCGGCACCAGCTTCGCATGAGCGGCGATGGGGTTTCCCGTGAAACCGCCCGTGCGAAACAGCACGGTCTCCCAGAAGGCGTACATTTTCGGCAAGTGCGTCGTCCAGTTGGTCCGCGCCACGTCGTTGAAGATGAAGCCCAGCACCTCGTCGGTGCGGACGCGATCGTAAAAAGTGTTCACCAGCGTTTCAATCTCGGCGCGGCCGGTGATATCGGGTTTGGTTTCAAACATGCATTAGATATGCAACTTTAAACGCAGATCGCTTCCCTCTTTCTGCGTCCTTCTGCGCCGGAATTGGCACTCCCCTGCCAGACGCAATACGTGCTCACCCATCCGCAGGATCCGCGCATTGATGCACTCGCGATGCAACTTATTAAATGGCCCAACCAAACCATGAAACTCATCCTCACCTCACTTGCCACCATCACCGCCGTCATGACCCTCCTGGTCAATGCCGCCATGGCCATCGATCCCGCCTCCGTCGCCACGGAGACAGCCGCCAACACCATCTGCCCTGTGACCGGCAAGCCGGTGGATCCCACGGTCACCACCGATTATGAAGGCCGGAAGTGGGCCTTTGCCAAGGAAGCGTGCAAGACCAAGTGGCTGAAGGCCCGCGAGGACAGCCTCTATCAAAAACTCGGCGGCAAGCCCGCGATCGACGCTGCCGTGGACGCCTTCTATGTGAAGGTGCTGGCGGATGACCGCGTGAAGCACTTCTTTGACAACGTGAGCATGGACAAGCAGCGCCGGAAGCAGAAGGAGTTTCTCAGCGCCGCCTTCGGCGGGCCGCTGCCCTGGACCGGCAAGGACATGCGCAAAGCGCACGAAGGCATGGGGCTCACGGAGGAGCACTTCAATGCCATCGCTGAGAACCTCGTGAACACCTTGAAGGATCTCAAGATCAAACAGGAGCTCATTGACCAGGTTGTGGCCGTCGCCCTCACCACCAAGGACGATGTGCTCGGCCGTCCGAAAAAAGCCAACTGAGAGACATCCATCTTTCGTTGACCCAACCATCGCCGCAGTGAGCGCCGGGAGTCGCTTGCTGCGGCGTTTTTGTTTGCTGAAAAAAGGATGCGGAATCCACCGCGCTGGAGCGTTTGATCTTCCGCCATGCGGCTCTCTTTCCTCCTCACCACCCTCTGTTTCGCCACCTCCCTCCAGGCCGAAAAGGTCGGCTCCTGGGATCTCGACGCCCTCAAAAACAACGTACCCGCCATGAAGTGGGTGCGGCAGGATCAGCCGATTCATTCGCTGACCTACGCCGGAGAGAAGTATCTCGGCAAAGACACCGAGGTCTTCGCCTTCTACGCCTCCCCCACCACACTCGGAGAGGCGAAGCCCGGTACCAAATTCCCAGGCGTCGTCCTCATTCACGGCGGCGGCGGCACAGCCTTTGCCGACTGGGTTCATCTGTGGGCCAAGCGCGGCTACGCGGCCATCGCCATGGACTTGAACGGTTCGCGTCCGCCTGATGCTGAGTTTGATCCGAAGACCGGCATGGCCATTGGCAACGGCCACCGCGGTGTACGTACGCGCCTGCCGAACGGTGGACCTGCGCACGGGCACCCGGAGAAGTTCGACTGCGTCCTGACGCCAGACACGAGTGATGACTGGCCCTTTCACGCCGCCGCCAGCGTCATGCGCGCGCACTCATTGCTGCGAAGTTTTGCAGAGGTGGATGCAGAGCACACGGCCGTGACCGGAATTAGCTGGGGAGGCTACACCACCTGCCTCGTCGCTTCATTGGATGACCGCTTCAAAGCCGCCGTGCCCGTTTACGGCTGCGGCTTCCTGCATGAGGGCGAGTCTGTGCAGAAGCCCAGCATCGACAAGCTCCACCCCGAGCACCGCGCTCTGTGGGTGAAGGAGTACGACCCCGGCAGCCTGCTCCCCCGCTGCCATGTGCCCATCCTTTTTGTAAACGGCACCAACGACGTGCACTACGTGCTCGACAGCTACATGAAAAGCTACAACGCGGTGCCCGGCGAGAAGCATCTCCGCATTCAGATAAAGATGCCGCACGGCCATCCGCCCGGCTGGGCACCGCAGGAGATCGGGATTTTCATAGACTCGAAGTGCAAGGGGATAACCCCCGTGGTCGGAGCGAAGGATGGCCTTAAAACCGAACAGCCGCTGCCAACCCTTGGCAATCCTGTTTTAAAAACCGATACGGTTGAGGTCTCATGCACTGCACGGGTGAACGCTATCAAGAAGGCTGAATTGAACTATACCACGGACAGCGGGCTGCGTTCGAAACGCGAATGGAAAAGTCTTCCGGCCACAATCACGATAAACTCCCTAACTGCGAGTCCACCCATCTGGGGCTACACAATAACCGCACCCAAGCCGCCAGCAGATGCCAACACATGGTTCATCAATGTCACTGATAGTCGCGATGTTATGGTGAGCACGGTGGTTGAGTTCAGTCAGTGATCCAAGATGTAAGCGTTCGCGGCGTATAGAGGTCATGAACAAAATCTGCGCCTTCTTCGCGACGCTCACCCTCGCAGCCTATGCGGAGCCGCTGCCGGTGATCGAAGTGGAAGGCCAGCCGCTGTCGGCGAATGCGCGGCGGATCGTGCAGGCGCTGGATTTTCTCGGTGTTCCGCTGGCGGAGAATGTGCGAGCGAAGCTAAACGCTGCGATTGCGAAGCGTGATGCGGCGGGAGTGCAGGCGGCGCTGGATGCGCAGGTGCTTTGCGTGGTGGACATAAGCCCCGAATCGCGGGTGAAGGCGCAGCGTGGACCGGCGGCCGCGCGGGTGCAGCAGGGAGGCTACACGCCGGTGTTGATCAAAGTGATCAATCACGCCACCAGCGTGGCGCACCTGCAGTTCAGCAGCCCGCAGGCCGGACCCTCCTACGCAGGCGTGGCCAAGGGCACCATGGAGCGGGAGCGGCAGACGCATCTGCGGGAGAATGAGAACACGCAGGGTGCAGACCGCTTCCTGGAGGTGAGTTTGTACGAGGCACCGCCGATGACCGCGAATCTCAGCGGGCTGGAGGTGGAGTACGCCATTGCGCTGCTGTATTCGAGCGAGGCGGGCAAACGCGAGACCACGCTGGTGTTTGACATCGGCCAGGGGACGCAGGATCTGGGCTTTCGTGCTGAGGTGCCAGTGTTGTTCGATGTGCGGCCCGCTGTGACGGTGAAACTCGACGTGAAGGATTTCGATGGCACGCCTACGACGGCGCGGCTGACCTTCACCGATGCTCAAGGCCATGTCTTTCCGCCGCAGGCACGAAGGCTCGCGCCGGATTTCTTCTTCCAAAAGCACCTGTATCGCGCCAGCGGAGGCAGCGTGCTGCTGCCACCGGGAGAGTTTACCATGGAAGCCTCGCGCGGGCCGGAATACCACACGGTGAAGACGAAGGTGTCGATACCGCTGGCAAAAGAAATGACTCTGCCCGTAAAGCTGGAGCGCTGGATGAATGCTGCGGATCTTGGCTACTACAGCGGCGATCATCATATCCATGCGGCAGGCTGCGCGCATTACACATCGCCCTCCGAGGGCATGCGACCGGAGCATATGTTTCAGCAGGTCAAGGGCGAGGGGCTGAATGTGGGCTGCGTGCTCGCCTGGGGCTATTGCTTCGACTATCAGCGGCAGTTTTTCGGCCCGCAGGTGGACCGCTTCAGCGAGCCGCTCACGCAGATGAAGTATGACATGGAGGTGAGCGGCTTCGGCTCAGCCGCACTCGGCCACGTGTGCCTGCTGAACCTGCGGGAGCTGGTCTATCCCGGCGCGGACGGCATCAAAGGCTGGCCCACCTGGACCCTTCCCGCTTTGCGCTGGACGAAGCAGCAGGGCGGCTACACCGGCTACCCGCACTCCGGCAGCGGCATGCAGGTAAACGCCTCCGTGGCCGCAAAGCGTCTTCTCGATCTCTACGATGCCGGCAAGGACGCACGCCTCACCGCTGTGGAGGCGCAGGCCGCACTTCTGCCGGAGTCGTATGAAAAAATCGATGCCGATCATGATGGCGGTCTGAACGAGGCCGAGCTCGTCAACAGCCACGAGCGCGTGCTCGATACTCTGCCAAATGTCGCGATCCCCGACGCCGGCGGCCACGAAATCTTTGTGACCACGGCGCACGGCGTGTGTGATTTCATCAGCGCCATGGACACAGCGCGGTTGCTTGAGTGGAACACATGGTATCACCTCATGAATTGCGGGTTTCCGCTGAAGGCAGCCGGCGAGACAGACTTCCCCTGCATGAGCGGCACGCGTGTAGGGCAGGGGCGCACGTACGTGAAGCTGGGGAAGATCGACAGCATCGATTTCACGAAGTGGTGCGAAGGGCTTGCAAAGGGGAGCAGCTATGTGAGCGACGGCTACGCGCATGCGCTGGACTTCACCGTCGCCGGTCAGTCTTCCGGCGATGAAGTGCGCCTCGCACAGCCCGGCCGTGTCGAAGTGAAAGTGAAGACCGCCTTCGGCTCCGAAACGCCGCTGGAGATTGCCTACGGCGGCGCGTCGCCCGTGGCGGGCGCACGTCTCACTGGCGACACCGTGAACTACCACGACGCCACCACCGCCCAGCCCTACGCAGGCGGCAAACGCAAGATTGAGCTCGTCGTGAATGGCTTGCCCGTCGCCGTTCGCGAAGTGTTGGCCGATGATCAGGTGCATGAACTTGTTTTCAATGTGGACATCCCCCGCAGCAGCTGGGTGGCCGTGCGCCAGTTTCCGCAGATGCACACCAATCCCGTAAACGTCATCGTGGCAGACCAGCCCATCCGCGCCTCGCGCCGCAGCGCCCAGTGGTGCCTGGCCTGCATCGAACAGCTCTGGCGTGTTCGTGAAAAGAACATCGCCCCCGCAGAGCGCGATGCAGCCCGCCGCGCGTACGAAGAGGCCAAGGAAATCTATCGTCGCATTGCCTCTGAGGCGGAGCAGGGCACCTGAAACAAAAAATCCAAATTCCGTGATGGCCACGCCCTGCCACCGTCGTTGCATCGAATTCATGAAAAGGAACATCTCCAGGCGCACCGGACTTAAGTTGATGACGGCAGGAACCTTCATGGGCCTTAGTGCTCGTGATAACGCGATGGCTGCTCCAGCCAAAAGCGCGGCAGCTACGGATGCCTGGGCACAAACCCATGACCGTGTATTTCTCGGCGGTGAGTACTGGGCCAATCCCATGGAGGACTGGCGCGTAAGCGAAGGCGGTGCGGAGTGTCTCAGCATGGGTGGAGGCCGCAGCGTTCATTCGCTGACTCATCAGATCGCGCAAAACGGTGAATTCACGATGGGAGTGACGCTGACGCGGCTGGAGATCGGCAAGGCGGACGGTGGCGCGGGTTTCCGCGTCGGCATTCGCAGCGAGATTAACGAATACCGCAGCAACTGCTTTGTGCAAAAAGGCATCAACGCCGGATGGCAGGGAGATCAGCTGGTGCTGGGGCCGAAGAATGTGCCGGTGAAAGACGGCAGTGTCTTGAAACAGCTGAAGCTGACGCTGCACGGCGCGGCTGAAGGCGACAAGTGTGTGCTGACGCTCACAGCCTCTGCGGCTGACTCGGGTGCGGAACTGGGAACCGTCTCGCACGCGTTTCCGGCGAATGAACTCCTGGGCAATGTATCCATCGCCAACAACTTTGCCGCCGGCGCGGTGGCTGGGGCCAAGAAGAACAAGGCCAAAGCGGGTGGGACTGGCACAGGGCGCTACCGTTTTCAAAAATGGACGATGGAGGGCAGCGCTTTCACCGTCTCGCCACAGAATCAGTTTGGGCCGCTGCTGTGGTCCATGTACTCCCTCAGCGACTCACGCACTGACGAGGGCTTTGTGATGAAGCTGAGCGCACTGACGGCTCCGCTGGGAACCAAGGACAACCAGGTTGTGGAGCTGCTGGTGAAAAGGGGCGGTTCATGGAAGTCTCTGGGCGAATCGAAGCTGGACCCTGATGCCTGGGTGGCGACCTTCCGTATCCCCAGGTGGAATGAAAAGCAGTCCACACCCTACAAGGTCGTGTACGTCGAGAAGCACACCAACGGCACCGAGACCGAGCACGAATGGACCGGCACCATCAAGCCCAATCCCGAAGGCCGCCCGCTGCGCATGGCGGCGCTGACCTGCCAGAACGACTATGGCTTCCCCTACGCACCTGTGGCAGAGAATTTGGTGAAGCTCGATCCTGATCTCGTCTTCTTCTCCGGAGATCAGATTTATGAGAACCACGGCGGCTTTGGCATCATCCGTGAACCCGCCGAGCCAGCCATCCTGAACTATCTGCGCAAATTCTACCAGCATGGCTGGGCCTTCCGCGAGGTGATGCGAAATGCGCCCACACTCTGCCTGCCGGATGACCACGACGTCTTCCAGGGCAACATCTGGGGCGAAGGCGGCAAGAAGATGGACGTAGGCGATACAGGGGCTTCTTCGAAGGGCGGCTACATCGAGCCCGCGCGCATGGTGAATGCCGTGCACAAGACGAATGTGGCGCATCATCCCGATGCGTATGATCCCAAGCCCGTGCTGCAGGACATCAGCGTGTATTACGGAGACATGGTCTATGGCGGGGTGAGCTTCGCCATCATCGCAGACCGACAGTGGAAAAGCGGCCCTGAGCATGTGCAGACGGGCGGCGCACGAGCTGACCACGTGCCGGATAAAAACTTTGACACCTCGAAGCTCGACAAGCCCGGCCTCGTTCTGCTGGGAGAGCGGCAGGAGGAATTTCTCAAAAAGTGGGCGCTGGACTGGCGTGGCCACACGCTGAAGGCCGTGCTGAGCCAGACCATCTTCGCCAACGTGGCAACGCATCACGGAGGGCCGGATGGTTATCTCAAGGCCGATCTCGACTCCGGCGGCTGGCCGCAAACGCCGCGCAATCGGGCGGTTGAAATCATGCGCCCCTCCATGGCCCTGCACATCAATGGCGACCAGCACCTCACCACGATGACGCAGTATGGCGTGGACAAGCAACGGGACAGCAACTGGTCCTTCTGCACGCCGGCCATTTCCGCCGGATATCCGCGCTGGTGGCGGCCGGATGAACTGAAGATGCCGCATGAAAACCGCCCCAAGCATGGGCTGCCGGACACCGGAGAGTTCATCGACGGCCTGGGCAACAAGGCCTACGTCTATGCCGTCGGAAATCCCGTGGTCGGCCAGGCCCCGAACCGTTATGAGAAGGCGCATGAGAAAGGAAGCGGCTTTGGCTTCATCACCTTTGACACGGAAAAGAGGACCTACTTCATCGAGTCCTTCCGCTTCTTGATTGATGCCACGGATGGCAAGCCCACGAATCAATTTCCTGGGTGGCCGATGACCATTCAGCAGAAGGAAAACCGCGGCGAGAATGTGATCGCATAATTCGAAAAGCTCCAACGGCGTGCCGTCCGTGTTCCGCACGCGCTTTGCCTTGCTGTGTTCTGAAGACCATCCACCCAACCAACTCGAAACCATGAAAGCCCTCGCAGCCGCCGTCCTCATGACCCTCACCTCTGTGCCTGCCGCGGAGAGCGTGCTCGTCGAAAACGGTCAGCCGCGGGCGGAGATCATCATTGCGGAAAACCCCACCCGGATGCAACGGCTCGCGGCACATGAGTTCCGCGCGAACATCGAGAAGATCAGCGGCGCTCGTCTGCCCATCCTCACGCAGCCGAGCGGAAAGGCGGTGAAGGTTTTCATCGGTGCCAGTGGATTCAATCCCGTGAAGCCAGACAGCCTCAAGGACGGCGCCTACCGCATGCAGTCCGGCAGCGACTGGCTGGCGCTGGTGGGCGATGACACGGACTTCATGCCTGCAGAGCCTTGGGCGAAGAACAATGGAGACATTTCTCGCGCGCAGGCTGAGTTTGAGAAAATCGTGGGCGCACCCTACGGCATGCCCAACCGAGGTCTGTATAAAAACAAGCTCCGCCTGCCTGGAGACACCGGCAAACCCGACGGAGTCCTCACCGCGAAGAACGAAACGCTGGAGATCTGGGGCCTCGACGAGCATGGCAGCTTCAATGCGGTGACCGCGTTTTTCCACCGGCTCGGCGTGCGCTGGTATCTGCCGGGAGAACTGGGGGAGGTGATGCCGTCCATGAAGACCATCTCCCTGCCAAAGGTGGATGAAACCGTGCGGCCAGACTTCGCGCTGAGGCAGTTCAACTTCCGCTTTGCCACCGCAGGCTACGACACCGCTCTGTGGACCCTGCGCCTCGGCATGCGCAATGACGACCGCTGGCTCATCGCCCACGGCATGGACGGCATGACGGGCAATGACGCCACTTTTGCGGCGCACCCGGAGTGGTTTGCCCTGTACGGCGGCAAGCGCGACTACCGCCCCGGCGACAGCAAGAACCAGCTCTGCTACTCCAATGAAGAGCTCTTCCGCGAGACTGTGCGCTATGCCCGCGCCCTGCTGGACACCTATCCGGTGAAGTCCGTCTCCATCATGCCGCCGGACGGCTACACCGCCATCTGCCAGTGCGACAAGTGCAAAGGCAAGGACTCGCCCGAACGCAATGAGCGCGGGCTGGCGAGCGACTACGTGTGGGACTTCGTGAACCGTGTGGCAAAGGAAGTGGCCAGGACCCACCCGCAGGCCAGGGTGCTGAACTGCGCCTATGGGATCTACAGTCTGCCGCCGCTCAAAATCGAAAAACTGGAGCCGAATGTGGTCGTCTGCATCGTGGGCGGCCGCCGCCCGATGAACCGCGCCGACGGAAGGAACGCTGGCGAAACAGCCCCCGAGGCCCTGCGCGCGGCGTGGATGAAGAAAACGGACAACCCGATCCTGAATTTTGAAAACTATCCCTTCACCGACCGGGGCTGGTATCTGCCCTTCTTTGCACCGCATGCCATCGGCGACTCTGTCAATGCCACCAAGGGCTATTCCCAGGGAGAGGACATCTGGCTCACAGCGAGGCAGGATTTCGACAAGGTGGGAATTGGCTTCAACCACTTCATGGTGTACTTCACCGCACGCATGTACTGGGGCGGCAAGAATGCGGATGTGGACGCCATGTTCCGGGAGTACTGCACGCTCTTCTACGGACCCGCCGCGCAGGAGATGGAGGACTTCTTCCGCTACTCCGAAGCGCATTGGAGCCAGATGGAGGAGGACAAATCACAGGCCGATGCCGCGCTGGCCCTCTTTGCCAAAGCGCAGGCCAAAGCCGACGCGACCAGTGTGTATGGCAGGCGCATCACGCTCATCGATGACTTTCTCAAAGGCCTGCGCATGAAGTGCCAGCAGCTCGCGCAACAGCGCGGGCCGGTGCCCATTGTGCGGCTCGTCGGCGATGCGAAGGACGTTGTCATCGACGGCAGGCTCGACGACGCCTACTGGCAGAACTGCCCAACGGCTGCGAGCGGAAAACTCCGTGAACTGCAGACGGGCCGCGTGCCCACTTTTGCGACCACCTTCAAAACCGGCTGGCACGGAAACAGTCTTTACTTGGCCATCCGCTGCGACGAATCCGCCGGAGAAAAGCCGAACACCACCAGCACACGGAACGGCGATCAGGCGCTCTGGCATGGCGATGCTGTGGAGATAGAACTCGCCACGGAGACACACTCCTACTACCAGATCGCCATCAGTCCTGCGGGCCACGTGGTGGATCTCGACCGTGGTGCCTCGCGCGACCGCTGGTTTGAGTGGGACTCCAAGGCGGAAGTGGCCACGCACGTCGCAGAAGATCATTGGACCGTGGAGATCCGCATCCCTGTGACGCAGGACGAAAACGATCCGCTGCATCAGGTGATCGGCCGCGAGCCCACGCCGAGCCTGCCCTGGCACATCAACATCTGCCGCCAGCGTATTCGCGAAGATGGCCAGGAGCTCAGCGCGCTTTCCCCCACCGGCACGGAGGGCTTTCATGAGCCCATGAAGTTCGCGCATTTCTACCACGGAAACTCCCGTTCCTTCCCGGAAGACCCCACGGTTACGGACTTCGCCCTTGGCTTCCGTGATGCCACGCAGAAGCGAAATGCAGAAGCCTTTCTCGCGCTGGCGGAGGGAAAGACCAACGACTTTCAAAAAGCCGCCGCGCTGGAGCAGGCCGCGCTTTACAGCCGCAAGGAGGCCGGACCCGTCATCGAGCGCATTCCAGTGGATGCGGTGAAGAAAAGCGCGCAGATGCAGTACCTGCTCAACCTGGGCAAGGCACCGGAGATCATCGCGCAGTTTGCGGGAGAGGACTTTAAGAAGTGGCCCTTCTGGAAGCGCGGAGCGGGCTATCACGCACGTGGCTTCGCCTACTCCATCCTCCAGCAGGGAGACAAGGCGGAGGCGGATCTCAGCGCCGCCCTGCCTTGGACCAGCGAGCCGCGCACGCGCGATGCCCTGCTGCTCGCCCTCGGCCAGAACCGTGAGCGGAACCTGCACAACGATGGGCAGGC
The DNA here is from genome assembly GCF_044222565.1 of Prosthecobacter sp. Lineage (GTDB taxonomy): Bacteria > Verrucomicrobiota > Verrucomicrobiia > Verrucomicrobiales > Verrucomicrobiaceae > Prosthecobacter. The sequence continues at coordinate 374,287 of NZ_JBGANA010000005.1, forward strand.
GCTCGCCGCGTATCAGTCCATCGTGGCGGAGCGCACGCGCATCGGCGGGGCGGATGAATACGCCGCGCTGCAGGGCATCGCCCGCATCCTGACCCGGCAGGGCAAATATGAGGATGCCATGGCCGCGTTGAACCGCGCCGAACCGGACAAGCTGAAAGGCGTGTGGCGGGATAACATCCAGAAATCCATCGCCGAGGTGCAGAAGGCGCGCGGTCGCTGAATCAAGATGCAGCATGCTCGCAGCGTATGTGGCACATGCGCGCAAGCTCTCCTTTACTCTCCCGCCGGCAAATGCTGCAAACCACCACGGGCGCGCTTCTCGCGGGTGCGGCGGCTCATGCGGCGCCTGCGAAGAAAAAAGTCATCGTCATCGGCGGCGGCATCGGCGGGCTGAGCTGTGCGTATGACCTCATGGAACGCGGGCGCGACGTAACCGTGCTGGAGGCCTCACGCCGCACTGGCGGGCATGTGAAGACGATCTACGATCCGCTGCCCGATGGCCTGTATGCCGACGTGGGCGCGGAGCAGTTCACCGATCCTGGCTACGACACCTACCGCGAGTGGGTGCGCAAGTTTGACCTGCCCGTGCTGGCCTATGAGCGGCGGAGGAAGATGTATGCAAACGTGCGAGGGAAATGGCGTACCGAGGAGGAGCTGGCGGATGCGAAGACGCAGCGTGAGTTTGGCTTTAATGAACGCGAGGTGGCCTACATGCAGGAGCACGGATGGAAAAACATGTCCCGCCTGTTCTTTGGCCCGATGGCGGAGAAGTTTAAGGACGAGTACCAGCCCTTCGGCGTGGGCTTGGACGAACTCGACCATGTCGTGCTCGGCGACTGGCTGGCGGAGCAGGGCGCGTCTGAAACGGCGCGCAGCTTCTGCGGCGGCTCGCGGCTGAGCAGCAGGGAGAAGCCCGCCACCGAGAGCGATGTCTCGGCGCTCTACCGCATCTGGCAGGAGTCGATCGTGAAAATTCGCGGGCTGCCGGTGTTCAAGCGAGAGGTGTTTCGCCTCAAGGGCGGCAATCAGCTCCTGCCGGACACTTTTGCCAGACTGCTCGGTGATCGGGTGCGGAAGAACTGCAAGGTCACCACGCTGACGCATGATGTGGGCGGCGTCAGTGTGACGTTTGCCGAAGGGCCGGACCAGAAGAAGGAACAGACGCTGAAGGCAGACCATGCGGTGCTGTGTGTCTCGCCCATGGTGATCGGCGGCATTGAGGTCTCGCCGGGCTGGCCAGAGGCGAAGAAATTTGCGCTGACGCACACCCCCATGGGCATGCAGTCGCGCATCGTGCTGCAGGCCAAAACCCGCTTCTGGGAGGGTGACACCCTGCCGAGCATCAATCTGGAAACAGGCAGCGGCACCATGGGTCTCGTGTATGAATGTGCAGGCGAGGTGCCCGGCGAAAGCTGCGTGCTGATGGGCAGCGGCCCCGCCGTGCTCTCCGCAGAGGATGCGCTGAGCGCCTTCCGCAAATTTTATCCCGGCCAAAACAAGGACACCATTGAGAAGGCCATCGTGCACGAGTGGTGGAAGGAGGAGCCACTGGCCATCGGCTGTGAGCGGCATCCCTTCCAGCTGGGCAAGCTGGCGCAGGTGTGGCCGCACCTCATCCAGCCTGTGGGACGAGTGCATTTTGCCGGAGCCGCGTATGACAATCTGCCCTGGGGTCAGGATGCAGCGACGCGCTCGGCGCGGCGTGTGACGCTGGCGATTGATGCGGCGTGATTATTTTTTCTTTTCCAGTGACATCAGCTCGATCTTCCGAAACCACACGGGCTGGCCTTCAGCCTGCAGCGCGATGTGGCCGTAGCCGAGCATGACATCGCCTCCGGCTTCGACGATGTCGCTCGCAGGAGCGATCTTGCACATGGCATCAAGCTGCGGGCGCTGATAGCGCAGCACTTCCACGCCGTTGATGCGGTGGATGATTTCGTCATTACCGCGCACCTCGACTTCAGCACGCACCCATTCTTCGGCGGGAAAGGTTGGCGCGTTGGATTTGACGATGTGCTTGGTAATCAGCTCGCCGCCCATCTCCACGTGCGTGCCGGGGGTGCAGAGATTCGCCGTGGAGCGCGGACCCTTTCCTTCATCGGCCAGAAACTGCATCTCCAGGCTGGAGGGGAAGCCCTGGTCAAAACGCATGCTTTGCGGCGGCTGGGCGTGGATCATCACACCGCTGTTGAGGTTCACGTATTTCGGCGCGTCCGCCATCATGCTGCCGGTGAAGCGATACTCCAGGCGCAGGATGTAGTGGGAGTAGGCCAGGTTCGTGAAGAGGTGGCCGTACTGCTGGTCAAACTTGCCGTAGCCGTCGTAGCTCACCTTCAGGATGCCATCCTCCACGCGGAAGGTGTTGGCGTAGTTTTCGCCGAGCGGCCGCTTGGCGATCTTGATGGTCCAGCCGGTGAGGTCTTTGCCATTGAAGAGAGGAATCCATTGGGATTCATCGGCGACAGCGATGGTGGTGAGCAGGACTGCGGCAGAGGCGATTCGGAGGAGGAGGCTCATGAGAGCCACCTTGGCGGTGGCTGGGCGGTTTCCAATCGGAAGATTCCGTGGAAAGACGTGACGAGGTGAAGGCGATCTTTTTTTGTCCAAAGCTCCGCCATTCCTGCCTTCTAGTCATCGTGCGCCACGCTTTTACCATCTCATTCCTCGCTGTTTGCTCCGCTGCCCCGGCGGCTGATGGCATGGCGTTCTTTGAGAACAAGGTGCGGCCTCTGCTGGTGAAGCATTGCTATGAATGCCACTCGCAGGAGGCGGGCAAACGCAAGGGCGGCCTGCTGCTGGATCGCAAGGAAGGCTGGCAGATTGGTGGAGATGCCGGTCCCGCTCTCATCCCCGGCGAGCCTGCGGGCAGCCTGCTCATGCACAGCGTGAACTACGAGGACGAGAAGCTGCAGATGCCGCCGAAGTCCAGACTCTCCGCGGAGGACGTGCGCGTCTTTGAGCAGTGGATTGCGATGGGCGCCCCTGATCCGCGCAATGCGGCACTGGGGGAGGTGGTGAAGAAAAAGACCATCGACTTCACCGCTGCACGCCAGGGCTGGGCCTTCCGCCCGCTGACACCAACGCCGCTGCCTGTCGTGAAGCAAAAGGACTGGCCGCGCAAGGATCTGGACACCTTCATCCTCGCGGAGCTGGAGGCCAAAAACCTCACTCCTGCTGCAGATGCTGATCCACGTACTCTCATGCGCAGGCTTAGCTACGACCTCACCGGCCTGCCACCCGCGGCGTCTGATCTGGCTGCCGCTCCCGACCTCCCGGCCTACGTCGAGAAGCTGCTCAACAGCCCGCAGTTTGGCGAGAAATGGGGCCGCCAGTGGCTCGATCTCGCACGCTATGCAGACTCGAACGGCGGCGACCGCAACTACACCTACTACCAGGCCTGGCGTTATCGGAACTACGTCATTGATGCCTTCAACCGCGACCAGTCCTACTATCAGTTCATTCGCGAGCAGATCGCGGGCGACCTGATGCCTGCGGGAAATCTGGAGCAGCGCCGCCGGCAGATGATCGCCTCCACTTTCCTCTCGCTGGGGCCAAAGATGCTCACGGATCGCGACAAGGAAAAGCTGCATCTCGACACGGCGGATGAGCAGATCGACACCATCGGCCGCGCCTTCCTCGGGCTCACCATCGGCTGCGCACGCTGCCACGATCACAAGTTTGATCCCTTCAGCCAGCAGGACTATTACGCGCTCGCGGGCTTCTTCCGCTCCACAGAGGTGGTCATGGGCACACGCAACGGCTGCGTGAACGTGGCGAGCTGGGTGGAGCAGGCGCTGCCGCAGCCCGAGCCCGCGATGAGCGAACTCGCCGCCAAAGTCGCGCATCTGGAACTGGTAATGCGCCTCAAGGTCGAGCGCGAGTTCATGGCGAAAGTCGGCGGAAAAATGTCGCTCAAAAAACTGCCGCTGGCCGGGGTGATCTGCGATGAAGCCGATGCTGAACTCATAGGCGACTGGAAGCAGTCGAGCATCTCCGCGAACCGCTTTGGCGATTTTTACATTCACGATGACCGGAAGCACAAAGGCGAGAAGCAGGCGGTGTTTCGCGGCAGTCTTCCGGAAACCGGCGTCTATGAAGTGCGCCTCGCCTATCCCGCGAAAACAAACTGCGACAAGCATGTGCCCATCACCGTGGAGGCTTTCGATGGCGTGCATGAGATCGTCTTTGACCAGACGAAGAAACCCAGCGTCGGCGGTTTGTTTGAGCCTATCGGCCGCTTTCGTTTTGAGAAAGGCGGACGCGTGAATGTGATCATTCGCACGAAGGGGACGACGGACTATGTGGTGGTGGATGCGGTGCAGTTCATTTCCGAACGTGACATCGAACGCGAGGCCGCCGCGTTTGCGATGGCGGAGGGCAAGGGCGCCAGCGGTGGCGATCCGGTGCTGATGATGCAGAGCGGTGACCTGAGCAAGGAGCTGAGCAAAACCATCAGCGCACTCAAGGATGCCGACCTCGCGATGGCTCCGCGCGATGCCCGCGATGCGGGGGACATTCACCTGCGCATCCGCGGCGAGGTGAACCAGCTCGGCCCCAAAGTGCCGCGGCATTTCCCCTCTGTGCTGCATGAGGGACCGCCGCCCAAGATCGCGCCCGGATCCAGCGGCCGCCTGCAGCTCGCGGAATGGATGACGAGCGCGGAGAATGCGCTGCTGGACCGCGTGATTGTGAACCGCCTGTGGGCGCAGCTTTTCGGGCGCGGCATCGTCAGTACCGTCGATAACTTCGGCGTGCAGGGAGAGAAGCCCACGCATCCCGCGCTGCTCGATCACCTCGCCGCAAAATTCCGCGCCAGCGGCGGCTCCATCAAGACGCTGATTCGTGAGATGGTGCTCAGCCGCACCTACCAGCTCGCCGCCGAGGCGAAATCGCAGCGCACGGTTGCTGATCCCGAGAATCGTCTGCTCGGCAGGCGTTCGTATCGCCGGCTCACGGCGGAGGAGATTCGCGACAGCCTGCTCTTCATTGCCGGTGATCTCAATCTGGAGCAGGCTGCGGCCACGGCGCTCACTTATGGCGAGGATCTCGACAAGCCGATGAAGTTCGACCAGGAATTCCGCCGCAGCATCTACCTGCCCGTGGCGCGCAACAACCTCGCGCCTGAGCTGGAGATCTTTGATGCTGCGAATCCTGAGATGGTGGCCGGTGACCGCCCGCTGACCACGGTGCCGACGCAGGCGCTGTATCTGCTGAACAGCACCTTCCTGCAAAAACAGGCCGCCACACTCGCGCAGCAGGCCTATGCGAAGCCGGAGCCTGTGGCGTGGCTGTATCAGACGATTCTTGGCCATGCGCCAGGCGATCGTGCGGCAAAGCGTGCGAATGATTTTATCGGGCAAAGCGGCGGAGAAGGTGAGCAGGCGCTCGCGGATCTCGCGCACGTGCTGCTCGCGTCCACAGAGTTTCTTTTTCTCGATTGATGCCATGAATGCTCTTCCACAGATCAGCCGCCGCACTGCGTTGAAAACCGCCGCGTGCGGCTTTGGCTCGCTTGCATTCAACAGCATCGCCACGGCAGCCAGCCTGCCGCGCGGGCTGCACCACACGCCGCGTGCGAAGCGGGTGATCTTTCTCTTCATGCACGGCGGTCCATCGCAGGTGGACACGTTTGACTACAAACCCATGCTTCAGCAGATGGACGGCAAGAAGCTGCCGTTTGCACCTGCCAAGAACCTCGATGCGTCCGCCACCAGCCAGGCCAAGCTGCTCGGCTCGCCGTGGAAGTTTCAGCAGCACGGTGAGGCAGGGTTGTGGGGCAGCGAACTGTTTCCTGAAGTTTCCAAACGTCTCGATGACCTCTGCGTTATCCGCTCCATGCAGAGCCGAGGACAATCACATGGACAAGCAGTGTGCATGATCCACACCGGCTCGGACAATTTTGTGCGTCCCTCCATGGGTGCGTGGATCAGCTACGGTCTGGGCACGGAGAATGCGGATCTGCCTGCGTTTGTCAGCATCAGCCCGCCTGCCACGCATGGCGGGCCGCGCAACTACGGACCCGCTTTCCTGCCTGCCGCACACCAGGGCACCACGGTGGGTCGTGCGGGCAAGCTCGGCAAAGACGCCACCTTCCGCTTTATGGATGCCAGTGGAGATTCCGAACAGCAACGCCGTAAGATGAACCTGCTGCAGGCCATGAATCGCGAGCACTATGAGCGCACGCTCCATGCGCCAGTAGAAGGCATGATTCAGAGCATGGAGCTCGCTTTTCGCATGCAGCGCGAAGCTCCCGGCGTCATGGACATCGAGCACGAGCCTGAGCACATCAAATCACTCTACGGCATCGGCAATGCCGTCACCGACAACTACGGCCGCCAGTGCCTGCTCGCACGACGTTTTGCCGAGGCGGGTGTTCGCTACATTCAGGTCAGCACGCCCAATGTCTGGGATCAGCACTCAAATCTTGTCAAAGGCCACACGGCCAATGCCGCTGCGGTGGACCGTCCCATCGCCGGGCTGCTGGCAGATCTGAAACAGCGCGGCATGCTGGAGGATACCCTCGTCGTCTGGGGCGGTGAATTTGGCCGCACGCCCATCGTGCAGGGAGCCAACGGCCGCGATCACAATCCGCAGGGCTTCACCATGTGGCTGGCAGGCGGCGGCGTGAAGAGCGGTGTCGCTTACGGCGAGACGGACGAGTTCGGCTACTACGCGGTGAAGGACAAGGTCCACATGCATGACCTGCATGCCACCATCCTGCATCTTCTGGGCATTGATCACCTCCGCCTCACCTACCGCTACGCGGGCCGTGATTTCCGCCTCACTGATGTGTACGGCGAGGTGGTCAACGGGATCATCGCCTGAAGCCGGTTCGCAAAAAATCACAAAAAAACGCACGCTTCATTCGACGCCCAGCGAAGTGCCGCTAGGGTCATCGGATGGACACACATTGGACTGACAAGGTCGTCATCGTCACCGGAGGTGGCGGCGGCATGGGACAGAGCGCGGCGAAGCGGTTTGCAGACGCCGGCGCGAAGACGTTTATTTTTGGCAGAACGCTCGAATCGCTGCAGGCCACGGCGGCACTTTCGCCGAACATCATCTCCATCGTGTGCGACGTGGCGGACTCCGCCAGCGTGGCCGCAGCCGTGGGAGAAGTGCTGAAGCACGGCCCCATCGCCGCGCTGATCCACACCGCGGGCATCAACACACCCGACCGCTTCATGGCGCATTCCGACCCTGCCAAACTGGCCAGCGAGGCGAGCTGGCGCAGCGTGATGGACGTGAATGTGATGGGCGTGGTGAACATGATCCAGGCGGTGTCCAAATCGATGGCAGAAAACGGCGGCGGCAAGATCGTGGTCGTCTCCTCCACCGCCGGGCATGGCTATGACTCGTTTGCCGGCGTGCCTTACACCGCCAGCAAGTGGGCCGTGCACGGCCTGCTCTTCACCGCCCGCATGCAGCTCAGCGCGCATGGCATCGTGCTCTCTGAATACGCCCCCGGAGAGGCCCTCACGCCGCTGGTGGAAAAGCGCCCGGTGAAGCCCACTGCCGAGCACCGCAGCGCCATGATCCATACCGACGACTGCGCCAATTCGCTCTTCTTCATCGCCTCGCAGGCGCACAGCATGAGCGTGATCCAGCTCCCTGCCTACCAGCCCTTTGGCGGCATGCCGCCGCAGATCACGGCACCCTGGCTGGCAGGGCTGGAGATCGGGCCGAAGAAGGCTTGAACTTGAAGTGATGCAGGCACTCTTGCCTGCAATTCGAGCCACGCAGGATGTTCGTTGCGGGCAGGAGTGCCCGCATCACTCCGCTGAAAAGACGCCGCGCCGCCTGCGTTCACAGCGGGCCATGATCCGCGCCCTGCTCTGCTTTGCCTCCTTATTCCTCTTGATGGTTTCGTCATCGTCGGCGAGGCCCAATTTCATGATCATCATTGCGGATGATCTCTGCTGGCGTGATCTGGGCTATGAGGGCAATGCCGAAGTCAAAACCCCCAACCTCGACAAGCTGCGTAGCGAGTCGATGCACCTGCGCGGCATGTTCAATCCGGCCACGAGCTGCTCGCCCACACGGCATGCGCTTTACACCGGACTGTATCCGATCCGCAGCGGCGCGTATCCGAATCACACGCGGGTCTATGACGGCACGAAGAGCCTGTTCACGTACTTGAAGAACGCGGGCTATCGCGTGGCGCTGCAGAACAAGGAGCACGTGGGGCCGGAGCCGTCCTTTCCGTATGAGCACATCGAAGGTGCGGATGACCTCACCGTCACGAAAGCTTTCGTCACCCGCGATGCCGCGCAGCCTTGGTTCATGGTCTTTGCCTCAAACGATCCGCACGGGCCGTGGACGCGAGGGCCGAAGTACGATCCCACCAAGCTCAAGATCCCGCCGTATTTGCACGACAACAAAATCACGCGTGAACTGCTGGCCGCGTATTATGGCGAGATCAGCAAGCTCGACGAACAGGTGGGCGCCCTTATGACGCTGCTCAGGGAGACACAGCAGGCGGACAACACCCTCGTTCTGTTTGTAAGCGAGCAGGGCAGCAGCTTTCCTTACGGCGGGAAGTGGAGCGTGTATGACAACGGCATTCACGCCAGCGCCATCCTGCGCTGGCCAGGCAGGGTGAAGCCTGGCAGCAGCAGCTCCGCGCTGATGCAGTATGTCGATGTGGCCCCCACCTTTCTTGAGGTCGCGGGCATTGATCCCACGAAGATCGACGTCGGTTGCCCGGATGCCAAAGGCGGAACCGGCTTCGACGGCCGCAGCTTTCTTCCGGTGCTGAAAGGCGAGAGCGACCACTGCCGCGACTATGTCTTCGCCCAACACACGACGCTCGGCACCAATGGAGCGCTCGAAGCCTATCCCATGCGCATGGTGCGTGATGCGCGCTACAAGCTCATCCGCAACCTCGCGCCACAGAACACTTACACCATCGGCGGCATTCACCAGGGCGAGCCGATCGAGTCATGGCAGGCCGATGCTGAGAGCGACTACAAGCTCGCGGACCGCGTGAAGTGGCTCTTCAAACGCCCCGGCGAAGAACTCTACGATCTGCAATCCGATCCTGAAGAGATGAAGAACCTCGCCGCTGACCCTGCATTCGCAGAAACCAAGGCGAAGCTGCAAGGCCAGCTCGACGCCTGGATCGCTCAGCAGGACGACAAAGGCATGGAGACCGAAAATCTGGCCAGCACACGCCAGGGCAAGAGCGACAGCGAGCCCCGCAAGGAAAGGAAGAAAAAGAAAGCCGCGAAGTAACCCGCACTCACCGACATTGCTGAAAAGTCTACGAACGTCCTGCGTTCACAGCGCACCATGAAGCGCGCCCTGCTCTGCCTCTTTTCGTCATTCCTCATTATGGCTTCGTCATTGTCGGCGAAGCCGAATCTTCTCGTCATCACCACGGATGACATGAGCTGCGATTCCGTGGGCGTGTATGGCTGCAAACTGAAGGACACCACGCCGAACATGGACAAGCTGGCGGCGCAAAGCCTGCGCTTCAACTACGCGCATACCGTGGTGGGAAACTGCATGCCTTCACGCAATGTCATGTGGTCCGGCAAATACCCGCACAACAACCGCATCGAGGGCTTTAAATCCATCGCGCCTCAAGAAAAAAACTATCCGGTGCTGGGAGACCTCATGAAGGAAGCCGGTTACTTCACCGGCATCCGCCACAAGGTCAGCCACTCCACGCCCTACTCGCCCTTCCCTTGGGATATCGTGCTCGGGGATGAGAAGCATGATGATGCCAAGAATGCGGCCTCCTGGGGCAAGGCCGCCACCACCGGCATCGAGGCCGCCAGAAAGGCCGGCAAACCCTTCTGCCTGCTGCTCAACATCGCCGATCCGCACAAGCCCTTCTACGCCGAAGGCAACAAGGGACAGACCATTCCCGACAACAATGTCCCGTCGCGTGTCTTTACCCCAGAGGAGGTCCCGGTCCCCGGCTTTCTGCCCGATGATCCTGTGGTGCGCAAAGAACTCTCCCACTACTACTCCAGCGTGCGCCGTGCGGACGATGGCGTCGGCGAGATCCTTGCCTCCCTCAAAGCCTCCGGTGAAGACGAGAACACGATCATCGTTTTCCTGTCCGACCACGGCATGCCGCTGCCCTTTGCGAAAACCCAGCTCTACCACCACAGCACACGCACGCCTCTCATGATCCGCTGGCCCGGTGTGACAAAACCCGGCAGCGTGGATGAGGAGCACATGATCTCCACTGTCGATCTCCTGCCCACGATTCTCGAAATGCTGAGCCTGCCCTCTCTCGGCGGCTTTGACGGCAGCTCATTCGCCGCCGTGCTCAAAGGCGGGAAGCAGCCGGAGCGCACGATGATTTTCAAGGAACACAACGAAAATGCCGGCGGCCAGAACACCCCCATGCGCGCCGTGCAGACCAAGGATTTTGTGTATATCTTCAGCCCCTGGTCCAATGGCACCCGCGTGATGAGCGGCGCCACGAACGGCACCTCCACCTGCCGCCAGATGCGCGTGCTGGCCAAAACGAACGAGCAGATCGCCGCACGCATCGACCTCTTCGACCACCGCGTTCCCGAAGAAGCCTACGAGGTGAGCTATGACCCCGATGCGCTGACCAATCTCATCGCCAAGCCCGAGCACGCCAAACAAGTCGCCGCACTGGAAAAGGCCATGGAGGACTGGATGGTGAAAACCAAAGACCCGCTGCTGGAAGTGTTCCGCCATCGCGAAGATCCCGCCACCCGCGAAAAGCTGATGCAGGAGCTGGAGGGCAGGCAGATGACCAAGCAGGAACGCGTGGCCGCCAACCGTGCCGTGAAGAAAGCCGCCACTGCGACTACCGGCACCGCAAAGCCCGGCGCGCTCATCGCCCTCGAAGTCCCGCAGTCCGTCACGCCCGGGCTGAAAGCCACCGTGAAGCTGACCCACCACTTTCCTGCGGATCTCGGCGAGAAGCCCGTGCAGGTGACCTTGAAGGGCGGCGACAACAGCCGCATCGAACGCAAGGAGGTGAAAGCCATGGGTGACGGCGTCATCGAAGTCACCTTTGACATCCCCGCCAAACTGCCCGGCGACAAAGTCATGTTCGCCGCCCTCGTCGGCACCAGCATCAAGGACACTCCGCAGCATCTTCAGACGAAGCCGGTGCCGGTGAAGTAGTGGGAAACGCCTGCGCAGAGCGGCACTTCGCAGATAGTCACCCATCTGTGGTGCGTTTGATCTGACTCCATGATTCGCTCCTCTCTTTGCTTTTTCCTTGCATGCCTCAGCACGGTCTCCGCCGCCGACCTCTCCGTCGCAAATTACAAATCCATCCAGGAGGCACTGGATGCGAACCCAAACCGCATGGTCTTTGTGCCAGCGGGGGATTACCCGATCACGCAAAAGATCCGCATTCGCGGCGAGCGCAGTGGTTTGTTTGGGCCGGGGCGCATCATTCAGCAGAGCGCAGACCAGCCGATCATCGAGATCGAAAACGCGACCGGTGCGGAGATTCGTGACCTGACGCTCACGCGGCCCGAGGGGAAGATGGAAAGCCGCAATGAAGCCATCCTTGCCATCAAGTGCCGGGATCTCGTCATCGAAAACGTGCGCGCCATTGACAACCGCAGTCCCGCCGGGGCCATCACCGTGCGCGAGAGCAAAGACACACGCATCTCCCGCTGCCTCGTGCGCAACTACATGCGTGTCAGCATCGACGACCGCACGCAGAGCAAGGACTGGGGCTATGCCTTCAACTGCACGGATGGCACCGGCATCAATGTGACCTACAGCACCGGCACGCTCGTGGAGGGTAACCGCGTTATCGAGGACAACTTCGTCCCCACCCCGGGAGTGAAGACGAAGTTCAAGCTGGGCGACTACGTGAAGAAGAACGCGGAGAAAGGCTCCCTCATGAACCAGCAGGCCTGGGATTCCAACTACACCGACGCCTGGCAGCAAGGCTCCGGCATCGTGATCAACGCTCCCGAGGTGAACGACCTCACACGTGTGATCGGCAACCACATCGAGAACGCGGCGCAGGGTTTGGACATCCACGCGGACCACGTGATCGTTTCACAAAACATCATCACAAATGCCTTCATCGGCATGAAGGCCATGCACGGCTCGCGCAATGTGCTGATCACCGGCAACCAGTTTGTGCGCAACTCGCTTTGGGCCATCGGCCTCATGCCCGGCGCCGCCGCCCATCCCGCCACCGATGGCAAACCTGAAAACGCCGACGGCGGCTCAATCATCAGCAACAACATCATCTCTGACTTTGGCTATGGCGACGCTCACTGGATCTGGGGCGATGAACGCTCCCCGATCAAATTTGACAACGGCCAGCAGCCCGACGATCCACCCCTCACGGATGTCATCATCTCCGGAAACTTCATCCACTGCTCAGGAAAGCCGCGTTACAAGTACGCCGTGATCATTCCGAGCGGCCCCAACAGCCCACGCGGGCTGCATTTCTCGAACAACCTGTTTCATCCGGGGACGCAGGGAGTGTGCAATATTGAGCTGCCGCAGTAGTTTAGCGCCGGTATTCGCTGAACCGCACCTTCAGACCGTCCTCCACCTGCTTGAGCTGCCACTTCTCTTTCGGATCCACCAGCACGAGGGACATGCCTTTCTTCCCGGCGCGGGCCGTGCGGCCGCTGCGATGGGTGTAGTACTCCATCTGCTCAGGGAGCTGGTGATGGATGACGAACGAGAGGTCCGCGACGTCGATGCCGCGCGCGGCCACATCGGTGGCGACGACGAACTGGACGCGCTCCTTTTTGAAGGCTCGCATGACTTTGTCACGCTCCTTCTGCATGAGGTCTCCCTGCAACGGCGCGACGGGAAGGCCGAGAGCGGACAGCTCTTCGTAGAGCTCCATGGCGCCGGCCTTGGTGCGGCAGAAGATGATGCCGCGGCGCTCCTTCTGGCGCTGGAGAAAGTCGAAAATGTACGCAGTCTTTTTGTCGCGTGGGCAGACCACGTAGCGGTGGTCGATGTCGGGGTTGACCACGTTGTTCTGATCGATCTGGATCCGGTGCGCCGTGGCGGACATGCTGCCTTTGATCAGCTCCTGGATGCCCCCCGGAAAGGTGGCGGAGAAAAGCCAGGTGCTGCGGCGCATGGCGGCAAGCTTGAGGATTTCCGTGAGCTGCTTTTTGAAGCCCATGCTCAGCATCTCATCTGCCTCATCCAGCACCACGTAGCGCACAAACTCCAGCGTCAGGGCATCGCGCTCCAGCAGGTCAATCAGCCGACCCGGCGTGGCGACGACGATGTGCGTGGGACGCTGCAACGCCTCAGCCTGCCGGTCGATCTTGTCGCCGCCGCTCACGACTTCGACGAAAGTTTTCTGCGCGGAGTATTTGGTGAAGCGGAAGAGCTGCTTGCCGATCTGCTTGGCCAGTTCGCGCGTGGGTGCCAGGACGAGGCCTTGGACGTCGCGGTGCTTGGGGTTCATCTTGGTGAGCAGCGGCAGGCCAAAGGCGGCTGTCTTGCCGGTGCCCGTCTGCGCCTGGGCGATGAGATCGCCGCCGTTTTCCATGAGGAAGGGGATGGCCTTCTGCTGCACTTCCGTGGGCGTATTGATCCCCAGCTCCTCCAGGGCACGGAGCATCTCCGTGGGAATTCCGAGGGCGGCGAAGGGATGGGGAGCGGTTTCTGACATCCCATGCTCTCCGTCACAATGACATGAATTGCCAGCAGAAAGCGGGTGCGGCGCTGAAACGCGAGAGATCATGGTTGCGACGTCGTTCTCACGGCATGAAGTCCTTGCTTGCTCTGGTGTCGATGTTCGTCCTGCTAAATGCGCCACTCGTGGCGCAATCACGCCCGAACATCCTCTTCATCTACGCCGACGACTGGGGCTGGGGCGATCTGGCCTGCCACGGCCACCCGCATTTGAAGACGCCAAATCTGGACCGCCTCGCAAAAGAGGGCACTGATTTCCAACAATTCGTCGTGTGCAATCCCGTGTGTTCGCCCAGCCGCACGGCCATCGTCACGGGGCGGTATCCGGCACGGTTTCTCGTGCATCAGCATTTTGCCGGACACGCAGAAAATGTCGCACGTGGCATGCCGGACTGGCTGGATCCAAAGGTCACGCTGCTGCCGCGCCTCATGAAAGAAGCGGGTTATGCCACAGCGCACTACGGCAAATGGCATCTCTCCGGTGGCGACAAGAACGTCGCTGCGCCGCTGCCCGCTGCGTATGGCTACGATGATGCGGCAGTCTGGACGGGTCCCGGGCGCAGCGTGTTTGAAGGCACCAGCGTGGAAAAACAAGCCGGAGACGCGCATGACAAATCGGGCGCCTCCTTTCAAACCATCGCCGCCACGGAGCACGTGCTGCGTTTTGTCCAAAAAGCGAGCGACGAAAAGAAACCGTTCTACATCAACTTCTGGCTGCATGAGACGCACCACCTCGTGGCCGCCACAGAAGAGCAGAAGGCGCCTTATCCCGACACGCCGGAGCCCCAGCGCACCTACTACTCGGCCGTCACCCGTGCGGATGCTCAGGTGGGCCGCGTTCTGGCGCTGCTGGATGAACTGAAGCTCGCCGAAAACACGATCGTCATTTTCTCCAGCGACAACGGGCCGGAGAATTCGCAGCCAAATGCGACCGACAAGCTCTACCACAGCGTGGGCATTACGGGTGGGCTGCGCGGGCGCAAACGCAGCCTGTACATGGGCGGCGTGAACGTGCCCTTCCTCGTGCGCTGGCCCGGGCGCGTGCCGGCCGGGCGTGTGGACAAGACCAGCGTCATCGCCGGTGTGGACATGCTGCCCACGCTGCTCGACGCCACAGGCGTCGCCGCTCCGGAAGGCTATCAAAGCGACGGGCTGAATGTGCTGGCCGCATTCAAAGGCCAGGCCTTCACGCGCCCGCAGCCGCTCTTCTGGGAATGGCGCGGCCCGAACGCACATGAGGCCGACTGGCCGCAGCTGGCGATGCGCGATGGATCCCACACGCTGGTGATGAACTACGACGGCAGCCGCACCGAGCTTTACGATCTGGACAAAGATCGCGCGCAGGAAAACAACCTCGCCACCGCCGAGCCAGAGCGCGTGGCTTCAATGACCGCCGCCATTCACACCTGGCAAAAAACATTGCCGGTGCAGACCCCGCCTGCGCCGGTCGCAGCGCGCAAAAAACCAGCGGCAGCTCCCGCCAAGCCCGGCCCAAACCGCGCCGCCGCCTTCACGAAGTGGGACAGGAACACAGACGGCATTCTAACGCTCGAAGAATACACCCAGGGTCTCTCCAACAACGAAAACGCAGCGCAGCGCTTCAAGAACTTCGACAAGAACCAGGACGGCCGCCTTTCGCGCGAGGAGTTTGTCGGGCCCTGACGCCGCACGTCGGCAGCATCAAACCCGAGCTCCGGGATCAATTCGGTGACACAAGCTCTCCTGCAGCACGTTCACAGCGGGCCATGAGATTTGTCCTCATCAAAGGACGCCGTCCCGCCATGCCGCCGAATTTTCCACCTCTTTAACTCTGCCGTGAAAGCCCTTCACACCCTCCTCTTCAGGCTGACGATTGCATGGCCGGCCGCCTCATGGGCTTCCGCGGCAGACGTGCCCAAGTTTTTGGAGACGCACTGTTACGAATGCCACGATGCCGATTCGCAGAAGGGCAAGTTCCGCCTGGATCAGCTCTCGACGGACAAGGTGACGGCGGACAGCGCCGGTGCATGGGCACGCATTCTCACACGACTGGAGGCGGGCGAGATGCCACCACCGAAGAGTGAACGACCGCCCGCGCCCGATGTACGGGAGATGCTAACCTGGTGCAAGACGGCCCTCGCCGCAGAAGCCAGGGCGCAGCGCGGCAATGAGCGCACGCGCATGCGCAGGCTCAACCGTCTCGAATATGAAAACACCGTTCAAGATCTGCTCCACGTGGATGTGCCATTGCAGGCCATGCTGCCGGTAGATGACCGCGCGGAGGGCTTTGACACCGCGGCTGCGGCGCTGAGCATTTCACCGGTGCACATTCAGCGCTACATGGAAGCCGCCGATGCCGCCCTTCAGGCTGCGATGATGCGCGGCCCCAAGCCGGAAGTGCTGACAAAGCGTTTCTCGTATGATCACAAAAAGGAGGAGCACTTTCTCAATCAAGCCAGGCAGGGCGGCATGATGGTGCGCCATGAGGGCGAGGTGCAGTGGCACTCGGAGGGTGACACCAATGATCACCCCGCGATTTTGCAGCAGCTGGCTTCATTCACACGGGAGCATCCGGGGCATTATCGGGTTCGAGTCGCCGCGCGCACTCTGGATGCGCAAGGAGAGCCCGTCACCTTCGTCGTGCGCCAGTCGAGCAAGAAACAGCGATCGGGCTTCAAGGCGCTCGGATGGTTCGATGCCCCTGCCGATACGGCGCAAGTATTCGAAATGGAGACAACATTCCTCCGCGACGAATCCGTCACCATTACTCCCTATCGGCTCAACGACATGCGCCGGCAGCGCGGCCTCAGCCAGTACCCGCCGCCCGATGGCTCGAAGCCAGTCGGCCTCGCGCTGGGCGTTCTGTGGGTCGAGATCGAAGGACCATTGCAGGAAACGTGGCCGCCAGCCGGGCATCGGCTGCTGTTTGGCGATGTCCCCCTCGCGCCTTTCAGGTCGTTGCCAGACGCCGTCGTCACACCGGGATACATGCAGCAGTTTCGCAAAGGCGACAGGCTCACTCCCGTGTCGGCTGAGCCGGAAAAGGATGCCAAGGAGCTTCTGCAGGCATTCCTTCCACGCCTCTTCCGACGCCCCGTGAGCGATGATGATCTCGCGCCGTACCTCGGCCTGGCGCAGGAACGCTTGCGGCGTTCGGAGTGCTTTGAAGCGGCCATGCTCGCAGCGTATCGCGCGGCCTTGTGCTCACCAGAGTTTTTGTTTCTCGTCGAGGAGCCCGGCGTGCTCGATGACCACGCACTTGCCTCAAGGCTCTCCTACTTTCTGTGGCGCACGGCGCCGGACGACACGCTGCGCGGCGTCGCGGACCGTGGCGAGCTGCATCGGGATGAAGTTTTGAAACGGGAGACGGAGCGGCTGCTCGCCTCGCCGCGCGCTGAGGCATTCATCCATGACTTCCTCGATCAATGGCTGCACCTGCGTGACATCAATGCGACCCAGCCGGACAAGCTCATGTATCCCGAGTTCTACGTGCAGGAGGGCGGGAAGAACTTCAAGGAAGACGGCCTGATCATCGAATCCATGGTCGATGAGACACGGCTGTTTTTCGCCGACCTGCTGAAGAATGACACGAGCCTGCTGCAGCTCATCGACTCCGACTGGACCTATGTGAATCAGCGCCTCGCCAGCTACTATCACCTGCCGCCCGTGACTGGAAGCAGCATGCGGCGGGTGCCGCTGCCACCCGGCAGCCCCCGCGGCGGGGTGCTGACACACGGCAGCGTGCTGAAAGTCACGGCCAATGGCACACGCACCTCGCCAGTTGTGCGCGGCGTCTGGGTCATGGAACAAATCCTCGGGCGCAAGCCGCTGCCACCCCCGGCGGATGCAGGCAGCATCGATCCCGACACGCGCGGCTCGACGACCATCCGCGAACAGCTCGCGAAACACCAGAGCAATGAGAGCTGCGCCTCCTGCCACCGCCAGATAGATCCGCCTGGCTTTGCGCTGGAGAGCTTTGATCCCGCCGGTCAATGGCGCGATTTTTACCGTACGCACGATGGCGTTGAAGGGCTCAAAACCAAACGCCCGCAGCCCAAGGCATCCACCAGCCAGGCACTGAAAGGGCGGGATGTCCTCGGCCCCGTCACCTTCCTTCCTGGCCGGCCTGTGGATGCCACCGGCAGCCTGCTCACTGGCGGCAAATTTGACGGCCCCCAGCAGTTCAAGAAGCTCCTGCTTCAGGAACCGCACATCATCACGCGCTGCCTCGCCGGCAAGCTGGTCACGTTTGCAACCGGCAGGGCGGCAGAGGCCGGTGATCTTCTCGCGCTCGATGCCATCGCCGCGGACGCTGCGGCGCATGACCACGGCCTCCGCTCCCTCATTCACGCTGTCGTTCAAAGCGAGCTCTTCCGGTCCAAGTAACCCGCCCGCCACCTTCACCTCACTCCTCCATCATGCACCTCCCCATGCACCGCCGCACCTTTCTGCGCGCCTCAGGCATCACCCTGGCGCTGCCTTTTCTTGAGTCCATGGGACGTGCTGCATCGGCTGCGGCACAAACCGAGCCTCCCCGCCGCCTCCTGCTCATCGGCACGCCCTTCGGGTTTGATCCCGTCTCATTGATCCCGCCCAAGGCAGGACGCGATTATCCGCTGAC
Organism: Prosthecobacter sp.; assembly: GCF_044222565.1. Classification (GTDB taxonomy): domain Bacteria; phylum Verrucomicrobiota; class Verrucomicrobiia; order Verrucomicrobiales; family Verrucomicrobiaceae; genus Prosthecobacter. Next base: position 392,522 of record NZ_JBGANA010000005.1, read on the forward strand.
CTCGCACCTGGAGCACCTGAAGGATCATCGGGACGACTTCACGCTCATCACCGGCATCAGCCACCCCTTTGTCACCGGCGCGCATGAGACGGAGCGCGTGCTGCTCACAGGCGCTCCGATGGATGGCGCCCAGAACCTGCGCAACACCATCTCGCTGGATCAGGAGTTCGCCGGCCACATGCGTGGAAAGACACGCTACAGCAGTCTCGTGCTCAGCACGGGTGGTCCCACCACGCATTCCCCCAGCCTCTCCTACACCCCCAATGGCGTGCCTATCCCGGCCATCGAGAGCCCCTCTGACATCTTTGCGCGGTTGTTTCTGGACAGCACCCCGCAGCAGGCGGCGATGGAGCTTGAGCACATCAGCGAAGGACGCAGCATGCTGGATTTTGTGGGCGAGCAGGCGAAGCGCCTGAGCCGACGCGTCAGCGCAAACGACCGTGCGCGGCTTGATGAATACTTCGACTCCGTGCGGGATGTGGAGCAGCAGCTCCAGATGTCACGTGAATGGGCCAGCCGCCCGAAGCCAAAACCCATGGGAAAAGCACCCAAGGACATCGACGGGCCCGGCCAGCAGCCGTCGAAGCTCCAGCTCATGTTTGACATCGTCCACCTCGCGCTTGTCACAGATTCCACGCGCTCCATTTCACTGCGCACCTTCACCGAGCATCACAATCTCACCCATCACGGGCAGGAGCCTGAAAAGCTCGCCGAACTGCGGAAAACGGAGGTGGAGCTGCTCACGGTCTTCAACGGTCTGCTCACCAAGCTGAAGAGCAGCAAAGAAGGCGCGGGCCAGGCCATGCTGGACAACACCATGGTCCTGCTCACCAGCAACATGCGCGATGGCAACACGCACCGCGCCTACGACCTGCCCGCCATCCTCGCCGGAGGCGGCTTCAAACACGGGCAGCATCTGGCGTTCAATCCCCGGCTGTTGGAGACACTCGATGAAGCCAAGCTCCCCGAAATCACAAGGCGTCCGCAGATTGGCGCGAATCAAGCGCCGCTGTGCAATCTCTACGTCTCCCTGCTTCAACGTGGTGGCGTCGAGACAGACCGCTTCGGCTCCTCCAAGGGAACTCTGACCGGCCTGGAGCTGGCCTGAGGCTCAGTGCATTTGACTCGACCCGTATCCTCCGGAGCCGCCGCCAAAATGGGGTCGCGGGGCTGCGGAGTTCCGCGACTTCACTCCTGCATCCTCACGGTCTGACAGGCCGCAGCCGCCATTCGCTGAAACGAGCGCTCACTGCGCTGCCGCCTGGGAGCGATAGTTTGACCGGTTTCTTCGCGACGGGAAGTCGTGCGGCCAGTGAGTACTGGTCTTGGAGAAAGACCTCGACCATGTCGTCTTCCACCACCAGCCACATGCGAAGCGGCTGAGCTTCCGGCAGAGAGACCGGCAGCTCGCTCCAGCATTCGCCTGCGGCATCCAGGATGCGAAGCTGATCACGCGTTAAAACGATCTCACCAAGCGAAGCGAGACCGAAGCGCAGTTCCTCCGTGCCCTTAGGCGGCATGAGCGTGAGGTCCGCGGCGAAACAGCTCCAGTCACCGGCTTCCTGCTGCCAGGGCAGATTTTCGAACTGTTTCTGCAGTTTTGCCGGCAGACGGGTGCCGAGCCTGCCATCCGGCAGGGCACGCACTTCACGTGGCAGAGCGAGGTGCCCGCCCCACTGCTGCTTTCCCGGCCTTGCAGGCTTGAGCGGTATCCAGCCAAACAGAACCGGCGTCTCTCCATCAAAGGCGATCTGCGCGGCGCAGAGATCTTTGCCATCAAGCACGCCGGCGGGTTCCCTTTTCCACGGCCCCAGCGGCGAGTTGGTGCTCCAGTACACGGGCTGGCCCACCGCGCGGTCGTAGATACTTGCGAGCAAGTACCAGCGGCCGCCGAGGGCGAACATCTGCGGACACTCGGGCTCGCCAAGGTTGCCGGGATCCAGGATGGGACCATGATCCTGCCAGTGCGTGAGATCAGGAGAGGTAGCGAGGCTTACCGCGCCGCAGGTTTCCTTGGGGCGGCCTTTCATCCAGGTGGTCATGACACAGCCGTACTGCTTCATCTCGGGAATCCAGAAAACGTACGGGTCCCGCCGCCGCTGATAGTAGTCCGCGGCAGGCACGTGAAACTCCTTCGGCGCGCAGGACCAGTGCAGAAGATCGCTGCTGCCGGAGCTGGCCATGCGCCCCTGCTCGTGCCCGTAAAAGCTGCGGAACACTCCCGCTGCGGGATCCTGAAACACACCGAGCACGAAGTAGGGCCGCATCCAGTCCTCCGCTTGTACCGCATCGTGTGTGACCGGCGTTTCGGTCCAGCGCAGCCAGTGTTTGGAGCGTGCCAGTGCGGCCTCATACTTGCCGGGCTTCAGGTAGTACAGCCAGCACTCGCCCTCATGGAAGAAGGGATGCACATCTCCCAGCGCATGATCGCGCGGCTTGAAATGCAGCGCTGTCGCAGGCTCCTGCGCCGCCAGGAGCGGGGCGAGCAGCGCGCCGAGAATCACGGGAAGAAAACAGTGCATGGATGATGCCGGGTAAAACGATGCCCGCAGGATGCGTTCATCATGCATTCATTCATCCTTCATGAAGTTCCCGCTCCTCATCCTTCTGCTCAGCCTCGCCACCTTGCCAGCGGCGGAGAAACCCATCACTCTATGGACAGGCGGCGCGCCGGGCGCACTCGGCACCACCGCAAAGGACATCCCCACCCTCACGCCGTATGTGCCGGCAAAGGCCAGCGGCGCGGCCATGCTGCTCATCCCCGGCGGCAGCTACTCCGGCATCTATGAGGGGCAGGCGGAGCCGTTTGCACTCTGGCTCAATGAGCAGGGCATCACGGCCTTTGTGCTGCGGTACCGGCTCGGCAGTGCAGGTTACCGCTATCCGGCGCAGCTGCAGGATGCGGTGGAGGCCATGCGGCAGATCCGTGCCAACTCTGCGCGCTGGAAGATCGACCCCGCGCGAATCGGCGCGATGGGTTTCTCCGCAGGCGGACATCTCGTCTCCACGCTTATCAACCGCCCTGAAGATGGCGAGATCGAAGGCCGCACCCCAAGTGTGAGCCCGCGGCCTGACCTCGCCATTCTCTGCTATCCCGTCATCAGCATGATCACCAAACCGCACGCGACTTCGCGCAAGATGCTCATCGGTGAAACACCGGGCGATGAACTCATTCACAAGACCTCCAGCGAGCTGCAGGTGCATGCCGGCCTGCCTCCGTGCTTTCTCTGGCACACCGCAGAGGACAAGCTGGTGCCCGTGGAGCACGCGCAGCTTTATGCCGCCGCGCTGCATCAAAGCGGCATTCCTCATGAGCTGCATCTGTATCAGCATGGCGATCACGGCACCGGCCTCATCGGCACGCAGCATCCGTGGTTTGCGGATCTGCTGTTCTGGTTGAAGGCGCAGAAGTGGAGCGCGACGCCCTGAGTCGTGGAGCATTTCCAAAACAGATTTCCGAGAAGTCGGGCAGGCGCCAAATCCCTTCAAATCCGACCCCACACGCATTGACCGCAAAGCGGCACAGGTGGCGCAAAATCGATACAGTCTTCGCCACCTCTGCTCTGTCCCCCTCCTGACTCCCTCAATGCATGTTTGACCGTTAACCTCTCAAACGCCGAGAGGTAGAAATGTAGCGCGGTAGCCCAATACCGCGACCGCCCCGCCTCAAAACAAAACCCCACAATCACCCCGCCCTGAGTTGCTGTCCTCTACGCCAAAACCGAACCATCGCCCCCCACTGCAAATCAATTTCTCAATCGCTATCGTTCGACTCGCTGACACAAGCTCTCCTGCGAAACGTTCACAGCAGTCCATGAATTTTGTCCTGACCTGCCTTCTCCTGTTTGCTCTCTGCTCCGCGCTCCCTGCCGCGCCGCCAAACTTTGTCTGGATCATCGCCGACGACATGTCGCCGGACATCGGCGCTTACGGATTAAAAGACGTCAGCACCACGAATCTCGACCGGCTGGCCGCGGAGGGCCGGCGCTACACGCGGGCCTACGCCAGCGCGCCCGTGTGCAGCTCCTCTCGTTCGGCTTTCATCCTCGGCTGCTACCAAACGACCACTGGCCTGCATCCGCATGACACGGAAAAGCCGCAGCCGCTTCCCGCGCCTTATCAGCCCCTGCCGGAGCTGCTGCGCAAAGCAGGCTGGTTTGTCACCAACGCCTCGGCTCCCGTCCCGGCCACGCATCAGGGCCGCACTCCGAAGGTGGCAAAGACCCACTACAACTTCGCCCATGATCCGGCGCAGATGTACGACGGCAATGACTGGCGGAAGCGGAAGGAAGGGCAGCCGTTCTTCGCGCAGTTTCAAATCTCCGAGCCGCACCGGCCCTTTCCCATTCCCGAGCAGTATGATGAAGCGAAGCTGCGTGCAATCCAGATCCCGCCGAGCTACCCGGAGCATCCGCTGATCCGCCGCGACTGGTATGCCTACCAGCGCAGCGTGGAAACGGTGGACCAGCGCGTGGGCTTGATCCTGGACCAGCTGAAGGATGCGGGCGTGCTGGACAACACGGTCGTCATGTTCTTCGCCGATCACGGCCGGCCTATGCCCTGGGGCAAGCAGTGGCTGAGCGTGGAAGGCCTCCAGGTGCCGCTGATCGTGCGCGGCCCCAAGGTGGACTCTGGTGCCGTGGAGCAGCGGCTCGTGAGCCTCATCGATCTCGCGCCTTCAGTACTGCAGCTCGCAGGCCAGCCCATCCCGCCCTGGATGGAAGGAAAGGCGGTTCTGGGCGGTGAGTTCCCGCAGCGCGACGTGCTCTTTGCCGCGCGTGACCGTTGTGGCGATGCGATGGACCGCATTCGCGCGGTGATCGGCCCGGAGGCGTTGCTCGTGCAGAATTTTCACCCTGAGCTCTCGCGGCTGAACTGGTCCAGCTACAAAGAATCCAGCTACCCCGGCATGCCGCTGCTGCGCGTGCTAAACCAGGCCGGCAAGCTCAATGCGCTGCAAACCGCATGGCTGGCGCCGGAGAAGCGGGAGCCGCTGGAGCTTTACGATCTCAAAGCCGATCCTCTGGGGGTGCACAACATCGCCAAAGATCTCAAAGAGAGTGCGAAAGTCTCCGCCTTGCAGGCCGCATTGGACTCGTGGATCCAGAGCAGCCACGACCAAGGAGCGCAGGGAGACCCATCTTCGGAACCGCCGCTCGCGGAGATTCAGAAGGACAAACGTCTGGACTACCAGCGCGTGTGGAAGACCCGCCTGAAAACGCCGGAGCCCACGGATGCCGAGCGCGTGGCGTGGTGGGAGAAGAGCTACGGGCTTCCTTCAGACCATCCCGTTCCCTGATCTCCGCCGGAAGATTGGCGGCCCTGGCTCCGTTCGCAGAGGTTCATGAAATTCGCCTTTGCTCTGCTTTCCCTGGGTCTTGCGGTCACGGCTGTGGCTGCTGACAAGCCGCGCCCCAACATCCTCTTTCTTTTTTCCGATGACCAGCGCTGGGACACCCTGAGCTGCGCCGGGCACCCGATCGTGCAAACACCCACGGTGGACCGCCTCGCGGCGGAGGGCGTGCGGTTCAGCAATGCGCATGTGACCACGGCCGTGTGCTGGGTCAGCCGCGCCGTCATTCTCACCGGACAGTGGGCCCGCACGCATGCACAGCCCAAGGCCATCCCCACCGTCAAACCAGAGGCGCTGGCCACCATGTATCCGGTGCTTCTGCGCTCGGCGGGCTACCGCACGGGGCACTTCGGCAAATGGCACATGATCGCCCCCGAGGGCTTCAAGCCGCAGGAGCAATATGACGAATACGAGGCCATCGGCCGCAATCCTTACCTCAAGACCATGCCGGATGGCACCAAGCGGCACGAGACCGACATCGTCTGCGACAAAGGCATCGAGTTCATCAAATCCCAGCCGAAGGACAAACCCTTTGCCCTGAACCTGTGGTTCAATGCCGCGCATGCGGAGGACAACGACCACCGCCCGGGCATCGGCCTGTATCCCTGGCCACAATCCACGGACGGCATGTATGAGGACCGCTCCATTCCACCGGCGCGTCTGGGAGACCCCGCCATTTACGAGGCGCACCCGCAGTTCCTCAAAGACTCCATCAACCGCCAGCGCTGGTTTTGGGGCTACGACACGAAGGAGAAATATGAAATCAACGTGCGTGCCTACTACCGCATGATCAGCGGCATCGACAAGGCCGTCGCCCGCGTGCTGGCCGCGCTGAAAGAGGCCGGTCTGGCAGAAAATACCATCGTCGTCTATTCCGGTGACAACGGCTACTACCTGGGCGACCGCGGCTTTCAGGGCAAGTGGTCGCACTATGAGGAATCGCTGCGCGTGCCGATGATCGTGTATGACCCGCGCCTGCCAAAGGTGCAGCGCGGTCGCGTGGTGGATGATCTGGTGCTCAATGTGGACCTGCCTGCCACATTCATCGACTGGGCGGGCGTGAAACGCCCGGACGCCTACCAAGGCCGCAGCCTTTCCACGCTCATTGAGGGCAAAGGCAGCGACAAACCCTGGCGGGCTCACTTCTTCTGCGAGCACCTTGACCTGGCGCCGACCCTCACGTGGGAGGGCGTGCGCGGCCAGCGCTACATGTACGCGCGCTACTTTGACCAGCAGCCTGCCTATGAGTTTCTGCACGATCTGCAAACGGATCGTGACGAGCTGAAAAACTTCGCCAGTGATCCTGCACACGCCGAGGCCCTGAAGGATATGCGCGCCCTGTGCGATGCCGAGATGAACGCCCGCGGCGGCGCTCTCCTCCCCATGGACCAGCGCGGTGCGCGCAAGGCCCAGGCGAAAAAGGGTCCCGGCAAGAAAGCCAAGGCGGAATAACTCCTCCGCGCAACCATCCACCGCTCTTTTCCAACCACCATGAAACCGCTCGTCCTCATTCTTTCCTCATTCCTCATTCTGGCTTCTTCATTCGCTGCGGAGCAGCGCCGCCCCAACTTCCTCTTCATCGTCGTGGACGACCAGTCGCCGTTTGACTTCAAGTTTTACAACCCGAAGTCCCCGCTGCAGTCCCCGAACATCGACAAGCTGGCGGCGGAAGGCATGGTCCTCGATTCCGCGCGGCACATGGGCTCCTTCAGCGGCGCGGTGTGCACGCCTTCGCGGCACATGATCATGAGCGGGCGCACCGTGTGGCATTTGCCCATCGGCCCTGGAGCAAAAGAGCACTGTCCGCCGAACCTGGAGCTGAACACGCTGGCCGCCGTCTTCAACCGCGCCGGCTATGACACCATGCGCACCTGCAAGCAGGGGAATTCGTATGAGGGCGCAAATAAACAGTTCACCGTGCGACATGACGCCACCAAACGCGGCGGCACCGATGAGAGCGGCAGCACCTGGCATGGAGACCAGGTCATGAACTACCTGAACGAACGCGAAGCGAAGAAGGACACCGACCCCTTCCTCATCAACTTCGGCTTCTCCCACCCGCACGACACCCGCGACGGCCGCCCCGAACTTCTCGCCAAATACGGCGCCACGAATCACGAAGACCAGAACACACTCCCCGCGCTGAACCCGAAACAACCGGCCCTGCCTGCGAACTATCTGCCCGCACACCCTTTCAACAACGGCGACGCCAATGTGCGCGATGAAGTGGACGTCAGCGGTGTTTGGAAGAACCGTGACGAGGCCACCATCCGCAATGAGATCGGCCGCGACTTCGCGTGCAGCGAGAACATCGATATCCAGATTGGCCGCGTTTTGGAAAAGCTCAAGGCGATGGGCGAGCTGGACAACACCTACATCATCTACACGGCCGACCACGGCATCGCCATCGGTCGCCACGGCTTGCAGGGAAAACAAAACTTGTATGAGCACACCTGGCGCGTGCCCTACATCGTCAAAGGCCCCGGCATCAAGCCCGGCTCCCGCGCCCCCGGGAACATCTACCTCTTGGACACCGTCGCCACCCTTTGTGATCTCGCCGGCATCCCTGCGCCCGAAAGCAATGAAGGCACCAGCTTCAAGCCCGTGCTGGAAGGCAAGAAGGACAGCATCCGCGATGTGATGTACGGCGTCTATTGCGGCGGCACCAAACCCGGCATGCGTTGCGTGCAGCAGGGCGACTGGAAGCTCATCAAATACGACGCCATGAACGGCGCCACCCATGAGACCCAGCTCTTCAATCTCGCCGCCAATCCCGATGAGCTCCTCAAGGAGCACGGCAACGCCGACCCGATGAAAACCAATCTTGCCTCCGATCCCAAGCACGCCGCCAAGCTCGCGGAGATGGAGGCTCTGCTGCTTTCCGAGATGCGCCGTCTGAACGATCCCTATCGCCTGTGGAACCAGCCCGACGACGGCCTGCCTCCTGTGCCCGAGCCTGCTCCGAGAGCCAAGAACCCAAAGAAGAAGCAGGCCAAACAATAAAGCTCTGCTGTCGTGATGAAACCCATCGCCTTCCTTCTGTCTTCTTTGTTTCTCTGCGCCACGTCATTCGCGGCGGACCAGCGTCCCAACTTCCTCATCATCTACTGTGATGACCTCGGCTATGGCGATGTCTCCACCTATCACGCCTCCGACTGCCACACGCCGAACATCGACAAGCTCGCTGCGGAAGGCATGCTCTTCCCAAACATGCGGGCGAACTGCACCGTATGCTCCCCCTCACGTGCGGCGCTGCTCACGGGGCGCTTCCCGGATCGCGTGGGCGTGCCGGGCGTCATTCGCACGAATCCGGGGGACTCCTGGGGCTATCTCGCACCCGGCATTCCCACAATAGGCAATGAATTGAAAAAGGCCGGCTACCACACGGCCGTGATCGGGAAGTGGCACCTCGGCCTGGAGTCTCCGAACACGCCCAACGAGCGCGGCTTCGATCTCTTCCACGGCTTCCTCGGCGACATGATGGACAGCTACACCACCCACCTGCGCCAGGGCCACAACTACATGCGCCGCAATGCGGAGGAGATTGACCCCAAAGGCCACGCCACGGACATCTTCGCCGGATGGGCGGCTGATTACTTCCGCGAGCGCGCCAAAGAAAAGCAGCCCTTCTTCCTCTACCTCGCCTTCAATGCACCGCACTTCCCCATCGAGCCGCCGGCGGAATGGATTGCGAAAGTGAAGGCGCGCGCTCCGCAGCTCGATGAAAAACGCGCGCTCAATGTCGCGCTCGTGGAGCACCTGGACGACCGCATCGGCCAGCTGCTCACCGTGCTCAAAGAACTCGGCCTCGATCAAAACACCGTCGTCGCCTTCGGCTCTGACAACGGCGGCTCTTTGCCGCATTCTCAAAACAACGCCCCCTGGCGCGATGGCAAGACCAGCCACTACGATGGCGGCTTGCGCGTGCCCTTCATGGTGCGCTGGCCCGGTCATATCAAGGCAGGCTCCCGCAGCGACTACAACGGCCTGAACTTCGACCTCTTCCCCACCTTCCTCGAGATCGCGGGCGTGAAGCCTTCCTCGGACATCGATGCCATCAGTCTCGTTCCCATTCTCAAAGGCAGCACGCTCGAAACTCCGCAGCGCGATCTCTACTTCGTCCGCCGTGAAGGTGGCGCAGCATACGGCGGCAAAAGTTATGAGGCCATCATCCGCGGTGATTGGAAGCTGATGCAGAACACTCCCTACACCCCGCTGGAGCTGTACAATCTGAAGAACGATCCGCAGGAAAAGACGAACCTCATGGGCAAGGCCCCAAAAGTATTCAAAGAACTCTCCGACGCGTTGCGCCATCACGTGCAGATCGGCGGCGCCACGCCCTGGCAGGCACCCGAAAAGTAGACTAGTTGCGGCGCCACAAAGGAAAGCTGCCACAGTTTCCTTCTGCGAGGAGGGACCTTGCAGGAAGGGCAGGGCTGAGCCGTCCTGGATTCCAAAGAACTAAGCTGCTTGTAACGAAGCAGTATTGCCTCCGGCTGCATGCGTGATAAAGAAGCGGCCTACTGACATGATGCACCTCGTTTCCCGTGCTGCGCAGCCGCTGCTGGCGCTGCTGATTTTCACCGCTTCAGCGTTCAGCGCCGAGCCGACCTCCGAAATGGCCGCCGCGCGCAAGGCTGCCGCAGAGCTGAAGCCAAAGCTCGAAACAGGCGGCTGGCAGGCCACTGAGGCGGCTTTTCCAACGATCAAAAAGCTCGCCCGCAGCAAGGATAAGGAGGACAAGGAGCTTTCGGACACGCTGGTGAACCTGTGCACAGACGCCATCCTGCGGGGGCTCAAAGACCTGCCGGAATCTCCTGCTCGGGAGCAACTGCTCTGGGATGCGGAGACCCTGTCTCATTCACTCCTTCGAAACCCCACTCCTGTGCATTTGAAGAATGCGCGGGAAATCGTGATCGCCTGGGAAAAGGTTCTGCCAGATTCTGTGGGAGTGCGCCTGCTGCGTCTGCAGCTGCACGTGGCGGACAAGAAGCGCGACGAGCAGGTAAAACTGGCCGCCACCCTGGTGGATGAGAAAGATCTGAGCGAGGTCAATCGCAGTTATGTTCGGGATGTGTATGTGAGCGCACTGCTGCGCGGCAAGCCCTCGACGGCGGAGGAAATCCAGCGCGCCGTGTCGTTGCTGCAGAGCTGGCTGCAGGAGGACCCTCAGAACCCAAGGCTCCGCGTGCTGCTGCTGGAGGCGCATCATGCTGAAGAGAACTGGAAAGCGCTTTATGCTCTCGCCACCGAACTGCTGGCGGATGAAAAGATCACCGGCGCAGACCGGCGCTACGCACAGCATTGCCGCCTCGAAGGAGCGGTCAACACTGGAAAGACCCATGAGCTGACCGAAAGGGACTGGGACTACATGCTGGAGCAGATTACCGGCAGCAAAGACTTCAAGCAGTTCATCAGCAAACATGGCCAGCTCCTGACGGGCATCGCCTTCGGCATCGGCTGGCTGTGGATGCTGATCGTGGCGTTCACCACACGCTTCCTGCGTGCAAAGCCCCCGGGCTTCTGGATGGTGGTGCTGTGGGCCACGGTCATTCTCTATGCCAGCTCCGTGATCCTCGCGCCGATGGTGCTTTGCGTCTCGTTCTCGCTGCTTGGCATCATGTTCCTGATATTCGCCACCACGGGCGGCAAGGCACCGCTCGGCTATCTCGTACCTCCGCGGGCCGCCACCGAGTCTGGCAGGGCCGGATGGCCGGCCGTTCTGGGTTGGTGCGTGCTCGCATTTCTGTTCATCGAGCTGTTCAACCTGGGCTACGCCTGGGCTTTCGAGAAGGTGATGGGCCACAAACTCGAAACACAACTCGTGGCCAAACTCCTGAGCGCAGACTCGCTGCCCAAACTTGCCGGCATGGTGGTTGCCGGTGGGATCTTTGTGCCATTTCTGGAGGAGGTCGTTTTCCGTGGCATGCTGCAGGACTGGGTGGGAAGGCGCTTCCGGACTGGCTGGTGTATTGCCATCGTCTCCATGATCTTTGGTGTGGTTCATGGACTGGAGATGGCCATTCCGATCACCGTCATCGGGGTGGCGCTCTCCCTTCTGCGCCTGCGCTACCAAAGCCTGCTGCCCTGCATTTTACTGCACGGGCTGAACAACAGCGTGATGATCTTGTTGCTGTATTATTTTCCGGACATGGTGTGAAAGCGGGAAAAAAGACTCGGCACCTCGCCAGCGTGAGCCGCCGCCTGTGAACTCAGGTTAAAGATCGTCCCCGCTTGCTTCGTTCTCGGCGGTTATGAAGCTTCTCCTCGGCCTGCTTTCGTCATTCGTCCTGTTGCATTCGTCGTTTTCAGCACAGCCAAACATCGTGCTGATCATGGCGGACGACTTTGGCTACGAATGCGTCACGGCCAATGGCGGCGAGTCGTATCAAACACCGAATCTCGACAAGCTTGCCGCGATGGGCGTGCGCTTTGAAAACTGCCACGTGCAGCCGCTCTGCACGCCCACACGCGTTCAGCTCATGACGGGGCGCTACAATGTGCGCAACTACATCAACTTCGGCACGCTGCTGCGCACGGAGACGACCTTTGGAAACCTCATGAAAGGCGCCGGTTATGCCACCGGCATCTGCGGCAAGTGGCAGCTCGGGCATGAGGCGGACTCTCCTCAGCACTTCGGTTTTGATGAATCCTGCCTGTGGCAGCAGACCCGACGCCCTCCGCGCTACGCCAATCCCGGCCTGGAATACAACGGCGTGGAGAAAGACTTCACCCATGGCGAATACGGCCCCACGCTGGTTAACGACTTCGCCCTGAGCTTCATCACCAAGAACAAGGAGAAGCCCTTCTTTCTCTACTACCCGATGATCCTCACGCACAGCCCTTACCAGCCGACACCCGACAGCCCGGACTGGGACCCCACCATCAGCAGCGAGAACAAGCAGCAGGCCCCAAAACACTTTGCCGACATGGTCGCTTACATGGACAAGATGGTGGGTCGCGTGGTCGCAAAGCTGGACGAGCTCGGCATCCGCGACAACACCCTGCTCATCTTCCTCGGAGACAATGGCACGGGTGCTGGCACTCCCAGCCGCTTCAAAGGCACGGACGTCAAGGGTGGCAAAGGCAGCACCACGGCCAGCGGCACCCATGTTCCCCTCATCGTCAGCTGGCCCGCGGCGATCAAACAGGGCCGCGTTATACCGGATCTCGTCAGCAGCACGGATTTCCTCCCCACTCTTTGTGCCGCCGCAGGTGCCAAAGCACCCGAGAATGTGGATGGCGTGAGCTTTTTCCCGCAGCTTAAAGGAGAAACCGGCACTCCACGTGACTGGCTGTACAGCTGGTACTCACCCCGCCAGAGCCAGGACATGAGCGTGAAGGAGTACGCTTTTGACCACCACTACAAACTCTACCGCAGCGGTAAGTTTTACGATCTGAGCAGTGACAGCGCCGAAAAGCAGGACCTCGCGTCCGCTCCGCTCAGCGCAGACGCATCTGCCGCCAAAGCAAAGCTGCAAGCAGCGCTCGACCGCTACAAAGACTCGCGCCCGGCGGAACTTGACCGGGAGTTTGAAGCTTCGGGAAAGGGCAGGGAGAAGACGGCGAAAAAGGAAATGAAGAAAGCCGGGAAAAAGAAGGACAAGTAAATCCCCCCAGCCACTCAATGGGCAAAGCAGGTGCCTGTCATCAACGTTCCCTGACCCAAGGTTAAATGCCGCGCGTTCACGTGCGTCGTTCCGCATCCTCTCTCCCATGAAACCCCACATCTCCATTCTCCTCGGTTGTTGCACTGCGGCCCTGCAGGCAGAGGTCGTTTTGCCGCCCATCATTTCCGACCACATGGTCCTGCAGCGCGATGTCGCGGCTCCGATCTGGGGCAGTGCGTCGCCGGGTGAACAGGTCACCGTCTCCATCGCAGGACAAACCAAAAGCATCAAGGCCGATGCGCAGGGGAAGTGGAAGGTGAGCCTGGATCCGCTCCAAGCCGCCGAGGGGCTCACGCTCACCGTGAAAGGGGAAAACGTCCTCATGATCCAGGATGTGCTCGTTGGTGAAGTATGGCTCGGCTCCGGACAGTCCAACATGGCCGGACCGGTGCGCACGTTCAAAGGCGCGGACGAAGGTTTGCAGAAGACGCTGGCTGCCGCGCCGTATCCACGCATCCGCCTCATGAAGCAAGGTGCCGCGGGCTGGCAGCTGGCCACGCCCGCCAATGTGGACGCCTTTTCGGCGATCTTGTTTGCCTTTGGTTCGCGCCTGCAGACGGAGCTGAATGTGCCCGTGGGGCTGATGGTGGGAGCGGTGGGGGGCACACCCTCTGGTTTCTGGCTCACGGAGGAGATGTATCGCAGCGATTCCCCATGCCAGACGCAGATCCAGGAATTCGCGAAGACCTACGATTTTGCCGCCGCGACGAGGGCCTACGAGCGCTACATGACCGCATGGAAAGCCAGTGTGGAAAAAGCCAGGCAAAGCGGTGCCAGGGTGGGGCGCGAACCTGCCGCACCCAAGCACCCGGGAGAGTGCAGCGGTGAGATCGGGCACCTCTACCGCGCGCATGTGCAGCCGTATGTGCCCTATGCGATCCGCGGCGTGCTGTGGGATCAGGGCGAAGGCGGCACCGGCATCACGGGAGTGGACCAATATCACCTCATGGGCGCTCTGATCAAAGGCTGGCGCAAGGCCTGGAAGCAGGATTTTCCGTTTCTTTACATGCAGAAGCCCAGCGGTGGCGGCACCGCGTGGGACATGGCGAACCCGACGACCCAAAAGGCAGACGCCTTCACCGCCATCCCTGCAAAAGTTCCCGCGGACATCGAGGGGCAGGCCCGCGAAGTACATGTCAGAATCCAGCAGCATTCGAACACCGCCATGGTCATCAGCACCGATCTCGGCGGCATGACACACCCCACAAACAAATCAGGCTATGCCGATCGTGCAAAATTGGTGGCGCTGGGATTTGTCTATGGTGCCAAAGCCGAGTTCAGCGGCCCCCTCTATGCCTCGCACTCCATGGAAGGCGGCAAAGTACGCATCAAGTTCACTCATACGGGCCAGGGCCTCGCCACACGGCACAGCGATCAGCTTCAGGGCTTCATCATTGCCGGCGCGGACAAAAAATTTCACTGGGCTGATGCATTCATCGAAGGAGACAGCGTGCTCGTATCGTGCGCCGCAGTGCCGCAGCCTGAGGCTGTCCGTTACGCCTGGTCCAGCAGTTCACCCTGGGCGAACCTCTTCAACAAAGACGGCCTTCCGGCACAGACCTTCCGCACGGACGACTGGCCTCTGCTCAATACCAGAAAGTAATAGCCTCCGTCGTTTGTGTATGCGCTCTCTTATCATTCTCCGCGTCTTCTTTTTGCTGGCTCCAATGGCGGTGGTGCGCGCCGAAACACCAGCCACCGCTTCGCCGGCCATGATGGTCGAGGAAGGCATGGGCGCAGTCACTCCTCGTGAGGTTCTGGCCTTCAAGCAGTTCATGCAAACGGTGCCGCTGCCGAAGGACAATCTGCGCAACAACATGGTCTATGGCACAGGCGGAACCGCTGTGGAGGCGCTGGCGCGTGTCTTTGAAATCAGCGGCGATGTCGAGCTGCTGGACCGCATGATCGCCTTTGCGGATGCGATGCTCGCCGGTCGCAATGATCCGAGGACCGGCGCTCTCATCTGGACCGGCGAGCGAGATCTTGTCTGGCCCAACTCGATCTCAAAAGACGGCGCCCGCGTTTATGCAGGCTCTGAAAGCGGCGACGTGGTGGGCCACATCGCCTGCACCGCGCGGATGATGTTGAAGAACAAGCCCTTGTGGGACAAACCCGTGCCCGGCGGAGATGCGCATGGCTTTGGCGCCACTTACGAGGAGCGCGCGCGCACCTACATTCGCGAAATGGACCGCACCATGGACAGCTTCATAGTGAAGTGGTTTGTGCGTCCGGACAGCCTGCGCTTGTACACGCCGGACTCAAAGGACTTCGAGGCGGCCAGCCGTCCCGGCTCAGCCGCCAGACCGGTCCCCTGGAATCAGCAGGCCATGCTGATCAACGGCTTTCAGCGCATGTCGGAAGCACACATGCTGCTGGGAGATGCTCCCGAACGGGTGCGACAGTACGAGGCCGTGGTGCAGGCATCCATCGACTGGTTCTTTGCCGAAGTGGAACGCTGCGAGGTCAAAGGCAGGCTCTGCTACAAATGGCCCTATGCCTCTGGAGAACACCCCATCAAGCATTATGAAGACATCGCTCATGGCGGCTATGACATCGCGCTGTTATCACGCGCCCTCCAGAGCGGGCGTTATGGCATCACCCCTGAAATGATGCTGCCCTTTGCAAACACCGTCACCTGCATCCTCCTGCAGCCGGGAAACAAGTTCGTGGATCATGTGAACGGCACTCACACCGGGAAGCGTCCGCCTGGCGGAATAAGCGGTTACTGGAGCGACCTTTGCGAATTTGATCCCGCGCTCTATCCCATCCTCTTAGCCGTAAACAAGGGCCGCTTCAAATCAGGCGCGGACCGTACGGCGAATTTTCTATGGGTCCGGCACCAGATGCAGCGTGCGAGTCAGGCCAGGTGATCTGCCTGTTCGGCGCCACTTTCCATGACCGTTATTTTTTGCGCACCGCTAGCTTCTGCGAGGTGGCAACAGCCCGTGGCTCTGTGAGCTCCGGCCGCTGCGGACGGAGCTCAGCGTTCTGTGCCACGCTGCCGGTGGCCGTGTTGAATTGGGCGAGGCGCTCGGCGGCAGCCTGCAGATGAAGTCGCGCCTGTTCCGGCAGATCGCTCGCACGCGCCTTCAGGCCTTCGTATCCGTTGCGCAGCAGAGGGCCGGCTTCCGCCATCTTTTTCTGCTGCAGCAGAGCTCCTCCCAGCAGGCTTTCCGCATGAAAGCGCAGCCAGTGCTCAGGTTGTTGTTTGATGCATTGCTCCAGCGAGTCGCGGAGAAGAGACTCTGCCTGGACCCATTTGCCGCTCTGCAGCCAAAGCCCGCCAAGTTCAGCGGCGGCGGCCGTCACCGCGGCTACGTCTGCGGGTGTGCGTTTGCGCTGGGCGTCCAGCACCTGCCGGTACAAAGCTTCCGCATTTTCAAATTGGCCCGCGTGCCGGTGCACTTCAGCCAGGCCGGTCAGCGTGCTGAGGGTGTCTGCATGTTCCACACCAAGCACTCGCTGCTGGATTTGCAGCAGATCGGCGTACAGCTTTTCAGCCTGGGTATGGTCGCCAAAGCGGTCATGCATCGCCGCCATGGCATGCATCTGGGAGAGTACGTCCGGATCGCCGGGGCCAAAGGCGGTCTTCATTGTTTCGAGGGTTTCATTCTGCAATGCGATGGCTTCCGCACGCCTGCCCTCCGCTGCCATGGAGGCTGCCAGCTGCTGTCTGGTGCGCAGCGTCCTGGCATGCGTGGCGCCCAGCACACGCTGCCTCACATCGAGTGTTTCATGCCTTAGCTTTGTGGCCTCCGCAGGGCGGTCGTGGTTGTCATACATCTGAGCCACGGTGTCCATCTGGGCGAGGATTTCAGGATGCTCCGGCGGAAAGGCTTTCTTCAAGGTCTCAAGGACTTGCAGCTGCGAGTCCTCGGCATCGCTGCGCCTTCCCTGAACCTCATACTCGGCCGCGAGATTTTTCAGCGAGAGCATCGTCTGTGGGTCTCTGGGCCCCAGTACACGCCGTTTGGCGTCCAGACTTTGATGGTGCAGCTTCAGCGCCTCATCGTGCCTCCCGCGCCGCCCCAGCATCAGCGCCGCCTGATCGGTCTGCACCAGCGTGTCGGGATGCTCTGCACCGAGCGATTGTTTCACGATTTCCATCGCGCCAAAGTACAGCTTTTCCGCTTCGGAGGGCAGGCCACTCGCTTCCGCGGCCTGTGCCGTGATGTTCATCGCGATGAGGGTGCGTGAGTCATTGGGACCCAGCGCCCGCCGCGTGCCGTCCAGCTGTTCCCGGCGGAGCTTCAGCGCATCGGCATGCCTGCCCTGCGCGGTGTAGGAGTTCGCCAGGTTCCCGAGGGTCGCGAGGGTGTCCAGGTGGTCCGGACCCAGCACGCGCTTCTGCACATTCCAGAGATTGAGGTACAGAGTTTCAGCGTCCATGCGCTTGTCCTGTTCGTCGCACACGGCGGCCAGCACGGTGATTGTCACAAAGGTGTCCACGTGGTCCGGCCCCAGCGTTTTCTGCTGTGCGGTCAGGGTCTTGCGCAGCAGGGTCTCCGCATCCACAAAGCGCCCTTCTGCCTTCATGGCGGTGGCCAGCTGCCGCATGGAGCGCAGGGTATCCCGGTGTTCGCCACCGAGTGCGAGCATGCGCTTCTCCACCGCCCCCTGCAGCTGCTTCTGTGCGTCCAGTGGCTGGGACAGAGCCAGGTAGGTCAGGCCGATCGTCTCCTGCGCTCGCGCACCAGACTCGGGATGGCCTGCCAGGGTGTCCAGGTTTTCGACCGCCGAGTCCAGCATGGATTTGACCAGCGTCGTGTCTTTGCCCTTCACGGTTTCCGGCGTCAGCTGTGTAAACATCTCCTGCAGAAAGCGGGAGGTCAGGGAGTGGGACTCGGTCTTTTGACCGGATGACTCGTGCGCCTCCTCATGCTTTTCCTCGTAGAGCAGCCAGCCCGTGATCATCACGCCTCCTGTCACGATCAGCACCAGCACCGCCGCCAGGGCACACAGAGCCCGGTGCTCGCCTATGAAAAGGCCCAGCGCCGTACCCTGCACCGCCGCCTGCTCCTCCTTGGCAGCGGCTTCTTTGAGGTACCGCATGAAATCATTCTCCAGCGCATCCACGGTCAGGTAGCGGCTTTCAGGCCTTTTTTCCAGGGCGCGCATCACCACCCAGTCAAAGTGCTCCTCCAAAAGTTCGGGGAATGTGGCTGCCTCCACCTTGCGGTTCAGGGCCAGGGCTGTGACGTGCGCTTTCGGCAGCGCGCGCAGGCAGGCGGAGGGTTTCTGCACCAGGGTTTCACACACGGCCTTCTTCACCTCATCCAGATGCTCCGCCGCGTCCTTGGGGGTGGGAATGGGCAGACGGCCCGTGATCATCTCATACAGCAGCATGCCCAATGAATAGATGTCAGTGCGGGCATCGATGGTCTTGGCGGCCACATGTTCGGGAGCAAGATAGGCGGCGGGCGCGCGGAGATGGCCTGTGGGTGCCACAAGGCTGTGGTTCATCGCTTTGGCGATGCCGAAGTCTGTCACCTTCAGGGTTGGCACTCCCTGATCACCCCATTTGACCAGGATGTTGGCAGGTGTGAGATCCCCATGCACCACGCCCTTCTGGTGGGCATGGTGGATGGCATCGCAGGCCTGGATGAAAAGCCGGATGCGCACCAGCAGAGAGACTTTTTGATCGTCACAAAACTGAGTGATGGGTGTCCCATGCAGCAGTTCGGTGACGAGGTAAGGCCTGCCGCCCGGGGTCATTCCACAGGCATGCGGACGTGCGATGTCCGGGTGATCCAGCAGTGCCAGCGAGTGCTTTTGCGCTTCATAACGAATCAGGAAGTCATTGGCCGCTGCGGCAATAATTTTGATGGCCACGAACTCCGCCACACGTTGATTTCGCTCGGCCATCCAAAGCGTGCTGGCGGTGCTTTCATCAATGATCTGCAGCAGACGGTAGGGACCTATCATGTCTCCCGGCTTCTCCTCCACGACGCCATTGGAGGGCGACTTAGGCACCCGGATTCCGCGTGTTTTGCGCTGCCGGCCACCCGTGCCCGGATGGTTGCGCAGCCGGTCCCAGACCTCATTCCACAAAGCCGTGTCATTCCCACAGGCTCCTGTGAGAAAGACGTGGCGCTCGATGTGGTTGGCACGTTCGAGCGCCTCATTGAAGAGCTGCTCAACGCGGGCGGGATCGTTGTTCATGGAAAGCAGGCCATATAAGTTCCATAATAATATGACCCTCCCTGCCCTAGTGAAAATGAATGAGGGTTTAAACGCCTCTTAACCCTGCTTCACCGTCCTCTCATCCATATGGACCTCGTCCCCCCCCAATTGGATGGGTGTGCCCCGACAGCTCGTGCACTGCGCGTGCGATGACGTCGCATGCATTGCCAATCTACTTCACCAGCTCTCCCACCAGCAAAATCGCTCCGGGATAAAAGGCGGTGCCTGCGTAGCGCTCCGGCTTGTCGATCTTGTTGCCGTTCTTTGCCAGGATGGCGGCCTTGTCCAGCTGCTTGGAATCGATCACGATCTTCACCGTGTGCTCCTTGTCCTCAAGGTCCGTGCCCACCATCAGCGTGGCCAGCCGGTGGTAGGTGCAATAGGCATCAATTCGAGGCACAAAGCTCGCCGGCTTGTCATCCAGCATCACACTGACCTGACCGCAGTCAGGGCCTACAATGTCATAAATGGAGCAGCGCGTGCCTTTGAACCGGAAGGAAATTGTGTCCCCGGGCTGCGACCCCTTGTGCAGCGCCGTCATGCGGCTGGCCCAGCGCTTGCCAAAATCGTCCGTCTTGGGATCGAGCAGTTTGAAGCCGGGAGACAACGTTGCGGCGGAAATGGGCAGCATCTTGGCCTGCTCGTAGTTTGTAGCGATGTAGGGAGCGCCCATCACATGCGCACCGGGTGCTTTCGAAGCCGCTTTGACAGGATCCTGCGAACGCACAATGGCCTGCAGGTACAGTTCATGCCCCGTCTCCACATGCGGATGCACACTGTCCGGCGCGAAGACAAATTTCCCTTCCAGCGCCTTCTTCTCCTCGTCCGTTTTCGGCAGCTTCGCCTTCCACACCAGCTTGCCTTCCTTCGCCAGCTTCGCCACCTCCATGCCCATGTGAATGGTGGGGATGCCGTAGTGGTCGGCGATCTTTTCCATCGCACTCGCGGAGCGCTGAAACTTTCCCTCCAGCATCGCAGGCACGAGCGCTTCAGTCACTGTATAAACGAAGCAGATGTCGCACTCAGGCAGCGCCTTCCACGTCTGCCGCACAATGCCCTCCATGCAGCGAAAAATCTGCTCTGGCGAGGCGCCTCCGTCATTGACCGCAAACTCCACAAACATCAGGTCCGGCTTGTGATCCAGCACATCCTGCTTCAAGCGAAACACGCCCAGATCCGAACCCGTACCGCCGATCGCCGCATTGATCTCGCTGAATTTCGCCTTGGGATAAGTCTGCTGGAAATAAGCCAGCGTCTTTGGCCGCCAGCCATTCTGTGCCGTGATCGAGCCACCGAGATACCCGACCTTGATCTCAGCACCCGCCGTGTTCGCCTTCGCAAAGAAGTTCGGCAGCCCATTTCGCGGATGGCACTCCTGCGCGGGCACGAGCGGGAATTCATCCGCAGCGAACGGCGCAAGAGTCAGCGAAGCAAAGCAGAGCAGGGCGGGAAAGAGCGATTTCATGGTGAGGCGTTCAATCTGGGACGTGTGTGAACGTGGGCAATGAATTCGTTCTACTTCCCGCATGAAACGCAGACGCTTCCTCCAGGCCTTGTCTTTGCCCTTGGCCGCAGCGGCGGCACCCTCTTTGCCGCAGGAGCTCGGTGTGACGACAGGTTCATTCATGAGGCACCTCTCCGAACATGCGCAGGCCGGCAGACTGCGCCTGCTGGATCTGCCACGCTACATGCGGGACGAACTGGACATGCGTGTGATTGATCTCATGACGGCCACGCTCGTTTCGCTGGATTCGAAATACCTCGAGCAACTCCGCAAGGCTGCCGCCGACTGCGGCTGTGTGCTGACGAATTTGAAGATGAACCAGAAGGGCCTCGATCTCGCGGCGGCGGATGAAACGCTGCGGCGTGAGTCCATCGCAGTTTACCGGCGCACCATCGATGCCGCGGTGTTGCTTGGCGTGCGTTGGGTGCGGCCGCTGCCGGGGCCGAAAGCGCCTGATTTGAAACGGCTCGCGCAATCGTATCGTGAATTGATCGATTACGCCGGAGAGAAGGGCGTGGGTGTGCTGGTGGAAAACTTCGGCTGGATGCAGGATGACGCGGAGGCGATCCCCCGCATTATCCGCGCCGTCGGTCCTGACCTCAAAGCCCAGCCCGATACCGGCAACTGGACAGATGCTGCCCGCTATGATGGGCTGGCGAAAGCCTTCCCCTTGGCGGCATCGTGTGATTTCAAAGTGCGTGAACTGGCAGCGGATGGCACGCATAAGGCCTATGATCTGAAACGTTGTTTCGACCTCGGCTGGCAGGCCGGATTTCGCGGCCCGTGGTGCTTCGAGCATTTTCACACCGATCTGGCGCAGCTTTTTCGTGAAATGGGCCAGTTGCGCGACATGCTCCGCCGCTGGATCAAAAACAGCACGCCATGAATTTCCGCCAGCACCTTCAACACGGCATCGCCATCCCGGCCCATCCGCTCGCACTGACCTCGCAGCGCAGGCTCGATGAACGGCGGCAGCGCGCGCTGGCACGCTACTACATCGCCGCAGGTGTCGGCGGACTCGCGGTGGGTGTGCACACCACCCAGTTCGCCATCCGCAATCCGCAGATCGGCCTCTTCAAACCCGTGCTGGAGCTCGCGAAGGAAGAGATGGACCGCGCATCACGGCCCCTCGTACGCATCGGCGGCATCTGTGGTGCCACGCCGCAGGCTGTGGCTGAAGCCTCACTGCTGCGCGAACTGGGCTATCACGCCGGACTCCTCAGCCTAGGCGCGCTGCCCGCAGCCACCGAGGATGAACGGATCGCGCATTGCCGCGCCGTGGCGGAGGTGCTGCCCATCGTCGGTTTCTATCTGCAGCCCAGCGTTGGCGGCCGCGTGCTGCCCTACTCCTTCTGGCGTCGCTTTGCCGAGATCGAAAACGTCGTCGCCATCAAAATGGCCCCGTTCAACCGCTACCAAACCCTCGACGTGGTGCGCGCCGTCATGGAGGCGGGGCGCGATGACATCGCCCTCTACACTGGCAACGACGACAACATCGTCGCCGATTTTCTCACGCCCTACGGCTTCGCCGGAAAAGAGCGCCGCATCGTCGGCGGCCTCCTCGGCCACTGGTCCGTCTGGACCCAGCGCGCAGTCGAGCTGTTGGAACAATGCCGCAACGCCAGCGCCACCCCCGAACTCCTGCGCCTCGGCATCGAAGTCACCGACAGCAACGCCGCTTTTTTTGACGCCGCCAACGCCTACCACGGCTGCATCGCAGGCCTCCACGAAGTCCTCCGCCGCCAGGGACTGCTGGAGGGCCTCTGGTGCCTCGACGAGCACGAATCCCTCAGCCCCGGTCAGCTTGAAGAAATCGACCGCGTGTATCGCGCCTATCCGCATTTGAATGACGATGCTTTCGTGGCAGCGCATCGGGACGAGTGGCTGCGGTAAGGAGGAGAGACGGGGGAGAGAACGTCTTCTTTGCAGCGGTCCCGGAGGGACCAGAGAAATTAGCCGGTGATGAAGGGAGCGTAGCGACCGAGAATCACCGGACCCACACGCCCCCCACCCCGCGCAACCCAAGGTTGCGCCCCGGCAGAGGCGCGAGAAGTTGCCGCATGCCCTCGGCGCACCCCTTGCTGCATTATCATTCCGTGTTTCGCCACGCCCTCAATCCGTTTGCCTTGGTTTCGACCCAATCTAATTCAGCCACACCATGATTCGCGCTATTGTTGTTCACCTTTCCACCAAGGATGTGCCCAGGGCACGAGCATTTTACACGGCCCTTGGCTTCACCGTCAATTAGGGCATGAGCGACACCATTCACCTCATGCTTTCGGAGGAGTCGGTGTTCATCACGTTCTCACCGCGAGCCGTATGCGACACTTCCAATTACCTCGAAGTTCTGAACTGCCTCAAGTGCTCCAGCCGGGTCGAAATTGACGATCTGGTTCGCAAAGCCGTGGCCGTCGGAGGTTGCACCGTCGAAGAAGCGGAAGATCACGGCTTCATGTATCAGCACAGCTTCCTTGATCCGGATGGGCATGCGTGGAATTTGTTTCACACGACGGAGACTCCCTGAACCGGTACATTTGCCCAACTTACACCGCCATCCATGACTCAGAAAATACCCGCCCTGTTTCTCTTTCTTCCATTGGTCTTCGTGATCGTTGGCGGATGGCTTTCGTTTCGCTCCGCGCGGGAACATGTGGAGAGATTTTTCGTTTCATCCTGGCCCACGACATCAGGCCGCGTCACTGATTCGTCGATGGAGTCGGCCCCTGGAAACAGGCGCGGGACGAGTTATGAAGTGAAAGTAAGTTATGAGTATGTCGCAGAGGGACGCACCTTCACCGGAAACCGCATTCACCCGACCTATGTCGCTGACTGGCATCACGAGTCACACGAGGAACTGCTCAATCGCCTCAGTCCTCGTTCAATCGTCAAAGTCTGTTATCACCCGGACGACCCGTCTCGATCATATCTCGCGAGCCAGTTCGTCAGCGTTAGCACCCTTCCACTGGTTGTAGGTCTGATGGCGCTGGGAGCCGGGTTCGGGTTTGGAGCGGTGATGCTGCTCTTCAACTACGGGAACCATGACTATGCTTCCCTCATTTCGACGCCATGAAGACGACCACCGGGAAAACAGAGGTGAACAAAACGTTGGTGCCAGCCAGGCGTTAGTCTGGGTGTAAACCTATTCCCGCAAAGCTCTTCGCTGTATCACTGCTGAAAAAACCGCCGCACAGAACTGACGGCGCGATCCACCTTCTGCTCAAACACACTCTTCGGCGGTGCGGCAGGCGTGCGACGACGAGTCGTGGAGGCAACAGTGGTGGAGCGTTTCTTGGTTGTTGCGGCTTTGGGTTTAGCGGAGGTCGAGGACTTGGTGGACGCGTCGGCCTTGGTCTCTGCGGCGGCGGTTTTCTTGGTCGCGGACTCGGGTGGCGTTTCGGTAGTGACGGCCACGGCTTTGCGCACTTCCTCCTTAACTGCGGACGATTCTTTGGCCTCGGGCTTCGTGGGTGCGGGCGCCTCTTTTTCTTTGGCCACAGATGCCACCAGCTTCGGTGCCGGCGTTTCTTTGTCTTCCGACGGTTCCTTCGTTGAGACTGTTTCTTTGGACTTCACTATCACCTTCGGTGCAGGTGATTCTTTGACCGCAGCCGTTTCCTTCGGTGTCATTGCTTCTTTGGACACCGCAGTCTCTTTCGGCGTGGGCGTTGGCGCAGGAGTGGGCGGTGTCACCGCCGCAATCACCGGCCTCTCAGGCTCCGCAGGCAGCAGACCCGGAGTCGGCCCGTAGCCATAAAAATGCTTGGTGCTGTCGGGCTTGGGCAGGCTGAAGTCGAAGACGCTGACGCCGCTGCGGCGCTCGCCCATGTAGCTGCGGCCGTCGCTGGAGCCGAAGACGACGCGTTTGCCGCTCTTCTTGAGCTTGCCGAGGTAGATCATGACATGGGTCACGGGCAGCTTGCGCGTGGTCTCGAGACTGTTCGTCCAGAAGAGCAGGTCGCCGGGTTTGAGGTTGGCGAATTCCTCGCTGTCAAAGCTGGTGGCGGTGGGGGTGAGTGACAGGTGGCTTTTCTTGTCCACCCAGTTGCACATCTCGTCGGACTGACGCGGCACGTCCTTCAGGCCCTGAAAATGCAGCACGTGGTAAATCGTGCCGGAGCAGTCCATGCCCCCCTTGCTGGGTTCACTGGATCCATACAGGTAGCCGAGCTCCAGATGTGTGAGCGCGAGGCAGCTCTGCACCAGGCTCTGGATCTGCTTCGGGTACTGGTCAAATCCGGCAATGTCCTCAATGCTGAGCGTGGAGACCACCGCAGGGGTCGGAACAGGAGTGGGCGGGTCTTCATTGACCGGTTCAGGAGGCGGGGTCTTTTTCGCCGGTGCCACCTTTTCCTCAGACTTTGAGGAACCGGACTTCGGGGAGTCAGACTTTTGGGAGGACCCGGACTTTTGAGTGGCGGTGCCGGACTTGGACGCGGTCGTGGCCGACTTTTTCCCTTTGGAAGAAGTCGTGGCCGCTGGCAGCGGAGCGCCTGTGCCTGCTGCCACAAGCATGACGAGCAGGAGTCGCATTGAAAGGTGCATGAGATTCGGGGACTGAAGGTTTGTGACGCTCTCTTTGACGCCCACAGGGGTAAAAGTGATCAATTCAATCTGTACACTCGGAATACGGATGGGGGGCTCAAAGCAGCCTTGTTGCTGTGCAACAATGAATTACCTCGCTTCGCCCACCACTGCGATTTCCTACGTCCCACGCAGTTCGCTTCACCAGCCCTCCTTCGTTCCACAGGGAAAGAGCTGCATTTGGCTAGTTCAAACGTGCGATCACGGCGCACACCACCCCTCCCATGAGCAGAACGGCGGCGAGGATGCGGGTGCCGTAGGCCTTGCCGGACTCATGCCGCTCGCGATTCCCCAGAATGGGGCCGAGCAGCGCCACCACGGCCAGGCTCCACATGCCGCGCGTGGCATACACCACATTCACTCCGACGGCGTCGTTGAAATAGGCAAGCGAGAGGCCCAGCGTGATCGACTGCGCGGCGATCAGTGTGCTGCCGCCGAGGGACCACTTCGTGGCGCGGTTCCAGGGAATCGGCGGGCGGTTGGGCAGCAGCGTCATGGCGCCGAGCGAGAGCAGGCCCGTGGTCCCTGCGAGGATGGCGAGGAAAGTCTTCGGCCCAAACCCAGGCGCCCACATTTGCAGAAACACATCCGCAAAGGCATACAGCGCCGCACTGATGAGTGCCATGACCACCGGCCCCGCCAGCCGTGCGCCTTTCGGTGTTTTCAAATCGGTGGCGCTCATGAGCACAATGCCGCCCGTGGTAATGATGGCGGCCGCCCACATCATCGGCTTCATGCTGCCTGCGATGAAAAGGCTGGCCCCGAGCGCGACGAAGACCACCTTGGACCCGAGCACGGGCGTGACGAGCGAGACGTCCCCACGCTGCATCGCGATGAAGGTAAACCAGCCGCCCACAAAAAACAGCGTTCCCAGCCCCACCGGTACATACCACTCCTGCCAGTGCACCGGCTGCTTCTCGAAGAAAACGAGCGGCAGAAACGCGAGCATGCCGGCCCAGTTGTTGATGTGAAAGCACGCCATGGGGTGTGCTCCCTCCACGAGGGCCTTTTTCAGCAGCAGCGATGCGATGGCATAACCAACCGCGGCGACGAGCGGAAACAGCAGATACCAGGGAGCATTCATGCACCCACGAGTTTCAGGCCCCACGCGATCACAAGAGGCGTGGTGACGCAGCTAACGACGGTGGTGGCAATCACCACCTGCACCGCGGTGGAAGCGTGGCCGCCGTAAAGACGGGCGATCATGATGTTAAACACCGCGGAAGGCATCGCCGCCTGTACGACGATGACGCGCTTCAGCTCCTGGCTGAGAGGCAGGCAGGCCGCTGCGGCGAGAAAGGCAATGGGGATGATGCCCAGGCGCAGGATCGGGCTGTAGATCGCCACCTTCCACTGCATGGCCCCCTGGCCCCACAGATCCGCGATGGAGGCTCCGATCAGCAGCACGGCCAGCGGCACGGCGCAGGCGCCCAGCATGGCGAAGGTGTTGTGCGCCACCTCCGGCACATGCGCATGCAGCCCGGTGAAATTCAGCAGCAACGAGATCAGGATGGTGAGCACCGGGGCATTCAGCGCCAGCCGCCACGGCGCCTTGTCCAGCCCCGTGAGCAAACCAACGCCGGCCGTCCAGCACGCCAGCTCCACCCCCAGTGTGAAGGTAAAGAGCACCCCGATGGCGTCCGGAAACAACGCATTGACGATGGGGATGGCGACAAAGCCGTAGTTCTGCAGCCCGCACGCCACGCTGAAGGTGCGGCGGCCCTCCCCTTTTTTCAGACCGATCAGCGGCGCGATGAAATACGTGAACGCAATGCCGAGGGCGACCAGCCCGTAGCCCAGCCCGGCGGCCACCAGCACGGGCGGCAGATGCATCACGGCGGGATTTCCCACCACCCGCTCGATGATCAGCGAGGGCGTGAGCAGCATCACCGAAAGCTTCATGAGGCTGACATCCGCCTCCGGCTTCAGCAGCCCCGTCCGCCGCGCCATCGCCCCGGTGGCCATGGTCAGATAAACTGGCACGGCCACGGAAAGAATACTGCGGTAGTCGAGGTTCATGCGCGGGGGCGTCTAGCTAGGCGGAGATGCCATGCTGCGCAAGTACGCAGGGCAGGGGAGTGCCCGCCGCACACAATCGTACCTGTATTTTTCTCTTCCTCTTGCTCCCGAAATTCCGCCTCAGGGGATGAAAAGGATTGCGTGAATCGGTTACCCTCTCTTCCACAACACCCACAGCTCAGGGGGAGAAGCCGCGCGGTTGATGGGCCTCAGGTGCTGCACCTCATAACGTCGCGACTCCAGTCCCGCAGCCCACACGGCAATGCTGCGCCCTTCTTCCGCCCCGCCCTCATGCCCGGGATATACGGCGATGGTGAGCAGGCCTCCGGGCCGCAGCAGATCCAGCGCGGCCTGCACGGCCACCATGGTCGTCTCCGTGCGAGTGATCAGCGTTTTGTCCGTCCCCGGCAGGTAGCCGAGATTGAACATGATCGCGCTGATCTTCCCATGATGCTCCGCCGGAACATATTCGCGCATGGTTTCATGGCCGGAGTGAATCAGCGTGGTCATCTCCGCAGGCACACGCTTCGCCGTCTCCACCAACGCGGTGGCTTGCACATCAAAGGCATACACATGGCCGCCGGGGCTCACACATTGGCTCAGAAAGAGGGTGTCATGCCCGTTGCCCATGGTCGCGTCGATCACCACATCGCCCGGCTGCAGCCGGTCCTTCAGCATGAGCTGCGCCCACAGCACGGAGGAAGGCAGGCCGCCATTCGGACTGGCGAGGTGGGGCTTGTGTAAAGGAGGGGTCATGGGGCGGGTTGGCGCATACCTTTGCAGCAGGACGTAGTGTTTGCATGCAGGATGTCGCAGGCTAGAAATTTGCCAGCACGGAAGATGCCCCTGCCAAATTGACAACACACCCCCGATGAAGCATGCTGGACAGCATGAGCAAAGCACCGCTGCCACCCCATCCAAAGGTGATTTCGACGCGCAAGGCTTTGGCCAAGCGGCCGCAGCCATCGCTCGAGCAGGTGCTGCGTCAGGCGGAAGCATCGCGGAAGTTCAGGTTCAGCAGCTCATCACCTGGGCCAAAGCTGCCGGGCGCTTGATCGGAGAGCAAGATTTTGAACGGCTGCCCCTCGTCTGTGATGAAACTGGCCAGCACGAGGTCCGCTTCCACGAAGAGGATCGCCGGGTGTGGAAGAAGACTTGGCCCGGAACCTTTGGCATGATGCCGACATGGTCGCCTGAAGGCTGGACACCGACCTGCGCGACTCCACTTGAGTATTTGGAGCGGTTCATCCTTCACAATGCTCTGTTTCAGGATGATGTGAAACTTGAAGGCATAATCATCAGTGCTCATCCATCCAGGCTCGCCGGCGCGTTGCCTGGCGGTGATCTCACAGCGTTGGTTGATCGCAGCGGATGACCAAAGTCCGCATCCAACTTCCGAAGAGATTGCTTCGTTTATGCAGGAGTTGGATTTCATGCCCCTGCCTGATTCTTTCTTCGGCTGGGTGCGCGAAGAAGACGGAGTGATCGTGCTTGATGCCAAACCCGACAATTTTATCCGCACTCCAGATGGCATTCTGCCTTTTGATCTCGTTCTGGCACGAGGAGTTGCGGACTGACCTCGTGTTTTGCCCATTGGACTTGCCGTCCCAAATGGCGCATGGAGTTCGTAATCCTTCCTGCATGTCCGAGTCCGTGATCTCCTCCTCTGCTCCCACTATATCCGGCTCGTTCGGCTGGAATCTGGAGCACTCCTATGCCCGCCTGCCGGCGATGCTTTTTGAGCACCTCGATCCCACACCGGTGAAGGAGCCGCGCATGGTCGTTTTTAATTACGCCCTGGCCACGGAGCTCGGGCTGAACGGCGCTGCGCTGGCCCAGCAGCCGGGTGTGTTCGCAGGAAACGAATTGCCCACGGGAGCAAAGCCGCTGGCACAGGCCTATGCAGGGCACCAGTATGGAAACTTCACCGGGCTGGGAGATGGGCGTGCGATCCTGCTGGGAGAGCAGGTCACTCCCACAGGCCAGCGCTTGGATGTGCAGCTCAAAGGCTCCGGTCCCACGCCCTTTTCTCGGCGCGGAGACGGCCGTGCGGCACTAGGACCCATGCTGCGGGAGTTCATCATCAGCGAGGCCATGCACGCACTGGGCATTCCCACCACCCGCAGTCTCGCGGTGGTGACGACCGGCGAGAAAATATGGCGTCAGGAGATGCAGCCGGGTGCAGTCCTCACACGCATCGCCGCCAGCCACATTCGCGTGGGTACCTTTGAGTGGGCGGCGGCTCATGGCGACCGTGAGGCGCTGCAGGCACTGGTGGAGTACACCCTGCAGCGGCACTACCCGGAGCGCGTCGGAGCCGAAACGCCCGGACTCGCATTACTCGAAGCCGCCATCGAGCGCCAGGCAGCACTGATCGCCCAATGGCAATGTGTCGGCTTCATCCACGGCGTTATGAACACCGACAACATGGCGCTCAGCGGCGAGACCATCGACTATGGCCCCTGCGCGTTCATGGATGCGTTTGATCCCGCCACAGTCTTCAGCTCCATCGACCGCCATGGCCGCTACGCCTATGGAAACCAGCCGCAGATCGCGCAGTGGAATCTCGCCCGTCTGGCGGAGGCCCTGCTGCCGCTGCTGCATGCAGATGAAAAGCAGGCCATCTCAGCAGCAAATGCAGCCATCGAGTCATTCAAACCCCAGTTTGAAAACCGCTGGCTCTCGGGCGTGCGGGCCAAGCTGGGGCTCTTCACGGAAGAGGACGGGGACCGTGCCTTGGTCGAATCTCTCCTGACTTGGATGAAGGAGCAGAAGGCGGATTTCACCAACACCTTCCGCGCCTTAAATCGCACCAAAACGCCTGCACAGAATGATGCGGCCTTCACCG
Organism: Prosthecobacter sp.; assembly: GCF_044222565.1. Lineage (GTDB taxonomy): Bacteria > Verrucomicrobiota > Verrucomicrobiia > Verrucomicrobiales > Verrucomicrobiaceae > Prosthecobacter. Next base: position 422,680 of record NZ_JBGANA010000005.1, read on the forward strand.
CGTGGCACGCGCAATGGCAGGACAGGCTCAGCCGCCAGCCGCAGTCTCAGGAGGAGGTGCAGCAGCGCATGCAGGCGCACAACCCGGCAGTGATCCCGCGCAATCACAAGGTCGAGGAGGCGCTCGAAGCTGCCGTGAAAAAACAGGATTTGAGCGTGATGCAGCGCCTGCTGACGGCGCTGGGGAAGCCGTATGATTTCAGCGACAGCCAGTCTGAGTACACAACGCCCTCCTCGGGGCATGCGCCGGGTGCCTATCAAACGTTTTGCGGGACGTAAAACGCCGATGGGCGGCTAAAATAAAATAGTATTGCCCCAGCGCGGCCTTCCTGATAGCTCTGCATGGAAGTGCAACTTTCCATACGAGCATCAGCCACCCTGGGCCTTTTTCTATTCAGGACGTGTTTGCTGATGGCCTTGTGCTTGAGCGCCCGCGCTGAGGAGTCCAGCGTCACCTTCATACCTCCTGCCTCTTCTTCGGGCGAGTCGAGGAAGATGGCAGAAGTGGAGATGTTCAGTGATCAGCCTGCCATGCTGGCCTGGCGGATTTTGGACGTGCCAGGTTCCAAAATCACATTGCGGGGAAAGGTTTTCCAGGCCGCTTCAAATCTGGCCGTGCCGCTCAAAGAGCTCGGCTTTGAAGAGCAGACCGCCATTGCAGAGGGCAGTGTGCAGGCAGAGGCACGGCATTCGCTGGTGCTGCCAGCAACGGGAAAGCCGGCCGTGTATCTGGTCCAGTGGCAGGCCTTCAACGGGGAGACGCCACAAGCTGCGGGGACGGTGCGCCTGCTGCTCTCACCGCGCGGCATTTTGACTCCGCTTCAGAGCGTGAGTGTGATGGCGGATGACTATCTGAAAGCGTGGATCCCCGTGTTCGAGCAGGATCAGATCAAGGTCGTGACCCTGGAGCATGCGGAACCGCTGCCTGCATGGCACGGGATCCTGTTCGCCAAGGCCAGCCCGGCGCTGCTGGAAAAAATCAAGTCGCAGCCCTTGGAGCCAGGCCAGAGTCTCGTCGTGCTTGGGGATTTGCCGGGAATGCGGGAGACCATCCTCATGAAGCCAGCCGGGCGCGGGCGGCTGATGGTTGTACCTGCCAGCCGTTGCAAAGATTTTCCGACCGACCCTGCACTGCAACGTCTGATCGTCGAATTTTGCCAGCCACCTTTTTGAACCGTCACCTCTCCTTATGAAAACCAGCCTCTTCTTTCTGTTCTCCCTCGTGACCGCGTGTTCCGCTCTGTCTGCCGCAGAGCCAGCACCCCTGAGCGTCGCGGTGCTGGGTTTTGGGGCGCAGAAGGACATCGAGCCTGAATCGGAAAAACTGGCTCTGCTCCTGGGCGTGCAGCTTTCTGAGCATCCCGAACTCCAACTGGTGGAACGGGTGGAGATCGAAAAAGTTCTGAGTGAGCAGGAGCTGTCCCTGACGGGAACCATCCAGCCGGACACCGCGGCCAAGATTGGTCACATCGTCGGAGCACAAGTTCTCGTCACCGGACGGCTGATCGATGTCAGCGGCAAACGCATGGCCGTGGTTAAAATAATCGGCGTGGAGACCAGCCGGGTGGTGTCTGTTTCCGCTGAGTATGCAGGTGAACCGGGCATCGCGGACGCCGCGAAAAAGCTTTCGGGCCAGATCGTCGAGAAGCTGCGCGATCCCAAATCCGCCTTCACCGCCGAGGTGGAAAGCTGGGACGCTATGATCGCCCGGCTCAAGGGGCTGCTGCCCGCAGGCAAGGAAAGGCCGAGCGTGCGTGTGCAGATTCCCGAGCAGCACCTCACCCGCCGCGTGCCGGATCCCGCGGCGCAGACGGAAATCCAGCGTGTGCTGCAGCAGCTGGGTTTCACACTGGTGGACAGCGGTCCTGCGGACTACATCGTCGAAGGGGAGGCCTTCAGCGAGCGCGGCGGGCAGCGCGGGCAGATGATTTTCTGCAAGGCACGGCTGGAGGTGAAAGTGGCGAATGCGAAACACGACAAAATCTGGGTCGACCGTCAAACCTCCAGCGCGGTTGATCTGGCGGAAAACATCGCCGCCAAGTCCGCCCTCCAGCAGGCAGGGCGCAGTGTGGCGGAGCGTCTGGTGGCCCAATTTCTGGCAGTCAGCCTCAAACCCTAATCCTGCGCCTTCTCTGACATGAGAACCTTCCAAGCTGCGTGGCGATTTCTGATGTGCGGTGTCGGTGCGGCGGCCCTGCTGGCCTCGCCAGCCTACGCCCAGTTCATTGAAACCTGGAAACCCGAGGGAATCTGGAAGGACGCGTCCATCGGCAAGATCGGCTACGTGCGGCGCCACCTCAGCGAAGGCGTCTCCATCAATGCGCGCGACAGGCGCGGCTACACGCCCCTCCTGCATGCGCTTAACACGTTTCAAAAGCACATCATCGCCGACTTGCTGGCCGCCGGGGCGGATGCCAACGCGCGGGATTACGATGGCGTAAGCGCCCTGGCTCTGGCCTGCCGCGCGGGAGATGCCGAGTCTGCGCAACTGCTGCTGAAGGCCGGCGCGCGGCCTGAGGCGGGCGAGATTTCAGAGACGGACGCCTTTGCTCTGGCGCTGAAAAGCGGCTCTACCAGGCTGGTGGAGGTGATGCTGAACGGCGGTGCCGACCCCAAGGCCGAGGTGCGTGGCCGCGTCAAAGGCCCGTGGCCGGTCCTGGTATACGCGGCCCGGGAGAGCAGTGCGGACGTGGTGGAGCTCCTAGTGCGGCGCGGCATCCCGGTGGACACACCCTGCCGTGACCAAAGCACGCCGCTGCAGCATGCCGCCCTGTTTGGCAACATGGCCACCATCAAGCGCCTCCACTCGCTGGGGGCAAATCTGAACGCCTTGGACAAGCGTGGCGCGAACGCCCTCCGCTACGCCGCCTATCTGGGCCGGGAACCTGCCTTCGCCTGGCTGCTGAAGGAGGGAGTCGCGGTGCCGGACAATCCGGCCCTCTGGCTGCCTGCGGTGATCAACTGGGGGAATGAAGGCCTGCTGCAGCAGCTGACCACCAAAGGCGTGGTGCTTCCTCCCAAGAACCCCGTGCTCGTGCTGGCTGAGGCTGCACGGCGTGGCGACTTGCAGGCGGTGAATCAGGCGCTGGAGGCCCACTACAAATCCTTCCGGCATGAGATGCACTGCACGCTCTTTGCCGCCGCAGCGGGCGGCAATGTGGAGGTCATGGAGCGGCTGAACCAGTTCGCCAATGAGGGCGACCACCTTCAGTGCAGCGATGGTGCAAAGTTTAACCAGCTCCATCATGCGGTGATGGCCGGACAGGATCAGGCGGTGGAGTACTGCCTGAAACACAAGGTGAATCTGGAGGTGCCAAACTGCCGGGGCCACACGCCGCTGATGCTGGCCGCCCTGCTGGGTCGCACCACCCTGGTGGAGCGTCTGACCACGGCTGGCGCACGCCTGGACACAGAAGATCTTGCGGGGCTCAATGCTCTGGACCTGGCCCGGCTTCACAATCACGCGGAGACCATCGCATGGTTGGAAAAGCGGGGGCTCAAGCCTTCTGCCAACCAGCTGACCTCTTCGGATGTCGTGGCAAAAGTACCCGCACCGCCGCCTTCCAAAGGCAACCGCGCTCTGCCGGCCGTGACGGCTGCGGCGCTGCCCTTTGTGATCCAGGACGATACCTGGTACCCGAGCGTGGAGGCTGCACGCGATTTCGGTCTGGCGCTGCAAACCGGTCTCCAGGAGATCGAGGGGGTGCGCTGGGTGGAGCGTGCGGAGATTGAAAAGGCCGAGGCAGAGCTGGTGCATGGCGCCGCAGGGCTGCTCTCTCCCGGGAAGAGCATGGGCATCGGCCAGTGGGTGAAGGCGGATCTGCTGATCACGGGTCGTTTTGAGGTGGATGAAGGACTCGGGCGGGAACTCATCCTGCAGGTGGTGGAGGCGCACCGCGGTGATGTGCTGGCGGAGCGCAGGCTCCTGCTGCCCCAGACGACCGGACTGCCTTTGACCGTGACCGGGCCGCATCTGGAAAAAGCGGGGACGGCGGCGCAGGAGGCCATCGGCGAAGCGCGCTCTCGGCTGGCTGCGGCAGAGGCCCAGCGGGTTTTCGCCCCTCTTTTCATCTGCAACCGCACCACGCGTACGAACCGCCTGGACGCTGGCGTGCCCGGGTTGCTGCGGGCCATTCACCGGGGTGCCGCCGGGAAAGAAGCCCGCATTTTGAACCTGATGGGCAGCGACCAGGCGGCCCACGAGTCCGAACTGGCCGTCAGCGGCCTGACACAGGCTCATGGCGAGGCCTGGAAGGGCGTGGCTGATCACTACCTCTGGGGCTGGTGCGAGGAGACGGGGAATGCGAACACACCTTTTGCCGAGATGCCGGTCCGCATCGTGTTTGAACTGTGGAGCGGTGGGGACAAGACACAGTCCTTCAGCGTGGAAACCCGGCAGGGGGACATGGAGGCTGCGGCGGAGAAGCTGGCGGCAGAGCTCATCACGGCGGCGCTTGCCATGCCGAAGCCCCAGCCCGCCAATGACGACCGCCTGAACGCCGCACGCATCCTCTTCGCGCATGCGCGGGAGCTGATCGCCCAGGAGCCGGCCACCATGCGCCTGGACCGTGGCAACCGCTGGCTGGTCACGCGCTGGGAGCTGACGATGCGCGCTCTCGAAGCTGCTCGGTTTTTCGCTCCGGAAGACCCGGAAATCGCCGCCACCTGGCTGCTGGAACGCTGGTACGACAACCTGCAGTTTCCGGTGGTGGAGGAGCGGATCGATTCTTCCTCGGGCACGTTCTGGCGGCTGTGGCATCGCAAGCTCGACTGGGATGAACACGTGGCACGCTTTGGCCTGGAGGGCTTGCGGCAGGTAGTGACCTCCGTCAGGCGGAATGACAAGGTGCCCTTTACCGTTTTCCAGTCCGCCAAGGACGCCCCGCTGGACCTGCATTTTCAGATGAATGAGGAGCTTTACACCAGCGTGCTCCAGTGGCGGCGCGGCTTCCCCGACGGGGTGCCCACGACCCTGCGCCGCAAGTGGTGCGACGTCCTGGCGCGATCTTCGGCGGACTGCCTGCTGCGGGCTCTGGCAGAGTACACGGAGAACACCACTTACGACCCGAAGTTTGTGACGCGGGATCTCGAGTTTTTCCTGCCGCTGGAGAAGCGCGTGGAACTGGCCCAGGCCGCGTGGCGCCAGATCGTCCGCAACTTCGCGAACCCGGTCCCGGCGGCCATCATCGAGAAGCGGCTGGAACTGCTTCACTGGTTTGACGAAGCGGGCAGGCACGCGGAAACCGCTGAGGCGATGAAGCTGCCGGCCAGGTATTTCAGCGATGCCTACAATGGCGTCTTCCTGCCCCTGATTCAGGAGTCGGAAAATGTGCCTCCGCCGGGAGCCGCCGAACCCCAGCCGCCGGCGAAACCCCTCTCGAAACGGCTGCCGGTGCCGCTCACACCGGTGTCCCTTCCCAAAGAATGGGCGCTCCCCTCCCTTCAGCAGGCGGCCTGCACCGGCAACGAAGCCGTGGTCGCCCTGACCTGTGAGTTGAACGACCGCCAGCACACGATGGTGGCGGAGTGGTCGCCGAAGACCCAGAAGTTTACGCCAGTTGCCCCCTTCCCGCAGCAGATCTCGGGGGAGTTGACCTTCCTCGTGCAGACCCCTGACAGCCTCTGGGTCGGCGGACCGACCTATGGGATCGGCCGGCAGGACCGGGCCTCCAAACAGTTTACGCGGTTCACGGACAAAGAAGGGCTGCCGCTGGGTCAAATCTCCCACGCCGTGCGGGTAGGAGACGAGGTATACGTGGCCGGGACGGGAGCGGCAGACAAGCCGATGCTGGCCGCGTGGAGCACCTCCAAAGGCTGGCGCCCCCTGCCCATGGAGATGAATGGCAAACCGCTGCCCATGAAGCGGATCTCGGAGCTGACCTCTTTTGGCTCCCGGCTCTACTGCCTCTATCAGCCGCTTCAAGGAGACACCGCTGAGCTTTTCATGCTGGATGCCGCCACAAAAATAAGAACCCGGCAGCCGGTGCCCACCCGGGCTCTGGGTGTGGTATGCGGGATGTGGGCGGACGAGCAGGGACTCTGGATTCTGAACAAGGAAAGCATCTCCTGGGTTGCTCCCACCCCGGGGCCGCAGCCACTTCAAACAATCCGCTTTCCGGAGGATATTCGCATCAACGTGAACGTGCCTGCTGCGGTGAATGATGGCGACTGGCTCTGGCTGGCAGGACAGGAGCTGATGCCAAAACCCGCGAACGTGCAGGGTGGCGACACCACGATCTATAGCCGGCTGCTGGCCATCCATAAACCCACCCGCGCCTACCGCGGCTGCATCGACCTGCCTGGAAACACCCTCGTCAGCCTCATCGTGACGCCTGATGCCGTGTATCCCATGGTCAAAGATCTGTCAGCGGAGGACGCACCGTCCATCCTGAAGCTCGATAAGGCGGCTCTCATTCGCGAGGCCTTGAAGTAGGGGCTCAAATCTCGTTCCGTTGCAAATCCAGCTCCGGGTCCAACGCCGTGCCATCCAGCAGGTGCTCCACGAGGTGGCGCGCCAGCCAGGGGCTGCGCAAGGACCCTTTGGAGCCCAGACCGTTGAGAAAGGCCACGCGTGGATGCGCCGGGTGGGTGCCCATGAGGGCCTGATGGTTTTTAACGATGGGCCGTACGGCGGTCTGCATGGCAGTTACTGAAGCAGGCGCCTTGAGCAGGCTGCGCAGGTTGGTTTCCAGCTGCGACACCTGATCGGCGGCGGGAGTATTGGCATCGTCAAATTTCCATTCGTAGGTCGAACCCGCGCGCAGGCTGCCATCGGGCCGCGGGAGCAGCCAGCAGCCGCGATTCAGGATGCGCTTTTCGCCCTGCATATCGGCCTCCACCGTGAGAATGGTGCCACGTGCGGACTGAAACGGCACCCAGTGCAGCAGCGGGTGCTTTGCCGCGCTCCAGCCCTGCGCCCAGATGACGTGGGTGAAGCGCTGCCCCTGCCACTCGACGCCGGTGGCATCGTCCTGCACATCGGCAGGTTGCACATCGGCTTTGACGCAGGCGCCGAGAGACTCGAAGAAGCCGCGGCTCGCCTTCAAATAAGCCGTGGTGTCCAGCCAGGCGGCATGGCGCTGCTGAAAGCCATTTTCCGGCTGGTGGATCACCTCTGCATCCAGCACCGGCGGCCGAGGATTCAGAAATGGCTGAATGTCCGGGTCCCGGCGGCGCTTGTGCCACTTCGCGATTTCCGCCTCGTTTTTGAGCAGGCGCACGTAGCCACGCGGAAAGAAAAAGCGCTGCCCCAGCCGCTTCCCGCAACGCCGGTAAAAGCTCAGCGCCTCGCGGTAAAAAGCGGTATAACGCCAGCTCACGGTCAGCCGCATGCCCGTGATGGGCGTGATCAAGCCCGCAGCCACCTTGGAGCAGGTGACTGCCTCATCCCGGTCTGCGATGACAAAGGGCACCTCACGCTCCCACAGTCGCCAGGCCAGCGCCGTTCCGGCGAGGCCCTGGCCGATAATGAGGATGCGGGGGCGGATCATGGGTCCGGGAGAGCGACGTGGATCACGGCTGCTTTTCCACCATGACCTGCATGATCTCTTTCAGCTTCTCATTCGTGCGCACCACCTGCTCCTCGGTCGGCAGGCCGGGGCCGATGCTGCGCCAAAGGCCGCTGATCTCTTCAATGGCGGCGCCAAAGCGCTTGATGACGGCCTCCTCATGCTTGCCCAGGCTCAGGCGGTTGTAGTCATCACGGATATCCTGCAGGATCGTGGGAGAACCAATGCAGAGCGGGCGGGCCTCCACGGAGCCGTTTTCCACCACCACGCTGGAACTGATTTCCAAAAGACGCAGCCACAGCCCCATGTCGATCAGTACCGCCAGATCGTCGTCCCGTTGCTCCCGCAGCATGCGGACCATCTCCTGATGTCCTTCCACAATCTCCTGGCGCAGATCCTTCCATTCGTTGCTTTCTGCCATCTTTCCCTGGGCCATAAGCCGGGGCATGAGCTTCTCCCCGAGTCCGAGCATGCGGCAGTAGCTGAGCACCTCCTGGTTGTTGTTGCGGAACTGTTGCGCATCTCCTGCCTGCCAGACAAGGAAGCTGTCCGCCATCAGGCTGCCGAGAATCAGGGCGGCGCGGCCCCGGTCCGTGGGCGGCGTAGGGGGCGGCGGGCGGAAGAGCAGCCGCCAGCGGGCCTTGGTCTGCCGGCCCACCATATCGAGGAAATCGGCCGGAGTCTGATCCGGCAAGGCGAGGGCGGCGGATTCGTCGGGATCAGGGACGTCCACCGCCGGCGCGCTCATCCCGCCCAGGCACAATACCAGCGCCACGAGGCAAATCGTGGGGCCGGTGCGGCACAGGGAGGCGGTCATGAGCAGGAGGAGAAAGCATTATTTTACTCTACTGTAACACTTTTGGCCAGATTTCTTGGCTTATCCACATCACAACCACGGGCCACGGCGGTGTAGTAGGAGAGGAGCTGCAGCGGGACGACATTCAAAATGGGGGTCAGGTAGGACGGGCAGTCCGGCACGTAGATGACGTCGTCGGTGATGCGCTCCAGCTCCGTGCGGCCCTCGGTGGTCACGGCAATAACGGGGCCTTTGCGGGCGCGCACTTCCTCGATGTTGCTCACGTTTTTATCAAAAACCGCGTCGTCCGGGGCGATGAAGACGGAGGGCATGTCCGGCTTCACCAGGGCGATGACGCCGTGCTTCAGCTCCGCGCTCGGGTGGCCGCTGGCGTAGATGTAGCTGATTTCCTTCATCTTCAGCGCGCCTTCCAGCGCCACGGGGTAGTTCATCTGGCGGCCCATGAAGAGCATGCCCTCGGCATGCGCGTGCTTTTCGGCGATGGCCTTGATCTTGTCCGCCTGCTTGAGGATCTGGATAATTTTTTCCGGCATGGCCTCCAGCTGGTCGATCATCTCCAATCCGTCCACGCTGGACAGGTGGTGGATGCGGCCCAGCAGCAGGCTCAGCAGGGTGAGGATGGTGACCTGGGAGGTGAAGGTCTTGGTGGCGGCCACACCGATCTCCGGCCCGGCGTGGATGTACACACCGCCGTCGCTCTCACGGGCGATGGTGCTTCCCACGGTGTTCACGATGCCGAGGCAGCGGATGCCCTTGCGCTGGCCCTCACGCATGGCGGCCAGGGTGTCGATGGTCTCGCCGCTCTGGCTCATCACAAACTGCAGCGTGTTCTTGTTGGTGGGCACGTTCCGGTAGCGGAACTCGGAGGCGATTTCCACTTCCGTGGGCACGCGCGCGAGGGATTCGATGAGGTACTCACCCACCATGGCGGCGTGGTAGGCGGTGCCGCAGCCTGCGAGGATGATGCGGTCGATCTGCACCAGCTCCTTCGGGCTCATGTTCAGGCCGCCCAGGATGGCGGTGCACTCATCGCGGGAAAGGCGGCCGCGCATGGCATTGCGCAGGGAGTTCGGCTGCTCGTAGATCTCCTTGAGCATGAAGTGCGGGAAGTCTCCCTTCTCCGCGTCGTCGGCGTTAAATTCCACACGGCTCACCTTCACCTCCGCCGGCACGCCCTGATGGGACTGCACGTCGTAGCGATCCTGCGTGATGGTGACAATGTCGTAGTCATTGAGGTAAACCACGTCTCGGGTGTGGTTCACCACGGCGGAGACGTCGCTGGCCAGGAAGTGCTCGTGTTTGCCGAGGCCCACGATGAGGGGGCTTCCGAGACGTGCACCGACGATGACGCCCGGCAGGTCTCCGTGCATCACGGCGATCCCGTAGGTGCCCTTCACGCGGGCCAGCGCGGCCTTCACCGCATTGACAAGGCGCAAGGTGCCGTCCTTTTCGGAGGACTCGTCAAAGTAGGTGCCGACGAGGTGGGAAAGCACCTCTGTATCTGTTTGAGAATGAAAGGAGTGGCCCTTCGCGACGAGCTGGTCGCGCAGCGTTTGGTAGTTTTCGATCACGCCGTTGTGCACCAGCACGAGCTTGCCTGACTGGTCCGGGTGCGGGTGGGCGTTCACATCGGTGGCCGGGCCATGGGTGGCCCAGCGAGTGTGGGAAATGCCCATGGTGCCGAGCGGATTCGCCTCCGTCACCGCCTGGCGCAGGTTGTCGATACGCCCCGCGCGCTTGACCACTCGCAGGGTTTCCCCACCACCATTGAGCGCCATGCCTGCGGAGTCATAGCCGCGATATTCGAGCCGGCGCAGCCCATCGAGAAGAATGGAACTTGCCTGCCGATTGCCAACGTAACCAACAATGCCGCACATGAGAAAAAGGAAAATAGGGGTGAATCGAATGAAAAAGAAGAGCCTGCCACAAAAACTGGAAGCTGACAGGAAGGTACGATAACCCCTCACACCGCCCACGCCAGCAGTTCGTGCCACAGGTAATTATTCTTTATTGAAATGAAGTATTACTGAGGCCGCACCCCGGGAATCTTCAGCAAAACCTCCTCTCAGGAATGCTGCGCGGGATCGGTGAACTCGAGGTCCCGCAGCCATTTGAGGCTGCGTGCATCCAGTTCGCTGCCTTCCAGATCCAGCCAATGGTCATCACGATACTGCGCACGGCGCGGCGGCTCGTCGCCGATGAAGGCCCACACAAACGCGGCGTCTCCCGGCGGCTCGGAGAGGCCGTCGTGCCTGCGGGACCACACGTCCGGAGCACGCGGCGGCTGATCTGGGTTTTCACCCAAAGGCATCCAATGGGTGATGAGCGGCACGCGCTGCCCTGCGGGGTCTGCCCAAAAGCCTCCGTTCGGAGTGTCTTCCACATGAAACACCACGGGCCGTACTTCAGCGCCGCCCCAGCCCCAGACGACCTCGCCTACGGGTGGCAACAGATAGCCTGAGGGGATGCTCCGCCAGGCGGGATGTTGGCTCTCACTCATGCTATGAAAACGCAGCCCACATCCGGATCGGATGGCCCTCGCCCGTGACAAAATGCAGGGAAGGGAGGGACGCGTCGCAGAGCGTGGAACGGCCTCGACTACCGGTCGGTCGCGATGAGGCTCACTTCTTTCTCCTTCTCCGGCTGGTGGCGCAGCAGGGAAGTCTGGAGCATGGCCATGGCCAGCGTGTCGCTGCGGGAGGCGGCGGAATAAACGTTTTCACGCACGGAGGCACGGGGCAGGGGCTTACCATCAGGCCAGAATTTCTTCACACCCCAGGCCGCAAACCATTCGGCGCGGGCGAGGTACTTCTCTTCCTGCGTCAGCTTGTAGGCGGCATTGAGCAGGACGATGGCGTTGCCGATGGACCCTGCCTCGATGTCGTAGGGGCGGTCGCCTTTGTTCGCGGGCTTTTCATTCAGCGCTGCGTCGGGGTCGGCCGTGAGGTAGTTGTCGGCACAGGCGACCAGCAGTTTTTTGTACCCTTCGTTCTGGGTCTGCTGGTAGCGGGCGATCAGCGCCGGAACCACCCAGGTGTGCGGGTGCTGCCCGGAGTACGCCGAACGCCAGCCCCCCGTGTAGGGCGTTCGTTTGGGAGGCAGGCCGAGATCGAGATCCTCCTTGGTCTGCCAGTATTCCGTGGCCGCGAGTGTCTTGGGATCGGCAAAGAGAATGAAACCTTTGCCGCCAGGGCCGGGATCGTGTGCCATGGCGAGAAAGAAGCTGTCGATGCTTTTGGCCAGCGCGAGCATCCGCTGCTTCAAGGCCTCCGGCACCACGGCGGCGGACGTTTCTAGATCGACCGCCAGGGACACCGGACTTTGCGAGTAAACGTAGGCCACCCTGTGCCCTTCTTTGTCGAAGGCGAAATCGTTGGAGCCATGGGGAATGGCACCGGTCTTTGGATCCCGGCTCTTCTTGTAGAAGGCCACCAGTTCATCCATGGCTTGCAGCATTTCGGGATCTTTCGTGCGCTGGTAGGCGGCGGCCCAGGTCGCGATGTAGAAGCCGCCGTGGCGGGGGAAGTCCATGCCGCGCCGGCTGGGGCTTTTGCCAGTGATCATGGCATGGCGTGAGAAGGAAATCTTACCGTCCTTGTGATCAATCTGATGCCGCCACAGCGCCTGGGCAAAGCGCAGGCTCTGCTCCGGAGCCACGTCGAAGGACTTCTGCCAGTAAATCCACGGGCGGTAAAATTCGTGAATCTGATCCTGGTAGGGGCCGCTGGTGGGCTGCCCGCCGAGCTGATTTTTCGTGAGGTCCCAGCCGATGTGCTCGCCCCAGCCAAAGAAGCCGTATCGCGGCTCCTGGCAGTGCGTCAAAAACCAGCCGATGATGCGGTCCGCCTCGGCGGCGTATTTTTTCTCCCCGGTGATCTGGCTCAGGGCATAGAAGACCTGATACAGGTTCAGATCGTGGTGGATGTTGGCGATGTTCTTGAACTCCTGCGGCACGCGCGCCGTGTAGAGATTGCTCACCTTCCCGGCCGGAATCTGGTACTTATCCCGCGTCAGCACGATGGGAAACAGCGGCAGCTGCGGGTCAGGCAACTGCGTACGGCTGTGCTCGATCATGGCGTCTGCATAACCGCGCACAATGCCCGTCAGATCCGGTGCGTCCTCCGCTCGAAGGAGGGTGGTGATGGAAAGCAGGAGAAAGGCGTGGAGGCAGGCGGAGGCACGAAAAGGGTTCATGGTGGGTGGGATGCGGGCTAGACCTAATGCCGCTAAGCAATCGTTGTGACGGCGAAGTTTCTGGAGGTGGACGACGAAGAGGTGTTGATCATGCGTGGCCATTTGTCCACAGGGCGTCGGACTTTGCGCTGGCAGGATCTTGTTCGTCGTGGTGGCA
>NZ_JBGANA010000028.1:0-98267 GCF_044222565.1 Prosthecobacter sp.
TTTGGTCCGGGACTGGATGAAGCAGACTATGAACGTGCGCTCCACTTGGAACTGATGGCCATGGGAATAGAAAATGAATGCCAGGTGCCGCTCCCGCTGATCTACAAAGGCGCGAACCTCGATTGTGGTTACAGGATGGACTTGTTGGTGGCTGGCAGGTTGCTGCTGGAGCTGAAGGCCGTCGAAAAACTTCATCCTCTGCATGAAGCCCAACTGCTCACTTACCTTCGTCTCGCGCAGATGAAACTTGGATTGCTGATGAATTTTGGCAGCCTTGTACTGCGCGATGGCATTGTGCGGCGGGCCAACAGTGCTTCGAGAGCGTTGAAACCTCGGAGTGCCATGACAGCGGGCACCCCGATTGATGCCCTGTCATACGAAGTGATCGACGCTGCAATCGAGGTGCAGCACATTCTCGGTGCCGGCCTTCTTCGCAGTGTTTACGAAACCGCACTGGCGCATGAGATCAAGTCGCGCGGCCTCCATGTGGATCAACGGCTGCCTGCGAATATCACTTTCCGCCAACAGCTCATCACCAGCACCAAACAAATTCCCATGGTGGTCGAAGGCCGTCTCATGGTCGGCATCGTTTGCGCCAAAAAACTGGACTCCATTCATCTGGCGCGCCAGCGCTCCCTATTGAAGGCGACACAAGTCGAAAATGGCCTGTGCTTCAACTTCCACGCAATGTCCATGGCCACAGAGGCCAAGTGTTTCTCCAGACAATTCAAACGTTGAACCACCGAAAGCGAGGTATGAAATGGCCTTCTCTGCGGTCTTCTAAACTCTTGCGTTGCAATCCTCTGAGGCACCTTCATTTGCCACGAAGCGGCAACATTGGCTCCCTGGCTGCGTTCGATAGTCCTCACCACACCATCATGCGCACGCTTCTGCTTTCTTTCGTCCTGTCATCTGTCGCTTTCGCGGATACCCTCAAACTTCGTGGCATTGGAGAGGCGATGGAGGGGATGATTGCGAAGAATGAGGTGGCGGGGGTGGTGACGGTGGTGGCGAAGAAGGATGGGGTGGTGCATCTGGAGGCGAATGGGATGGCGGACATCGAGAAGCAGAAGGCGATGAGCGTGGATGCGATGTGCTGGATTGCCTCGATGACGAAGCCGGTGACGGGGGTGGCGATCATGATGCTGCAGGATGAGGGGAAGCTGAACATCGCGGACCCGGTGGCGAAGTATCTGCCGGAGTTTGCGGGGCTGAAAACGCCTTCGGGCAAGGCGGCGAATCTGACGATCACGCAGATTCTGACGCATACCTCGGGCCTGGGAGAGGCGGGCGGTGCGAAGGCGCAGGAGGCGCACACACTGGCGGATCTGGTGCCGATCTGGCTGGCGACGCCGATGCAGTTCGAGCCGGGAGAGAAATGGCAGTACTGCCAGTCGGGCATCAATGCGGCGGCACGGATTGTGGAGGTGATCAGCGGGATGACGTTTGATGAGTTTTTGCAGAAGCGTGTGTTTGATCCGCTGGGCATGACGAACACGACTTTTTATCCCACGGATGCGCAGTGGAGCCGCGTGGCCACGGGGTATGCGAAGAACAAGGAGAGCGGCAAACTGGAGGCGGTGCCGCCACGTGGTGATTTTGGCAAACGCGGTCGGCCGCCGCAGGGGAATGGGGGGCTGTATTCCTGCGCGAAGGATTACACGCGCTTCTGCCAGATGTTGCTGAATGGCGGGACGCTGGAGGGCAAACGCATCCTGAGTCCGGAGGCGGTGAAGATTCTATCCTCAGTGCACACGGGGGATCTGCCCTGTGGGTTTTTTCAGAAGGCGGAGTTTGGCAGTCACGGGAAGAACTATGGCTGGGGCATCGGTGCGTGTGTGCTGAAGGAGCCGCATGAGGGGCTGGCGGAGATGCTTTCGCCTGGCACCTTTGGCCACGGGGGCGCGTGGGGGACGCAGGCGTGGATTGATCCGAAGAAGGAGGTTATTTACGTGCTGATGGTGCAGAGGGCGAACTTTCCGAACAGTGATGCAAGCCCGGTGCGCGAGGCGTTTCAAAGGGCGGCGGCGAAGGCGCTGGGGAGGTGATTGGGGGGCGCTGCGGCCCAACGTGGACATACGGCGATGTTGCGTGACGGAGAGTCATCAAACGGAAGCGCGGAGCATCTTGCACCTGCGGAGCCCTGCGGCATCGGAGTGCCGCGCTCCCAGGGTGGGTGGCTGTCGGCCTGAGGATGGCTTTGTGGGGTACGGGCGTCCTCGCAGTCGAGCCGTTTGGCGGAGGATGCGATTGAGCATCAAAACGCTTTCGACGCCAAATACAACCGACCTACGACCGGAGTGCGGGGCTCCCAGGGTGGCTGGCTGCCGGCGTGAGGGTGGGTTTGTGGGGTACGGATGTCCTCGCAGTCGGGCGGTTTGGCGGAGGATGGCATGGAGCATCGCAACGCCTTCGACGCCAAACACACCCAACCTACGACCGGAGTGCTGCGCTGTTCGGGAAGATGTCTTTGCTTACCGCCCAGATTTTCAAACACGGCCTACCGCTGCTGCAAGGAGCGGTCCACGAGGCCTTCGTAGATTTTGCGGCGTTCGTCGAGGCCGAGGCCTTTGTTGCGGAGGCCGAGCATTTGTTGATTGATGGTCTCGCGCTGGGAGGTGCTGAGGCGCCCGAGTTTGGCGACCATTTCGGGGGGTGGGGCTTTGGGGTAGCCGTCTGAGGAGAAGCCTTCCTTGTAATTTACGGCGGCGGTTTTGGCCTCGCTCAGCTGAGAGGAGGTGAGCTGCGGGGTGCTGCCACCGGAGCCGCCGGAGCTGCCGCCTGATTTTGAGCGCGGGGGTCTTGGCGGGGGCTTTTGATAACGGACGGAGATGACTTCGCCGCCGGGCACCTGAATTTTGGCGGACCAGGTCTGCATCTCTTCGCTGACGCCACCGACGCCGACGAGCTGCCAGCCCTGATAGTTGGGGACTCTGGAAACGACGTGGGACTCGAAGGTTTTGGTGTCGAGGAGGGTGGCGTAAACATCCTTTTCGAAATGGGCGACGCCGGTGAGGATGAGGGAGTCTGAGACGCCGAGGGAGCGGGTGAAGGGAGAGTTCGTTACGAGAGCTTCGAACTCCTCCATATTCACCACCCGCGGAATGGCGCCATCGTCTTCAGCGGGCATGGGCTGCGGCATGGCGTCTTCGGCCTGCAGCGGCAGGATGGCAGCCAGGCACAGAAAGGCGAGGAATACGCAGGGCAGCGGCTTCGCGGGATTTCGGGCTGTGTCATGAGGCAGGCTGCTCATGAGGAAATTACGGCGGGAGGCTGTGAGAACCATCACGGCAGCTTCTGAAATTCCTGCCAGCCTTCCCAAGCGATGCGCTGGAGATCGGCGCGGTCTTTCTCGGAGAATTTGCGGGTGATGGGATTGCCATCGCGGTCCTTGGTTTTATCTGGCCTGGGCTTCTCCTGGCTGCGAATGTCCGTGACGGAGTCGACGGGCAGGCCGACGGGGCTTTGACTGAAGATGGCGGAATAGAGCGTGCATGCAGTGAGGTAGGCCATGGTCTGATTGAGGTGCGCGTCATTGACGAAACGCAGCGTCAGGTCCGGACGCTGGGTCTGGCAGCGCAGTGCGACCAGGGCCATGGGAGCGACGGAGGCGTCGATCTTTTTGGCGAGAGCAGCGATGGCGCGCTCTTTGGCAAGGACGGGAGCGGGGTCGGGCGCGGCATTCAGGGGTTTTTCGTTCTGCGTGCCGGGCGTGGTGACGTAAAGGATGACGCGCGCGCCCTGGGCTTTGGCGAGAGCGGCAAATTTGGGCGCATACTCGGCGTAGGCGGTGGGATCTCCCTCGATGTCATCGCGGTAGGACTGAAGCACGATGATGTCCCACGGTTTCCGATGGGCCTCGATCTTCGGAAGGATTTCAAGATGTCGTGCGAGGGCGATTTTGGCGTAGTTGTCCTTGGGGCTTTCAGCGAGCGTCTTTTCGAGCGTGGCGATGGTGGCTTTCTCTTCGGCCTCGGTGAGGGTGGAGCGTTTGACGATGTTCTGGGTGCCGAGGCGCCAGTGGTCCTTCAGGGTACGACCGCCGTAGATGACATCTGTGGTGTTGAAAGTGAGCCCTGGATTTCCCGCCTCGGCCATGGCCTTGACCACAGAGCAGAGATTGTGACGGCCGGTGAAGCTGTTGCCGATGAAGAGGACGTTGAGCGTCTTTGCTGTGTCCGCGGCACCGGCGGCCATGGGGAGTGCGAGAAGCGCCCAGAAGGCGAGGCGATGGAGGGTGCGTTTCATGGTGGGGCGTGAGAACGCGGCGGCGGGGATTTGTCTCTCAGGGATTTCGTGGGGATGGTGGTGAAACTTCCTGTGCAAGGAAGAGGGAGCCCAGTAGTTTATCAGGAAATCCAACCCTTTATTATTCATGATCACACGCCGCCATTTTCTTCACACTGCTTTGGGGTTTGCTGCCTTGCCATCGTTTGCGCGCGCGGCTGCTGCTGGTGGACCCAGCCTGGGATTCAGCCTCTATGGAATGAAGACGCTGGCTCTGAATGAGGCGCTGAAAACCTGTGCGGAGATCGGCTACTCGAATGTGGAGCTGGCCTTGAATGCGGGGTTTCCGACGGAGCCGAAGTCTTTCTCCGCAGACGCGCGCAAGGAGGCGGTACAGCAGCTTGCTGCGCTGAAGCTGGAGCTGCCGTGCCTGATGGTGAACATGAGCCTGACGGCAGATGACAAGGGGCGTGCGCTGGCGCTGCAGACGATCACAGATGCGGCTCAGGTGGCGCGGGACATGAATGCGGCGCAGCCGCCGATCATGGAAACGGTGTGCGGCGGCAAGCCGGCAACGTGGGAGCAGCAGAAGGCGGGCATGGTGGAACAGCTGAAGTCATGGGCGGAGGTGGTGGAAAAGGAGAAGACGGTCATCGCGATCAAGGCGCATGTGGGCAGCGCGGTGAACTCGCCGGAGCGGCTGCTGTGGCTGATCGATCAGGTGAAATCTCCGGCCATTCAGGTGACGTATGATTACAGTCACTTTGAGCTGCAGGGGATCGACATGGAGGAGAGCATGAAGCTGCTGCTGCCGCGGACGAAGTTCATCCATGTGAAGGACTCGACGGGTGATGCGGCGAAGTTTCAGTTTCTTCTGCCGGGCGAGGGGCGGACGGATTATGTGAAGTATTTTACCGCGCTGAAGAAGCACGGCTACACCGGACCGGTGGTGGTGGAGGTGAGCGGGCAGATCTTTAACAAGCCGGGTTATGATCCGGTGGCGGCCGCGAAGAAGAGCCATGCGGCGCTGGCGGGTGCGCTGGCGAAAGTTGTTTAATCCTGGCTCGTCTTTCATTTGTTCACACCAACTCATTCCCATGACACGAAGCACCTTCCTCAAAACCACCGTGGCCGCCAGCGGGCTGGTCGGCGTTGCACAAGAACTGACTGCTGCTGAGGCGCCCGCGGGTGCTGCGCGCGAGTATTTTGAAATCCGCAAATACACGCTCAAAGGCCCGGAGAAGCAGGCGGTGCTGGAGGGCTACCTGAAGGACGCGGCCATCCCCGCGCTGAACCGGCTGGGCGTGAAAAATGTGGGCGTGTTTCTGCCGGAGAAGCCGGAGGGCGCGCCAGTGGTGTATGTGGTGCTGCGTTATGGCTCGCTGGATCAGCTGGCGAAGTGCGCGGAACTGTTGAGTGACGCGGCTTTGCAGAAGCAGGGGGCGGCGTATCTGGATGCGCCGGCCACGGATGTCGTCTATGAGCGCGTGGAGAGCTGGCTGACGCAGGGCATCTCCGGCATGCCTGCGATGGATGTGCCGGCGAAGGGCGGGAAGGTGTATCAGCTGCGCATCTACGAAAGCCCGACGGAGAAGACGGGGAAGAAGAAGATCGAGATGTTTAACATCGGCGAGCTTGCGATCTTCAAAAGGAGCGGGCTGAATGCGGTGTTTTTTGGCGAGACAATCGTGGGGCCGCTGATGCCGAACCTAACGTATATGCTGAGCTTCAATGACGCGGCGGCGAAGGATCAGGCGTGGAATACTTTCCGCGTGGATCCGGAGTGGACAAAGCTGAAGACGACGCCGGGTTTTACGGACAAGGAGATCGTGTCACGCATCACGAACATCGTGCTGGTGCGTGCGGCGTATTCGCAAATTTAGACCGGTGCTGAGAAGGCTGTTTCATTGCCACGGGGGCGATGTGCAGTGCGGGCGAGCTGGTTTTGAAGGGAGCTTTTCCAGAGCGGCATCGGAGTGCCGCGCTCCCGGCGGGGGAAGCCGGGAAGGTCCGGCTTCCTGCGCGACAAGGGCTGGATTACTTGTCCTTGGCCTTGGTAAGTATGCCCTGGAGCGTTTTGGCAAACGCTGCGGCGGGAGTGCTGCCGACCTGTTTGTCGATCTGTTTGCCGGAGGCATCGAGAAATTCGATGTGAGGGATGCCGTTGACGCCGTACTTGCTGGCGATTTTGGCATTGCTCTCGTCATCGATGTCGAGATAGGCCCAGACGAATTTGTCATGAAATGCCTTCACCTCTTCGCTGGGATAGACATCCTTTTTCATGGCCTGGCAGGGCGGGCACCAGGCGGCGGAGAAAACCATGATGACGGGCTTGTCGGATTTTTTAGCGGCATTCAGCGCGGAGGTGCTGCTGGTTTTAAACTCCGGACTGCCTTTGGGGAAGTCGCTGGCGAGGGTGAGACTGGCGGTGGCGGCGAGAAGGAGGAGAATGACTTTTTTCATGGGTGGAGATAAACGGTGGAATAGGAGGAACGCTTCATGAGATGCACAAGGGGTGATTTTTATTCCAAAAAATCGGCCCTCGTAAGCATGGAGGCAGGGGCCGATGTGGATTGACTTGGAGTCAGGCTGACCTACCCCGTACGCCATGAGCATTTCACGACTGCCGGTCCTTCTCGCCAGTGCCATGCTGGCGCTCATGCTGCCGCTTCAGCGCAGCGTGGCAAACGAAGCCTTTTTCTCGAAAGACGGCAAAACGGTGACGATGGGCCTGGGAGGCAGGGGGATCGACTGACTGCTGCAGGTGGACATCGCCACGGGGAGAATAACCCGGGCTCCTCTGCCTCCCGAACTGAAGGATGAAAGCATCGAAAGCGTGGCTGCAGGCAGCGAAGGCGAGGCTTTGTTTCTGGCGAAGAACGGCGTGTGGGTGTGGACACCCGGAGCCGCCACACCGGTGAAGCATGTGTGCGCCACGGCACCTGTCTTTAATGCCGCGGACCTGTTTGTGGCCACCGTGCCGGGGACGCCGCTGACGGACTGCCTCTTTGTGAGCGGCAATGAAACGGCTGACGCGACAAGCCGTGGCACCTTTTACGGCCGCAAGCCGGGGAGCAAGCAGCCCTTCCTCTCCATTTTCTGCCGCCGTGTGGACGATGCCACGAGCGGCATTTTTTCGACGGACGGACGGCTGTTTTTCGTCTCCCACGGAGATCTGTGGGAGGGCGGGATCCAGGTGGATGACGACACCGGCACCGAACGGCTGGGAACGCTGGTGGGGGCGCGCATCGCCCCGCTGGCAGTCCTGAACACGGATGAAGCCAATGGCGGCAGTATGTGGGTGGAGCATGTGGCACCCGCTGGAAAATGGATCTATGCGAAGCTGCGCGGACACCACATGGCCGCACTGGTGCGTACACCGATGCCCGCCAAGCCGCTCTACGCGCCCAGTTCCAGCGATTCTCCATCAACGCAAGATCACCTCGCCGCGATGTCCCACGCGCTGAGCAAAACGGAGATCATCACGGAGGACTATGAGCACGTGGACGCCTTCTGCGCCACGGAGGTGGGTGGCAAACCGCGGGTGTTTTTCTGCGGCGATGTGGAGGATGGCAAGGGCCCCGCCATGATGCTGTGGGAAGGCGCCGGGAAGCCGCGAGTGTTCGGCCACCTGCCCGCGCAGCAGTGAGCCGGATCACACGATCACCTTTTTCCAGAACCGGTCTCCATCAGTGCAGAGTGTGATGGCCACTGTGGTGCCCGCTGCCGGAGTGGCTGGAAGCGGGAGCAGAACCTCCGGACGAGGAGCTGCCGCCGAAGTGATGCCCGCTGTGGTGGGAACTGCCGCCCGAGCTGCCTGAAGGTGCGCCACCAAAGCCGCCGCTGGAATGATGGGAGCTGCTGCCGCCAAACATGCTGCCGAAGCTGCCTCCGGAATGGTGCGAGCTGCTTCCAAACCCGGAGGGAGTGCTGAACGGACTCGCCGTGATATGGCTGCCGGAGTGGTGCTGGTGGTGATTGAGCACCGGTGCCGAAGAATAGCCGTGGCTGGAGTGGTGCGTGGGCGCACCCCTGCCACTGAAGAATGAAGCGAAGCCCGGCGACGAATACGAGCGGCTGGGGTAATTCACGGACGGACGGGGGTAGTAGGTGCTGTAGCTGTTGTAGGACACCACCGGGCGGGAGTAGTAACCCCCACTGGAATAGCCGCCGCCGTAATAGGGCGCTCCGGAGGAGTAGTATGAGCCGTAGCCTCCGGAACCATAGCCTGTGGAGCCATAGTAGCCGCCTCCGTAGTCAACGCAGGAGGAGAGTGCCGAGGCGAAAGTCAAAGAAGCGAGAAGAAGGAGCGAGGTACGTTTCATGTTCCCCAGCTCGGACGCATCGGCGCAAAGCTTATTCATTTGAATGTTGAAGTGACTGCAAAAGTGCCTGGGATGAATGGCACTCGGTTAAAGAGGGTTATCGTGGTTAGCCGGGGGCTTGGCGGCAGGCGTGCGGCGGAGCGTTTTGCAGACGCTGCTGGTGACCGGTGGGTGTGGCGAAGTGCTGGCTTTGCTTCCCGGTGCGCTTGCGGCAAACCCAGGGTCTCCTCGCCAAGGCTCGGCTGACCCTGGGCTGTATGACGCAGCCCTTTCAGGGCTGGTGCGAGGGGCGAAAGCTGTTTCAGCCAAGGTGATTTTGCAGTGTCATACCATCAGCAGTTGAAAAGAGGTCTTGTCTTGCCCCAGAAAGGCAAAGGTTAGGTGGACGCGGAGCGGTGGGTAATTGCGGAGCGTTGAGGGATCGGGATGATCCCTCTCCTCCAATCCGTGCGCGTGGCGAAGCTCTGGCGGATTGGGACCATCCTGGTCCCACACAACGCTCCGCAAAGATCGGCGTTTTTGACTAGCTGAGGCGGGCTCGTTCCCGAATGATGGACCCGTTTCTACTGTTCGTGGTATAAGACGCGCGGAGAAGGAAAGGGAACACTCGCGATCGAGAGGCTTAACCGAGCGCCATTCATGCCTGGAATGCACTGCCTTTTACGCAGAGAGTTCGCCGGCCAGCGCAGCAGCCTCTGCAAGGAAGGACTCCGCCAGCGGTGACAGGCGGCCAGTCCAGAGCGCGCCGAAGCAGAGGGGTGGGAAGCCCTCCAGCGGCAGAGCCTTTACGGTCGGGGGCAGCTCGATGCGCGGGTGGCGCAGCACGAGGCCGGCGCCGAAGCCTTCCACCACGTAGCGCAGAACGAGATCCAAGCTGCCGACCTCGAGGCTGGGCAGCCACTCAATGCCGCGCTGTCGCAGGGCTGCCTGAAAGGAGCGTGAGACGACGTCTCTGGCCTCCAGCGCCACGAGCGGGAGATCGATGCGATCCTTCTCGAAGATCTGCTCCGCTTTGGTGATGCCGCTCTGCTTTGGCACCAGCAGCGCCATGGGCAGGCGGAGGAGCTCACGTGACTCGATGTTCGCTGTGTTTTTTTCCATCAGCGTGCCGAAGCCGATGTCCACCTCCTGGGAGGCGAGCAGGGCCTCTATCTCCTGCTGACGCCCGTGGGTGAGGGTGAAGTGGAAGCCTTTCACGCGGCGGCGCATGCGCGCAAAGAGCTCCGGCAGGTAGTCGCGCTGCACGACCTCCGCGGAGGCAATGCGCAGGCGGTTTTCCCCACCTCCGCGCAGGCGGTCCGCCATCTCCGTGAGGCCGCCGAAGAAAGGGGAGATGAAATCGTAGAGCGCCTGCCCTTCGCGCGAGAGCTGAAACGGACGGCGCTGATACAGCGTGACGCCGAGGGAGTCTTCGAGCTGGAGAATCTGTGCGCTGATGGCGGGCTGCTGAATGCCGTAGGGCATGGCGCGTGCGGCCGCACTCACACCGCCGTGCCGCGCCACATAGTAGAAAAGTTCGAGGTGATGGACATTCATGGCCTGGGGGTAGGCTATACGGTTTATCAATGATGCCACCAGGAAATATCAATTTCCCTTGGCGGCTGATCCTGAGAGACTGAGCGGTGTTATGGACGAAATCATTTTCCTACTTGTGATCGTTGCAGGCGCAGTGCTCGTCATGCCGGTCATTTCCATTGTTCTTGCCACCAAAGCACGGCGACGCGCCGAGGAGCTGGGCCGGGAGATTGCAGCGCTGCGCGACGCGACCGCGCGCGGCATCAAGCGTGAAGCGCAGCTCATTGAGCGGATCGAAAAACTGGAGGCGGGGGTCAAAACCCTGCCTTCCCCACTGCGGCAGGACGCTCCTGCTGTGGCCCTTGTGGAGCCTGCGGCGCCACCTGTGGCAGCCGTCGAGGCAGCTGCAACGCCGCCGCCTGCGGAATCGGACGAACCGGTCTTTGTGGTGGCGCGGTCCGCGCCGCCGCCGATCCCGCCTGCGGAAACCGAAGCGGCCCAGGTTATTTCACCCGTGGTGGCTGGGGCCGGGTCTCTGCCCGCGTCTGTGCCACTGCCACCACCCGCACGGTCTGCGGACGTTATCCGGTCCGTCGAATCCAAGCCGCGCCCTGCGCGTGCTCCTGTACCGAGCATCAATCTGGAGCAGTTCATGGGTGCCAAGCTTTTCGCGTGGGTTGGCGGTCTGGCATTGTTCCTCGGGGTCATCTTCTTTGTGAAGCTGAGCATTGAGCGCGGCTGGATTTCGCCAGAGCTGCGGACGGCAATCGGCTTTGTCATTGGCGCCGGACTGGTGGGAGCGGGTGTGGTGATCGAGCGGCGCAAGCTGTATGCGACTCTCGGGCAGACGCTGTGCGCCACGGGCATCGTGGTGCTGTACGGGGTGAGCTACGCGGCGCATGCGCTGTATCACATTCCGCCGTTCAATCACGCCCTTGTGACCTTTGGGTTGATGACGCTCATCACCGCAACGGCCTTTCTGCTGGCGGTGCGCATGCAGGCTCAGGTGGTGGCGGTGCTGGGGATGCTGGGTGGATTTTTGACACCAATCTTCTGCTCCACGGGGCATGACAATCCGGGTGGGCTGTTCGGGTACATTGCGCTGCTGGACATCGGAGTGCTGGCGGTGGCAAAGCACAAGCGCTGGCTGCACCTAACAGCGCTGGCGGCTTCAGGAACGATCATCATGCAGGGGGGGTGGATGATGAAGTTTTTCCACTCGTCCCATTATGCCATGGGATCGGCGACGTGGATTCCGGTGGGCGTGTTTCTGGGGTTTGCCATTCTTTTCATGCTGGCGGCCTGGTGGTCCCGGCAGCGGAATGATGAGGACGCCTTTCCCGCCGGTGCAGCGCTGGCGCTGTGTGGCAGCGCGATGTTTGCGGCAATGGTGTTTCTCGGCTTCGGGGCCATCGCCGAGCGCCCGGTGTTGCTGTACACTTTTGTGCTGGGCATCAATGCAGTGGTGATGGGGGTGGTGTGGCAGCAGCCGCGTGTGGCCGCCGCCCAAGGCATCGTCGCGGCAATGACGTTCCTGCATCTAACCAAGTGGACCGCCGATCATCTGACCGCCGAGCTCCTGCCGTATGCGCTCTGCATTTACCTGGGCTTTGGCCTGCTGCACACGGCCTTTGCGGTGCTTTGGCAGAAGCGCAACCAGACTGCCACGGCCTTCATGAGCTGGACGCCGGTGATCACCCTCGTGCTGCTGCTGATGCCGGTGCTGTGCCTAGACTCGGTGAGCCTGATGCTGTGGCCCGCAATCTTGCTGGTGGATCTGCTGATCATCGGCCTGGCGATTTTCACGGGCGCGCTTGTTCCCGTGCTGGCTGCGCTGGCGCTGACGCTGATCACGGCCGGGGCGTGGATGTTCCGCCTGCCCGTCAACACGACGAGCAGCCTGGAGCAGTTCCTCATCGTGCTGGGAGGATTTGCCGTGCTGTTTGGACTCGCCAGCAGCTCCATCGCCCGCAAGATGCCGAAGGTGCCGCTGGCGGGGCTGCTGCCGGTGAGCTCGGCGGTGCTGCCGTTTGCGCTGCTGATTCTGGCCACGGTGCATCTGCATGTGGCGAACCCTTCACCGATCTTTGGCCTGGCGCTGCTGCTCACAGTGTTTCTGCTGGGGCTGGCGCGCATCAGCGGCATCACGGTGCTGATTCCCACGGCGCTGGGCTGCGTGCTGGCGCTGGAGTGGATCTGGCACCAGCAGAGCTTCAGCGTGGAGCACCCAAACACGCCACTGCTTTGGTATCTGGGATTCTATGCGATCTTCACCGCGTTTCCGCTGGTGTTTGAGAGGCACTTTGCCACGCGCCAGATGCCGTGGATCGCCTCGGCTGCCGCGGGATTGGGAACGTTCGGGCTGGTGTACCGCGTGGTGGGGCAGACCTGGCCGAATGAGATGATGGGGATGCTGCCAGTGGCCTTCGCGATCGCGCCGCTGATGTGCCTGGTCTTTGTGCTGAAGCAGCACGGGGCGGAGAACCCAGCGCGCCTCGCGCAGCTGGCGTGGTTCGGAGGTGTGGCGCTGTTTTTCATCACGCTGATCTTTCCGATCCAGTTTGAGAAGCAGTGGATCACGCTGGGCTGGGCGCTGGAGGGCGCGGCGCTGTGCTGGCTCTTCCGCCGCGTGCCACATGCAGGTCTGCGTGGCACGGGCACGGTGCTGCTGGTGGCAGCATTTGTGCGGCTGGCGCTGAATCCAGCGGTGCTGGAATATCAAGTGAGGGGTGAGACAGCGATCCTGAACTGGCAGCTCTATGCCTACAGCCTTTCGGCGCTGGCGATGTTTGCGGCAGCACGCTGGCTGACGCCGCCGAATGACCGCTGGGGCGGCGTGAACTTGCGCGGGCTGTTCTGCGCGCTGGGCGGCATCCTGATTTTTCTGCTGCTGAACATCGAGATCGCGGATGCGTTTACACCGGCGGGAGAGAGCTCGATCACCTTTGACTTCGACGGCAACTTTGCCCGTGACATGACCTACACCATCGCGTGGGCGCTGTATGCGCTGGCTCTGCTGATCATTGGCATCTGGCAGAGGAATGCGCCGACGCGCTACGCGGGAGTGGGTCTGCTGGCGGTGGCGCTGCTGAAACTCTTCCTGCATGATCTGGCGAACATCGAAAGCATCTACCGCATCGGCGCACTGATGGTCGTGGCCGTCATTGCCCTGGCCGCTTCCTTCCTGTATCAACGTTTCCTCACTGAAGACAAATCATGAAACTGCATCTTCTGCTCCCAGCCCTGTGTGCATGCTCCGCCGTCCATGCCGCCGACTTCGCGGCGTGGACCCACCGGCAGACGGTGCGGATCACGAAACCGGGGCTGACCCGGATGGAGCTCGAGCCTGCGCTGCTCGGCGCTTCAAAGACGGACGGTGGCGCGGCTTTTCACGACCTGCGGATCGTGAGTCCGGCCGGGGCGGAAACACCCTACATCCTGGCTTTGCCAAAAATCATCCGGCCCGAGATGGTGGAGGTGCCGGAATTTAAGGGCTCGCTGAATCCGGGCGGCTCAAACACCGTGCTGGAATTTCGAGCGCCCGCACGCAGCACGATCTCCGAGGTGCTGCTGCAAACGCCTGAGCCGCACTTCATCAAATCGGCCACGCTGGAGGCCAGTCCGGATGGCGCGCGCTGGCAGACGCTGGCCAGCAACGCCCTGCTTTTCCGGCAGAGCGGCACTGAAAAGCTGCGCTTCACCTTTGCCTCTGCGGCATGGACGCACTTCCGCGTGACGGTGGACGATTCGCGCAGCAAGCCGGTGGTGTTCATCGGCGCGCAGGTGCGGCAAGATCTGACGGAACTGCGCACGCTGCCGCAGGCGGTGACGATCCGCGGGCGGACGGAGGCCGCGGGGGAAACGCATCTGAAACTCGATCTGGGCAGCGCGAATGTGCTGCTGGGCAGCTTGCGCCTGCACACGCCGGAGCCGGTGTTTCAGCGGGAGGTCTCTCTGCTGAATGCACGTGCGAGGCTCTTCCGGCTGCAGTACGAAGGCCGCAGTGCGGAGGATCTGGACATGAGTGTGCAGCAGCTGGCCACAACACGCGAGATCGAGCTGGTCATCCGCAATGGCGACAGTCCGCCACTGCGCATCGAGCACATCGAGGCGACGCGGCACCCCATGCCGGTGGTGTTTCAGGCGGACGCCGCCGGAGACTGGCTGTTTTACATCGGGAATGCGCAAGCTGCGGAGCCAAGCTATGACATCGCCGCGCTCGGCGAAAAGCTGCGGGACGCGACGGCGCAGTCCGGCATGGCCAGCGCGGTGGAGCCCAACCCCGTCTTTAACAAAACGGCCACCGCACCCGATGTGGGGGACGTGGGGCCTGCGATCGATGTT
This sequence comes from Prosthecobacter sp., assembly GCF_044222565.1. Lineage (GTDB taxonomy): Bacteria > Verrucomicrobiota > Verrucomicrobiia > Verrucomicrobiales > Verrucomicrobiaceae > Prosthecobacter. The sequence goes on from NZ_JBGANA010000028.1 coordinate 14,412, forward strand.
TCGCCGTGGTCATTTCAGCGGCCGGTGAAGTTCACGGAGGCCGGCGTGGTGGTGGTGGAGCTGACGCCCGAGGTGCTGGCCTGCTCCGCCAATGACCTGCATGATGTGCGCGTGGTGCGGGACGGACATCAGATCCCCTTTCTGGCCATCAAGCCGGGGGTGGAACGCGAGCAGCCGGTGACGATCGCCGAAATTCAGGATCCCCAGGCGCCCACGTGGTCAAAGTGGGACATTCAGATGCCGTTTGCGAATTTCCCGGCCAGCGAGCTGCTGCTGGACTCGCCTACGCCTTTGTTTGCACGCACGCTTACCGTTTCTGAGCAGCACGAGACGGAGCGGGGGCATTTCGAGCGCATCCTGAGCAATGCGAACTGGCAGCGCCGGCCCGGGCAGCCTCCGGCGACCTTTCACCTCTCTCTTTACAGCGCGCCCCGCGCACCCACGATCCGGGTGGCGACGGACAATGGCGACAATGCGCGGCTGACGATCACCTCCGCTAGAGTGCTGTATCCTGTGGTGCGGCTGCTGTTTCGTGTGCCGGACACGACACCGGTGCAGCTGTGCTACGGCAACCGGAATGCGCCCTACACGCGCTATGATCTGCAGCTGGTGAGGCCCGAGTTTGAAAGCGCCACCAAGGTGGCAGGCATGCTGGGAGACGAAGAAAAGCTGCCCGGATTTGAGGCCGGTCCGAACGGCGCCTCCGGCAAGGGTGGTCCGTGGATCTGGGTAGCGCTGGCGCTGGTGGTGGGGGCGCTGCTGTGGGTGGTGGCCAAGATGCTGCCGAAGAAGGAGGAGGGCTCCGCCGTCGAGGAGTCAGGAGCTGCGCGTCAAGAGGGTCAAGACGGGCAGGGGCAAGACTCTTGACGGCCTGACCATTCCTTGACCTCCTGATCGTCTTCCCCCCTTGCAACCCCGCGCTGGATGCGGACGTTATCTCTCTACCCCCAACCATGAGTGATACGACCGGCCAGCCCCCCAAATTTACCAATGCCCTAGCCAAGGAGCGCTCGCCTTATTTGCTGCAGCATGCGCACAATCCGGTGAACTGGCTGCCGTGGGGCGAGGAAGCGTTCAAGAAGGCGAAGGCGGAGGACAAGCCGATCTTTCTCTCATCCGGATACTCCACCTGCCACTGGTGCCATGTGATGGAGCGGGAGTCATTTGAGAACGAGGAGACGGCGAAGATCATCAACGACAACTTTGTGCCTATCAAAGTGGACCGTGAGGAGCGGCCGGATGTGGACCTGACCTACATGACGTATGTGCAGGCGGCGAGCGGTCATGGCGGGTGGCCGATGAGCGTCTTCCTCACGCCGGAGCTGAAGCCCTTTTACGGCGGCACGTATTACCCGCCGGAGAACACGCCGGGCCGCATCGGCTTTAAAAATCTGCTCAGCGAACTGCACAAGGTGTGGACGGAAGATCGCAAGGGGATCGACGAACGTGCGGCGCGCTCGGTGGAGAAGCTGCAGGACCACCTGGACAATGAGAACACGGCGCTGGACAAGATCGATCACGATGCGCTGGTGCAGAAGGCGTATGACGATCTCTCGGGCACCTTTGACTACCACGAGGGCGGGTTTGGCAGCGCACCCAAGTTCCCCAGGCCGACGTCGCTGAACATGCTGATGCGCATCCACCGCATTCTGGCGGAGCGGAAAGGCGAAGACCGCCAGTCCGAAAGCGACTGGGCCATGGAGATGACGGTGAAAACGCTGCGCGGCATGGCCAACGGCGGCATGCGGGATCACCTCGGCGGCGGATTTCATCGCTACAGCGTGGACGGCTACTGGCACATCCCGCATTATGAAAAGATGCTGTATGATCAGGCGCAGCTGCTCACGGCGTACACCGAGGCGTGGCAGATCTCGCAGAATGCGATGTTTGAAGGCATCGTGCGCAGCACGGTGGCGTATGTGAAACGTGACCTCCGGCAGAAGGACGGCGGCTTTTTCTCCGCTGAAGATGCGGACAGCCTGGCCAGCGCGGAGGCAGGCCATAAAACCGAGGGAGCCTTCTACGTGTGGAAGGCAGCCGAGATCGACGAACTGCTGGGCAAGGAAGAGGGCAGCATCTTCCGCTACGCCTACGGCGCTCGGCGCGATGGCAATGCGCGCGCGGAGAGCGATCCGCATGGAGAGCTCAAGGGGCTGAACACGCTATACCGCGCGGCGTCGTTCAAGAAGACCGGGGAATACTTCAAGAAGTCGCCGGAGGAGATCAAAGCGATCATCGACAGAGGCACGGCCACGCTGCTGGAAGCGAGAGCGAAGCGCCCGCGCCCGCATCTGGATGACAAGGTCATTGCCGCATGGAACGGGCTCATGATCTCAGGACTCGCGCGCGCTGGCGCAGCCTTTGGCGATGCGGAGATGGTGAAGCTGGCCGCGGATGCCGCGCAGTTTTTGCATGACCAGCTCTGCACGACGCCCGGCAAGGAGCTGCACCGCTCATGGCGCGAAGGCGAGCGCGGCCCCCGGGCTTTTGCGATTGATTACGCCTGCCTCATCCACGGGCTGATCGATCTGTATCAGGCGTCCTTTGACGTGAAGTGGCTGCAGTGGGCCACGGCTTTGCAGACAGAGATGGACGCGCTGTTTCTCGACACGAAAAATGGCGGCTACTACAGCGTGCACACGGACATGCCGAACAGCGTGCTGCGCATCAAGGAGGACTATGATGGTGCTGAGCCTTCTCCAAACTCGCTCGCCTCGCTCAATCTCGTGCGCCTCAGCGCCCTGCTGGCCAAGGACGAGTGGAAGAAGCAGGCGGAGAAGATCTTTGCGCTGTTTGGCTCCACGCTGCAGAACAGCCCATCCTCCGTGCCGGTGATGACGATCGCGTATGACATGCACCACCGCGGCAAGCAGCAGATCGTACTGGCGGGCGATGTGGGGAGCGATGGATTCAAAGCGATGGCCGGGAATGTGCGGCGGCGCTTCCTCCCAACTGCGGTAGTTTTGTGCGCCGATGGTGGGGCGGGCCAGGAGTGGCTGGCGAAGCACAATGAGGTGCTCGCCGGGATGAAGCCGGTGAAGGGGGAGACGGCGGCGTATGTGTGCGAGAATTTCACGTGCCAGGCGCCGGTGACGACTTTGGAGGGGCTGGAGAGGGTGCTGGGGAAGTAGCCTGCGATGAAGAGAATCTATTTAATGCTCCTTGGATTGAGCATGCTCACCGGATGTCATTCGGCAGCTTACAAAGAGAATGCCGAGTGGAAGCGCACTTACCAAGCCGAGCAGGCTCGTGCTCGGACCGAGAGACAGCGGATGGACGATAGTCTGCGTCAGGCGAAAGCCCGTTTTGTGGAACTCTTTGGCCGATATCAATGCACTCTGGATGATGTCCCGCAAACCGACGAGTCCAAAGGACCGGGCCACCGGTTCAAGTCCATGCAACTCGGAGACCATGTGACTCTGAAGCTGAAGCTCGGAAAAGCCACCCACGCCGATGGAACTCCTTATGGCCCCACACGCACGGCATCTCGTTATCAGCTTCTCTGGGATGGCAAGCTCGTCGCTGAGGCAGAAAGTCTTTTTTCCACGGGTAACGAAGGTTCTCTTGAAAACCGCATTTTTTACTGCCCGAAAGATCACACGGTCGTGGTGTATGATGATCTTTGTTGGAGCACCGATCGGTTTCTCGTTTTCGAAAAAACCAGCGCATTAGACACTCTCAGCTCCTGGCGTGTTAAATATTTTACAGTGCCAGATCAACCGATTGGCCAGGGTCTGTCAGACTTGGCCAAGATTTTGGGTGTCGGAAACGGCCGCATCTATGTGGAATACGACGGCCAGCCTTACGCCCTCCCGTTCGATGATTTCCTAGTGACAAAATTGGAGTTTACTGTTGGGTGATCCCAAATCAATTCTTGAGCTTGGGGAATCCTCCACGTATTTTAACCCTATGGTTATCGAGCAACATCCCTCCCTCCACTCTCTGAGTGCTGAAGAAAAGCTCCAGCTTTCCGAGGAGCTGTGTCTGGACGCGCTCCTGGATGCGCAGCGAAATCCGGCTTTGCGCGAAATGGTGCAGCAGCGCCTTCAGGATTATCGCGATGACCCTGACAGCGGTATCGCGTGGGATGACCTCAAAGGAAAGATTTTTTCCCGCCAGAAGGTCGCATGATGGAAATCATTTGGACTGCCGGAGCCGGACGCGAGCTTCAGGAAGTTTATGAACAACTTGAAGATGCCCGGGAAAACAGCGGGCGGAGTCTGATTGCGGAAGTGCAGCGGATGGTGGAATTGCTCTCGGCTCAGCCTCATATGGGCAGCTTCTTCGAAAAGCCTGCTCGGAAGCTGCTTGTCGCGAATCGTTATGGCATTATTTATTCGCCAGAGGACCGAGGCGTGGTGGTGCTCTCGTTTGTGGATATGAGGCGTGATTTGCAGCCGCTGCGTAAACGCATTCGAGACTGGTACGGCAGGTGAGAACATCCGCCCGCTTTTCTTTTTCACCTTCCCTCAGCGCCCGATTGCCAGCGGGGGGCGTATCGTTAATCTCGCGCCTCCATGTCTCGTACTGCCAAAAAATCTGCCGCAAAGAATTCGCTCAGTGACGTCATTCGCATCCGGGGGGCGAGGCAGAACAATTTGAAGGGGGTGGACCTGGATCTGCCGCTGGGGAAGCTGAATGTGATCACGGGGCCGAGCGGTTCGGGGAAGTCGTCGCTGGCGTTTGACACCATCTATGCGGAAGGGCAGCGGCGGTATGTGGAGACGTTTTCGCCTTATACGCGGCAGTTCTTTGAACGCATGGACAAGCCGAAGGTGGACTCGATTGAGGGGATTCCGCCGGCGATCGCAATCGAGCAGGTGAACAACATGCGCAGCACGCGCTCCACGGTGGGCACCATCACGGAGATCAATGACTACCTGAAGATGCTGTTTCCGCGGCTGGCGGAGGCGACTTGTCCCTCCTGCCATCGCACGGTGCGGCCGGAGTCGCCGGAGAGCATCTTGAACGAACTGCTCGGCGCGTTTGCCGGAAAGCAGGCGCTCATTCTTTTCCCCGTGCCGGTGCCCAAGAACGCCGTGGCGGCGGACTTTGCGGCGTTTCTGCAGTCCCAGGGCTTTCTGCGCATCTGGCTGTATGGAAACGTGATCCGTCTGGATGAGGCGGACGCGGTCAAGGGCCGCAAACTGCCGGAGCAGGTGATGGTGGTGCAGGATCGTGTGACACTGGAAGCGAAGCAGCGCTCACGCGTGAGCGAGGCGCTGGAGGCGGCGCTGCGCTACGGCAAAGGCAAGGTGGCAGCGAGCATCGATGATGAGACGCGGCACTTTTCCACGGACTGGTCCTGCGCGGACTGCGGCATCACGCTGCCAGCGCCGACGCCGGGACTGTTCAGCTTCAACAGCCCCATCGGCGCATGTCCGACGTGCCGGGGCTTTGGCCGCACGCTGGGGCTGGACATGGGGAAGGCGATTCCCGATGAGTCGCTGAGCATCAATCAGGGGCTGGTGCGTCCGTTTCAAGGCAGCACCTATGGCGAGTCTCAGGTGGATCTGGAGAAGGCAGCGCGGAAGCGCGGGGTGGACATTCACAAGCCGTTTGAGGATTACTCGAAGGAAGATCGCAAGTGGCTCATTGAAGGGACGCGGGATGATCCGGAGGAGGCGTACAATCGCGGCGAGTGGTATGGCGTGCGCGGCTTTTTCAAATGGCAGGAGTCGCGCAGCTACAAGATGCATGTGCGTGTGTTCCTGAGCCGTTACCGCGCTTACACGGAGTGTGGCGATTGCGGCGGCGGGCGTTTGAAGAAGGAGGCGTACAATTATCGCATCGGGCAGCACACCATCGCCGAGCTTTCACGTCTGCCGGTGAGCGAGCTGCACCCGCTGGTAGAGTCGTGGCCGATCAAGGCGAGCGATCATGTGGCGACGATGCTGCGCGGAGAAATCGCCAGCCGCATCAGCTACATGGATCGCGCGGGACTGGGTTATCTGAACCTGGACCGGCAGACGCGAACACTGAGCGGTGGTGAGCTGCAGCGCGTGAATCTGACGACCTGCCTTGGTGCTTCGCTGGTGAACACGCTTTTCGTTTTGGATGAGCCGAGCATCGGACTGCATCCGCGTGACATCGGCCGCCTCATCGGCGTGATGGAAGGGCTGCGGGACAAAGGCAACACGCTGCTGGTGGTTGAGCACGAGGAAGCCGTGATGCGCAGCGCGGACAACCTGATCGATATCGGGCCGGGTCGTGGCGAGAAGGGAGGCGAGCTGGTGTACAGCGGGCCGCTCGAAAAACTCAGCGCAAAGGTGAAGTCGCTTACGGGAGACTACCTGTTTGGGAGGAAGTCGGTGCCGGTGCCTGCGAAGAGGCGTTCCGTTACAAGTTTAAAGTCTCAAGTTTCAGGTTCAGAGGCCGTGGAGGTCAAGGGACGCCGCAAAGGCAAACTTGAAACTTCAAACCTGAAACCTGGCACTCTTTCCATCCACGGTGCGCGACAGAACAATCTGAAGAAGCTGGATGTGGACATTCCGCTGGGGGTTTTCTGCTGCATCAGCGGCGTGAGCGGTTCGGGGAAATCCACCCTGGTGCATGATGTGCTGTATCGGAATTTGCAAAGGCTGCGCGGCGAAGTGTGCGAAGAAGAACCCGGGCGCGTGAGCAAGATCACGGGCTGGGAGCAGCTGCATGATGTGGTGATGGTGGATCAGTCACCGCTGGCACGTACGCCGCGCTCCACGCCGGCGGTGTTTCTGGGCGCGTTTGATCACATCCGCGCGCTGTTCGCAGAGACAGAAGATGCGAAGGCGCAGGGCATCATGCCGGGCTTCTTCAGCTTCAACTCCGGCGAGGGGCGCTGCGAGCGCTGCGCTGGAAATGGCTTCGAGAAGATCGAGATGCAGTTCCTGAGCGACCTGTATGTGACCTGCCCTGAGTGCGAAGGGAGACGCTATCAGCCGCACGCGCTCAAAGTTCTGCTGCATGGCAGGAGCATTCACGAAGTGCTCGGCATGACGGCGGAGGATGCAGTGACTTGGTTTGGCGGGCCGTTGTTTGAGTCATCCAAAAAGGCCGCGCAGATTGTTTCGCAGCTCAGCCTTCTCAACGAAGCGGGCCTTGGCTACCTGAAGCTCGGCCAGCCGCTGAACACGCTCTCGGGCGGTGAAGCACAGCGCCTCAAGCTCATCGGGCATCTCATCGAGCATCCCGCTGGCGCCTCCTCAGGCAGTCTGCTGCTGCTGGATGAGCCCACCACAGGCCTGCACTTTGACGACATCGCGCTGCTGGTGAAACTGATGCAACGCCTCGTGGATGAGGGTCACAGTTTGCTCGTGATCGAGCACAACCTGGAGGTGATCAAATGCGCGGACTGGGTCATCGATCTCGGCCCTGAAGGCGGCGAAGCAGGCGGCTCCCTCGTGATCGCAGGAACGCCGGAGGAAGTCGCGGCATGCGCGGCTTCACATACCGGACAATATCTCAGCACCGTTCTCGGCACCCGGACTTTTGCCCCCAGCTTGGTTCGTGAGACGCCTCGGGAAACACCCGCGAACCGAGATCAGCGAACGGCGAACGCCATCAGCATCCGCGGCGCGCGCGAGCACAATCTCAAGAACATCTCCGTGGACATTCCGCGCGATGAATTTGTCGTCGTGACCGGCCTTAGCGGCTCCGGCAAATCCTCTCTGGCGTTTGACCTCGTTTTTGCGGAGGGGCAGCGGCGCTTCCTGGACAGCATGTCCGTGTATGCACGCACGTTTGTGGAACAGATGGAGAAGCCGGAGGTGGATCTCATCACCGGCGTGCCGCCCACCGTGGCCATCGAGCAACGCATCTCGCGCGGCGGTGGAAAATCGACCGTGGCGACGGTGACGGAGGTGTATCACTTCTTTCGCCTGCTGTTTTCCAAGCTGGGCACGCAGTATTGCCCCACCTGCAATGTGCCGGTGAAAAAGCAGAGCGTGCAGGCCATTCTGAAAACCGTGCAGCAGCACCTGCGCAGTAGCGAAGGCCAGCTCCTGGCGCCGCTGATCAAAGCGCGCAAAGGCTTCCACACCGATGTGGCGGAGCATGCCGCCAAGCATGGCATCCAGACCCTGCTGGTGGACGGAGAATTCCGCGACACGATGGGCTTCAAGAAACTGGAGCGCTTCAAAGAACACACGATCGATGCAGTAATCGCCCGTGTTTCCATGAGCGACGATGCCGAGCAAATCCGCTCTCACATCGAGGCCGCGCTGAAGATGGGCAAGGGTACGATCAAGCTGCGCCTGAATGACAAGACGATGCATGTGCTGAGCACTGAGATGAGCTGCCCCTCATGCGGTCTCTCGTTTGAAGAGCTGGACCCGCGCCTCTTCAGCTTCAACAGCCCGCATGGCTGGTGCAAAGACTGCCGCGGATTTGGCGTCACAGGGCACAAGACCGACCACGCCGATCGCGCGCCGGATGTGTCTGTGCTCGAAGCGGAGCTGGAAGAAGAGCGCCGCTTTGCCAGCGCGGAGGATGAAGAGGACAAGCCGCGTGAGATCTGCCCGAGCTGCCAGGGCAGCCGTATCAATGAGATCGGCCGTGCGGTGCAGCTGCAGGGCACGAAGATTCAGCAGTTCGCCGGATTGACGGCGGGCGATGCAGGCAAGCTGCTGGGCAAGCTCAAGTTTGAAGGCACGGAGGCGATCATCGCGCGGGACATTGTGAAGGAGATCGCCCAGCGCCTGAAGTTCATGCAGGAGGTGGGGCTGGGGTATCTGCAGCTCAACCGCAGTGCGGATACGCTGAGCGGTGGTGAGGCGCAGCGCATTCGTTTGTCCGCGCAGCTCGGCAGCAATCTGCGCGGGGTGCTGTATGTGCTGGATGAGCCGACCATCGGCCTGCATCCGCGTGACAACGAGAAGCTGCTGGACACGCTGATGGCTCTGCGGGACAAGGGCAACTCGCTGCTGGTGGTGGAGCACGATGACGAAACCATGAAGCGCGCAGACACCATCCTCGATCTCGGACCTGGTGCTGGGAAGTTTGGCGGGCAGATCGTGGCGCAGGGCACGCTGCCCCAGATTTTGAAGAACAAGCAAAGTGTCACCGGCGCCACTTTGCGTTCACCCATGCAGCACCCGGTGCGCGGCTCGCGCCGTCCTCTTCCCGCAGCCAAGTCCAAAGAAGGCTGGCTGGCCGTCACCGGTGCGACGGTGAACAATCTCAAAAACGTGGACGTGTCCATTCCGCTCGGCCGCCTCACGGTGCTCACGGGCGTGAGCGGCAGCGGCAAGAGCTCCTTCATGCATGGCGCGCTCTCGCCTGCGGTGCGGGAAAAGATCAGCAAGTCAAAGGTCAAAACGACCGTCAAGACCTGGAAGAGCATCAGCGGATTTGAAAATCTGCAGACCGTGCATGAGGTGGACCAGTCGCCCATCGGCAAGACCAGCCGCTCCTGCCCGGCCACGTATGTGGGCATCCTCGATGACATCCGCAATCTCTTCGCGCAGGTGCCGCTGGCACGCACACGCGGCTACACGGCGAGCCGTTTTTCCTTCAACACCGAAGGCGGTCGCTGCGAGGTCTGCGGTGGCAATGGCGAGATCAAGGTGGAGATGGCTTTCCTCCCCACCACCCGGGTTCATTGCGAGGCCTGCAACGGCCAGCGCTTCAATCCCTCCACGCTGGAAATCGAATACAACGAAAAAAACATCGGCAACGTGCTGCGCATGAGCATCAGCGAAGCCGCGGAGTTTTTCGCGCCGGTGCAGAAGATCGCTCGTCCGCTCCGCCTGCTGGCAGACACCGGCCTGGGCTACCTCCAGCTTGGCCAGCCCAGCCCCACGCTCAGCGGCGGCGAGGCGCAGCGCATCAAGCTCGTGACCGAACTGCGCAGCGGCGATGGGCGCACGACGAAGGAGCGGCTGAAGGGCATCACCGTGGCCGGAAAGCGGAATTTGTATCTCATCGAGGAGCCGACGATCGGACTGCACATGCAGGACGTGGCCCGGCTGATCGATGTGCTGCACCGGCTGGTGGATGAGGGGCACACGGTGGTCGTGATTGAGCATCACCCGGATGTGTATGCCGAGGCTGACTATCTCATCGACATTGGCCCCGAGGCCGGACCCGAGGGTGGGAAGCTGGTGGCTGCGGGAACGCCGGAGCAGGTGAAGAAGTGCAAGGGGAGCGAGACGGCGCGGTTTTTGTGAGGCTAGTTTGAGGTTGCGCAAAAACTTCCAGTCGCAGAGGCTTCCCCATGAAAGCCTTCCTGCTTTTGTTTTCGTTGTTGTTCTCGCTGGCCCAGGCATCCACGACTTCATTCTTGATGGTCAAAATGCCGGTCTGCCTGTCCGATGAGAGCGAGGAATTCCCACCCATCTTCCTGCTGGATGTGCCAGTGTTGAGAGCGGGCGGCGCTCCCGACTGTGACTTTGGCCTCATCTGCAGCGAATACCTGCCACCGAGCGCAGCCAAATGGGCGAAGCCTCAAAATGTGAACATCGCTGCCGCCTACGGCATCAGGATCACGGCCAGGATTTCAGCCGCAGACCAAACGCTCGCGCTCACCATTGACGCAACGACCGCACACAAGCCGGAGGGTTCTCCGCACAGCATCGAGCAGGTGATTGATGCCGTGGAAAAGTGCGTGAAGTCGATGGAGAACCAGATCCTGCCTGCTTACAAAAAGACGGTGGTGCGCACACTTACTGCCCGGTAGCGGCAGGAAGATTTGTGCCGATGGCCAGTAGTGGACCCAAGAAGTGGTTCGGCGCTCTCGTCATACCGGGCATGCGCTTTCACAGATCATCGCTTCGTCGCACCCCTGACTGGCAGATGGGGTGCATCGACAGCAAGTGGAGGTGGATTGTCCCCTGGGGTGTGTTTGGAGTGGTTGGGGCGACCGTGACGCTCCTGTGTTGTACACCTGGGATATGCTTATCCATCGAGCGCAATACCTTCTACGAGTTCAGGTTGCAATTTGCAAACCCCGCAAAGTCCCCTCCGCCTGGAGCGATGGTGGTTCGAATTGATTCCGAAAAAGAGATTCAGCTGGGTGAAGTGAGGCTTGACGTGTCTCCGCCCAAAATTCAAACCGATGACCAGTGGTTGTTTCGCCAGCTGGAATGGAAACAAGAGTTGATAAGAAAGAAAAATATTCGGGCTGCGGTTCGGCAAGAACTTGGGAAAAAATCCGTGACACCAACCGTTGTGGTTCGCGTCACTTCGCAAGTACCCCTGGAGACCATCGCCATCGTATGGACAAGCATACAGGCCGTTTCAAATGCGACCTTGTATTTGGAGGTATGCGATTAGTCTCCGCGCGGCGCGCGGAGTTCAATAGGAGTCCAGCCTTTGTGGCTCTTGCATTCCCCCCGCTCCCACCTTTGATTGTGGCCTAACTTTGAACTGAACAGACACACATCATGGGCGCACAATGGAAACAGAAATGGCGGGAAATGGCCGCGGACCAGAAGGGGAAGATCACGGGCAAGCTGGTGCGTGAAATCCAGGTGGCGGCGAAGCTGGGCGGACCGCACCCCGAATACAACGCCCGTCTGGCAGCCGCCGTGGCGAATGCCAAGAAACAGAGTGTGACGCGGGACACCATTGAGCGCGCGATCGCCAAAGGGTCGGGCACCGGGCCGGATGCGGTGCAGTATGAGACGACGATTTATGAGGGCTTCACCCCGCACCGGGTGCCGGTGGTGGTAGAGTGCCTGACGGACAACAACAACCGCACCTCCTCCGAGATCCGCGTGCTGTTCCGCGCAGGCAGCATGGGCAAGGTGCTGTGGATGTTTGATCATGTGGGGCTGATCGAAGCGCACCATGCGGACAAGTCTCTGGACATCGAAGAGGCGGCGTTGAATGCCGAAGCCGAAAATGTGGAGCCGATGGAAGTCGAGGATGAAGAGGCGGCGGGCCACCTCGGCGCGCGCTTTTTCACGCAGACCACCACGCTGGACGCAGTGACGAAGGCGCTGAAGGCGGCGGGCTGGCAGATCACCACCTCGGAAATGAGCTACATTCCCAAAGAATACCCGGAGCTGACGGATGAGCAGCGGGATGAAGTGACGAATTTCCTGCAGACCCTGGATGGGCACGATGATGTGCACCGGGTGTATGCTGCGCTGAAGTAATGACCTGTGCCAACATCCGCATGACGAATGAGTGCCGAAGCCCTATCGCCCGAGAGGTGCGGCACCGGCGCGTGGGGTGGGTGATTCGAGCTGCGCCGCTCCTGCTGGCGGCGTTGTTTCTTGGTGGCTGTGGAAAGAAGAAAGCTGCCGCACCTGCCACAACGGCGGCGCCTGTTGTGGTGAAACCCACACTGCTGACGGAGGCTGAAAAGCTGGGCCTGGCGGGAAGGGTGCCGGTGGATGTGGAGTTCTGCCTGAGCAGCGTGCAGCTCAAGAAGCATACGGAGGCGCTGATGGCCTCGCGCTGGTGGGGGCAGATGCACGCCTTTGTGGAGGACAAGCTGCCGGCTTCAGGATCAAACGAAGCCGTCGCGGTGGACGATGCCTTTGTCGCATTCGGGCCGGAAAGCGTGAAAAGTCTCCTGCTGCTACGGCAGCTGAATGATCTCTACAACGAGACGGCGTATCGCGGCATGATGAGCGGAGGCGCGTTGTCGGGGCTGGGCACAAGCTTTGATTCCAAGAAACTCGTAGATGCGGCCCTGCGAGATACCGAAGTGCTGGAGGCGCTGATCCTGCTGCTGGAGCGCTTTGAAATGCCGCCGATGATGATCGGTGTGGCATCGCCAGAACCGGAGAAGGTGCTGAAGCAGATGAGCGATCTGCTGCATCTGGCGGACTGGCTTGGAGATGCGCCGCAGTCACGCATCGTAACGACCCAGGGCGAAAAGATCACGGTGAATGAAATCGCGATGGAGCGTGTTTTGACTGCGGAGCGGCGGCGGGAGTGGCTGGATGTTTTGGTGAAGACGATGCCGGGCCTGACGCCGGAGATGCAGGACCGGATCTCGCGCGGACTGGAGGTGCTGGCGCGGAAGAAATGGGTGCTGGCGCTCGGCCTCGGCACGCAGCGCGCCTATCTGGCGGTGGGGAAATCCAAAGATGAGATCCGGCTGGCAAGTTCGGTGGAGGAGTCGGTGCTGGCACGCCCTGAAATGCGCACGCTGGATGCGCACGCGCAGAAAGGTCTGGGTGTGATCGCATGCTGGGACGGTGCCTTTTTGGACGTGCTGCAGTCGGACCATCCGTTTCAGCCGATCCTGAGCGGACTGCTGGCGGGACTGCGCGCAGAGAAAATGTTCGCTGGCATGGCTGGCGCTCTGGAGCCGGGGATGATCGAGCTCGCGGCGGCTGAGCGTGCGTATTACCACAGCGACCACACGCCGGGCGCGGCGGTGGCGTGGTGGGAGGGTGGTGTGCAGATGGAGATGACGGGAGGCTTTTCCAAAAAGGATGCGGAGGAGATGAGCAGGGCATCGCAGTTCAGCGCGCTTCTGGATGAGCCTGAACTGGTGCTGGGCGTGAGCGGCCAGGGGTCCAGCACCGGCGCGGGGCGGGCGTATTTTGAGGCGTGGATGCGCGCGGTGCATGCGACAGCGCATGAGCTGGTGAAGGCGGGCGTGGGCGGCACACAGTCCGCGGAGATGTACAAGCTGGCGGACCAGATGCTGCTGCCCCGGGTGCTGGATGTGTATGACGGCACGAAAACGATCTGGCAAAAAGCGCTGACCGGCGATGGAGCCTTCATTCTCGATGTGGGCGGAAAGATGCCGCAGCTGCCGGGCCTGCCTCCAGGTGGTGATGCTGTGCCGCTACCGCGCATGATGACCGTGCATGAGATCAAGAACCGGGCGCTCATCGGAGTGTCATGGCAGAACATGGAAGAATCGCTGCAGCTGCTGCTGAAGAGCGTGCCACTGCCGCAGCCGATCACGCTGCCAGAGGCGGTGGTGAAGCGGAGCGGCGACCTGATGAGCTATGTGTATGAGCTGCCGTTTGATTCACGGGAGCTGGCACCCTGCGCGTCTTTGAATGACCGGCTGCTCATGCTGGGCACCTCCCGTGTGCAGCAGAGCCATGTGGCGGAGCTCCTGCAGCAGCCACGTGGCGGCCCGGCCGCAGGCATGCGCGTGAAGCTGAACATCACCAAACTTCGTGAGTTCCTGAAGAAGTTTGCGGCTGCGCGTGCGCAGGGTGGTGGCGGCGATGATTTGAAAACAACCTTGAAGTGGCTTGAGCCGCTGGGAGCACTGGACCTGCGCCTCTGGAGTGAGGACGGCGTTGGGAAATCCCGTGCGTCATGGCAGATGCACGATGTGATGAGCTATGACTGACAAACCTCAAAGCATCTGGAAGCGCATTCCCTGGCTGATGCTGGCGGGAGGACTGGCGGCTGCGCTGGATTTGCTGTGGTGCTGGGCCTGCTTTTCGGATGAGGAGGGGCCGGGTGGTGGCATGGCGATGGCACTCTGGCTGCTCGTCCAGGCGGCACTCGTTTTTACCGCCTCCCTGCTGATCGTGGTGGGATTCATCGTGACCAAGGGGCGTTCCCGGTGGATGGGCTGGCCGCTGCTGATCGCTGCATGGGTGCCTGTGTACTTTTGGTGGCAGAGCGGGAACCTGCCGTTCTTCCGTCACTGATGGAAGCGAACTGGTTTGTTTCAACGAAAACGCAAATGGCTCCACTCATGCCGTATGCTCATGAGATTCTTTTGTTCAGTGCTGATGATCTGCGGTCTGTCAGGCTGCTACGTCTTCGATGCGAACCTGCCCCGGCCCAAAGCCGAGTATGGTCAGCACAGTGAGCAGACCATTGCGGTGACAGCGCGCACTGGATTCAGAAAGCCGGGTGTGCATCATGTGCCGCGCGGAACGACGCTGCGACAATTTATGAAGATCGCTCAAATTTTGCCGAACCGTAAGTGGGGCTTCAGTGAAACTTTCTGCGGCTGCAGGGTCGGGCAAATTCGGAATGGGAAAGGAGCGGGAATTTTCTCGCAGGCAGAACCCACTGAAAAACAGTATGAAACAAGCCTGGAGGACGGAGCCGAAGTGAATGTATTTTTTTGGAACATGTGACGGGCTTCACCTTCCACATTCCAATTCCCCGCCTCACTTGGGCGACGGAGACACCGGCACCGGCCCTGCTTGCGCGCGCCATGTGAGGAGGTCTTTGTCGTTTTTGAAGTAAATGACGGGGACGGCCTTGCCTTTGGGGCCGTCCGGCAGGAGGCGGCCTTCGGCGTCGAAGTTGGCGATGCGGGAGTCGGCGTAGCGGATCCACCCTTGCAGCGCGCCGGAGTCGGGATCGTAGCGATAGACATCGCGCCACAGCTTTGGCGTGGTAAGCCGGGGGCTCACATACGCAGGAGCGGTGGAGCGCTCGAGTACTTCGGGGAACACCACCTGGCTTAAGAGGGTGAGGTTGAGTCCGCGCAGCATGTAGCGCTCGCCGAGGGAGAGCTTGTCTGGAGGAGACATGGTGTCGAAATGACCGGAGGCCTGCTCAACGAGTACACCCTGGGTGATGAGGCGGTGGAGCTCGGCGCGGACATCTGCGACGGCGGTGGATTTGGAGGAGGTCATGGCGAGTTTGTCGAGCTCGCTCTGGGAACCGAGATAGAACGAATGAAACGCGGCGATGGTGTTGAGCACCTTGTCGATGGTGGCGCGCACGGTGATCCCGGACTTTTCCACAGCGATGGTTTTCAATGCTGCGCTGATGCCCTCGCCGAGTTTGGCGCGGAGCTGCGCGGCCTCGTCCTTGCGTTTTTCATCACGCTCGGCGGCAGTGAAGGCCTCGAGCTGGGGCTTGAGCACAAGGTAGTGCTTTTGCAGGGCGCCGCGTTCCTCGGGCGTGAGGATTTGATCCAGCAACCGGCTGCGGAGGTTGGTGTCCTTCAGGCTGAAGGCGAGCAGGATCCTCACCCAGCGGGGATCCGTCTCGGTGACAGGAAGTCCGAAATCAGGATTGTGCGTCTGATAGTGGATCTCGGCCACGCGGCCCTTCTCGTCGTAGAAATGCATCTCGTTGGGCAGCATGTAAAAGCTGATGATGGCGGGCGCGCTGACGCTGGCGCCGTTGTCAGCAAAGATGCCGATGTCGATGCGATGGGTTCGAATGCCGGTGGCGGCGGCAATGGGCGGCTGCCAGCGGATGCGGAGACGCATGGCCTCGCCGCCGCGCTCCTGCTCAATGTGCACAAAGCGCGGGTCTCCCTGCAAAACGGAGGCGCGCATCTGCAGCGGGGCTTTGAAGAGATTGACGGTTTTGTCCAAACCAATGAGCATGCTGTGCTCCGCCTCATTGCCGCGGAGTATGCGTGCGATGGAGACTGGCGTGTCTGAAAGCTGCCAGGGATAGGGACCGAGAAGCTCAAAGAAATTCTTGCCCGCTTCGATCTGGCTTTCTTCGATGACACGTAGCAGGACGACCGGGGGAATCTTGGCAGATGTCATGTCATGGGCCATGAGCACCATCTTTTCCTCGTCGATCTGCCTGCCGTCAAAAACGGGAGGATGAGCCTTGCCGGAAAAGTAGTCCTCCGGGTTCTGCACCTGCTTGTTGGACCGGCGGAAGATGGACTGCAGGGTGGGCATGAGCAGGTGCTTTTCAATGAGCAGCTTCTGCGTGCCCGGAGGAAAGGCGGCGGTGGTGGAAAGAAGGGCCTGAAGAAAGGGCTGGTCGGTGAATGAGGAACCCTGGGAGATGAGTAGGCACGGCGTGTTGAGCGGAAGCAGATCACCGTACCCGCCACCGACACCGTTGGCACCCATGTCGTAGTCCTGATGCTCGGGATAGATGAAGAGGTTGTTCGAAAGGTACTGCTGGGCCAGGAAACGGTTGCCGCCAGGGTCCATCATGTAAATGCGCGGGAGACAGCCGAGCTGTGTGGCTCCGGAGGCCATGGAGCAGTTGCCCAGGAGAGGCTGCGAACGAACCTGCGAGGCGGCGCCTGTCTCATTTCCGGTGCTTTTAAACACCTGCAGCTGCGGATAGAGACCCGTGTTCAGCGGCGAGTGCTGGCCGTCGCGATTTTCATACATGATGGCCGAGAGCCCTGCGGCGGTGCCTTTGGCAAACCAGTCATTGATGAGCGCTGCGACTTTGTCCGTGCGAGTGGTGACAGGCTGCGCCGTGACGGCAACCACACCCAGCGTCAGAAACGCAAGGAGGCGCATCAAGGCCGTGGGTGGGATCAGCACGCGGCCAATGTCAGTGAAGCAGGGCAGTTCGCAAAAGGAATATGCAGCGAGAAGGTTTAGAGAGGTCTCAGGCACCCGCGCATCGGAAACCCCGTTTGCTCACGCTGGGGCATCCGGCCGCGGCTTTCATCAAATCTCAGGCGTGCCGAGAGGAAAGCGCAGTTTGATTTCTGTACCCTGGTCCGGGTAGCCCTGGACGAAGAGCTGGCCGCGCATCTGCTCGGCAAAGACGGCGAGGATCTTGAGGCCGAGGCCGCTGCCCTCACCTGGATGAAACCCGGCGGGCAGGCCGATGCCGTCGTCACGGATGACGAGTTCGCCACTGCCATGGGTGTAGGTGAGCGTGGCCGAGATCTGCCCGCTGCGGCCGTGAGGATACGCGTGTTCGAAGCAGTTCGAGAGCGCCTCATTGAGCGTGAGGGCGAGAGGCATCAGCCACTCCTGCTCGATGGAGCCTTCCTGCACTTCCAGGTGCACGCGAATCTGCTCAGACCTGACTTCGTAGCACTCACGCAGGTGGGTCACAAGATCGCGCGTGAAGTCACTGAAGGTGTCTCCTTTGCCGAGTGCGACCTGATACAAATGCTGGTGCAGGGCGGCGATGGCGCGCACACGGTTCTGACTCGAGCGCAGCGCGTTGCGGGCGTCCTGATCGCTCACTCCATTGATCTGCATGTTGAGCAGACTGGAGATGATCTGCAGATGATTTTTGATGCGATGGTGCGTCTCGGTGAGCAGAAGCTTTTCACGCTCGAGATCGACGACCGGCCAGCGCTGGCTGGAGGGGGAGACCACCTGAAATGCCAGTGGAACAGCTGCTGTAAGCGCGGCGGCAGGCGCAGACGCGGGTGTTGAGGAAAGCAGTGCCGAGGCCGGTGTCTCGATCCTCGCCATGAAGTGGGAGGAAAGTTCGACGCCGCCGGCCTCCAGCATGCGGACGCTGGTCTGCACTTCGCCGCGTTTGCCATTGCCTCCAAAGAACGGACGCAGGACGACGGACTCAGGATCGGCGGCTTGTTCGGCGATGTCCGCAAAGAAGCCCGTGGCGTCCGACGGGCGGAAAAACTGGTGCAGCGGCCGCCCAATGGCAGCCGCAGACTCAAGACCAAAAAGCTGCTGCGCATGTTCAGTCCAGGTCCGCACACGGCCATTGGCGTCCGTGGTGAGGAGGACAGCGCTGGTGGGTCCGGAGATGGCGGCGGTAGAGCGGGAAGGCGGTGGCGCAGGCCGCACTTCCACGGGCGCGGCTGCAGCCACGGGATCCACGACCTGCTGCAGGTAATGGATGGTGCAATGGATCTCGCCCTGCGTGTCCGGCACGGCGGCAAGGTGAAGGATGGCGCGCGAGGTGGTGCCGTCAAAGCGCTTGATGCGCACGCCGAGGGCCTCTGCCTGCCTGCCGCTGCTTTGCAGGGAGCGCAGGGCATCGCGCCGTGCGGTGGCGCTTTCGGGCTCCAGCCAGGCATCGAATGGGTAGCGGCGCAGTTCGGACTTGGCCTGGCCGAGCAGCTCTTCGGCGTGCTGGTTCACCTCGAAAATGACACCCGCCTTGTCCGTCATGACGATGGCCACCGGACTTCCCTGCATCAGAGTGCGCAGCTTGGCCTCCATGCTGCGGAGCTGCTCCTCATGGCGCGTGTGCTCCGTAGTATCCTGAATGCTGACCAGCAGGCCGCCGCCGGGCAGCGCGATGGGATGAAACTCCAGCTCTTTAAGCAGTCCGTCCGCCGTGGCGAGTGACACCGTGCGTGTAAGCTGCCTGCGCCAGACGCTTTCACGCCATGCCAGCGCCACCTGGCTGCGGTGCTCTTCCGTGGGGCAGGCATGGGCCAGCCAAGTTTCGACGGATTGATCCGCCTCCAAAGGCCGGCCGAGCAGGCTGGCCAGGCGCTCGTTTTGAAAGACGGGCATGCCACGCTCATCCAGCACGAAGATGCCGATGGGCACGCCCTCGAGATAACTGCGCAGGCGGCCTTCGCGCCTGGAGAAAGCCTGCTGCGCCTCGGCAAGGGTACGCAGTTCCTGCCGCGCGCGTGAGAGCTCGTTCTCCGTACGCTTCAGGGCTTCATCATCCACCACGGGTGCCGGGGCAAAGACAGGAGGTGGAGCGGTGACCGGTGGCAGTGCTTGAGGCGCAGGCGGGGTGAAGCGCGTCACTCCCTCCACCGCGGTCTGGGCGGAGAAACCCATCAGCATGAACTGGCGGGAGGTATCATCGACGCCCTTGCGCGCCAGCGCGGATACCAGCCAGCGCGAGGGCGTGGCGGGATCCACAGCCGCATCATTGGGGTGGGTGATGATGCAGCCGGGCACGACGGCATGCTCCATCGTGGCACGCGTCAGCGCATCCAGCGTCTGCTGCCGCAGGCTGCTGTAGTCCCGGCCTTCGCCAAAGACTTCCCAGAAGCAGGTGGTTCCTTCCTGGATGCCCTTGTCGAGAGTCAGGTGGGACGCGGCCACGTTCGCACGCAGAATGGCCCCGTTGGAATTCAAGACCAGCATGGGAATGGCGCAGTCCAGCGGATCGGGCGACTTTGCCATCGGTGGAGCGCCACTTTCGTGATCCTCCATGGCAGGAGCGGCCGCGACCTGATCTTCCGAGTTCGACTGGCGCGAGCTGAACTTCTCGCAGGTGACCATCAGGCCGCCGACGGCAGCATCTCGCTTCTTGCGCCACGGACGCACTTCCCAGCGGTAGACCAGATGGCGGCCATCCGGCCCGCTGAGCGCATCGTGCTCGCTCCGGACGATGTGCCCCTGCAAGGCACGCTCGTACACCTGGCGCCAGCCGGGGTGGAGACCGGGAAAGATCTCATACTGGCTCTTGCCCACGAGCGGCTGCACTTGCTGCAGGCCAAATTCGCTGATCCATTGCCTGTTGGCCAGCATGTAGCGCATGCTCCGGTCAAACATGGCCATCGCCACCGGGGCATTCTCCACCAGCACCCCGAGCACCAGCTCCATGTCTTCGGACTCTGGCCTAGGAGGTTCCCCGGCAGCGGAGCTTACCGGGCGCTGTTCCTTGTCCCTTCCCTCATCACGCCCTTTCTCCAAAGGAGCAGTCTGCCCCTTGGGATGAATGACATTTTTAAGGACTGAGGAGGACATGATCGATTAGTTGAGAAAATTTGAAATTTAGGTTCTCCCAAGTTTATCAGCAAGGCGAAAATACAAAGAATTGCGACTCAGTTCAGCAATAAACGAGCCGGGAGGCAAAAATGATCAAGGTGTTCGTTCAGTAAATTCATTCGCGATGATAAGGCTCTCTCCGGATAATGGTATAAGCGCGATAAATCTGCTCCATCAGCACCACCCAGGCGATGTCGTGCTGCAGGGTCAGGGTGGAGAGTGACCACGTGACTTTGGCCTTGGCGCGCAGCTCCGGCGAGTGCCCGTCCGCACCGCCAATCACGAGGCAGATCTTCTTTCGCCCGGAGATCTCCTCGTTTTCGATCCACCGGGCCATTTCAGTGCTGCGCAGCTGCTTGCCCCGTTCGTCCAGCAAGACACAAAGGTCCTGGCCGCAGGCGGCTTCGATCTGCTTTTCCACACGGTCCAAAGGTCCCTCCTTGATGATCACATGCTCAAACTGGCTGTAGTGCTGAAGTCGTTTGGCATAGAGCTCCACCGCCTCTTTGACCCAAGGGTGCCCCGGTTTCCCCACAGTGATGATGCGCCATTGCATGCATGAATGGAGAACGGCTTCCATGCACATACAAGGCGAGGGATGATATTATGGCCATTTTAATAAAAATGAATATTGTTGAATACCGTTACCATCCTTGTTGTTGCATAATTTAAAAAGATCGTTAAAATGAGAATGCTAATTCAAAAATAAACAGTTCCCTTGCCTATGTCACAAGCATCCTACCCAACGGTCCGTCTAGCCACAGCCAGTCTGGCGGGCCTCATGCTCGCATCCTGTGCCATTCCGCCTCGCGAAGCTTGGCATGAGATCCAAAGTCGTGGGCTCATCACCTACTACATGCACAAGGAAAGCCGTCCGCTGGGCTCGACTGCTGGCACCAAAAACTTGGTCCAGACCACACCGGCTCCAGTGCAGGCTCCCATGCCGTCTGTCGGTCCCGACCGTCCGGCTACGCCGCCTCCAGCGATGCTGAACGCCTCCACGATGCCCGTGGCCCAGGCAGTGCCAGACCTTCCCGGTTATGTGCGCACTCCGTTCACCAATCCTCCACGTCTGGTGGATGTGCGCGGCATGTCCCCGGGTTCCAAAGTGGTGTGCCCTTACACCCAGCGTCCCTTCCTGGTGCCTGGCAGCGTGAGCGCCTCCACCAATATCGCCGCCAACCGTCCGAAGCCGCAGCCGGCTCCAGATCGTCCGAAGACAACTCCCGTGGATGCCAATGCCAACGTGGCTGCGATGACCAAACCCGCTCCTTCCGCACCAGCCACCACGGCCCCAGCCCCGGCTCCGGCCACTGCAACGCCTGAACTGCCCTACGGCACGCCGATCGCCGGCCGCCCTGGTTTCGTGAACAGCCCGTTCGCCGCCAAGCACCAGCTGGTGGATGTGACCGGCCTGCCCGTCGGCATGGAAGTGAAGTGCCCCTACACTGGAAAGCTCTTCCGCGTGCCACCACAGTAGCACCCGCATAACTCAATTCGCACGTCAGTGCCTCAGCCCCGTCTGGAGAGATCCATGACGGGGCTTTTCATTTCTCCCCTGACGTACCGTGATTTGCTATGAGGCCAACAACATGCGATGGTCGGAGCGTAATGGATTTCCCCTCAGGCCTGCTGACACTCCCCGGCCGCACCTTCTTACATTTTCTTGCCTACCTCGGACAACTCGCGGAACTCATGCGCGAGCTCTCGATCGCCGTGCGCTCGGGCGTGTGGCGCCTCAGACTGGTCGCGCAGCAGATCGTGGCGATCGGCTACGGTTCCCAGGCGGTGGTGATTGTCACCGGAGCCTTTACGGGGGCGGTGTTCACCTTTCAGAGCTATGCCAAGTTCAAGGACTTCGGCTTTGAAACGACGGTGGGTGCCGTGGTCTCCGTGGCGCTGTGCCGTGAGCTCGGCCCTGTTCTGGCGGGGCTGATGGTGGCCGGGCGCGTGGGCGCTGCCATGGCGGCGGACATCGGCACGATGAAGGTGACGGAGCAGGTGGACGCCCTGCGAGTGATGGGGGTGCATCCGGTCGATTATCTCGTGCTGCCGCGCTTCCTGGCGATGATGGTCTCCATGCCCTTCCTCGTGGCGGAGAGCATTTCCTTCGGTCTGTTTGCCTCCTACCTGGTGACGAGCTTTGGTTATGACATGCCTTCCGCGTGGTATCTCAACCACATGCTGGAGCACACCAACATGGACGACCTCAACATCGGCATGATCAAAGGCTTCGTGTTTGGCATGCTCATCACCCTGATCTCCTGCCATCAGGGCCTTTCGGCAGAAAATGGAGCGGTGGGAGTCGGCGCCGGCACCACCCGTGCGGTGGTCATCTCCTCGCTGGTCATGCTTATCGTCAATTTCTTCCTCTCCCTCCTGCTCAACTACATTTTCCCCATCGGCACCGTCTGACCATGGCTGACACTCCCCCCAGCTCGACGCCGTCCCCTGCAGGCAATGACGGCAGCACCCACTTCATCGAACTCCGAGGTGTGTACAAACGCTTTGGCAGCCAGGAGGTGCTCAAGGGCATCAACCTCACCCTGCAGCATGGCGAGACGCTGTGCATCATCGGCCCCAGCGGTGAAGGAAAGACGGTGATGATGAAGCATATCATCGGGCTGATCAAACCCG
The DNA here is from genome assembly GCF_044222565.1 of Prosthecobacter sp. Classification (GTDB taxonomy): domain Bacteria; phylum Verrucomicrobiota; class Verrucomicrobiia; order Verrucomicrobiales; family Verrucomicrobiaceae; genus Prosthecobacter. The sequence continues at coordinate 37,301 of NZ_JBGANA010000028.1, forward strand.
ACCGCGGGGAGATCTACGTGGATGGCGTCCACGTGAACCGGCTCAAGGAGCGTGAGATGGCGCCCATCCGCAAGAAAGTCAGCATGCTCTTCCAAGGCGCCGCACTGTTTGACAACCTGACCGTGGAGCAAAACGTGGCCTTCCCGCTGCTGGAGCATGGCGTGCGGGACCGCGAGGAGATCACACGCCGGGTGCGCGAGGCCCTGCAGGCGGTGGACCTGGATGAGCACCGGACCAAATACCCCACCGCGCTTTCCGGCGGCATGCGCAAGCGCACCGGCATCGCCCGCGCCATCATTGACCACAGCGAGTGCATCCTCTACGACGAACCAAACTCGGGTCTCGACCCCATTGGCTCAGACATCATCGACAAGATGATCGCGCGCATGCAGAAGCGCTTCAACATCACCTCCATCATCGTCACGCATGACATGCGCAGCGTCTTCAAGATCGCCAGCCGCGTGGCCATGCTGTATCGTGGTGAAATCCGCTTTCTGGGCACGCCCGATGAACTGCGCAATTCGGACGATGAAATCGTGCAGAATTTCATCAACGGCCGTTCTGACATCACCGGTTGAACCCGGCTTTTTTACCCCCATTTTATCCTTCCCCCTCCCCCTCTCTCATGATCGACAGCGACAAGAAAACTGAAATGCTCGTGGGTCTCTTTTTATTCGTCGGGCTCTTGCTGCTCGGCGGGCTGATCCTCACCTTTGGACGTGTGCGTGAGGTCTTCAAAGACACCTACCACCTGCGCGTTGCCTTCCCCAATGCATCCGGCATCAAGGAGGGCTCTCCGGTCTTCCTGGGCGGCTCCCGCGTGGGCAAGGTGGACAAAAAACCGCAGCTCAACGAGACCTTCACCGGCGTCATTCTGGATCTGGAGCTCTTCAAGGATGTCATGATCCCGGCAGATGCCACCTTCGCCATCGGCTCCGCGGGCCTGATGGGAGATGCGCTCGTGGAGATCAAGCCGTCCGGCAAGCTGACCGATGTTTTCCTGCCGCATGATTATGACAAGATCATCGAAGGTGAAAAAGGCGGCGGCCTGAATGATCTGCAGACGCAGGCTGAAAAGGTCGGCAAAAAAGTCGATGTCGTGCTGGACGATGTGCGCGTGGCCCTGAAAGACGTGCAGGACGCCATGGGCAAGGTGAACAAAGATGCGCTCTCCGACACAACGATTCTCCATTTTAAAGAGGGCATCGAGCACCTGAACAACACTCTGAAGCGTGTGGATGACAAGGTGCTGGGGGAGGAAAATGCGCAGACGCTGAAGACCGCGCTGTCTGAACTCAAGGACGCCGCCACCAGCTTCAAAAGCGCCGCGAAGAACATCGAAGATTCGAGCAAAAAACTCGGCCCCATGTTTGACAAGCTGGACCCCGCGATCGCCAAGGCGGACAAAGTCATGGCCGAAGCCGACGCCTCCCTGCAGTCCATCAAGAAAGCCGCCGATGGCTTTGCCGCCGCCGCTGCCAACATCACCGCCGGCAAAGGCCTGCTGGGAGCGCTCTCCAACGATCAGCGCCTCATGAATGACTTCCGTGATCTGATTTACAACTTCAAGGTGAACGGCCCGCTGTGGTACAAGGACACTGCGGAAAAGCTCCGCGCCGAAGAAGCCAAAAAACACCTGGAAGAAGCGCCGCCGAAGAAGGGCATTTTCCGCTGAAGCATTCTTGAAATGCGGAACGTGTGCCCTGCCCCGTGAAAACGGGAGCAAAGCTCTTTGATCCCAATCGCCTTTGAAAAAAGAGCCTGTATTGTGAGGCCGGGCACTTCGTGCCGAGTCATCGCTCTGGAGGAGGGGGACCATCTTGGACCTCCGGTTTGGGAACGATGGGCCGGGCGAGAGCATGAGGGATCAAGATGATCCAACTCCTGTCGGAATCGCTGCGCCGGGCCCCTGATTCCGGGTCTATCTCATCGCAGGCACCCAAAAAGGTTCGCCGTCCTTGGCGCATGGAGAAACCGAAACTCCGATGCGCTCGCGACCGATCCGCCACCCCTGATCCCTCGCCATCACGGCGGTGGAGAGACGGAAATGCGGACGAACTTGGCGGTGGCGCTGTTCGTCGGAATGACCGCCTTCACCTGCTGGGTGGTGCCGTCATCGCTGAGGACATTCTGCGTCACTCCCGTGGTGCTCCAGCTGCCGGAGGCAAAGGTGGTGCTCCATTCCACATTGATGACCAGACCCGCGTTCACCGCGGCGGTGCTGCGGGAATACGTGTATTCAAAGTTCGCTCCATTGACGGCCGCGGTGTAGTTCAGCTTGCTTGAGGTGGTGGGATTGAGGTTCAGGGCATACTCCACCAGGTTCGGGATGCCATCCTTGTCATAGTCCGCATTGTCCGCCGTGTCGCCTGAGTTGGCAGTGGTGCCGAAGTACGTCTGGCGCCAGTTTTGCAGGGAACTCAGGGTGGTGAAGGTGGACACCGGCGTGCTGTAGGTCGTGCCAGTATTGTTCGTGGCGTAGGCCTTGAACGAATAACCTGTTCCAGGTGAGAGATTTGTGACGGGAGCGGTGAACACCCCGGTCGTTCCTGTGGCGACAACTTTGGCCACGCCAACTCCGCTAATGATGGGATCGCCATTCGTGGTGGTGACGGAATAAACCACACCACGTTCGGTGATCGCCGCGCCGCCATCGCTGGTCACATTGCCGCCGAGAGTGACTGTCGTGGCGGTTAAGCTCGCGCTGGTGGGCGTCGTCACGGTAGGAGATTGAGTGCTGGTCGTGAAGGTAGATACCGGTGAGGTGTAAGTAGTACCAATGCTGTTGATGGCATAGGCCTTGAAGGAATAACCAGTGCCGGCCGAGAGGCTCGTGACCGGAGCCGTAAACACGCCCGTCGTTCCTGTTGCGGTAACTTTGAACACACCTGCACCGTTGATGATCGGATCGCCGTTGGTTGTGGTGATGGAATAGACCACGCCGCGTTCAGTGATCGCCGTGCCGCCGTCACTCGTCACATTGCCGCCGAGAGTTGCTGTCGTGGCTGTGATGCTGGCGCTGCTGGCGGCAATAACCGTAGGAGCCTGGGTGCTGGTGGTGAATGTCTCCGCCGGACTGGTGTAAGTGGTGCCGACGCTGTTGATGGCGTATGCCTTGAAGGAATAGCCGGTGCCGGGGGCCAGGCTGCTGACATTCGCGGTAAACACACCCGTGGTTCCGCTAACGGGGAATTTGACAACGCCCGGACCATTAATGATCGGATCGCTGTTCGTGGTGGTGACAGAATAAACCACACCGCGTTCGGTGATCGCCGCGCCGCCATCGCTGGTCACATTGCCTCCCAGCGTTGCCGTTGTGGCAGTGATACTGGCGTAGGTAGGAGTGGTGACAGTGGGCACCTGCGCGTTGGTGGTGAAAGTCGAGACAGATGTGTAAGTGGTACCGATGCTGTTGGTGGCATAGGCTTTGAAGGAATAGCCGGTGACGGGGGAAAGTCCGGTGGCGGAGGTGGTGAATACACCCGTGGTTCCGGTGCCCACGAATTTGGCCACGCCGGTGCCACCAATCGTTGGACTGTTGTTGACGGAGGTGATGGAAACCACCACGCCGCGCTCGGTAATCGTGGATCCGCCGTCGCTGGTGACATTGCCGCCGAGCGTTGCCGTCGTTGCGGTGATGCTCGCACTGGTGGGGGTCGTAACCGTGGGCCCCTGGGCCACAGTGACGGCAAAGGTTTGAGACACGGTGTTTCCATCGAGATCCGTCGCCGTCACTGTCACATTGCTCTGGCCGTTGGCGGCGCCAGTGATCTGCAAGGTGCTGCTGCTGTTGCCGGAGCCGTCCACCACTGTGTTAATGCTAGCAGTGACTGCGGAGGAGTTCGTGTTGCCAGTGATGGCGTAAGTCATCAGCGGCACATTCTTGGTAGCGGAGGTGATGGAGACCACCTTGGTGGTGTCCATGGCCGCGCTGCTGCTGGAGAGCGGCCAGTCGGTGAGCGTGGTCGTCGGGGACCCGCCGACATTGACCAGCGAGTCCACCATGGGGAGCGCAGCGATAGCCTCTGCGACAGCCAGGCCATTGCCAGCGACACGGGCGAAGGCGGTGAAGCCGCCGTTTTGGCTGTCAAGGTTCCCGCTGTTGTCCGCGAGATTGACGAAGAACTGATCGGTGGCGCTGTTAGGATCACTGCCAAGCTTGGCCATGGCCACGGTGCCGCGGGTGTTGGAGTTCACCGGTTCATTGTTGGGCGAAGGTGCGGTGACGATGGAGGAAAAGTTATTCGGCGAGGACTGCACCTTGAAGGCGCCGCCTTGCACAATGAAGCCAGGAATAGAGCGATGGAACACGGCGCCATCGTATTTGTTTGTGGTATCAGAGACGCCGAAGTTGCGGATGTAGCTGAGGAAATTGGCCACCGTCAGCGGTGTCGCGTTTTGAGTCGTCGTGGCCGTGTCGTAGAGGATGAAGTCCATCGTGCCCTGGCTGGTGACGAGGCGCGCCGCCGAGGTGGTGTCGGGGTCGGTGAACTTGTCGGAGAGAGGAATACTGGCATTGCCACCGGTGGAGACGGACTGGGCCGTGATGGCCGTGGCGACCGTGGGAGGCAGCACGACGCGCAGCGTCAGGGTGGTGCTGGCCGTAGCACCGCCGACAAAGCTGGCGGTCATGGGGCAATTGGTCACGCCAGTCGCCGTCGGGGTGCCAGTGATCTGGCCGGTGGAGGAGTTGAAGCTGAGACCCGCCGGCAGATTGGTGATGTTCCAGGTGCTACGGGCGGCGGCCGTGGTGACCACCGCCTGATAGGTGAAGGCCTGGTTGTAGGGGATCTGCTTGTAAGTGGCGCTGGTGAAGCCGTCCTTGGTGGACTTGGTCACCACGGCGGAGAATGCGGAGCTGCTGACCGTGGCGCCGTCGTTGTAAATGGCGCGCACTTTGAAATCGTAGGACTGGTTGGGGCTGAGGCTGGATTGTCCCGGACCGAAGCCGCCCAAGGTGATGCTGGTGGCATTGGCGCTGGCGGAGCCGAGTTTCTTGAAGTTGTTTGCCCCGGCGATGCTGTACTGGATTTCATAACCGGTCTCAGCGCTGGAATTGTCCGCCCAGGTAAAAGCCACGGTGGAGTCGTTTTGCACGGTGGCGGTGAAAGCCGTGGGTGCAGTGAAAGGAGTGCTGATGGAGTAGGTGTTTGAGTAGGTAGTGTAAGCCGTGGGGCTGGTTGAGGTGCCCTGAAACCCACGGATGCGGAACTGATACGCGGTACCGGGCGCCAGTCCGGGGAAGGAGACGTTGGACACGCTTGCACCGGTGTTGCCTCCGGAGGCAAAAGTACCGGACGTGCTGTACTCGTAGAAATAACCCGCCTCAGAATAAGAATTGTCCACAACGGCAAAACGAACGGTCGTTTCGTTGGTGTTCGTCATCGTGGCGATCGCTGGCGTGCTGAACGATGCCGGAATGACAGTGATCGAATTCGTGGTGGTGGACATGTTCCCCGCCGTGGCGCTGCCGGCGTAGGAGGCCACCTGAAAGGTGTAAGTGACGCCCTGCGTAAGGAGAAGGCCGACGATCACATTGCCGGTGCCGGCCGTGGTGGCGGTTGTTTGATTGGTGTTGCCTGAGAGCACCTGGAGATGCTGGGTGGAGCCGCCGTTCGCGGTGTAGGCAAAATCAAATCCGGTTTCGTTGGTGGAATTGTCATCAAACGAGAAATAGACAATGCTTTGGCTGTCCTGCACCGCCGCACCTAGCGCAGCCGGGGCATTGGGCACAAAAGCATGCGCCGCCGCGGTGAAGAGCAGGAGACAGGAAGTGGCGAGGAGCACACGCAGATCCCTGAGGGGAGAGGAGACGAAGGCCATGGTTGGAAAAATCTGGAAGGAAAAAGGCGGCGAGAATAAGCGCACCTGCCGCTGCGCGCAATGCTGGAAGGCATGGCTGTGGTGGTGCCCGGTAGCAGACACTCCGGCGCGCTAAATGTTCAGAGTCCACACACTTGTAATGCAAACCTTTACAGTTACGCACCTGGTCCCGCCCATGGGGCTGCTGTTATCTGCCAGACGATGTGACAGGACTGTTAAAAAGCGGTTTATGCCAGCACCGCATGCAGGGTGCCTTCGTCTTCACGGCATTCCGCCAGGATGAGCGCCCGCAGGCGGCGCTTGGCCCGGTGAACCGCTGTGCGCAGCGCCCCGCTTTGCGGACGGGCGGCGCGGCAGCCTCTCACGAGGTTCTCCTCCAAGGCGCTCCAGATTTCTCCCCGGCCCTGGGCGCGCAGCTCCACGCAGCAGGAATGCAGCGCACGCTCGATCACCCCCCTGGCCCAGTCACGGTCCATCTCATCGGACGGGGAGGCGTGGGTGTCCGCCACATCGATGTTTTCACCATTTTCATCGCTCAGGGAAAAGCAGATGGCGCCGCCGCCGCGACGCTGGCGGGTGCGGTGCTGCCAGCGCTTGATCAGATGGGTGCGCAGCCGCGCAAACAGGAAGGCCGCCTGCTCACCGTGGTCCGCGATGGCGGCGGCGCGCTCGTGCTGGCCCTGGGCGACGAGCTTGGCAAACAGCTCCTGCACGGCGTCTTCGGCATCGTGCATCTCGCAGCCACGTGCCCGGGCGAAGGCGCAGAGCACGGGCCAGTGGCGGCTGTAAAGCAGGGAGGTGGCATTCAGGGCGGATGAATCCGTGGTATGGCTGTGGCTGGGGCTGTAGCTGGGGGCGTGGTCTTCTCCGAGGTGCATGGCGGTGAGGGGTGGTTCTGCAGGTATTGGAGCAACCGCGCATGACGCCCGCCTGTGGGAGCACATTAATTGGCATTTATCTTCGTGCGTGCCGCTGCGGTCCGCGTGAGAGTTCCGCCGTCCCCCCCTTCCCTCTTCCTTCCACCGCATGAGCGCCCCGGCCAACAACCGCAGCTTCCGCACCCGCCTGGCCCTGCAGACGATGTTCGTCGCCGGGACGCTGGTCGCCGGTTTTGGCAGTGCGTCCTGGTGGTATGCCTGCGAGACGCTGGAGCGCAGCGTGGACGACCGCATCATCGCTCCGGCGCAGCGAGTGTGGAACCGCATCGATCCCTACACGACCGACGAGCAGTTCAAAATGATCGCGGATCTCGTGTTTGGCACTTCGCCCGATCGCGCGGGCAGCAATGCCGTCCTCGTGGTGCAGGAGCACACTCAGGGGAAGACCATCTTTGCCACGCCCAATGCGCCCAAGGATCTGGACGTTTACTTCCGCAGCTGCTTCCCCACCGCTGACGAAATCGGACGCGCCCCGCATCCGCCCCAGGGGGAATCTCCGCCCGGCAGGGGACCTGGTGGCGGTCCGCCGGGCCGCCGCCACGACCCACCACCACGCCGGGGCAATGAATTTGACGACCTGCTCGGCACGCCAGGTTTTGACCCGGAACCGCCGCCGCAGGACCGCCAGCTGCCCTTCCGCCCGCACATGCCCATGGTCCGCGAGCCGACCACCTTCACCGCGCGCTCCGCTGGCACCGACTGGCGCTTTGGCGCCTTCAGCAGCCCGAGCTACACCATTTTCGTGGGTCTCTCGCTCACCGATTTTTATGCGGAGATCAATCGCATGGCGTGGTGGTATGTGGGTGCCGGCACGCTCGGACTCCTGCTCGCCGGCCTGGGCGCGCTGTGGACTTCCAAGCAGGCCATGCGCCCTCTGGAGCGGGTGGTGGGCACCGCACAGCGCCTGACGGCGAGCGACCTCGCGGAGCGCATCCCTTTGCAGCGGGATGACAATCGCGAGTTCGCCCAGCTCATCGATGTGCTCAATGGCATGATGCAGCGCCTGGAATGCAGCTTCAAGCAGGCCGTGCGCTTCACCGCGGACGCCTCCCACGAGTTGAAAACCCCGCTGGCCATCATGCTCGCCGAGCTGGATGACGCCGTGCGCCACGCCGCTCCCGGCAGCACCGAGCACGAGCGTTTCGCCTCCCTTTTTGAAGAAGCCACCCGCCTCAAGCAGATCACCCAAAGCCTGCTGCTCCTCTCCCAGGCAGACGCCGGCCGCCTCCCGACCCACCCGGAAACCTACGACCTCAGCGCAGACCTGGAACGCCTCGTCGAAGACGGTGAGATCCTCTGCGAGCAGGCCGGGCTGACGCTGGAGCACAGCATCGAGCCCGGTGTTCTGGCGCATGCAGACCGCGCCCTGCTGCGGCAGGTGTTTCAAAACCTCCTCAGCAACGCCACCAAATACAACCGCCCCGGTGGCCGCGTGACGCTCCGCCTGACGCGCCAGGATTCGCAGATCATCTTCAACGTCACCAACACCGGCCCCGCGATCCCGCCCGAGAATCAGCAGCGCCTGTTCGAGCGCTTCTTCCGTGGCGACAAAGCGCATACCCGGCAGACCGACGGCTTCGGCCTCGGACTCAACATCGCCACAGAGCTCGCCCGTGCCAATGGCGCCGACCTCCGCCTGGTCAGCTCCCAAGACGACGAGACAGTGTTCGAAGTGCGCATGCCAGCGGCAGCAGAGGAAACTGACGCCGTGTGATGCCCTCCAAAGTATGCCCGGCGGGAGCGAAAAGGCAGCGCGTGGCAGTTCAGCGTATCCGTTTGTCCCATTTCACGGCACCCTTTTTCCATGCTCAAATTTACCGTCCTACTCTCCAGTCTGCTCATGGCACTCATGGCCGCGCGGGCAAAACAGGCCTGTCCCCGCGCCACTTCGGCACGCCAAATATATGCATAATTGCCTGACCATTAGCAGGTTACCATGTCCATTTTAAATATAGCCTGGCGTTTAGTACGAAGTGGCGGACGCCCCTCACTCCGCGTTGCCGAGATGATCCGCTCCGTTCAATGAACGCCAGGAGCGCCGACGCTGTCAGCATTAGGTATGACTCCCAAACCCAACCTGACCCCGAAAGAGAAAGAAATTCAGAGCCTCTTCGCCCGCGGCAAATCCCCCGAAACCATCGCCATCCGCATGGGCATGAAAGTCTCCAAAGTGATGATGGTGATCGCGATGCTCCCCAAGATGATGCTCCTTTAATCCCGAGCCATCCTGTTCTTGGTGCCTACCTCCGGATCGAAATGGCTGCTCCACCTCACGCCATGATCCCCGGCACCAGTTCGCCGTGCACATCCGTCAGGCGGAAGTCGCGGCCCTGGTAACGGAAGGTGAGGCGCTCGTGGTCCAGGCCCAGCAGATTTAGCACAGTGGCGTTGAGGTCATGCGTGTGCACACCGTTTTCGGCGATGTTGAAGCCGAAGTCATCGGTCTTGCCATAGACCGTGCCGGGCCGCGTGCCACCGCCGGCCATCCACATGGTGTAGGCATCTTTGTGGTGGTCACGACCTGGGGATGTCTTGGTGCCGTCGCCATTCGCACCCTGACGCAGTGGCGTGCGGCCAAATTCTCCGCCCCAGATCACCAGTGTTTCATCCAGGAGGCCGCGCTGCTTGAGATCGCGCACCAGCGCCGCCATGGGCTGGTCAACATCCTTCGCTTTGGCCGTGAGGCGTTGCTTCAGGCCGCCGTGGTGGTCCCAGTCGGAATCAAAGAGCTGCACCATGCGCACACCGCGCTCTATCAGGCGGCGGGCGAGCAGGCAGTTGTTGGCAAAGGAGGCCTTGCCGGGCTGCGCACCATACATGTCCAGCGTGGCCTTGTTCTCATGGGCGATGTCCATCAGCTCCGGCACACTGGTCTGCATGCGGTAGGCCATTTCATACTGGCTGATGCGGGTGGCGATCTCCGGATCTCCCACCACGCCGAGCTGCTGCTCATTGAGCGCCTTCACAGCATCCAGCACATGGCGGCGGTCTTTGGAGCTGTGCCCCGGCGGATTCCCGAGAAACAGCACCGGCTCTCCGCTGCCGCGAAACTGGATACCCTGGTACACGCTTGGAAGAAATCCCGTGCTCCAGAGCGTCGAGCCTGCGCCGCCGGCCGGGCCGGAAAGTAGCACCACATAGGCGGGCAGGTCGCGGTTCTCGGTGCCAAGGCCATACGTCACCCATGCGCCCATGCTCGGCCGCCCACCCTGGCCGAAGCCGGTGTGCAGAAACATCTGCGCCGGTGCGTGATTGATCTCATTCGTATGCAGGGACTTCACCACGCAGATGTCGTCCGCCACGGTGCCCAGGTGCGGCAGCAGCTCGCTCAGCTCCAGGCCGCTCTGGCCATGGCGCTGAAATTTAAATTCCGTGCCCGCCAGTTTCATCTCTCCGCCGATGAAGGCAAAGCGCTTCCCCTTCGTCAGCTCCTCCGGGCAGGTCTGGCCGTCCATCTTCTGCAGCAGCGGCTTGTAGTCATACAGATCCAGCTGCGAAGGCGCGCCGATCATGTGCAGGTAGATGATGTGCTTGGCCTTCGGCGCAAAGTGGGGTCGCGGCCCGGCGATCGCAGCCGCCGCAGGCAGATCCCGCGCCAGCATGGACCCCAGCGCCACGGAGCCAAGCCCCAGGCCGGACTGCCGGAAAAACTGGCGGCGGGAGACATCGAGAAAAGCGGGCGTGGTCATGACAGGAATGAAACGTGAGCCGAAGGACGGAGATTGCGCAAAGTAGCCTTGTTCCTGTGGACCAAGGACAGGCGTCATAACGGCGAGGGGAAAGGGACGACCCCAACGCAGGGACCGCGGCGGAGCGGGTCCTTGTTGCACAGCCACAAGGCTACCTTATGAATACCCATGGCACTGGGAACCAAAAATCGACTTCACGAAACGGGCGTGGCCTGCAAGACACACCTGCGCGAGCAGCATGGCGACAAGCTGGAGCTGGTGAACGAATTCATCGCGGAGATCGAGGGCACGGGCGCCAAGGTGGACCTCGCCGCCTGGAACCAGTTCAGCGATCTGCGCCGCAATCAGGCCGAAATGCTCCAGCGCGTGGAGGCTGCGTTTCAGACCTGGCTGGCGGGTGGCTGATCTGCCACTGCCCCACCCTTCGCAGTAAAACACCGCGCCACCCACACCCCCGTCAGCGTCGTCAGCGCGCCGGTCGCATCAGCGACGAGATCGCGCAGCGTCTCGCGGATGCTGTACTGGATGTGCGTGTGGAGCACGATGTCGGAGAAAAGCTCCGCGAACTCCCAGAACAAGCCCACGGTACAGGCCAGCGAGAAAGTGAAAAGATAGCGCGCAAAGGCCGTGAGCTGCCCAAACCAGTGCGCAAAGCAGTCCAGCGCATGCCAGATGAAAAACGAGATCGCCACGCCTCCGCTGTAATGCATCACAAAGTCCAGCGCCTGCCGGTTGGGCGAATGGATGATCAGCTGATGGAAAAACAGAACCGCCAGCGGTGCCCAGCCCGCGCGCAATAGAAGGCGGAGCAGCGGCTTCATCATCATACGGCTTTCCATTCCACCCTGGCCTGCTGCTCGCGACCATTGCGGTCATGGTATTTCACATGGCCATGCTCCATGCCGTATTCGTGCACGCACTTGGTCACTTTCACATCGTAGCAGCAGTATTCGGCGATCTTTGCGACTTCGCCCTGCTGCCACCATTTGAGGGCGTCGAGGCCGTCGGCCGTCTTGCCGGTGCCGAGCGTGGCCGCAGCCACGGCATCGAGCTTGATGCGATGACCAAGCACTTTTTCGAGATCGATGAGCAGATCCAGGCTGTGCGGCAGATCGGCGGGATCAAACAGCAGGTCATGACCTTTCAGCACTTCGTAGTCGAAGCCGATGTGGTTGAAGCCCACCACAAGGTCGGCGTTCTTGAGCTGTTTGATCAGCGCCGGCGTCTCTTCCTGCGTGTAGATGCAGTATTCGTTGAGCCGGGTGCTGAAGGTGCACGCGACGGAGATGCCCATCTCGTGCTTGTTTCCCCAGCCGCCCACGTCGTTCGCGGTGCGGCGTGTTTCGAGGTCGAAATAGACGATGTCTCCTGCCATGGTTCGCGAAGGCCGGGCGGAGGCTTAGCCGATGCGGTAAACGATGCGCGCCTTGTCCATGTCGTAGGGGGACATTTCGATCTTCACTGCATCGCCAATGACGAGACGAATGAATTTCTTGCGCATCTTGCCGGAGATATGGGCGAGCACTTCGTGGCCGTTGCGCAGCTTCACGCGGAACATGGTGCCGGCGAGCACGGCTGCGATGGTGCCTTCGAGTTCGATGGCTTCTTCCTTCTGCTTGCCAGTTTCTTCCGGCTCTGGCGGACGTGGCGGAGGCACATACCGTGGGGGCGGAGCACCGCCGGGACGGCGGGGTGGGCCCCCGCGTGAGGGACCGGAGCCGCGATTGGGGGGGCCGCTGCGTGATGGGCCGCGATTGGGGGGACGTGACATGCGTGAAAAAAAAACTGGGCGGGAGGATGCTGCCACACGCGGGGATTACAAGGGTAATTTTGTGCCGTGAAAGCCGGGAAAGAGCGGACCGCCCTCTCCGGCCGGAATTAGGACAGACAAAAATCTCGCCGCCGCGCGTCCTGTCCGTGAAACTGCACCCGCATGCCCGCCGCCCCCACAGTGCCAGATCTCTACGATGCCCATGGAGCGGGCCTGTTCCACTATTTCACCAGCTTCACAGGCAGCGAGGCGGACGCCAAGGACCTGCTGCAGGAGCTTTTCATCAAGCTGGCACGGCAGCACATCCCCGCTGACATCCTCAACATGCGGGCCTGGCTGCTGCGTCTGGCCCACCACCACGCCATCGACTGGCTGCGGCGGCACACCGTGCGCCGGCGTGCGGAGGAGGAGGCGCGAGCGCAGGTGCCCGTGGAGATGTTTGCCAGGCATGATGACCCGGATCAGGCCGAGCTGGCGCAGCGGCTCACGCGGGCGCTGGCCCTGCTTCCCCTGGAGCAGCGCAGCGTGGCCCAGCTCAAGCTCTGGGACGGCCTGACCTTTGAAGAAATCGCTGAAGTGCAGGGCATCCCGCTGAACACCGCCGCCAGCCGCTACCGCTACGCCCTGGAGAAACTGCGCAGCGAACTGCGCCCCCTTTACGATGAACTGAAACCGTCATGAACCTGAAGCCCGATGCCTTTGAAAATGACCTGCGCGCCCTGCGGCGGCGCGCTCTGCCAGACGAATGGCGGAATGAAATGCTGCATGCTGCTGCAACAGCTGCGGCGCGGACCGCCCCGCCACCTGCCTCCCGTTTGGCGGACCGCACCCCGCGCTGGCTGGTGGCAGGCTGGAGCCTGGCCTGGGCAGCCACAGTGGTGATGTACTTCACCACGCCCGCCGAACCCACTGCGCCACAGGCGGCCGCAACGAACGACACCACTCCCCCCCTGCTGTGGCAGCAGCGCGCCGCCACCATCGACGCTCTCCTTGCCGCGAACTGATTCCCTTCCCCCTCCATTCCTTTTTTCACCTCCTGCCATTTCCTACCATGATCCGCCATTTCCTCTCCAAACGCTACGTCCGCATAGCACTCTGGATTTTCACCACCCTCGCCACTCTCGTCGTTCTCCTCCACGTCTGGACCAACTGGAGCGGCAGACGCCGCTGGGCCGCCGCGAAGGCGATGCTCGACCAAGAAGGCGAAACACTCGACTACCGCAAGCTGCTGCCCGAGACGCCGCCCGAAGCACAAAACCTCCTCGCCATCGAACCGCTGCGGGACATTGCCACCGTCATTGACCACGATGACAGCAAGGGCGGGCCGGGAGCCAAACGCAAAGCCTTGGACAGCATGAAGTGGAGCGGAAGCGCCCCTGCCGGCGGCGGGGTGACCCTGGGAAAAACCACGGACTTTCAGGAGTGGGCAAAGTTCCTGCGTGAAATCAAATACCTTGACCTGCCTGCCGAACCTTCGCCCGCCGCCTCCGACGTTCTGGCCGCGCTGGATGCGAAGTTCCCGCTGCTAAAACAAATGGCCGATGAGTCCGTCCGCCGGCCATTGGCCATGATGACGCCCGGGCTGCGGGAGCGGGAAATGCCCGACCTGCTCTTCTCCCTGCGCGTGCCGCACTACACCGCCGCCCAGACTCTGGCAAAGGCGCTGTCTCTTCGTGGCCGGGCCGCTGTGGCCGCGGGTGCCAGCGCCGAGGCAGCACGCTGCATCATTTCCATTCAGCGACTGGCCCAGGGCTGCAAGCAGGAGCCACTGCTGATCGGCTTCCTCGTGGGAAATTCGCTGGAGGCCATGGCGCAGGAAACGCTGTGGCTGGGCCTTCAGCAGCGCGTGTTTGCGGAGGAAGATCTGCGGCTGCTGCAGGACCTCTTTTCCACCAGCCACACCCGCGAGGCCTTGCTGCGGGCCGTGCGTGGAGAGCTCGCCTCGGGCATGAACGCAGTGGAGTATCTGCAGCAGGCCGCCAATGGCCGGAAAGAGGTAGACGCCGAGATCCTCGGTGCCTTTACCAACCAAGGAAAATCCAGGAGTCTCTTCATCTGGCGCGCCATCCCCAGTGGCTTGTTTGACCACTGGAAGAGCGTGATCGCCGAGATGGAGGTGCAGCATTTGATCCAGCCGTTGAAAACCAGCGGCCTGCGGGAGTCGGTGGCCCAGGGAGAAGCCGTCGCCACGGAACTCACGAAAAATTCCAACCCGCTGCTCCACCCAGACCACCTCATGGCCCGCCTCATCCTCCCCGCAGTGAGCATGGTCAGCCTCAATGCTCTGGTGCAAGATGCACGCCAGCAGCAGGCACTGGCGGCACTGGCGCTGGAGCGGTATTTTGTGAAACACGGCCGCTATCCTGCCGTGCTGTCAGACCTGACACCGGAATTCTTGCCTGCCGCCCCGCTTGATCCCTGCGACGGCAAGCCCCTGCGCTATCGCACCACCCCCGCCGGCCGCTACCAGCTCTGGTCCGTGGCTTTTGATGGCAAGGACGACAACGGCAAAGTGACCGTGGACAGCCAGGGCAAGGCCAAGCTGACCAAGCGCGAATACGTGGGCGACTGGACCTGGCAGTATGAGCCGGTGAAGTAGCCTTGTTGCTGTGTAGCAAGGGTTCCTTTGCTCCTCATGAACAAAGCTATTTTAATAAAAATCCAGTCCAAGATCCAGCGCACGTGAGGAATGCGTGAGCGCGCCTACGGAGATGGCATTCACCCCGGTGGCGGCGACGTCTTTGATGGTCTCAAGGGTGATGCCGCCGCTGGCTTCCAGCCAGAACCTGCCGTTCACGAGTTTCACGGCCTCGCGCAGCTTCTCAGGCCCCATGTTGTCCAGCAGCAGCATGTCCACACCATCCAGCGTGAGGAAGCCGGCCACCTGCTCCAGAGTATCTGCCTCGAGCTGGACACGGGTGCCGGGACGCTCCCTGCGCAGCCGGTGAATGGCGGCCTGGAGGGAGGGGAGGTCGCTGTTGGCGGCGAGGTGGTTGTCCTTGACCATGGCGTGGTCATAGAGGCCCATGCGGTGGTTGGTGCCGCCGCCGTGCTTCACCGCGGCTTTTTCGATCAGCCTCCAGCCCGGGGTAGTCTTGCGCGTGTCCCAGATCTGCACCGGGTGGGGCCGCACCGCCTCCACGTAGCGCCGTGCCTGGGTGGCCACTCCGCTGAGGCGCTGGAGGAAATTCAGAGCCGTACGCTCTGCCGTGAGCAGGGAGCGGGTGCTGCCCGCGGCCCTCATAAGGACGCTGCCGCGCTCAAAGGGGCTGCCATCGGAAAGGCAGATTTCCACTTCGAGGGCGGGGTCGATCTCCTTGAAGACGGCCTCGGCGATCTCTGATCCTGAGACGACGCCCGGCTCCCGGGCGACGATCTCAGCCCTGGAACGGGAGTCGGCAGGAATGAAATACTCGGCGGTGACGTCTCCGGGGCCGACGTCTTCGGCGATGGCGGCTCGGATCAGGGCTAAAACGGTGGGTTCCATGGGTGGGCGGATGATAGGCCGGAGCGGGGAGGTTTCCAGTACGGGGAAAAACAGGTTGCCAAATGGCTGGAACTCGGCAACTTCCACGCCCCTCGCCCCCGGCCGGACTGTTTGAAGGCCTTGCGCAGCGCGGATTTAGGAGTGTGTCATGAGCAACATCATCGAAAAGATCAATCAAGAGCAGCTGAAGAAGGAAGTCACCGCTTTCACCGTGGGTGACAGCGTCAAGGTCCATACCCGAGTGGTGGAAGGTGACAAAGAGCGTATCCAGATCTTCGCTGGCATCGTCATCGCCCGCAAAGGCTACGGCATCAACGAAGCTTTCACGGTCCGCAAGATCTCCTACGGCGAAGGCGTGGAGCGCGTGTTCCCCGTGCACAGCCCCAAGGTGGCCAAGGTGGAAGTGACGAAGTCCGGCCGTGTGCGCCGCGCCCGTCTGCACTACCTCCGCCAGCGCCAGGGCAAGGACGCCATGTCCGTCAAGGACCAGGCCCAGAGCGAGAGCTAATTTTCCCCAGTGTGTGTGTTTTAAACCAAAAGGGAGAGCCTTCCGGCTCTCCCTTTTTTTGTGCTCTCAGATAAGGAGCCAGTTTCCGAACAGGTGAACCGCAGGCCCTGCGCGCCGTAGATTGGTCGTGTTTGGCACCCAGCGCGCTTCACCGGCCCACACCCTCCTCCGCCAAACCGCCCGGCCACGAGGGCTCCCCTACGCCACAGCGTTCGCAGCACGGAGTAAAGCGACTCTCCCTCTCCCCGCCCCTGAAAGATCTAAACGCGAAATTTTTTCTTCGGGGAACCGTAGCGCAGCGGGTCGAAGACCGCCGAAGGCAAATAGACTGCCGCAGGCAGCCCGAAGGGCAAACGCAGTGAGTCAAAGGTCTGGGGTGAGGGGCCAACGCTTGACCTCGCCAAGCAGGACGTCCCCCTCACCCTAACCTCTCCCCCAAGGGAATTTTGGAAGGTACCATGCCCTCGAGGGGGAGAGTGGATCCGCTCTGAGCACGCTCTTCCCTGCAGCCACGAGGCGGCCATCAAATCATTTTAACGGACCTAACTTGCGAAGGTGCCAAGTCCCAGAAATCCACCTCATCCCGCAGACCATCGCCTGCGGGGACTCCCATCTGTTTAAAAACGAAGAGATCCTACACCAGCATCAGCGCCGGATTCTCCAGCAGCTTGCGCATCTCTGCCAGGAACGTCGCAGCCACGGCGCCATCAACGACGCGGTGGTCGCCGCTCAGGCCAACCCACATGCGCTGACCCACCACGATCTGCCCCTTGTCATTCACGACTGGAGCGGAACGAATACTGCCGATGGCAACAATGGCGGCCTGCGGCGGATTGATGATCGCGGCAAACTGGTCGATGCCGTAAGCGCCGAGATTGGAGACGGTGATGGTGCCACCTGCGTAGTCATCCGGGCTGAGTTTCTTGTTCTTCGCCTTGCCAGCGAGATCCTTGACGCTCTGGCTGATCTCCAGCAGCGTCTTCTTTTCCGCCTGCTTGATGACCGGAGTCACGAGGCCGTCATCGATGGCGATGGCCACGCTAAGACCGACGGACTTGAACTTCACGATGGCATCGCCATCCCAGGCGGCATTGATGGCGGGCTGGGCCTGGGCGGCGCGGATGACGGACTTCAGGATGAAGTCGTTCACCGTGTACTTGTTGCCGCCGCTCTTCTCAGCCGAGGCGTTCAGATGCGCGCGGAATTCCATCAGCGGACCGGCATCCACTTCCATCTGCAGGTAGAAGTGCGGGATCTGCGTCTTCGAGGCCAGCAGGCGCTCGGCGATGATGTTGCGCATGCTGCTGGTGGGCACGCGCTCGTCATCAGGACCAATGACCGGACGGATGGCAGGTGTGGCAGCCACGCGACCAGCGGATCCACCACCCACAGGGGCGCTTTCCACATCCGCACGCACCACACGGCCGCCAGGGCCGGAGCCGACGAGAGTGTTGAGATCCACGCCGCGCTCCGCAGCGATCTTTTTGGCCAGCGGGGAGGCTTTCACGCGCAGAGCGGCTCCGGCAGCGGCGGCACGGCTCTTGTGCTGCGGGGCCAGCGGCAGGCGGGGACCGGCGGCAGCGGCTTTGCTGGCGCTTGCGGCAGGCTTTTTCTCAGCGGCAGGGGCCGGAGCGGCGGCGGCTTTGGCCTTCTCGATGAGTTCATCCAAATTTGCCGGAGCCGCCTCGTCATCTTCCAGCACCACCGCCAGCGGTGCGCCCAGAGGAACCTTGCCGCCTGGCGTCGCTACGAACTTGTGCAGCACACCTTCATACGGGCTGGCGTACTCCATGGTGGCCTTGTCGGTCTCAATGTCGGCGATGGCTTTGCCAACGGTGACTTTGTCCCCTTCCTTGACGAGCCATTTGGCGAGGGTCCCCTCGGTCATGGTGTCACTGAGCTTGGGCATTTCGATGAATTTGGGCATGGCGGAAAACGAGATTGAAAGGGTTCTGGGTAAAGCGGAAAACGGGGCGGATCAGCAAATGCCAAGGGCTTTGGCCACGACCACATCGGCGGTCGGCAGCTGGATGGCCTCAAGCGGCGGGCTGTAGATGGCTGGGGAGTCGAGGCTGCACACGCGCTGCACAGGGGCGTCGAGCTCGTCAAAAATGCGCTCCTGGATCATGTAGGCGATCTGGGCGCCGATGCCGCAGTAGGGCTTGTTTTCCTCCACGTAGATGGCGCGGTGGGTTTTTGCCACGGACTCAAGGATCGTGTCCTCATCCAGCGGGCGGATGGTCCGCAGGTCCACCACCTCGGCGCTGATGCCGTGCTCTTCTTCCAAAATCTTGGCTGCTTCCAGGCAGGTGATGACCGCCTTGCCGTGCGCGATGAGGGAGATGTCCGTGCCTGCGCGTTTCACGTCAGCGAGGCCAAGGGGGATGAAGAGTTCGCCACCGGGCAGTTCGTCATTGCCGGGGACTTCCCATTCTTCACCGTAGAGCTTTGTGCTCTCCATGAACATCACGGGGTCATTGTCGCGGATGGCGGCCTTCATGAGGCCCTTGGCATCGTAGGCGTTGCTGGGGCAGACGCATTTCATGCCGGGGAAATTCGCCATGATGTTTTCCGGCGTGTGGGAGTGGGTGGCACCCACGCTGGTGCCGCCGTTTGCCGGGCCGCGAATGACGATGGGGCAGTTGATCTTGCCGCCGCTCATGTAGCGCACCATGGCACCGTTGTTAACGATCTGGTCCCACGCAACGGTATAAAAGCTCCAGAACATCAGCTCCATGACCGGACGCACTCCGAGCATGCTGGCACCGATGCCCATGCCGATGAATCCAGCCTCGCTGATGGGGGTGTCCACCAGACGCTTGTCGCCCCATTTGTCCCAGAGGCCCTGGGTCACCTTGTAGGCGCCATTGTACTGGGCGACTTCTTCGCCCATGACCACGACCATGGGGTCGCGGGCGATTTCTTCATCGAGGGCTTCACGGATGGCGTCGCGGTAGGTGATTCGGCGGGGCATGGCAGGTTTTGAGGGGGCAGTAAGTCGGGTCGGGGCGGGGCGGTGTCAAGCGGGCGGCTGCGTTCAAAAAGGACAAACTTCACCCCCTGGCCGGGACGAAAGGTGTTCCACACCGGTCCCCACAGCTGAAAAAGTGCCTGTTTACAGGTCTTTTTATTAACATTCCTTAACTTTTTTTAGAAATGATGTTGACGATTCCCCGAAAGTTTAGTTGAACGTAGGCTGTCATATACTCGCCCGTGCTCTATTCTTCCGGTCCATCCTCCAATACTGGCCGCAAACTTGCTCAAAAAAGACGAGCGAAGTATAAAATCGCATCTATACTGACTACCCCCTGCGTCTCGGCGCGGGGCAAGGACGTTGGTCCTTTTATCGTATTACCCAACTAGAAATTTCATATGGAACTCGACGGAGGCATCAAGATTTACCTGCGTGAGATCGGCAAGACAGACTTGCTGACTCCCGACCAGGAAGTCGAGCTTGCCGAACGCATCAAACGTGGCGACCCCGAAGCCCGTTCGCACATGATTCGTGCGAACCTCCGCCTCGTGGTGAAGATCGCCCAGGATTACGCCAATTACGGTCTGCCTCTTCTCGACCTCATTTCCGAAGGCAACATCGGCCTGATGAAGGCCGTGGAACGTTTCGACCCGAACAAGGGCGGCAAACTTTCAACCTACGCCGCCTGGTGGATCAAACAGTCCATCAAGCGCGCCTTGGCAAACCAGTCCAAGACCATCCGCCTCCCTGTCCACATGGTGGACAAGATCAGCAAGATGCGCCGTGTGGCCATGGCGATGTCCGAGGAACTGGGCCGCGAACCCACCGACGACGAACTCTCCGAAGAAATCGGCATTGATCGTGCCAAGCTCAGCCAGCTCAAGGTCGCCTCCATGCGCCCTGCCTCGCTCGACGCCCCCATCAGTGACGACGACAGCACCGAGTTCGGCGAAATCGTGGGCGACGAAAACGCCCAGACCCCTTTCGACCTGCTCTCGCATAAGAACATGCACAGCCAGCTCGATGGCCTGCTGACCGTTCTCGACGAACGCGAACGCAAGATCATCGATGCCCGCTTCGGCCTCGCCGGCCAGAAGCCACGCACGCTGGAAGAAGTCGGTCAGGAGTTCGGCGTCACCCGCGAGCGTATCCGTCAGCTGCAAAACATCGCGCTGCGCAAACTGCGCCGCGCCCTGCAGAAGAAGGAAGACCCCATTCCAAAGGCTCTCCGCAACGCCGGTGGCAAGAAGAAGCGGAAAAAGGCCGCCGCTGCCGAAGCCGAAGAGGATTAAATTCAAAAAAAGCCGGGTGTCGAAAGACCCCGGCTTTTTTGTGGCTTGGAAAGTAGCCTTGTTCCTGTGGAACAAGGGAGGCCCTCGCAACCATATGCAGTATGGAAGTCCGTAAGATGTGAATGCGGCTGAGTTGTCCTTTGTTGCACAGCAACAAGGCTACTTTGTCACCGGCAAAAACTGCACTGCATCGGCAATCACCACCTTGTCCGCCTCCGTGCCCTCATTGGACACCCGCACCCATCCTGCACGCCCCGCTTCAAACCGAAACGTGCCCAGCGTGCGAAACAGGCGCCCGTGCTCCGGCTCCTGCTGCTGATTGATGATCACCTTCGTGTTCCCATCTGCATGATGAATCGTGACCGGCGTCCTGGTAGAACGTCGCACATTGTAGCAGTGCGCCAGCCTCACCTCATACCAACCCGCTTTCGGCAGCGCGGGTGTGAAGGTCACCGACTTGCTGCCCTTTCCCGCTTTCATGTCGTGGATATAACCGAGCCCCACATACGGCGGCGTATGCGTGGAATACTGCCACTCCCCCACCAGCTCCGCATCCATCTCATCCACCACGATACCCGGCAAAGTTGCCGAATCCGACACACAAGACTGCACCATTTCCGGCCGGTCCACCTCGCCGGGAGGATGGATGTTGGCGATGGCTTTGGGGTGCGGTTTGAGGCTCTCAGCAGCCATGGCAGCATTGAGAACCAACAGGATCGATGAGAGGCGAAGAGTCATGCGCGCTTTACGGGTAGATTCAATTCCTGGAACTTTCGCTGAATGAGATCCAGCGCCTCTGGAGGTACATCGCCACGCGGCAGTGTGAAGTGATCGCCTCGTGAATAATGGAGCAGGAGGCAGTCCGGGCGCTCGACGAGTTCACGAAACACCATCCACTTCAATTCGGTGGCTCCAAGATTGGAACGTCCATGGATCGTTTCTTCACTGAGGGTGTAATGCACATGCGCATCGCCTTGCATGCGTTTCCAGTCCGCAATCACACGTCGCATCCGGAAATAATACGCGAGGAAAATTAGCAGCAAGAATCCGATCACCATCATGCCGAAGATAGACATGGCGCTCAGCTTCCCCGGTTGATAATCCAGAATGATGCTGGCGATCAAGAGCATGATCGCAATTAAAAGGCGGGGCCACCGCTGCAGTATCCGCCGCCAGGCGATACGCCACAGAAGCTTTTCGGTGATGTGAACGTCGAATTCGATGGGCATGGTGTGGATGGTTTGAGCGCTGTGAAATGCGGCCGGGATGGAGGCCTATTTCTCCGCCTTCTCGTTCATGAGGTACCCCAGCAGGTTGATGAACGTCGCTTCATCCAGCGTCTGCCCAAACACCGGCGGCATCAGCGACATGGGTGTGGTCACATCCTTCGCGAGATCATTCTTGGATACGCGCTGCTCCTGCCCTGCGGCATCTGCGAGAATCAAGACCTGCCCGGCCTCGCCTTTGAGGAAGCCGCTCAGCGTGCCACCATCTTTGAGCGTCAGCGTATGCAGATGGAAATGGGCGTCCACATTGCGATTCGGATCCAGGATGTCCTCGCTCAATCTCTCAGCTCCACGTGCGCCGATGCCGTCGAGCTGCGGGCCGATGAGGCCGCCGGTGCCACGAATTTGATGACAAACGGCGCAGTTCGTGGTGAAGACGGTTCTCCCCGCTGCCACATCCGGCTTTGCTTTCGCATACGCAACAGCGCGTGCAGCGATCAGCGCATCCAAGTTCTTGCGCTGCTCGGGTGAAACGGGCAGCGGTGGTGGTGCGGGGCGTGGGGGCAGGTAGGCGGAGAGCTTTTCGCGCAATGCGGCCGGTGCCGTGTGCTGGAGCATCGCGGCGAGGGTTTTGAGTGCGGTGCGGTTGCTATCCTCGCCCTGGAAATCGTTCACACTGACGACGGCGGGCTCGATGCGGGTGATGCCGATCCAGGCGTAGGCTTTGCCGTCGTCGCCATCGACGATCTCCAGGCGCACGGATTTGCCGGTGTGTGCGGAGAGGTCCAGCTCGGTGCGCTGGCAGACATCGCTGCGTGGTGGGAAGGCGCTGGCGAGCGTGACGCCGCTTTGTGCGTCCACCACGCGCACGAGGTTTTTGTCGTGTGCCTTGCTGGTTGGAGGGCCGCGATGGCCGTTGATCCAGACGATGAGTTGGGCGGGCGCGGCGAAGTCTTTGGATTTGAGAATGCCGCTGCGCTTTTCCTCATCGCCACCGCCTTTCGCCATGCTCTGCAGCACCTGAGCCTGTGTGCCGTCAGTGCATTGGCGTGGCTGCAAAGACCATAGGGCATCGCCTGAGGAGGTCCAGGCGGGAGTGGGCTGCTGCGGTGCGGAATCGAGGAGCTGGGTGGCGAGCTCCTGCGTCCATTGCAGCAGCTCGGGGTTGGCGGGGGCACCGCGCTCGCTGAGGCCGTTGTGGAGGGCTTCCAACAAGGCGACGGATCCGGGAGACCTGTTCCTGGTCAGGCGGATCAGCCGCGCCACCATGTCGGCATCGCCATAACGAGCGACATGACCCACCACCTCGATCCTGAGCGGCGTGGCGTCTGGCAGATGGCTCAACAGAAACCCAGCAGCATCCTGAGTCTGCACGGCGATGGCGATTTTTTCCACCGCAGGCAGGTGCCTTTCGGCGACCGCCGCGAAGCCTTGCGGGAGCATCAAGTGCGCGCGAACCGCGAGTCTGGCGGTGAGCGACAGGACTGGATCTGCGGACTCTTTTTCCACCCATGCGTCGAGCACCCAGGGAAAATTCTCCTTTGCAGGATGCGCGCGCAACGCGTTCAACGCGGCCACCTGCACCCGAGCCGATGAATGCTTAAGCGCAGCCTCACAGGCTTTGGTTCCCACACATGCCAGGCCGAAGGATTCCGCCTGACGCAATGCCTCCACCATGTCCGACTCGGAAACATCCGATCGGGGGTCTGCCAGTGTGACTTCCCACTGGTGACCGCCTATTGCTGGCTGGCGTCCGTGGCGCAATTGCAGGTCATGCCACCACCAGTTTGCACGGAGCAAGCCGGTGGCATGCTTTGGAGGAGCCAGAAAAAACGGTTTGTCTGGATGCTCCGCCTTCATGGTCTGCAGGGCCAGATATCGGCGTGTCAGGTTGGCGTCTTCCAGATCTGCGGGCGTGACATCGCGGATGGGCTTCATCTCATTCAAGGCCACGTTTTTGTCCGTCTTCACCACCCGCCAGATTCTCCCTCGTTCTCTGTCGCGGCCTGGATGATCCAGAGGCACTTCGTAGTGGCCGATTATCTTGTTGTAGAAGTCGGCGATGTAGAGGGCGTTGTCGGGACCGAGCTGGAGATCGACGGGGCGGAACCAGGGGTCGTCGCTGGTGATGAAGTCGGGTTGTTCGTTCGCCTTGGGTGTGGCGCCGGTGAAGGTGACCTTGTCATGATTCACGCGGGAGGTGACGCAGTTGCCGACGAGGGTGTGGTCGTCCCACTCAGAGCCCCACACTCCGCCGTCGAGGTAAACGATGCCGCAGATGCCCGTGGAGCCGTGGCTGTGCTCGCACATGACTGGCGCGAAGCCGAGGCCATCATGCGGCTTGCCAAAGCTGGGATAACAGGCACCGCGGATGAGCTGGTATATGGGAGAGCTGTGGCAGTCGGCGCTGTAGAGATTGCCGAAGCGGTCCCAGCAGAGGCCGAAGGGATTCACCTGGCCACGCGTCCAGATTTCGACGTGCGAGCCGTCGGGGCGGAAGCGGAAGACGTTGCCGCTGTGGAGGTCCAAAGTGCTGCCGTCTTTCGCCTTCAGGTGACTGGTGTTGTTGAACCCATGCGTGGCATAGACCCAGCCATCCAGCCCCATGCGGAAGCTGCTGCACATGCCGTGCGTGTCTTTTTCATAACCGAGCGGCCCGAAAAGAATCTCGCGGTGGTCGGCTTTGCCGTCGCCATCAGTGTCGGCGAAGTACCAGATGTTGGGGATGCTCCAGGCGATGCAGCCGGACTTGTGCTCCGGTTTGTGCCAGGGGAGAACGCCGGTGGGAATGTTCAGGCCGTCGGCGAAGTCGGTCACCTTGTCGGCCTTGCCGTCGCCATCGGTGTCTTCGAGGATTTTGATCGCATCGCGGCTGTCTTTGATGCGCGTGCCCTGCGCGTCAGACCAGCGGCTTTTGTCGGCGGAGTAGGGGTACTCAACCGTCGAGGACACCCAGAGGCGGCCCCGCGCATCGAAGGCCATGTTGATCGGCTTGTTGATCATCGGCTCGCTGGCAAAGAGCTGCACAGTGAAGCCGGGCGGCAAATGTAGCCCCGCACGCTCCTGCTCCGGCGTCAGCGCGTCCGTTTCACGCACAAGGCGCATCTTGTCCTCCGCCGCATGAAGGCTGGCGGCGAGGGTGCATGCAGTGAGGAAGCAGCGGAAGAAAGACATGCAGCCATTACAGCCCAAACCGCCGCCTTCATTCAAGCCGCGTTTCGTGATTGAATCGAACACGCGCCATTGTCACAAGCCGTCTCCGTGATCTGCGCCCGCAGCGCATCGTCGCTGCGCAAACGCAGCAGATGGGAAAGGCCGATGCGATTGCTGGAAATCCAGTGCACCACGCGCCGTGCGACCTGCTGCATCGCCGGACTCGCCAGCCGCAACGACCACTCCCGATACTCCCGCAGCGCCCACAAGCACGTCACCCACGCGCCTGCGCCCTGCCAGAGCGATCCGTCATCGCCCATGACGACGATTTCCTGATCCGCCCGCAGATTCGGCAGCTCGGGACAGCGCTGCCGTGCCTGCGCCGAATCGTAAGGCAGAAACTCCAGCCGCACGTAGGCGGCCTGTTCGAGCATCCAGCGCCGGAAGCGCGAGCAGAGGCCGCAGCGGGCGTCGTAGAAGATGGTGAGGGTGTTCATGGCATTGAGTTTCGGTTGGGTTTGTCCATCAAAGCGCGAGTCCACGCCGCTACGGTCCCACCAGCGCAGGGTGCCAGCAGCTTGGGCAGCGCCCCATGGTCGAATGCATGGCGGATGGCGGCGAGAAGTCCAAGAGCCCTCATGCGATGCCCGACAGCGCACACGAAGAACAGCGCCACTAAAGCAAAGGAAACCAGAAACCCCAGCAGAGCAGCCGCACCGGGTTTTCTCCATGGTGAGGTGTCAGAAAGCACCACGTCCAGTGGCAGAAAGACGAAGAGCCACACAAGGAAGGTCACGATGTGAGTCCACAGTCCGATCGCTAGAAATGCAAGAAGCTGTATGCATGCCGATGGCTCCCGTACCGGATAAGCGCTGTAGCCCGTCCACCACGCGATGTTGCATGCGATCAAGCCGTACAACATCGCGAGGAATGAGAGCTTCAGAGTTTGCGGGAACGTTTTCATCACAGGGTGTCCAGGATGTCGTTGGCTTTGGTGACGCGGTTCATGGCATTGTCGAAATAGGTTCGCGATGACGTGACCTGACATAGGCTGCCACCATTCCTGTGATGCCAGGACTGCTCAGCAGGAAGAATGCTTTCAAACTGAAAAATTCCTCACTGTTCATTGATGAACCCTCGCTCCAAACCGCGTGCCCCCAGATGATAGCAACCACGCTGCTCCCGGCCATGAATCCACAAATCGAAGCGGGCCAGGGCCTGCGCAGCTTGGAATGATCTGGCACGAGCAAGTCCACAGGCAAAAAGATCATCAGCCAAGCAACCAGAATCACAACGCCTGTGGCGAGCCCATAGAAGAGCACCCCAATGATTTCTTCTCGCACGGTCGGGTACATTCTAAGTTCCGGCAGACGTGCCAGCCACAGCGCGATGTTGCACGCGATCCAACCGCACAACATCGCGAGGAACGACAGCTTCAATTTGCGCAGGAACGTTTTCACAGCGTGTCGAGAATGTCATTCGCCTTGCTGACGCGGTGCATCGCGGGAACGGGCGGAGGCATGCTGGCGAGAGTGGCGCGGCGGCGCATGCGGGTGAAGATGTAGAGATTGAAGAAGTGCATGCCGCCGAGCATGAGGAGCACCACGCCCATCTTGCCGCTGAGCAGTTCAAAGACTCCGCGCGCGCCGCTGATTTCTTCCGTGCTTTTGAGATACAGCGAGACGAAGCCGATGTTCACCAGGTAGAAGCCGACGACGAGGAGGTGATTCACGCTGTCGGCGAGGTCCGTGTTTCCGTGGAAGCAATCGACGAGGAAGATGCGGCCGTTTTTGTGCAAAGTGCGAGCGACCCACACCGTCATGCTGACGGCGAGGATGAGATAGAGGGTGTAGCTGATGACGGTTTCGTTCATATGTTTGTGTGGTTTGGGTTTGGGTTGAGAGAAATGAGTTCTGGCCGCTCCGGCATGTCAGCAGGCAGCTTCATGTGCTTGATCAGGCCAAAAAAATTCAGCGCTCGCAGCGCCCACCAGCCGGGATCGTGTTGGGCCTGTGTCAGTCCCAGGCGCGCGGATTCAGGAAAGGCGTGATGGTTGTTGTGCCAGCACTCGCCCATCGTGATCAGGCCGAGATGCGGAATATTATACCCCTGCACGGCATGCCCTTGCAGATGCCAGTCACGCTCACCCAAGTTGTGTGCGAAGTAGCCGATGAGCCAGTGGCCGATGATCGACACCACGATGCGCACCGAGATGCCCCACACCACCCAGCCGATGCCACCCAGCAGATAAAACAGCACCGCGTAGGGCGCCTGCTGCAGCATCCACGTGCGCTGCATGAACTGGTAAACCCGGTCTTCGCGCACCTCCCGCTCGATCTCAAACTGCGGCGGATGTTTCAGGCGGAGCCGGCAATGAAGCTGCCACAGCGCATCCCGCCACATGGGCCGCTGATCGGTGTAGAAAGGATGGCACACCTCATGCCGCTGCGCCCAGTCCCGGATGTCATGCAGATACAGCATGGCATACGGCCCGCCCATGCCCACCACCGTGCCCAGATGCACCAGCACATACTCCAGCCAGCGCGGACAGGTGAAGCTGCGATGAATGATGAGCCGATGCAGCCCAAGCGTATGCCCCAGGCACAAAGTCAGCCCTGTAAACACCGCCGAGAGCACCACCGCACCCACGCTCGCGGTGTGCCACCCACCCACCACCGCGATGATCAAATGCCCCGTGAACCAGAGGGACTTCACCGGACTCCACTCAACCTGCCCTTCGACAGGATTTGTCTCGGCAGCAGCCGGACTCATGCGGCGGACTTGGAGCGCTGGAGTATTCATAAGAGTGTATTTTCCGAATTTTCAGTTATTTGTGAAACATATATGCACAAAAAAATCAGCCGAGGAGGCGCATGGCCCATTGCAGGGCTGAGGCGTGCTTCATGGAGATCACGGTATCGGCCACTTTGACGCCAAAGCTGAGGAATTCATCGAGGTCCTTCATCTGCTGGTGAAACTCCCGGCCAGGCCCCGCGCCTTCGTCCTTCGTACGCGCCGCACAGTCGCGCAGCAGCTGCATGGCCGGCTCGATCTCGCGGCGTTTGCGCTCCTTTGAGATGGTGATGAAGATCTTCCACACATCCTTTTCAGCTTCAAAGTACTCCTTGCGGTCGCCTTTCTTGGTGATGATGCGGATGAGGTTCCAGCCGACGAGATCCTTCAAATTCGTGTGCGCATTCCCGCGGCTGATCTCCAGCCGTTCCATGACGTCGTCCGTGCACATCGGCTCCGGGGCGGTCATGAGCAGGGCGTGAATCTGGGCCATGGTGCGGTTGATCCCCCACTGCGTCCCCAGCGAACCCCACTGGACCACGAATTCCTCGCGTGCCTTTTCCCATTCTGGTAGTTCCTTGCTCACGCTTTCATTAAAAACTGAAAACAATGAAAGGCAAGCGACTTTCGACATTTCTGCAGGCGAACGGCCCCAGGCCCAAGTAGAGGCACTTGCCAAGTGCCGGGCTAGGCGTCTGGCGTATGTCTTCGGGCGGCACTTGGCAAGTGCCGCTCCTTGATGATGCCCTACGGACTCAGCCGCACCTTCACCCACACCCCGTGCTCTTTGCGGTAGCGGATGCGGTCATGCAGGCGGCTTACCCGCCCCTGCCAGAACTCGATCTCTCCCGGCAGCAGGGTGTACCCACCCCAGTGCGGAGGGCAGGGGACCTGGCCTTCGGGATACTGCGCTCGCAACTCTGCATCCCGCTGCTCCAGCCATTCGCGCCCAGGGATTTCCACACTCTGCGCCGAGGCCCACGCGCCGATCTGGTGCCCATACGGGCGGCTGGCAAAGTACTTCTCCGCATCGGCACGCTCCAGTTTGGCGATCGCGCCTTTAATGCAGACCTGATGATGCCGGTCCGTCCACAGAAAGCAGGCGGCGGCACGGGCATCGGCCTCAATCTCATGCCCCTTCCGGCTCTCATAGTTCGTGTAAAAATGAAAGCCCCGCTCGTCGATGCCCTTGAGCAGCACCGTGCGCACCGTCGGCGTACCATCCAGGCCATTCGTGGCCAGGCTCATCGCGTTCGGTTCGGGCAGCTTGTGCGCCAGGGCATCATTGATCCACAGCGTGAAAAGCTCCACGGGATCCGCCGGGGCGCTGTGTTCATCCAGTTCGCCCTGGTCGTAGCTCACACGCAGGTCGGGCAGGTTCGGTTTGTCAGTCGGGTTCATTCAGGTTACAAGAAACGTGTGTCGAGTGGCCTGCGCTACGTCAGCTTTGGCCTTTTGCACACTCTTTTGCTCCATGCCATCCTCCGTCACCGGCGTCATTCAAGATCTCGAACGCATCCTGCTCACCCCCGCGCAAATCAGCGCCCGGGTGGATGAGATGGCGGCGCGCCTGAATGCGGAACTCGCAGGCAAAGTCGTCACCGTCGTGGCCCTCATGGACGGCGGCCTCTTCTTCGTCGCTGATCTCCTCCGCAAGCTCGACTTGCCCGTCCGCCTCCACACGCTGAGCGCCAGCAGCTACCAAGGCGGCACCGCCACCACCGGCGAGGTGAAGGTGAACTGGCCCGCCAACCTCGACCTGCGCGACCAAAACGTCCTCCTGCTCGACGACATCCTCGACACCGGCCTCACGCTGAACTCCATTTGCGAACGCATCCTCGCCCAGCAGCCCGCCTCTCTGCGCACCTGCGTCCTGCTCAGCAAACGCCGCCAGCGCCTGCGTGAAGTCCCGCTGCATGACGCCGGCTTTGAGATCGACGACGAATTCGTCGTCGGCTACGGCATGGACTACATGGGCCGCTTCCGCAATCTGCCCTGCATCGGCATCCTCAACCCGGGCTCGCCCTCATGAAGCTGCGTGTCCTCTTCTTCTCCGTCCTGCGTGACATCACCGGCACGGATGAAATCACTCTCGAAGTCCCGATGGGTGCCACGATGGGCGACCTCCTCGCTCAAATCGAATCCCGCTGGCCCAAACTACGCGACTGGCAGAACAGCCTCCTGCTTGCACTCGATCAAACCTACGTGAAGCGCGACGAACCGCTGCACGATGGAGGCGAGGTGGCGATCATGCCGCCGGTGCAGGGAGGCTAATAGATCTCAACCTTCCAAACCCATGCGATTGATTCTCGTCGACAGAGGCAAAGAGCTTTGTGACGTGCTGCGCTGGGAGTTCCGGCCCCATCCCGAAGTCGAGATCGTGCATGGCCGCTTCGAGGATCTGCCCTGCTTTGATTGCGTGGTGACCGCAGGCAATTCCTTCGGTCTGATGGATGCAGGGGTGGACCTCGCTGTGGTGCGTTATTTTGGCAGACATGTCATGGAGCGGGTGCAGAAGTGCATCCTCGAGGACCATCTCGGCGAGCAACCCGTGGGCACCTGCCTCATCATTCCCACCGATCATGCGACCCACCCTTTTGTGGCCCATGCTCCCACCATGCGCGTGCCCATGAACATCCAGGGCACGGATCATGTGTACCTCGCGCTATGGGCCGCTCTCACAGCGGTGCACCGGCACAATCGCACCGAAGCAAAACAGATCAAAACCCTCGCGTGCCCCGGCCTTGGCACTGAAACAGGTGGCATGGGTGCTCTTGAGGCCGCCACCCAGCTTCGGCTGGCCTACGAACACTTCATGAAACCGGCGAAATTCATCAACCCCACCATGGCGCAGGAACGCCACGAACGCATCCACTACGGCGGGCGATCGGGATTCGTTACTCCTCGCTCAGGGGAGTGAGGTCCCTCACGCATGGCGCGTGGTCACCAAGTCTGCCTGCGCGGCCCACAGGGCGATGTCCTCCTTCTTGATCGCCGCCGCCATGAGCGCGGGGAATTTGTCCGGCGTGCAGGCAAAACTGGGAACACCAAGCAGGCTCATCTTGGCTGCGAGTTCGCGGTCATAGCAGGGTGCGCCTTCATCGCTAAGCGCCAGGAGGGTGATGAACTGCACACCGCTTTGCACCAGCTCATTGGTGCGCTGGAGGAGGTTTTTTTCCACACCGCCTTCGATGAGGTCGGAGATGAGGACGAGGATGGTGTTGGTAGGATCGGTGATGAGACTCTGGCAGTAACCCACGGCTTTGTTGATGTCTGTGCCTCCGCCAAGCTGCGTGCCAAAAAGCAGTTCCACGGGATCGTCGAGTTTCTCGGTCAAATCCACCACCGCCGTGTCAAAGACCACGAGCTGCGTCTTCACGGCGGGCAGGGAAGCCATCACCGCGCCGAAGATGCTGGAATAGACCACGCTGGCGGCCATGGAACCGCTTTGATCAATGCAGAGGATGATGTTGCGCTGCGTCTTCTGCGCCTTGCGGCCGTAGCCGATGAGGGTCTCTGGCACGACTGTCTTATAGTCTTCCTGGTAGTGGCGCAGATTTGCACGGATGGTGCGGTTCCAGTCGATCTCGGCCAGCCGGGGGCGACGATTCCGCACGGCGCGGTTCAGCGCGCCAGTCACGGCCGTGCGCATGGGCTCGGCGAGTTTGCGCATGAGTTCGTCCACCACTTTGCGCACGACGAGCCGGGCGGTCTCCTTGGTTTTGGCGGGGATGACGCCAGAGAGCGAGATCAAACTCGCCACCAGATGCACATCCGGCTGCACGGCCTCCAGCATCTCCGGCTGCAGCAGCATTTCACGCATGCCCAGGCGGTCCAGCGCATCCTGCTGCATCACCTGCACCACACTGGAGGGGAAGTATTTGCGGATGTCTCCCAGCCAGCGGGCCACACGCGGTGCAGACTTGTCCGAGCCTCCGCGACGGGCGTTCTTCATGCCGCCGGGGCTTTCGGGTTCGTACAAAGCGGCAAGGGCCTGATCCATCTCGATATCCTCGCCGGCGAGACCGCAGCAAGATTCTTCAGCCTCGCCGCCGAGGGCGAGGCGCCAGCGGCGTTGACGTTCGGTGTCTGTGGGTGCGGTGCTCATGAGTTGAGTCCAAGGATTTGCTCCAGCACCGCCAGCGGCTTCTGGGCGCGTGCTTCATTCCATTCCACCGCAGCGGCTGGCTGTGCTGCAGGAGCGGCTGCACCCGAATGCTTCGCACGAGCACCGAGCTGCGTGCGCTCAGTGCCAGGAAAGAGCGAAAACGTGCGCCGGATCAGCGGCAGGATGCGGATGAAACCGTCATCGCTCAAAGAGGCAAGCCATGCGTCCAGGATCTGCCAGAGGCGGTCGTCGTGCAGCAGCACCATGCCGCTTTGGTGAAGGAAGCCGGAGAGCCATGCAGCCGCAGGCGCGGGGTCATTGCCCACAGAAAGCGCCTGGCTCATGCGTGTGGCGGTGGCATCGGCATCTTCGTTATTCTCATCAAACAGCAGCCGTGCGGCCAGCCCGCACACGAGCCCATGTGTGCCACCCAAAATGGCCAGCCGCGAGAGCGCCGGCATCCACTCGGCCAGATGCTCCTCCTTGCCGATCAGCTTGATGGCCTGATGTGTGGCGACGATGCGTTTGCGCATGGCGGCGGCGGCATCGTCATCCAGCGAAGCGCATGCGCCGCCAAGACTGATGCTGGCGCGGGTGACGAGACCATCCATCACGTGGCCGACGAGCGAGGCATCGGTCTGGCGCACATTGCCATAGCGGAAAATATTGGCCAGCGGCGGGATGGCTTCGAGAAGCTGCGAGGCATCGCCTGCCACGGCGGCCAGATTTTCCAGCGCATGGGTCACCGGCTCCACGGCCTGAGGCAGATTTGCCAGCAGCACGCGGTCCACCAGCGCGGAGAGCGCGGGCAGGGATTCCGCCTGCTGCGCCTTGTCGATGGCCAGTGCGGTGGCGGCATCGCTAAGGGTATGGCCCCAGCGGCTGGCCTCAATGATGGCCACGGCAAACTCGGGCTGCCACTGCACCTGCCACACTTCATGAAAGGTGCCTTTGGCACTGCGCCCGGTGCCGCGCACTTCACCCCACTTGATCCCCAGCAGGCCCAGGCGATGCAGCAGGTGGCTGCGGCTGAGATCGTTCTCACCGCGCAAATCGAGATCCAGCTCCTTTGCGAGCGCCTCGGGCTTCAGGCGCAGGCTGCGCTGCTGCTTTTCCAGATCCTGCTGCAGCGGCACGGTGGGCACATCCGGCGGCACGCGGCCGAGCTTTTCGCCCACGATGAGTTTGGAACGGATGAGCTTCAGCGGACCGTCATCGCCCATGCAGATGACGGTGCGGATGGACTCATTGATTTCCTCCAGCCCGGCGGCGGGACGCTCGCGCATGGCCGCCAGGGCATCGCTGAGACGCGCTGCCTCGATGACGTGGGCGGAGGAGCAGTCGATGTCCTCCTCGCGCATCAGCCGCGCGACTTTGGAGATCCATGCGATGGAGCGCTGCGAGGCCTCGGCGGCCTGGTTTTTCCACAGAAACTCATACCAGCCCGGAGAGAGCACCCCTGCGCCGTAACCGCTTGCAGCCGCAAGGCGGCCATACGTCCACGGCGCCCAAGTCGCGGCCACTTTGACCTTGGGCAGACCTTTGAGCAGATCGTTGTCAGCCTTGGCGCTTGGCATAACAGCGAGCGCCGGCACATGCCAGGCACCACACACCACGGCGATTTTTTGAAATCCATCCTTCTCCGCCTGGCGGATGGTTTTGCGCATGTGTGCCTCACGCAGGGCTTCGCGTTGATGGGACTGTGGTGGCAATTTGCGCGGGATCTCCGCACGCACGCTCGTCATCGCTTCCTGGATGGCGGCGAAGAGTCCCGTGCCGTCACCATCACGGCGCTCCTCCACCATCTGGTTCCACCACGTCTCGCCATCGCCATAGCCTGCGGCACGGCCCAGCCAGTCCAGTGGATCGCCGGAGATGTCTTCGGCCTCGGCGACTTCGATGTGTTCGGTTTCTTCCGTCAGCGGTGCGGTCTTCTCAACATCTCGGAGCGCAAGATCATGCGCCTGCGGCAGGTCCATGAAGCGCACCGGCACACTCCGTGAGAGTCCAAAGCGTATGGCCTGCCACTCGGGCGAAAATTCCGCGAAGGGATAAAACGAAGCTTTCTTCGTATCGTCCGGACAGTACAGCAGCAGCGCCACCGGTGGCTCGATCTCCGCATGAATCGCGGACGTCAGCACAGCCTCCGCCTCTGGCGGTCCCTCGATCAAAATGCAATCCGGCGACAGCTCCTCCAACGCGCGAACCAAGGAACGCGCGCAGCCAGGACCATGATGGCGGATGCCGAAGAGGTGGGTCATGGATCAAGAATGAGATTATCTGCCAACAAATCGAAGTGAGTGTTCCCACTTACATCTGAAATGCCCCAGGGCTTGTCTGTGTTCACAACAACAATAGGCCGTCCATCACTTGCGATTTGTTTATCAACGATCATTGCAGCAATCGAAGCTTCCTCCTCATAGGGTCCTCCGGGAACCACATCCTCACATGTCACCACAGGAGCTTTTTCTTCGAGAACCCAATCCTTTCCGTGAGCGTCCGTGAATCGGAGTTCCAACCAATCTGGATAGCTGGAGCTGTCGATCACACGACTGATCCTTGCCGAAAAGTGAACTTGCTGGCCAATTTTCATAAATCAAATCACCTCCCGGCACGCGCGGTACAAATCCTTCCAGTCGCTGCGCTCCTTCACCACGGTTTCGAGATATTCTTTCCACACCACGGCGTCCTGCACGGGGTCTTTGATGATGGCACCGACGAGACCGGCGGCCACGTCGCCCGCGCTCATGGTGCCGTCTCCAAAGTGCGCGGCGAGGGCGATGCCGCTGTTGAGCACGCTAATGGCTTCTGCGGTGCTCATGGTGCCGGTGGGTTGCTTGAGCTTTGTTTTGCCATCGGCAGTCTGGCCGTCGCGCAGCTCGCGGAAGACCTGCACGATGCGGCGCACTTCCTTGAGCGCGGGTGGTTCGGCGGGAAGTTCGAGCGCCTTGCCCATCTCGCTCACGCGCTTGGTGACGATGGCGATTTCCTCCTCCTCCGTGGCGGGCACAGGCAGGACGACGGTGTTGAAGCGGCGCTTGAGCGCGCTGCTGAGTTCGTTCACGCCTTTGTCACGATTGTTCGCCGTGGCGATGACGTTGAAGCCGCGGTTGGCCTGTACCTCGCTGGAGAGTTCGGGGATGGGCAGTGTTTTTTCCGAAAGGATGGTGATGAGCGTGTCCTGCACATCCGCCGGGATACGCGTGAGTTCCTCCACGCGCGCGATGCGACCATCGTTCATCGCCTTCATGAGCGGACTGGGGACGAGCGCTTCCTTGGAAGGACCTTTGGAAAGCAGCAGCGCGTAGTTCCAGCCGTAGCGCATCTGCTCCTCGCTGGTTCCAGCGGTGCCTTGAATGAGGCGTGTGGAGTCTCCGGAGATCGCCGCGGCCAGATGTTCGGACACCCAGCTTTTCGCCGTGCCGGGCACGCCATAGAGCAGCAGCGCGCGGTCCGTGGCCAGCGTGGCCACGGCGATCTCGATCACGCGCCGGTTGCCGATGTATTTGGCGCTGACCTCAAAGCCGTTGTGCAGCCTGCCACCGAGCAGGTAGGTGGACACCGCCCACGGCGAGAGATCCCAGTTCGTGGGCCGCTGGCGCGTGTCGGCTTTTTTCAGTTCGTCGAGTTCGTGGGCAAAGAGCTGTTCGGCGTGTTGGCGTAGCGCGTTCGTCATGGGTGAGCGGGGTTCGATTTAAAAAGGGTCAGGCGGAAAGCTGGCGGCGCTGGTCGAGCACGATGCCGATGCGTGCGACCGCTTCCGCAAAGGGCTGGGTTTCTTCCTTGGTCAGTTCCCAGCCGGTGGCAAAATCCTCAAAGGCCGCGAGTGGCAGCAGGCAGGCAAGCTCGACGAGTGAGGAGCGGAGCTGCCAGTCGTAGCGTGCCTCGCCGCTGTGGATGCGCTGCTTGAGGATATTGATGACCCTGGCAGCCACGGCTGGTGACAGCATGGGCGCACCCACGGGAAGTCCGCGGATGAAGCGCTCCACGACGGAACTGAGGGCGACCACGTTGGTGTTGTTTTCGGTGAGCAGTCTGAGGAAATGCGCTTCGCGCCTGTCAGGTGGCAGGGTTTCAAGGAGATCGAACAGGGTCAGCGGTCCGTTTGGCGGCAGGTTGATTCCCAGGAAGGCCTCCGCCCATTCCACCCGGCGCTGCATAGCCTGCGCCTCGGCCCAGCCCAGCAGGAGCACGTCTTTCCAGTCTGATTTTTGCGCCCAGGCCAGGCTGTCGGCAGGTGACATGCCCGTGTGCGTCTCCCACCAGCTCAGCGGCGTCTGGCGCACGATCTGCAGCAGCCACCAGGCGCGCTCTCCCATGCTCAGGTGTTTGGGCTTCGCTTCCTCGATCAAATCCGGTTTCCAGGAGAAATCGTAGGCGGCGGGTGCCTCCAGGGTGAAGACCGTGCCGCGCAGCAGCTTCTTCTCCGACTTCAAACACAGCGCCGCACGCGCGGCCATGCGCTGGGAGAAGCGCGAGTCTGGCAACGCAGATAGCAAACGTGCCGCAGCCTGCCGCGCTTCCTTGCTCTTGTCCGCCAGCGTCGATTCCAGCAGATCCTGGTCTTCCAGAGAGAGTCCGGTGGCAAGGCATTCAATGAACGCGGTGCGCTCCTTGGCTCCTTCGATGCCCATGGCGGCGCGGCACAAGTCACGCGCCTGGGCGGCATCGGTGCTGCGCAGGGCCGTCAGATAGAGCCGCCGCTGGTCCAGGCTGCCATGCTCCCAGACATCGCTGCCAGGGGCAGTCGTGCTCACCGCGCCTGCGGCATAGGCCCAGGCGTCGTTCTGTGCCGCAAGCCAGGCACCGCGAGTGCCGAGCACCGGCAAAAGGCTCGGACGCAGCGCCGTGCTGCGCCGCCCGCACTCCAGCGCCTTCGGCAGCAGGCGGTGCGGCAGACGTGTGCGGGATCGGGCGAGGGCGTGAAACGCTTCCGCCTGCAAACGCTCCGGCCCGGAACCGAGGATCTCAGCCAGCAGATCCAGCCGCGCATCCTGGACAGACGGCTCGGATGCCGCGGGCGCTGCATCTACCTTCCCAGGTAGCAGCCCTGCGAGCTGGCAGGTGCCGAGCACACCGGCCGTCTGCAGCAGGGCTTTTTCCACAGAATCCTTCGGAATACGTGTCAGCAACGCTCCCATCGGACCTTCGTGCGCCGGCCACTGTGGCGGATGACGCTCGGTGCCGAGCAAGGCATGGGTGGCCAGAGAGGCGAGTGTGCTCATGCGAGTGGGAGCACCTCCGTCCAGCAGGGAGTTTCTTCGTCGGCATGCCATGCGGTCAGCGGTCGCCAGCGGTCGCCCAGCCATTCGCCAAAGAGAGTCAGCGGATGCCCGCCGCCGAGTGCGAGAAGCTGCCAGCCATCGTCATCGCTGGTGCGCAGCGGGGCCTCACGCCCTTCCGCATCACGGGCCAGCCACTGCCCGCCGCGCAGCACGGGCGTGGCATGGTGCAGCAGCACCGGCAGGCGCTGAAACCACGGCTGGCGCGCCAGTGCCTCGGCCACGGAATCCAGCGCGCCATCCCAGGTGGTGATTTTTTCATGCTGCTGGCTCGCAGTTGCTTCGACGGGGGCATCCGCCAGAAGAGCGCGCAGCGGGCTTGCGCTGGGGAAGTAGCACAGCGCCGCCTTGAACCGCATGCCTGGTACAAACACTTGCTCAAAGCGCCGGCCTCCGTGGGAAAAGTCCAGCAGCAGTGCATGACGGCCTGAAGCAGCGCCACGCAGCCAGACTCGACGCTCCCAGAGCTTGTCGTTTTCATCATGGCTGACGCCGAGCACCTGCCAGGTGTCTTGCACGCGGTCTTTGCCAGCCAGCACTTCGTCCTTGTCGGCCGACCAGCCTGCGCAGCTGCGCACGTCGTGCTGAAGGGACTCGGGCAGGGAGTCGAGCCGCTGCATGGCATCGATAAGTAGTTGCATGCGTCCCATCTGCAACAACGTGCGCTGCTGCCAGCCTTCGCCGGATGAAACTGCGCTCTCAAGCTGCCGGACGGAAAACGCCAGCCCCGAGGCCTGGGCATCCACCAGACGAGCAGCCGCCTCACGCCAGTAGTTCGCGGGTTTGGCAGGCAGCTCGGCGATGCCTTGGCGCACCAAGTCTGCCAGCCAGCGCTCCAGATCACGTGCGCCATTGAGCATGTTATCCATGCGTTTGGCCTCACGCTTTGCGGTGGCCACTGGGTCGGCGGGCTTCGCCTCCGCCTGCGTGGCTTTTTTCTCCGCCTGTTTTTCCGCACGCTGCTGCCGCGCCGAAAGCCACTCATTCACCCACTGCGGCTGGGCATTGGCGGTGAAGGCAGCAGGCTTCTGCGCCAGCAGGAGGTACAGCGCCAGCCCGTGTTTGCAGGGAAACTTGCGGCTTGGGCAGCTGCATTTGAATGACGGCCCGCTGACATCAATGATGACTTGGTAGGGCTTGGATCCGCTGCCCTGGCACTCGCCCCAGATGGCCGAATCATCGTTACCAAGCGTCGGCCACTTCGCCGGAGCCAGCAATCCCTTGGCCGCCTTTGCCGATGAATCATCGGGAGAAAGGGCGAGGATTTGTTCTGGCGTCAGCATTTAGAATCGCATCCAAGCGAATGCCTGCCGAATTGGCAAGAAAAGCCTTCGTCGTCTTCAAAAAACTACTGCCACTACGCCAGCAGATCCTTCACCACGTGCCCATGGATGTCAGTGAGCCGATAATCACGGCCTTGAAAGCGGTAGGTGAGGCGTTCGTGGTCGAAGCCGAGGAGGTGCATCACCGTGGCCTGGAAGTCGTGCACGTGGACTTTGTTTTCAGCCACGCTGAAGCCGAGCTCATCCGTGCTGCCGTATTCAAAGCCACCCTTTACACCGCCGCCGGCCATGAAGAGTGAGAAGCAGTCGGGATAGTGATCGCGACCGAGCACGGCGCTGGCAGCGGTGCGGCCTTCGCGGAAGGGAGTGCGGCCAAACTCACCGCCCCAGATGACGAGGGTGTCGTCCAGCAGGCCGCGCTGCCGGAGGTCTTTGATCAAAGCGGAGACGGGCTTGTCGGTCGCAGCCATCTTGTTCGTGAGGCCGGTGGTGATGCCGCTGCCTTCGCTGGTGCCGTGGAAGTCCCAGCCCCAGTCGAACAGGTTCACAAAGCGCACGCCTTTTTCGATGAGCCGCCGAGCGAGCAGGCAGTTGTTGGCGAAGCTGGATTCACCGGGTTTCGCCCCGTAGGCTTCGATGACGTGTGCTGGTTCCTTGGAGATGTCCATCACCTCCGGCACGCTGGTCTGCATGCGAAAGGCCAGCTCATACTGCGCGATGCGTGTGACCGTTTCGGGATGTCCAAATTCGGCCACCTGCTGCTGATTGAGATCCTGCAGCGCATCGAGCGTTTTGCGCCGCATGGCGCGGTTCATTCCGGCGGGATCGCTCACAAAGAGGACGGGATCTCCCTTGCTGCGGCATTGCACGCCCTGGTACACGCTGGGAATGAAACCACTGCCCCAGCAGCCCTGGCCGCCACTGGGCTGCGTGCCGCTGGAGATGAGCGCCACAAAGCCCGGCAGATCCTGATTCTCTGTGCCCAGCCCATACGTCGCCCAGGAGCCCATCGAAGGCCGGCCCTGCCGCGCATGCCCGGTGAAGAGCAGCAGCTCAGCGGGAGCGTGATTGAACTGGTCCGTGTTCATGGAGCGGATCAGGCACATCTCGTCCGCGATGGTGTGGAAGTTCGGGCAGGCATCGCTCATCGTGAGGCCACCTTTGCCATAGCGTGCAAAGGTGCGCGGTGTGCCCATGAGCTTCGGCACGCCGGTGGTGAAGGCAAAGCGCCGGCCTTTGAGGATGGAATCGGGGCAGTCCTGCCCGCTGCGCTTCACCAGCTCCGGCTTGTAATCAAACAGATCCAGGTGCGGCGGAGCGCCGGACATGTGCAGGTAGATCACCCGTTTCGCCTTTGGCGCATACTGCGACTTCTTCGGCGCAAGCGGATTCTCCGGCACCATGGTGGCGCCCGCCTGCTGCTGCAGCGCCTGCATGGCGATGGCCCCCAGGCTGAACTGCCCCGCATTGCCAAGAAACTGGCGGCGGGTTCTGAGCTGGAGGGAGTCGTGAGTGATGGGGTTCATGGGGAAATGGTTTTTGATGTCACAAATTGTGACTTCAAGTTTGGAGGAGTGTTCAAGGATGAAAACCTATCTGCTTACGTGGAGGTGCGGGTGGTGGCGTGAGAAGCGGCATCAGCTTCTTGTAAACGTCACGGAGGGAGGCGTCATGAATGAGCAGAGTGTTATCGATCTCGGCCAAGCGCTTCAAGATGGCAGCGTTAACAGTCAATTTTTCGCGGATTTCCACGAAGGCACGGATCACATAAACGCTCATTGCGATGGCGCGATCACTGTTCAGGACAGAGGCGGCCATGAGAGCGCCATGCTCGGTGAAAACCCGGGGTGGTTTTGTCCGACCACCTCTGCCAGCGGGCTTTGATATCGCATTTTGCGATATCAAAAACAGCATCTCTTCTGGTGTGAGTTGAAACGCGAAATCTTCGGGAAATCGTTTCAAATTGCGTTTCACAGCCTCATTAAATCGACCGGTGCTGACACCATAAAGCACCGCCAGATCAGAGTCGAGCACCACGCGCTGGCCGCGCACGGTATGGATGGGAACATCGATGGATTTTTTGGCAGGCATGTTTGGATCGAATCACCTCCGCATCAAAAACTCATCCAAATTCATGACCACATTCGCAATCGCCGTCCACGCGGCGAGTTCGGGGATGTCGGCACCTTTTGGAGCGGCACCCAGCGGCTCGGTGGCCATCTTCGTGGCATCGGGGAGATCAGCACGGTAGGTGGCGAGGGATTCGTCGTAGAGTCTGGTCAATGCCGTGATTTCATGCGCGGCCGGTGCGCGTGAGAGGCAGAGTTTGAAGAGAAGCGCGAGACGCTCGGGCTGGGTCTTGGCTTCGGCGACGAGTCGGCGGGCCATGGCCTGATTCGTTTCAATGAAGACGGGATCGTTCAGCGTGACGAAGGCCTGCAGCGGCGTGTTGGTGCGGCTGCGGCGGATCATGCAGACCTCGCGGTTGCCAGCGTCAAAGGTGGTGAAGCTGGCGTAGGGGCTGTTGCGGCGTACCTCGGTGTAGAGGCTGCGGCGGTGAGCGTCCTCGCCGGGGCTCACGGTCCAGTCATTGCTGCGGCCAAAGGCGGTGGTGAGACCGAGATTGGGAGTCATGGGACGCACGGGTGGGCCGAACATTTTTGGGCTGAGCAGGCCGCTGACCGCCAGCGCCTGGTCGCGCAGGAGCTCTCCTGTGGGACGGAAGCGCGGGCCGCGGGCCAGCATGCGGTTGTCGGGGTCGCGTTCGTTGAGCTCGGGCGTGGTTTTGGTGCTCTGCTGGTAGGCCGCGCTGGTGAGCATGAGTTTGAGCATGTGCTTCATGTCCCAGCCACTGTCCATCAGCTCGGCGGCCAGCCAGTCGAGCAGCTCCGGATGAAACGGCAGCTCTCCCTGGCTGCCAAACTCCTCGCTGCTGCGCACGATGCCAGTGCCAAAGATGCTTTCCCACAGGCGGTTCACCGCCACGCGTGCGGTGAGCGGATTGTCCCGGCTCACCAGCCACTGCGCCATCGTCAGACGATTTCGCGGAGCATCCTTCGGCAGCGGATTGAAAGCCGCGGGCGTGCCTTCGCTCACCTCGTCTCCCAGCGCCTGCCAGTTGCCACGCAGCTGGATCTTGGTGACTCGGCGCTGCTTGGGATCCAGATCACGCATGATCGGCACGGTGACGAGTTTGAGTGCGGCCAGTTCCTTGCCTGCGGCGGCGAGACGTGCGCGCTCGGTGGCGGAGGCTTTTGAGACATTGCGCACGAAGTAGTCCACCACTGTCTGCTGCTGCGCGGGGGTGCGCTTGTCTTTCGCCTGCCCGAGCGCGGCCACCACATTTTCCGGCACCTTCGTCACCTGCTGCACGCGTGCGTCCCCCGTGTAGCTGAGGCGGAAGCTGCCGAGCGTATGCTGCTTGTGCTCGCTGTTTTGCGCCAGGGTGATGCGCAGCTTGGCACCTGAAGGAATCATCAGCGGCGATGCAGCCAGCAGCGTGAGCGTGTGCGGCTTGTCGGCAGCGCCGGAGACAGCCCATCCCGGCTGCTTTTTGTTTTTCGGCTTCAGAATGGAGGCCGCGGGAAAGCCGTCCTGCTCATAATCTGCCAGCGCGGTGGTGAAGCTCACGGCCACGGGGCCGCTGATGGCAAAGGCTTTTTCCTTGTCCGGCGCGGGCGTGGGTTCGCTCTTCCACAGGGTCTGGCGTTTGTCATCCAGCAGCAGCACTCGGAATCCATCGAGGCGCTTACTCGTGCCGCCGTCCGTGCGGTTCCAGACAACGACGCGGTCCACCGGTTTGGAGGCTTTTAGATCCACCTCCCACCACGGTTCTTTGTCGCCGTCGGCAGTGTGGGCCACGCTGTTCTTGGCGTAGTCTCCCTCGGTGCCGCCATCGATGGCTCGCTTGGCGGCTGCATTGGTGTAGGTGCTGCTTTGAGAGGCGGTGCCTTTGGGGGCGATGTTTTCGCTGCCGCTGAACACCTGCACCTCGGCCAGCTGAAGCAGCTTTTTCTCTCCCGGCAGCTCCACGCGCACATAGCGCACCTGCGGCGGCGGCGTGGCATTTGAAGGCACCACTTCCGCTTTCACATCGGTGATGACGAAATTGGCAAAGCCAGCCGCAGGCAGGGTTTCGAGGCGCAGGGCGCTCAGCTTGTCCCCGGTGGCTGGCAGCTCAACGGTGTAACTGTCTTTGTCGCTGTTTTTTGGAATCGAAACCGTGCCGCCCGCGGCGATGGTGGCGGTTTGTTTTGACTGCGTGGTAACCAGAGTGGGCTGCGGCGTCTGCCAGCCCAGATCTCGGGCGAAGCCCTGGTCCCAGGACTCCAGTCCGGCCAGCCATGCGGGGGCAGGGGAGGTAAATTTCTTCTCCAGCGCATCGATCTCGCCCTTCAGCTTTGCCCGCTGCTGCTTCAGCTCCGGCGTGTCAAAGCTGTGCAGTGGCACCTCGTCTTTTTTGTCGCTATCGGCGCTCTGATTCAGAAAGGCGTAGAACTGGAAGTATTCGTTGATGGTGATGGGATCAAACTTGTGCGTGTGGCACTGCGCGCAGGCCATCGTCGTTCCCATCCACACAGCCATGGTCGTGTTCACCCGGTCAATGATGGCTGCGTTGCGAAACTCCTCATCGTCCGTACCGCCTTCGTTTTGCGTCATCGTGTTGCGATGAAACGCCGTGGCGATGAGCTGGTCGTCCGTCGGATTGGGCAGCAGGTCGCCTGCGTTTTGCTCGATGGTGAACTGATCAAACGGCATGTTCGCATTCAGCGCGCGCACCACCCAGTCGCGGTAGGCCCAGATCTCGCGTGGCTGGTCGCTCGGATACCCCGAGCTGTCTGCATACCGCGCCAGATCCAGCCACTGCCGCGCCCAATGTTCGCCATAGGCGGGGCTGGCCAGGTAATGCTCCACCACCTTGTCATAGGGCTGCTTCAGCAGCTGATCGAGCTCTTCCGGAGTGGGAGGCAGGCCGGTGAGGTCCAGCGCCACGCGGCGGATCAGCGTGGCTGCGTCAGCCATCGGTGCGTATTTCAGCTTCTCTTTCTCCAGCCGTTGCACCAGAAACGCATCGACTGAATTCAATTTTAAGCCTGCAGCTTGAGCCTTCAAACTCGGCACGGCGGGCCTCACCACCTTCTCATAGCTCCAGTGCTTGCCCCAGGGCGCACCTTGTTTGATCCATTCGGTGAGCAGCGCGACCTGGGCGGGAGAGATGGTCTTGTGCTGCTTCGGCGGCGGCATCATTTCGTCCGGATCTTTGCTGACGATGCGCTCCAGCAGCGCGCTCTTTTCGGGGTGTCCGGGCACCACGGCCGTCACCCCATCATTGTTTTTCTTGGCCCCGGCCTCCTCATCCAGGCGCAGGCCCGCCTCGCGCTTCTTTTCGTCCGGCCCGTGGCAGAAGAAGCAGTTCTCGCTCAGGATGGGGCGGATCTCCTTGGAAAACTGAATGGTATGCGGTGCCGTCTCAGCCAGGGCGGAGGAGGCGGAAAGAAGGGCTATGAAAACGCGGGTCACGGAGTTTCATACGCAGGAGAAGAGCCATTCTTTGAGCCGTAGCGGCATTCTCCATGGGCGCGGCAGGCGGGTTGGCTCCGCCCCTTGCAAAACCGGCCGCTCGGAAGGCCGCTTCATGGGCTCTGGCGGGAGCATTTCGGCATCGGCACCAAACCCCGCCTTT
The DNA here is from genome assembly GCF_044222565.1 of Prosthecobacter sp. Lineage (GTDB taxonomy): Bacteria > Verrucomicrobiota > Verrucomicrobiia > Verrucomicrobiales > Verrucomicrobiaceae > Prosthecobacter. The sequence continues at coordinate 81,311 of NZ_JBGANA010000028.1, forward strand.
ACCTTCGCCGTCCCCCCGCTAACATCCGCGCTCCCTTTTCCCCAGCCGCCCATGTCCGCCGTCCCTACCGCCGCCCAGATCCGCCAGAGCTTCCTCGATTTCTTCAAGGAGAAGCAGCACACCATCGTCCCCAGCGACAACGTGGGCTACACCAGCCGCGACGGCGCCCGCATTTTCACCAATGCCGGCATGAACCAGTTTGTGCCCATCTTCCTCGGCGAGCGCAGCGCCGACGTGGACACCTGGCCCGGCGTCCTGCACAAAGGCCTCCCCACCCGTGCCGCCGACACCCAGAAGTGCATCCGCGCCGGCGGCAAGCATAACGACCTCGAAGATGTCGGCCTGGACACCTACCACCACACGCTTTTCGAGATGCTGGGCAACTGGTCCTTCGGCGACTACTTCAAAAAGGAAGCCATCTCCTGGGCCTGGGAGCTCGTCATTGAGCGCTGGAAATTCCCGCCGACCCGCGTCTTCGCCACCATTTATCAGCCTGGCGAGGGAGACCCTGCTGAGCGCGATCAGGAAGCCTGGGAAATCTGGGCCGAGAAGTTCCACAGCATCGGCCTTGATCCCAATATCCACATCGTCAACGGCAACAAAAAGGACAACTTCTGGCAGATGGGTGAGACCGGCCCCTGCGGCCCCTGCACCGAGATCCACATCGACCTCACCCCCGGCCCCCGCGACCTCGACGAAGACCGCCAGCGCGCTGGCTCCAAGCTCGTGAACGGCAGCGACGCAAGCTGCATCGAAATCTGGAACAACGTCTTTATCCAGTACAACGGCAATCCCGACGGCACCTTCAGCCTGCTGCCCGCACAGCACGTGGACACCGGCATGGGCTTCGAGCGCGTCTGCTCCATCATTCAGGGCACGAAGAACTTCACCGACTTCGAGACCGCCAAGATCAGCAACTACGACACCGACGTCTTCAAGCCCATCTTCGACGAGCTCACCAAGCTCTCCGGCAAAACCTACGCCAGCACCCTGCCCAAAGCCAACGAGCAGGGCCACGTCGTTCCCGTGACCGAGCAGGAGAAGATCGACGTCGCCTTCCGCGTCATCGCCGACCACCTCCGCACCCTCAGCTTCGCCATCGCCGACGGCATCCAGCCCGGCAACTCCGACCGCAACTACACCCTCCGCCGCATCCTTCGCCGCGCCGTGAAGTATGGCCGCACCCTCGAATTCAAAGAGCCGTTCTTCTTCAAGCTCGTCGATGTACTTGCCGCGCAGATGGGCGATGTGTTCCCGGAAGTGAGGACGAAGAAGGAGCAGATCAAGAGTGTGCTGAAACTGGAGGAGGAGAGCTTCAACCGCACCTTGGACAAGGGCATCGCGTTGTTTGAAGAAACAGCCAGTTCCGGCAAAAACATCGACGGCGCTTTCGCATTCAAACTCTATGACGAGCAGGGCTTCCCTCTCGACCTCACCGAGCTTCTCGCCCGCGAGCGCGGCTTGACCGTTGACGTCGCAGGCTTCAACAAACTCATGGAAGAGCAGAAGGAACGCGCCCGCGAAGCCGGCAAGAAGAACAAACAAGTCGTCTCCGTCTCCGAAATCGAGACCAAAGCCCCCACCAAGTTCATCGGTTACGACAACCTCGAAGCCGATGTTAAGGTGCTCGAAGTCGTGCAGCTCAAAGATAAAGAGATGAAGGACAAGACCGCGGTCGTGCTCGACGTCTCCACCTGCTACGCCGAAATGGGCGGCCAGATCGGCGACGCTGGCCAGCTCATCCTCGGTGCCAACACCTACCCGATCAGCTCCACCACCAAGGTCGGCAACACCTGGCTGCACTTCCTCGAAGGCGAAGAAGCCCCCGCCGTCGATGCCACCGTCAAGCTCATCGTCGATGCCCCGCGTCGTCACGCCATCGAGCGCCACCACACCGTCACCCACATCCTGCACTGGGCCCTGCATGAAGTGGTGAGCAAGGACGCCACCCAAAAAGGCTCCAACGTCACCCCTGACAAACTCACCTTCGACTTCAACAGCGCCGCTCTCACCGCGCAGCAGCTCATCGACATCGAGCGCCTGGTGAACGAACGCATCGTCGCCAACGAGCCTGTCTCCTGGACTGAAGTACCCTACGTCGAAGCCAAGGCCAACAAAGGCATCATGGCCCTCTTTGGAGAGAAGTACGGCGACCTCGTCCGCGTCGTGCAGATCGGCGGCCAGCGCAACAAGCTCGACGGCTGGAGCATGGAGCTCTGCGGCGGCACCCACACCCGCAGCACCGGCGAGATCGGCCTCTTCCGCCTCGTCAGTGAAAGCGCCAACGCCGCGGGCATCCGCCGCATCGAAGCCATCGCCGGACTCGAAGCCTACAACGCCGCCCGCGCCGACGCCGACCTCCTCAAACTCCTCGCCGGCAAAGTCAGCGCCCAAGGCGCCGCCGACCTTGAAAAGAAGCTCGATCAAATCCTCACCCAGCAGAAGGAACTCGAAAAGTCGCTCAAAGCCGCCCAGCAACGCGAAGCCGCAGTGAAGGCCAAAGACCTCATCGCCACCGCCGCAAACAACACCATCGTCACCAACCTCGGTGATGTGGATGCCGACTACGCCGTCGGCGTCGCCGAAGCCCTCAAAGCCACCTTCAACGGCATCGTCGTCCTCGCCGCCACCGGCGGCGGCAGCGTCGCCCTCATCGCAAGTGTCGCCAAAGAGCACCAGGCCAAAGTCCAGGCCGGCAAGATCATCCAAACCATCGCCCCCATCGTCGGCGGCAAAGGCGGCGGCAAACCCGACTTCGCCCGCGGCGGCGGCAAAGACGTGGCGAAGGTGGATGCTGCACTCGCGGAGGCGCGGAAGCTCATCGGTGCATAGCCCCCTCTCGCTCCATCGCATCTGCAAACCCAGCGCATTTACGTAATTCGGCCTTCAGACCAACTCTCAAAAATCTTGTCACATTGCCCGGGCGGCGGAGCGGCCCCATTGGCTGCGTTGGTCGCTTGCCTGTTATTTTCAAATAGCAGGCGGCGCTCCCGCCTTGCCACTGGGACCGCTGCGCTCGCCGGTCAAAATGACAATCTTTTCGAGAACTGGTCTAGACCTGATGCCGCTAAGCGAAAGATGACTGAGTTGAAAAAAGAGCGCTGTAGAAATGAACTGCATGGTTAACTGAAGGTGGATGAATGCATCATCCCCGCCTGATACTGCCCCCGCCGTTTTTACATGAAGTAGGCGAAGGTGCGCAAAGCACCGCCGAAGCTGTGGCTCAGTTTTTCCATAGACAGATGTTCATGGCACTCGGCCGCGCGCGGTCATCTGGGTTTTAGCGGATCAGCCGCGTCCAGCCTGATGAAGCACTCGCGATTTTTCCGCGCGTAGTCATGAAGTTCCTCGCCACTCCACCAGGCGGCGTTGGAGGTGACGCCGTCGAAGGCGGAAAAGTCGGAGTCTGCGAAGTGATCGAAGACTTCCTGAAGGTGCGGGCTGTCCAGCAGCCCTTTTCATGCCACTTCTTAGCTCAAACCGCCTGCCCTCTACGCGGAACGGGCAGCAGCAGGTGCAGCTCGGTAAAGCTGCGGTAGTACTCCATCTGCGGACGTGTGGGATCGATGCCGTGCTGCTGGATCATGGCTCCGAAGGAAGGGCCGATTTGAGCGGTCTTGGACGACCAGTCGAGCATCTTCACCCGTGCGCAGGGGCCGGCGGCGATCTCGGTGATGGGAAAGCCGAGGGCGGCAAAGCGGCGCTCCTCGATCTCGCTATCCGGCACGAGTCCGGCGTGGTAGTCCATGCCCGCCTCCGTCTCATAAACGAGGCCGTAGAATTTGCGGCCCTTCAGGCTTTTGAGGTGTGCCTCCAGAGCACGAAAGGCGGCGCGATTGCCCTCCGGGAATTTCGCGGAGCGTGCGGTGATCAGTCGCAGCGCGGGCTGCTGAATGATGGTAGATGTCATGGTGTGTGCGAAGGCGTTCCACCTAGCGGAGCCTGCGTGGAGGCGTCTGGTCTGACACCGGGGCCGCCAAAGGTGCGAAGCAGCTTTCTCAGGAGGATCTGGCTCAGCGCGATGGCACCGAACACATAGCAGATGATGATAAGGTAGTGGGAAAACTGCAGTGTGGGGAAATCGGGCAGGGCGGCGGCTTTAAAAACAAAGGGGCCGGACAGCGGGCCGATAAAAACAGACAGCCAGTAGGCGAGGTCGGTGGTGGGTTTTGTCTTCATGGTGAATGAGAGTGCGCTGCTTCCGTGCCGGTCCGCCAAAGCTCGGCGAGCGCGCCGAGAGGTGCAAGGAGCGATGCTGGCCGGCCAGGGATGCCGCCGCTAATGTGGTTTTGCATCATATGACAAACTCCTCCACCCGCCCAAACTCAAGACGGCTCAGCGCTCCGAGCATGGCGTCAAAGCGTGGCAATAGCAGGCTATAAGACATGCGCAGGCTGGTCCCGATGAATCCGTGATGCGCGTCTGCCGCACCGTGAACCATCTTCACACGGCGCTGCAATTCTCCGCTCAAATGCGTGACAAAGGCGGCCCGGCTGCCAGCCGCTGGTGCAGGGCCAGGTGCACCACCAAACGACACGAGAACCAGCGCACCGAGGATCGAATACACCAGTCCATCGTGTGACATTGCCATTTCGGTGACTTGCCCGACCATCGCCGAAATATGTTCGGGTTTTTCTCCCTCCACGAAAATGAGCACATACTCGACACGCTCCACCGTGAATGACTGCTGCGCGGGGGCATCGCTAAGCCGTGCTGCCTCAGCCGTTGCCCCGGAAAGATACTGCTCGAAAAGCTTCCTGCGTCTTCGGTATTCGAAATACGTGCGAAACATGGCGGTGTGAGCTGCGGGCTGACGAAGAAGGTGCAGTGACGGTGTGACCGCCTTTTATCGGCTGGAGGATTTGAGGATCTTGCTTTCCAAAAAGTCGAAGGCGGCGGGCAGCGACTGCTCCACCATGGGGAAGGTGTGGCCGCCGGAGAGGCGCATGATTTCCACGGACATTTTCAGCGCTTTCGCATCGGCCAGAAAGGCCTCGTTCATCTGGCGCTCCGACGCGTGGTCCGCATACGCGACGAAGAGGGGCACTGCCTGCAAACGCGGCAGAAGAAGGCGCGGATTGACGGTGTTCCAGAATGGCGGATCGATGCCAAAGCGCAGAGGCACGGCGTAGTTTTGACCCACCTCGGCGATCTGCAGGCGCGGGAAGTCGAGAATGCCGATGAGCGATGCGACCGCCGCAAAATCCGCGGACCTGCGGCACGCGGTGTACATGGCGCCATAGCCTCCCATGGACCAGCCGCCAAGGGCCCGCTGCGCGGCCGCGCGACTCACTGGGAAATGTTTTTCCGCCAGCGTCATGACTTCATCCACATAGTCCGCATAGCGGTCTGTGGGTGTCATTGGCGAGTTCACATACCAGCCGTCCCGCCCGCGCGGCAGCACCACGGCGCATTTCGTGGCGAGCACGCGCTCACGGGTAAGGGGATTTTCCAACAGCGTGCGTTCGTGTCGGCCACGGCCGTGCAGGAAGTAGATCACGGGCAGCGGCGCGGACGTGGGCTCTACGCCCGGCGGCAGCACCACGAGGAAGCGCATGGGCACACCGCTGAGCGCAACGCTCTTAAATTCGCAGGACCAGATGCGCGGCTCCACCTGCGCGATCTGCGGAGCTGGTGTGGTGGCTTTTGGTGCGGGGACAACTTCCGCTGCAGCGGCCGCCTTCTCTGCGCCGGCGGAGAGAGCTGCGGACATGCTGAGGAGGCATGCGGTGAGGAGGAGGCGGCTGGGAGGTGTCATGGTGCGGTCAACTTTCTGGTGTGGCTGTTGCCTGCGGCGACTGGTCCGGACTGCCCATCAACAGGCGGTGGATGGCACGCTGCCGCATGCTCCTTGTCGCCCAGAATGCAAACCCGTCGCCACAGAGACAGTGAGAAGAGGCCACGGGACAATCAGATGGCCTGCATCGCGAAGCAGAGAGCAGCAGGCAAATCCGGCCACCATCACCCAAAACGGCCCGAAGGTGAGAACGAACGCGCCCGCGCTGCGGTGATACCTGCGGAGCACAGGCGCTGTCTCTTATGCAACGCCGGACCGGATGCCATGGCTTCTGCAGACGGTGGCCGCTTCTTCAGACAATGCTTTTTTCCTGCCGCGGATCCCATGCAGAACAGCCGCCATGGCGAAGGAATACAACGCCAGCATCCCCACGTCGCTCCATGACGTCAGGGGTGGTGGCGAAGTCATGGCATTCATGGGAGTAGCTGCGGCGGGGAGGGAAGCTCTAGCCCTCCCGAGGTCCCGGCCACTTACGCTTCGGGCTCCACGGCTCTTTTTTTGGCGGTGTGTGGCGGCCATCCACGGTGCCGTCCCGCGCATCGATGGCGGCGGTGCGTTCGGCGACGAGTTGGCGGTTCAGCGTCTGCGATTCTTCGAGAAGTTCCAGCAGGGCTTCGATCACCAGGCCTGCCTGGCCGACATCGCGCTCCAGTTGCTCGATGCGCTGCTGCACCTCTGCCGCCCGCGAGTCGTCCTCGCGCCGCAGCCGCTGCTGCTGAAAGCGCTCCCGGTGCAAAGCACGCGCCTGCTGCTGAGAAAGAGCCGCCAGCTCGCGCAGGTGGCTGGCCTGTGCCTGCTCAGGGAAGAAGAAATCGAGGAAGTCCATGCCGGGAGTGAATTATGGCGATGGTAGAGATTTCGCGCCGCGCAGCGACTACAAAATGACGCGGGGAGTGGACGAGCTCCTCACGGATGTGCGAGATCGCTCCAGGTGGGATCCGGACGCCCATGCGAGGACGGATTGATCTTTTCGCGCAAAAGACTGATGAGCTGGGAAAAGAAGTTGGGCCTTCGAAGGGGGCGGGCGTACAGCTGCGCGGCGGTGCCACGTTCGAAATAAATGCCCACCGCAAAGGGCAGCGGCGGTTCTGGCTCATTGTAACTCGGAAGGCGCACTTCAATCTCGGCCGCCGAATGCGGCGCGAGCGTGTGCAATCCGGCACCGGTGCCGCACCATCCCAGGCTGTAAGTTTTCCAGCCGGAAGGCTCCGCGATCCTGTAGCTGTAAAATGGCGTGGAGAGCCCATAACCGTAGCAGGAAAAGGATTCGTCCGTGTCGTTTGCGATCCGGAAGGTGGCGAGCCGTCCGTATTTTTCCTCATGAAACCGCACGAAGTGTATCGATGGGCCGGACCTCAGGGCGAGCCACGCCATGCTTCCCACCAGGAGCGCCCCGATGAGCGAGAGAAGGATGAGTTTGGGTTTCATGCAGCAAAGCTCAAGGCGGCATGAGGGTGGAAATGGAGGGGATTCATGGCCTTGCCCAGACACCACGCTCCAGCATCACGATGCCTTGGGGTCGGTATTCTCGGCTGCCTGCTTGGCCTTGGTACTTCGGCGTTCGAGCCATTTTACCACGGATGACACAGGGAAAAACATAGCGATCAGCACGATGAGCAGACTGCGGTCAACCGCAGGAAGAAGAGGCAGTCCGCTGCCGATCACAAATCCAAGTCCCGAAAGGAGCAGCAGATAGACCAGCACCGTGCGCCACGCAAAGGCGCTGCCACCCGACAGCCAGTTAAAAAGCAGCGCCGCCGGCAGCAGGCAGAAGCCCTGGAGATAGATGGGCACACCGAGCGCACCGCCAAGAGCAAACCCAAGCACCACGGCCAGAGTGACCAGCGCCGTGTTTAGGATGATCAAGGAGATGACGCGCAGAATCTTCATATCGCAGCCGAATCGCAAGATAGCACGCCCGCCCTCGTCATCAACCATCACCGCGGCACGAAGGACGCGGCGAGCAGGGATGAAAGCCTGAACTTTTTCCGAGGCCTCTCGCGGGAGCTGATGATCGGCATGGTATGCGCAGGTTTTACTTCGTGGGTTCGGTCATGCTCCCGCCGAGGAGATCTGCCAGCCTCTGGCCAAGCTCACGCAGCATGTCATAGTCCTGAGAAGAGTTCAAACCGGCGGCGAGCGTCACCGTGTGCGGATCGGTGGCAGAAACATCCAGCGGTCGTTCATCGATCCATAAGCTCCAAACCCGGCCTTTGCGCGTGCGTATTATCTGGCCCGCGAGTTTGGATAGCAGAGCATCGATGGCGAGAAGCTGCTCATCTGTGATGAGTTCTTCGGTCACGACTGCAGCGGTGGGTCCCATGAGCAAAGTGTCTGACTGTGTGAACGAGATTAAACTCGCGCCTTCACGGCAGCAGGCGGCTTCACGGCCCACACCAGCGCCCGTCCCGAGCCCTTGCTCCGCACCAATCCGATGTCCTCCTCAAGCCGGCGTGTCCACTCCGGGCAGGGGCGCTCGTAGGGCAGGCCCAGCTTGTCCCGCAGCTCCACCCACGTCGCGCCCGCACGGCTGCGCCGGAGATGCTGCTGGATGGCGGATTTGAATTCGTGGTAGCTCATGGCAGTCGCGGGAAGGCTGCGCGAAGGTGGGAAACGTGCAAGGGCAGAGTTTTACCCTGCCGCCTCCTTGCGCAACTGGGCTCGGATTTCCATGAGCAGCCGGCCCAGCATGTTTTTTCCGGAGCCGTCTCCGCCATCGCCCCAGCAGTCATCATTGGGGGTGCTTTCGATGAGTCTCCGTTCCCCGGTGGAGAAGAGCAGCTCTCTCAGCTCCGCATGCTGCGTGAACTTGGCCAGCAGCGCCTGACGCATGACGCCGATCTTCACCGCCTCCCAATCTTTTCGCAGCGGCGCTTTCCTGTTCCGACCCAGGCGTGCGGCCATCATGGGCGAGCCAGATTTACGGATCTTTTCTGCATGCCCTGCATCCTGAAACTTCTGCGCCTGAAAGTAGTGCTCGGAGGTCGGCCAGGTCTTGCCGCCGATCTTCACGGGGAAAGGAGCGAAGTTGGAGAACTCACCAAAGGCATCTCCGGTGCTGTAAAAGCGGAGTGGTGCGTCGGAAGAGGCGGGGAGCATGAGCAGGACAAAGGCTGTGCCACGGAGCTACCGGTGCAAGCGCGGAGTTTGCATCGTCAGCGCGGCAGCGATGGAATCACAGGGCACGCTTCATTCTCTTTGTAGTGACGAATCAGCGGGGATTTCCTCAAAGAACTGTCTCCACAGACCGTCCTCCGCATCGTCATCGACATCCCAGACACGGAGTCCTTCTTTGCCGGTCTGGCGAAAGAAGTAGCCGGTGATGCTGTCGTAGCGGGAGTAGGCGCTGTCCTGGAAGATCAGGACTTCGCCTTCGGTGAATGAATCTCGAAGTGCGGCGAAGGTCTTTTTTACGCGATACCCATGGCCTCGCTGGAATGGACCATCGTGCGGGCCGCCGGCATTGGGGGAGGTGCTCATGGTTTCAACCTGCCTTCATTTCTTCACGCGGCTGTCATGCCACGGGCACCCCATCGATCGCATAGAACTGCGCCTTCGCGGCGCCTTCGCGCAGGGTTTTGGCGTGGCGGTATTCCTCCGAATGGAAGAACTGCTGCGCTGCTTCATAGGTAGGGAATTCGAGGATCACCACGCGGTTGGTCTCCTCGGGGCCTTCCAGCGTCATCGACTCGCCACCTCGTGCCACAAAGCGGCCGCCGTATTGCGCGATGATGGCGGGCGTGAGCTTCATGTACTCCGCGTAGCGTGTCCAGTCGGTGACTTCAACGCGTCCGATGATGTAGGCTGGCATGGGGTGTATTGGAGTTGGAGGTTCTGGCTCAGGTTGCACAAAGCAAAAGTTACAGGATGAGCGTCCCCGGTCCCAGCACTCTCAAAATTCGTCCTGACTGATCAAATTCGATTCCAAACATGTTTGGAATTTGAATGTGCCCTTCTTCTGTTTGCTCTGTGATCCCAATGAAAAGCCGGTAGTACTTACCCTTCACATCAGGATGCTCGCCACGATTTTTGACGAACTGCGGTTCACCTGCAGCCAGAAGCCCTGGGTAGTCAAAGACGCTGTCCCCGACGGTGATCAGTGGCCGCAGCTTTGGTATTCGCTCTTTGGCAACTTCGAACGTTTTTCTGGCAATCTCTCGCTCGATCTCCGAGCGTATCAGTCCCTTGTGAAGGATAGCGTCAGCGTGATAAAGGTCCGAGCGTGAAGGAAGCCCGTCCAGTAACTTCGCGGCCTCCGCGTGTCGCGCAGCAGGCGATAACTCATCGGCGGCTTGGGAGGCAATCGCCAGCCAGGCCAAACAAAACAGGATAGCGGTGTGCTTCATGGTGAGGAAATTTTCATCAGCCACAGAATGGCTGCGGCGATGTCATTGTAAAAGACGCGGTGGTGGAGGTCTCCAAACGCCAGCCGTGCCAGATACGCGATGGCGGTGTTTGGCACGACGATGGCCACGCTCAGGGCCGAATTCTTGAGTTCGGAGGAAAATGACTGCTGGGTGAGCACGATCTCGATGGGCGGCCGCTCCAGCTCCAGTGCGTCATACAGGACGCGCTTGCAGTTTGTGTCCGCCTGCAGCGCGATGACGCGGCGCTGGCACTCGCCAATGAGCTCCTCCGTGGGAACGCCGCGGATGCGGGCGACGATGATCTCGCCGACGAGTTCGACCCAGAGCTGGGAGGTAGACCAGTTCTCGAAAAGATTGTCATATTCGTGCTGTACTTTTTAGAATCATAGTAATGAATAGGCGGTGGTGGCCCGCCCGTGCATCGAGCTCAATATGGACAACGCGACTCTTGATGAGGTTCGCGTGGCCATGGACTGCACGCCCACCAAGAAGGGCTTTCGTCGGCTGCAGGCATTGCTCTGGCTTTATGAAGGCAAAAGCCGTGAAGAGGTTGCCGCGCTATCGCGCTTCAGTCTGCGGCAGGTGCTGCGCTTCATCAAAGCCTTCAACCTCGCCGGTCTCGACGGCCTCATTCCAGGACGTAGCAGCGGTCGCAGCCGGATACTGCCCAAGGCCCAGGTAGCCGAGAAGATCGTGCCGATTATCGAGGATCCTGCTCTGGCGGGACAGACGCACTGGACTGCGGTGAAGCTCCACGGCTGGATCAAGGAGCACCTGCAGACCCAGCTCGGCTACAGCACCATGGTGCGTTATCTCCATGAGCAGGACTACAAGCTCAAGGTGCCACGTCCCTGGCCGCTCAAACAGGACGAGGAACTGCGCGAGGCCTTCTGCGTCAAGCTGCGCGCCTGGCAGCAGAATCCTCAGACCGATGTGTGGTTTTGCGATGAAAGCGGCTTTGAAGGCGACCCGCGCCCGCGACGCACCTGGACGAAGATCGGCAAGGTGCGTCTCTCCCCCTATCTGGGCGAGCATATCCGCCACAACCTCTTTGGCGCGGTGTGCCCTGCCGACGGACGGCTGACTGCAATGCTCTTCAATCTCTGCGACAGCGCAAGCTTCCAGGTGTTTTTGGACACGCTGGCCCAGGAGAATCCGCAGGTGCCCGGACGCCGCGCCATCGTGGTGCTCGACAACGCATCCTGGCACAAAGTCAAACGTCTCAACTGGCACCACTTTGAGCCGGAGTATCTGCCGGCACGTTCACCCGATCTCAACGCCATCGAACGACTCTGGCTGCGCATGAAAGCCGACTGGTTCAATGGCTGGATCGCCAAGAGCGCTCAAGAACTTCAGGAACGCCTGATCGCATCTGTGCAATCTCTCTTTGAGCAACCTGCCATCCTCCAGTCCCAGTGCCGCCCAAAGACCAGTTTATGACAATCTTTTCGAGAACCGGTCTAGGCCCTGCTTTCCTTTCGACAGCACAAAAAAACCGCCGTGCAGGAGCGCTGCACGGCGGTGATTGAATGCCAGAGGTCAGGTCTGCTTATTTGGCAGCCTTGCCGAACACTTCCACTTCGCAGTAGTGGTTCATGTCGTTGCTGGTGTTGCCGTTGCTCCAGAGGCGCACGTAGCGGGCCTTGATGCCCTTGGCGTCAACGACGCGGCCATGGTTGGTTTCCACGTAGGCTGGGTCGCTGCCCTTGCCCATCTGTGAGGAGTCGTCGTGGTCGGAGTTCCACAGGGTGGTCACACCGGTCTTGAACTCAGGATCATCAGACACCTGCACTTCCACGTCGATGTAGGCCTGGGCCTGCTTGTGGTAGTGCCACATGGCGATCTTGTAGATGTTCGCCTCTTCGCCGAGGTCGATCTGCACCCACTGCTTGCCGGGCATCAGTTCCACGAAGGAACCGTCAGCGCCGTCGGCGTCGCCGTCGGTCACCAAGTTCAGATCGCCAATGATGGGAGCGGAGTCAGAGCTGGTGACCTTCTTGCCTTTGGCAAGGTTGGTGGTGCCTTTCGGGACCATGATGGTCTTCACCACTTTGCTTGGGTCTGCCTTTTCGAGGTTAGGCAGCTCAGCAGGCACCGGGGTGCCGATGAACATGGGCTTGGGGAACACGAGGGCGATCTCTTCGAGGTCACCAGCGGGAACCGCTGCTTCGGCAGGGGCGGCGGCGGCACCGGCTTTCGATTCTTCTTTCTTGCCGCAGGAGGCAAGGGTGAGAGCGAGCGCGAGGCCCGTGAGGATGTGGAGGGTGTTTTTCATTGGGAGTGGTTGGATTGCGAATGGTTATGCTTGGAAGTCTTCAGGAGTGAAGAGGTACTTGCCGCCTTTTTCCTTGGCCTCGTAGGCCTTGAGCACGGTGACGCAGGACTTGAAGGCAGCCTCCACATTACAGGTAAGGTGCGCAGGGTTCTTGGTCTGCACGGCTTCGATGAAGTTCTGCACATGCGGGGAGTGGGGCTTGCGCCCCAGCTTGATGGCCAGCTCCCACTGGGCCAGCGCCTTGCTTTCGCGCACGTCTGCCACGCTCACAGCACCGTAGGACGGCGGCTTCGGCTTTTCCCAGTCACGGGGGTGTTCCCAGAACTTGTTCTTGGCCTTGTCAGCGGCCTTCATGATCGGCGGGCTGTCTCCCAGCGCGTAGGGCTCCCAGTCCTGGCCCGGTTCGGCGTAGAGCTGGTTGCCATTGGTGTCGAGCTCGGAGATGATCGCCGTGCCGCCAGTGCCCATGTGCTTCTCATAGGCACCCTGGGAGCCTGTGGTGGTCAGCACCTGGTAGTAGGCGCGCAGCGCTCCGGAGGCGGTCTTGAATTCGTAGATGCACATCATGTTGTCCGGCAGCTCGAATTTCGGGCGGCCTTCCGTGCCGTCGAAGTAATCCACACCGCCGGAGGCGATGACGGAGACGGGCGTGGACTCATACATCCAGTTGAACATGTCGATCTGGTGCGCTCCCAGGTCGGAAAGGGGGCCGCCACCGTACTTCTTGAAGAAGCGCCAGTTGCGGAACTCCTCGATGCTGCCGTAGCCGTTCTTGGCGAGGACTTCATCGGAGATTGGGTAGCCCTTCACCGCATCCTGCGGCTGGCTGCCGGACACACCGCGGTTCCACTGTGCGTAGGCGTGGGTGACGCGGCCCAGCATCTTGCCGGGCTTGATCACATTGTCTCGCAGGTTCAGGTAGCGCGGGTTGGAGTGGCGCTGGTGGCCGATCTGGAAGATGCCAGGGTTGGCCTTGCCGGCGCGCACCATGTCACGCGCACCTTCGATCGTGTTGCTCATCATCTTCTCGCAGTACACATTCTTGCCTTTCTCCAGGCAGAGGCGCGAGTAGGGGGCGTGCAGAAAGTCCGGCGTGGCAATGAAGACAGCCTCAATCGAAGGCTCCTTGTCGAGCATCTCGTTGATGTCGAAGTAGGTTTTGATGTCTCCTTCGATCTGATGCTTGTTTTCACCCAGGAACCCGCCGCGCGTCTTGCGGATCGAGAATTCCCAGATGTCGCACATGGCCACCCATTGGATGCCAGGGACGTCCTTGGAGGCGACACGGAGCGCGTTGCCCTGGGCGCCGCAACCGACTAGGGCGCACTTGATCGTGCGTCCGGCGCTGGTCTGCTGGGCGATGGCGCCCTTGCTCGTGGCGAGGTAAACTCCGCTGCCGGTCAGGGCACTGGTGCGGAGGAAGCCGCGGCGGTCCATGAAACGGGACAGCGGCGCGGGGGAGGATGGGGAAGGCTGGGAATTCATAGGTGCAGTCAGGCGCGTGGTTCGCTTGCCGGGGACGACGCTGAAGTCGTCTTATGCCTTCTTACGGGCCAGGAAGCCGTCGATCGAAAAATTCTTTGCTTTCGCGGTCACCAGGGCGGCTGCCACGATGAGGATGGAGAGGCCGATGTTGCTCACCACTTCGGTGTCGTCCGGCAGGGCGGCGAGGCCAAAGCCCAGCGCCAGGAAGACCAGGCCGCCGACGAGCAGTCCCAGCTCCGTAAAGATGCCGACGGCAACCCAGATTCCCACAGGAACCAGAATGTAGCCGATGGTGTTGGCAAAGGCGGTGCAGGCCCACTCAGGCATGAAGCTGTTCGTGCTCATCAGCTTGGCGATGGGCGGACCCTTCTTTTCCGTGTAGTTGGTGATGCTGAAGGTCGTATCCGCTCCGTTGCCATAGCGGAACTTGTCCAGACCAGCCATAAAAAGGCGCATGCCGACCCAGAGACGGAGCAGAAGATGGGCGAAAGAGTAGCCGCAGCAGCTGTTGCAATTGGAGGAAGAGGAGTCGGACATGGATGGGGTGCAGGGGTGGCTGGTTGAAGTGAGGGCGCTGATTCTGAACCGATGCCCTTGGAAATCCAGCAGAATTTAGATTCTGCATAATTCGCAAATGCGAACGATCTCAATGAGAATTACGCCGCCAAATCGCAGATTTGGGGCAAAACTTTCGTTTTTGTAACCTGCGGGTTTCTCAAGCTTGTGATTCGCCGTGCTTGCCATTACGGGCATCTCCGCTTAAAAAAGACCGCTTAATTCAGCCCACTCACTCTTTATGAGCTCCCTCTCCTCTCCCAAGCTTCCGGCCCAAGGCATCCTCGAACCCCTCGGTGATGAGGATCGTGACATTCTCAGCGGATACGGCGAATTCCTACCGGTGCAGCCCGGTCAGCATCTCATCGAGGAAGGCCAGCAGCAGAACAGCCTTTTCTTCGTGGTCTCCGGAAAGTTTCATGCCACCGCCATGCGCGGCGGCCACAAGGTCCTCCTCGGTTCCATCCAGAAGGGGGAAACGATCGGCGAAATCAACCTGCTCGACCCCAACGTCGCCAGTGCCAGCGTCACCGCCGTGGAATTCTCCCAGGTCTGGCGCATTGATGGCGAGACCCTCGAAAGCTACATCAATGAATACCCGCGTGCCGCGGCCTGGCTGCTCATTGGTGTTGGTCGCACCATCTCCCACCGCCTCCGTGCCGTGAATGAGAAGATCGCCGCCTTCTACAGCGCCTGATTCATGGATGTAAGGCGGATTGTTTTGCGCAGGTATGAATCCTGCGTAGCAATCCGCCTGTCCCGATGGAAAACCTCCACATGCCAGGCTTGCTGCCATTCCCTCCGCACACTCTGCTGGATGCCATCCAGGTCGTTTTCCTTCTTTTCGCCGGTCATGCTCTGATGGACTACCCGCTGCAGGGGGAGTTTCTCTCCACCTGCAAAAACCGGCACCTCCTCATTCTCAGAAATGACCCCACGCGCCCGGTGCAGATCTGGCCTTGGTGCATGACCGCCCATTGTCTTCTCCATGCGACCGCTGTCTGGGCTGTCACCGGTTGTTTCATTCTCGCCTGCATCGAGCTCGTCCTCCACTGGTTCATTGATCTGGCCAAGTGCGAAAACAAAACGACCTTCGTTCAAGATCAGGCCCTGCATTGCATCTGCAAAATCGCCTACGTCGTCGCGGCCATGCTCTATTAAAGTTCGAAGTTAAAAGTTAAAAGTTTCAAGTTCTCCTCGGCGCACGATTAGTCCTTGGCATACCTTGAAACTTTAAACCTTAAACCTGCAACTCAGAGAAATGCAGCGCACCGCCATCCTGAACGTCGTCGGCCTCACCTCCCGGCTCATCGGCGAGCACACCCCGGCCATCCGCGCCTTTGTGGAGCGCAACCGCTCCACGCTCATCGAGCCCGTCCTGCCCGCCGTCACCTGCACCGCCCAGGCCACCTACCTCACCGGCCGTCTCGCGCGGGATCATGGCGTCGTCGCCAATGGCTGGTATGACCGCGACTACGCCGAGCACCGCTTCTGGAAGCAGCCGGAGCAGCTCATGCAGGGCGAAAAATTGTGGGAAGCCCTCCGCCGTGTCGATCCCCAGTTCACCTGCGCCAAGCTCTTCTGGTGGTTCAACATGTACTCAACCGCGGACATCTCCATCACGCCGCGCCCGCTTTATCCGGCCGATGGCCGCAAAGTCTTCGACATCCACACGCAGCCCATGCCGCTGCGGGACCGCATCAAAAAAGACCTCGGCCCCTTTCCCTTCCGCCACTTCTGGGGGCCTGGCTCCGACATCAAGTCCTCCATCTGGATCGCCGAAAGCGCCAAATGGATCGAGGAAAAGCACTGGCCCGGCCTCTCCCTCGTTTACCTCCCGCACCTCGACTACAACCTCCAGCGCGTCGGCATCGACATGGAGAAAATCCGCTTTGACCTCCGCCAGATCGACAACGTCGTCGGCGATCTCATTCGCTTCTACGAGACGCGCAACATCAAGGTCGTACTCCTCTCCGAATACGGCATCACCGATGTCGAGCAGCCCGTCCACTTGAACCGTGTCTTCCGGGAGAAGGGCTGGCTCAGCATCAAAGACGAACTCGGCCGCGAAACTCTCGACCTCGGCGGCTCCAAGGCCTTCGCCATCGCCGACCATCAGATTGCCCACATCTACCTCAACGATCAGAGCATCCTCGCCAACGTCCGCAGCACCCTCGAAGCCACCCCCGGCGTCGCCCAGGTGCTAGGCAAAATGGAAAAACACCTCGTCGGACTCAACCACGAGCGCAGCGGCGATCTCATTGCGGTCGCAGACGCCAAAAGCTGGTTCACCTACTACTACTGGCAGGACGACAAAAAAGCCCCCGACTTCGCCCGCTGCGTGGACATCCACCGCAAATGTGGCTACGACCCCGCCGAGCTCTTTGTCGATCCTAAGATCAAATGGCCCAAGCTCAAGATCGGCTCCAAGCTCGCTAAAAAAGCCCTCGGCCAGCGCATGCTCATGGACGTCATCCC
>NZ_JBGANA010000029.1:0-96305 GCF_044222565.1 Prosthecobacter sp.
GAGGCAGCGAGAAGCACAAACCCTTGATGGATAAAATATTGGAGTGGCAAAAACGAACTTCGCCGAAGCAGCCTCCCGACCAATTGCCCTCTCCAGACACAGATCTCAAAAACGCTGCTTAACTTCGGTATCCGGGTTAATCCACCTGCTTCAATTCGTCCTTTCGAGCCGCAATCAATTCAAAGGCTGCGTTTTCGATCTCCTGCTCGTGAGCATCTATCCATGCATCAAGGCCTGCTGCCCGATCCGGCCCATCCCAAGAAACGAGCGGCCATGAAAGCTCACTAGTTGATGAGAACCAACTGATTGGAAACCGCTAATAACACCAGGCTCGATGTCCTTGTCGAGGATGGACTCTACGAAGATCGTTCTGCGCGACAGACGCAAGCGGCCCAAGGCATTCAGCACGATTGGAACGAGCACAACAACGCTTCATTTTCTATACCCGGCGCTTCTTCCACGACATCCCCGCCGAAATCAGCAGGCCAAGAGCCAGACCGTTCAGGGCTGTTGCTGCCGCAATGTACAAAACAGGATACCCAATGTCGCAGAGAGGCGAGGACTTGAGCCACAATGAAAGAGGCAGGTTCAGCTTGAACCATACCATGCCCCACGTTTCACCGGCGACGGCATACGGCACAAGATTGATCGCCACCCAGGCGAGAATGAATCTCCACAACCATTTCATATTCGAATTCCAATGCTCGTCTCGGAGGTTCGTCAGCGGGTGAATGATGGCGGCAGGATGGCCGCCATCATTCACCCTCACTCACTTGCACTGCTTCTCCGATTTTCCCGGCACATCCACCCTCTCAATCTTCACGCTTCCCTCGGGCAGCACGATCATGATTCCCAGATGGATCTCGACCGGGATCAGCTTTTCACCGGAGCGCATCTGGGCCGAAAAATGCTCGAGTAAGAGCTCACCCTCCTTGTCCTTCTTGCCTTTGAGGAAGGTGTAGCGTGGATACACGCCATTGGGCCGGGGATTTTCGCGGGTTTGCTCAAAGGTAAACCGCTCGAAGCCGTCTTCCTTCTTTTGGGACACGAGCTTCCACACCGTCTTTCCCTGGCTGTTGTCCCGTGGGGTCGATTTCCCAAGAGGAGATTCCGCTACCTGGGAGAGCATCTCCATCCGGTCTTCCCAGTCGGGCTTGACCGGCTCGCCTGTCTTTCCCCAGTCCGCCGACTTCAGCCAGCCTTTGCCTTTGCGCTGCGCATAGGCGGTCCCGTCTTCTGTCGTGATCTGTTTGACGTCCGGATAGCGATCGTAGCGAAAACGCACAAACTGATCCTCTTCGACCTGCATCGAGACATCGGCGATGAGATGATTGTTTTCGGCCACACTGCGGGTGAACTCGAGGTTGTCAGGGGCCAGCTTTGGGTCTTGCCCATGAAGACCCTGCACAGGCGAGAAGAGCAAACCGAGTGTGAGAGCGACGATGGGTTTCAAGTTCATGAGGAGTTAGCGGAAGGCGGAGTGTCGGGGAGTCTGGGAGGTGAAAAAATCTCGGCAGATGAAGACACTTCAGCAACGACACATCATCAACCGTCCTTTTTTCCCAAATACCAGATGAGGCTAGCAACTGCTATGACGATCGCCACCTTCACGGGCCAGGGCGTTATGTAAAACACCGTGTGAGGTCCCGAAAAATGGAGCCTTGATCTGGACGGGTCATCTGGGGTAGGGCAAACAGCCTCCTGCATCGCTTCCTCCACACTGGCTTTCATCTGAGGGGTTGGCTTGGACTTATCCCCTTCGTCAGGCCCCATGAGTCGCCCTTGCTCGATATGCCGCTCCAAGGATCGAGAATCATCCGGCAGATCCGCCGATGCGATGCTGCCGACTACAGCCAAGAGCGCCATGAGCTTCACGAGGATGGGGCGCACATTTACCGGCTTTGGCATGAATCTCGCATCATAGCCTGACGAACCCTCAGCGGAAGAAACTTCCTCAAAAACCTCAAATACCTGGGGGGGGGGTAGATGCAAACTGGCCGCTGGAGGTGGAGAAAACCACGAAACTTCAGCAAATTCGGCTGGGGTTGTATTCGCGCAGCCGGACAGCCGATCGTTCAGCCAGGGTGGAGATGACTCAGGGCTTCTTCCTTTTGAAGACAGCCAGGACGGATTTCTCCCCCGCCTCGAAGGCGGTGGGTCGGGGTTCGCCTTCGTGGTGGGAGTGGCACAACTGAAACACATCGCCCTGGCATTGGTAGATGGCTGGCAGCACCACCTTGGTCCCGTTGTTCATGAAGGTGATTTCCATGGTGGCCGGTGACTGGCTGGGATCGAGCGCATAGGCGCCTTTGAGCGGAGCCTGGCCTTGGATTTGGATCGTGACCTCCTGTCCCTTAAATTCCAGGGAAGTCGCCAGTGCTTCCTTTTTACCAGCGGTGATGACTTCAGCGGTGGTCCAAGTGCCTTGCAACCTGGCCCTCTCGGCTTCAACTGCAGCTTCCGCTCCCGCTGTTTCATTCCCTGCGGCTGGCCTGCCACAAGGCACCGAAAGCATCAGCAGAATAAGCCACGTCAAAATCCCTCCCTGCCTTCCCAGTCCCCTGCCCCTCTGGCCTCGGCAGGTTTTCACTGGTTCATCGCAGCGGCTCTCCTGTTTCATGGTCCTCATGCTACCGCAAAAGCCAGTGATGGAAATGGGATTGCTGCCTATTTTAGATCCGGTTACTTAGTCCTGGCCTGCAAAACAGAAAGGGCGTTTCACTGAGAAAACCTTGTGTACCAAAGGGGCGGTAAAGGCCTTCAAACATCTTCACCCAAGGGCAGGCATCATTGATATCCTCCGTCCCTTTCTCCTCTGGGCATGCAAGCCGTGGGACGATACTGAGGCGGCCTGAGTACCATTCCTCCCTGCCTGGCGAACTGTTTCCAACGGTGCGTTTATTCCCACCCCGCCGAATTTGTTGAAGTTTCGGTAGTTTCCCTGATGGCAAGCTCTGTGCGCATGTCCCCCATCTGGGGAGATGGAGGAAGCCTAGTAACAGTTCAGCCTTTCCCAAGGGGTTTTGGCAGCGGCGTCAGGCGGCGGCTGGTGATGAGGGATTTTATGGTTTCAAATTTCTGGCTTCGTTTTCGTCACGAGCCTGCCGGTCCAGCATGATCTTCTTCATGCGCTCAAAGGACTGTACGGGATCAAGTTCGGGATCCTTCGAAGCCATAAATGATCCATCGGCGTTCCCGGTGATCACATCCCCAGACTGCTCATGAATTTGCCGCAGGTCTTCTGGTGTCAGAGATGACGCCCGATAATCCGGATCCACTGGCTCAATCTGCAACCCAGCGGGAACCTGGCGACGAAGTAAAAAGCCTGACAGCGATTCCCATCCGTCACGGGCCTGATAGTGTGACTTGACGTAAGGACGCCCACCGTCACATGGATCAAAATCTTGGCTCAAATAGGACCGCTCATCTTCTGCAAGCTCGCGAACGCTTCCATCCTGGTTCACATATACATACTCAAACCCAGACTCAGTCGGGCGCCGCGAGCGTCCAACCCAACAAAGCCGGTAAGCAATAAACAAGGCAAGAGCACCAATCGGCACTGCAACCAAAACTAGAATGAGTGTGAAAATGAAACTCATTTTGATGACTCATTAACAGACCGAAAGTTGCAGCCCGTCCAATGACTGCAACCTGCAAAATAGGGGCGCGTGATCCTTAACTCAAAGAATCACCCCCGGCTCATACCCCGCGCCTTCCGGGTACTCCTTCGCGATCGCTGCCACGCGGGCGCAGAAGGCGTCCACTTGTTCAGGAGCATCGCCGGTGTTGTTTTTGCCGGCATCGACGATGCGCTGCATGTCCTCGGTGGTGAGGGTGAGGCGGGAGTCGGTGACGAGGCGGGTGAGGAGGTCGTTTTCGCGGACTTTGCCAGTGCGCATGTCTTTGGCCACCTGCACGGCGTGCTCTTTGATGACTTCGTGCGCGGTCTCGCGGCCGGCGCCGGATTTGACGGCTTCCATCATCACGGTGGTGGTGAGGAGGAACGGGAGGTAGCGCATGAGTTCCTGCTCGATGACGGATTCGAAGACTTCCATCTGATTGAGGATGGTGAGGAAGGTTTCAAGCAGGCCATCGAGGGCGAGGAAAGCATCTGGCAGCATGACGCGGCGGACGACGGAGCAGGAGACGTCTCCTTCATTCCACTGATCTCCGGCCAGGCCGGCGGCCATGGCGAGGTAGCCTTTGAGGATGACGTGCAGACCGTTCACGCGCTCGCAGGAGCGGCTGTTCATCTTGTGCGGCATGGCGGAGGAGCCGACCTGGCCTTTGGCGAAGCCTTCGCTGGCGAGTTCCTGCCCGGCCATGAGGCGCAGGGTGCGGGCAAAGCTGGAGGGGCCGCTGGCCACCTGGCAAAGCGAGGCCACCACCTGCATGTCCAGGCTGCGGGGATACACCTGGCCCACGGCTCCGAAGGCGGCGGGCATGCCGAGGTGGTGCAAAATGCGGCTCTCCAGCTCGGAGGCTTTTTTGGCGTCACCATTAAAGAGAGTGATCTGGTCGAGCCGGGTGCCCACGGCACCCTTCAGGCCGCGTGCCGGGTAGGTGGCGATGACGTTCTGCAGATCGCCGAACGCGAGCAGCGTCTCTTCGCCAAACATGGCGAGGCGCTTGCCAAGGGTGGTGGCCTGGGCGGCGACGTTGTGGGTGCGGGCGGTGAGCGGGATGTCGCGGGTCTCGGCGGCGCGGCGGGAGATGCCGGCCAGCACGGCCACGGTCTTGCGACGGATTTCCAACAAGGCGCGGAAGACCTGAAGCTGCTCCACGTTTTCCGTGAGGTCGCGGCTGGTCATGCCTTTATGAATGTGCTCGTGCCCGGCGAGGTCGCAGAATTCCTCGATGCGCGCCTTCACGTCATGCCGCGTGACACGCTCGCGCTCCATGATGGAAGCGACGTTGATCTGATCCTTCACCTTCTCATAGGCCTCGATCACGCCGTCCGGCACAGGGATGCCGAGATCGCGCTGGCCTTTTAGAACGGCGATCCAGTAGTCGCGCTCGAGGCGGACTTTTCCCTCGGGCGACCAGAGGGCGCGCATGGGAGAGGTGGCGTAACGTTCGGCGAGGACATTGGGAATGGAATCAGACATGATATGAAAAGGGGAGGGTTTCTCTAGGCCATGCGCGGCGGCTTGGCAAATGGGTGGTGGTTGCCTTCACGGGCGCTTTTGGGCAATTTGGGAAGCTTTTCAGGGGGGCTTGGACGGCAAAACAGATGAGTGAAACCGCCCCCGAGGCTTCAAACGTAAGTCTTTGGAATACAAGCACCCATCGTAGCCGCCATGAAGAATCGCAGAAACGTGTGGACTGGCTCTATTACGCACGCTGGTTCTGCGTGTTCTGGCTGGATGGCAGTTGTATGAAATTCTTCAGGATTTCCGAAGTTTTTTAGTTAGCACGCACTTTTGATTTGCAATTGTGGCAACAAATCGCAAATCTATCTATTATCTCGAACCGCACATTTAGCTGAACGCCGATAAAGCCCTTGTAATAGTAGAAATTATAAACGACGTTTGTGAATAACTTCCCAGCGCGCGACTCAATTTCAATTTTTGAAAAGGACCGAATCTAGGCAACACGACACACTCACTCACTCCTATGGCCGACCTTGCAACACCCGAACTCATGACCGTGAAAGAGACGGCGGAATACCTCCGCATTCCTCTTCCAACGGTCTATTATCTCGTACAGCGCGGTCAGTTGCCTGCGGTGCAAATCGGTGGCCGCTGGCGTATCAAGCGCAGCCTGCTGGACCGCGATGTGCTGCGCAAGGAAGACGAGGCCGGCCAGCCCACCGTGATGGTGGTGGACGATGACCCTGCGCTTCAGGCCCTCTTCAAGCAGTTCCTCAAGAAGGCTGGTTTCGGCCGCCTCGTGGTGGGCACCGGTGCGGAAGCCATCGCCATGGCCAAGAAGCAGAAGTTTGACTTCGTCTTCCTGGACCTCAAGCTGCCGGACGTGCCCGGAGATGAAGTGTACTCCCAGCTCAAGGCCCTGTATCCGGATCTCCCCATCGTGGTGATCACCGGCTACCCGGACAGCGAAATCCTCAGCCGCATCCTCGGCCACGGACCCGTGACGGTGATCAAGAAGCCGATCGAGTACGACCAGCTCAATCTCGCCGTGAAGCAGCTCGGCCACAAAGGCGCCGAAGCCGCCGCCTGAGTTCAGCCCCAGTCACTCTCCCAAATTCGAAAGCCCCGTCAGCATCCCTGACGGGGCTTTTGTTTGGGCGTAGGTTGGGTGTGTTTGGCGTCGAAGGTGTCCTAAAGGCCCATCGAACGCTCCGCCAAACCGCCCGACTACGAGGGCGTTCGTGCGCCGATGTGTTTGCAATGCGCTCATAGACGGGCGGGCTGTCGCCACGCCCATCCTACGACCGGATATGTGTCAACGCAGGCCGGACCCAGTTGCGGCGCAACTGGGCAACTTTCAAATCATTCCCAGCTTCATCTTCCCCTCAATGCTGATCATGCCCTGGTTCCAGGCGGGGTCCCAGACGAGTTCGACGGCGGCGTCGTCCATGTCCTCGATGGTCATGATGCGGCTCTGGGCATCGGCGGCGATGGTGGGGCCCATGCCGCAGCCGGGTGCAGTGAGGGTCATCTTCACGATGGCTTTGTTTTTGCCTTCGGCATCGGCTTCCACCTTGCAGTCATAGACGAGACCGAGATCCACGATGTTGACGGGGATTTCGGGGTCATAGACGTTTTTGAGCTGGTTCCACACCTGGCCTTCGAGATCGCTCACGTCCGCTGGGATGTTGGAGGAGGTGCTGTCCTGCTCCTTTTTGCTCGCTTCGGGGTCGATGCCCAGCGCGTCCACGTCGGCAGCCTGAATGCGCGCCAGACCGAAGTCCGTGGCCACGGTGTAGGTGCCGCCGAGCGACTGCGTGATGATCACCTTCATGCCCATCGGCAGTTTGATCAGGTCACCGCTGGGAATCTGGACGGCATCGACTTCGCGTTTGAGTTCAAGGGAGGAGTGCATGGGGAAAATGAGGAATGACGAATGGAGAATGACGAATGCCTAAGGCTGCTAGCTAGTCAGGACGATTTTGATTTTGCCCTGGGTTTTGCCGGCGGCGCTGAGGGCGTCTGCGAGGGTGCCGGATTGATCGACGGCCATGGGGGCGGCGGGAGTGGTGGCTGCAGGCGCGCCTTTCTGCTCGGCTTCCAGCGCGGCGCGCAGGGCGCCTTCCACCATCTGGCCGCAGTGGATCTTCATGGGGGGAAGCGGACCGAGGGGCTTGCTGAGTTCTTCGGCGGAAAGGGAGAGCGCTTCCTCCTTGGTTTTGCCACGGATCAGCTCGGTGGCGATGCTGGCGACTGCGATGGCCGTCTGGCAGCCGAAGCTTTGGAAGCTCGCTTTGTCGATGACCTTCTTTCCGTCCTTGTCTTTGTATTTGATCCACAGGCGCACCATGTCCCCGCAGTCGGGGCTGCCCACGGTGCCCACGGCATCAGCGTCAGGCATTTCGCCGAGGTTTTGGGTGTCCGTGAGGGCTTGCTGGAGGGCGGCTTCGTCCATGGAGAATAATCAGTCTTCGATTTCGATACGATAGCGCGGAAGGCTTGGATCAACCTGCGTGCTGTAGGCGTCGATGCCGCCGGTGAGGCACTTGGTTTCGCCAAAGCCATGGCCGATGAAATACGCCGCCGCATCCAGCGAGCGCGAGCCCGTATGGTCATAGAGCACGATGGTCTTCGTCTTGTCGCCGCTGGTAAAAATATCCTGCACCAGCTCCTGCGTCAGCAGGCGTGCGCCGGGCAGTTTGACTGCGTCATGCTCCTCGCGCGTGCGCACGTCCAGCAGCACGAGATCGGGCATGTTGCGCTGCAGCACCTCCAGCTCCTGCGGAGAGATCTGCAGCGAGGCATCGCCCTGGTGGCTCTCTTGAATGTGCGCCACGGCTTCGGCCACGGGGATGTTTTCATTCCGCTCGCACACCTGCGCCAGCGTCTCGGCGGGCTGAAAGCCGCAGCTTTTGCAGCCGCCGATGTGATACTTCGCAAACAGCGCCCGCTGAGCCCCAGGGTAGGCCTGGAGCACCTGGCTCATGGTCATGTCGCCGGAGAGAGGCGGAAGGTCAGCAGTAGGCATGGTGGTAACAAACAACGGTCAAAACGGGCGGAAAGGATGCCATAATGGTAAAACGGGGCAATGCAAGCGGGAGGGGGGCCGCTGGATGAGCATCCGCTACTCCCCTGCTTTCTCCTCCTTGGCCTCCACCGCATCGTGGCCCCAGGGATGCTCCAGCAGCCAGGTGAGGGCCTTGCGAGCGCCTGTGTCTTTTTGCTGGCCGATCCACTTGCGCATTTCCTCCGGACGTATCACCGCCCACACTCGAAGGGCGCAGAAGGTGCGGTCAGTCATTCCACCCTGGTCAGGGAAAAGATCCTCGCCGCCGAAGAAGCGCAGCAGTTCGTCCCGAGGCGGCCAGTCCTGCTGCATGAGCTTTCGAAAGCCGTAGCGCGCAGCCTCTCCGACGTCCACATCCTTCCACTGCTCCATGACCCTCGTACATTCCTCCTCGAAAATCCGTCCGCGCATTTCTTTGGGCAGCCGGTGAAGGTCAAAAGAATCGATGAAGCCCAGTCCGGCATGAGATCTGTTCCAAGTAGTGCCGCCAAACCCGTACACTGAGGAGCCGACCACATCTTGGACCACATCCACATCCTGGGTGCGAATAGCACGTTCCATGGCCAGTTCAGGACTCCACGGGGCTAGGACGTCCAGCCGGTCATGTATTTGTGCGGGATCAATGGCCGCAATCCACCGATCGCGCGTATCTTTGTCCACCCGCGACATCATGATGCACCTGGCCAGCCATGCGGTCTTGGGCATGGTCTCTTGCGCCGCATCCGCCCATGCCATGAGAGAGGAGAGATCCACCTGCGACCACAGCAGCAGAAAATCCCTGGAAGCGACACTCTCATCTTCGTTAGCCGAAGGCATGGGGCCAGCCGCCCAAAATCGATACACCATACGCTGCACGATCCCAGGAGCTTCTGCCGGATGCTCGATGAGCCAGCGCCTCAGTCCCACCTGAAATGCAGCATCACTCATGTCAGCATTCGGGTTCACTTCTCCCCGCCGCAGCCCTTCATACGAGCCAGTATGAAACATGTCCAGCAGCCGCACCTCCTCGGGAGAGTAAGGAGGAGTCACCGTTCCGGGCCAGCATTGAAACCTTCTGAACCAATAATCCGCAAAGGCTTTCAGCAACCGCAGCTTTTCTTCCTTGGGCAGCTCAGATGCCTCCACACCGAGTGGGAACGTCAGCAACGCACGGGGCCGCAGCCAGTAGTGTGAATGCTGCAGAGCTGCTCGGTCCTGCACCTCAATCTTCGGCCGCCGAGTCCAGGAGTCGTAGCTCAGCACTCCCTCTTCAAAACCCACCAGCTTCGCCAGCTCCTGCGTGCGCTCCCAGGCCTCCTGCGGATCGCGCTCTGCCCAGATGCGGAGCATGAGCGATACGACGGCATCGGGTTTTTGTGTCCCCTCCAGCAGCACTGCGATGTCAAAGGCATACGCAAAGTGCAGCAGCGGCACCTGGCGCAGATACTCCGCCAGCACCGGATAGCGGATGGCGGAATTCGGTTCACGAAAGATGCGCTCCACGATCTTCGGCACCTCTTGCAGCTCCTTGTCCTTCCATGGCAGCTCATGCAGAGGCTGGAAATCTGTGGGCTTCCAGTGCAGCCGCTGCGTCTGCGCTTGAGCCATCACCAGCAGGAGGAGCCAGCATGCGGCGACCAGTTTCATGCGGTGGATTCTAAAAACAGGCGGCCCAGATGTCATCCGGAGATTTCAGCCGAGGCAGGGTTGTTTGCCCGTTGCCTGCGCCGCCCCTCTGCATAGCATGGCGCCATGTTGCAGACTTCCCGCCACTCTGTCTTGTATTCATGTCTCTGGCTGCTTGCCCTGGCCGCCGCGCCGCTGTGCCGGGCGCAGAATGGACGGATCACCGATGGTGTGAACTTCACCACCATCAAACCCAGCACGCTCAATCCGGACATCGATCCCCGATTTGACGAACCGCACTGGGTGTATGTGCAGCGGGAGATCGTGGTGCAGCACAGTCCCAAGCTGCCCGCGGACCGGCAGCAGCTGCTGCTCTTCCTGCCGGGCACCAAGGCTCCCGGCCAGAAGGATCCGGATCCGGGGAAGGTGCGCGTTTATGCCTCCCATACCTTTTGCCTCACGGCGGCATCGCTGGGCTATCACGTCATCTCCCTGTGCTACCCCAACACCGTGTCCGCCTCCTCCTGCAATAAAGAGGCAGATCCCGAAGCCTTTGAAAAATTTCGCCTCTGCATCATTCAGGGCGGCACATCCCCCTTCGTCTCGGTGAACCGTGCAAACAGCATCGAGAACCGGCTCATCGATCTCCTCGGTGCGCTGGCCAAACGCTATCCTCAGGAAGACTGGGGTGCCTACCGGAACGAGGATGGCACGCCGAAGTGGGAAAAGATCGCCGTGGCCGGCCAGTCCCAGGGCGGCGGGCATGCGGCCCTCCTCGGAATTCATCACCAGGTGCCGCGTGTCATCTGTTTTGGTGCGCCGAGGGATTACAGCGTGGCTCTGCAATCTCCCGCCGCCTGGTACCTCCGGCCGGGTGCCACGCCGAAGAGCGCCTACTTTGCCTTCAACCACGAGCAGGACCGCCAGGGCTGCTCCCCCGCGCAGCAGATCGCCAATCTGAGAGCTCTCAAGCTGGATCAGTTTGGCCCGCCCACCATCGTGGGAGACGCCGCCCCACCGTTTGGCGGCTCCCACATTCTCATGACCAACTATCCCGGCACCCCGGTGGACTCCCTCACCGCCCACGGCACCATGCTCAGCCCGAAGAACAAGGAGCGCTTTGGCGAGGTGTGGAAGTACATGCTGACGGCGGAGACGAAGTGATGGGGGGAGCGGTTAGAACCAAGCCGTCAAGGGTCAAGGATGGTCAAGAGGGGGCAAGGTTTGTCAAAAGGGGTCAAGGGTTGTCAAGAGTGGTCAAGTGTCGAGCCTTGACCCCTTGACCTCTTGCTCCCCTGATCACTCGACCGCCCCATCTCCTGAGGTCCCCTGCCCTCTTCCCATTCGACATTCGTCATTCTGCGTTCACTTTGACGCATGTCTCCCGATTACGAGCCACGCATCCCGGTCCTGCCCACTCTGATGACGGCGGGAAACATTCTCTGCGGTTTCGTCGCCATCCTGGAAATCTTCGATGGTCGTCATCTGGCGATGAACACGGTTCCGAACCACTATCAGCACTACCACTACGCCATCGTCTTCATTCTTCTGGCCTGTCTCTTCGATGCGCTGGACGGCCGCGTGGCGCGCATGGGTGGCACGGAAAGCCCCTTTGGCCGGGAGCTGGACTCGCTGGCGGACATCGTCTCCTTCGGCGTGGCCCCGGCGCTGCTGGTGCATGACATCGTGCTGCGGGAGATCGACACGCCCCGGGGCCTCGGCTGGCTGATTTCGTGTGTGTACCTCGTCTGCGGAGCCATGCGCCTGGCACGGTTCAACTGCCTGGCTGCGGCGGACGTGAAATGCAGCATGAAGGGCTTCCGCGGCTGCCCCATCCCGGCGGCGGCGGGTGTCATCTCCTCTTTGACGCTCCTCATCATCTGGCTGGACAGCACCGAGCGGGAGATCGGCAACTGGAAGTATGCTCTCGCGGGCCTCATGGCGCTGCTCTCCTACCTCATGGTCAGCAGCCTGGAGTACCCCAGCTTCAAAGCGGTGAACTGGCGCACCAAGCGCTCCTTCCACTGGGTGCTCATCAGCATTTTCGTGGTCGCCTTCACGGTGATGAACTGGCACTGGATGCCTGCGGTGCTGTTTGTGAGCTACCTGATGTACGGCCTCGTCCGCCCCTGGGTCTCGCGCAAATGGCGGCAGGAGATCGAGATCGAAGCGGAAACCCTGGACATGGATCCCGGCATGGAAACGCTGGCGCTCAACGGCAGCGATGGCGATTCCGAAAGCGAAAGGGGCGCCAAACCCCAGCGTCCCAGCAGCGACGCCACCGTGCAGATTTGAACATTTTCGTTTCGCTAGGCGCGGGGCCTGTGTAATTGAGGCACCCAACCCCCATGGCAGACTTCTATCAGCACGCGCGCGTGCCCACACTCCACCACCTGGCCCACGGCGACAGCTCCGCACGTGAAGAGGAGATGAGGGACTGGGCCAGCAACAAGCCCGTGGCCCTGCTCCTGCCCGCGCTCTACGCCGAGTGCGAGCGCCCCGCGCTGCCGCGCATTTTGGAGGAAGTGTCCCAGGCCGGCCATATCTCCGAAGTCATCCTCAGCATGAACGGCATGAACGCCGCGGAGCATGAGCGCGCGCTGGTGCTCATCCGCCAGAATCTCCGTGGCAAGAAGGCGCACGTGCTCTGGAATGACGGGCCGCAGCTCAGCCGGGTGTACCAGCGCATGGACGAGGCCGGGCTGGCCGGGCCGCATGCCGGCAAAGGCTCCAACATCTGGATGGGCATCGCCTTTCTGCACGCGCGCCGTTTTGACGGCATCGTCGTCAGTCATGACACGGACATCCTGAACTACAGCCGGGACATTCTCTGGCGTCTCTGCTACCCGCTGCTGCATCCGCGCATGGGCTACCGTTTTGCCAAAGGGTACTACAGCCGCGTCTCGGACCGCCTGTACGGCCGCGTGACGCGCCTGCTCATCTTTCCCCTCATCCAGGCCTGCCGGGACGTGCTGGGCAGCAAGCCGCTGCTGGAGTACCTGGACAGCTTCCGCTATCCGCTTTCCGGCGAGTTTGCGGCAGACATGCAGACGCTGGAGCACCTGAGCCTGCCCGGCGGCTGGGGTCTGGAGATCGCCATTCTGTGCGAGTCCTTCCGGCACCTGCCCTGTGAGCGGCAGTGCCAGGTGGACCTGGGCTTTCACTTCGAGCACCGCCATCGCGGCCTTTCGCCAGACCAGATAGGCGTCAATGAACCCGGCCTCATCAGCGCCGCCGCGGACGTGGCGCGCTGCCTGGCCTACCAGGTGCTGCGGGAGGCGGACGCCCGCTCTGCTGAGAGCCTCATGCGTCTCATCATCGAGCGCTACCGCCCGCGCGCCGCTGAGTGGCTGCAGCGCTATGAGCATGTGGCGCTGCTCAATGGCCTGCGGCATGATCCGGCGGAGGAGAGCGCCGCCGTCACCGCCTTTGGCCAGGCGCTGGACAGGCTGCTGCACAGCATGGGAAATGACGCGCTTCACGTCCCTGCCCTGCGGGACACTCCTTTCCGGACATTGGACAAGATCCCCCGGCTGGCGGAGGAGATCGTGGCCAGTTCCGTCACTGTTTAGACCATGCTTGCTTCGAGGTTCGGCAGTGCCTAGAATCGCCCCGGCTACATTCGGTGCCTGCCTCCTGCATGAAGAAACCTCCACAGACTGCGCCCGCCAGACGCAAAGCCGCCGCAGCGGCCGCATCTCCTGTGCGGGCCATGGCCGCGCCGCCCACTGCAGAACAGTTTGCCCAGCTCTACAATCATGTGGACGCCGCCCTCTTCAGCCTGGCGGTGGAGCCGCGCCAGCAGCTGCGCCTGGTCTTTGCCAACAGCTGCTTTCTCGCAACCGCGGGTCTGCAGGCAGACCAGATGATCGGCCGGAAGCTGGAGGAGTTCATTGAGGAATCCGCATGCGCGCGGGTGCTGAAGCATTGCCGCCAGGCCATCCGCACACGCGAGACTGTCCGGTGGGACGAGGTCTGCGTGCGCGACTCAGAAACCAAATACGGCAAAATCTCCGTCACACCGGTGATGGACGCAGCCGGGCGTGTGACCCACCTCTCCGGCAGCATCAATGACATCACCAAGCGCCGCCGCTCAGAGATCGCGCTGCGTGACAGCGAGGAGCGCTACCGCCAGATCGTGCAGACCGCGGAGGAAGGCATCTGGACCATCGATGCCGCGTCCCTCACGGACTACGTCAATCCCAAGATGGCGCAGATGATGGGCTACCGGCAGGAGGAGATGGTGGGCCGCCCGATCAGCGATTTTCTCGATGCCGAGGGCAAGGCCCTGCTGGTGAAGCACATCAAGAACCGCAGGAAAGGCATCTCCGCGCAGTTCGAGTTCAAATACATCCGCAAAGACGGCTCCGCGCTGTGGGCCTACGTCTCCACCAATCCCATTCACAACAGCCAGGGCGTCTATATCGGGGCGCTCGCGCTGCTCACGGACATCACCGCGCGCAGGGCGGCGGAGGAGGCCATGCGGGAGAGCGATGCGCAGTTCCGCGCCGTCTTTGAGCAGGCCGCCATCGGCGTGGCCCTCATCGACAGCAACACGGGACGCTTCCTCAACGTCAATGAGCGCGCCTGCGAAATCGCACGGATGAGCTGCAAAAAAATGACCGGCCTCACCTTTGCCGATCTCATTCATCCCGACGACCTGCAGGCGAATGTGAACCACATGCAGAGCCTGAAGGCCGGGCTGCTGCAGACTTTCACCATTGAGCAGCGCTGCGTTCACCGGGACCGCAGCATCACGTGGATCAATCTGACCGTCTCTCCTTTGTGGAAAAAGGGCGACCCGCCTTCGCGGCACATCGCCATCTTGAAGGACATCACGCAGCGGAAGATCACCGAGCAAAAGCTGGCCCGAACCACGGAGCTGCTGGAGCGCACCGGGGAGATGGCCAAGATAGGCGGATGGGAGCTGGACGTGACAACCCAGACCCTCTTCTGGTCGCTGGAAACCTGCCGCCTGTTTGAGATCGGCGTCAACAGCGCCCCCACACTGGAGCAGGCCATCGACTTCTACGCACCCGAGGCGCAGCCGCTCATCCGCGTGGCGGTGAAGGACGCCATCGCGCATGGCACCTCGTACGAGCTGGAGCTGCCCGTCATCACCGCGAAGGGCCGCCACTTCTGGGCGCGCTCCCAGGGCAGCGCCATTCAGCAGCATGGGAAGACCGTCAAGCTCATCGGCACTTTTCAGGACATTACCGCGCACAAGAAGGCGGAGCAGGACCTCATCGAGAGCGAGGTGCGCTTCCGCGCCGTCTTTGAGCAGGCCGTCGTCGGCGTGGGGCTCATTGATTTCGCAACGGGCCGCTTTGTGGACGTGAACAAGCGCTACTGCACCATCACCGGCAGGTCCCGCAAGGAGATGCTCAAGATCAGCTTTGACGAGATCACCCACCCGGATGACCGCGACAAAAGTCTCCGCCTGCACGAGCAGCTCAAGGCCAGCAAGTCCTCCGAATTTCAATGGGAGAAGCGCTACGTGCGGCCGGACGGCACTGTGGTCTGGGTGAATCTGAACGCCTCCCTGCTCAGCAC
Organism: Prosthecobacter sp.; assembly: GCF_044222565.1. Taxonomy (GTDB): domain Bacteria; phylum Verrucomicrobiota; class Verrucomicrobiia; order Verrucomicrobiales; family Verrucomicrobiaceae; genus Prosthecobacter. Next base: position 15,319 of record NZ_JBGANA010000029.1, read on the forward strand.
CATGAGCGGGCGTCCCAATCAGGTGCTTGCCATGGTGGAGGACATCACCCGCCGCAAGCTCGCCGAGGACAACTTCCGCCGCGAGCAGGCCTTCAATGAAATCCTGGCCAGCCACACCTCCGCCATCATCATCCTGCTGGACCGCAACGGCCGCCTCATTCACATGAACGAGGCCACGCTGCAGATGCTCGGCTTCAAGCGCAAGGACCTCGTGGGCAAGCTCCCGCCGTGGGAGTCCAAGTTTATGGACCCTGCGGAAAAGGCGCGCTCCCACAAGCGCTTCAAGGAGATGCTCGCAGGCCAGAACATCCCCTCCAGGGAAGTCACCCTCATCGGCAAGGACCGCAGGCGCCACGTCGTCGCCCTTTCCAGCATCATCACCAAGACCCCGGAAGGCGCCGTGGACCGCATCATCGTCACCGGCACGGACCTCACGGAGCGCTACCGCCTGCAGAAGGAGATTCTCAAAATCTCCGAGCAGGAGCAGGCGCGCATCGGCCACAATCTGCATGACGGCGTGGGCCAGACCATGACCGGCGTCTCCAGCCTGATCGAAGCTCTGGAGTACGAGCTCAGCGGTGAACAGCGGGAGAGCGCCTCGCGCATCCACCACCTCATGCAGGACGCCATTCAGGAAGTGCGCCGCATGTCCCACAGCCTCTCGCCCGCTTCGGTGAAGAACCGCGGCCTCGGCGGCGCGCTGCAACTGCTGGCGGAAACCATCCGCACCAATCACCGCACCGCCTGCTCCTGCGAGGTCAATCCGGACATCCGCATTGAAGACCCGGAGAAGGAGACGCACATCTACCGCATCGCCCAGGAGGCTGCAAACAACGCCCTGCGCCACGGCCACCCCAGCCGCATCAAGCTCTCCCTGCAGCTCCGTGGCGAGCATGAAGCCGTGCTCAAAATTGAAGACAACGGCACCGGTCTGCGCAAGCACAGCCCGGGGAAGGAAGGCATCGGCCTGCGCGTCATGGACTACCGCGCCAATCTCATCGACGGCAGCCTCGTCCTCAAATCCCGCCCGCGTGGCGGTGTCAGTGTGATCTGCCGGTTTCCGTACGAAGGCAAGAGGAAGGCCTGAGCCTTCAGGCAAGCTGGGCGCACGCTCCGCCAAATTAGTTCGTGAGGCGCAGCTCCCTGGCACCGTAGGTGTCTCATGGTAATCACCTCCCTCGACTTCGGCAGACAAGGCAAGCAGCAGGGCTTCCTGCAAGTGCCTTATTCCCACAACCTCGGAGGCTGGGCGAATGTGATGATCCCCATCACCATCGTCGCCCGCGGCACAGGACCCACCGTTCTCGTGCTGGGTGGCAATCACGGGGACGAATACCAGGGGCAGATCGCGGCGATGAAGCTGGCACGAGAGCTGACGCCTGAGAAAGTCACGGGGCGCATCATCCTCATCCCTTCGCTGAACCTTCCCGCCGCGCGCGCGGCCACGCGGCTCTCTCCGCTCGATGGCATGAACATGAACCGCGCCTTTCCCGGCGATGCCGAGGGGCCTGTCACCAGCCAGATCGCGCATTACCTGCGCACCGTTTTGTTTCCGTTGAGCGATGTCGTCATCGACATGCACTCCGGCGGGCGCAGCATGGAGTTCGTCCCCTGCTCCCACATGCACCTGGTGGCGGATCGCGAGCAGCGGTCGCGCATGTTTGCCGCCATGCTCGCGTGGGACACGGAGTTCTGCTTCATCTATGCGGACATCGCGGGCACAGGCCTGCTGCCGGTGGAGGCGGAGAATCAGGGCAAGCTCGTGGTAACCACCGAACTCGGCGGCGGCGAGTGCATCCCCGCGAGTGTGCACCGCATCACGCAAAGCGGATTGAAGAATGTGCTCATCCATGTGGGCGCGATGAAAGGCCGGCTGCAGCCGCGTAAAACGAAACCGATCATTACGCAGGCGACGAACCGGGAGGACTACATCCTCGCGCCGGAGTCGGGCATTTTTGAGGTCACCGTGGATCTCGGAGCAAGGGTCAGGAAAGGCCAGACCGTGGGCCACATTCATCATCTGGAGCGGCCGGATCGGGAGCCGGAATCCATCATCGCGCAAAGCAGCGGCTACCTCATCACCATGCGTGCGCCCTGCCTCACCCAGCAGGGAGATTGCGTGGCCGTGATCGCCCGGCAGGTCAGCGAACGTGAAGTGCTGCGCGCATGAAGCCCGATCCTCAGCGATCCGATGCGCCACCGCAGACTGGGACGAGCGCCATGCTGCTCGTGGCCTTCATGTGGTTCGCGTATTTCCTCAACTACTGCGACCGCCAGGCGGTGTTCTCCATGTTTCCCGCGCTGCGGACGGGACTGCAGATGAGCGACCAGCAGCTTGGGCTCGTGGGCGCGGTGTTTCTCTGGGTCTATGCTTTCGGCTGCCCGGTGTCCGGCTATCTGGGGGACCGCTTCTCCAAACGCCTGCTGGTGGTGCTCAGCCTTGTGGTGTGGAGTGTCGTCACCATCGGCACCGGTCTCGTGGCCTCGGGTGCGGCGCTGCTGGCCATGCGCGCAGCCATGGGCGTCTCGGAGTCGCTTTACATGTCCAGCGCGGTGGCGCTCACAGCAGCGGCGTATCCCGCGGCACGGCGCTCGCGTGCGGTGTCTGTGCTCATGACGGGGCAGATCGCAGGCACGGTGGCGGGAAGCTGGTTCGGGGGATGGATGGCGGATCGCGGCCAGTGGCGCGTGGCGTTCTTTGTGCTCGGCGTGGTGGGTGTGCTGTATGCGCTGCCTTATTTCACGTTTCTGCGTCTCGTGGAGGAGCCACCGGCGGAGGCCGTCTCCGCCACCTCGGGGCTCACCTTCAGCGCGCTGCTGAAGTCGGGCACCTTTCTGCTGCTCTGCCTCGTGTTTCCCGTGTTCGTCTTCGGCATCTGGCTGCTGTATGGCTGGCTGCCGGTGTTTCTGCATGACAAGTTTCATCTGAACCAGGCGGACGCCGCCTTCAATGCCACCGTCTTCCTGCAAACCGCGACCTTTGCCGGAGTGATCGGTGGCGGCATGATCGCGGATGCCCTTTACCAGCGCGTCAAAACCGCGCGCTTCTGGCTGATGGTCTGCGGGCTGGTGCTTTCCGCGCCTTGCATTCATGCACTCGGCAACAGCGACACGCTGCTGGTCACCCGCATCGCGGCGACCGGCTTTGGGCTCTTCAGCGGCCTCTTCATCGCGAACATCTTCCCGGCCACCTTTGACATCGTCCCCTCCTCCGCCCGCGCCACGGCGGTTGGCATGCTCAATTTCTTCGGTGCCATCACCTCCGGCTTTGCCACGCTCTTCGGCGGCCTGTGGAAGCAGACGCTCGGCATCGACCGCCTGCTCTCCTTCACCGCGATGGCCTACATCGTGGCGGGCGCGGCCTTGGTCCTCGGCATCAGGACTTTGTTCCGACGCGACCTCGCTTCAAACCTCAACCTCCGTGTGGAAGAGGAATAACCTGTGAAACCGATGAGACCTTTCCTAGCCTTGCTCTTCCTCCTGCTGCCTCTGCTTGCCTCATTGCATGCCGAACCGCAGGACATCGCCTTCAAGTCCTCGCTCGATGGCACGGAGCAGCGCTATGTGGAGCTGCTGCCGGATTCGATGGAAGAACTCCTCGCGTGCGATGTGCTGATCGCGTTTCACGGTCATAGCTCCGACCGCTGGCAGTTCATTAAAGACGCACGCGGCGAGTGCAAAGGACTGCGCGATGTGGCGGAGAAGTTTGGCATGATCCTCGTCTCTCCCGACTACCGCGCCAGAACCTCGTGGATGGGACCTGCCGCCGAGGCGGATGTGGTGCAGATCATCACCGAGATCAAACAGCGCCACCATGTGAACCGCGTGTTCATCGCCGGTGGTTCCATGGGCGGCACAGCGGCGCTGACCTTTGCCGCGCTGCATCCGGAACTCGTGGCCGGTGTGTGCAGCCTCAATGGCATGGCGAATTTGGTGGAGTATGAAAAGTTTCAGGATGCACGCACTGCATCCTACGGCGGCTCCAAAACTGAAAAGCCCGAAGAATACCAGAAGCGCAGCGCGGAGCTCTGGCCGGAGAAGTTCACCATGCCCGTTGCCTTCACCACGGGTGGCAAGGATGAAGTCGTCCCGCCGCAGAGCGTGCTGCGTCTGGCCGAAACTTTGCGGCTGGCCAAACGCAAAGTGCTCAGCATTCACCGCGAAGCAGGAGGGCACTCGACCAACTACGAAGACACCGTCACCGCGATGGAGTTCGTGCTGCGTGAAGCTGGCGCGCTCACGGTCGAGCAAAAGGGCCTGTGGGCCGCGCAGCTCTCCACCACGCCGGTGCTGGGACGCACCGAGATCCAGCGTGAGCGGATCGGCGCGGACATCGGCATCTTCTCTGCAGGCGTGGAGCGTGCGCTGTCCTATGACACGGCCTTTTCACCGGCTGACATCCGCCTCATCGAACGTGCGGTAAAGCGCGATGCCGAGCGCTCCACCTCCACTTCGCTCGGATGGACCAGCAAGAAGGGCAAAGTCATTCGCGGATTCATCTCCGCCATCGACGGCTCGGTGCAGCCCTACGGCCTGATCATCCCGAAAAGCTACAACGCCGGCAAACCGATGCGGCTGGATGTGGTGCTGCACGGCAGCTCCAAACCGGTGGGCATGAGCGAGCTGAAATTCATCAGCCGCTTTGATGAAGGAGATGAGGACAAAGGCGGCGCGCCGGAGGTGGACTACATCGAGCTGCATCCGCTCGGCCGCGTGGAAAACTGCTACCGCTGGGCGGGCGAGACCGATGTGTTTGAGGCCATCGAAGCCGTCTGCAAAAACTACAGCATCGACCGCAACCGCATCGTGCTGCGTGGCATGTCAATGGGCGCGTCAGGCACCTGGCACCTTGGCTTGAAGCATCCCGACCGCTTCGTCGCCATCGGCCCGTATTGCGGTTATGTGGACACGCATCGCTTCTCCGAAACGCCCATCCCCGGCTTCATCAAAGTCGGCCCGCTGCCGCCGCACCAGGAGCAGGGGCTGCACATGCTCGACTCTGTGGACTACGCGGCCAATGCCGCCGTGGTACCGGAGATCGCCTGCATCGGCGAGAAGGATGTCTTCTTCCAGGCGCACGTGATCATGGGTGAAGCCTTCGCAAAGGAGGGCCTGCCGTTTACCAATCTCATCTCTCCGGGCACGGGCCATGTCATCGATCCCAAGACGCATGCGGAGCAGATGCGCCGCATCGGTGAATACGCCGCGAAGGGTCTCGATCATGATCCAAAGCAGCTCCGCTTCGTGACGTGGACGCTGAAGTACAACCGCTGCCACTGGCTGGAAATTCTCGGTCTCGAACAGCATTACGAACGCGCTGAATTCCGCGCCAGCATCACCGCAGACGGCTTGCGCGTGAGCGAGGCGCGCAACATCACGCGCTTTGCGATTCATCGCCCGGTGGAGAAGATGACCCTCAACGGCGTGGAGATCCCGCTGCCTGCGCAACCGGAAGGCAGCGCCCTCGTCTTCTCCAAATCCGGCGGCGTCTGGCGCTGCGAGGGCATGAGAGCGCAGGTGGAGTTCACGGGCAAACAACCCGGCCTGCAAGGCCCCATTGACGATGCCTTCACCACCCCCTTTCTCTGCGTGCGTGGCACCGGCCAGCCGTGGAATCCCAGCGTGAATGCCTGGGCGCATACGGAGCTGAAGCGCTTCGAGTACGAGTGGGCGCGCTACATGCGCGGCAGCCTTCCCGTGAAGGACGACAGCGACGTCACGGAGGAGGACCTTCGCAGCAAAAACCTCATCCTCTTTGGAGATCCCGGCAGCAACTCATGGATCGCAAAAGCGCTGCCGGAGCTTCCGGTGACATGGACACCTGATGAAGTCCGCCTGGGCGCGGAGGTGCAGTCGGCGCGGGATCATTCGCCCGCCTTCATCACCGCGAGTCCGCTGGCGAAAGGCCGCTACCTCGTCATCAACAGCGGCCACACCTTTCATGAGAAAGAGTTCGCCGCCTTCAACTACCTGCTCTTCCCACGTCTCGGAGACTGGGCTGTCATCAAGGTGGGTGCGGAGGGAAAAATCGTTCTCGCCGGTTACTTTGATGAAGACTGGCGGAAGGCGCGCGCCGTTGGACCGTAGAATAGCACTCCCATGCCCAAGATCCTCATCGCTGAATGCAAACAGGAAGTCTCCACCTTCAATCCCCACCTGAGCGGATACGAGGACTTCACGCTGCGTCATGGACAGACGATTCTTGATTATCACCGTCAGGTGCGCAGCGAGGTGGGCGGCGCCCTGAACGTGCTGGATGCAACACCGGGCGTGGAGCTGGTGCCCACGTGCAGCGCCCATTTCATCACCTCGGGTGGCACGCTGGCAGATGCGGCTTTTGAGCGCATCGCGGAGGAAATCCTCTCCAGCATCAAGTCAGCACCGCCGGTGGACGGCATCTACTTTTCCCTGCATGGCGCGATGGCGACTCAAAGCCTCGCCGATCCCGAAGGCTGGCTGCTGGAGCAGACGCGCAAGATCGTCGGCGAAACGGTGCCCATCGTCATCTCGCTCGATCTTCACGGAATCCTCACCGAGCTCATGCTGGAGCAGAGCGATGCCGCCGTGGCGTTTCACACGTATCCGCATGTCGATTTCTTCAGCACCGGCGAGCGCTCGGCCCGGCTGCTCCTGCGCATCGTGGCAGGCGCGGTGAAACCCGTCACCGCCTTGGTGCGTGTTCCGGCGCTGGTGCGTGGCGATGAGCTGATCACCGCATCAGGCTCCATCCGCCATGCGGTGGAGGCCGCGGTGGCTTTTGAGCAAAGCGCGGACGGACTCTCCGCGGCAATGATGTGGGGCAATCCTTTCACCGATGTGCCTGCGCTTGCCTCCAACAGCTTCGTCGTGACGGACAACGATCCCGCCCTTGCCGAGCGCGAGGCCCTGCGCATCGCCGGTTTGTTCTGGGAGCATCATGAGAAAATGCAGGTGCCGCTCACCAGCCTGGCGGATGCGGCGCAGCAGACGATTGAGAACACCTCCGGCACCATCGTGCTGGTGGACGCGGCAGATGCCACCAGCTCCGGCGCTTCAGGCGACAGCAATGCGATCCTGCGCGCCCTGCTCGATGCGGGCTATGCAGGCACCGCCTTGATTCCCATCGTGGATGCAGCAGCCGTGGAGGCGGCTTTTCGTGCCGGAATCGGCCAGGAGATCAGCACCACGGTGGGCGGCGCCTTGGATCCCGCACGCTTCAAACCGCTGCCAATCACCGGACGCGTGCGCATGCTCTCAGATGGCTGGTTTCACAGCGAGACCACGCGTGAGCTGTGGCAGGCCGGAAACACTGCTGTGATCCAGGCAGGCGGCATCACGCTCATCGTCACCAGCCGCGCCGTCAGCCTCTATGACCGCGCCTTGTTTTACGCGCATGGCTGCGATCCGCAGCACTTTGGTGCCGTGGTGGTAAAGTCACCGCAGTGTGAGCGCCACATGTTCAAAGACTGGGCCGCACGCTACATCGATGTGGATGCGCCCGGCTCCACCAGTGCCAATCTTCGCAGCCTCGGCCACACCCGCTGCGCGCGGCCGATGTTTCCGCTCGATCCTGAAGTCCCCTTTCAACCCCAAGCCCGACTCTTCCAACGCCACCCATGAAAATCCGAGAAATCCGCTGCGCAGGTTTGCGCGGAGCCACCCCTGAAGGCGGCTGGAGCAATGAGCTCCGGCCCGAAGACTGCGTGCATACCCTCATCGCCGTGCATACTGATGAAGGAGCGGTGGGCCTCGGCAGTGTGTTCACCAATGACGCGCTCGTGAGCTCCGCGCTTGCGGTGCTGGAGCCGCTTTACCGTGGCGAAAATGCTCTCGAACCCGAGCGCGTGAGCGAGAAGCTGCATCAAAACATGTTCTGGCTCGGCCGTGGCGGTTCCATCACGCACGCCATCAGCGGCATCGATATCGCGCTGTGGGATCTCCTTGGAAAAGCCACCGGACAACCTGTGGGACGGCTGCTCGGTGGGCGCTATCGCGAGCGCGTTCAGCCCTATGCTTCCCTGCTGATGGACGAGCCCGAGAAGCTGCGTGATCACCTGCTCAAAGTGAAGGCGCAGGGCTTCCGCGCCTTCAAGATTGGCTGGGGTCCCTTTGGCAGGCGCAGCGCGGCCACAGATGAAGCCATCGTGCACGCCGCCCGTGAAGCGGTGGGGCCGGACAACAAGCTCATGGTCGATGCCGGTGGCAGCGATGCGCACTGGACCAACGGCTACAAATGGGCGCTCAACACCGCCAAAATGCTCGCCGACTACGACGTGCACTGGTTTGAAGAAGCTCTCACGCCCGACTCGCTCGAAGATTTCGCCAAACTGCGCGAGCACTCGCCCGTGCCGATCAGCGGCGGCGAAGTGCTCACCCGGCGTCAGGCTTTCCAGCCGTTTCTGGAAGCGCGCGCGTTCGACATCATCCAGCCCGATGTCACCAAAGTCGGCGGCATCAGCGAAGAGCGCCGCATCGCCTGGATGGCGCAGGAGCATGGCGTGCAGTTCATCCCCCATGGGTGGAACACCGCCGTCGGACTCGCCGCAGATCTCCATCTCGCTTCTGCTTTTCCCGGCACGGACCTGGTGGAATACCTCACCGGCTCGCCCTTCATCGATGAGATCACCCTCGGCGGCTGGAAACTCGATGCCGATGGAATGCTCGCGATTCCGACGGCGCCCGGGCTTGGGCTGGAGCTCAATCCGGAGGCGGTGGAGAAGTATACGGGCGGAGAGAGGTTGCTTGGGTGAGTGTGGGAGGACAGCTAATCACGCAATGATGCAGTCCGCGTGGCTGGACTTCCAGCCTCACCAAAGCCCCCGTTTGCCCCTCCTCATCGACGGCAGCCTCGCGATGAAATCACGGCCCCTTGGTGACGTGACTGTGATCTGCCGGTTTCCGTACGGTGGGGAGAGGTAGGAACGCCGAGGGCCATGCCCTATTTTCCAAGCAGGCGAACCACCTGCCGGGGCCACAAGATCAAAACGAGCTTCACATGGAAGCTATCAAGGAGACTTTGGAGCTTCTTCTGATCCACGCCATAAACCAGTTTGTCAGAGGTCACGAGAACATCGCAATCACACAGCGCAGCTTCTGCAATGATGAAGCTGTCGTTTTTCTCTTCATCGGGCAGCAATCCCGCGCTCTACAATGCCGTGGCCTACGGGCTTTAAATCCAGTGGTTCAAAACCCCAGGAGAGCAACGATTGCAACGCATCCATTGCCAGCGCACGAACGGCCTTGGTTTTGCCGTCGTCAGCAAGGTGGGCGAGTTCTTGCAGCACCGTGGGCAGCACCACAAAACGGGGCACCTGACGGCGGCGCTTAAGCGCTTCCAAACAATCCCAGCAGTCCTCCACCTCGCCCGCCAGATCGAGCAGCACGTTGGTATCAACGGCGACGAGCGGGGACTTGAGGCGCATGGCTTCCGTAAATGAGGTTCATGGCACGGGTGGTCAGCTCGGCCCGCTGATCATTGGAAAGCTTGTTGCACTCCGAACGATTGGCACGGGCAATGGATACGCCTTTGGTGGGCGTGGGTGCTGCGGTGGCACTGGGCTTCTTGGCGGTGCTCATGGTACTGCTGAAATCATCCCATCTGGCCGACAAATCGCAACTTGAGATGTGCAAACCTTCCCTTCCCTTCCTTGCTCCTTGAGACTTTTTAACCACCTCTTGAATCATTCAAGAGGTGGCTCGGGACGGAATCGAACCGCCGACACGGGGATTTTCAATCCCCTGCTCTACCGACTGAGCTACCGAGCCTCTTTTTGGAAGGGCCGGTATAGGAGCAAGCTCCGACCCTGACGCAACGTGTTTTTCACACGCATTTAAGATTGCTGCCAAACCTCACTTTTTCTTCGCGTCAATCGCCAGCAGCAGCCAGCCCATCATGAGGCTCAGTCCGCCGATGGGAGTGATGGCTCCCAGCCATTTGATGCCGGTCAAAGCGAGCACGTAAAGCGAGCCGCTGAAGATCAAAATGCCCGCAAAAACCAGGCGCCAGGCCCAGACCATGGCGGGTCTTTCTCCAGCAAACAAAGCGAGCAGCAGCAGCACGACGGCGTGCGGCAGGTGGTACTGCACCGCCGTCTCCCAGGTGGCGATTCTGCCCGTGGCCGCCAGCCTGTCGTGCAGGAGATGCGCACCGAAGGCCCCGAGTGCGATGGCTAGAAAGCCCATGAGGGCGGAAAGGCGGAGGCGGAGGGGGGAAGGCTGCATAGACTTGATTCATTCAAAATGACGCATGCACGTGCCTGCACAAGCCCCGTCTTCACCACCCCGGCCGATACAGCCGCCGCAGGGGCCTGATGCGAATCTCAGGCAGCACCATGATCCCCATGCCGCTCTCGAAATCTCCCGCGCTTTCGTCGTGCGCGGCGCTGCTCTGGCTGTGGCTGACGCTTGCACTGGGATTCACCCCTGCCTGCCCGGCTGCGGAGCGGCAGACGATTCAGGTTCCGCCCGCGGCAGGCAGCGCGGGCATTAACAAAGCTCTGGCCGCATTGAAGGAAAGCGGTGGCGAGGTGGTGCTGAGCGCGGGCACTTATGTCATTCAGTCGCCGGTCATCATTCATTCGGATCGCATCACGCTGCGCGGGGCGGGGCCGTCCACGCTGCTGAGGCTGGCGGCGAAGGCGAACTGCCCGGTGGTGGTCATCGGCGATGAAGCCAATCAACCGCGGCACACCGTGCGCGGCGTGTGTGTGGCGGATCTCCGCATCGATGGAAACCGCACCCAGCAGCAGGGCGAATGCTGGAATGGTGTGTGCGATACCGGCCCCTCCACCGCCATCCGCAGCTCCGGCGTGGTGATCCGCCGTGCGCGGGACATTCTGGTGCTGCGCGTGTCCGCCAGCCGCTGCCGCAGCGGTGGCATGGTGACGGAAAAGGTGTGCCGACGCCTCGTGGTGCAGGATTTTTCCGCGAGCGAAAATGAATTCGACGGCCTGGCCTGCTACGAGACGGAGGACAGCACCTTCGCCGGCCTCGATCTTCATCACAACAAAAGCGCGGGCATCTCCACGGACATCCATTTCGACCACAACACCTTTTCCAACGTGCGAATGTTTCATAACGGCAGCCACGGCATCTTCATGCGCAACTCCAGCGACAACCGCTTCGAAAACATTGAGGTCCGGCACAGCGGCCGCGCCGGCATCTTCGTGGATCAGGTGGACGAGGGACGAAACACCGGCTCCGTGGGCAATCGTTTCAACAAGATCCGGGTCATCGCCTCCGGCGGCCCCGGATTTCAGGTGAATGCGGTCAGTTGCAAGCGCACGCAGCTGACGCACTCCGTGCTGGAGGACAATGCCAGCGGCGTGTGGGAGGCCGCGCCAAAGCTCGTCGTGCAGGAGGACGTGGTGGTGAGGAGCAGGGTCAGGGACAGGGGCAAAGCCAAGGGAGAAAGCGGAAGTGAAGGCGGAAGCAGTGGCGGTGGCGAGAACACGCCGCTGAAGGTGCGGCTGGAGTGATCCCATGAGCAGGTGGAAGTAGGTCTGGACGTATCGTCTCCTGCTGAGGCAGCGGGTATGAAAGGAAAGTGGCAGACTTTGCGGAGCGTTCCGGGACCAGGATGGTCCCGCTCCTGCCAGAGCTCGCCGCGCGGATGCCTTGGAGGAGAGGGTTCATCCTGATCCCTCAACGCTCCGCGATCGCCCAGCGTCCCGCGTGGGTGAAGGGTGAAAGCTGCGGGCCGCAGGTGCATCAGAGAAGCCGAGGCTACTTTTCAACTGCTGGTGGAATGGAAGTGGCTGACTTTGCGGAAGGTTCCGGGACCAGGATGGTCCCGCTCCTGCCAGAGCTTCGCCGCGCGGATGCCTTGGAGGAGAGGGATCATCTTGATCCCTCAACGCTCCGCGATCACCCGGCGTCCCGCGTGGGTGAAGGGTTAAGGGTGAAGGGTGAAGGAGTGAAAGCTGCGGGCCGCGGGTGCGCTGAAAATGCTGGGGCGTATGAACGTCCTCGCAGTCGGGCGGTTTGGCGGAGAGGCGGTGGAACATGGAATGCGATCGGCGCCAAACACGCCCAACCTACGGCCGGAATGCGCGTGCTCGAGAACAGGCCTGATGCGACTGGTATGCAGACCAGTTTTCAGCGGGTCGTGGCATTGCACCCGCAGGTGGTACCAAGCCGACACTGCAAAACCAAGAACTCACGCAGGAGGCGAAGCCGCCACGAAACCTGCAACCCGCAACCTGCAACCCGCAACCTGCTACTTGGAACCTGCTACTTGGAACCTGCTACTTGGAACCTGCTACTTGGAACCTGCTACTTGGAACCTGCTACTTGGAACCAGCAACCAGAAAACAGCAACCTGCAACCTGCAACCTGCAACCTGCAACCTGCAACCTGCAACCTGCAACCTGCTACTTGGAACCTGCAACCCGCAACTCGGAACCCGGAACTTGAAACCTTAAACCTCTAACTTCTAACTTCTAACTTCTAACCTCTCCCCACCCCTCCCTCGCCTCCGCGATGAACTTCGCTACCAGCAGCAGGTCCTTGCTGCCGGGCATGGATTCGACACCGCTGGCGACGTCCACGGCGATGGGCTGGGTTTGCTGCACGGCCTGCTTCACGTTTTCGGGGGTGAGGCCGCCGGAGAGGAGGATGTGCTTGGTGGGAAACATCTCCTTGGCGCGCACGGCCAGCTCCCAGGGGAAGGCGTGGCCGCCGCCGCCGTAGGTGCCGGGATTGTAGGCGTCCAGCAGGATGGAGTCGCAGGGATAGTCGCCGATCTGGGCCAGCGATGCCGCATCGCGCACCTGCAGGGCTTTGATCACGCTGACACCGCGCTGCATCACACGCTCCACATCGGCGGGCGTTTCATCGCCGTGGAGCTGCAGGGCCTGGAAGAGGCCGCTGGAGAGGGTGGCATCGAGCAGGGCGTCGTCCGGATTCACCAAAACGGCGACGAGAGCGTTTTTCGCGGCCACGTTTTGCAGTCCGCTCACCGCGACCTCCAGCGGCATGTGGCGCTTGGATTTCGGCCAGAGATTGATGCCCACGGCATCCGCGCCGAGGGCGAAGAGCACCGCCGCCTGCTGCGGCGCGGTGATGCCGCAGATTTTGACACTGTGACGCTCGGGATCAGGAAACATGCGCGGAAGGAGGAGGTGGGCTCAGAGGAGGAGGAGGAAACGAAGGCGGAAAGGCTAGGCCGCCCTCACGCTCTGGCAGCAGCGAGGCGGTGACAGACAGCAGCACATCCAACTTCGGCGGCAAGGGAATGCTGCCACGCACGCGCACATTCCGCTGCAGTTCCTGAAACTTCATCGCGTCTCCGGGCTGAATGAGGAAGACCACGGGCGGGGTGGTGTGCACGCCTTTGTGCACCAGCGGGTAGGCCTTGCCCAGCAGGCGGTCCAGCATGTCTCCCGCCATGTCTGGCAGGGGCAGCGAAAAGAGAAAGAGCGAGTACTCGCGCTGCAGCGCCAGCTCAAAGGCGCGCTCGCCGCTGGGCGCGTCATCCACCTCGCACAGGCGGAAGGCCATCAGCGCCTCGCGGATCACCCGGCGGTAGGGCAGGCTCTCCTCTGCCAGCAGCACACGCGGAATGGCGGGCGCGGGGGAGAGAGAGGGCGCGGACGACGGCACGGCAGAAACAGACAGCGCATGGTCCGCATCCGTGACGGGAGTGCCGCCTGCCCATTCACTGGCTGCCGTATGGTGGAACCCCGCGACCGGATATTGTCTTCGTTTCATGAAAGCTCCCTCAGCTTTCAGGATACACCGCCACGGCCATCACACCTTCACTGGGCAGCCAGCCGACGACTTCCACGCGCTTGACCGGCTTTGCGGTGGAGCCCATGCCTTTGCGCACGGTTTCCAAAACTTGCTTCTGCGTGTCCTCCGTGACCGTGGAGCCAAACAGTCCGGCCAGGTCCGAAAGCATCGGCGCGGGAGCGCTCATGCCACCGGCGGTGGTCACGGGCGTGCGGGTCTGACCGCAGGCGAGAATGGTGTCGCGAATGGCTTCCGGCGTCATCGTGCCCGAGACCACCACCAGCCTGCGCAGGCGCGTCTCCGAGGTGGGGGCCTGCACGATGGACGGCGCGGGCTGTGCCACCGAGGGCTCTGTGACCGGCGGTTTGATCGACTTTGAAGGCTTCAGAAAGCCGCGGGGCCCGTTGGCGGGAAAGGACGCCGAACCCTGAACTCCCAGAGCCTTGGGCAGCATCGGCTCCTCCGCACCCAGGGCGGCGGCCGAGACTAGAAGGGCTGTGACAAGACGAAGAGCGGACAATTTCACGAAAGAGGGGCGGTTTTTATCATGTCGGCTTCCCGGTGACAATGATAAAAGCTACGGAAGGCTGAAATTATGGAGCCGGAGTGTGAAAATGGCCGCTCCATCCCCTTCCTCATCGGGCCCTGCTCAATGCCTCCCTGCCAGCCTGCCAAAAGCCTCGACACCCTCCCGGCGGCCACGGTAACATCGCGCCATGAAGCCCGGTTTGCTCAGCCTGATCCTTACCCTAGCCTCCGCAGGATGGGGCTGGTCTGAGGACTGGGAGGCGTGGAGCATGCGATTGATGCAATTTTGGGGACTTCATTGGACGCATGATATTCCCTGGATTGCGGATCCCGTGCCTTCACTGCTGCAGGTCGCCACTCAGGCATCGGAAGAACGTCCGGTGCCACTTGAAGAATTGGACGGAAGTCTGCACGAACCTAGTGGATTCACTATTCTCTACATAACGGGCTTCTACCAATTTTCAGATTGGGAGATCGACAATAACGCTTGGTTCCAAACTGAGGATTTCCCAGACTTCTTTCCCATCATCGACTGGCCTAAGCCGAAGTACGCGGGAGCTTACTGGATTCGACCCCACAAGTGTGGGCCGTGGAAGTTGCCCGCCTTTGCTTCGAAGCCTGCCAAAAAAAGTGGCCCGATGCCTGCCTGGCTGAAAGGCCACCCCGTTCCTTCGGACCTCCGCACCTCCCTGCCTGACCGATTGCTGCTCTATCCGCCCTTGCCCTATCAGTCCCCCTTCGATGTGTCACGCTATTTCGTTCCCAGCGAGTTGCTGAAACCGCTACCACCTCCATGAACCGCCACCGCCTGCTCCTGCTGCTCCTCCCTGCCTGCAGCTGTTTTTCCCATGCGGCACAGCCCCAACTGGCGGCCCAGGCGGCCAATGCGCATGCGTTTGAGCTGTTCCAGCTTTTCCGCCCGATGACGGAGGGAAACTTCTGCTTCTCCCCCTTCAGCTCCCACCAGTTGGCCTCCCTCCTCATGACGGCGGCGGAGGGCGAGACGCGCCAGGAACTCGCGAAGCTGGCCCACCTGCAGGGCGGCACGGAGAAGGAGCTGGAGGACCTCGGCGCCATGCGCAGCGCCCTCGCGGCCACGGTGCGGCGCGGCTCTCTGACCCTGGAAATGACCCACTCCCTCTGGGCGACCGGCGCGGGCACCTTCGATCCCGCATTCCTCTCCTCCGCCCAGACTCTCTTCGGAGCCTCGCTGCAAAAACTGCCCGCCGCCGATGCCACCGCCTCGGCTGTGGCGGTGAACCGGTGGGTGCGTGAAAAGACACGGGGCCGCATCCCGCAGATCGTCGGCCCCGCCTCTTTCTCAGACCCCGCCAGATCCCTCGTCGCGCTCAACACCCTTTTCCTCAAAGGCCTCTGGCAAAGCCCCTTCGAACTGAAAAACACCAAGCCGCGCCCATTTCAGACGCCTGAAAAAGGCAGCGTCATGCTGCCCATGATGATGAAAACAGCGGAACCCTTTTATTACTCCGAGGCAGAGTCATGGCAGTGCCTCCAAATCCCCATGACCGACCACGAAGTCCACATGCTGGTGCTGCTGCCACGCGATGAAGCCGCACGCAAAAAGATCGAGGCCGGGCTCACGCTCGAAACCTGGAACGCCACGCACACCCAGCTCGCCGACTGCGATGTGAACCTCATGCTCCCCCGCTTCAGCTACAGCACGCAGCTCAGCCTGAAGGGGCTGTGGCAGACGCTGGGGGCGAAGAGTCTGTTTCAAAACGGCGCCGCCAATCTTTCCAAAGGACTGCCCGGGGGCGGTTATTTCATCAGCGACGTCGCGCATGAAGCCATGATCGAAGTCAACGAACTCGGTGCCGAGGCCGCCGCCGTCACCGCAGCGCCAGCGGAGCCGTTCGGTGCGCCGCCCGCCGCGCCCAAACGCCGGGTCGTCACCTTCAATGCCAACCACCCTTTCATCTGGGCTTTGCAGCACGACACCACCGGCCTGATCCTTTTCATCGGACGGTATGCAGGCTCTTAGGCCGTGTTTGAAAACCTGTTTCAAGCGGGTCTGGCGAAAGCGCTTTTGGAGCGCGGGCCTCCGAGCCCGCAGCACTTCGCAGCATCCAACAGCGCCGCACGTTCCTTCACGAGTCTCATCTGCACGCGACTGCCACTGCTCATGATGCTCGTGTTTGCGACCCGGCAGAAGCCATGCTCTGGCCGGGTGATGATTGCCACCTGCTGCGGGCTCGGAGGCCCGCGCTCCACGGAACGCAAGGGGAGCGCTCAGTCATCTGCTTTTCAAACACGACAAAGGGACAGCGTCTGAAAATCGCAGAACGACCGCTGCACCAGCAGCCCAAGGGGCGCGGACTTTAGTCCGCAGAACTCCGCAGAAACAAAGCGCCCCGAAGCCACCACGAGGCCCCGCCCCACCCAGCGCCACCGTGCTTGCGACATTCAGCCTAAACACACACGCCATGCGCGGACGACCTTCTGCGGACTAAAGTCCGCGCTCCACCGGACGCCTCCGCAACCAGCGCCGCGATACTTTCTTCCGGCAAATCATAAATCATAAATCGTAAATCATAAATCCCCCTCCCCATGAACCGCCGCCGCATGCTGCTCTCCACCGCTGCCGCACTGAGTCCGGCGTCATGGAAAATCGCTGCCCAGTGCCTCCCTGCCGCCCCGTCAAAAGCCTCGACACCCTCCCGGCGGCCACGGTAGCATCCCTCCATGAAGACCGGTTTGCTCCTCCTCATCCTTACCCTTTCCTCCGCAGGATGGGGCTGGTCTGAGGTTAGAACCGGAGAGCGAATGCCATCGAACAAACTTATATCTGTACATCCACTTTTATGGATGTATGCACTTTGCTGGCAGGCGGATCCCACACCTTCATTGCTGCAGGTCCCCACCCCTTCCCTGAATAAGCCGCCTGCGATCACGAAGGAATTGGACGGAAGCATCTACGGGCCCGGTCAGTTAAGCCTTCTCTACGTGCCCGGCATTGATCCGCCCCATGTTTGGGAGGAGGAGGACGCAGCTTCCATCAAAACCCAGGCATTGGATCTGCCCTCAGGCCTCATGCACATCTACGACCTGGGTCTGTTCACGGGAGCTTCATGGCTTCGACGCACTCCCTGGGGACCGTGGTTGACGCTCGGCTCCGATTCAAAGTCGGCGCGGAAAGTTGATCTGCCGCCTTCCTGGCTGAAAAGCCTCCCCGTTCCGTTGGACCTCCGCACCTCCCTGCCTGACCGATTGCTGCTCTATTCGCCTTTGCCCTATCAGTCGCCCTTCGATGTGTCACGTTATTTCGTTCCCAGCGAGTTGCTGAAACCGCTACCACCCCCATGAACCGCCGCCGCATGCTCCTTTCCACCGCTGCCCTGCTGAGTCCGGCGTCTTGCTCGCGAGTGTACAGTGACATCCACCCCTACTCCACGCTCACCCTTCTGTCCGGGATGCTCAAGGCGCGCGCGACCGAGCCTGCCCTGGTGCTGCAGCATTGCCTCAAACGCATCGTCGAAATCGACAAAACGGGTCCGTGTGTGAATGCGGTGCTCGAATTGAACCCTGCCGCGAAAGACCTGGCCGACCGCGCCCCTGCCGGCCCGTTGCACGGCCTGCCAATCCTGCTCAAGGACAACATCGAAACCGCCGATGCCATGCAGACCACCGCAGGCTCGCTGGCGCTGCTCAATCACAAACCGAAGGCCGATGCCCCGCTCGTTGCGCGACTGCGCGCCGCAGGGGCCGTCATCCTCGGCAAGACGAACCTCAGCGAGTGGGCGAACATCCGCTCTCCTAATTCCACCAGCGGCTGGAGCGCGCGCGGCGGGCTCACGCGCAATCCGCACCGGCTCACGCACAGCGCCAGCGGCAGCAGCTCCGGCTCCGCAGCAGCCGTGGCCGCAGGGCTGGCCCCGGCAGCCATCGGCACGGAGACGAACGGCTCCATCGTCAGCCCCGCCAGCGCCTGCGGCATCGTCGGGTTCAAGCCCACCGTCGGCCTCATCAGCGGCGCGGGCATCATCCCCATCACGCATCATCAGGACACCGCAGGCCCCATGACGCTCACGGTTGAAGACGCCGCGCTGCTCATGCAGATCCTCGCGGAAAACTTCACGGTCGATTTGAAACCAGATGCGCTCAAAGGCGCACGCCTCGGCGTCCTGCGCGGCCACTGCGGCAAAAATCCGGAGGTGCTCGCGCTGTTTGAAACCGCCCTGGAAAAACTCCGCGCCGCCGGTGCCATCATCGTCGATCCCGTCAAGCTCCCGAACTTCCGCGAAGCCGGAGCGCTCTCCTGGAAATCCATGCTCATCGAGCTGCGCACAGACCTCAATGCCTACCTGGAACAACGCGGCGGCGATGTGCGCTCCCTCGCCGAACTCATCGCCTTCAATGAAGCGCACCGCAGCGAAGAGATGCCGCACTTTGCGCAGGAGTTCTTCGAGCAATCCGAAAAACTCGGCACGCCCGAGATCATCGCCGAAGGAGAAACCGCCCGCGAAAAAGCCCGCCGCCTCGCAGGCCCCGAAGGCATCGATGCCGCGCTGCTGGAGCACCACCTCGACGCCCTCATCTGCCCCACGAACGATCCCGTGGGCCTCATCGATCTCGCCAAAGGAGACACCAACGAACGCGTCGCCAGCACCCCCGCCGCCGTGGCCGGTTACCCCCACCTCACCGTGCCGCTCGGCTTCGTGGAAGGCCTCCCCATCGGCCTCTCCTTCATGGGAACCGCGAATGCAGATGCCCGCATCCTCGCACTGGGGAATGCGTTTGAAGACATAACGAAAGCACGGAGGCCGCCGGGTTTTTTGGAAAAGTAGCCCGAGGTTTCGTCTCGCGGCTGCTCGAACGCTCGCTCTGGAAAAAGTAGTCCAGAGCTTTAGCTCGCTCCGGCCAGCGCCCACGCCACACCCAGCGCCACCAGCGCGCCGAACCCCGCCCCGTAGGTCGGACGTGTTTGGCGTCGAAAGTCACCCCACGCTCCAGCGTTCCATCCGCCAAACCGCCCGACTGCGAGGACGACCGTACTTCATAGCGGCCGCAGCACGCTTGCTGACAGAAGACGCAGCCCATGGGCGCCACGTTAATTCTACTTTGGTAACTTTTCAGGGCGTTCATGAAAGGCATCGGGAATTATTAACCCTTAGCCTCAGGCATCCGTGTCAATCCGTGTAATCCGTGGTCAACAATCCGGAAAACCAGCTTTGGCAGGCAGCAAATGGAACTTACCAAAGTAGAATTAAAAAGAGTGTGACCTCAGACGGATCACGCAGACAGCGCGAGGTCCTCTTCATCTCCCTCGGCTGGCATGGACGCGGGAAGGTGGAAAAACGGATTTTCCTCGATCACACGTTTGATGGACTGCCGAATCCACCAGCGGGCAAAGATGGGAAAACGCCCCTCCTTCCCGGGGTCAAACCGGTTCACCGCCTTCACCAGTCCGCAGTTTCCTGCGGCGATGAGGTCTGGAATAGGCACCTCGCACCAGTTCCGCAGTTCCTGCGCCAGCTTCACCACCAGCCACAGATTCGCCCGCACCATCTCCGCGCGCAGTTCGCGCTCCGCAGACTCATCCGTGTGCCCCGCCCCGGCCAGCGGAGCCGCCTCAGGCAGCTCATTCAGATAGACATCGAGCCCCTCGCCTCCACCGGGGCGAGCCTTTAAGTCATCGATGCGTTCTTGATTCAAGCCGTCCATGCGAGCACTACGCAGGCAATCCGCCTATCCTTACGGCTCTCTAGGCTTTCACGCCACTCACCACTGCCCGCCAGCCTACCTCCACGCACGTCCCTTGCCGGTGAGCACATTCAAGCGCGTTCCAACGCTCCCAAGCCCCCACCGCCAAACCGACCGACTGCGAGGATGTCCGTACGCCACAGCGCATGAGGCACGCTCGCAGACGCACGCGCTGTCGCCACACCCATCCTACGATCCAGCATGTGCCCCGTGTTTGAAGTTGGGGTGCTTGCTGGGAGACCTTTTTTCAACTGATCGTGGTATGAGACGAGAACGAATCTCCTGCCGGAAAAACATGACCTCCCGTCCAGCGAGCTTGCTCACGCAGGCAAAGCCAGATCCTCAGCGCTGCCTAGGTGTGGCTTCAGCGGCGCGCAGAGGTCCTGAAACTTCCCGGCCCGCTTCTTCACCTCACGCTTGATCGCCTGCCGGATCCACCATGCCGCAAACGCCGGAAGCGCCCCTTCCTTCTCCGGATCAAACCGCGCCACCGCCTTCATCAAGCCGATGTTGCCTGCAGAAATCAGGTCTAACATCGGGATCTCGCCCTGGGCCTGCTGCTCCTGCGCGATCCTCACCACCAGCCGCAGATGCTCCCGGATCATCTGGGCACGCACCTCACGCTCCCCCACCGCACCTTTCAGCGCAAGCAACCGCGCTTTCGCCTTCTCGATCTCGTTGAGATAGATCTCAAGACCTTCGTCTCGCTCGGGCATAGAACTGTCCATGGTGAGGCAACGCAGAGGGTCCACGTCTTCTTTGCAGTTTGCGAAACAAATCCCGCTTTCGCATGCGGTCCGTGGAGCGCTCTGGCCCGCCTCTCAGCACCCAGTGTTTCAAACACAGCGCAACTCACCCTCGGCTTCATCCTTCATAATTCATCCTTCATAATTCATCCTTCCTTCTCCCCTTCGGTACTCGTTCCTCCCGAAACTGCGCGGGCGTCATGCCCATGACACCACGGAAGCAGCGCGTGAAATGCGCGTGATCATAAAAGCCCAGCTCCACTGCCAGCGCGGCCACCGTCTCCTCCGTCTCCGCCAGTCGCCTGCACGCGGCCTCCACCCGCACGCGCAGCAAATACTGCCGCGCTGATGAGCCAAACACGCGCCTGAAGCTGCGGTCAAACTGGCTCTGCGAGAGGCCGCACACGCGCGCCATCTCCGCGCTGCTCAGTGCGTCCTCCGGGTGCTTGTGCATCTGCTCGATCACCCGTGCAAAACGCGCCTCTCCGGAACTGCGGCTGCGCACCTGATCCAGCTGCCGCGAAAAGCCCGCCACGCCGATGATGCGCCCCTCTGCATCGCGCAGCGGGATCTTGCTGGACATGACCAGACGCGGGCTGCCCTCCGCCTCCGGCGCGCTCTCCAGCCGGTTCACGATGGGCTTGCCCGTGCGCATCACGATCTCGTCATCCTTGCGGTACTCGATGGCACGGTTGCGGGGAAAGAAGTCATAGTCGGTCTTGCCGATGGCATCCTTCTCCTGCTTCACCCCGCAGTAGTCGCAGCTGCGCCGGTTCATCGCCATGAAGCGGCCCTGCGCGTCCTTGATGAAAAACGACATGTCCGGCAGCAGGTCAAACAGCTGCGCGAGCTCCGCGCCGCGTAACCGCCGCAAAAAGGCCTGTGGTGAAATCGCCGCCATAGTGCGCGTATTTTACACAAGGAAGCCATGCGCATGCAAGACGTCATTGCCCCGGCTGGCGTATTCTATGCCATGCGAAAAGCCCTCCATCCCCTGCTCCTGCCCCAGCGCCGCGAGCGGCTCCGGCGCGTGGCCGCCAGCCTGCACCGCGGCAACCTGCGCGATCTTCCCCTGCTCGATGAACTGCTCAGCGACGCGGAAGTGGTGGCCTCATACAATGACGAGGAATTGAAGGACCTCATCCTCGTGGTGAAGCATCACCGCCCCGATCTCGCGCTCAATCTGCTCACCCACGTGCGCGCGCCGAAGGAACGCATCAGCCTCGGCAACTGCCTCGCCGCCCTCTGGAGCCGCATCGACATCAATGCCGCGTGGAAGGCCATCACCGCCAGCAGCCTGCCGGAATCCGAGCGCCTGGCCCTGCGCAGCGCGATGGTGTGATGCCGCCTGAAGCCATGATCGCCTCACTCCTCATCACGTCCCAGCTTGCTCCGCTTGCTCATCGGGGAGTCGGCGCTGCTGGCGGCGCGCGCGGGGAAGACTGTAGGCGGACGTTGAGGCTGCAGCCTGCGCGATGGAGAGGCTTGTGTCTTGTGCGTCGGATATTGTCCGGCATCTTTGCACCCATGTTTGAAGTCCTGATGACAACGTTTTTGGCATGTTCGATTGCTGGAGGCGTCTTTGCTGTTCTGAGCTTTGCGATGTTTGACAGGCTTCTGAAACAGGTTTGGACACGCTCAGAGTCCGCGTGGACTGACCTTGGAAAGCCCGTAGGCTTTTTCTGGGTGCCACCGGGAACCAAGAACGCGGGGCTCACGAAGGCTGCCTTTGCGCGCAATGATCTTTTCAGCCAATGGTCCGCCGCAAACGGTGAATCTCTTTTGGAAGACAAACAAGGAGCCGCCAGGCTCAGGCGGTACCGTCGGATCTCCTCCTGGTGCTTCGCCCTCGGCGCCGTTCAGTTGGTCACCGCCGTCACGCTGTTGTTTAGCGGGCACGGGTGAGGCCTGTCGGTCTTGACCTTTTGCCACCTTGACCTCCTGACTCTCGCCCCCCTTCCCACGCCAGCATCCGCTCAAAACTTCGCCAGATTTGCCGTAAAATCGCAACCGCGAACCCCGTAAGCACATTCATACCAGTCCGAGACATTTCCATACCAAACCGCCCACCACCGCATGCGCCTCGATTTTACCCTGCTCCTCTCGCTTCTCGCCTCCTCCGCCGCGGCGACAGCAGCGCAGCCCATCGGCTTCAATAAAGACATCCGCCCCATCCTCGCGGACGCCTGCTTCCACTGCCACGGCCCTGACCCAGGAACGCGCAAAGCCGGACTGCGCCTCGATACCGAAGCCGGATTCTTCACCGCCAAGGAAGGCGAGCAGCCCACCGTCATCAAAAACAAGCCCGAGGTCAGCGCGCTGTTTCAGCGTCTCATCACCAAAGATGAAGACGACCTCATGCCGCCGCCGGATTCCCACAAATCGCTCAAGCCCGAGCAGATCGCGCTGGTGAAGGAATGGATCGCGCAGGGCGCACCGTGGCAGCCGCATTGGTCGCTCATCGCCCCGCAGAAGGCCCCGCTGCCTGCCGTGAAGGACAGCGCCTGGGTGAAGACTCCGGTGGACCGCTTCATCCTCTCAACCCTGGAATCCGCAGGCCTCACGCCTGCCCCGCAGGCGGAAGACCACGCACTCATCCGCCGCGTGTCTCTGGACCTCACCGGCCTCCCGCCTTCACCCGAGTTGATGGCCCGCTATCTGCCGCTCGATGAAAAGAAGTACTCCGCGCTGGTGGACGAGCTTCTCAAATCCCCTGCCTATGGCGAGCACCGCGCCCGCTACTGGCTGGATGCCGCACGTTACGCAGACACCCACGGCCTGCACTTTGACAAGCCGCGCGAGATCTGGCCCTACCGCGACTGGGTGGTGAAGGCTTACAACAACAACGAGCCCTTCGACAAATTCACCGTCGAACAGATCGCCGGAGACCTGCTGCCCAAGCCCAGCGAAGACCAGCTCATCGCCACCGGATTCCAGCGCTGCAACATCACCACCAATGAAGGCGGCACCATCGATGAAGAGAACCTCGCCAACTATGCCTCCGACCGCGTGCAGACCATGGGCTGGGTGTACTTTGGCCTCACCACGAACTGCGCACAGTGCCATGACCACAAGTTCGACCCGCTCACGCAGAAGGACTACTACTCCATGGCCGCCTTCTTCCGCAACACCACGCAGAAGCCGAAGGACGGCAATGTGAAGGACGGCCTCGGCCCCATCCTCGTGATTCCCACGGAGAAGGACCGCCCACGCTGGAACGCGCTGCCCACGGAGCTCGCCGCTGCCAAAGTGAAGCAGGACGGGGCGCGCAAAACCGCCAAGCCGCTCTTTGATCTCTGGCTCACCACCGCCAAGCCGGAAGACCTGGACAAGGATGTGCCCACCAAGGGCATCACCGCGCATCTGCCGCTGAATGAAGGCACAGGCGCTCAAGTCTCCGCCACCTGCGGCGAGGCCAAGACTTTCAAAGCCACCGGCGAAGTCACCTGGAAGCCCGATGGCAAACTCGGCCCCGCTCCAGTGATGAAACCCGGCAGCACCTTTGAGATCGGCGACGTGGGTGACTACGAAAAAGATCACGCCTTCAGCTACGGCGCGTGGATTCGCGCAGGCAAGGTCACCGGCATCTCCGGCAGCATCCTCAGCCGCATGGATTCCAAGAATGCCTTCCGCGGCTGGGACCTCTTCCAGAGCGATAATAAACTCTCCGTGCACATCGTCAGCAAATGGCCCGAGGACGCCATCAAGGTCAGCACCGCCAAGCCCGCCCTGCGTCCGAACGTTTGGCAGCATGTCTTCGTCACTTACGACGGCAAAGGCAAGGCCGGCGGCGTGCGCATCTTTGTGGACGGCGTGGAGACGCCCATCCGCCCGGATACGAACGCGCTCAAAGGCAGCATCAAGACCACCACGGCCACACGCATCGGCCAGCGCAGCGAAGGTGCTTTCTTCACCGACGGCGGCGTGCAGGATGTACGCGTCTATGACCGCCAGCTCACCGCCACGGAAGTGATGACCCTTTCCAAAGTCGGCCCGCTGCGCGCCATGCTCGCCGCGAAGAAGCAGGGACCCAAACAGCAGGAGGCGCTGTTTGAGCACTACCTCACCACTCGCGATTCCGCTTATCAAACAGCGCTCGCCACCAGCGCGAAGCTCACCGCCGAACAGGAAGCCATCAAGGCCCGCAGCCCCATGACCCACGTGCAGGAGGAGAAGATGGACACCAAGCCCATGGCCAACATCCTCATGCGCGGCCAGTATGACAAAGTGGGAGCCGCCGTGGAAGCCGCCGTGCCCGCCGCCCTCGGCAAGCTGCCCGCCGATGCACCGAAAAACCGCCTCGGCCTCGCCAAATGGCTCGTCAGTGACAACAACACCCTCACCTCCCGCGTCACGGTGAATCGCATGTGGCAGGAGCTTTTCGGCAGCGGTCTGGTGAAGACCAGTGAAGACTTCGGCATCATGGGCAGCGCCCCTTCCAATCCCGCCTTGCTCGACTGGCTGGCCGTGGAGTTCAGAGAAAGCGGCTGGGATGTGAAGCGCTTCTACAAGATGCTCGTCACCTCCGCCGCCTACCGTCAGGCCGCCGTCATCACGCCCGCAAAACTGGAGAAAGACCGCGACAACGCCCTCATCTCGCGCGGCCCGCGCTTCCGCATGGATGCCGAGATGATCCGCGACTACGCCCTCGCCGCCAGCGCCACCCTTTCCCCGCGCATGGGCGGCCCCGGCACCCTGCCCTACCAGCCGGAAAACATCTGGGAAGTCGTCGGCATGGGCACCGAGAAATACGTGCAGGACAAAGGCGAAAACTTGTATCGCCGCACCCTCTACGACTTCTGGAAGCGCATGGCCCCGCCCGCGAACATGGACATCTTCAACGCCCCCAGCCGCGAGATGAGCTGCGTCCGCCGCGACCGCACCAACACCCCGCTGCAGGCCCTCGTCACCATGAACGACCCCCAGTTCATCGAAGCCGCCCGCAACCTCGCCCAGCACGCCCTTGAGCAAGCCCAAGGAGACGACAACGCCAAATTCACCTACATCTACCAGCGCCTCCTCTGCCGCCCGCTGAAGGATGCCGAGAAGCCCATTCTCGCTGCGAGCCTCGCGGATATGCGCAAATTCTACGGAGCCAATGCTGCGGACGCCGAAGCGCTGCTGAAGGTGGGTGAATCGAAGGCCGATGAGAAGCTGCCGAAGCCGGAACTCGCTGCGTGGACCATGCTTTGCAATGAGGTGATGAATTTGGACGAGGTGCTGAACAAGTAGAACAAAGTTAAAAGTTTAAGGTTAAAAGTTTCAAGTTCTCTAACGCGAACACTCCATAACTAACAGGGAGCAACAGCCCTCATCTTTGAAAGCGCCCTCAAACTCGTTCTAATTTTTAAACCTTAAACTTGAAACTTTAAACTCTTCCCCCATGGCGAACATCGAACAATTCGAGGACATCCTCGCCTGGCAAAAAGGCCGAGAGCTGACTCGGCTTGTTTACAAAGCCTCCCGGAAGGGAGAGTTCGCGAAGGATTTTGCGCTGCGCGATCAAATTCGCAGCGCGTTGATCTCCATCACTTCAAACATTGCCGAAGGCTTCGAACGTGGAGGCACCAAAGAATTCATTCAATTTCTCGGTCACTCGAAAGGCTCATGCGGCGAAGTCCGCTCCCAGCTCTATGTGGCACTCGACGAAGGTTATATAACTCAAACCGAGTGGCAGGAACTCCACAACCGCTGCCTCGAAGTCAGCCGCCTTCTCGACGGCTTCATCAAATACCTTCGCCAAACCGAAATCAAAGGCCGCAAATTCCAAACCACCTCCGCAAGTCCCAAAGACTGACTCCGTCCCGACGCTCCACCACCCGCGAAGCGTCCCCAACTTGAAACTTTAAACCTTAAACTTTAAACTCTGTATGAGCATCCTCCACGAATGGGACACCCTTCAAACCCGCCGCCAGCTTTTCTCTCGCGGTAAGAACGTATTGGGCGGCGCAGCGCTCGCTTCCCTCCTCGGCGAATCCTTTGCGAACGCATCGAGCGGCGGTGCCATGGGACCGCACTTTGCGCCGAAGGCCAAGCGTGTGATCTACCTGCACATGGTCGGCGGTCCTGCGCAGATGGACCTCTTCGACTACAAGCCGGAGATGATAAAGTGGTATGACAAGGATCTGCCGCCAAGCATCCGCAATGGGCAGCGTCTCACCACGATGACCAGCGGTCAGGCGCGCTTCCCCATCGCGCCGTCGAAGTTCAACTTCGCGCAGCGGGGGCAGTGCGGCATGTGGATGAATTCGGACCTCCTCCCCAACCTTGCCAAAAACGCCGATGACATCTGCTGGATGCGCTCCCTGCACACGGAGGCCATCAATCACGAGCCCGCCATCTGCGCCATGCAGACGGGGAACCAGATCACCGGTCGCCCCTGCCTCGGCTCCTGGGCTTCCTACGGCCTCGGCAGCATGAACTCGAACCTGCCCACCTTCGTCGTCCTCATCGCCACACCGACGAACCGCGAGCAGGAGCAGGCCATCTCCTCGCGCCTGTGGTCCAGCGGTTACCTGCCCGGCGAGCACGCGGGCGTCTCCTTCCGCAGCAAGGGCGATCCCATCCTCTTCATCAACAACCCCGCCGGCGTGCCCAGCAGCGTGCGCAAGCGCACCATCGAAGGCCTCAACGCCCTCAACGAGATCAACTACAAGGAAGTCGGCGATCCCGAAACGCACACGCGCATCCAGCAGTATGAAATGGCCTTCCGCATGCAGGCCAGCGTGCCCGAGCTCACCGACATCAACAGCGAGCCCGAGCACATCTTCAAGCTCTACGGCGACGAGGCGAAGAAGCCCGGCACCTTTGCCAACAGCGTGCTCATGGCCCGCCGTCTGGCCGAGCGCGGCGTGCGCTTCACCCAGATCTACCTCAACAACTGGGACCACCACAGCAACGTCGGCGGCCGCATGCCCAGCCAGTGCAAGGACGTGGACCAGCCCTGCCACGCCCTCATCGAAGACCTCAAGCAGCGCGGCATGTTTGACGACACCCTCATCATCTGGGGCGGCGAATTCGGCCGCACCATCTACAGCCAGGGCGGCCTCACCAAGGAGAACTACGGCCGCGACCACCACCCGCGCTGCTTCAGCATGTGGATGGCCGGCGGCGGCTCCAAAGGTGGCGCCATCTACGGCGAGACCGACGACTTCAGCTACAACATCGTCAAAGACCCGCTCCACATCAGCGACTTCCACGCCACCGTGCTGAACCTCCTCGGCTACAACGCCGACCGCTTCACCTACAAGTTCCAGGGCCTCGACCAAAAGCTCATCGGCATCAATCCCGCCAAACCGGTGAAGGCGCTGATGGCGTGATAGTCCGCCACCGCCTCACCACCCTCACCGCCTCTGCGCAGTTCGCGTCTTCCATTTCTCCACGCCCAGGACCAAAAAGAAAAGGCCCAGCAGCAGCATGCCCGGTCCTGCAAAGGGCAGGAACTGAGCCTGGCTTGCCGCCCTCGACGCATTGAGCTGCGCCAGGGAGCGGTACGACTTGCCGTTCACCTCCAGCGTGGCCACCCGCATCGAGAAATCCCAGTTCCGCATCATGAGGGCTTCGTAGTTGTAGTCCTTCTTTAGGATGCCGATCTTTGCCACGTTTCCCGGCTCCTGCCATGCAGGGTCAAAGGTCAGGTCCTTGGGCAGATCCAGGATGCTGTGCCGGACGTGCCTGGCGTCCTCCCTATGCCCGAGAGACACGGCCCGTGACCAGGCCGAACGCGTGCCCGACCATGAATATTTGGGATCTTCCACCTGCCCTGCGACCACGATCTCGATCCCCTGGACTCCATCCAGGTAGCTCACATGATTTACCTCGCGCGGCACCTGCACTCCGCCGAAGATTTCAGCCTTGATGAAGACGAGATCCGTCGCCTTCACCGGCTTGATTTCTGGCGTCAGAAGCATCTTCGTCACCTGCACAACTCCGCAACCGAGCAGCAGCATGCCCAGCCCAATCAGCAGAAAGTGATCCCACCTGCCCTCCTTCGGGCGTCGTGCCAGGTCTTCGTTGGCAGGGGAATCTTCATACCCAGCCTGCTCATGTCCGGTCTCCGGCAGCGGCAGCGGCGGAGGCGGAGGCGGAGGCGGCAGCGGTCCTGAGGGCAGGCTCCACCCTCTCACTTCAGCGGCTTTCGCGCTCGGCGGCAGCGGTGGCGGAGTGCTCGGACCGGCCGTCGGCAGCCCCAGATGCAGCGAGGGGAAGGAATTCTTCGACATGCTGGCCTTCGCCTGTGCCATCGCCTGCGCCAGCGCCGCTTCCTGCTCATCGCGATACGTCAGCGTCAGTTGCCCTGCCACGATCTGGTCGCCGTCATGGATCTCCATCTGGCGCACCTCCCGCCCGTTCACTAGCACCGTCGCGCCCTCAAACGCCTCCAGTTTCCAGCCGCGCTCGCGTGGCGCGATCACAAAATGCCTGGGCAGCAGCCCCATCTCCCCACGCACCGGAATCTGCACCCCCGGGTCCGTCCCCACGTAGGTCTCCCCGCCCAACAAGGGCACAGAATGACCTGTGGTGGCGACCAGATAGCGCGACATCACGGAGCCTACATTCTACCCTTCACTTCGGCAAGCAAACCAGTATGGAATTTCTATTTTCTATTGTAAATAAGCTCACTCACCCCCCTCTTTCAACCCCTTAGTCTCCCACCCGCCTGCTCCCTACAGCCCCTGTTTCTTCCCCTTCCCGAAAGCCACGATCAGCAGAAACACACCCCCGATGACCATGCACGGTCCCGCCAGCGTGATGAGCTGGTTTTCTCCCTCCTGCACGGTGTTGTGCTTGGCCAGAGAGCGGTAGATTTTGCCTCCCACCTCCATTGTCACCACCTTCAGCGGAACCTGATTTCCCATCATGTTCAGGTGCTTGTCATCGTAGTATTTCTTCACGAAGCCGACCCTCGCCTCCGCCCCATGCCATGAAGGACTCACGGCGAGATCGTCCGGCAGTTCGATCACCCGCGACATGCCAGGTGCCAGCTTGATCTCCGTCCAGCTCGCCCCCTTTCGGCGATGATGCCGGATCGCGCTGACGATCCGTGCTTCCTTGATCTCCAGATCATGCTCCTTCAGCGGCCCCGGCAGTTCAAACATCGCCACATAGCAGGCGAAGAGGCCCATCCCCAGCAGCATCATCGCGAGAGCACCCGTCTTCAGTGCGCTCCATTTTTGCGGGTTGTAGCGGTCCGAGGCATTCCAGCTTTCCGCTGGCGCTGGCGTGGATCGTTTCGGCAGGTAAGCATCCCGGCCCGGGAGTCTGTAACCCGACGAGGCGGGCCTGTCCGCTCCCGGCCTCTCTGCGGGTACGCTTCCATTGTCCAAGTCCGCCCCCAGTCGCAAAGGGGGCGCTGGCAGTGGCACGATTGCAGACGGGTCAGCCATCGGCCTGGATAGCAGCGTCGGCTGGCCCGTCATCGGCGCTGCGCTTGGGGTCGCCGGCGACAGTGTCGGCGAAAAAGTCGCGCCAGCCATCGAAGCCGCATTTGTCGCGGCAGGCATCATAGGCACTTGGGGCCCACCTGGCATCATCAGCCCATGGGCCCCGGCAGGCATCGCAGGCACAAAACTCGCGCCCGGCATCAGAGTCATCGTCTGGGTCTTGGAGCCCTGCGGCACCGTCGCTGGCACCTGGGGCACGTCCACCGCCTGCTCATCCCTGTACGTCAACTCCAGTTGCCCAGCCACGATGCGGTCGCCATCATGCAGCTCCGTCATGCTCACCGGCTGCCCGTTCACCCACACCGCCGCACCCGTATATGCCCCGATGTACCAGCCGCCATCTCGCTCAGCCACAGCGAAGTGCCGCGGCAGCAGCCCCAGCTCCGCCCGCACCGGAATCTGCACGGACGGATCGGTCCCGACACAGATTTCCCCACCCGACAATGGCATGCGGTGACCCGTAGCTGCGACCAGTGAGCGCGACATCCCTGGACGCTACAAAAAGCCCCTCAAAGCGGCAACCGAATTAATATGGTTTTTATTGTTTTTATTAACATCAAACCTACGGCAGAGGTTAGGCGATTTTCGCCCTCTACTGGGCTTAGAGCCTACCCCATCAAGTCGCACCTTGTTCAATCCCCGAAACTTCCCCGGCGCCATCCCCGCATACCGGCTGAAGTGCCGCGTGAACGCACTCTGATCACACCAGCCCGTCTCGATGGCGATATCCGCCAGCGTGCGATCCGTCTCGCGCAGCAGGCGCGTGGCCTCTCCTGCGGTCGCTCACTGGGCAAACAAAAGCAACGCCGCTAACCACGGACATTCCCATTGACGTTGGCGTTCGGATTCGGGTTGGCATTGGCCTGCCCATCCTGCTTTTGGTTTGACCACTTGTAACCCACATAGGCCGTGGAGCTGATGCCCACAAGCGCGTTGAGATTCGGGTCAAAATCCGGCATCACCCAGTTCTCCAGCGTCTGCCAGACGAAGACCACGCCCAGCACACCATTCCACACCAGCATTTGCAGGCGAGATATCTCGGGCTCACCGCTCTCCGAGATGATGTCCGCAAGAAAGCCCTGCGTCGCCTTCTGTGGCTTCATTCCCCGGCTTGCTCCGAGGAATGAGGAAGCCGCCAGCGTCGTGCCGCTGATGCCCAGAAGTGTGGCCGCCGTGGCAGAGAGCACCTTCATCTCCCCCTTCATCGCCCACAGGAAAAGAAAACAGCTCGTGCAGATGGCCAGCCACCAGGCGAACACCAGCCGGGAGGCACTCCAAGGTGACTCTTCATAGCGTGTGACCAGGGTGTTGCCCACCTGCAAGGACTCCCTCAATACCGATGTTTGGACGCATACCAGCACAATAAACCACAGCACCCCGAACATGGCGGACCAGGCCAGCGCTCGCATCAACCGGGAACGCATCGGCAGACCAAAGTCTTCCTTCTCCCCGGACACCCCTTGGTTGACCAGAGTGGGCATCGTTTCCACTACTGATTTGGTATCGCCAAGTTGGATGGAAAGGCTGAGCGGGGCCGCGCACTCCAGCCCATGCGTCTGCACCAGGTGCTGCCAGACTTCCAGATCGTTTTTGTCTGGCTTGACGTTGGCAAAGGCGATTCGTTCCCAAGTGTCATCCTTGGTCTGCTGTGGCATTTCCACATCTGACAGCGCATGCTTCATACCAGGGGTGGGCGCAATGCTCGCCAGGTGCCTTCCTGCCACATTCAGGCGCAGCATGTCATAAACTCCTGCCAGCCATGCTCTGGCCCGCGCTTTTTCGTCTGCCGTCACCAACACGGCCATCTTGCCACGCTGGGAGAGAAAATTTTTGAGCGCATCTAGGCTCGTAAAACCGCTGCCCTCCAGAGAGCCAGGCGTCTTGTCCACATACTCCAAGAGAGCGCCATTCCATTTCGTGACTACCGCCGCTTCCACTTTGGCTGGCGGATTGGCATCGATGGCCAGAACCTGCTTCAGCAAACTATCGTCACCCATTTTGTCCGCAGTGAGAAGTCCTGGATTCGCCTTCACCTTGTCGCTCACCCATTTTTCGAACTTCTCCTCGTCCTCCTTCGTGTTGGCTGGCTGGCCAGGTATGTTGACCTTGTTTTTCTTCCAGGCTAGAAAGGTCGGCAGCTGGAAATCCGGATCTTTCAGCATCTCCTTCGGATGACGCTCGGCCATGTCGATCAGCCAGCCATCGGCGTTTCGAACCATCAACGTGATGTTCACGGCAATGTCGGATAGACAATTTATAACGCTGCCTCCCTTGCTTGGCAGCCCTACTTGGGCCCGGGCCACCACATTCTGCTGCGACGGCAACGGCGCGGGCAAATTCAGAGTGCCATCATTGCTACCACCAAAGGCCGCCAGATTCCAAATCAGCACCACAACCGGCACCCAGATCACCGCGAAGAACTTGGCCGACAAGTGAGCTGTTTGAGACGCAGGCGGCGGGTTGCCCTGCTGTGGGTTGCCTTGCTGTGGATTGCCCTGCTGTGGGTTGCCTTGCGGTGGGTTGCCCTGCGGTGGGTTGCCCTGCGGTGGGTTGCCCTGCGGTGGGTTGCCCTGCGGTGGGTTGCCCTGCGGTTGGTCGTTTTGGTCTGCCATTTGATTCAATCGTTGGTTGCACCATTCGCCTCACAGATCCAGCTCCCTGTTTAGCACGTCTTTGCGATGAAGTACTTCTGCATAAATGCCCGGGAGCCACCCCTTCAATTAAATAGACCAACTCATCCCTGAACAAGACTTTTCTACATTAAGTTCTCACAATTTAGGCATTTAAATCTAGATCCAGGCAGCCATACCTATATTTGTCGTAATATTTAGTTGCGTATCCAGATCATCTCACCGGGCCCTGCGCCCTGTTTGCGCAGGGCTGCTCTCGTAAAGGTTCACACCCTGTTCAATCCCCGAAACTTCCCCGGCGCCATGCCCGCATACCGGCTGAAGTGCCGCGTGAACGCACTCTGATCGCACCACCCCGTTTCGATGGCGATGTCCGCCAGCGAGCGATCCGTCTCGCGCAGCAGGCGCGTGGCCTCGTCCAGCCGCAGCTTGTGCAGGAGTTGCAGTGGGCTCATTTGAAACAGACGCTGCACCCGCTGCTCGAACTGATACACGCTCAGCCCCGCCTTCTTCGCGATGTCCTCGATGCGCAGGCTCTCCGCAAACCGCTGCTGCATGTGCTTCAAAGCGGCTGCCAGCTCCGCAAAACCGCCCGCCTTGTCGCTCGGTGCATTCAGATCCCGCGAGATTCCGGTCACGCCGATGATGCGACCCTTCACATCCCGCAGCGCATGCTTCGTGGTCAGGCACCAGCCCGCCTTGTGCCCAGGGTAAATGTGTAGCTCCAGCTGATGCTCCACCGGCTTCCCGGTTCTCAGCACCGCCTCATCCTGCCGCGCATAGCTCGCCGCCAGCGCCGCCGGAAACACCTCCTCCGGCCGCCTGCCCATCAGCCTCGTTTTGTCCCCTCCCGCGCAGCGATCCGCCAGCGTCTGATTCACCCGCACATACCGCCCCACCGCATCCTTCATAAAAAACACCACATCCGGCAGCGCATCAAACAGCGCCTCCGTCGTAGCGTGCTCGGAGAAAGGTCCCGTCGAATCCATCATTTTGACTGAATTGGCAGCCTCCCGCCCAAAAAGCAATCAAGACCCTCAGCCTCCTTTCCACCACCATCCACCCGTTTGATTCACCCGGACTAGCCACCCACCTCCGGACAAATCATAAATCGTAAATCATAAATCATAAATTTCCCCTTTCACACGCATGTCTCTCTCCTCCCTCCCCCGCTGGTCCGGCGTCTTCCCCGCTGTCGTCACTCAGATGCACGAAGATCAGTCCCTCGATCTCCCCTCCTCCGCCCGCCACTTCGAGGCCCTCATCCAGTCCGGCATCTCCGGCCTCATCGTCTGCGGCTCCCTCGGTGAAAACCAGTGCCTGCAGCCCGCTGAAAAACGCGCCGTCCTCAAGTGCGCCATCGAGACCGCCAAAGGCCGCATCCCCGTCGTCAGCGGCGTCGCCGAGATGAACACGCAGGCTGCCATCAGCTACATGCAGGACGGCGAAAAACTCGGCGCCGCCGGTTTCATGATCATGCCCCCCATGGTTTACAAGAGCGATCCCCGCGAGACCGAGCACTGGTTCCGCACCCTCGCCAAAGCCACGCCGCTTCCCTGGATGCTTTACAACAATCCCGTCGGCTACCACACCGACGTCACGCCAGAGATGTTCGCGCAGATCGCCGACATCGAAAACCTCACCTCCATCAAGGAAAGCAGCGCCAATCCCCGCCGCATCACCGAACTGCGCAATCTCGTCGGAGATCGCTACCAGCTCTTCACCGGCGTGGACGATCTCATCCTCGAGTGCAGCATCCTCGGCATCGACGGCTGGGTGGCCGGCAGCGGCATCGCCTTCCCGCAGGAAAATCAAAAACTCTGGGACCTCACCCGCGCCGGAAAGTGGGACGAAGCCCGCACCCTCTACCGCTGGATGCAGCCCCTCATGAAGCTCGATACGCACATCCACTTCGTGCAATACATCAAGCTCCTCTGCCAGGAGACCGGCCTCGGCAAAGAATGGTGCCGCGAGCCCCGCCTCCCCCTCTCCGGCACCGAGCGCGAGCAGGTCCTCAAGATCATCCGCGATGCCCTGGCCAAACGGCCAGCCTGACACCCCCAGGCCTCACGATAATTCCACCCAGCGCCCATGAAACGCCTGCTCATCCTCTGCCTTCTGGGCTCAGCACTGAGCGCCGCCGAGTCACGCCCAAACGTGCTCTTCATCGCCGTGGACGACATGCGCTGCGATCTCGGGTGCTACGGAGCTAAGCACGTCCTCACTCCAAACCTTGATCGCCTTGCCGCCTCAGGCGTGCTCTTCAACCGCGCCTACTGCCAGCAGGCGGTGTGCAATCCTTCGCGCGTCTCTCTCATGACCGGCATGCGTCCGGACACCACCAGGGTCTGGTATCTCTCCACAGAAATGCGCTCCGTCATGCCTGACGCGGTCACCCTTCCTCAGCACTTCCGCCAGCACGGCTATTCCGCGCTCGGCTTTGGCAAAATCTTCCACAATCCATGGCCGGACAATGTGTCGTGGGACGAGCCGCATGCCTGGCCCAGTCAGCCGCTCTGGTCCGCCAAAGCCACGGAAAACCTGAACGCCTTCCGTCAAAAAATGAACGCTGATGGCAAACCCAGGGCACGCATCGACCGCATGCGCGCCGTTGCCACGGAGGTGGTGGATGTTCCCGACACGGAACACCCGGATGGAGCCATGGCAGATCAGGCTCTCGCCGCCATGCGCAGGCTGGCTGGCGAAAAGCGCCCCTTCTTCCTGGCGGCCGGCTTCGTACGCCCGCACCTGCCGTTTGTCGTGCCCCGGAAATACTGGGATCTCTACGACCGCTCCAAGATTCCGCTCGCCACCAACAGCCATCTGCCGCACGGCGCGCCTTCAATGGCGTTTGGCGAATCTCAGGGCGGCTTCTACGAACTGCGTGACTACATGGACTACGCGGAGGCCCCCTGGCCCCGCGACGCCCCGCTGTCAGAGGCGCAGCAGCGCGAGCTCAAGCACGGCTATTATGCTGCAGTCTCGTTCACCGACGCGCAGGTGGGCCGTCTGCTCGACGAACTCGACCGCCTCGGGCTCGCCAGCAACACCATCGTCGTGTTCTGGAGCGATCATGGCTGGAAGCTCGGCGAACACGGCGGCTGGTGCAAACAGACCAATTACGAGATCGACACCCGCGCACCGCTGATGATCCGCATGCCCGGCGCAAAGGCGAACGGCACAAGCACGAACGCACTGGTCGAATTCGTGGACATCTATCCCACGCTAGCCGAACTCGCCGGCCTGCCCGTCTCCGGCAAACTCGAAGGCACCAGCCTCAAGCCTCTGCTCACCGGAACTGCCTCGCAGGTCAAAGACGCTGCCTTCAGCCAGTTTCCACGTCGTGAAAAAGATCACCATTACATGGGCTACGCCATGCGCACCGACCGCCATCGTTACATCGAGTGGCTGGATCTGTCCTCGCGGGAGATCGTCGCGCAGGAGCTCTACGATCACACCGTTGATCCCGACGAAAACGAGAACATCGCCACGCGCCCAGATCAGGCAGCACTGCTGGCTCAGCTGAACGCACAACTCTGGAAAACGCTGCCGCGCCCAGCTTTCAACTGGCAGGAGCCTGCGTCCGCCGCTTCAACAGCATCCACCACATCCCTGCCATGGCATCCTGCTGCAGACGGCGCATTACCAAAATCGGATCCGCAGGGTCCCAAGCTCGCCGTCACCTTTCAGAATCAGGCCCCCCAGGCCGTGGACCTCATCTGGGTCAGCAATCAGGGAGAAGAGAAGCATTTTAAGACGCTTGAGCCAAAAGACGTCTTCAGCATCCGCAGCAGCAGCGGTGCCCTGTGGCTGGTGAAAGACGCACAGCATCACCTTCTGGGACACTTTCAAATTCAGGGCACCGTGGACAAGCCCGTGCAAGCCGTCATTCCCGCTCCGTGAAGCTCCTTCCAATGAAATTTCCATCATCGCTCTTCCTCGGCTTAGGCCTCGCTCTCGCCAGCACCACGCCACTGCCAGCCCAAACCGCCGACGCCAAACTGGAAACCTTCTTCAAAACCTACCTTGAAGAAACCTTCCAGCTGCGCCCCATGGACGCCACATCCCTCGGCGACCACCGCTTCGACCACCTCCTCGACGACATCTCTCCCAAAGCCCGTGCTGGCTGGCTCGCCCACGCCAAGCGCACCCTTGAGACACTGCCGAAAACCGTCCCCTACGACCAGCTCTCGCGCAATTCACAGATCGACTTTGAAATCCTGCGCGATGACCTCACGCGCAGCATCTGGCTCACGGAAAACACGCACCCCTTCGAGGAAGATCCCCGCACCTACGGCGGCTACATCAGCGACAGCGTTTACACCCTCCTCGCGCAGTCAACCTTGCCGAAGGAGACCAACATCAAAAACGCCATTGCCCGCATGGCGCACATCCCCGGCATCGTCAAGGTCGCCCGCGAAACACTGCAGTCCATTCCGCAGTCCATCCTGGACACCGCCATCCTGCAAAACCGCGGTGCCATCTCATTCTACGAAGAAGAAGTCTTCACTCTCGCAGGCGAAACCCCGCAGCTCGCCGCATTGCAATCCGCCGCAAAACCCGTCGTCGCCGCGCTGAAAGAATACCAAACCTTCCTCGAAAAAGAACTCAGAGCCAAAGCCACCGACCACTGGCGCATGGGCAAGGAAAAGTTCTCGCGCAAACTCGAGCTGGAACTCGACACCGGCCGCAGCGCCGATGAGGTCCTGGCCGATGCCGAGGCGGAATTCGCCCGTGTGCAGAGGGACATGTACGTCATCGCCCGTCAGCTCTGGAGCCACTACTTCCCAAAGACCCCGCTCCCGCCCGATGACGACCAAGGCCGGCACGACGCCATCGCGAGCATCATTCGCGAGGTCAGCCATGAACACGGCAAACCCGAAAACCTCATCACCGACACCCGCGCCACGGTGGACCGCATCAAGGCCTTCATCAAAGACCACGACATCCTCCGCCTTCCCGAGCCCGACCGCTGCCAGATCCTCGAAATGCCTGAGTTCCGCCGTGGCAACTCCGTCGCTTATCTTGAGTCCGCGCTGCCGCTGGATCCCTCCGGCCCCAGCACCTACGCCGTCAGCCCGCCGCCATCCGACTGGAAACCCGAACGCGTGCAGACCTTCCTCGAAGAATACAACAAGCACATGCTCCAGGTGCTCACCATTCACGAGGCCTACCCCGGCCACTACGTGCAGCTTGAGTATTCCAACCGCTGCCCCTCGCGCATCCGCCTCATCCTCGGCTCCGGCACCTTCAAGGAAGGCTGGGCCGTCTATACCGAGCAGATGATGATCGACCAAGGCTACGGCGCTGGCGATCTCGCACTGCGGCTCAATCAGCTCAAATTCTACCTGCGCGCCGTCACCAATTCCATCCTCGACCACAAGATGCACTGCACCGCCATGACCGACGACGAGGCCCTGCACCTCCTCACCCACGGCGCGTTTCAATCCGAAGGCGAAGCCAAACTGAAAATCATCCGCTCCAAGCAAAGCACCGCGCAGCTCAGCACCTACTTCGCCGGGCGCATGGCCTTCTACCGCCTGCGCCAGCAGATCCAGCGCGAGCTTGGCGAAAAATTCGACCTCGGTCGCTACCACGAAGCCGTCATCGATCACGGCTCCGTCCCCGTCAAATACCTCCCCGAACTCGTCCGCACCCGCCTCGCGAATCCCCGATGAGCCCAAGTGATGCGGGCACTCCTGCCCGCAATCTGCCTCCGCCATCCCCCACCGCTCCGCGCCGTCCAAAAACCTCCC
Organism: Prosthecobacter sp.; assembly: GCF_044222565.1. GTDB lineage: Bacteria > Verrucomicrobiota > Verrucomicrobiia > Verrucomicrobiales > Verrucomicrobiaceae > Prosthecobacter. The sequence continues at coordinate 53,853 of NZ_JBGANA010000029.1, forward strand.
CCTCAACTTTAAACTTCAAACTTTAAACTCTTCCCCCGCGTGCTCCGCATCCCCATCATCGACTCCCACACCGGCGGCGAGCCCACCCGCGTCGTGCTCAGCGGCGTCACGCCTGACGACTTGGAAACCTACCGCCGCGCCATCATCTGCGAACCCCGCGGCCACGAGGTCATCGTCGGCGCTCTTCTCGTGGAACCGCGCGATGCCTCGTGCGCCGCCGGCGTCATCTTCTTCAACAACGTCGGCCTCCTCGGCATGTGCGGCCATGGCATGATCGGCCTCATCATCACCCTGCGCCATCTCGGACGCATCGCCCCCGGAGAGCACCGCATCGAGACGCCCGTGGGCATCGTCACCGCCACGCTGCATGAAGACGGCCGTGTCAGCATCCAGAACGTCCCCTCCTACCGCCACGCCAGGGCCGTTCAGGCAGGCGGAGTCACCGGAGACGTCGCCTATGGGGGGAACTGGTTCTTTCTGGTATCCAGCAACGGCCTCGCCCTCACCCGCGAAAACATTCCTGCCCTCACCCAGGCCGCGCTGGACATGCGCGCCGCCATTCACGCCGCCGGATACCCCGAAGTCGATCACGTGGAGCTTTTCGCCCCGCCACACGATCCCGCCAACCACAGCCGCAACTTCGTCCTCTGCCCCGGCGGCGAATACGACCGCTCCCCCTGCGGCACCGGCACCAGCGCCAAGCTCGCCTGCCTCGCCGCAGACAACAAGCTCGCCCCGGGAGCCATCTGGCGCCAGGAAAGCATCATCGGCAGCGTTTTCGAAGGCAGCTACGCCCCCTCCGGAGACCGCATCATCCCCACCATCAGCGGCACCGCCTTCATCACGGCAGAGACCTCCCTGCTGCTGGACCCCGCTGACCCCTTCCAGTTCGGCATTCGATAAAAATAAAAAATGATCTCCTGATGTCACGGCTTTCGGCTTTTTGTCTATTCCTAGGACAGCCAGGCTTCACCTACATCCGGGCACATCATTTTCATTTTTTCACATGTCGAAAGCACAAAAGATCGAGTCGGGGCTGGAGGTTCTTCAGGAACTGGCCTCCAATGCGGGCACCATTACAAGCACGCTCGCAGACACAACGAGTCAGGCGATCCCGGCTGCAGGAAGCATGGTCGTGGGCGGTTTCCTTGAAGGGGTGGAATTGATCAAAGCTGGCAAGGATCTCGCCCAGGACGCCGCCTCTCTCGCCAAACAGGCAAAACAAAAACTCGACTACAAGGCTGTACAAAAGGATCCGCAGATCCAGGCGCTGCTTGGCATGCGCTCCTACGCCAATGGCATGCTCAAACTGCAGCACGCTGCCGAAAGCCAGGCCCAGCAGCAAATGGCACATCTCGACGACGTCGCCGCACTCGGCGCCAAACTGGACGCCGATCCTGACACGAAGCTGCCCGAGGGACTGACTCCGGATGACGCAAAGGTTCTTTCCATGACTCCCGAGGAGCGCACCAAGGCCATCGACACTCGGAAACAGGACCTCGGAAAGAAAATCGAGAAGATGCAGGAGGCCGCCAATCAGCTCGACCAGGTGGTCAACGCCGTCAATTCCCACCCACGCATCAGCAGTGCTGCCTTCCGCAAGCTGGAGGCCAAGCACGATCTGGACAACAACCTCGGCAAAGCCGGGGTCAAGACCGTGCGCGACATGCTCAATGCCACCAAGGCGGGCGTAGGCCTGACCGGCAATGCCCTCGGAACTGCAGCCACCGTCGTAACCATCGCGGGTGTAGGCGGAGCCGTCGCTGCCACTGCGCTCGGGGCGGCATCCGCCGGAGCCACCATCGCTGGCGGAGCCATGATGGTCGCGGGTGGGACCGCAGGCATGGCCGCGGCTGCATACAAGCACCACGAACTTTCCAAACTCCAAAATGCCGCAAATGTGGCGGCCAAGGAAACCATGCAGGTGGCCCCAACCGCCGAAGATCCTGACCAGACGGTGCAGATGGCCTTTGCCCTGAGTTGCGTTGAAGACACCGCTCGTCAGGGCAAGAACATTGAGAAACTCAAATTTGTCCGCAATGCCGGTGTGGTCGTGGCAGGTGTCGGCGTCACCACCATGGGCACAGGCGCGCTGCTCACCGCCGCAGGTGCTGCCGGTTATGGGGCGGGAGCCACCCCGGGGCTCATTCTGACCGGGGTGGGCGGCGGCCTCGCAGCAGCCGGCGGTGGCGTGGCACTCAGCGCACAGATCGGCATCAACGTGTACAAAAAGTACGAAGGCAATCTTCAAAAGCAGGATGTCGCCCAGGCCCAGCTCGCCCTCGAAGCCCAGGACATCTTCGATCAGATGGCGGCTTCAGAAAGCTTTGACGAACGGGAGGATTTGGAATCCCGCCTGACCCCGAAACACTTCAAGGCCATGGAAGGCATGAAGGAGGGCTTGAAAACAACGCTCAAGGGCTTGGGCGTGCCCGACGATGTGATCGCCACGCAGTTGAACGATGCCAGCCAGGTCTCCAAGTTTGCCGCCTGCGTCATGATTCAGCGCGATCCCAAACTCGCCGCTGAAACCATCGCCAAGGCCGCCCTGAACGAGTGCCAGGGGGCCTTCCTCAAACGCGCTCAAGGCGGTGCCGTCGCCCAGGGTGCCGGAATGGCCGGTGGTGGCCGCGCAGTCAATATCGTCGAAGCCGACCTGCCGCAAAACACCCCGGCAATCAATGCTCTGCGCAAGCTCGGCATGGATGACCGCAAAATCGCCCAGACCATGAACGCCATGGCCAATACCGACACAAGAAAAATAGCCCAGAAAACTCTCCAGAAACAATCCGGCCTGAAATAAACCCCGCCACCATGGAATCCACCACCGCACCCGTCACCCGCCTTCGTTTCCTCTCCCAAATTCTCGCAGAAAGGCAGATCCCCGTCGCCTACCTTCCTCCTGATGAGGACACCGGAGAAATGCTGCTCATCACCGCCACCGTCATGAATGGCGCCGTGGTTCCGTTGCGTCTCATTCCGTTGAATGACATCACCCCCCAGGCCACCGAAGACATCGCCCCGCTCGCATCCTGGCTGCTGCATGCCTCCCTCGTCTTCCCCTTCCATGTGCCGGAGGACAAGGTCACTGAAGTCATGCGCGCCACCCAGCTCGTCAGCCGTGTGCTTCCGCTTTGCTCCCTGGGCGTCATCGAGCCGGAAGGCGGCTGCTATCTTCAGGCCTGCGTTGCCATCGAAGATGTGGATGCCATTCCCCGCACCGTTCTGCTGGATGTCATCGGCATGGCCCGCATGGCCGCCAGCACCTACGGCCCCGCCTTGGCGGACATTGCCTCCGGCTCCCTCACCTACGCTGGATTTGCCAAAGCCATGGAAGCCAGCGGCCTCATGCCACCGCCGCTCTTTGGATTGCCTGAAGAGCAGGTCTGAGTCATCTGGCCAAACCCGGGCACGGCTCGAGAGGTTCTCCATGCGCTGGCCGCATGCTGAATGTCTGCGTCTCCTGTGTATTGGCTGAATTGCCAGTCCCATCATCGCAATCTCGTCAAGAAAGCGCGGGCGAAGCGTGTATCCATGCCGCTATCCGCATGAGCACCCCATTCCGGCCCACGCCTCTTTTTTGCATGGCACTGTTTTGCCTGCCCGTTCAAGCCGCCGACTTTGAACGCGCACTCGCCTTTCCCAAGCGCACCGAGAACCTCGTCTTTCGCGATCACCTCAAAGCGAACTGGCTCCCTGACGGCAAATCATTCTGGTATCGCGTTCAGACCGGCCCGAAGGCCCACGAGTACGTCCTCATCCAGGCCGAAACCGGCGCACGCAAAACCGCGCCCACGCTCAAGGATCTCGGTCTCCCGGAGCAGGAAGCCCGCAAGTCCTCCACCACCCCAATCGAGCTCCGCAAGACCACCCGCACCGGCGCAGAATCCGGCCTCAAGTTCATCAATCAGCTCGATGCCGACGTCGACCTCTTCTGGATCAACAATGAGGGCGAGCACCAGAGCTACGGGCGCATCCGCGCGCACAGCGAGCGCGAGCAGCACACCTTTGAAGGCCACGTCTGGCTCATCACCAGCGCAACTGGAGAGCACCTTGCCATCATCGAGGCCTCAGCCCAGCCGCAGACGCTCATCATCGACGGCAAAGGCATCTCCAAAGAAAAGAAGGCCCCCGAGAAACAGGAGCGCGGCTCCAAATCTCCGGACGGCAAATGGTCCGCCATGACCGAAAAAGAGTTCGTCCTGCTGCACGATCGCACTGCCGACAAAACCCTGCGCTTAAAAATCGAGACCGCCGCAGCATCCCCCTTCACCAGCCGCGTTCTCTGGTCTCCCGACTCCAAGTCCTTCGTCGTCAGCAGTTGCGTCCACGTTCCCGTCCGCAAAATCACCATCGTCGAATCAGCGCCCAAGAGCCAGATCCAGCCCAAGCTCATCGAGCGCGATTACGCCAAGCCCGGCGATCCCCTGCCCAAGCCCTTCCCCGTCATCTTCACCCTCACCGAAAGCGGTTGCGAATGGACTCGCGTTTCATCAGACCTTTTCCCCAATCCCTTCACGCAAAGCGAAAACCTCGACATCCGCTGGTCACCTGCTGGCAGCGAATTCCATTTCGACTACAACGAACGCGGCCATCAGCTCTACCGCATCATCGCCGTCAATGCCAGGACCGCCGCCGCGCGCGTCGTCGTTGAAGAAACCTCCAAAACCTTCATCGACTACACCCAGAAAACCTGGCGCCATTGGCTCGACAAAACCGGCGAACTCCTCTGGATGAGCGAGCGCGACGGCTGGTGCCACCTCTACCTTTACGACAGCAAAACGGGCCAGCTCAAAAACCAGATCACGAAAGGCGCATGGCCCGTCCGCCAAGTTCTCCACGTGGACGATTCCAAGCGCGAGATCACCTTCCTCGCCTGCGGCCTGCGCAAAGAAGAAGACCCGTACCACCTCCACCTCTACCGTGTGAAGTTTGACGGCAGCGACTTCCAGCAGCTCACGCAGGGCGATGGCAATCACCACATTGAGTTCTCGCCCGATCGCGACACCTTCATCGACACCTGGTCCCGCGCCGATCTCCCACCCGTAAACGAGCTCCGCCGCAGCACAGACGGCTCCCTTGTCTGCGAATTGGAAAAGGCCGATGCCTCCGCACTCCTCGCCGCGGGCTGGACGATGCCCGAACGCTTCGTGGCCAAAGGCCGCGATGGAAAGACCGACATCCACGGCATCATCATCAAGCCCTCGCACTTTGATGCCACGAAGAAGTACCCCGTGGTCGAAGACATCTATGCCGGACCGCACGGTTCCTTTGCCCCCAAGGACTTTGATCGCCAGCTCCGCCTGCATCAGATCGCCGAGCTCGGTTTCATCATCGTCAAGATGGACGGCATGGGCACCAATCATCGCGGCAAAGCCTTCCATGATGTGTGCTGGAAGAACATCAAGGACGCCGGATTCCCCGACCGCAAACTCTGGATCAAAGCCGCCGCCAAAACCCGCCTCTGGATGGACCTCTCCCGCATGGGCATCTACGGCGGCAGTGCCGGTGGCCAGAACGCCATGCGTGCCCTGCTCGATCATCACGACTTCTACCACGTCGCTGTCGCCGACTGCGGCTGCCATGACAACCGCATGGATAAAATCTGGTGGAACGAGCAGTGGATGGGCTGGCCCGTGGACGACAGCTACAAGCTCAGCTCCAACACCGAAGACGCCCACAAACTCGAAGGCCATCTCCTCCTCATCGTTGGAGAACTCGACACCAACGTCGATCCCGCCACCACCACCCAAGTCGTCGGCGCTCTTCAAAAGGCCAACAAGACCTTCGACTTCATGCCCATCACCGGCACCGGCCACGGCGCCGCCGAGACGCCATACGGCTCGCGATTGAGGATGGAGTTTCTCGTGAAGCATCTGCGCCCGTAAAGCAGCCTTTTTCCTGCGGAACAAGGAACCGCTCCGCAAGCTCCAGGCCCCGTTAATGTCGGCATGTCCCTTGCCACCTCCACACCGTGCCTCAGTAAGTTGACGCAGTCCCATCTCGTTACACCCCGCATGATTCCACTCCGCATTTCAAACTCACTCGCGCTCACCCTCCTGTGTCTCGCCTCATTCCTCTCGGAAGCCACCTCTGCCGAACAACCCTCAAAACCGGAGCAGCCTGCTGACACCACTCCGTGGAAAAACATCTCCGACGAATTCTTCAAGAAGATCAAAGTACACGACATATCCCCGGCCCACTTGCGACGCTGCGTTGGGATGGCCGTGGCACCCACAGGCGAGGTTTTTATCGTGACCAGCAAGGGCAATGGCATTTGCAGCAGCAAGGATCAGGGCCAGACTTGGACAGTGATCCCTGGCAACAACATCACCGGTCGCTGCGAAACGGGATTTGGCTTCTCGATGGCCTATCCCTACGATGGGCGGCTGGCGTTCTTCACCATTGACGGCACAGGCGGAATAACCCTCGATGGCGGCGCATCCTGGCGGCCCTTCGGCAAGCTGCTCCGAATGTTGGAATACGCCGACGTAGATTGGAGCACCAGCAATCCACAAACCATCTTCGGCCTGCTGCATGAGCCTTACTTCACCGTCTTGAGCACCGACGGCGGCAGCAGCTGGCGGCAGATTTACAAAGACACTGAAAACCCCAAGGACTCAAAAATGGCCCTCGGCCAATACTACGGCCTCATGGACGCCAGCACCCTGTTGCGCGCTCATCGCGATCAAGCCGGCATCGGCCTGAGCACGGACGCAGGCAAGACCTGGACCGAGGTGGCAAAATACCGGGTGCTCGGACGCAGGCCCGTCCATTACGGCAAAAAAGCATTCTGGACCACCACCGAAGGCGTCGTCGTTTCGGAGAACGGCAAAGACTGGACACTGACAGGTAAAGGCCCGGAGAAAGCCATGTTTGGTCCCTACTTCGGCAGCACTGAGCAGGAGATGATGGTCGTCTCAGACAGGGCCTTTTTCATCTCTCGCGACGGTGGCAAGACCTGGAAAAACGTGGCTCCCGCCTTCTCCCCGCCCGATGGTTTTAAAAAAGGCATCAGTGCCATCGGCGCCTTCAACTACTTCGGCTGGGACGCCAAAAACAACCTGATTTACGCCTCAAGCCTCGGCGCTTCCGTTTACCGCCTTAAGTTGCAGCCATGATGCTTGAAAAGATAGAGGCAGCTCTTCTGGGTACGTAGTTCGGGCTTTAGCCCGTTCCGGAGGGCCCGCACCACCTCAAACCTGAAACCAGCCAGCGTACGCTTTGTAGTACCGGCTTCAGCCGGAATCTGAGTGCACGCAACCTGCTCCATCTCCGCAGCCCTCATTCCACTAGCAAGCCCCGTTTTGTCAGGTTCTCTGCGGTGCAAATGCTCAGGAAAAGCACTCCGAATTTGCCAAGCCGTCGTGATCGAATCTCACACCTACTTCCCCCCACGCCTCAGCACCGTCTCCCCCCACGCGCCCCAGGCACCGTTGATGCCATCCTTCCCTTCGATGCGCAGCGTGAGCTTCTTCACACCTCTGACCTCCACATCAAAAGCCGCCAGATCGCCCGCCTTCAGCACTTTCGATTTCCACAGCTCGCGGCCATCTCCCCAGATCGTGGCTTCCACTTTGCCAAAGCCGCCCTGCAGCACGCAGGCGCTGCCTGTGAAGCTGTCCCAGCGCCCGCCCAGCTCATACTCATACACAGAGTTTGCATGCGCATAGAGGCCTTGCTCAAACAAACCCTCGGGGCCTTGCAGGGGCCCGCCTTCCGGCGTGCGGTCAAAGTGCACGCCCGCCCAGCCCGTCTCCGCATGCAGCGGCTTGGCATCAGAAAGCACCAGCACTTTTCCCTCAGCCTCCGCAGGCGAGGTCTTTCCTTTCGCGTTGTCCGCCGCACGCAGCCGCCGCAGGATCCCCTGCACTTCCGGACTCAGCTTGGCCATCTCCTGCTCCGAAAGCTTCCCAGCACTGAACGCGGGCCATTGCGCATCAAGCTCCATCTTCTGCACCGCCTTGCTCACATCATAGGCCGACTCCGCTGTAATGCGCCCATTCATCGTCACCGCCTGCTCGGACCACACACTCGCGGTAGCCGCACCGTTCACACACACCGCCACAACGTGCAGGCTAACGCTTGTGTCCTTCTTTTCAGAACGCTGTAGCAGCAGCGAAAAGCGCCCGCCTTCTCCCGGCACGGCCACGGCGATCTGGCTGTCATAATCCCCGCCACCTGCCGGATCCGCATACGCCAGCACGGCATGCACCGGCAGATTGGCCTGCACGCTCCCGCTCACCGCCAACCCCTCCGCACGCGGCTCAAGCTTCCACCCAGCGAACGTCGCTTTCGCCTTCGTTCCCATCTGCTTCACCGAACCCGAAAACTGCGGATGCGCCGCCAGCTTCAGTGCATGCGACAGTGAGAGAAATGAGCCGCGCCCTTCACCGCGCAACTCCTCGCCATAGGTCCGGTTGCCGCTGCCCATCAGCGCCGTGCCGCGCAGCCTGCGCGCTGCGGCGCACTCCTTGCAGTGCGGCAGGCCCAGCGCATGCCCGATCTCATGACACACGCCGCCGATGAAGATGCTGTTGTACTTCCCGAGCGAGATCTTCCCATACTGCTTGTCTTGAATCATCTGATCCTTCACTGCGAGCGAGTCCGCATCCAGCAGCGGCGAGTCCACCTGCCACGCGGTGCCATGGGCGCTGTCCCCGCTCGCATAATACGGGCTGTGGTGCCCCATGGTGCGTTTCTCCGAGTCCCAGTCAGCCAGATTGCAGAAGATCACCATCGTCTCCTGCGCTCCATCGATGCCCGTCTCACGCAGCACCTTCAGGCAGTCCTGCTTGATCTCGCGCCCGTCTTTTTGATCGGACTCACTGCATTCCTCAGACTTCAGCCGCCCTTGCACCACATGCAGCTTCAGCAGGCCATCCGTTTCCAATTCGAGCTGAATCGTCCGCTCCGGAAATCCCCAGCTCGCCATCTCGCGCCGATAAAAATCCTGCACATGCTTCAGCACCCGCGTCAGCCGTGCGCGATACTCCGGCTGCGGCTCGCGGTCCGCCGGACTCCAGTAGCAGATGCGCATGACCCGCCGCGCCTCCTCCGGCGCGTCGTTTTCCCACTTCTCCAGCATCCCTTTCGCACGTCCCAGATCCTCCCGCGTCGGCTCTCCCGGCAGCAGTTCTTTGAGCTGGGCCGCGGCAAAGGTGGAGAGACAGAGCAGAGGAAAAAGAAGACGAATCATGGTGGCTTCAGGAACAACGCCGCAAGCCGCCCGTCCCATAGAAAAACCCGCGCCTTGTCGAAATTCGGCCCGCTTCAGCCTCGATTCGTTCAAGATGCGAACGCAAGCCCGCTGTATAGCCCTCCATGCCCTCCCATATCACCATCCTCGGCGCCGGAGTCATCGGCCTGAGCACGGCGCTCTACTGCGCCCGGCGCGGCATGCAGGTCACCGTCATTGAGCGAAATGCCTCGCAGCGCGAGGGCTGCTCCTTTGGCAATGCAGGCATGGTCGTCCCCAGCCACTTCATCCCGCTTGCAGCCCCCGGCATGGTCAGCCTGGGCCTCAAGTGGATGTGGAATCCCGAGTCCCCCTTCTACATCAAGCCCCGCCTCGATGCCGATCTCCTCTCGTGGGGACTGCACTTCTGGAAAGCCGCCACCAAGGCGCGAGTCGATGCCGCCGCCCCTGTCCTCCGCGATCTCAGCCTGTTCAGCCGCCAGTGCTTTGAAAACATCGGCCTCGACTTCGGTCTCGTCAAAAAGGGCCTGCTCATGCTCTGCAAGCAGCAGCACACGCTGGACGAAGAAGCCCGCATGGCCGCGCAAGCCAACGCCCTGGGCATCCCCGCAGAGGTGCTCGATGCCAAAGCCACCGCCGCGCTCGATCCCGCGGTGACCATCGACGTCTGCGGCAGCGTCTATTTCCCCAAAGACTGCCACCTCCCACCTTCACGCTTCATCGCCGCCCTCGAAGCAGAACTCGTCCGCCTCGGCGTGAAGATTCTTTGGGACACGGAGGTGCGTGGCTTTGAGGTGGAGAATGGGATCTTGAAGGCGGTCAAGACGTCAAGAGGTCAAGTCGAGGGTCAAGAAGTGGTATTGTGTGGTGGAGTCTGGTCTTCAGAACTCGCCCGATTCCTCGGCCTCAAATTACCGATGCAGGCCGGCAAGGGTTACAGCCTCACCTTGCAAAATCCGGCACAGCTTCCCGCCTTATGCAGCATCTGCACGGAGGCACGTCTGGCCGTGACCCCCATGGATGGCGCTCTCCGCGTGGGCGGAACCATGGAGATGGCCGGCATCGATGAATCCATCACCCAGCGCCGGGTGCGCGGCATCACGCGCGCGTTTCCACAATACTTCCCCGCATTCAAAGAAAGCGACTTCGCCGAAGTGAAACCCTGGAGCGGCCTGCGCCCGGTCTCGCCGGATGGCATGCCCTACATAGGCCGCACGCAGAAGTGGAAGAATCTCACCCTGGCCACCGGCCACGCCATGATGGGCCTCAGCCTCGCCCCCGCCACCGGGCAGATCGTCAGCGACCTGATCGCCGGAGAGAAGCCGCCTGTTTCGCTCGATTTGATGTCACCCGACCGCTTCGCATGACACCCATCTCGTTTACAGCATTCACAGACGCAGGCTGCATGGTCATTTTTGACCCAGCATCGGGATTCCAGCCGACAGATGAATGGTTGCACTGCATGAATCATTTCACAGATCCCGATGGACGCAGCCATTTGAGCTGCGATTATCCCGAAGGTGACTGGCAGGAAGTCTGGCAGCGAAACGTCTCCCATTTGCGACAATTGAGCAGCAATGGAGAATTCACTCTGCTGCTCTGCGAACAAGTTGAACATGCCTGCCAAATCTCTGACGAGCTGCCCAAAGTGGAGCAAGCACGGCTGCGGTGCAGCTTTGAAGAATGGGTCCATGCGCCGTCCGGTCGGGTAATCATAAGTGATCCGATGTCTGCATTCAGCGGACTCTTGATGGAAGACGAACCCTTCGTGGAATTGATGGTCACCCCAGGCTGGAACAAAGTAATTATCCATAGTCTGGCCGAGCCTCCCGATTTTGAAAATGTCGAAGGATTTGAGGGCAATGAAAAGTTTCCGGCATTGGTGTTTTGCATCTCCCCCTCAGCAATGCAGCCCACAGAAAAGCGTGATGGGCAGCTATTCCCAAGAATGCCTATCAGCCAGACGCGTTCGGCTGGCGGCTTATGCAAGGCTACTGTCATCGATGTAACGGAAGGCGTGGCAAAACTTCGGCTGCACGCGTCTGCGAGCACTACAAGCGGATGGGGCAGGTTGAAAAAGGCCGATTCCGCTCAGGTTCATGCAGGTGCTCACCTCACGGTCAGACTTGTCCAACATACAAAAGCCTATTGGCTCGTCGAAATGCCCTAACCCTTCGCAAGCATTGATGTACGCCTTCACATGAAAGCCCTGCTCATTCTCCTCAGCTGCATCGCCACACCGGCACTCGCCCTGGACCGCCCCAAGCTCCAGATTATCAATGCGGCGCCGAATGCGGTCGAAGTGTTTTGGATCAACCAAGAAGGCGCGCGCGTGCCGAATGGCAGGATCGAACCCGGAAAAGACAACATCATTGGCACGACGATTGGGCATCGTTTTGTCATCGAGGATGGCAAGCGTGAGACGGAGGTGGTGAGCAAAGTTCCAGTGCAGGGCTTCCGCTACGATCCCGCAACGCCAGACGGCGTGCCCGCGATCTACACGCAGCGCGAGAGCGCGCATGGTTTCCCGATTGTCGCCACGGCGAAGACAAATCCGTATGCGCTGAAGGAAGTCGCCTACCTGCTGGATATCATGCTGCAACATCGGCCCGACGTGCGGCAGGCGATGATCGACAGCGGCGCGCGCATGATCATCATGGCGCATGATGAATTCACCACGGACATGCCGGAGTTTGCCAGCATGGCTGCCGAGCCGATGAAGGGCTTTGAGAAGCTGTCTGGCAAAGACTACTGGGACACACGCGCACGCGGCCTCGGCGGCAGCAAGACGGATCCCTTCTGCTCCTGCGCGGAGGAGAATGTGCTGGGCTTCCCGGGAGATCCTTATGAGAAGGAGTGCATCGTCATTCACGAATTTGCACACGCCATCCATCTGCGTGGCATGGTGAATGTGGACCCCACTTTCGACAAGCGCCTGAAGGCCACCTATGACGCGGCGATGAAAGCAGGCTTGTGGCGCGGCAAGTATGCGAGTGTGAACCACAGCGAGTACTGGGCCGAGGGCGTGCAGAGCTGGTTTGATGACAACCGCGTGAACGACCACGATCACAATCACGTGCACCTTCGCACTCAGCTCATCGAGTATGACCCCGGTCTCGCCGCGCTATGCCGTGAAGTCTTCGGCGAAACCGAGCTGCACTACACCAAGCCGCCCACGCGGCTCACAGGGCACATGGCGGGTTATGATCCCGCCAAGGCCCCCACCTTTGCGTGGCCCGCGCCTCTGCAGGCAGCAAGAGAGTTGATCAAGCAGAAGGCCCAAAAGCGCGATGCAGACGCCAACGGTGCACGCGAGATCCGCAGCATCGAAGGCTGGAGCGTGAGCATCAGCCGCGAGCTGTTGCAGAAGGAGGCAGAGTTGACCGAGAAGGCGCTGAAGCTTCTGGCGCTGCAGTTGCAGGAGATCGTGCGCGTGGTTCCGGCCAAGGCGGTGACGGAGCTGCGGAAGGTGCCGCTGTATTTCAATCCCGAATATCCAAAGTCTCATCCGCGCGCCGAATACCACCCCGGCGCTGACTGGCTGAAGGACAACGGCCGCGATCCCGTGATGGCGAAGGGTGTGGAATTCACCAATGTGCGCATCTTTGAAGACGAGACCCGCCGCATGCCGAACTTCGCGCTGCATGAGCTAGCACACGCCTACCATGACCGTGTGCTGGGCTTTGAAAACGCGGAGATCGAGACCGCCTTCCAGGCTGCAAAAGCTGCGGGCAAATACGACAAGGTGCAGCGCCAGGATTCCGAAGGACGCAAACGCATCGCCAAGGCTTATGCGATGACGAATGCGAAGGAGTACTTTGCCGAGTGTTCGGAGGCCTTCTTCAGCCACAATGATTTCTACCCCTTCACCAAGGACGAGCTGAAACAGCACGATCCCGCGATGTATGCGCTGCTGGAAAAGCTATGGAGTGCATGACTCATCCCTGTCGCGAACGCCGCCGGTGCTCGGTGGGAGATTCACCCGTGACCGCACGGAAGGCACGTGTGAACGCGCTGTGATCCGCAAAGCCGCAGTCCAGCGCGATCTGGGCAATGGACGCATCCGTCTCCCCCAGCAGCCTGCTGCCGATGGTGATGCGCGTTTTCGTGATGAGCTGCATGGGGCTGATGCCGTGGATGCGCCTGACGATGCGTGCAAACCGCGCGGGAGTCATGCCCGCCTTCCGCGCGAGCGATGACGGGCTCACCGGATCGCCGCAGGAAGTTTCGAGGAGGCTCAGCACGCGTGCCACTTTGGGAGAAACATCATCGAGGCTCACCGGTGCCGAGAGATCTTTGGAAATACCGATGAGGCCGGTCACGCGGCCGTTTGCATCGCGCACGGGCAGCTTGCTGGTGAGGCCCCACACGGGCACGTTCGGCTTGCGCCAGAACAGCTCCAGACGCTCAACGATCGGCTGCCCCGTGCGCAGCACCTGCTCATCCTGCTCTGTGGGAATGCGTCCGTAATCACCGGGGCAGACTTCACAGGGCCGCCGCCCGAGCATCTGCGATTTATGCCTGAGCCCATGCCGCTCCACGAGCGACTGATTCACCACGAGATAACGGCCTGATGCGTCCTTGATGAAAAAAGCGGTGTCGTGCATCAGATCCGCGAGCTGCTCCACCACACGGGCGTCCACCAGCAGTGCGCCGTTGGCGGAAAGCAGGCCGGGGAAAGCTGAAGGGACTTTTTTCATGGGTCAGGGAGATGCCACACATTACGGCCGTCATCCAGACGACTTCCACGTGCTTCGTCATTATGCCGTTTTTGACAAAACACGGACACAGAAGACTCAAGACACCCAAACTTCCTATGCGCCATGATCATGCTGATGCACAAGCCCCCTTTCACCCTCCTGGCCGCATTGTTCATGTCCCAGACTCTTTTGCTTGCAGATGCCCCCACTCCGCTCAAAACGCTGCGCAGTCAGGCCGCTGAAGGAGACGCCAAAGCACAGCTGGATCTGGCCATTCGGCTTCGCGATGGCAAGGATGCCCCGAAGGACAATGACGAAGCGATGACCTGGGCGCATCGTGCAGCGGATGCCGGCAACGCCGATGCCATGGATTTCATCGGCTTTGCCTACCTGCGTGGTGCGGTGGTAAAGCGGAATCCCGCCATCGCCTTCGCTTACTTCAAGTCGGCGGCGAATGAATCCGCGCAGGCCGCGTTCAATCTGGGCCAGTGCTACTACGGCGCGCAAGGCACCGAGCAGGATTGCGCAAAGGCGCTCGAGTGGTGGAAAAAGGCCGCAGACGGGGGCCACGGTCGAGCCGCCGCAGCCGCTGCGATGGCCTATCACGCAGGCGAAGGAGTCAAGGCGGACGCCGCACAGGCCCGCCGCCTGGCAGAGCGCGCTGCGGAGCTGAACAATCCCTCCGGTCTGGTGCTGCTAGGTGAAATGCATTTCCAAGCGGGTGAAACAGAGGCCGCCAAAGCCAGCTGGACCAAGGCCGCAAAACTTCACCCCACAGGTGCCACCGGACATCCTTCGCAGCCGTCTGACATCGCCTCTGCACAGCAGGCAGCGGACCTGCTCAAGCTCATGAGCTATCGTGGGCGCAAGAACGAACCGGGAAAGTTTGCCTTCGTTCAGATGCCGCACATCCAGCAGGGCTACAACAACTGCGGCTCCACGGCCTGCGCCATCTTTGCCCGTTTCCAAGGCAGTGAGATCGGTGGCTGGGACTTCAAACGCCTGTGTCCCTCTCCTCTTGGCACCGGCACCGACTGGGGACATCTGCTGGATGCCTCGGCGAAGATCGGGCAGAAGTGGAAGCTCATCACCTTCACGCCTGATGACGCCGGTTTTGAGCAGGCCACCAGCATGCTCAAATCTGAACTCGATGTTGGACGACCAGTTGTCGTGGATTTCAAATACATCGGCCCGCAATATCCCGGCGGCAGCGCAGGTCACACGCTCAATGTCTGCGGCTACATTGCCGATGAAAATCTCTACATCCTCTGCAATCCCGCCGTCGCCACGCCCGGCATTCAGCTCATCACCGCCGACGATTTGAAGAACTTCTGGCGCTCCGACCACTATGGAGCGCTTTCAAAAGGCGTGCTTTCCCGGCCAGCTTTTGTCATTGACCACCGTTGAGACACTCATGAAAGCCTCCCTGCTTGCCAGCCTGCTGCTGCTTCCGTTCGCCATAACGTTCGCGGCCGACGCGAAACCGAACATTCTCGTCATTCTTGCGGATGATCTCGGCTTCGGTGATGTGCAATGCAACAATCCTGAGCGAGGGAAGATTCCAACGCCGAACATCGACAAGCTGGCAGCACAGGGCATGCGCTTCACGGACGGGCACTCCTCCTCCGGCGTGTGTTCGCCCTCCCGCTACACCCTCCTCACCGGCCGCTATCACTGGCGCACGCGATTGCAGAGAAGCATCGTCGGCGTGTTTGGCGAGCCTTTGATCGCGCCGGATCGCGTGACCATCGGCACGCTGGCAAAGCAGCAGGGCTACCGCACCGCCTGCATCGGCAAATGGCACCTCGGCTGGGACTGGCCCATCACGAAAGAGCAGCGCCCCTTGCTCACGCCTTCGAAGCAGCCGGACGATGAAGCGGGTAAGAGAGCAAATAAAGCAGCAGCAGCCGGAGCGGTGGCCACCGAGCAGCAGATCGCCGCCTGGCGCGACATCTTCTCGAAGCCTATTCCCGGCGGCCCCAGCACGCGCGGCTTTGATCTTTACTTTGGCACCGACATTCCAAACTGGCCGCCGTTTTGCTTCATTGAAAACGACCGCACTCTGGGGATTCCCACCGATTTTCTGCCGCGTGAATCCATGGCTAAAAACCAGGCGAGCAACCAGGGTCCTGCGCTCAAAGGCTGGAAGCTTGAGGGCATCCTGCCAGCGCTGGGAGACCGCACGATCCGGTTCATCGACGAGGCCGTGCAGAAGAAGGAACCCTTCCTCGTTTACATGCCGCTGACCTCGCCGCACACGCCGCTGGCCGTAAACACAGAGTGGAAGGACAAAAGCCACCTCAATCTCTTCGCTGATTTTGTGATGGAGACAGATGCCGTCGTGGGCCGCGTGCTGGATGCGCTTGAGAAAAGCGGCGCGGCGGAGAACACGCTTGTGATCTTCACCGCGGACAACGGCTGCGCGCCCTACATCGGCGTGAAGGATCTTGAACAAATGGGTCACTATCCCAGCGGCCCCTTGCGCGGCTACAAGGCGGATGCATGGGAAGGCGGACACCGCGTGCCGTTCATGGTGCGCTGGCCCGGCGTGGTCAAGCCGGGCAGCGTGTGCGGCCAGCTCGTGTATCAAGCCGACTTCATCCGCACCTTCGCAGATATCTTCGACGTCAAGCTGCCGGACAATGCCGGTGAAGACAGCTTCAGCCTGCTGCCGCTGCTCAAAGGCGGAGACAAACCCATCCGCGAAAACGCCGTGAGCGCCTCCATCGGAGGCATACCGGGAGTGCGCAGCGGCTCATGGAAATACATTCCTGCACCGGGGTCCGGCGGCTGGGGCAGCGGCGGCGATCAATCGCAGCCCGTGCAGCTCTACAATCTCGCGGAGGACATCGGTGAAACGAAGAACCTCGCGGCAATGATGCCGGAGAAGGTGGCCGAAATGAAAGCCCTGCTTGAGAAGCTCATCACCGATGGCCGCAGCACACCGGGTGCCCTGCAGAAGAACGATGTCGAAGTCGTGCGCTATCCGCGTCCAGAGGCTCCCAAGCGGAAGGCCAAAGCTAAAAAGTAGTCTCATCCATGCACCGCCTTCTCTTACTTCTTGCTCTTCAATCAACTGCCCTCGCCGCGGTTCCACGCGATGCCCTGCCGTTTGATGCGCCGGAGTGGCCGCTGAACTACCGCCTGCATCTGGATGGCGCTGCGAAGGTGAAGCTGAGCGATGATACGATCCTTTCCCTCGATGCGAAGGGGCCGCACGATATCGCGGTGGAACATCCGTCGGATGGTGCGCCTGTGCTTCGAGTGTGGAGTGCCGGAAAGCTAGTGCGCGGGCCGGAGGATGCACCGTCACTGGCGCAAACAGGCGCAAAGGATTTCGCGGATGCAAACCTCGACCTCGGCGCGGATTTCACGGCGATGGCGGAATTTGAGTCAAACGGCGATGGGACCTTGTTTTCAAAGTGCGCTCCCAAAGGCAAGTGGTCGCCCGATGCCAAGGCGCTCTTCATCCGTGGCGGGCGGCTCGTGTATGACATTGGCTGGCTGGGTGCGATGAACGGCGGCCCCAAGGTCAATGATGGCAAGCCGCATACCGTGGTGCTCACGGTGCGCGAGGGATTGGCAAAACTCTGGCTCGATGGCAAATCCATCGCGGAGAAGGCAGGCTTCACCAAGCCGGATCAAAAAGAGCATGTCTTTAAAGTGGGGCGCGCCGCACCGAATTTTGCGGGAGATTTTGCCAAAGGAAAAATCCACGCCGTGCGGGTGTGGAAGCGTGCGCTGCCGGATGCGGAGATGGCGCTGCTTTTCAAAAATGGTGGAACTGGCGCCAACACGCCGGACTTTGCGTATCAGCCGAAGGCAGGTGGCAGGCCTGTTGTGGAAGGCGGCAGCGGCTGGGTGCAGGCGCTGGAGCGGAGTGATCACGCGGAGATCGTGCGCGGCTGGAATGAGAAGACGCTGGAAGAGGGCGCCACCATCTACAAGACGCTCTGCGTGGTATGTCATGGCACCAAAGAGCAGCCGGGCTCCCTGCCCACGGCCCTGCGCTTTGCGGAAGGCCAGTTCAAGAACGGCTCGGACCCGTACTCGATGTATGTGACACTGACGAAAGGCTTTGGCCAGATGGTGCCGCAGCCGCAGTACACCACCGCGCAGAAATATGCGGTCATCCAGTACATCCGCGAAACCTTCCTGCGGCCGCACAATCCGTCTCAGTTCAAGGAGGCAGATCTTGCCATGCTGCCGCTGGGGCTGGTGCGTGCTGAGGCTGAGCGGCCAGACACCTCCCTGCCACCCTACAAGCGCATGGTCCTCGGCCCCGCGTTGTTTTGGACGCTGGAAGTTGCGCCGGAAAACATTGCTCAAAAGGGCATCGCCGTTCGCCTGGATGACGGTCCCGGCGGCGTGAGCAAGGGCCGTGCGTGGATGATCTACGACCATGACACGATGCGCGTGGCCACGGCGACCACAGGAGATTTTGTGGACTGGAAAGGCATCGCCTTTGACGGCAGCCACGGCACGCACACCGGCCTGACGGGCGAGCGCCATTTCATCAATCCGACTGGGCCGGGCTGGACTCTGGACAGCTTTGAAGACAAACGCGTCGCAGCGAAGGACGGGAAAAAATACGGCCCGCATGCCGGACTGAAGTTTGCCGGGATCTACACGCACCAAAACAAAGTGGTGGTGGCAGCGAACATTTTCGGCACGCGCGTGCTGGAGTCTCCCGCATGGCTGGACTACGGCAGCACACCGGTCTTTGTACGCACGGTGAACGTGGGCGAGGCAAAGCAGCCTTTGCTGCTGCGAGTGGCTCCTGAGAACGTGAACGTCTTTCTTCGTGGCGATGGCACGTTGAGCAAGACGGACGGCTTCTGGGTGGCCAAACTTCCCTCGGGAGCCAAAGCACAGCTTTTCATTTCACGCGTGGACGCGGGCTCTCTGGACACGCTGGCCAAAACCTTTGCGGCATCTACCGATCTCAAAGCTCTGACTCAGGGAGGGCCCGCGAAATGGCCTCAGACCGTGAGCACGAACTCGGTGGCAGGCAAAGAAGATGGCCCTTTTGCGGCAGATGATTTTCCGCTGCCAGTCGAGAACCCATGGCAGAGCTGGATGCGCCCGGGCGGATTTGATTTCACGCCGGATGGCAAGGCAGCCGTGGTGGCTCTGTGGAATGGAGACGTTTGGCGAGTGGATGGCTTGATGCAGAAGGCACCGGCCGCGCTGACGTGGCGCAGGATCGCCGCAGGACTCTTCCAGCCGCTGGGCGTGAAGTTTCGAGGTGAGGAGCTTTTCATCACCTGCCGGGATCAGATCGCACGGCTGCGGGATCTCAATGGCGATGGCGAGACGGACTTCATCGAATGCTTCAACGACGACGCACAGGTGACGGAGCACTTCCACGAATTTGCCATGGGCCTGCAGACCGATGCGGCTGGCAATTTCTACTATGCGAAGTCCGGCAGGCATGCGCTGGACAGCGTGGTGCCGCAGCATGGCACGCTGCTGAAAGTGAGCGCGGATGGATCGCGCACGGAGATTCTAGCCACCGGATTTCGTGCGGCGAATGGCGTCTGCCTCAATGACGACGGCACCTTTTTCGTCACGGATCAGGAAGGCTTCTGGACGCCGAAGAACCGCATCAACCGCGTGAGGGCAGGCGGCTTTTACGGCAACATGTACGGCTACACGAGCGTGACCGACAGCTCCGATTCGGCAATGGAACAGCCGCTGGTGTGGATCACGAATGAAAAGGACCGCAGCCCTGCGGAACTCGTGTGGGTTCCCAAGAATGCGTGGGGTGGTCTGGGCGGGTCGCTGCTGAATCTGAGCTACGGCACGGGGCGGATCTTTGTGGTGCCGCATGAGGAGGTGAACGGACAGTGGCAGGGCGCGGTGTGCGAGCTTCCCCTGCCCGCCTTTGCCACGGGCATCATGCGTGGCCGGTTCGGCGCGGATGGCGCGCTCTACACCTGCGGCATGTTTGCCTGGGCTGGCAATGCGACGTCACCCGGCGGCTTCCATCGCGTCCGCAGCACTGGCAAGGCAGCGCAGGTGCCGCTGGCCGTGCATGCCATGCAGGGCGGCCTGCGTGTGACCTTCAGCGATCCCATTGAGGTAAAAGACAAAGACTGCGCGATCAAGGTGTGGCACCTCCAGCGCAGCAAAAACTACGGCTCGAAGCACTACGATGAACACACGCTGAGCATCCGCGCCGTGCACCAGAGTGCGGACGGACGCAGCGTGACCCTGGACATCCCGGACCTCGCGCCGACGCAATGCTACGAGCTTAAAATCAACGACCGCATTCTCCACGGAACGATCCACCAACTCGCCAAACCATGAAACACACGCTCAAACTGCTGCCTCTCCTCCTATTAACAGCCCAGCTTCATGCGAAGCCGCTGAAGGTCTTCATCTTGGCAGGCCAGTCCAACATGGAGGGACACGCGAAGATCGAGACGTTTGACTACATCGGCGATGATCCCGCCACCGCTCCGCTATTGAAACAGATGCGCGGACCAGATGGTCAGCCTGCGGTGTGCGATCACACCTGGATCTCCTACCTCACCGGCAGATACGACGGCAGCTCGAATGGAGAGGGCACGGGCAAGCTCACGGCTGGCTACGGTGCGCGAGACGATGCCACGAAGTCGAACGGCAAGATCGGGCCGGAGTTCACCTTCGGCCTCACCATGGACGCCGCGCTGAAGGAGCCGGTGCTCATCATCAAGAACGCGTGGGGCGGCAGAAGCCTGAACACTGAGTTCCGCCCGCCGAGCGCGGGACCGTATGAACTCAATGACTACCAGAAGAAGCTCTACTATGGCCCGCCGGGCCACGGTGTGCCGAAGGACATGAACCAGTGGCAGGAGGAGAAGAAAAAGGAAACCGGGCGCTTCTATCGCTACATGATCGAGCATGTGAAACATGTGCTCGCAGATCCGAAGCGCGTGTGCCCGGCCTACGACGCCGCACAGGGCTACGAGATCGCGGGTTTCGTCTGGTTTCAGGGATTCAACGACATGGTGGACGGTCACACTTATCCCGATCGTGGCAAGCCCGGGCGGTTTGCGGTGTACAGCGACCTGCTGACCAAGTTCATCCGCGATGTGCGCAAGGATCTGGACGCACCGAAGATGCCGTTCGTGATCGGTGTCATGGGTGTCGATGGAAAGAAGGCCAACCCGGACAATTTCACCTTCCGCGAGGCAATGACCGCGCCCTCCTTGCTCCCTGAATTCAAAGGCAACGTCATCGCCGTGCAGACCGCGCCGTTTTGGTCTGAAGAACTCTCAGCCATCGACGAAAAGCGCGCCCAGGTGCGGCAGATGGGCTCCTTCCTAAACTCGAAGCACAAGGACCACGCCAATGCCGACGGTCACATGACCGAGGCCCAGAAGCGCGAGTATCTGAAGGAGTATGAAGCCAAGCTCATCTCTCCGGCGGAGGAAGCGCTGTGGAAACGCGGCGCCTCAAATGCCGGCTACCACTACCTCGGCTGCGCCAAAACCTTTGCGCTCATGGGCCGCGCCTTTGCCGAAGCAAACCTGTCGATGATGAAAAAGTGATCCCACCTGAAGCAACCGCACACGACCTCATGAAACGTCTTCTTCCTCTTCTCAGCACCGCATTGCTCACTCTTCCCTCTCCGGCATGGTCTGCCGAGCCGCAGCAGGGCGAGATGGCGGGCTATCTCTTTGCACCCACCGAACGGGTGCCGGAGGAGTTCAATGCGGGCTTCTCCCTTTACGCTGCCGCGTGGCCGCTGGTGGACACGTATCCGGGGCATCGATTTCAAACCGGGCTCTGCGGGACGTGGATGCATCCGCAGTATGAAGAAGGAAAAAAGCCGGAGGACAAATGCTACACGGACATCGAAGGCGGACTGGGCTGGTGGCGGGACACGCATTTCCCCACCACCACGCCGAAGTTCATCATGGGCGGAGTGGGGCCGAACTTTTCCTTCATCGCGAATGGTCCTGGCTACGGCGCGGGCACCTGGGAAAAGCCACGTGGGCAGTATGGTGTCGCACAGCTCAGCCCCTGGCTGCTGTTTCCGCTGGATGGTTTGAATCTGAAGCAGGGCACGCGCGGCGAGATGTTTGGCTACGGCTATCTGCCTCTGCCGCTGACGAATCCCAAGAGCACCACGGCGGGCAAAAACGTGCCCACGGGGAACCAGTGCTGGACGCTGTTTCTGAGCACCGGAAACTTCAAAGGTCCGGCGGCTTTCTTCACACCGTTCTTCTGGTCGCAGGCCAAGCTGGATCACCCTGAATGGGCGGAGATGCTGCTGGACATGCGCCCTGCCGGACCGAACAAGCCGATCCAGATGGAGACACAGCATGTGCCCGCCATTCTCACGAAGGATGCGAGCGGCAAGGAGTTCGCACGAGTCGCGCCCACGTCCTTCCCCGTTGGAGCAGACGGCACCTCCACGGTGCTGCATCGCCTGACCGCGTACAAGAAAGCGGCGCTTTGGGATGATGTGGAGAAGTGGTTTGCCGGTGGTGCGCCTGCGGATGGCGCGATCAAGGCGGACGCCTCAGTGGTGCATCCCTTCCGTTCGGGCGGCGGTTCCAACTGGAGCATCTATCCGCCGGGAACGAAGCGTGAGGAAAAAGTGCCTCTGGCCTGGAATGCCTTTGCCACTTCCTTCGCGCCCCAGCCGAACACCTTTGCCTACAAGTGGGATGCTCAAATGACACGCAGCGCTGCAGGACTGGTGACACTGCCGGAATATTTTTCTCTGGGCCTCAACGCCAACGGCAAAAAGCCGCAGTGGAATGTGCTGCCGCCGAAGGAGGTGCCTGCAGATCTGGGACTCACTCAGCACCAGTTCACCACTCCGGCGGAAAAACCGCAGGAACCGCGCACCACACCAGAAGATACCACGAGCTCATGGAAGACTCCGGGACCGAAGGCAGGCCCTTTCAAAGCCCGCCTGGGAGATGGCAGCGTGGTGACGTATTACTGGTATCGCTTCGCCGATCAGCCAGCGATGATGAACGCCGACCTCAGCGATGCGGAGCGCGAGGAAGTGCAGAAACGCGTCGAGAAGCTGCACCGAGCCTGGACGAAGGATCGCAACTATCTCACACCTCCCGATTTCGGCACGCTGGCAGACATTGATCCCGCGCTGATCCTCACTCCGCCGAAGGGGCTGGAGATCGGCTACGTGCCCATCGCGACTCGGCAGGAACTGGAGAAATAAGCGGTCGTGTTTTGCATGAAAACCCCACGCCTTATCTTCGCGCTGATCACACTTGGGTGCAGCCTGAGCATCGCTGCCGAACGGCCGAATGTCTTGCTGATCCTCGCGGATGATCTGGGGTATGGGGATGTGCGCTGCTACAATGCGCAGTCCAAGGTCGATACGCCGAACATCGACCGCCTTGCAAAGGAGGGCATGAGATTCACCGATGCACACAGCCCGGCCACGGTGTGCACGCCTTCACGCTACAGTCTCATGACGGGGCAGATGGCATTTCGTGTGCCAGGCGGTGGCACGGTGTTTCAAGGGGCGGGTGGTCCCAGCCTGATCGCACCCGGAAGGCTCACACTTCCGGCGATGCTGAAAAAGCAGGGCTATTCCACGGCGGCTGTGGGCAAGTGGCATGTGGGCCTGACCTTTCGTGACTCGGCTGGCGAAGCGATTCATAGTGGAAAACTGGACGATGCGCGGCGCATTGACTTCACACGACGCATTGAAGGCGGGCCGCTGGATCATGGCTTTGAGCGCTTCTTTGGCACGGCCTGCTGTCCCACCACGGACTGGCTGTATGCCTTCATCAATGGCGACCGCATCCCGGTGCCGCCGCAGGGCTCGCTGGACCGCTCCAAGCTGCCGAAGCATCCTTATGCGAATGACTGCCGAGGAGGTTTGATCGCGCCGGATTTTCCGATGGAAGAAGTGGACCTGCTCTTTCTGAAGAAGAGCCGCGAGTTCATGCAGGAGCACATGCGCCGCACGCCGGAGAAGCCCTTTTTTCTTTATCACGCCACCCAGGCGGTGCATCTGCCCTCGTTTGCTGCGCCGGAGTTTCAAAACAAAACGCAGGCGGGGCCGCATGGCGATTTCATCGGCGAGTTCGATCACATCGTGGGCGAGCTGATGAAGGAGTTGGAGAAACTCGGCATCGCGGACAAGACGCTGGTTCTGCTTTCCAGCGACAACGGCCCCGAGACCACCAGCATCGTGCACATGCGCGCGGATCATCATCACGATGGCGCGAGGCCCTGGCGTGGCATGAAGCGGGATGCATGGGAGGGCGGGCACCGCGTGCCATTCATCGTGCGCTGGCCGGGGCATGTGAAAGGCGGCAGCACCAGCGATCAACTCGCCTGCCTCACGGATGTCATGGCCACGCTCGCAGCCATCACTGGCGCTGAACTGCCGCGCGATGCTGCGGAGGACAGCTTCAATCTCCTGCCCGTGCTCGAAGGCAAAGCGTCTGCGCCTGTGCGCCCTTATTTGCTCATGCAGGCTTTTAGCGGTCAGCGCACGCTCTCCGTTCGGCGTGGAAATTGGAAGTACATCGACCATCGCGGCTCCGGCGGAAACAACTACACCTCGGGCGAGCTGAAGCCGTTTGCGCTGCCTGAAGCTTCGCCCGAAGCGCCGGGGCAGCTCTACGATCTGGCGGCCGATCCGGGTGAGACCACCAACCTCTATTTGAAGCAGCCTGCCGTCGCCGCCGAACTGAAGGCGCTGCTGGAACAATCCAAACGCGAAGGCCGCAGCACTGCGCCACCGCAGCCCTGACATGAGCACCGTTTCCATTTTCAATGACGTTATTGGTCCCGTGATGCGCGGGCCGTCGAGTTCGCACTGCGCGGCGGCGCTGCGCATCGGCAGGCTGGCGCGGGATTTGATGGAGGGAGACATCGCGGAGGTGCTGGTGGAGTTTGACCGCAGCGGATCGCTGCCCACCACGCATGAAAGCCAGGGCAGCGACATGGGACTCTTTGGCGGATTGCTCGGTTGGGACGCGGATGATGAGCGGCTGCCGGACTCTGCGCAGGCGCTGGCAGATGCAGGCATCAAACTGCGCTTTGAGACGGTGGACGTGGGGGATCCGCATCCAAACACTTATCGGCTCACGTTGCGGAACACGCGTGAAGAGCACTCGCTTATCGCCATCTCCACGGGTGGCGGAATGATCGAGGTGCTGAGCATCGACGGCACGGCGCTGAGCATGGATGGCGGGTATCATGAAACGCTGATCTGGCTGCCCAAAGGCACAGCGGCTGAGTTTGCGGCCGATGAAGTGACCCGGCATGACGCGGGCGAAAGCCAGCTCATCCAGGTGAAGGCGGCGGCGTTTGTGGAGCATCCTGCGGCGATTGCGGTGAGACGTCTTGCGCCAGTGCTGCCGGTGCCCTCGCGCAGAGACATGAGCGTGCCCTTCACCAGTTGTGCGGAAATGCTGGCGCAGGATGGTGAAACAAAGACAGCACTGTGGCGTCTCGCTGCGGCGTATGAGATGGCGCGGGGAAATTTCACGGAGCGCGAGGTCATCGACAAGATGATCGCCATTGTGCGCATTTTGAGGAAGTCGATCGCCAGTGGGATTGCGGGCACGCAGTATGAGGATCGCGTGCTGGGGCATCAGAGCGGGCGCTTTAACGAACTGATGCAGGCGGGAAGGCTGCTGGATGGTGGGGCGCTAAATCGAGTCGTGCTGTATGTCACGGCGCTCATGGAGGTGAAGAGTTCCATGGGAGTCATCGTGGCTGCACCCACGGCAGGTGCTTGCGCGGCGCTGCCAGGCGCGGTGATCGGTATGGCTGAGGCGATGGGGAAATCCGAGGAGGAAATGGCGCAGGCGATGCTGGCCAGCGGTCTCATCGGTGTCTTCATCGCCACGCGCTGGACCTTTGCGGCGGAGGTGGGAGGGTGCCAGGCGGAGGGAGGCGCTGCAGCAAGCATGGCGGCTGCGGCGCTGGTGACGCTGGCAGGTGGCACACGGGATCAGTCCATCGCTGCGGCCAGCATGGCATTTCAGAGCATGCTCGGTTTGATTTGTGATCCCATCGCGAACCGGGTCGAAGCGCCCTGCCTGGGCAAGAACGTGATGGCAGCGAGCAATGCGCTCTCCTGTGCCAACATGGCGCTGGCCGATTTTGATCCACTCATTCCGCTGGATGAAGTGATTGATGCTGCGAAGGCTGTGGCGGAGAGGATGCCGCGGGAGCATCGGTGCACGTCACTCGGAGGGCTGGCGGTGACGCCGACGTCGCTGGAGATTGAGAAGAAGCTGGGAGCGAAGAAGGCGAAGGGGTGCGGCGGGTGCGGGAGTTGCTGAAGGCCGAACTACGCACACTGAACCTGAGTGAAGAACGAGGGTAACTATTCAGGTCCGCAGTAATGAGACGGCAGCAGACAAAAAAGGCATTGTAACCGGCCCCTCACCCAGCCTCTCCCCGAAGTAACCCCACAGCTAAGAAGCCTGGGGCGGGGAGAGGGGATTCGCGCTGAGGCGCTTTACCACTCAATTGGAATCGCAACGCGTTCTCCTCTCCCCGCCGAGGCATTTATCGCCGGTAGATTCCTTCGGGGAGAGGCCGGGGGAGGGGGCACACAAAAACCTCTTCAGCTGTACTTCGTCCTTCCCAGGGATCTGAATAGTTACGAACGAGGAAGCCGGTTGAAAGAGGGTTGCTGTGAGAGGATTATTCTCTTAGCCAAGTTCTACCCCCTTTCATGGCTCGCCCATCCCCCCATTCTCATTTTTCCTGGCTCGCGCTGGGACTGCTCACGGCGTACGCTTCAGCGGCCGCGCCGGCGGAGCATCCCGGAGCCGTCATTTACCAAAAGATGTGCCAGGAATGCCATGGGACCAAGGGCCAGGGCGTGAAGGACAAGTTTGATGATCCGCTGACGGGCGACCTGACGCTGGAGGCGCTGACGCGCAAGATCGAACGCACGATGCCGGAGGACAAGGAAGGCACCTGCGTGGGCGAGGATGCGAAGAATGTGGCTGCGTATATTTATGACGCGTTTTACTCCGGCGCAGCACAGGCGCGCAGCCATCCGCCAGACCAGGATCTGAGCCGCCTGACGATTGCGCAGTATCGCACATCGGTGATGGATCTGATCGGTCGCTTTCGCATGGGGCCGGGGTTTGACCGTCCGGTGAATGCGGAGACGGGGCTGAAGGCGGTGTATCGCGGCGTGGAGCTGCCGAAGCCGGGAGAGCCTGTCGTGGACACGACGCCGAAGAAAGGCATCAAGGCGAAGCGGCCGAACTACAAGCTGGAGCGCGTGGACCCGCAGGTGGCGTTTCACTTTGGCGCGGACAGCCCGGACAAGGAGAAGATGGAGGCGGAGCAGTTTCAAAATTCCTGGACCGGGAGCGTGATGGCGGAGGAGACGGGCGTGTATGAGTTCATCCTCAAGACCGAGAACGGCGCGCGCCTTTGGGTGAATGACATGAATGAAAGCGATGCGCTGATCGACGCCTGGGTGAGCGCAGGTCCGACGGTGCGGGAGGAAAAGAAGAGCCTCTTTCTCGTGGGGGGCCGCGCTTATGCGTTGAGGCTGGACCATTTCAAATTCAAGGAGAAGTCCGCGTCCATCGAACTGTGGTGGAAGACGCCGCACGGCGTGGCGGAGATCATCCCGCAGCATGCGCTGCGGACGGACAGGCCGCGCGAGCTCATGGTCGTGCGCACGAGTTTCCCTGCGGATGACCGCAGTGTGGGCTATGAGCGCGGCACCTCCATTTCCAAAGCCTGGGACCAGGCCACCACGGACGCCGCCATCTCCACGGCGGAGGACGTGCAGGAAAACCTGAACGAACTCGCCGGCACCAAAGACGGAGCGCCGGACCGCGTGGAGAAGCTCAAGAAATTTGCCTTCACGTTTGTGGAGGCCGCCTTCTGCCGCCCGCTGACGGAGGAGCAGAAGCAGCTCTACATCGAGGCGCAGTTCAAGACCGCCAAAACCCCGGAGCAGGCGGTGAAGCGGGTGGTGCTCTTCACGTTGAAGGCGCCGCAGTTTCTCTACCCTGAACTGCGGGAGGCCGAGGAGCCGGACGACTACGCCTATGCTTCACGTCTGGCGCTGGCGCTGTGGGATTCCATTCCCGACAAGAAGCTGATGCAGGCCGCCGCGGCGGGCAAACTGCGCACACCGGAGCAGATCCGCGCCGAAGCGCAGCGCATGCTGACCGACACGCGCACCAAGGCGAAGATGCACGGCTTCTTCCACCATTGGCTGGAGCTGGAGCGCGCCGAGGGCAATGCGAAGGACATGAAGATCTTCCCCGGCTTTGACGACAGCGTGCTGGCGGACCTGCGCGAATCTCTCTTCGTGTTTCTCGACCAGGTGGTGTGGAGTCCGCAGTCAGACTACCGGCAGCTGCTGCAGGCGGACTACCTGCTGCTCAATGACCGCCTCGGCAAATTCTATGGCAAGCCGGTGCAAGGCGGAGAATTTCAGCAGGTGTCGTTTGATCCGAAACAGCGCGCGGGCGTGGTGACGCATCCGTATCTGCTCGCCTCACTGGCCAGCAGCCGGGCGACCTCGCCGATTCATCGCGGGGTGTTTCTGACGCGCAACATCGTGGGCCTCTCGCTGCGCCCGCCACCGATGGCGGTGACCTTTGATGAGAGCCACTTCAATCCGAAGCTGACAATGCGCGAGAAGATCACCGAACTGACGCGCAATAACTCCTGCATGTCCTGCCACTCCACGATCAACCCGCTGGGTTTCAGTCTGGAGAACTTCGATGCCATCGGCCGCTGGCGCACGAAGGACAACAACAAGCCGGTGAATGCGGACGGCGAATTCTCCGATGATGAAGGCCGCAAGGTGCACCTGACCGGGCCGCGCGACATCGTGAACTATGTGGCAGGCAGTCCCTACGGGCACCGCGCGTTCATCCGCCAGGTGTTCAACCACTTCGTGAAGCAGCAGCCGCTGGCCTATGGGCCGCAGACGCTGGAGGACCTCCAGAAGAGCTTTGCGGCATCGAGCTGCAACGTGCAGAAGCTGCTGGTGGACATCGCCATGGTGGCGGTGATGAACGGCAAGGATGCGGTGAAGGCGACACCGTGAGGGTGTGCACCGACTGAGCGAAGATTATGATATCACTGGCCTTTGAAGTCGGATCCTTTCGGTGACCAGGCGCTCCGGTCGTAGGTTGGTTGTGTTTGGCGTCTGGAGCGTTCACACGCTCTGACGTTTCATTCGCCAAACCGACCGACTGCGAGGATGCTCCTACGCCCTTGCGCTTGCGTCATGCTCACAGACAGGAGGGCTGCCGCCACACCCATTGTATGATCCAGCATGTGCCCTTTGGCTGAAGTGTGAGCGGTTGCTCATCGCTATGTTTTCAGCAGAACGTGGAACGAGGCATCCGCTGAGAAAACGAGGAGCACCCGCATCACTGTTGGCGATTCCGATGTGTTGGGACGTTCGCTCTTGCGGGCAGGAGTGCCCGCATCACTTCAGACCCAGTTGCGGCGCAACTGCGCTACTTTACGCGATGCGGCCGCAGCACTGCTTGTACTTCTTCCCGCTGCCGCAGGGGCATGGGTCGTTGCGGCCGATGTTGGCGGTGGGCTTGGGGCGGGCGGGAACACTGCTGGGGAGGATGAGGCGTGGGCCGTCCTTGGCGGGATCAGGGAGAGCGGCGGGCTTCTCCTCTTCCTCCTCCTGCTCCGGGATCATCATCGGCATGCCCTGCTGCAGGGCCATCTGGGCAAGGAACTGCTCGAAGGCGGCCAGCTGCTGGGTGCTGCGGAAGAGATTGGCGAGGACCTCTCCGTTGATGTTGTTCATCAGTTCCGCGAAGATGGTGAAGGCTTCCTGCTTGAACTCGATGAGCGGGTCTTTCTGGCCGTAGGTGCGGAGGTTCACGCCTTCCTTCAGGGCGTCCAGCGCATACAGATGCTCCTGCCAGAGACGGTCGATGGCATTGAGGAGGATCATCTTTTCGATCTCCTGAAGGGCGGTCGGATTGGCGGTGCCCACCTTCACGTCGTAGGCTCCGAGGATCTTCTCCTTGAGGTAGGCGGACTTGGCTTCGAAGTCGAGCTTCTTGAACTGTTCGTCGAACTCACGCAGGCCGATGGGGAAGGTCACGTTCACCCAGGCGAGGAGACCTTCGTAGTCAGCCTCATCATCCTTGATGTCCTTGGAGACAAAGGCTCCGAGGCGTTCGGTGATGCCCTTTTCCACCGCCTCATTGATGAGGATGCGGGTGTCGTTGCTGTTCAGCACGTCGTTGCGCCATTCATAGACGACTTCGCGCTGCTGGTTCATGACGTCATCGTATTCGAGGACGCGCTTGCGCCAGACGTAGTTGCGCTGCTCCACGCGTTTCTGCGCGGTTTCCACGGAACGGTTCAGCCAGGGGTGCTGGAGCTCCTCGCCCTCCTTCATGCCAAAGCGCTCCATCATCTTCGTCATGCGCTCGGCGGCGCCGAAGTTGCGCATGAGGTCGTCTTCAAAGCTGAGGAAGAACTTGCTCTCGCCGGGGTCTCCCTGACGGGCGGAACGTCCGCGCAGCTGGCGGTCCACGCGGCGGCTTTCGTGGCGCTCGGTGGCGAGCACGAAGAGGCCGCCGAGTTCGGCAACGCCTTCGCCCAGCTTGATGTCCGTACCACGACCGGCCATGTTGGTGGAAATGGTCACGGCACCGCGATGTCCGGCACGGGCGACGATCTCGGCTTCCTGGCGGTGATACTTCGCATTGAGCACGTTGTGGGTGATCTTCTGCAGCTTCAGCATGCGGGAGACCATTTCAGAAGCTTCGACGCTGGCAGTACCCACAAGTATGGGCTGGCCCTTGGCGTTGAGTTCACGGATCAATTCGATCACTGCGGTGAATTTTTCGCGGCGTGTCTTGTAGATGCTGTCGTTGTGATCCTGACGCTTCACCGGACGGTTGGTCGGGATGGTGAGCACGTCGAGATTGTAGATGTCGTGGAACTCTGCGGCGTCGGTTTCCGCGGTTCCGGTCATGCCGCCGAGCTTTTGGTAGAGGCGGAAGTAGTTTTGAATGGTGATGGTGGCGAGCGTCTGGGTCTCGGCGTCGATCTGCACGCCTTCCTTGGCTTCCACGGCCTGGTGCAGGCCATCGCTCCAGCGGCGGCCGGCCATCTTACGACCGGTCTGCGCATCGACGATGACGACCTTGTTCTCCTCGACAACGTATTCCACGTCCTTCTCATAGAGGCAGTAGGCACGCAGAAGCTGGCTGATCTGGTGCACTCGCTGCGCCTGGTGGGAGAGGCGGTCCATCATCTCGCCCTTCTTGCGGGTGCGGGCGTCTTCGGAAAGCGTCATGTCACCATCAATCTCAGAATAGACGGTGGCGATGTCCGGCAGCACGAAGGCATCCGGCTCGTCGGGGTTGAGGAAATTGCGGCCCATCTCGGTGAGATCGGCGTCGTGGGATTTTTCCTCGATGAAGTAGTACAGCTCTTCCTTGAGCTTGAAGAACTCGACCTTCTGCGTGTCGGCGTAGAGGGAAAGCTCGGCCTTCTCCATGGCGCGGCGGAGATCAGGCTCCTCCATGGCACGCATGAGGGCGCGGTTTTTCGGCTGGCCCATGTGCACCTGGAAGAGCTTCAGACCGGCCTGCTCCATTTCACCTGCGGCAGCGGCTTCCTTGGCATCGGTGATCAAACGGTTGCACAGGGTGTTCTGGCGGCGCACGAGCTGCTCCACGAGGGGCTTGTAACGCTCATACTGGTGATTGCTCTCGGCGGCCATGACGGGGCCGCTGATGATGAGAGGCGTGCGGGCTTCATCGATGAGGACGGAGTCCACTTCGTCCACGATGGCGAAGTAGTGGCCGCGCTGCACCTGCTGCTCCTTGCTGGAGGCCATGCCGTTGTCTCGCAGGTAATCAAAGCCGAACTCGCTGTTCGTGCCGTAGGTGATGTCGCAGAGGTACTGCTCCCGGCGGATGTGGCTGGGCTGGTCGTTCTGGATGCAGCCGACGGTGAGGCCGAGGTACTTATAAAGGCTGCCCATCCACTCGCTGTCGCGGCGGGCGAGGTAGTCATTAACGGTGATGACGTGCACACCGCGCCCGGTGAGGGCATTGAGGTAGGTCGGCAGAGTTCCGACGAGGGTCTTGCCTTCACCGGTGGCCATTTCGGCG
Organism: Prosthecobacter sp.; assembly: GCF_044222565.1. Classification (GTDB taxonomy): domain Bacteria; phylum Verrucomicrobiota; class Verrucomicrobiia; order Verrucomicrobiales; family Verrucomicrobiaceae; genus Prosthecobacter. The sequence goes on from NZ_JBGANA010000029.1 coordinate 85,844, forward strand.
ATCATGCCTCTGTGCAGGGCCACACCGCCGATGAGCTGTACATCGAAGTGCACCATGTTCCAGCCGAGGGGCTGGTCGCAGACGATGATCTCGCGGCCACACATGCGGCGCGCGGCGTTTTTCACCACGGCGTAGGCTTCGGGAAGGATCTCATTGAGAATCCTCTGCTCAATGGGGGCAAAGTCAGGCTGGATGGCGTTCCAGGCCTCGCGGGCGCGGTCGATGCGTGCCTTCTTGTCATCCAGGGAGGCACCGTTCCAGGCGGCGCTCTCAAGGTAGTCCGTTTCCAGCGCTGGGAAATGCGTCTTCAGGTCGGTGAAATACTTCTGCACGGACTGCAGGCAGGCGTCCACGTCAGATTCGTTTGCAATGCGCAGGCTCACACCGCCGAGGAACGGAGGCGTATGGAAGGCACGGAACTGCGCCTGCCATTTCTGCGTGCGTTCGCGCAGCGACTCCTCGGATTCGTTTTGAAGCCGGGCTTCGATCGCGTTGATCTCGACCACCACAGGTTGAAGCTTGCGCACGGTGCGCTGGTTCTTGGTGCCGATGATTTTTTTAATGATCCAGTTGAACATGGGAAATGGGAATACGCCTCCCGGCCCATTTTGGCCGAGGGGAGGCCGAATGTGGCGGAAGTCAGGCTAGGTGCAAGGACTCAAACAGGCTGTCTCGCCGGGGTGGAGCGGGCCACCAGCTCCTTCACGCGGCGCGGAATCATGGCACTTTTGACCACTTCCGGCTGCACGCTGCGCAGGAAATCGAGCAAAATGACGGGAGACTCCACGATCATGCGCTCGATCTGGTCGCGCCGGTGGGTCCAGCGGGAGTTGCGGTGGAGGTACTCGAGATCGGCGAGGATTTCCTCAACGTCAGCCTCGCTGAAACCGGCGAGCTGAAACGCGTATGGATCGAGAAGTGGCATGGGAATGCGGGCGGTGAACGGGCGCAGATGAAATCGAGGATGCGTGAACCTACAAGCGCTTCCATGTTCATTTTTTGGCAACAAAGATAAATGACGGCGGTTGAGATGTAGCTTTTCGCCGCACACCACGTTTACTGGCAGCTCATGCCCCGCATTCTCTGGCAAAACACGGACATCACCTGGCTCGCCGCCCTGGTGGTCGTTCTTGTCCTCGGGCTGCTATGGCTGGGCTACCGCCGCTCCCAGCTTCGCGGCTGGCGCAAACTGGCCGCGATGACGTGCAAGCTGGCCGCTCTGGCCCTGCTGGCGCTGTGCCTGCTCGATCCGCTGTGGACGAAGCAGCAGCCGAAGAAGGGCGAAAATGAAGTCGTGGTGCTGGTGGATACGAGCGCCTCTTTGGAGACAGCGGAAAAGCCGGGAACTCCCACCCGTGCCACGCAGGTCTCCGCGGCGCTGAAGTCCGGCGACCAGGACGCGGAGTGGATCCGCACGCTGGGAGACGATTTCCGCCTGCGCCTCATGACGGCGGGCACGCAGACGCAGAGCGTGCCGCATTTCCGCACGCTGAAGTTTGACGGTACTCGCTCGGACCTGTGCCGCACACTCATGACGCTGCGCAGCGGCGGCACCAACCTCGCCGCGGTGGTGGTGGTCAGCGATGGCAATGCGACTGACGCCTCCACGTGGAAGGCCGAGGCGAAGGGCGCGCCCATTTTCACCGTGCTGGCCGGCAAGAACACCCCTACCCCGGATCTCGCGATCCTGGATGCGACGGTGGCGACGAGCCCCTTTGAAGATGCGCCCATCACCATCACTTCGCGCGTCTCCGCACATGGGCTGAATGGCAAGCAGGCCACGCTTTCCGCGCTGGATGAGCAGGGCAAGGCCATCGTGACGGAGAAGGTCACCTTCAATGGCGACTCCCCGCAGACGGTGCGCCTGCGCATTCCGGTGGCCAAGCCGGGGGTGTCATTTCACAAACTGGAGCTCAAGACCGAAGGCGTGCAGGAGGCCACGCTGGCCAACAACACGCGCCTGCTGGCTGCGGACCGCGGCGCGGGGCCGTATCGCGTGCTGTATCTGGCGGGCAGGCCGAACTGGGAGTACAAATTTCTGCGCCGTGCGATCGCAAGCGATGACGACATCCAGATGCCGAGCCTGGTGCGCATCGCCAAACGGGAACCGAAGTTTGAATGGCGTGGGCATGCCGGTGAAAGCGCCAATCCGCTCTTCCGCGGCTTTGGCGCGAAGGAGGGCGAGGAGGCGCAGCGCTATGACCAGCCGGTGCTGATCCGTCTGGGCACACGGGATGCCAAGGAACTCAGCGATGGATTCCCCAAAGCAGCGGAGGATTTGTTCAGCGAGTATCGGGCGATCATCATCGATGACCTGGAAGCCGGCTTCTTCACGCAGGAGCAGATGCACCTGATCCAGCGCTTCGTCAGCGAGCGCGGCGGCGCGCTGCTGATGCTGGGCGGGCAGGAGTGCTACCAGGCGGGCGGCTATGACCACACGCCCATCGGCAGCATGCTCCCGGTGTACCTGGACCGCACGACCACGGCGGGGCCGATGCTGGATGCGCGCTTTAATCTGACACGCGAAGGCTGGCTGGAATCCTGGATGCGCCTGCGCACGGACCGCGCGGAAGATGAGAAGCGGCTGGCGGCGATGCCTGCGTTTTACGCCATCAATAAAACGTTCTCGATCAAACCGGGCGCGAGCATTCTGGCAACCGTGTCCGACAGTTCGCAGACGACCATGCCGGCCATCGTCTCGCAACGCTTTGGCGAAGGGCGCGTGGGCAGTGTGATGGTGGCGGATCTTTGGCGCTGGGGCATGCACGATGAAGATTCCCGCAAAGACATGGAACGAGCGTGGCGGCAGCTCATGCGCTGGCTGGTGGTGGACGTGGCGGATAGCATCACCTTCAATGCGGAGACGGATGCCGCGGATCGCGAGCGCGTGAAGCTGTCTGTGCGCGTGCGGGATCGCGCCTTCAAGGCGCATGGCGATGCCCTGGTGAAGATCGAGGTGACGCAGCCGGATGGGAAGAAGTCGCAGCTTTTTGCAGAGCCGAGCCTGAAGGAGGCGGGGCTGTTTGAGACGGAGTTCTTTTCTGCGAACTCGGGGAACTATCGTGCGGTGGCAAGCGTGGAGGACATGGAAAAGCATGCGCCGCTGGGCAGCAAGATCGCCGGATGGACCTACGGGCCGCAGGCGGAGGAGTTCAGCAGGCTGGCACCGGACAAAGCCTTCATGCAGCGCATCGCCACGGAGACCGGCGGCCGGATGCTGGCGCTGGAGGAGATCGGCAAGCTGCCTGAGCTGCTGAAAAACATCCGAGTGCCGGTGGAGGTCACGCTTTCCACGCCGCTGTGGCATACGCCGTGGATCTTCCTGGCGCTGCTGCTGCTGCTGGGCGCAGAGTGGTTTTTGCGGAGAAAAGGAGGCATGGCATGACGACGAAAGTAGTTGAGAGCTTCAGCTCGGTCTGGAGCCGCATTCGCTTCGCCACACCTTGTCTGAACGAGCTAAAGCTCTGGACTACTTTGGGCTTCGCGCTGCTCGCTCCCCTGCTCTATGCCGCGCCGCGTGCGCTGGATGTAGTCATCGTCGTCGGCGCTTCGGGCACGGAGGAGTATGGCAAAAAATTCAAGACGCAGGTGGACGCCTGGACGGGCGCCTGCACCAAGGCCGGAGTGACCGCCACCCTCGTGCGTGGAGAGAAGACCACCGAGGAGCTCGCGAAACGCCTGAGCAGCGCGGATCCCGCGCACTCGCTGTGGCTGGTGCTCATCGGCCACGGAACCTTTGACGGACGCGAGGCGATGTTCAGCGCGGAAGGGCCGGACTTTGACGCCAAGCAGCTCGCAGCATGGATCAAGCCGCTGAAGCAGGAGGTGGCGGTCATTCACACGGCCTCCTCCAGCGGCGGCTTTTTGAAGGCGCTCTCGGGCAAAAACCGCATCGTCATCACTTCCACCAAAAGCCCCGATGAGGTGTTCTATGCGCGCTTTGGCGAATACTTCGCGGAAGCCATCGGCGGAAAAGAGGAGGCGGATCTGGACCAGGACAAGCAGGTGTCCCTGCTGGAGGCCTTCCGCCATGCCAGCAAAGCCACCGCGACCTTCTACGAAAACGACGGCCGCCTGGCCACCGAACACGCCCTGGTGGAAGACAACGGCGATGGCGTAGGCACCCGCAGCGAAGTCTTCGGCGCCGATCCTTCCGCCACCAACGGCATGACGATCGATGGCGAGCGCGCCGCGCAGATGGTGCTGGTGCTGAGCGAGGAAGAACAAAAGCTCACCGATGCTCAGCGCAGCACCCGCGATGGCCTGGAGCGTGAATTGAAAGCGCTGAAGGAGCAGCGGGCCAAGATGAACGAAGACGAGTACTACACCAAGCTGGAAACGCTGATGGGCAAGCTGGGCGAGGTGTATGAGACGAAGTCATGACTTAGCACCCAGCGCCTTTTGGAGTACGGTCGCGAAGTGAAGAATGAACGCAGCTACCGCTTTCGCCGTGGTGGACAGTGAAAATCAATCAGCATACCTTACGAAGGCGGGAGCATGTGGAGGCTCTTTCCCTCAGGGCCTACGCAAGCCACGAGACCCTCGAAGCGATAGCTGCACTCGTTCCGCGACCACACTCCAAATCAATCCCGCACGGCGCGCAAAGCACGCCCCTCCAAATCACGCCTCAAGGATCATCCCGCCCCGCCACGAAATCCAGAAACGCCTGCACCACGCGTTTAGCCTGCATTTCTCACACCCCTGGGAATCTGCGAACAGCGTGTTGCACGCCTGGATGTAGCGCGGAATTCCGATTCCGCGACGGTGCCGACTCGGTATCGGAATACCGAGCTACATCCCCGCATATCAGCGTTGGGAGTGTTAGAAGTGCAGGTTAGTGATGGCACTGTCCAATCCGGGGCGAGTCTTGCCAAAAGTGAGGCAAGGACGTATTAAGTTGATGGTGGAAGTGCTTCGCCAGCGTCAAAACCCGCATACCCCGTCATGAACAAAACCATCCAAGGCTTTCGCGAGAAGGACTACGGCATGTTTATCGACCTGACGGATGCGATGAGCAGTGTAACTGTTGATCGCAAGACGGGGAATCTGGTCTTGCAGGAGGGAGCAGGGCAGGACCGCTTCAACGGCGCCTTGATCACCTCTGATTTTTGCCACGGTTTCACGCTCAGCTCGGCCCCTGGTGGCAACTGGCTTGTGGCACTTCGATTTGGTGACAACAAATCTCACGTGCTGGGCGCTACCAATGACGAGGCCGGAGCGTTGCAATGGCTGAAAAAGGCGTGGGATGTCATTCGGTCTAACCAGTCTGCCGAACACTCCACGGAAATTATTTTTGCATCTGCACCATCCAACCCTGCGCAGGACTGCCTTTTGCAGCATTGATCAATGGGCCATGCCTCACGGATCATCCCGCCCCGCGACGAAATCCCGGAATGCCTGCGCCACGCGCTGAGTAACGGCGCCCTCCACGCCGGGCATGGGGCGTTGATCGATCTTTGCCAGCGGATGCACATCGCGGGTGCTGGAGGTGAGGAAGGCTTCGTCGCAAGTTTTCAGGGCGGCGATGGGAATGGCGACCTCTTCCACGGCGATGCCAGCGGCGGCGCAGGCTTCCAGCACCAGGCCGCGAGTCACACCTGCGAGACAGCCGGAGCTGAGCGGTGGTGTTTTCACCACACCTGCGGTGACGATGAAGATGTTGGTGCCAGTGCCTTCGCAGAGTTCGTCGCGGGTGTTGGCGAAGATCGCCTCCCCTGCCCCTTCGGCATGGGCGAGGGCCAGTGCGCGCACGTTGCCGGCATACGAAGTGGACTTGATGCCTGCGAGGGCGCAGCGCTCGTTGCGCGTCCATGGCACGGTCATCACCGTATCGGTGGGCGGCCAGGGTTTGAGCGGCGTGACTGCCACGGTCATCGTGGCCATGGAGTCGCCGCGATCAGAGCCGAGCGGGCCATCGCCACTGGTGAGCGTGACGCGCACGCGGGCATCGCTGAGTCCATTGGCCTGCATGGTGGCCAGCATGGCGTTCAGATAGGTGTCATAATCGGGAGGCGTGATGTTCATGGCCTTGCATGAGTCCACCAGACGACGCCAGTGCCGCGTGGGCGTGAAGGGCCTCCCGCCACGTGCCACGAGTGTTTCAAACACACCATCACCTACCAGAAAGCCGTGATCGAAAGGTGAGATGCGGGCCTCGGCTGTGTGGCTGATGTGGCCGTTGATCCAGATATGCGTGGGAAGATTCACGAGCACAGCATGGCGTGAATAAAAACATTCTCAACATATGCACTTTATGCTTGCACGATGTTCGGGGATGCGCCAGAATCTCCGTCCCAAAGCAAAAGCGGGTGTAGCTCAGTGGTAGAGCACTTCCTTGCCAAGGAAGATGTCGCGCGTTCGAATCGCGTCACCCGCTCCACCTCTCACACGAGAGGTTCCTTCCAAAAAATGGCTCATGTTTGTCTGGTCAAAACTCACAGCTTCACGTTCGGCTGACTCCTGGGAAGAACGATTCGCGGATAACACGGACGGCACCCTCGTCATCACCAGTTTTCCGGGTCGCAAAATGGTGCGCCTGGAATTTTACAGCGAGAATCAGGCCCCGGTGAAGGCGGCGCAGAAACAATACGGCGGCACGACGAAGCGCCTCAAAACTCAGAACTGGGCGGCCCATGCCTCTCAAACACCTCCGCCAGTGAAAGTGCGGGACACCTTTGTCGTCTGCGCGGTCAAGACGGACGCGGAGATCGAGAAAGCACGCGCGAAGTTTCCCGGGCGCGAAATCATCGCCGTGCCGGCGGACATGGCCTTTGGCACCGGACACCATGCCACGACGGCCACCGTGCTGCGCCTGCTGGTGGATGCTGCAAAGCCGCTGCAGGCCGGAGGAAAACCCTGGAGCATGGCGGACCTGGGCTGCGGCAGCGGCATCCTGGCCATCGCCGCTGAAAAGCTCGGCGCAAAGCGTGTGTGGGGCTGTGACTATGATCCCGCCGCCGTGACGATCTCAAAGGAAAACGCGGAACGCAACGGCACCCTCAAGGCGCGCTTCACCAAGGTGGACGTGCTCAAGTGGGAGCCAAAGCAGACCTGGGACATCGTGGCGGCAAACATCTTCTTTGATGTGCTGGAGGCGGCTTTCCCGCAGTTGGTGCGCTCCGTGGCACCGGGCGGCGTACTGATGCTCTCCGGCATTCTCAAGTCTCAGGCCAAGGCCTGTCTGGCCGCCGGCAAACGCGCGGGCTTCGTGGTGGAGAAAGTGGTGACGAAGGGCAAGTGGGTGACCGCGATGGGGACGGTGAAGTAGAGTCTGCGGCGGGTGGAAAAGATGGCACCTGGGCAAAGGAACTGACCAGACCGTCAAAGGGTCAAGGGCGGTCAAGAATCGTCAGGGGTCGGGCTTTGCCCTATCTTGCCTTTCACCCCTCCGTCTTCCCCCTGCCCGGACATCAGCCCCCTCACCTATTTATGGTAGGCACTTAATTCTTGAGTTTGCCGCTGCGGGCGGTTTATTATTCACAAGAGCCAAGCAGCACCCATGCTCTTCGATCCCGCTTCCCCATCCACCGGGGCTGGAAAATCCAGTCCGCCGAAAAAGCGTGGCCTGCTCAGAAAGGCGCAGTCCGAAGGAAACCGCATCGGGCTGCTGCCCACGGAAGGCTGGCGGAAGCGTAACTTCCAGTTTCTCAATGAAGTACTCATCCCCACCCTGCTCTCGCCGCGCAAGCCGGGGCAGAATTTCGGACTGCTGCCGGTGGCGAAGAACAATGAGATCGCCGTCACATGGCTGGGGCACGCGGGTTTTTTTGCCCAAGTCGGCGGAGTGAATATCGCCATCGACCCCAACTGGGCACTGTGGCATGGCCCCGTGAAGCGGGTACGCCACCCCAGCGTCTGGGCCAATGACCTGCCGCCCATCGATCTCGTGCTGGTGACGCACGCGCATTACGATCACCTCCACCTGCCGAGCCTGCGTAAACTGGCGGCGGCGCAGCCCATCATCGTGCCGGAGGGCGTGGGCCGGGTGGTGCGGCATTGCGGCTTCGGCCACATCGTGGAGCTGAAGACCTGGCAGAGCGCCACTTTTCAGGACCTGCGCATCACCCTCACACCGGCGCGGCACTGGGGCGCGCGCATGATCCACGACACGCACCGTCAATTCGGCGGCTATTTGATCAAATCCCCCGAGCGCTGCCTGTTTCACTGCGGAGACAGCGCCATGTTTGACGGCTTCCAGGAGATCGGCAAGCGGGCGAACATCGATCTGGCGCTCATGCCCATCGGCGCCTATGACGCCCCCAGCGGCCGGCAGGTGCACATGAACCCCGAGGAGGCGCTGGACGCCTTTGAAATGATGGGGGCGCAGGCCATGATCCCCATGCACCACGATACCTTTCCGCTCGGTGGCGAGCCGATGCATGAACCCGCCGAGCGCCTGATGAAGGCCGCCCGCGAACGGGGGCTGGAAAACCGGGTGCGGCTGCTTGGCGAGGGAGAATCCGCCGTCTATTGAGTGCGCTCACGCCCTGACCCGTGAGCACCCGCCCCATCGTCACCCTCATTGCCGTCGTCTCTGCGGATGGCTTCATCTCCCAGGGAGAAGGTGTGCCGTGGGACCTGCCGCGGGACAAAGAGCACTTCCGCCGCACCACGCGCGGCCAGTGGCTGCTGCTCGGCCGCCGTACGTATGAGGAAATGATCGGCTGGTTTGAGGATCGCCACCCCTTGGTCATGACCCGCCAGAGGGATTTCGTGCCCCCGGTGGGCGAAACCGTGGCCGGTGTGGAGGAGGCCCTGGCACGCGCCCGTGCGGCCGGAGTGCGGGAACTGTTCGTGTGCGGCGGCAGCGCTGCCTTTGATGCCGCCATGCCCTGGGCAGACTGTTTGATCCTGACCCATGTGGACCAGGCGCTGGGAACAGGCGTCCCCTTCCCCACGGTGGATCCCGCTGAATGGCAGCGCATCTCCCACCAGCACTTCCCTCCGGACGCCGCGCATGCCCATGGCCTGACCTTTGCCACCTATGAACGCTGCCACCCTCTCCCTAGGTGACGGAATAGAGATTATAGTAATTTCAAGATGAGCAAAATCGCCTTTGGGTGTATCTAAGACCCGCAGATGACTTCTCTACTACAGTTTAAGACCCGTTCCGCCGTCGCTTCGCTGGCGATAGCTATAGCTCTGCTGGGCGTCGGCTGCGCCAGCCTGAACACCCCCGGGACGGCCGGCAAGACCGCCTCCGCCGAGAAAGACAAGGACAAAGACAAGGCAGCCTCCGGCATGAAGGAGGTTTCCATGACCAAGTCTCCCACGGATCTGAGCTTCCTGCTGAGCATGAGCTTCACGGAGGCCAAGAGCATCTCCACGCAGCAGCTGGAATTTCCGCCCTACCTCAAGATCGCCGCAGACTCGATCCAGGTCTTCAAATACTCCGCCGATGGCAAGCCGCTGAAAGTGCGCGCACGTGGCAAGGTGTTTGTGGAAATGGACTTCAGCGAGCCCGCCAAGGCGCTGTGCCAGGAAGCCTTCATCACGCAGGATGAAATCATCCTGCGCGGCAGCCCCATCCTGCAGCGCGGCGGCAGCATGGTGGAAGGTCTGGACGATAGCACCATCTTTTACATGTTTGGCACCTCGCTGCGTGTGATCGGCCTGCACAAGGTGAACAATCAAAACGAAATCGCCTCCATGATGCCGACGCTCGGCACCTGGGCCTCCGGACCGAATCCGCTGCTGCCACCGCTCACCGAGAGCGCCGTGCCCTCCAGCATCCGCGACTCCATGCAGCGTGCGGCTGAAGCCGAAATGATGCACCAAAAGACGCGTGAGCTCTACGGCCCCGCCGACTCACCGCCGCCTCCGCCAGCCACCGTCTCCCCCGCCAAGCCGGAAAAGGAAGCCGAAAAGCCCAAGCCAGCGCCGCAGCCCTCCTCCAAAACGAAAAAGAGCCCCATCGTGGAAATCCGCCGCGCCGTGCCCAACAAGAAATCGTTCTGGAGCCGCTTCCGCGCGGACAAGAGCCGGGCGTGAGGTGAGTGTGCGGAGCGCGGGAGTGAGTCAGGAACGCATCTGCCATTTCCAGCTCAGCACGTTGCCTGGATGCCCCCTCAAAACCCTCACGAAATACCGCGCCATCCAGAGCTGGTAGGGACGCGCTGCGTCGCGTTCCCTAGAATCCTCGTCCCAGCGTGGACTGCCGCCCCACAGCATTCCACCTTTTCTGCTGATCACGACCCTCAGCGCATTCCTCCATGCCTGAGCTCTTCAAATCTGCGCAGCTTGGCCGCCCTTGTTCTTCTGTCGAAAACGTCAAGGACGGCGCACCATTTTGAGCGCCTGTGAAGCCATAGCCCCGAAACCACGGACCCGACGCAGCCTAACTTTTACCCACAAGTTTAAGAAACCCGGCCTGTACAAAAACCATAACGACTAAACTGTGGGTGATGATATCAACAGCGTCATCGCAAGGTTTGGGCAAGGGACAGGCAGAGATGCCGGGCTG
>NZ_JBGANA010000030.1:0-92264 GCF_044222565.1 Prosthecobacter sp.
GGGAGGCAGCGAGAAGCACAAACCCTTGATGGATAAAATATTGGAGTGGCAAAAACGAACTTCGCCGAAGCAGCCTCCCGACCAATTGCCCTCTCCAGACACAGATCTCAAAAACGCTGCTTAACTTCGGTATCCGGGTTGAATAGACCACCTTCATCCCACGAGCGCCTTGGCTGTGGCAAAAACCTCATCGTGGCTTAGTCCCGGCTCGCGGCCGGATTTGAAGGCTTCGTAGCGGCTTTCAATTTCTGCTACAATGGTCGAATCGTTGTCCCACTGCGCAGGCAAATCGGCATCGACCGTTTCCCAGATGATTTCCGCAAGAAAACGGCGCTCTTCGGGAGACAGGCGAACGGCTTGCTCAAAGATTTCTCGGGTAGCCATGGTGTGGGATGTTAACGGCTCGCTTTGGAGATGCCAAGCTGGAAGTGTCCACATCTAGGGCTACCTCGGATTCCTGCCGACGGAACGCAGTCTCTGCTACCTCACCAAAAACTCCCGCGTAATCTGCCCAATCGAAGCCGCACCCGCCTGCCTCATATCAATCTGCAATTCCTTGCGCAGCAATGTGAGCACCGTCTCCACACCCAGCTGCCCGAACGCCGCAAGCGCCCAGAGGTAGGGGCGGCCGATGCACACAGCGCTGGCGCCCATGGCGAGGGCTTTGAAAAAATCGGTGCCACGGCGGAAGCCGCCATCCACGAGCACGGGCACCTTGCCGTTCACGGCGGCGATGACGTCGGGGAGGCAGTCGATGCTGGCGCGTTTGCTGTCCTCGCTGCGGCCACCGTGGTTGGAGACGATGATGCCGTCCACGCCTTGCTGCAGCGCGAGTGCGGCATCCTCTTTTGTGACGATGCCTTTGATGAGGAGCTTCATGGACGTGAGCTCTTTGAGACGTGGAAGAACGTCCCAGGTCATGTTCAGTGGGAGCTGCGTGGTGACCTTGGAGAGATCGAGCCCGGCAAACATGGGCCTGCGGCTGGCGACGGCGTTGTAGGTGAAGCCGCCGATGTGGCAGTCCGTGCATTTCACCGGAGCGGAGCGGCGCACCTTAAAAAGGGTGTCCCGCAGGGCGCCGTTTTGGGAATCGACGGTGAGCACCATGACGGGGCATCCGGCTTTTTCGGCGCGCTTCACCACGGCGCGGGTCACGTTCCAGTCATCGGTGGGGTAAAGCTGAAACCACGCCGGGCGCTCCATGACCTTGTTCACTTCTTCGATGGCAGTCGAGGAGTGGGTTGAGCAGATGAAGTTGTGCTTCTGTGCCGATGCCGCGCGAGCGGTAGCCAGCTCCGCCTCGGGATGAAACGCGCGCTGGCTGCCCACGGGAGAGAGCATGATGGGCGTCTCCCACACTTCGCCGAAGAGCTTCACGGACATGTCCACTTTTGCCACATCCACGAGCCGCCGTGTGTGCAACTGATAGCGGCCAAAGGCATCGCGATTGGCCTGCAGCGTGGAGTCATCGGTGACGCCGGTGGCGAGGTAGGCGTAGTGCCAGGGCGGCAGGTTCTTGCGCGCCACGGCTTCAAATTCGAGCACGTTCACCGCCTGGTCCGCTGCGGTGATGAGCTCCTCTTCGGCATGGGAGCTTGCACCCAAAAGGCTGCCGAGGCCGATGCCGCCCGTGAGAGCCGGACTGCTCGCAAGCATCTGCAAAAAGCGACGACGGCCGTGCTGGTGTGTGACCATAGGGAGGAAAGAGTCGCTGCCAGTCGTCTGGTCGGGACGGGCTGTCAATCACATCCCACGGGTGCAGTTCGCATGGTATCGCAACCGCAGAGGACCTGAACTCAAGGCGGGTTTGACTGTGGAAGGAAGATGAACTCTTTGGTCGCTCACGCCAGGAAACCTGCTCACGGCGTGGGGCTCGGGAGTTGTAGCTCGGTATTCCGATACCGAGTAGGCACCGTCGCGGTATCGGAATACCGCGCTACATCCCCGCATGTTTCCGCACTGAGTTACCTGGCAGGACCTTCTTGCCGCCTGCGGGGCCTTCGGGTAAAAGAAAGCGAGTCATGCAATCACGCGCCGCTGTCATTTCGTTGGTCCTTGGCTGGTTGGCCCTCTTCCACCTCCACGCCGCTGACAGCCCTCAACCGATAGACAAGATGGACACTCTCATTGAAGCCTTGATGAGCAAAGCAAACGTCGCCGGATTGTCTCTGGCGATCCTTCACGATGGCAAAATTGTCAAGGCGAAGGGCTATGGTGTGGCGGACAAAAACAGCCGCATGCCAGTGACGACGGAGACGCTGTTTCAGGCGGCATCCATCAGCAAGTCCTTGGCGGCACTCGGGGCGTTGCGGCTGGTCGAGCAGAAGGTGCTGTCTCTGGATGCGGATGTGAACACGGTGCTGAAAGAGTGGAAGGTGCCGGAGAATGAGCACACGCAGGAAAAGAAGGTCACGCTGCGGGGCATCCTCAGCCACAGCGCCGGTTTGAGCGTGCACGGCTTTGACGGGTATGAGGCAGGTGCGCCTGTGCCCAATCTCAGGCAGGTGCTGGAGGGGGCGAAGCCTGCCAACTCCGCAGCGGTCCGCGTGGAAAGCGTGCCGGGCACACAGTGGAAGTATTCCGGTGGAGGCTACTGCGTGCTGCAGCAGATGATGCAAGACACCACCGCAAAGCCCTTTGCTTCATTCATGAGAGAAGCGGTGCTCGAGCCGCTGGGAATGAAAAGCAGCACCTGGGAACAGCCGCTGACTGAGAGCCGCGCAGCGCAGGCGGCGACGGGTCACTATGGAGACGGCACGCCGGTGAAGGGGCGCTGGCACGTCTATCCCGAAACCGCCGCCGCCGGATTGTGGACCACCGCTTCTGACTTGGCGCGCTTTGTCACGGGCGTGCGTAGGGCCTACGCCGGCGAATCGACCAGCGTGATCACCCAGGCCATGGCGAGGCAGATGCTGACCGTGCAGATGAATCCCTATGGTCTGGGCCTCGTCCTCGATGGCACGGGGGACTCTCTGGTGTTCTCCCAAAGCGGACGCAATGAGGGCTATGATGCGTTTGTTTTGGGCTACGCTCACAAGGCCCAGGGCGTCGCGATCCTGATCAATTCCAACGACGACTCAGGAATGCTGGGGGAGCTGCTGCGGGAGATTGTGGTGACCTGTGGGTGGTGATCGAGGGCGTGAAGTGCAGTCCGTATCATCAAAATCAGCCCTTTGCCTATCCAGGACTTCCCGTTTCATCCCCACGCATTCTGCTCGACCACCGGCCTTTCGCTCTCCAAGTTCACGGCCCCCAATATGGCATCTGATACTCGCGACATTTTCCTCGGCACCGACTCCGGCGCCACCACTTCCAAGACCGGCGGCGTGTATGCCAATGGTGAGCCGATCTCCACGCATCTGCGTCAGAGCTCGACGAATTCCCAGGCTGGCACCGCCGCCGTGGTGGCGGGGTGGGTGGAAGGCGCGGAAGGGTTCCTGAAGGATCATGGTCTCTCCTGGGATCGCGTGGCCGCCGCGGGGCTGGCGCTGCCCGGCCCCTACCAGCGCTACGGGGTGCTGGAGAAATCCTCCAACCTGCCAGACAGTTTCACCGGCTGGAATTTTCACGCCGACTACTCCGCAGCCATCGCCAAGGCCGCAGGTCGCGAGATCCCGCTCTACGCCGGAAATGATGGCGACTTCGGCGGCGTGGGCGAGGCCGCACGCGTGCGTGGTGCTACCAAGGCCACTGTGCTGCTCCTGGCTCCCGGCTCCGGCCTTGGCGCGGCTTACATTGATGCGAATGGTCTGCCGCTGAGCGGGGATCACCTCGCTGGTATGGAGGGCGGCCACATGCCCATCCCGCGTCATTTGCTGGGCCACGGTCTGGATGAAGTGCCGCCGTTCCGCTGCGGCTGCGGTCGCGACTGGGGCTGCATCGAGGCCTACTCCACTATCTCCGGTCTGACGCAGTTTCTGGAGTTCTTCCTGCCGAAGCATCCTGAACACGAGCTGGCCACCAGCGATGAAACGCCACGAAGCAAAGGCTTCTCCCTGCGCGGACGTGCGCAGAAGGGCGATCCTCTCGCGCTGAAGATCTTCGACATCCAGGCCCGCGCGCTTGGCATCCATGTGGCGAATCTCTGCATGGCGCTCGATCCCGGCATCGTCGTCATCGGCGGCGGCCTTGTGGATCCGGACAGCACCACGCCCGAATTCCGCGAGCGCTACCTCGGCGGCATCCGTGCCGCAGCCCAGCCCTATCTTTTCCCCAAACAGCGCGCTGAACTTCAGATCGTGCCCGCCACGCTCGGAGAGCTTTCTCAGTCCATCGGTGCCGCCCTCGTGGCGCTCTATTCCTCCAAGGCCTGAAGCACGAATCTTGAATTGCCGCCGAGATCGGGCGCAAGTACCTCCTCAAGCAGCCCGCCCAGTGGCAGCCCACCGGGCCGGGCCGCCGCATGTTTATCTCAAATCTCTGGGGTGGGAAGTTGCCGTGATCTGCCGGTGGTAGCGGCATCGGTAGCCGAAGCCATCAATGATCGGGTTAGGCAATATTGATGGACGAGTTCGTTCTTTTGATTAAATCAGAAGCATGAACGATATTTCCGGCTTTAAATTTCAGAAGGTCTTTCATCGGAAGGGTGCGGAAGAATGCACCGACCTGATCATCAGCGTGCATGGCATGGGTGACCAGTTCCGCAACGACATGACGCATACGGTGGCCTCGCTCTTTGCGGAGACGTATGTGAAGGATCCCTTTCTGAAGCAGGCCATCCGGCTTCCGCAGGGCCTGTGGGAAGGGGAGAAGACGCACCAGCCGGAATGTGATGATGTCATCAGCTACGCGCCCCTGGAGGGCGAAGTTAAGAAGCAGAAGGAAAATAACCAGACGCCCACCCTGGCCGAACTGGGGAAGCTGGGCTTTGCGGAGATTTACTGGGCTGACATGCCGCGCGTGGCTGAGCGCGATGCTCACCGTCTGGAATACTCACCGCAGTGGGCGGGCAGCGTGGTGGACCGGCTGCGGCAGCGCAATGACCTGGAAAATGGCTTCAGCGGCCCTGAACTCACGCTGGGGGCGACCGTGCTCGAAGAAGTGGCGGAGTCGATGAAGATCCTGCAGAACCTCTTTTTCCTGACCGATAAAGCGGGCATGTTCACCTTTGATCTGGGCAATATCATGGCCCAATACCTGGGAGATGTGCAGCAGGTGGCGGACTTCCGTTATGTGAGGGAGGAGATCATCAAGCGGTTCGCCGTCCGCGTCGCCTATCTGGCCGCAAAGTGCCCACGCGCAAATCTGCATTTCGTGGCACACAGCGAGGGCACGGTGCTGACCTTTTTTACCTTGCTCACGGCGATGAACAAAGCGGTGCTGAGCGAAGATCCGTTCAAAGAACCCTTCAAAGATTGCGCCGGATGGATTTCGCGTGTGCGCAGCCTGACGACCTTCGGCTCCCCCATCGACAAACACCTGCTCCTCTGGCCGGAGATGTGGGGCAGGCTTTCCGATGGCGAAGAAAAGGCGCGCGCCGCCATGAATGCATTCGACGAAGCAAAGGAGAAGTGCACGAAAACCCGCAGTGGCTGTGCCGCCTGCAAGGATGAGTGCGACGTCTGCTCGGCTGCTTCCGAGGTCTTTCGCCAAGCCCTGCATGAGCAGCACCAAAAATGGCACGTGCCAGCCGGGCATAAAATCCGCTGGAGAAACTACTATGACAAGGCGGACCCCGTGGGCTTTGACCTGGACACCGCACGCGAGAAACTGCTGCTCTGGGGCTGCCAGGCGTTTGAGTTCACGCAGCATGACGACTTTGGCTTTCGCCGCTACATCCTGGCCGGGAAGGCGCACGTGGACTACTTTGGCGACTCACAGCTGTTTGAGCACATTCGCGACAGTGCCGTCTTTGGCAGGACTTCCAAAATCGTGCCGCAGGACACCTGGTATGGCAAAACCAGCCCTGTGTGGCCGTTTGCGATCGTTGCGGCGCTGCACCTAGTGGCCGTGTTCATCCTGCATCAGTCTCTTTCTCCAGGCACTCATGCGAATCCAGGCTTCGTCTGGCCCTTTGCCTCGGCGGGGCTCGTGCGCTGGGCCGGCAGTCTGGCAGGCGTGGTGGGGGGCGCTGCGATGATGCTGGCGGTGACGATTTTTACCCGTTCCGCCCGCATCGCAGGCATCCCCAATGCGCTCTTCGGCTGGCCCATGGTGTACACGGGTTTGTGCGTGGGCGTCCTTGCCGGGACGTTCTACAAACAGAGCTCCTTTATCGGCATGAACTGGGCTGGATTTACGTGGGTCCTTCTGGCGGGAGTTCTCGCCAGCCTCCTGACGCTTCTGCTCGACTTCACTTTGAAACACTTTGGCAAATCTCCCGTGTGGGGGCTGCGCGTTCAGATGATTTTTGGCGGCGGCACCGTGGCTTTGAGCGTGATGTCTCTGCTCAAGTCTCCAGAGGCTTCGCTGCTGAAGGCGTCCATGGGGGCTGCGGCGTTTCTGTACCTGTGGTGGCTGGGCGTGCTGCTGTTTGACCTCTCCTACGTCTGGAAGCGCTACATCAATACCGCGCGTGAAAACACCTTTGCCGAGAAGCTGCGCAGGCGCATCCATGGCCGCGTGAAAATGACCGGGCCGCATGCGCATCGCCCGGCCTGATGAGGAACGCCTGCCTGCGCATTGACCTCAGACCGCTCCTCTGCATGTCGCTTCATGGCCACCGAGATCGAACGCAAATACCTCCTCAAGCAGCCCGCCCAGTGGCAGCCCACCGGGCCGGGCCGCCGCATGGCGCAGGGTTATCTCTCCCGCGATCCCGACCGCACCGTGCGCGTGCGCCTTGGCGGCGATGAAGCTTTCATGACCGTGAAGAGCCGCCGCACCGGCATCTCGCGCATGGAGATCGAATTCCCCATCGCTCTCCAGCATGCGCAGGATCTGCTGCTGCTCTGCCATCAGCCGCTGATCGACAAGACACGCCACGAAGTCATGCACGCGGGCATGCTGTGGGAAGTGGATGTGTTTCACGGCGCGAATGAAGGCCTCGTGGTAGCGGAGATCGAACTGCCCGCGGAAGACACGCCCTTTGAGCTGCCGGAATGGATCGGCGAGGAAGTGAGTCACGATTTGCGATACACGAATTCGAATCTCTGCGCGGTGCCTTACAGCCAGTGGTGAAGGAGCGCGGACTTTAGTCCGCAGAAGGTCGCTCATGCACGGCGGGGGGCACGCGTAGCACGGCAAGCTCACTGATCCTCGGCTTATACAAACCGCAGCATGCTAAGAGCACAGGCCTTCGGCGGAATTCTGCGGACTGAAGTCCGCGCCCCTGGGGCTATTGGTCTTCGTGCACATAGGTCCAGGGCCATGCCTTCCAATCAGATGCCAGGCCTGCCTTCACGGGATTGTTTCTGATGTAGCGGATCGTCCGATCCTGATGGTCCGCATCTCGCATGAAGGTATCCCAATAGTCGCCTTGCCAGAACGCACTTTGAAGCCCCAGCAAAGTATTCGCAACACGTGCGGTTGAACCTTTCCATTGTTGCAGGATCTTTCGCATGGGCACTTCAAAAGTTTCGAACAGCACGTGCACGTGATTGGGCATGACCGTCCAGGCATGCAGGCGATAGCGCGTGCCATCAAACTTCTTCATTGCACTGGCAACGATTTCAGCGACTCGGCTGTCTTTCAGGTGGCAGGTTCCATGCCCAAGGTCGAGCCAGGCTTCGAGCTGAATGCGACGCTCCCGGTCATCTTCAATTTTTAGCAGTTTTTCCCATTCGTCCTGCTGTGCCGCAGGCAAGCTGTCGGCCAGGCGGAAAGTCACAAACTGAGTCAGTCCCGGCTCATCGCGATGGGGCAGATAGCCACGCTCATGCCACCCGTAGAAGCCTTGAATCTTCTCTTCACGCTCCAGCTCTGGTGACACTTCACGCTGCTGCTCGACCACCCGCATCATCTCCGGTCGATACGGCGGAGCTGTGCGACGAGAATGAGGTGACTCGCTCATGATGCCTGAAAAAAGCGAAAGCCAATGAGGCATGCAAGTAGAATCGGAGCGCGGACTTTAGTCCGCAGAAGGTCGATTGTGCACGGCGGGTGTTGTTGCACGCGTAGCGCCGCAAACACGCTGCCCTCTGAGGAGCGCGGACTTTAGTCCGCAGAAGGTCGATTGCGCACGGCGGGTGTTGTTGCACGCGTAGCGCCGCAAACACGCTGATTCTCGGTTTCTAGGAAACTACGGCCACAGTAAGAATACAGGGCTTCGGCGGAATTCTGCGGACTAAAGTCCGCGCCCCACCTGCTCCTTTGCGAGCAGTCCCTCGCGCCACGCGGAGGGGATGGCTTCGAGGCCCAGAGACGCGCCGAGCAGCATGCCCAGGGCAAGCGCGCGGGCGCAGTTGTCGCCGCCGGCCATGGCGTTTTCGATGCTGGCTTTGGAGAAGTCATTGCCGTGATGGCGCAGGAGCCAGAGAGTGGCGGGCAATGCCTGCGGGATGGGGCAGGCGCGGCCAAGCTTGCCGATGGCATCCATCGCCGGTGCGGCCTCCGCGGCTTGCAGCGCCCACGCGGGCGCGGTTTCCCGGATGACGCTTTGCAGTTCACCGCCGTGCAGCAGCCGATGTGTGGCGCGTGCCAGAAACTCTGCGCACTCAATCGCCGCAGGCGAGCGATGCGTGAGCACCGTCTGCTCGATCGCCGCCGCGACGGCCTCAGACTCGAGCCTTTCTGCAAAGAACGCCATGAGCGGCGCGATGCGCGCGGGTCCCGCGAGTTCATCGGAAGCGGAGCCGCTGGTGCCTGCGGTGGCACCGGCCTGAAGATTCGCCTGCGTGGCTTTGGTGGCCTTGTCCACGTAGTCGTCATACGTTGGCCACATGGCCTGCCAGTCGGCAAGGAACGCCGTGGCATCCCAGCGCCGCTCACGCTGGAGGAAAGCCAGCAGCCGCAGTGCCTGGTCTCCCACATGCCCCTGCGCTCCCGCCTTCTTGCGCGGATGGTAGGAGTCTGCTCCCGGAGCCAGATAGCCGGAGACGCGGCCATGCTTTTTCATGATCACCTCGGGATCATAAATCCAATGCACGCCCAGCGAGATGGCTTCGGCGATGAAGCTGCCCTGCAGCATGCCGGCAAGGCGGGAGGAAAAATCGGGAGTCATGCCGCGCACCTAGCGCCTGCCGCGCCTGCTGGCAAGAACCGGTCTGGACTCCGAGCCTTCATGCAGGCGAAAGCCCTGTTGGAAATCGCGCCAATGCTGATTAGAACTGGATCATATGAAAGCGCTCTTCGTTCCTCTCGGTCTTCTGTGCGTCGTCTCTCTCGGCTGGCTGTTCAATCTGGCCGGAGCTGGCGCCGCGCCTGCCACCAGGCCTGTCGTGCCTCTCGTGCCCTTTGCGGCAGGCGGCACCTGGATCGACCTCACGCATGAGTTTGCCGCGGACACGCTCTACTGGCCCACGGCGCAGCGCTTTCAGCTGGAGGTGGAATCCCGTGCCATGACGCCCAAGGGCTATTTCTATGCCGCGAATCGCTACCGCGCCTCCGAGCACGGCGGCACGCACATCGATGCTCCCATTCACTTTGCGGAGAAAGGGAAGACCGTGGATCAGCTTCCCATCGATCAGCTGCTCGGCGCTGCGGTGGTGGTGGACGTCACCGCCAAAGCTGCCGCCGATGCCGACTATCAGGTGAGCGTGGCAGATTTCGAAGCCTGGGAGAAAGCGCACGGCCCGCTGCCGAAGGACGCCATCGTCCTTCTGCGCACCGGCTTTGCTGCACGCTGGCCAGACCCGAAGACCTACCTCGGTACCGAGCAGCGTGGCGCGGAGGCCGTGCCCCAGCTCCATTTTCCCGGACTGCATCCGGATGCGGCACGCTGGCTGGTGGCACAGCGCTCCATCAAGGCCATCGGCCTCGACACCGCCAGCATCGACCGTGGTCAGTCCACGCTCTTTGAGAGCCACCGCATCCTGCTGGAAAAAAACATCCCCGCCTTTGAAAACGTAGGAGACATGAGCCAGCTCCCCGCTACCGGACTTTACATCATCGCGCTGCCCATGAAGATCAAAGAAGGCAGTGGCGGCCCCTTGCGCATCGTCGCCTGGGTGCCACGAGCTTCGTAATCACCCACGCTCATCTCTTCCCTCAAAATCCCCCCTCATGACACTACGCGAACCCGAAACCATCGAGCTTTCCACCCCCACCGGACCCATGCGCGCACTGGTGCTGCGTCCGGCAGGGGAGGGGCGCTTTCCTGGGCTGCTGTTCCATTCCGAAATCTTCCAAAACACAGGGCCGATCTGCCGCACCGCCGCCTTTCTGGCCGGGCATGGCTTCATCGTCGTGCTGCCGGAGATCTACCATGAATACCTGCCCGCTGGCACTGTGCTGGCTTACGATCAGGCCGGTTCCGATGTGGGCAACAAGCTCAAGATCGAGAAGGCCGTGGCGGCTTACGATTCAGACAACCGCGCCGTGCTCGACTACCTGAAGGCGCACCCGGACTGCACGGGCCGTCTTGGGTCCTTCGGTCCCTGCATCGGCGGCCACTTGACCTATCGCGCGGCCTTGCAGCCGGATGTCTCCGCCGCCGCCTGCTTTTACCCCACCGACCTGCACAAGCGCAGCCTCGGCGCAGGCATGAACGACGACTCACTTGCGCGTGCCGCCGACATCAAGGGCGAGCTCATGCTCGTCTTTGGCCGTCAAGACCCCCACGTGCCCGCCGAAGGCCGTGCCATGATCTACCAGACCCTCACATCGGCGGGGGTGAAGTTCACCTGGCATGAGTTCAATGCCGCCCACGCCTTCCTGCGCGATGAAGGCCTGCGCTACGATGCCGAGCTGGCCCGCCAGGCGCTGGGCATGACGGTGGACTTTTTCCGCCGCTGCCTGGGCGAGTAGGCTCAAGGTTCACCGGGTCAAACCGGGTTCAAAATGGATTTTGACCCCGTAGGGTCACAGGGTCAAACCAGGGTCAAAACGGATTTTGACCCTGAACCTGACCAACGGTGAACCCAACTGCTGAACCTAGCCGTGAACCTGCAATGACCCTGTGAACCCGGCCCCACCGCAGTAACAATCATAGTCCATCGAACACAAACACCGTTGGAAAATTCCAAGGCTGCGGCACGCCCCGGCTCAAAACAGCTCCATCTGCCCGCCGGGATCTTTAGGCCTGCGGAAGGCCTCTGCTGTCACCTCCGGCCGCCGGTGCAGCATTCCGGCTCGCTTGAGGGAGACCTTGAAGAGCGCCGCCGTTTGCTCGGACCAGACACCGATGCCTTTGAGGCGTTTGCCGAATTCGCCGTGAGACATCGTTTTCCCCTGGGTCTCCTCGATGCGGCTGAGGATCTTGTCCCGCATGCCGGGGAAGTGCTGGTCCAGCCAGGCGCGGAAGACGTCTTTCACGGCAAATGGCAGGCGCACCACGGTATAGCCGGCGAATTGCGCCCCGGCGCTACGGGCGGCCTCGATGAGGGCGGGGATTTCGGAATCGTTCAGGCCGGGGATGATCGGTGCAGTGGACACGCCCACGGGAATGCCCGCCTCATGCAGCAGGCGGATGGCTTCGAGGCGCATCTTGGGCGAGGAGGCGCGGGGCTCCAGCTTGCGGGCCAGCTCGGAGTCCAGCGTGGTTATGGAGATGTAAACCGCCGTGGCGTGATGCCGCGCCAGTTCTGCCAGCAGTTCCACGTCCCGTGTGATGAGGTGATTTTTCGTTATCAGCACCACCGGATGCCGGCACTCGGCCAACACCTCCAGGCAGCCACGGGTGATGCGCAGCTTCTTCTCGATGGGCTGGTAGCAGTCCGTGACGCCGCTCAGGGACAGCGTCACCGGTTTGTAGCTAGGTTTGAGCAGTTCAGCGCGCAGCAGGGCAGGGGCGTTCTCCTTGACCATGATGCGGGACTCAAAGTCCACGCCGGCGGAGAAGCCGAGGTATTCGTGCGTGGGCCGGGCGTAGCAGTAGGCGCATCCGTGTTCGCAGCCACGGTAGGGGTTCAGGCTGGCCTCAAAGGGCAGGTCAGGGCTGCTGTGCCGGGCGATGATGCTGGAAGAGTGATCGCGCAGGAACTTCGTGGCGACTCTATCCGGTGCTTCGCCGGGCTCGTAGTCCACATGCAGCTCGGCAAAGCGCTGGTCCGGATTGTGACCGGCCCCACGGCCATGGATGCCTTTCACGCCCGGTGGGGTGTGGTTTCCATCGCTGTGCGAATGAACAGGCATGTGCCGTTTTTACGCTTCGCGAGGTGCGAAGGCAAGCGGTGCCTGCAGGATCTTTGAAAACGGATCACGCCGCCGCCGGAGCAGCTGCAACTGCCGCCCCGCCCACCGCTGCACGGCGTGCCAGAAACTCATCTGCCAGCGCGCGATAGGCCTGTGCTCCGCGACCGGAGGGCTCGTACTCGATGATGCTCTTGCCGAAGCTGGGGGCCTCGCCGAGGCGTACGGTGCGTGGGATCAGGGTCTGGTAGCAGGTCTCGGCAAAGTAGTTGCGCACATCGTTCACCACCTGGTTCGCCAGATTGGCGCGGCTGTCGTACATGGTCATGACGATACCCTCCAGCAGGAGGTTCGGGTTGGCCCCGCAGTCACGGATCTGCTGCACGACGTTGACGATTTTCGAAAGACCTTCGAGACCGAAATACTCGCACTGGATGGGCACCAGCAGCTCGTCTGCTGCCGCCAGGGCGCCAGTCATGAGCACGCCGAGGGAGGGCGGGGTGTCCAGAATGGCGTAGTCAAAGTGGCCGGAATCACGCAGTGGGGCCAGCACCTCCTTGAGACGAGCCAGGTGATTGCCAGACTGGGCCAGTTCGATTTCACAGCCCGCCAGCTCCTGGTGGGAGCGGATGATGGAGAGATTAGGCAGGCGGGTACTGCGGATGGCCAGGCGGGGATCCGTGCCGTCCACCAAGGCGGAATAAAGGCTGCCTCCGTCCTCCTGGGCCAGCCCGAGTCCGCTGGTGGCGTTTGCCTGAGGGTCGAGATCGACCAGCAACACCCGCACCCCGCGCTGGGTGAGGCACGCGGCGAGATTCAAAGCGGTGGTCGTTTTACCGACACCGCCTTTCTGGTTGGAAATGGCGACAATCCTCATAGGTACTTGGCGCTGGACTTTGCAGATAAACCATGGGACACGCCAGCACGAAATGGAAATCACAGAGAAATGGCTCGGAGAAATCGGCGGATGGGCGGTGATGAAGTCCGCCCGCTCCCTGGTGGACGCCGGTCTGGCGGTCGTGACCAGCAGCAGTGACGGCATGATCCGGGGCACGGCAGGCTCGGGAAAGATGAAATTTACCACCGGTCTGCGCATCCGCACTTCCTCGGACGTGGAAAACCTCTGCACCTGCCCCCATGCCCGCCGCAGCGGCATGATGTGCGAGCACGCCCTGGCCGTGGCCCTGGCGCATGTGCGGGAGCAAAGCGGGGCGGGTAGGCCGCGGTCAGGGGGATCGGGTAGCGCATCACCGGCTTTAGCCGGCTCTGGAGCTTCCGGACCGGCTAAAGGTGGAACTCCAATACCCAAACCCCAGCCTGCGCTGGCGCCGCAGAAGATCGCGGGGCGCTACTCCCTCTACCTGCCGGAGCCGCTGCTTCAGGGGCAGGTCCGGGAGCCGTTTGGCGTCTTTGTGAAGTTCGAACCCGGGGGCGAGGGCGAGACCTCCCTTTTCGCAGCGTGGCTGGCCGGGCAGGGGGTGAAGCAGCCGCAGAGCCTCCCCATCTCGCTCAGAGGCGAGAGCTTGAACGCCTTCCTGCAGACCCTGGCGGAGCACCCCCGGGTGTTTGTGGGCAAGCCCAACGGCCAGGAACGGGCGCTGCATGTGGCCCCGGAACTGGTGCGGCTCCCGCTAGTGGCGGAGTCCGTTGATGCTCAGAATGTGCGCCTCAAGTTGGAGGGGGCACAGCATCGGCACGTGATGGGATCTTGGTGGATCTGCCAGGAGACTGCCACCCTGTTTCGCCACATTTCAGACAGCCCCGTCCTGACAGCCCTGGCGGGGGAGTTGAGCAGATCGGCCGTTACCAAGCCGTTACGCTGGCTAGCCGAGCAGGGCGAGGCTTTGGGAGAGTGCTTTCAGCTTGAGCTGCGGGGTGCTGGACTGGAGCATTTCCATGTAACGCCGGTGCCCTGCACCTTCGAAATCCAGTTGGACGGGTCTTTGCAGGTGGTGGATGCGAAACTGTATGCGCGTTACAATTCTAACCGCTGGCTGGTTACGTATGGTGAGCCAGTTGGAGTTACCTTTCCCATTCAGGATGAATCGAATACTTTTTTATTTTATGCTCGTAACATAGAGGGAGAATCGCGCCTGTTGCGGCAATTGCAGAGCCTGGGATTTAAGCCGGAGGGGCAGGTGTGGCGGCTGCAGGGCAGCGAGAACGTCCTCCGCTTCTATGCTTCCGAAATGTTGCTTTTGCGTAACTTTGCCACCGTTACAGAAGGTGAGCGCTGGCGTTCGGCAACGCGTGGAATCCATCGGATCGCGCCCAAGACTCAGTTTGTCCCACCGTCAGGGCAGGGGAACAGTGGTGGCGATTGGCTCAGCATGGAGCTGAGCTACGAATCTTCGGACGGCTTCCGCTTACCGCGTGCCGAGGTGCTGCGGCTGGTCCGGTCGGGCCAAAGGTCCGTTCAGGGTAAGAATGGGAAGCGTTATATTCTCGATATCGCCGCTGTGGATGATTTGGAGGAATCGCTGCGGGATGTCCCACTGGAACTCACCCCCGAGGGTGCACGGGTCCACGGGGCGCATGCGGCCTACTTTGGCGACGCCACTGGAGAAAAGGCTAACGAGATTACCGTTACAAATGAGGAGGTGCAGGCCGAGATCGGTGCCTTGGCTGGCATGCTCCGGCCTTATCAAATGGACGGCGTCTGCTGGATGACCTCCCGCATCCTGCGTGGCCGTGGCGGCATCTTGGCCGATGAGATGGGCCTGGGCAAAACCGTCCAGAGCATCGCGCTGGCCCTCTTTATCAAGCAGCGTAAAGGTGACCAGAGCGGCCCCATCCTGGTGGTCTGCCCGAAATCGCTGCTGAGCAACTGGCAGTCCGAGTTTGAGCGCTTCGCCCCCACCCTCAAGGTGCTGCTGGTGCAGGGCGCAGGGCGCGAAAAAGCCTTGGCCACGATCCCCGCGCATGACGTGATATTGACCTCTTATCAATTGATCATCAGAGATATTAAATATTACCAAGCTATTCGATTTGGTTTGATTCTTTTGGATGAAGCCAGCTTTATCAAAAACCCCGATACGGATGCCGCCAAGACCCTCCGCGGCCTCAATTCGGGCGGGCGGATTGCCCTTACCGGGACGCCGCTGGAGAACGGCGTGCGGGATTTGTGGTCCATCTTCCAGTTCACCCTGCCGGGGTATTTGGGGAATCAGAGCTCCTTCAAAGAGCGTTTCGAGAGCCCCATCCAGTCCGGGCTGGACCTGCCCGCCGGACGGGCCGCCGCCCAGCGCCTGCAGAAACTGACGCTGCCCTACTTCCTCCGCCGCACCAAACGCCAGGTGCTCAAGGACCTGCCGGAGAAAATCGAGCAGGTGCTGTGGTGCACCCCCAGCGCGGCGCAGACGGAGTTCTACCGCCGGATTCTGGAAGAGGGCCGCGAGGAGATCAAGGCCGCCCGCCGCCGCTCCGGCCAGGGCGGGGCCAAGATGACCATGTTCACCGTCTTGCTGCGCCTGCGCCAGGTCTGCTGCGACCTCCGCCTCACCGGCGTGCAGCCAGACGCCCTCAAAGGCCTGGACCAGGAGGACCTCTCCGGCAAATGGCCCGCGCTGCTCGGGCAGATCGAGTCCGTCATGGAATCCGGCGGCAAGCTGCTCGTATTCAGCCAGTTCGTGCAGTTCCTGCGCCTCATGCGCGACCACCTCAAGGCCGAAAAACTCGACCACGCCTATCTGGACGGCAGCAGCCAGGACCGCCCGGCGCAGGTCGAGCGCTTCCAGAAAGACCCAAACTGCCGCATTTTCCTCATCAGCCTCAAGGCCGGCGGCTACGGCTTGAACCTCACCGCTGCCGACAACGTCATCCTCGCCGATCCTTGGTGGAACCCCGCCGTGGAATCCCAGGCCATCGACCGCGCCCACCGCATCGGTCAGCAGAAGGTCGTGAATGCCTACCGCCTCGCCATCCGTGGCACCGTGGAGGAGCGCATCCTCAAACTGCAGGCCCAAAAGCGCGGGCTCGTGGAAGCCGCCCTCAATGACCAGGCCCCGATGATGGAAGGGCTGACGGAGGAGGATTTGGAGGAGCTGATCGGGGGATGAAGAAAATTCGTCTTTAGGTGGTTGAGAGCGCTTAAAAATGAGAAAACGACCGGAGTTATTAGCAGGAAACCTTGTGGTTAATGCAGCTTGACAAGCCCGGAGCAATCAATCAGTCTTTTGATGATATTTGTGTATATAAACTAAGAATATAAAGCAGTGATTTATCGAATCTCGGTATGAATAAAGCTTCTCTGATCGCATCATCATTCGTTATCCTTCTCTCCAGTTGCACGACGCGGTTGGTGGACTTTACCATTATTTCCACAAAAAATGTGGACCTTTCTCATGCTGCTTCATTCAAGCGGCATCCTAAGCGTGCTACGGGGACAGACGCTAAAAAAATCATCGTTTTGTTTCCCACAGGTGTGCCAAGCCCGAAACAAGCTGTCGATAGAGCTATTGAATCCGTGCCCGGGGGAGTTGCACTGGTAGATGGTGTTTTGACGCGTTCCTTTTTTTACATTCCCTACATTTTTGGTGAAACAAAATTTGTAGTGGAAGGGACAGTTCTGGTGGATCCATCACTAGCTGCTTCATTTCACGCAAGCAAACCTGTGGATGGCAACAACATTGTAGTGGTCATGAATCGCGACGGTTCCGTGGCCTCTAAACGTTCGGTAACTGAGACTGAGTATGCGAAGATAACAGCGCAGATTAGCAAAGCTTCAGGAACTCGTTCAACCATGTAGCGAAGGTTGTAACGGCAAATTATTTGGTGATGAAGCCGCTGTTGCACAGATACTCAATTTCTTTTCCGAAGTGGCCGGAAAGGAATGCTTCGTCCTTGATGTCATTCATTCATGAAGGCCGTGGGTGACCTATGGGGGGGGGGCAAGCGTTCACGAATTCTTGACCTTTCCCCCGTATATCGCTTTCCTTCCCACCATGTCTCCCCGCCATCTCCTGCCGCTCCTCTTGTCCTTCTCCCTCTCCGCCCTCGCGGTGGACGACTACAAGCTCGGCCCGCTCTCGCAGGAGAAGCCTGACGTGCCAAAAGGGCAGGTCATTCCCATGCCGGCGCATGAGTCGAAGATCTACCCCGGCACGAAGCGTGACTGGTGGATCTATGTGCCGGCGCAGTACAAGGCCGATCAGCCCGCGAACCTCATGGTGTTTCAGGATGGGCATGACTACGTCGGTTTGAAGGGCGCGTGGCGGGTGCCGGTGGTGTTTGATAACCTCATCGCCAGTGGCGACATGCAGCCCACCATCGCCATCTTCATCAATCCCGGCCACAGCGGGGAAACGAAGCCGCAGAGCGCGTGGAAGAACAACAACCGGGGCAAGGAGTACAATACGCTGGGAGACACTTACGCGCGCTTCTTGCTCGAGGAAATCATCCCGCAGGTTCAGAAGGACTACAAGCTGACGGAGAACCCGGAGGGCTGGGCCATCGCCGGAGCCAGCAGCGGGGCCATTTGTGCCTTCACCGTGGCCTGGGAGCGGCCTGACAAATTCCGCAAGGTGTTCTCCACCATCGGCAGCTACGTCGATCTCGCCGGAGGCCATGTCTATCCTTCGATCATCCGCCTCACCGAGCGCAAGCCGCTGCGCATCTACCTGCAGGATGGCAGCAGCGATCTGGACAATCCCTTCGGCAACTGGCCGCTGGCGAATCAGCAGATGGCCAAGGCGCTGGCCTACCAGAAGTACGACTACACCTTCACGTTTGGAGATGGGGCTCATAACAGCAAACACGGCGCCAGCATCTTTCCTGAAGCGATGAAGTGGCTGTGGCGGAAGTAGGTGTGACGCCTACACGGGGCTCAAGAAATCGGCGTGACATTTTCGCCTCGTTCTGGTTTGATAGGACATTCTGTGCCATAAGCAGGACTCCCCCCACCTGATGTGGAAGTTTTGAGCCTCATGAAAAAAACGTCGTTTGATACCCTTTGCCTTGTCACGCTGCTCCTGCTCGGTGCGGTTTCCCAAGCTGGCGCGCAAAGCTTTGTCCGGCGTGGGGATTCTCGGCTGACGGACCCCGTCAATGCACGGCCCCCCCTCTGGACCCACGGCGGCATGCGCGGCACCGCCCGCCCCAGTGCCTCCAGCGGCATTTCCGGTCACTCCCCGGCCCAACTGCGCAGGGCCTATGGTTTTGACCAGATCACAGGAGATGGCAGCGGCCAGACCATCGCGATTGTGGATGCCTATGGCAGCCCCACCCTGCAGCAGGATGTGGCCGCGTTTTGTGCGGCCTTTGGCCTGCCTGCCGCCAATATCACCGTGGCTTATCCGCAGGGAGCGCCTGCGGCAAACAGCGGCTGGGCCTTGGAGACGTCGCTGGACGTGGAATGGGCGCACGCCATCGCCCCCGGAGCCAAAATCCTCGTGGTGATCGCGAGGACCGCCTCGCTCAGCAATCTGCTCGGCGCCGTGGATTATGCCGTCAGTCAGGGGGCGTCGCAGGTCTCCATGAGCTGGGGCAGCAATGAGTTTCCGGGGCAGACCGGTTTCGACTACCATTTCAATGTGCCCGGCGTGAGCTTTTTCGCCGCATCTGGCGACAGTGGCGCAGGCACCTCATGGCCTGCTGCTTCACCGTATGTGATCAGTGTGGGCGGCACCACGCTCCATCTGGATGCCGTGGGCAATGTGCTGTCTGAAACAGGATGGTCAGGCAGCGGCGGTGGTGTCAGCATTTATGAAACGAGGCCCGGCTTCCAAAACGGCTGGCAGTCGAGCGCGAACCGCAGCATTCCGGATGTGAGCTATGCCGCCGATCCCGCCACCGGCTTTCCCGTTTACATCAGCAACTACGGCGGCACGAGCGGCTGGATCACCGTCGGAGGCACCAGCGCAGGTGCCCCGCAGTGGGCGGCTCTTTCAGCCTTGGTGAACAGCTCCCGCTCCAAAGCTTTGTCGGCTCCTGCTGAGGCGTTGTATTACCTGGCGGCCACGAGTTTCACTCCGGACTTCCGTGACATCACCGCCGGTTCGAACGGCGGATTTCTCGCCACGGTGGCGTACGATCTGGTGACGGGCCTGGGCTCTCCAGCCGCCTCCACGCTCATCCCCTCGCTGAGCACCTACAGCACTACGGCACTGCCGCCGCCTGTGCTGGCTGTCAGCCAGGGAGCCACCAGTCTGGCCAATGGCGCGAGTGTTGATTTCGGCACGGCCACGCAAGGCGCTGCGGTGGTGACGCAGGACTTCGTGCTGGCAAACGTGGGCAACTCAGACCTCGTCGTTTCCGTGTCTTTGCAAACGTCCGCTGGCACCTCGGCGGTCATCGCCAGTGCACCGGGTTTCACCATCGTCACATCGCCCACTGCGCGCATTCCCGCCGGTGGTTCCACGACGGTGCGTGTGGGCATGAAGACAAACGTTGCGGGCACAGCCGCCGCCAACCTCTTGGTGGGCAGCAACGACAGCACGCAGAATCCCTTCTCTGTGGCGCTCACGGGTGTAGTCACCGGCTCAACGGCGCAGATCTCCGCCAGCTCCGGCTCCACGGCAATTTCATCCGGCGGCACGCTGGCCTTTGGTGACACCGTCGTGGGCGTTCCCGCCTC
Organism: Prosthecobacter sp.; assembly: GCF_044222565.1. Lineage (GTDB taxonomy): Bacteria > Verrucomicrobiota > Verrucomicrobiia > Verrucomicrobiales > Verrucomicrobiaceae > Prosthecobacter. Next base: position 19,742 of record NZ_JBGANA010000030.1, read on the forward strand.
GCAAACCCTCACCATATCCAATGCGGGCAAGTCTGATCTCAAGCTGACCGGCTGGCTGATCGCCCCAGCCAATGCTGTGTCCAGCCTCCCGGCAGTCACCGGATTCAATGCGAAGGATTTTGCCGCGCTTTGCGGGATCTTTTCTCCATACGCCGCCTCGACCGCCCAGGCGCTGGACTTCCGCATTGCCGGTCCCTTTCCGCTGCCGACGAGCATCGCCGCAGGGAAGTCTGCCAACGTTCAACTCAGCCTGAATGCGTTCACGCTGGGGGACAAGGCCGCGCAGCTTCTCATCTATAACAACGTCACGCCCGGTGTGCCTTACCGCGTCAACCTGACCGGCCACATCAATCCGAATCCCAACTCGGGCCGCATCTCAGTCGCGTTTTCAGCTGGCACGGTGGCCTCCGGTGGCGTCGCCAGCTATGGTGTGACGACGGTGGGAGTGCCCGTGGCCAACACATTCACGGTCACGAATACAGGCTCCGGGCAGCTTCAGTTCAATGTGAGCCTGAGCAATCAGACAGCGACAAAGACAGGGGGCAAGTGGACCTATCGTCCTCCAGCTTTCAAGATCGTGAGTGTGCAGTCCATGACTCTCGCTCCTGGGCAGTCGAGCGTGGTTCAGGTGCAGTTCAATCCCGCCGTCTCAGCGACCAGCTTCATTTCAGCCATAGCGTTCACCAGCCCCAATCCGAGTGCGGGTTCCTACAATGCGGTTCTTACCGGAACAAGCCAGTAGCGGAACGCAGCGCCTGAGTGCATTGTCCCATCAGCGTGATCCCATTGAGCCAGCGTCAGCATGAGATCATCACGGCCACCCTGGCGGTGATCGTGATCATGCTTGTTTGGAAACTGGTGCCCCAGCGTGTGGAGGTGATACCTCAGCCGGAGCAGGCCGTGGTGAAAAAGGCCGCGCCCATAAAGAAGTCGATGGCAGGTCCTGCGCAGACGGCTCCGCCTCAGGAGTCTCCCCCGACAGATTCGGCCGCATTACGCCTGATCAATGAAGCGATTCAGAAATCGGAGCTGGCCACGGAATCCGAATTTCAAGAGCTGGTGGATGACCTGAGCAAGCTCGGGGAAGGGGCGGTGGATGATCTCGGAGCAGCGCTGCGCAGTGCCAAAGGCGTGCCAGCCAAAACAGTGCTGGCAGCCACGCTCGTCCGCATGGGCAGCAGCGAGGCTGTCAATCAACTGGTGCTCTCTTTGGTAAACATCACGTCTCCGCAGGAGCGGTCCGCCGTTTTAGATCAGCTCGACGCCGTGCAGAACAGCCTCGGGCTGGAAACGCTGACCTCTTCTCTCTCGGTGGTTTCAGATCCCTCTCTGCGCAGCAGTCTTTCCGGCGTCGTCGCGCGCCTGGCCACGGACGATACCGTGCAGTTTCTCACCGAGCTGTATCGCGAGCCTCCCAGCATCCCCGAACAGCCGCAGAGCGTGCTTTCCGCACTGGGTGGCATCAGCAATCCCTCCGCCATCGGTGCTCTGAGCGATCTCGTGCGCGATGCGCCTGAGCTGCCTCTGCAGTACGCTGCGGTGCAGTCCCTCGCACGCATCGGTACGCCTGAGGCGCTGGACGGTGTGCTGGGTGCCGCTTTTCGGGTGGGAGACACGAACCCAGACTACCGTCAGGCAGTGCTCGCCGCCCTGCAGAGTGTCTCGAATCCCCAGGCAGCCGGATGGCTGGCGCAGCACAGCGCCACACCGGGGCTGCCGGAGGACATTGTGGCCTCCCTGAGCCAGGCCATGCAGGGGCTCAAACAGCAGCCGGCGAATTGATTCAGGAGGCGGAATGATTTTTCATTGTGAATAACTCGGTTTTGACCTTGACACCCCGGCCATTCCTTTTACCATCGCGGCCCCCTTCTTCCCCTCTCGGAAGATTTTCGTACACAGAATTCATGAAGACGTTTTCAGCAAAAGCCCAGGAGCACAACCCCACATGGTGGGTCATCGACGCCAAGAACCAGGTTCTTGGAGATGTCGCAGTCGCAGCCGCCAATCTCCTGCGCGGCAAGACCAAGCCCACTTTCACCCCGCACGTTGACACCGGTGATTTCGTGGTCGTGCTGAACGCCGCCGAAGTCAAACTTACCGGCAAGAAGGAAACCCAGAAGATCTACACCTCGAAGGCTGGCTACGTCGGCAATCAGAAGATCGAGAACGTCGAGCGCGTCCGCGCCCGCCGCCCTCAGCTTCTCGTCGAGCGCGCTGTGAAGGGCATGGTCCCGCACAACCGCCTTGGCCGCTCCGTCCTGGGCAAGCTCAAGATCTATGCAGGTGCGGAGCATCCGCATGAGGCGCAGAATCCGAAGCCCTTCGCCGTCGCTTAATTTTTTCCCATCGTCACCCTTAGCATGAGCAAGCCTCTCAAAACCGCCACCGGCCGCCGCAAGACCGCCATCGCCCGCGTCTTCATCACTGAAGGAGCCGGAAGCATCACCGTCAACGGACGCGACTTCGAAGAATACTTCCCGACCGTCGCCCTGCAGAACCAGATTCTGTTCCCCCTGGCTCTCACGAATTCCCGTCAGACCTATGATTTCAAGGTGAACGCCAGCGGCGGTGGCAGCACCGGCCAGGTCGGCGCAGTCCGCCTTGGCATCGCCCGCGCCCTCATCGGCGTGAATCCTGAGCTTCGCGGCGTCCTCAAGCAGAACGGTCTGCTCACTCGTGACTCCCGCGCCAAGGAACGTAAGAAGCCCGGCCGCCCAGGCGCCCGCAAACGCTTCCAGTTCTCCAAGCGTTAATTCGCCTTCCATTGTTACAGCTCGATGTGTGCAAAGCCCCGCCCAGTGCGGGGTTTTGTTTTTTCTGTCGCTGGCAGCCAAATTCGGTCCAAACTCCGCCTCATGTCCATGCCCTCCGGCCATCTCCTCGTTCTCGTTGCCAGCATCGTCTGGATCCTCTTCTGCATGCGCTTCTGGTATGCCATCGACCGCGAGCACACCTGGCAGCGCCGCTTCATCGCCATAGGCGCAGGCATTGGTGGCGGGCTGATCTACATCATCGGCAGCATGATGTTGCAACTTCTGAAGGAAGCGCCGCCGCCGAAGGAGGAAGAGACGCAGGAGATCCGGGTTTCGGCGGGAAGGCCGGAGGAGGCGAAGAAGGCGGAGGCAGGTAAAGCGGAGCCGAAGAAATAGCGGAGCGCTCTATTTATGATTTACGATTTATGATTTGGGAGACGGCCCAGTCGCTTCTTGTGCGCGGGTTTCCGAAATCGTAAATCATAAATTCACTCGGCGTCCCCAAAACCCGAGGCCACCAGTTCTTCCAGGTCCGCCACCGCTGCTTCGGCATCATTCCCGTCCGCAATGATCTTGATGGTCTCGCCACGACCAGCGGCGAGCATCATGAGGCCCATGATGCTTTTGCCATTCACCGGTTCGTCGTCTTTCTCCACCCAAACGTCGCACTGGTATTTGCTGGCGCGTTTGACGAACTGCGCCGCCGGGCGTGCATGCATGCCCATTTTGTTGCGGATCGTTAGTTCTTTTTGAATGCTCATGAGGGGAGGGGAAGGGAGCTGCATTAACCTAATTGATCATCCGCCATCTTTTTCAACAACCTTTGGTCAAACTCTACGGCGCTGTTATAGCCGAAGGTGCGCAGCTTGAAGTTGATGGCCGCCAGTACGATCAATCCGGCCACGTCCCGCCCCGGTTCCACCGGCAACTGCACCCGGCCCACTTTGAGTCCCATGATGTCGCGGGCTTCCGTGTTTACCCCGACGCGCTCCAGGTCCTCCGTCTTGGCGCCGCGCACCAGTTCCACGATCAGGTCCAGCCGCTTGCTCAGGCGCACCGCGCTCACGCCGAAGAGCGCCGCCACGTTCAGGATGCCCAGTCCGCGAATTTCAATCATCCCGCGGGTGATCTCCGGGGCCGAGCCCACGATTTCGCGGTCTTCGATCAGGCGCAGCCGCACGGCGTCGTCCGCCACCAGGCTGGCACCGCGCTGCAGCAGGCCGATCACGCTTTCGCTCTTGCCGCAGCCGCTGTCTCCCTGGATCAGCACGCCGAGGCCCTGCACGTCCACCAGGCAGCCATGCACCAGCAGAGTGGGAGCAAAGGCCCACTCCAGCTTGATGGTGGCGGCGTTGAGGAACTTCATCGTCATCATGCTCGTCTGAAACACCGAGATGCCCGCGCTGTTGGCAATCTGGATGAGATCGTCATCAATACGGTGCCCGCGTGCCACCACGATGCAGGGAATGTCCCAGGAGCAGAGCTGGCTGAAGCGCGCGGCGCGCAGCTTCGGGTCCAGGCCTTGGAGGAAGGAGTGCTCGGAATTGCCGATCACCTGCACGCGCTTGTAGGCAAAGTAGGTGAAAAACCCAGACAGCGCCAGACCGGGGCGGTTCACCGAGGGCTCGCTGATCTTGCGGGAGTAGCCGGCGTCAGACCCAACCAGCTTCAGCCTCAGCGATTTTTCATTCAGCGTGAAAAACTCCCCCACCGTCACCGATGGCGGACGTTTAACTTTGGTCGGAGGCGGCATGACCTGACATTACGCGAAGCTTGTCTCGGACGGCAACGAAAAACCAACTCGCACTGGAAAACAGTCCCCCAATCGGCTAAGTCATCCACCCCCAGACGCCGCACCCCGCGGCACCGGCTCTTTCCCACCTCTCCCATGCCCCGCAAAAAGGAATCCGTTTTCGACTCCGTGGAGTCTGTTCTCGCAGACATTCGCGCCGGCCGCATGGTCATCGTCACCGACGACGAAGACCGCGAAAATGAAGGCGATCTGATCTGCGCCGCCGAAAAAATCACCGCCGAAATGGTGAACTTCATGGTGCGCCAGGGCGGCGGCATGCTTTGCGTGCCTGTCTCCCTCGAGATCGCCGAAAAACTCAATCTCCCCAGCATGGTGCCGGAGAACCGCGAGGCCTTCCGCACCGACTTTACCGTGACGGTGGACGCTGCCAAGGGCATCAGCACCGGCATCAGCGCCGCGGACCGCACCCGCACCATCCGCCTGCTGGCAGACGCCAAAACGAAACCGGAGGATCTGGTGCAGCCCGGTCACATCAATCCCCTCGTGGCCAAGCCAGGCGGCGTGCTCCGCCGCGCCGGGCATACCGAGGCCGCCGTTGATCTCGCCCGCCTAGCCGGATTGCGCGAAGCGGGTGTTCTGATCGAGATCATGAATCCCGATGGCACCATGGCGCGCCTGCCGCACCTGAAGAAATTTGCCAAGAAGCACGGTCTCAAGATGTGCAGCATTGCCGATCTCATCGCGCACCGCCGCCTGAGTGAAAAGCTGGTGGAAAAGATCGAGGTCGTGGACATGCCCACCGACTTCGGCACCTTCAAGCTGCACCTCTACAAGAGCAGCCTCGATGGCGTGCACCACGTGGCCCTGGCCATGGGCGACATCTCGCCGGACGAGCCTGTGCTGGTGCGTGTGCACAGCGAGTGCCTCACTGGCGATGTGTTTGGCTCCCGCCGCTGTGACTGCGGCAGCCAGCTGCATGCCGCCATGCGCCACATCGCGCAGGCAGGGAAGGGGATCATCGTTTACATGCGCGGCCATGAAGGGCGCGGCATCGGTCTGCATGGCAAGATCATGGCCTACAAGCTCCAGGAGCAGGGCTTTGACACCGTCGAGGCCAATCTGAAGCTCGGCTTCCCCATGGACCTGCGCGACTACGGCATCGGTGCGCAGATCATCTCCGATCTCGGCGTGCGCAAGATCCTGCTCATGACCAACAATCCCCGCAAGGTCGTCGGCCTTGAAGGTCACAAGCTCGAAATCATCGAACAAGTCCCCGTTAAATCACCTCCTCATCCCGAGAACGCGAAGTATCTCGAAACCAAAAAGAAGAAGATGGGCCACAAGCTTTAATCATGTCCAATTACGCCTCCAGCCGTCCACGTCCCACCCAGGAGCCGATCAACATCGCGATCGTCGCCTCTTTGTATAACAACCAGTTTGTGCAGGGCCTGCTCAATGCCGCCCGGGAAGAAATCGAGGTCATTGCTCCCAATGCCTCCGTCGATGTTTACCGGGTGCCCGGCGCCTTCGAGATTCCCGTCTGCGTGGAGCATGTGCTGCGTGGCAGCGCTCCGGATGCCGTGATCACGCTGGGCGTCATCATCCGCGGCTCCACCGAGCATGCGGATCTCGTCGGCGCTTCAGTGACCGATGCGCTGCAGCAGATGGCCGTGCGCCATTGCATTCCCGTCATTCATGAAGTGCTGCTGGTCAGCACGGAGGAGCAGGCGGAGGAGCGCTGCCTGGGGGCCACCATCAACCGCGGCACGGAGGCCGCCCAGACCTGTGTCAAAATGATCAATCTGTTTGGCAAAATGAAGGCCAGCTTTGCCGGCGAACCCGTTGACCACGCCTAACACCATGGGAAGACGCCGCGAAGGCCGCGAGGCCGCCATTCAATTTCTCTTTGCCCGTGATCTCCAGGGGCAGACCAAGCCCGAAGATGCCGATGTGTTCTGGACGCTGCACAGCGCCAAGGCCTCCACCCGTGCCTTTGCCGAAAACCTCATCAAAGGCGTGCTCGCGCACCAGGAGCAGATCGACTCCGGGATCACCCGGCTGCTGGAAAATTTCAGCTTTGAGCGCCTCGCCGCCGTGGATCGCAACGTGCTGCGCGTGGCTTCGTTTGAACTGCTCTACTGCCCGGATGTTCCTACGCCGGTCATTTTGAACGAGGCCATCGACATCGCCAAGGCGCTCAGCGCTGGTGAGTCCGGGTCCTTCGTCAATGGCGTGCTGGACAAGCTGGCAAAGTCGCTGCGCAGTCCTGAGCCGAAAAAAGTGGAAAATCCCATCAGCGCGGCGGACGCCTAGCTCGGGTCAGTGGTGATTCGTGATACAGGCAATCCCAAACTTCAAAGCAAACCACTAATCGAACACTAATCACACACTAATCCAATCCTCCAGAAATCTGATTCTCCAGGGATCCAATCCTCCGAAACCTCATCATTAGTGTTCGATTAGTGTCCGATTAGTGGTTTCTCCTCCGGCTTGTCCTGCCGCCCTCGCTTTCAGTCATTCGTCATTCTGATTTCGTCATTTTTATATGGCCGGTTTTTTCAAATCCCTCATCCAGCGTTTTACCAAGCCCGACATCGACTGGGACGATCTCGAAGCCTCTCTCATCTCCGGAGACCTCGGTCCGCGCCTGGCTCTGCAGATCGTGGCAGACCTGAAGTCCCGCCAGCGCACGCTGCATGGCGCGGACATCGTGCAGGTGGCGCGTGAGCATGTGCGCAAGATTTTGCCCGAGTCCGTGGCCTCTCTCGAACCCATCCCAGGGAAGCCCAAGGTGCTGCTCATCGTCGGCGTGAACGGCACTGGCAAGACCACCAGCACCGCCAAGCTGGCGCACATACTGCATCAGCGCGGGCACAAGGTGGTGCTCGCCGCCGCGGACACCTTCCGCGCCGCCGCCGTGGAGCAGCTCACCGTCTGGGCGGAGCGTTTGAAGATTCCGCTCGTCAAAGGGCCGCCGAATGGAGATCCCGCCTCCGTGTGCTTTGAGGGTTATGAAAAGGCGCTCAAGACACAGGCTGATTTCCTCATCTGCGACACCGCCGGACGTCTGCACACAAAGCACAACCTGATGGAGGAGCTCAAGAAGATCCACCGCATCCTCGGACGCAAAGATCCCTCCTCACCACACGAAGTGCTGCTCGTCTGTGATGCCACCACCGGCTCCAACGCTTTGCAGCAGGCGCGTGAATTCCATAAGATCATTCCTTTGACCGGTGTCATTGTCACCAAGCTGGACGGTAGTGGCAAAGGAGGTGTGCTTGTGGCGATCCAGCAGGAGCTTGGCGTGCCCGCTCGTTTCATCGGTCTGGGAGAGCGTGTCGAAGACTTCCAGCCCTTTGATTCCAAGCGTTTTGTCGAAGAGCTGCTGTGACTTTCAGTGGTCAAAAATGATACCTTTGAATGAATCATTGGTACCTTTGTGGCTGAAGTGAGTTTCACCCCAAGAATTATATTGTCGAAGGAGTATGGCTTCCGCTAGGTACAGGCCACCCGCTTCAATACACACTCTGGAGGAATTCACCCGTGACGTTCAAATGCCCCTCATGCGACATGCAGCTCAAAGCCGAGCCGGAAATGGCCGGAAAAATTGTCCGCTGCCCCGGTTGCGACACCAAGCTGAGCATTCCGGCCAACATCGCTTCCACGCTCCCTGCGCCATCGGGCCTGCCATCTCCCTCAGGACTGCCCGCTCCCAGCGGGATGGCGCCCGCTGAAAACGACGCCTTTGGCGCGGAGTATGAGCATGGCACCACGGCTCCTCCCCAGGGACCTGCCTCCTCCGCGAGTGTGCGCGGAGAACGTGGCGGGTGGGAGGAAAAAGACCCGACCAACCCCAGCAGCCTGCTGAGCTTCGGCATGGGCTTCGGCTTCTTCGTTCTCTGGGTGGCCATTCTCTATCCCTTCCAGGCTCCGGACGGCGCTTCTCCCGCCTCCTACACGACCATGCAGTTCGTGGCTTCGCTGTTCTTCAAGCACATGCTGGTGAGCTTCATGAACACGCTGTTCTTCACGTGGGCCATGTCCATCCTCTATTTGAAGCTGCGCAAGCTCGGGCATCAGCGCAAAGCCCTCCTCCTGGATGTCCTGCCCTGGGACCTCGGCGCTGAGATCAACCGCGACAACGTCGGCCATTTCATCGACCACCTTTACAAGCTGCCCCACAGCTTGCGCGACAGCATGATGGTCAACCGCATGCGCAAGGCCCTGGAACTGTTTGAAGTGAAACAGAACACCGGTGACGTGACGAACATGCTCTCCAGCCAGTCGGACATCGACAGCATGCGCATCGGCGGCAGTTACTCTCTGCTCAAGGCGTTCCTCTGGGCCATTCCCATCCTGGGGTTCATCGGCACCGTCATCGGTCTGTCCCACGCCATCGGTGGCATGGACTTCACCAACATGACCGACATCAAGCAGGTGACTGGCACGCTTGGCAAGGTGACCGGCGGTCTGGGAACCGCGTTTGACGCCACGCTGCTCGGCCTCGTGCTGGCCATGACGCTGAACTTCCCGCTCAATGCCATGATGAAGTCGGAGGATGACTGCCTCAATGACATCGACTCCTTCTGCAACGAAGTCCTCCTGCCCCGGCTCAACGACGGTGGCGGCATCGCCGGCGGAGACACCGGCGGCATCATGGACACGCTGGTGAAGGCGGTGGCCAGTGCGCAGAAAGAATTCCTCGTGGATCTCAACGCCCTCTCCAAGCAGGTCAAGGAGCAGGCGGACAACCTGGACAAGCGCGCCGCCGCCCATCAGCAGCGCGTGGACGCCGAGTTTGCCATGACACTGAACCGCATGCGGGAGGACCTCACCAATTCGGTCAAGGACAGCGTCAAAACCACCACCGACTACACCCGCGCGCTGGCCAGCGGCATTCAATCTTTGAACACCCTCCTCTCAGAACTCGGTGGCAAGCAGATCTTGATTCATCAGGTGAAGAAGAAGGGCTGGTTCAGCAAAGAATAGTTGTCCGTCTGTTTTTAACCTCTGACATTCGACCATGGCAAAGCGCCGACATGCTGCCAAAGACGAGATCCTGCTGGTCCCGTTTCTGGACATTCTCTGCTCGTTGATCGGCGTGCTGATTCTGATCATCGTCGTGCTGTGTGTGTCCCAGACCCAGCAGGCGGAAGGACGCACCCAGGAAGACCTGCAGTCGGCGGAGGAGGCCAAGCGCCTGCGCCAGGAAATCGTGGAGCGCAACACGCAGTCGGTCGCACTCAAGGAGAAGGTCGCCTCCCTGGAGGAACTGCAGAAGCAGATTGAGGAAAAAGAGCAGCGCTTTGTGAAACTGCGCAAGCTGCTCGCCACTTCCAAGGAGACCCAGGAGGAAAACCTCAAAATCAGCCAGCAGATGCAGAAGGAACTGGACGATCTGCTGCTGGAACTCGATGGGATGAAGCAGCAGCAGACGGAGAGCAAAAAGGAAATCGCCGCGCTCATGGACGAGCTCAAAAAACGCGATGTGCCGCCTGAGCGGAGAGCGCCCCCGGTTGTGGTCCAGCCTTCCGGCAGCGGCATGGCGGCGGACACGAAAGTCTTTTTCGTGGAGGCCACGAACGGTGCTTTGAAGATTCTCGGCGCCTGGGGAGAGGAGGACTACCGCCTCAGTGCCACCGCGGCGGTCGTGGTGGCGGATCCTGTTTATAATTACTTCCTCACCGAGGTGGCCAAGAATCCCAAGTCTCTCGTTCTGTTCCTCATCCGCGATGACGGCCAGGCTGCCTTCAACAACGGCGCGGGTCGCGCCGAGAATGACTACAAGGTGCGGGTTGGCAAGCTGCCCATCCCCGGGCGTGGCATTCTCGACCTCGCCACGTTTGCGAAATATCGCGGCATCATCCCGCCGCCTCCTGCCGCTTTAATGGCTCCGGCCGCAAAACCTGCTCCCGCTGTCAAGCCAGCCCCCACAGCCAAGCCTGTGCCCGCCACCCCACCCGCGCCGGGCACTGCGCCTGCTCCGGCAGTGCCGCCCAAAACCGTGCCGCCACCCGCTCCCCCGGCCGCAACTCCACCCGCTAAGAAAGCCGCCTGACGAACCATGGCCAAACGCAAACCACACGAAGAGCAGGAACTGCCGTTCGTCGCCTTGATGGACACCATGACCAATGTGGTCGGCGTGTTGATCATCGTGCTCGTTATGGTCGGCCTGAGCGCGGCCAGTGCGGTGAAGAAAGTTCTCTCGGACCTGCCACCCGTCACTCCGGAGGAGCTTCAGCAGATCAAGGAGCAGGTCAAAGTCCTGCCTGAAAAGATCGATCCTGAGAAGCTGGAAGAAGATTTGAAAAAGGCGGAGGTCGAGCTCAAGCGTGCCATCGAGGAGCTCAAAACCGTCGATACCGCCGACACGCAGACGAAGATCAAGCTCATGGATCTGGAGGCTTTCAAGAAGCAGCTGGATCAGCGGAAAAAAGACCGGGATATGAGCAAGGCGGAGACCGAAAAGATGCTCGCGGAAGTCGAGCGCCTGAAGTCCTTGCTGGACAAGACGCCCGTGTTCCAGCCGCTTCCCGCCACCTACGTCCGTCTGCCCAATCCGCACCCCTATCCGGAAAAGCCGAATGAGACGCGCATTCTCGTGGCCAAGCAGGGGGTGCTGACCTTCAACCAGAACAAATTCCTCCAGCCCATTCTCGATGGCATGGAGAAGGTGAAGTCGAAGCTCGAATTTGAAAAGGTGGAGTACACGCCGTTTGCCAAGCTGCTCGAGGGCATTCTGGGCTCCGCTGCCAATGCACAGAAGGCCTGGCCGGACATCGCTCCGCTGGTCAATCGCATGCAGATGGAATACGTGGCAGGGGCCTACAAGGCACTCGTGGCCGGCGGCATTCAACCCAGCAAGCAGCTGCTCAGCGCCATCGCAGACATCTCCATCCCCACCCGCCAGACCATGCCGGTCGTGGCAGATGCCATCGTTGCCGCCACCAAGGGGGACGTCGCTCCCTGGGTCAAACTTGATCCATCACGCGACCCTGCCGTTCCCGTCATCAAAGCTTCCGTCTCAGGCGGCAAGATCTCGTTCTCATGGGGTGCCATCACCCAGGAGGTCAAAGCAACACCGAAGGATGTGCTCGGCTATTTCCACGATCTGTCCAAGGTCAAAGGCATCGAAAATGTGAGCAAGGCGCGCACCATCTATGATTCTGCGCGCATTGTCGCCCTGCTTCAGCGCGCCGCCTCCAGCCCGCTCATGTCGGGCTCGTACGGCTTTGAGCCCAAGACACTGCCCACGCTGCCGTATGTGCAGCTGGCTCTGACTCCCAAAGGCGGCGGTGGCGAAACGGTGGAGTCCATGAAGCAGCCGAACTCCCCCTACATCCGCCTCATGCGCGACATCAAGTCAGACCCCAGTGGCGTTGCCATTTTCCAGGTCATGCCAGATGCGTTTGAAGCCTATTTGGAAGCCCGCAAAATCGCCGATGAAGTCGGGGTGCCGGCCACCTGGGAGTTTCTTGCCAAGCTGGACCTCACCGTGAATCTCACCACGTACGAAGTTCAGCGCCTGGCTCCCACCCCGCCGCGTGCGGCCCCTCCCGGGGGGACGGTTCCCGTGACCATCGCCCCGCCGAAACGCACTCTCGATTGATGGTGTGTGGAGCGCTCCGTCCGCGCTGGATGACAAACCTGCCATAATCTGTTCTTCCTTTCAGGTGGCCATGGACAGTCGGCCATCCAGTGGCAGGTTCGTTGCTTCCTTTGTGCTCCGATGCCCTCCGCCTCTCCGTCCAGCCCCCTCCCATTGTTCGACAAGGTTCGTAAATTCACCGCTCTGGAGCCGGTACGCGCCGCAGGAATCTACCCCTACTTTCGTGAGATAGCCTCCGCCCAGGACACGGAAGTCATCATCAACGGCCAGCAGGTGCTCATGCTGGGTTCGAACAGTTATCTCGGCCTCACCAACGACCCGCGCATCAAGGAGGCCATCTGCTCGGCCGTGCAAAAATACGGCGCAGGCTGCGCCGGTTCGCGCTTTCTCAATGGTACCCTGGACATCCATGTGCAGCTGGAGGAGGAGCTGGCGCAGCTCATGAAAAAGCCGGCGGTGCTCCTCTACAGCACCGGCTTTCAGGTGAATCTCGGCGTCATCAGCGCCATCGTCGGCCGCGATGACTGCATTCTGGCGGATCGCGCCAATCACGCCAGCCTCGGAGCGGGCTGCCAGATGGCTCCGGGCAAGACCTTCCTCTTTTCCCACAATGACATGACCTCGCTGGCCCGTCGTCTGGCGCATCTCCCGGCGGAATCTCCCAAGATCATCATCGTGGATGGCGTCTTCAGCATGGAAGGGGACATCATCAAGCTGCCCGAGGTGGTCAAACTCGCCAAACAGTACAATGCGGCCGTGATGGTCGATGATGCCCACAGCATCGGCGTTCTGGGAGAGCATGGCTCAGGCACAGCCTCGCATTTTGGTGTGGTGGATGACGTTCACCTCATCATGGGCACCTTCAGCAAATCACTCGCGAGTCTGGGTGGTTTCATCGCTGGGGAAGCAGACACCATCGACTACCTCAAGCACCACTCCCGCCCCCTCGTCTTCAGCGCCAGCATGAGTCCCGCGAATGTGGCCGCCGCCCTCGCAGCGCTGCGCATCATGATCGCCGAGCCTGAGCGCATGAAACAGCTCTGGGCCAATACCGCGCGCATGAAGCAGGGCCTGCTTTCGCTCGGCTACAAGCTTGGGGCCACCGAGACTCCCATCCTCCCGGTTTACGTCAATGAAACCCTCAGGACCTTCACCTTCTGCCGCCGCCTGCAGGACGAAGGCATCTTCGTCAATCCCGTCATCCCACCGGCCGTGCCTCCTGGGGAAGAACTGATCCGCGTCAGCCTCATGGCCACACACACCGATGCGCAGATCGACCGCGCGCTGGAGAAGTTTGAGAAGGTCGGCAAGGAACTGGGCATCATCTAAAGATGCCCGGCTGCCTCGAGTTTTCGGCTACTTCAGCCCCATAAACTTTCGGATCAACCAGTCCCTCAGCCGGTCTGGAACCACCCGCACCAGCACCGATCCGAGGATGGAGTCGAGGCCCACTGGATAGCGGGTGCGTGGCCGGCGTGCCTCCAGCGCATGCACCACCGCCTTGGCCACCCGTTCAGGCGGAATGGCCATCGAGGGGACTTTTTCCACCATTTTGCGCAGCGCGGCGATGGGCTCCGCATACAGCTCCTCGCACTGCGGCGGCATGCCCACAAAGAGCTGTTCCGCCGCTTCGCGGGACTTGGTCCAGATGGGGGTCTTGATCGCACCCGGCTGGATGAGCGCGACTTCGATGCCCCAGGGGCGCAGTTCGATGCGCAGAGAATCGGCGATGGCTTCTAGCGCGTGCTTCGTTGCCCCATAGCCAGCCAGAAACGGTTCGCACATGAAGCCGGAGTTCGAGCCCGTCAAAACGACGCGCCCGCGGCTCGCCCGGATCAGCGGCAACACGGTCTGTGTCACGGCGATCAATCCCAGCACGTTGATGTTGAACTGCCGTTCGAAGGCTTCAAGCGGCATGAACTCGAGCGGCCCTGCCAACGCGATGCCGGCGTTGTTCACCACTCCTTGCAGGCCAGCCGCACCACACTTGATGCTGATGTCCTGCACCACTTTCTGGATTTGCTCACGATTCGTCACATCCAAAATAACTGGGACGATTTGTCCCTTTGTACTCGCGAGGAGTGCTTCTCCATCGTTCTCACGCCGCACTCCGGCAAAGACGCGCCAGCCGCGTTCTGACAGCATTCTGGCACAGGCCGCACCGATTCCCGTCGAGGCTCCGGTGATCAGGACGTTGCGAGGCTTGGCGGAGCTTGGGGAAGACATGATGGAGGTCGCGTTCGGGAGATGGGTTGTGAGTATTCGGCGCGCCCTTTCATTGTCGAGCAGCGGTTACGGTTTTTGCGGTAGCAGGCTGTTCGTCACCCTTCGCCAACCTATTCTTGAATGCTTTGCGTTCTGCCACGTCCAAACTCGCTGCCGGGACGATATTAGGTTGGAGTCAGCCTCGCCGGCAGGTTATTGTTCTTGGCAGGGTTTTTCTATTATTTGCGACTGTGATTTCTTCTTTTCCGACAGCCATCCCAGCCCCCGCTCGTGCCCCTTGGCGCGCTGTCTTTGTCTCGCCCACCACTCTTCGCCTTCGGCTCCACTGCATTCTTTTGGGAAGCCTCATGCTGGCTGCGTCCCCCTTGATCGCTGACAATCCACCGGCGCCCGCGTTTGTCCCAGGTACTGGCACGCGCACCGATGTGAAGCCCTACTACTTTGCCATCCCTGCGCCGCGGGGGCAGATCCTCGACCGCAAAGGGCGCCCATTGGCACAAAACGCCGTCGTGCACCGCCTGCAACTGACCGTTCCGGCAGAGCAGCGTGGCACCCTCGAAACTTATACCGCATGGCTGGAGCAGGAAATCGCTGCCTCCAAGCATGACCTCCCGGCCGCACGCATGCCGGACGCGGACCAGGTGAAGCGTCATTATGAAGGACGCCGGGAGCTGCCGCTGACAGTGAGCGATGCTGTGAAGCAGGAGATCACCATCGATCCTCAGAAGCATCCGCATGCCAGCGTGCGCGCGGAGTATGAGCGTTATTATCCGCAGGGAAACATGGCCGCGCATCTTCTTGGCTACGTGTCAGCGGATGGTGCTCCACCCATCGGTCAGGTGCAGCGCGGCGAGCCACTCTGGCAGCGCACGCGCGGCGCCGTGGGATTGGAGGCGGCCTACCACAAGCAGCTTACCGGCACGGACGGTACGCTTTGCCTCATGATGACGGATGCCGGCACCATCGCCTATGAGCAGGTTTTCGTTCCACCTCAGGCGGGCCGGGACATCGTGACCACGCTCAATCTTGACACCCAGCGCTGCGCGGAGAATGCGCTGGACCACTGCGGCCACCGCTGCGCCATGGTCATCGTCGATTCCAGCACGGGAGACATCCGCGCGATGGCCAGCTACCCTCGCTTCAATCCCAACGCTTTTGCCGGCGGCATCTCCAGCGATGACTTTACGAAGCTCTCTCAAGACATCGAAGGTCCGCTGTTTGACCGCGCGGTGCAGGGCACCTACCCGCCGGGATCCGTCTTCAAACCTTTCGTGGTTCTCGCTGGATTGCGTGCCGGAACCGTGGATGCCCAGCGGGAGTTCGAGTGCGGCCCCACGCTCATGATCGATGGTCGCGAGTTCGACAACTGGTCCAAGGACGACTACGGCTTTTTCAACGCCCGGGCCGCTCTCATCCGCTCCTGCAACACCTACTTCTACCAGTCTGCCATGATGACGCGGGACATGCCCATTCTCTACATGGCTCGTGAGTTCGGCTTCGGCGTGGCACCTGTACTCCCGGTGAAAACCGCGGCCGGTTCTTTGCCGCGCAATGCGCCTTCGAATGGAGATCTCGCCAATCTCTCCATCGGCCAGGGGGTCACGGAGGCTTCTCCGCTGCAGGTGGCCATGGCCATGTCCGCGCTGGCCAATGGCACCTGCCGCCCACGGTCACGGCTGGTCATGCATACGCAGTCTCAGAGCGGTCATGTGGGCGATGTGGCCATTCCGTGCCGAGAGACCATCATGCCCGTGAGCCAGACCGATCTCGAGACCGTGCGAAACGCCATGTACAGCGTGGTCAATCACGTGAATGGCACCGGCAAGGCCGCACGTCTGAAAAAGATTGCCGTGTATGGCAAAACCGGCACCGCCCAGTGGGTGCTGCGTGGTGCCAAGGCGAACGTCGTGTGGTTCGCCGGCTTTGTGGACACACAGCCGCCGCTGGCCTTTGCCGTCATGATTGAGGGAAACGCCGGTGAAGGCGGCCTTTCCGGTGGCGGCACCGCGGCGCCTGTCATCACCAAAGTGCTGCGCGATATCGAGGCCAGGCCCGAGGCTCATGGGGTGAAATATGAAAACACCCGTGTTGATCAGGAAAACGATCCGCTGACCGAGCCTGTGGCTTCCGGCGGTTTCTATGGTGAACCCCAGCTGGTGCGCCCGCCGGGTTACAGCCGCGGTCCTGTGGAAGGTTTCTTCCAGCGTCTGTTCCGCTAACTCCTTTCACCTGTTGCTTTTTCGCATGCTCGGCCTCTTCCACGTCTTCCGCTCCCTCTATCTGCGTCTGCCTCGGTGGCTGCGTCGGCTGGTGGGATTCTGCGCGGTGGTTTGCCTCGTCGCTGCGTTTTCGCTGGCTCTTGTCTGGCATCACTACACCGGCGTGGCTGCCACCTTTGACATGAGCGCGCTCAAGCGTGGCCAGAACGAAACCTTGATTGTGGATGCCAAAGGAGAGCTCGTTGGCAGCGCCAGCGAGATCGAGCGCGAACTGGTCACCATCGAAGACGTGCCCATCTCCCTGACCGATGCCATCATAGCCACGGAAGACGCACGCTTTTACACTCATCCCGGCTATGATCTGGTGGGCCTCACGCGCGCTGCGGTGAAAAACTTTAGTTCCAAGGGCATCCGCCAGGGCGGCAGCACCATCACGCAGCAGCTCGCTCGTAACGCTTTTGGCCTCCAAGGGCGCAACTACGAACGCAAGATCACTGAAATCTTCCTCGCCATGCGCATTGAGCGCGAGCGCACCAAAGAGCAGATCCTCACCGACTACATGAACCGCATCTACCTCGGCAACGGCTGCAGCGGTGTCGGTGCTGCGGCGCGCTGCTATTTTGGCAAAGATGTGAAGGACATCACCCTCGTCGAGTCCGCCACGCTGGCCGGGATCATCAAGGCCCCCGTGGCCTTCTCCCCCATCACCCAGACCGCGTTGGCCAAACAGAAGCGGGACCTGACCCTGCAGCGCATGGCGGAGACGGGCAAGATCACCGAAGCCGAAGCCACCGCCGCCAAAGCCCAGCCGCTGACCCTCCGCCATGACAAGACTCGCGTACGCACCGGCTACATGCTGGCGGCCGCACGCGCGGAATTTCAGCGTCTTGGCCTGCAGCCTGGAAACCCGCCGGAAATGACCATGACGCTGCGCCTGAAATGGCAGCACCAGCTTGATGCCTTGATGCGCAAGCACCTGGAGCGTCTTCCCGCCGATGACGCCACCACGATGCAAGGCGCCGTCATCGTTCTGGATAACCGCTCCGGTGCCATCCTCGCCATGCAGGGCGGGCGCGATTTCACCACCAGTCCGTTCAATCGTGCCCTCGATGGCGTTCGCCCTCCTGGCACCGCGTTTCTCCCTCTGGTCTATGCCGCCGCGCTCACCACGCAGCCGGATCTCACGGACGCATCGCAGATCGATGGCCCTTTGGACAACAGGCAGGCCATGATCGGTGGTCTGGTGGGCACCCTCGGTGAGTGGGGGGCGGATGGGGAGCCCGTGACCTACACAGGAGGCACCATCACTCCCATGCAGGCTCTGCTGGAGGGCCGCACCGCTGCTACGGTGCGCCTCAGTTACCAGGTCGGGCTGGATCCTCTGCGGGCCGCTCTGAATCGCTGCAATTTTACCACTCCTCTGCGCACCGAGGCCGCCTTTACCCTGGGCCAGACTCCGCTGCGCCTCATCGAGCTGGCCCGTGCTTTCACCGCCCTCGCCAATGACGGACGCATGTGCTCCGCGCCGCACCTCCTGCTCGCCCCCACCGTGCGCAGTGCCGAAGTGTTTGCTCCAGCCGCCGCCGCTCATGTGCGGGACACCCTCGTCTCCAGCATGGAACGCCCTGAGTTCCGCAAGCCCCTCCTCGAGCACGGCCTTGCCAACAAAAGCATCGCCGGATTTGGCGGGATCACTTATGACCGCACGGATGCCTGGTTTGTCGGCTTTGACCGGGCCGTGACCTGCCTGGTCTGGATCGGCCACGACAAAGATGCCTTGATCAGCTCCAAGACCACCGCCGCCACCGCAGCGCTGCCCCTGTGGGCCGCAGTCTTTCAGATGGTGACTGAGGGCAAGCCCCAAGGCTGGGACGCCAAACCCGGGCTGTCTCAATTTCTCGCCGCCCCTCTCCGTGCGCTTCCGGTTGATGGCGATCCCCGCATCCTCTCCGTCACCCCGATGGCCAGCGTCGTGGTGGGGAAAGATCCTTATCAAAGCACCAACGCATCGGGAGCGGTTCCCAAAGCCCTGCCGGTTCCGAAGGCGGATGCGAGGAGGTAGCCTGAAACTCGGCCTAACGAGGCGGTGCCGAGCTTTCCGTTGCCACCGTCAGCGGGGCAGGGGAGGCCTTGCGTGCGGGTCGGTAGGTGGTCACCCAGATGGGAGCGCCCCATTCATTTGGGTGGCGCGAGGTGTAGCGCCAAGTTTTGACCCTCTGCGGCAGCGGAATTGGGTGCTGCTGGACGGAGTCATAGCAGACGTAATGGGAAGCCCCCTGAACGGAAGGCAGGCGCACATAGGACACATCCTGATCGACGAGGTAGGAACTGTTCCGGTAGGCGGGTGACAGCGGGGTGTAGATGGGGCCGGCGCTGGGGGGGAGGAGGGGCTTGAAGCTGCCGCTGACGGGACGTGTGGTGGAGTAAAGATGGTTGATGTCACAGGAAGACAGGCCCACGGCCGCCACCAGTCCGCAAACGATCTGAGAGTAGGTTTTCATAATAACGTCTTGAGTCAGGGGTGATGACTTCTAGCAAACATAAACGCACAGCAGAGTGCCGACCCTGCAAAGATTAGGCAGTATCAAAACACTTCGGCGGTCAACCTCCTGCCGGACGCTGAAACCTCTGAAAAAAGCTGTTCGGTTCGGCCCTTGCCAGCGCTGCCGGTTTTTCAAGCCTGCTTGTCCTGCATCCAGCGGAAGGCAAAAAACGTCAGCTCGCTGCCATCTTTCAGGTTCAGCTTGTTGCGGATGTTCATTTTGTGAACATCCACCGTTTTGGTGCTGAGTTTCATGGCCTCGGCGATCTGGTTGGTGCTCTGGCCGTTGCCGATCATCTGGAAAACTTCAAATTCGCGGTCCGTCAGGTCGGCCACCACTCCTTTGCTGCTCGCGCTGCCGCCGGAGGAAAAGGCCTTCAGCACCTCCTCGGACATTTCCTCGCTGAGTGCGATCCCACCGCTCGCCACCCGCCGTATCGCCTGCGCCAGTTGCTTTTGCGGCGCATTTTTCATCACGTAACCCTTGGCTCCGGACTTCAAGGCGCGCTGGGCATAAAGCTTCTCATCGTGCATGGACACGGCCAGCACGGGCATACCCGGCCGCAGCAGGTGCAGATCCTTGATCAACTCCAGCCCTGAACGGTCTGGCAGGGATATGTCCACGATCAGCACATCCGGCGTGTCCCGCTCAACGTTGCTGACCGCCTCGGCCGCGTTTTGGGCGGTCCAGACACAGTGCATGTCCCCCGTGCTCTCAATGAAGAGGCTCAGACCTTCCCGCATCATGGTGTGGTCATCGACAATGGCCAGGCGTATGGTCTGGGTGGTTTGGGCTTCGTTCATGGCTTCGGATTAGTGGGTTGGAGGAATACGCTTCACCCATAGGGTGAGATCTTATTGATTTAGGGAATGACGTGGGAGACTGGCCTTCCGCTCGCTCGATTCTTGTCGCCCCTCTCGAGAAATGCATCCTCGTTCCTTTGCGTCAAGCGGCTGGGTGGCACGGGGAAGGCTGGCATTTTGTGGTGAGAAGGGAATGACAAGTTCAATGGTCCACCCACGCGGAACTCGGAGCATGCGTGAATACTGCCGCAGGGTGAAATAAAGCATTCATTCATAAATAAACATCGATCTATCTCAAGAACACTCGGCTAAAGACTGAAAACCCTGTTCGTCTGAAAAACCTTTACTCTCCTTCCATGGAGCGATGGAGATCTAATCACTTTTCTTGAGTTAATAAACACCTTCAGTGTCGCCTCGGCCTCCACTGTCTATGATCCCGCTGCATGCAGTTCCACGACTGGCTTCCATCATCTGTCAGGCGATGCTTGTTTCAAGAAGCCAATGTCAGGGGACACGCGGATTCGGACCTCATCGAATTCAGAATTCTCTTTGAGCAGCCCACCTCCCAAGGCTTTTGAAATCTGACAAAGCTGTGTGGCCGCAAAACTGGTTAGCCATTTTTAGGTCGCGATCTCGAAAATTGCAGTTTCTTGTCCTTCAGACGGCGCGCGTCAGTACCCCAGGGCTCGCGTATAGTCGTACTCGTCCCACACCACCGTCTCGCGAAACACAAAGCCGTCCACTCCCGTCTTTGGGAACCAGGAAGTCTTCGGCATGTAGGGAGCCGTGGGCAGGTACACATACCGGCCGTATTCTTTCCCGTCCTGCTCCTTCTGCACCACCACGAGGTTCAAGCGGTGAATGTACACCTTCAGCGGGTGCAGTTGCTGAATGCGAGGCTCCCAGTACACGCTCGGGATCTCCTTGCGCGGCCTGTCCTTGTGCAATAGCACCGCCTCGGAATAATTCGCCTCCGTCTGCCACGCATCCCGCTGCACTCCCTTGCGAAACATCGACCCCGGCTCTGCCTGTCCTTGCATGCATCCGCCGCACAGAAGTGGTGCCAGCAGTGCCATCAATACACGAAAGCCGAACTTGGCGTTAAAAAACGTTGGTCTCATGACTGCACCCTATCGTGGCCTTCTCGTCGTTCAATGACGAACCCCCGCCTGACTCAACAGGCCGGGCGCTACTTGCCAGCCCCGCAAAACTTTAAGCGATGAACCTCTGGCTTCATCACATCTCTTCCCGCCTACGCCCCATTCGCCTTCATCTCCGTGATCTGCTTCGTCGCAATCCCGATCGGCCGGTCCAGCGGCACTCCCGCACAGGCCAGAAGCGTCGTCAAAAGATCGCCCTGATTCCCCTTCGTCTCCGTCAGGAAGCGGCCCGTGTTGATGCTGCCGCCGCCTTTGCCCGCGATGATGAAAGGCAGGTTTTCACGCGAGTGCTTGTTTCCGTCCTCCAAGCCCGAGCCCCACATCATGATGCAGTTGTCCAGCAGCGTCCCGTCGCCTTCGCGAAGGCTTGCCATCTTCTTCACCATGTAGGCAAACTGCGAAATGTTAAACGCGGTGATCGCCGCCACTTTGCCCACCTTCTCCGCCTGATTGTTGTGGTGCGTCTGCGAGTGGTGCTCATCCTTGAAGCCCAGCTCCGGATAAGACACCCCGTTCGGTGTCGAGCCAATGTACGTGCTCACCCGCGTCGTGTCCGTCTGGAAAGCCAGCACGTTCAGGTCACACATCACCTGCATGTACTCACTGCGCTTGTCCCCCACCGGAATCTTGATCTCGATCGGCGGCGAGTCACTCGCCTTGCGTTTGCTGCTGCTCACCCCCGCCTTTTCCAGCGCCGCCTCTTTCTGCCGATACTCGATTGCCGCGATCCGCCGCTCCACCGCGCGCACGCTGTCCAGGTACTCATCCAGCTTGTGCTGATCATCCTGCGGCAGCTTCCGCCGCAGTTCCTTCGCACCGCCGATCACCAGATCCAGCATGCTCTGATCCAGCGCATTCGTCTTCGAGTCCCCCGCCTTCCCAGCGCCTGCCGCATCCTGATTGAAAAGCCGGTTCAGCACACTGCGCGGATTGATCTCAGCCGGCACCGCCTGCGTGGCAGATCGAAAGCTGCAGTGCGAGTAATACCCCTCGTTCAGCCCTTCCTGATTCTCTTTGTGTGTCTGCGGCATCGTCGCCAGCTCCAACGAAGGCAGCGCCGTCAGCGCCCCCACATAATTCGCCGCGATCTGATCCGCCGAGATCGCAATGTTGATCCTGTTCCGCTGCCGCGCATCCGGCAACTGCGCCGTCAGCCACGTCGAAAGCTCCAGCGCATGCGGCGCCCCATTGAACGGCGCGATCGGAATCCCCGAGATTCCCTTCATCAGCAAACACTGGTTTAGCACCGGCCTTAGCGACTCCAGCGCCGGAGGCGGAGCCGTCAGAAAGCTCTCCGCCGTCGCCGGCCAAAACTGATCCATGATCACCCCATGCGGCATGTACATAAAACCCAGCCTCACCGGCGGCTTCACCGCAGCCTTCCCCTTCACCACCTCCGCCCACCCCATCGTCTCCAGCAGCGGCAGCGCCAAAGAGGCCCCAAGGCCACGAAGGCAGGTGCGGCGGTCGAGGAGCTGTTTGCGGTTCAGGGAAAAGAGATTCATGGAGAAAAAACAGGCGGCAGATGCTTCTTCTAAACTACGCGCCGTTTGCGGGTTTTCGTGCAGAGAACGTGCCATAACCCACAACAGCGCGGCAAAGCAAAAGGAGCGCGGACTTTAGTCCGCAGAACTCCGCCAGCAGCATCCACTCCGTCTCTGCTCAATCGGGAAACTTCAGCCCTGTAAGCGCCTTGATGAAATCATAACCCTGCTCGAGTTGGCCATAGCCATACTCATCCCGGCAAAAGTACGCTTTTCGACTTCTTCTTCTCAGACGATCAGTCCACATCTTCAGGTATCGGTTGATCTTCGCCGGATTGATTTTCCAAATGCGCGCAACGATCTCAGCATTGCCCGGAGATCCGGTTTCATGCCCCCACATACCCGGCAGCGGTTCAAATCTGTCGATCAGGACATTGGCTTCATCATACAAGTTGTACTCCCAGACAATATGTTCCTGAAACAGGACATTGAGCCAGCAGCATTTCAACCGGTTGGAAATGCCTGAATACAATTCCCAATCCTCGCTTAGCGGAAATCGAAGCCAAATGGCCGTAGCCGCCTCGTTTTCTTGAATGAAAACATTCACGCCAGTCACAAATTTTTCCGCATTCAAGACAACACTCCACTCGGGCCGTTGGGACCGAAAATAATCCACGCACTGCTGTCCCACGGCAGCAGGATAAACGGCGATGCTGGTATTGCTCATGATCGGGTGTTTCCAAATAGATCAGCCTCTGCCTTCATTGAAATCCCCATTCTACTTCACCACCTCCACCACCCGCCGATTCATAAACGGATAGCTCGTCACCACCGCCGTGATCACGCTCTGCATCCGGTACCCATCCTTTTTGATGTCGGCCATGAGCTTGTCCACCACGATCTCATCATACCCCTCCAGCTGGCGGCACAGTGCATACGCCAGCAGCTTCTCCGTCAGATTCCGCGCCAGCTCTTCTGAACGCGCGGCGATGATGCCCTTCAGCTCCTTCGGTGCCGAGAAACGTTTTCCACCCGGCAGTTCACCCGCCGCATCGATGGCACCGCCCGTCTCATCCGCATCGCGCCAGCGGCCGATGGCATCGAAATTTTCCAGGCCAAAGCCGATCGGGTCCAGGATCTTGTGGCAGTTTGCGCACACCACATTCGTGCGGTGCAGCTCCGTGCGCTGCCGCAGCGTCAGGTTCGCGATCTTGTTCTTGTCCTGCTTTTCCAGCGTCGGCACATTCGGCGGGGCAGGGGGAACGTGCTGTCCCAGCACCTGCTCCAGCACCCAGACACCGCGCTTCACCGGACTTGTGCGATTCGGAAACGACGTCGTCGCCAAAATTCCCGGCATGCCCAAAATCCCACCGCGATTCGCATCCGTCAGCTGCACCTTTCGCATCTGCGCGCCCTTCACGGTCTGCTCCATGCCGTAGATGGCCGCCAGCGTCTCATTCATGAAGGTGTAGTCGCTCTGCACAAAGCTCACCACGGTGCGATTCTCCCGCACGATGCTGTCAAAGAACAGCCTCCCCTCATCATACATCGCTGTGCGCAGCACAGGCGTCATCTGCGGAAATTTTGTCGTGTCAAAAGTCTTGTCCTCCAGTTCGCCCAGGCCCAGCCACTGCGCGCCAAAGCCATCAAACAGCGCCCGCGATCGCGCGTCCTTCAGCATCCGCCCCACTTGCGCCTTCAGCACCGCAGGATCATGCAGCTTGCCATCATCTGCCAGCGCCGCCAGCTCGCCATCCGGCATGGACGACCACAGCAGATACGAAAGGCGCGACGCCAGCTGGTAATCATCCAGAGGCACGATCTCACGCCCCGCCTCCAGCTCCGCCTCCATCGACGGAGTGATGTACAGAAATTGCGGCGAGACCAGAACAGCCTTCAGCATCAGCCGCAGTGCTCCGTTGTAGCCAAGCTTGTTGCGCATTCCCAGATCAAACACACTCATCAGTACATCCAGCTCCGCTACCGTAGGTGGCCGCCGATAGGCCCTGCGTGTCAGTACGCGCGCCACCTGACGCGCCACCGCTTTCACATCTGCCCCCGCCGCAGGCGCCCTGCCAAACAGCCGTTGTTCCACCGCGGTCGGCTCCGCATCCTTCGCTGAAAGCGCACGCTTCAGCGCCTCATTCGCAATGCCAAGGTACTGTTCCATTTGCAGCGAAGACAGCGTGTTCATGTAGCCTTCTCCCGCCACCTCATCCGGCAGTTCATTGACCACGCTCGCATCCACGCCCAGCAGATCGTGCAGCGTGTTCCCATATTCCACCTTCGTCAGCCGGCGGATCACAAACGCCCCGGGATCCTGCGGGCTCAGGAATTTCAGCTGCCCCACCCAGTCCATGAACATCTGCCGTTCCTCATCCGTCGGCTGCTTGTCCGCCTCGTCCGGAGGCATGTCATGCGTATTTACCGTTGCCAGCCCCATCTTCCAGCGCCGGCTGTACGCCGCATCGCTCGGATTTTTCAGCGCCGGGTGGTAGGTCACGCCTCCCTTCATCTTTCGGTCCCCGTGGCACTCAAAGCAGTACGTCTTCACAAACGGCTCCACCTTCTCCCGAAAAGTCTTTTTCACCTCCGCCTTCTTCAGCTCCATGGCAGTCTCCTCCGGCGTTTTTCCGGGCGCAACCTTCGCCAACTCCTGGGCAGCTCCAGCTCGACCCCACATCAGGGCACAACTCACGAGCAGCATGATCATCGCGTCACAGCAAGAATATCTTGGAATCTTCAGGGAGCTCATCAAAGGGGGCGCATAGGTTACGCCCGCCCGGCGCTGGGTTTATCTCGCAATGTGCCAAGTCCCCTCCCGTTGAGGCCTCCTTTCCGCACTTCCGCCTCCAAACCAGCCAATCGCATGCGTCCGGTTTCTTGGATGCCTGCTATCTTTTATCCGTCGCGTCTGATGGCATTTCCCACCTTGTTCATTTTCTGGTCCCTTTCGGTCGTGCCATTACCTCACATCCGAATTGGTTCGCTGGTGCGATCTTAAGGCAGCTGCATCGGGAGTGGCCGCTGGTATAGCGGTGCATAGCCACAGGTGCGGCACCATTTAATCCCCAATCAATATGAAACTCAATGCCACGTCTGTAATCAGCGGTGTACTGGCCCTCTTCTGCGCTTTCCAGCAAGTTCAGAGCGCCACACCCGCACGCCTCCGCACCACAACCCTCCAGGGAAAGAACACCACTGTCCTCCGCGCCACAGGTGAGGTGGATGGACCTGACTCGCGTTTCGCCGAGCTGATCAACATCGAAGTGCGCAACAATCAGGACGAAAAACTCGGCCGCATCAAGGCCATCACCGTGGACCTTGCCAACTCACGCATCGTCGAAGTGCTCGTGTCCTCACGCTTTGGCTTTCTCGGCATGAACGAGCGTGTTACGCCCGTTCCTCCGAGCGCCTTCAGGTATGATGACAACCACGAAGTCGCCCGTTTGAATGTGAGCCGGGCGCAGTTCGCGGCAGCACCACTCCTTGGGCGCAAAGATCCCTCCTCCTACGCCCAGCAGGATCGCGTCGCATCATCCAGCCGTTACTTCGGTGTGAAACCCTGGTTCGCCTACTCTGGCAATCCTGGTGCTCCACGCCTCGGCTATGTGCAGACCACTGAAGCCATTGAACTCATGCAGATCAAAAATCCGCAGGGCCACTACCTTGGCGAGGTCGGGCTCCTCCTGATGGATCTTCCTTCCGGTCGCATCACCCAGGTGGTGAATGACACGGACACCATGGATGACACCAATAATCACATCCTTCCCCTCAAGGCCCTGCGCTACAATGACAACCACACCTCCCTCGTGCTCAATGAGACCTTTCAGCAGCTTTTGCGCCAGCCACACCTTCGCTGGGGCAATTCGATCGGATCAAACGCCCATTTCAACGAGGAAGTTTCTCCCCTCCTGACGGTTCCCGCCACTCCTGTCAAAGTCGCCTCCACACGCTGAGCCTAATACTGCCAGGCATTTCCTAAAGCCTGTTATCGCTCGCTCGCCACGCCCGTTGAAGGGCGTGGCTTTTTTTTGCCTTCACCCTGCGCTGGCGGCGCCTTCATCCTGGGAAGCTTTTTTGGAGAGGGTGGGGCATTTCTCGTGCGACACTGCTGCATCACATCCCCGGCTTCGAATATCGACTTGAATGGCGGTGGGCGGCAGGCTTGCCCCTCGGCTGTCTGGCGTCAGAAGGATTCTCATCCAGTTATGAGGCATCCATGGATGCTGAAGGCAGTCGAACCACCTGCTCCCGTCCAGTGTTACCGGGCCTTGGACCTCCCAGTTCATGCATCCTGGGCAGCCCTCCCTGATTGCCTCGTCCGGCTATCTCCCCATGCCCGCGCCTCAATTTGACGTTGCAGACTGCCTCAAAATACCACAATCTGCCACCTCATGAAAATCAATACCAGCATCACCATCGATCCACGCATCGCCAAGCTCGCCAAAAAATATGCCGAGCTCGATGACCGCAGCTTTGCCAACTACGTCGAGCGCGCCGTTGCCCGGCAGGTCGAAGCCGATCAACTGCGGGAGCAGTCCGGCGCCAAACCCGCCTCCAAGGCTTCCGCCAAACCTGCTCGCAAAAAGTAAGCTGTCTTAACTGCTTCGCCGTCAGCCACCCTGCCTTGTCTCAAAATGGGGGGAGTCTACCGATTCCCCTCCTTGGGGTGTGATGTGCTTTTTTCCCACCCAGCCTTCAGCGGCTGTGGTGGAGCTAAGGGGATTCGAACCCCTGACTCAAGTGGCGGGCAGCAACGACCCGGGCGTACGAAGGGGACGCTCAATTTTTCGACACCCGCGACACGGGCAAACACCCGCGTTGTTGCCAAATGTGTTGCCATTTTTTAAAACACCCGATAGGCTCACGGCAGATGTATTAACCGATGGCCTCGATCCGACCACGCGGAAAAAAGAAGCTGTACTATGCGTTGTTCCGCGACGCGAACGGCAACCTCGTGCAACGGTGCACCAAGCTCACCGACAAACGCAAAGCTCAAGACCTGGCCGATGAGTGGGAGAAGATGGCGCGACCGACCGCGGGAGAGGTGAGCATGGAAAACATGCGCCGCGTCATTGCGGATCTGCACCGGAAGTTTCTCGGGAGCGAGATGCCCTCGATGACGGTCAGGGCCTACGCCGCGCAATGGCTGGCCACGAAGAAAAATGAGACAGGCGACGATACGATGCGTTTTTATGGCGACCAAATGAGGCTGTTTCTACGGCACCTCGGACCACGAGCTGATCTTGATTTATTTCGTATCACGCGCGCGGACATTGTCGGTTTCCGTGATGCACGCCGGCAGCTGGTCACCGGCAAGACCACCAATCATTCATTGAAGACCATTCGCATGCTCTTCAAACAGGCTCAGGCTGATGGTTGGACCCCGGAAAACCCATGTGCGGATGTGAAAAAGGTAAAGGAAATGCGTTCTGAAAAGGCTCCAAAACGGCCTTATTCGGACGAGGAGTTCGAAGCCGTCATGCGTGTTTCGGATGGAGAATGGCGCGACATGATGATCCGGGCCTATTATACCGGGCAGCGGCTTCTAGACATCGCTCTGATGACTGGGGAGAACGAAGATCCCCACATGGGAATCGTGAAATTTTGGAGCAACAAAACCGACCTCCGTATCATCGTGGATATGGCACCTCCCTACATTGAATGGGTACTGTCGAAAAAAAGCTCCGACAATGTGAAGGCTCCTCTTCATCCCAGGGCCTATGCCGCGGTGATGAAAAGGACAAAAAACCGGACAGTCACCCTCAGCACCCAGTTTGCCACTTTGCTGATGAAGGCAGGGCTCAGGCCGAAGAAAAGCCACCACAAGCAAGAGGACGGTCCTGGACGCTCAGGACGAAGGACACGCAATGCTCTCACTTTCCACTCACTGCGCCATACCATGGTGTCGGATCTCGCCAATGCGGGCGTAGCAAAATCGGTGGTTATGGATCTCGTAGGCCACGAATCAGAGGATGTAAACACTACCTACACCCACTTCGATTCGAAAACGAAGAAGGCAGCAGTCGCGCACATGCGAGACGTGACCAAATTTGGTGCCAGGTCGAGCTGAACATCTTAGGCAGCGATGCTGACGGGGGTGGGGAAGCTGCAGAAGAGGGCGGCTTCGGCGGTGCGGCGGCGCGTGAGACCGCGAAGGACTTTGCCTTCGCAGCGGTTCCATTTGGCGAACTCGGGGACGGTGCCGAGATAGTCGCGGGCGTTGAGCCGGCGGAGCAAGGTGGACTTCTCCAGATTGCCGATTCCGAGGTTGAACGCGAAGCTCACCAGGGCTCCGAACTGGTTGTCGTTCAGCTCGGCCTGGGGACGTGACAGCAGGAGTTTTGCGACATCCTTGGCGACGTTTTCAAGGTCCACACGGAGCAGCTGCTCGGCTTCCTCTTGATTGGCGAGCTTGCGCCCGGCAGTCACGGCGCCGCCGGCGATGTCGTAACCGGTGTGGCCGTAGCCGATGGTCCACACGCCCTTTTCGTCTTTGTAGGCTTCAAGGTACAAGCCTTCGAAGCTCCGGACGAGCTGCAGAGTGGCTTCGTTGAGCGGGCGCATGGTGGATCGATGCGGACGGGCTTATTTCGCGTCTTTGGCGTGAATCAAGCCCCAGCCGCCAGTGATGCCGAGGCCGAGAGTGGTCCAGTTGCAGGTGCCGGTTTTGAGGAATTCAACGGCGGCTCCGGAGGCTGCGGCAATGATGGTGAGGATGCCGAGGACGGTGGTTTTCATGGCGTGACGTTTTGCGGTTGTTTGGCGGATGGGAGATTGCGTTTAAGCGCGCCGACGGCACCGAGGATGGCTCCAGTGCGGCCGCCATTGGCCAGGCCGGAAATGCCAGAAAGGGCGACATCCTCGGCGGTGACCAGCGCCTTTTGTTCCTGAGCAGTCAGGGGACGATTGGCGCAGCTGGTGGCGGCAAGGGAAATGGCTGCGAGGAAGAGAATGGAGAGCTTCATACCGGTGAGGCAGTTGTCAGTGAGCGGCTACTTTTTCCGCACGATGCTGCGAATGGTGACGATGCCGACGGCGATGCCGACCATGAGCGATGCGATGCGAAGCCAGGCCTCGATGGCGGGCAGGTTCGACGTGATGACGCTGGTTCCCCAGGCGACGCTGCCGATGATGCCTTTCACGATATCGGTGTGCCGTTCGATTTGGAAGATTTCGTCGCGAGTCATCGCGACGTGGCGGACTGTCAATGATCAACCTGCAGTCGCAATGATGGCGGCCTTGCGCTCTTCCGTGAGGATGCCGATGTTCACGAGATGCGCGAGGCCGCCGGAGACGCGGACGTCATCCGGGTGGACGGAGGAATCCCAGGTATCGAGAGTGCGGCGCATGCCCGCGACGATGGGATCGGTGCTCAGCTCAATCGCTGCTTTTTCGGAGTCTGTGAACGCTGCCATGAACTCCTGAGAGTTGGCCCATTGCGCTGGCAGACTTTCGACGGACCACCCTCGTAGAAGCTGGCGAGTTTCGAGATTAATGGACTCGGTTTGCACCGCGCGCTGACCTGGCGCCAGAGATGGCTCCGGAGCTTGGATGACATCGAGCACCACATAGCAGGGGGCCAAGCCGACAACGGGCTCGTCATCACTGCGAGGATAGGGCCGAAGCTGCGAAAGTTCGGTATCAAAGAGGATTTTCATGAGTCTGGATATTGAGCTGAAGGAAGAGTGATGCCTCCAGCGGTTCCACGGCCGATGCCTGAAGTGATGCGCAGATCGTCAATCTTTCCCTTGCCATAACCGCCAACCACCGGTGAACGCATCAGAATAATCGTGCTACTGTTGCCCCAAGCTGCATTCACTCCAGCAGCGACCATCGTGCCGTTTAGATAAAGCCACATATTGCTACCCGTGCGAGACACTGCAACATGCGTCCATTGATCGTAATACCCAGCATAGGAGTAGCTGCACATATTCACCGCTCCATTTCCGACGTAAAGCACACCGCTGAGGAGCACCACATAGCTGCCGCTAAATTGACCAATGCCGCACGAATCACTGTCCGTGCTGTCCGCCCAAAGCCAGAACTCAATTGTGAAGTCGGTGGACGTGCCGAAGGAAAACGCACTACTGGAGGCTACTTCCACGTAGTCATCTACACCGTCATGCATACTTGAGGCCGTGCCGAATTTTGGCGAGGTTGTGGAAAGCGCAGCGCCATTGTAGGCGGTGACGGTGCGGTTATAGCTTGAGCTGTCCACGTAGGTCGTGGAGCCATTGGTGCCATTGCAATGAAGCAGCAGGATTACATTGGCGAAATACGGGTCTGTCGGTGCTCCGCCGCCCGTCGAGAAGACATAGGAGTTAATAACTACTCCGCCCATGAGCGGAGATGAAAAACCGAATGCCAACCAGAGGCAGGCAAGAGATTGAATGATGCGGCTGAAATTTTTCATCGTGTACCGATCAGAGTGACTTTAAGACCCTTGCCAGCGATGGTGGAACCGATTTGATCGAGATCGATAGTGATCTCTGCGTCATCGGCCAGAGAAGTATCAGATAGAACTCCCGGCACTGCACCGCCTACAGAAGTGTATGCGGAGGTGGCAATCTGCGGCTTGGTGGAAAAAATCGTGGTGCCGGATTCTTTGACGTTCACGATGATGACTGAACCAGTCGGAGCGGTGCTGACGCTCAAACGCACCGCTGAAACGGTCATCGCATGCGGCATGCGAAACCGCACCTTTGCGGCGCCAGTGGTGATGTCCGTTGATTCATCGGAGCAAGCTACCACGATCTCCGCAGGAAACGAACTCCAAGCCGGAGCCTGGGCATTGCCACCAGAGCCGGTGCTTGTCAGTATTTTAATCGTCGAAGAAGTATTTCCTGCCAGCCTTGAAAGCGTTCCGGTGCTTGAGCAATAAATAATATCCCCCGTCGCATAAACACCGATGCCAGTGCCGCCTTGAGTCGTGCCGAGAACTGACGAAGCAAGCACATAAGTTGTCCCGTTCCACTGCACGAAGCCAGGGCCTGCAAAGACGCCGCCAAAACCCGCAGCCAGCGTGTCCAGCTTTCCATCGTGCGCCTGAACATCCGTCCCCGGCACCAAACTCAAAGCGGTGCGGATGGCAGCGAAGTTGGCGGCGTCCAGAACGCTTTTTACATCACTGGAGACATTGATCTTGCTGGTGGCGATCGCTGCGCTCGATGAGATATCCGCATTCATGATCGTTCCATCCGTGATCTGCGCGGAGGCAACGGCATTGAGCGCCGCGAGTGCGCCGGCATCGCTGATCGTGGCAAGCAGCTGCGTGCCTGTGTGATTGGCACGAGAAAGGGGATCGGTCGCCAATTTGCTCAAGGCAATCGAGCCTGCCAGCATCGTGTTGGTGATGGCGCTGCTGCCAATGGAGAGTGTGATAGAACCACCTCCATTCGTGACTGTGATTCCGCTGCCGGCGGTGAGAGTGGCTTTGGTGAGCGTGTTGCCGGTGGAGTTGCCAATGGCGATTTGGCCATCTGTCCAAGTTGTTTGCCCTGTGCCACCGTTTGCCACGGGGAGAGCTATGCCGCTGAGACTGAGGGAAAACGTTCCGCTCGTGGTAATGGGAGAGCCTGTCACGGAAAGAAACGTTGGAACCGTCATTCCGACACTGGTGACAGTTCCAGAACCGCCGCTGCCGCCACCGCTGCTTGTGAGGGTGTTGCCGGTCAGAGTCAGCCCGCTGCCAATGGTGATGCTTTGAGGGTTGCCACTGGGATCGGTGCCCCAGAGCGTGCTGTTTCCTTTGGACCAAGACTTTTGCACCATTGGTCCGTTCGCATTGGCTTTGTATGGGATGCTGAAGTCGCCGACGGATTGAGCTGCAGCGAATGCGGCAGGAAAGACGAGAAGAGCGATGAGCTTGAAGCGCATAAAATGGGAAAAGAGTAGAAGTGTCAGAGGTTCGCCTGGCCGAGATCGAGGAGTGTGGCGCTGCCTTTGTAGATGCCGGCGGCGTTGTAGAAATGGACGTAGGAGCCGTCGTCGCTGAGACGCTGCTGCAGCGTGTTGCCGATGTTGGTGAGGAGCTGGGTGCGCTCGCCTGCGGTCAATACGGCGTCGATGTCGATGCGTGGGGCGCGTTCTGTGAGCCAGGCGGACTGCGCGGAGCCGTTGACGTCGGGGGCTCCTTCATCGCCACGGGCGGGGCCGTTGATGATGATGAGGTCAAAGGGAAGGGATTTGCGTGGCGCATCTTCTCCCGGGACGGTGAACTCCACCTGGGCGCTGAGGATGTATTCAGCCTGCGATTTGATCAACGCGCGGAGCTGCTCGGAGTCCGCGAGAGTTTTGAGGCTGTACGTGGTCTGTCCGGTCGTGTGATCCCATGAAGAATCGAGCAGGACGGTATCGCCGTCCATGGCCTCCGGAGAACGGCAGACGAGGCGTCCGGTGGTGCCTTCGTCGAGCTCCAGGGCCGCGTCTTCATCATCGAAAAACGTGTTGGTGATTTCAAGCGTGGTGCCGAGGATGGCGGCGACGCGCGGCGCCGGGCCTTGGGTGAGCGTGCGACGGAGTTCGCCGGTGCCGTAGTTGATGAAGAGAGGGATGGCTTTCATGAAGGATCAAGGATCGATGAGTCCGGCGGCGCGGAGCTTGGCCAGGACGCTGTTGAGAGCGGTGGTGGTGGCGTTCAGCTTTGTGGCCAGGGCGTTGAGCTTTCCTTCGACTTCGGTGTCGGAGAAGGTGGAGCTAATGTTGTGGGCCGTGTCAGCATCGGCCGTCAGATCTGCGATGCTTCCAGTCTGCTGAGGGACGAACAGGGCGTCTGCTTCGGACGCGGTGTAATAGCTGGGGAGTCCGGTGCCGGAGACGGGGGCGTTCGGGATCTGGTCGTTTTTCAGTGTTACGGTCGTCTGCAGGAGTGTGATGGGGGAGCCGTCGATCTGGGCGGTGATTTCGAGCGTTGTGTCCACGGAAGCCGCGCCGTTGAGCAGCTGCTCGATGCCGGCGGTGTTGAGTGAGAGATCTCCCTCGACGCCGACGGGGCCGATCAGGCCTGCAGCGCTGGCGGTCATGGCGGATAGATTTCCCGTGAGAGTACCCTGAAAGGTGACGACGTAGTCAGGGAATGCACCGGTGACGACGCAATTGTTCGCACCGATCGAGCTCAAGGCCTGCAGGGCAGTTTGCAAATCTGCCGCGCTGATGTTGTAGGGCAGGGCAACGGTGGTTTTCGTCGCATACGTGACCGTGAACGTGCCGCCGTGCGTTGTAGGATCGAGGGAGATCTTCTGCACCTCGGGAACGCCTGAGGCTCCGTCCTGCAGCGTGGTGATGGTGATGCCGGGCGATGAGATCGCGGTGAAAGTCTCCGCCAGCGCGGCCGGCTGGCGATCGATGACGATGACCTGGATCTCGGGAGTTCCAGCGTCCCCCGCGCGCGCCTTGTAGGTCTGGATCGTGGAAAGCGGGTAAAGCAGGTCCGCATTGCCGGTGATGTCCGCTCGGGAGCCATTGCTGCGGAACACGACCTGGTAGGGCCCGGAGTCCGGACCGGTGACGTCAACGCCGCCGGCGCTGGTGATGGAGGCGAGTGCATTGAGGGCGGTCTGCAACGCCGCCGCGGTAATGTTGTAGGCGAGCGCCGTGGTGGTGTCTGCGCCAAAAGTCAGGGTGAAGGTGCCGAGAGTGGGGCCGACGCCGACAGGGCCGATGCCAAAGTAAACGGAGGTGGGCAGGGAGACGTAGCGCCACGGCCGTGAGGGATCGCTCCCGATGTTTGGCTCCACGGCAATGATGCGGAGATGCACGGTATCTCCCTGGATGAGCGCGCGGGGCAGAATCTCCAGATTGCTGAAGAAATCCCGGATCAACCGGCGGTTTGGGACATCGATGCAGAAGTTCAGCTGGTTCGCGCTCACCTTCGGTGGGAGCGTGTCAGACGCCCTCAGCCGGGATGTTGTAATAATGGTTGAAGGCCTGGCGCTGCGTTCCGGCGGTGGCGGTGTAGTTGAAATCCGTCACAACGCCGGGCAGCATATCCGTGGTGTAGTCTGAAGTGGACGTCGCACCGGTGGCCAGCACCTGGATCTGATCTCGCACGACAATCTGCCAGGGCATCGCACGGCCAGCCGTTTCGATCGAGACGACCATGCTGCTGCCTCCAGAGCCAGCTTTGGCAAAGCCACCTGCGGGCCAGGTCAAAGTATCTGCCCAAGCTGTCCAACCGGAATCAATGACCGTGCCGCTGTTGAAGGTGGTGACCACGCGCTGACGGGTCCAGACTTTCAGGTTGGAGCCATTCGGGTCGGGATACTGGTCGCGCACGGGTGGCGGCGAGGTCCCGAAGCTGTTTCCAACTCGTCTCCAGATCATCGTTAGCCGTAGTGGAGAAGGGTGGCGTTGGCGCCATTGTCGTAGAGTGCGATCGGAATGCTGGCGCGGAAAAACGAGGTCGTGGGCTTCTTGGCCGTGATCGTGTTGAACTGCAGATGCTTCGTGTGATCGTCATCCGCCGGGATGCTGGTGCCAGTGTCCACGGTGACGCTGTTGAGCGTGTAGGACGAAAGGAAGGTCGAAAGATAGGTCACGCTGAAATTGAGGGTGAACCAGACTTTGAAGTTTCCGCCATGATCGGTGAGATCGATGACGTTGCTGGTGGTATCGAGCGCACCGCCGGAGAGCGTCGGCATTTTCAAGCCGACGAGGCCGGGATAGACCTTGCCTTTGGCCGTGATGGTGAAAGGCGTGATGGCGGGCGCGATCTTGCTGACGGCACGCGGCGTGGTGATAGAGGTGCCGCCGGGAAAGAGCTTGTGAAACGTGCGCAGGCCTCCAATGGGCTTGCCCATCTCCATCTGTGCGACCATCCGACGGTCGAACGGCGTGCGCGGGCGGATGAGGGGATTGGTGCTGGCGCTCATCGTGCGTCAATAGATCGTGTTGTTCCAGCCGGAGGGGCCAGAGCCCAGCACCTGGTGCGTGACCTGGAAGACGTTGCCGATTTGGCGGTAGGGCATGCCGAGAAGGAGGAAATTCTTCACGTTTGGCGGGGCGATCAGGTTTGGGATGTTCCAGGTGTAGATCTCGCCCACGTTCGCCAGATCCGGCACGTAGTGCGTGTAGAACGAAAGGTTCACCATGACGCTCGGCACGATGTAGGCCGTGGTGCCGAAGAAGCGGGAGGAGGGATCGGTAAAGCCGACGAACTCGCCGGAGTCGGGATCAAAGTAAGCGCCGTTTTTCGGATCGTCGGCGGTGCCGGCGAAGTCGAGGAAATTGGGATGGGTCTGAATCGGGTCCTGACCGCTGCCACCCGGGTGTTCGATGAAGAAGGGCGTCGGATCTGCGGAGACTCCAATGTAGCTAAGCGTGGCTTTGAGCTTGCCGGTTTTAATGTAGCTGATTCCGCGTTTGTAACACGTCAGACGGGTGTCATAGGGATGCAGCGTGCCGATGGCGGGGACGGCTGCGACATAAGCGCGATCTCCTTCGAATGTGACGGCGCCGGTGAGCAGGCCGTTTTCATCCTCCGAGACTTCGGCATCGGGCTGGATGGTGAGAAGTGGGGAGCCATGCTTGATCATCTCCTTGGGGAAATGTCAGAAAGGATTCGCCGCGGGCTGTCCGGGAAGGCCGGAGCCTCCGGACGTGTTCCGCACGAGCTGCTGCAGGAGAGATGTCTGCCGGCGCGACTCTGCCAGGGCAGGATCTCCGCCAATGTAGGCACGGCCGCCACCGCCGATGCTGGCGAGAGACGAGCTGATGACGGAGGGCTTCTTGTCGCCTTTGTTCCCCTCGAGTTCCTTCTGCGCTTTGTCGATCTCGTCGTTGAGCTTGAGGGCTTCGGTTTTTTTCTCGGCACGGGTTTTGGCGTCGGGCGCGTTGGCAGCTTCGTCGTTGAGGGCTTTTTGCTGGCGCTTGAGTTCCTTGATGCGCTCAAGGGGGTCCATCTTTTCAAGCCGCTGCTTGTTCTGCTCTTCGGCGAGCGCGCCCTCTGCATCGGCGGTTTCCTTGCGCTTTCTCTCGGCGTCGTCGGCTTCCTTTTTCTTTTTGTCGTCGATCTCCTTTTGCGCGGCTTCGATCTGGCCGTTCATGCCGATGGCGTCGATTTTCTTCTGTTTGGACTCGATCTTTTCGGGCGTCTTTTCGGCCTCGGCGATCATCTCCGCCTGCTGTTTCTTCAGCTCGGCGAGGCGCTCCTCGGGGGTCATTTTGTCGAGCTTGTTCTTGTCGATCGCGTCTTTGAGTTCTTTGGACTTCTTCGCGCCTTCGGCCTGGCGGCTTTCGATCTGCTGCTGGATTTCGAGTACCTTTTTCGCGGCTTCGAGGCGGTCGGCTTCGGGAGTGGTTTTGTCGTTGGCGGCGGCGGCGTATTCGGCCTGTTCTTTTTTGAGGCTGGCGATTTTCTGCTCGGCATCCATGCGGGAGCGGGCGAGCTCGAGCATTTCTGCATCGAGAGCTTTGGCGGCTTTCTCGGCGTCGGCAGCTGCTTTAGCCTTTGCTGTTGCCTCTTCAGCAGCATCAGCGAAGTCTTTCTTTTTGTTGGGGCCAGTGGGTTTCTCGTCGAGCATCCCAAATTTGCTCA
This sequence comes from Prosthecobacter sp., assembly GCF_044222565.1. Lineage (GTDB taxonomy): Bacteria > Verrucomicrobiota > Verrucomicrobiia > Verrucomicrobiales > Verrucomicrobiaceae > Prosthecobacter. The sequence goes on from NZ_JBGANA010000030.1 coordinate 56,831, forward strand.
TCCATTCGGCGTAGTTATCGTCGAAACTCTTCCCTTGCTTACCCGTAAACAAAGGCTCAAGCGTTTGGTAAGCGGCCAAAGTTTTAGCCGCCCAATGCGCAGTTAATTCGATAAGATCACCAAAGCCAGCTTTGGAACGCTGAACGAGCTTGTCTATAGTATCATCAAGCTTCGCCATCGAGTTAATGGTCTTCGCATTAACCGTTGGCACTTCGTTGAACAGGTTTTTCAGCTCTTCGGCACCGCCAGCGAGCATGATCATCATGTCCTGGCCTTTGGGGCCAAGGAGGCTCATAAGCTTGAGCAACTTGTCTTGAGATCCACCGCATTCCTCGTAGGCCTTGGCAAGCATCAGAATTTTATCTTCCATACCGGCATTTGCGAAAGCGGCACCGCTGACGCCAATGGCGTTAAAACCGTCGGCACTTTTGGCCGCTTCAGTAGTTAATTTTGTGAGGACTTTAGTGACGTACTCGAGGTCAACTCCGGAGAGCTTGGCGGCATTGCCGACGCGCTGAATGGTGTCGGTGGATTCTCCGAGACGGTCGGCGAGATCTTTGATGCGCGCCATTTCGCCAATGAAATTGGAGACGAAGGAACTGACGGCTCCGAAGGCAAATGCACCGGCAATCGTTTGCTTGAGATCGCCGCCCCATTTTTGGGCATTGCTGCGCATCTCATCGAGGCCCCTTTTGAAGGGGGCGGTCTTGACTCCGATGGTGGCATTGACCTGGGACATGAGCTTGCTTTAGAGAGTTTTCTTTTGGCGGGCGGAGACCCAGCGTTCGAAGGCTTCCGGAGGGAGGTCGAGCTTTGCCTGGGCGAGGATCTCGGCTTCGCTGCGGAGTTCCTGCTCTTCGATGGCGCGGGCGATTTCGTCGTCATCGTCGCTGACGAACTGGATGCGATCGCTCTGGCGTTCGGCGTGTGAGGTGATGAGCCAGGAGGAATAGCCTGGTGCGGTGTCCCAGGCGTCGGCGTGGGACATGCCGCAGTCCATGAGGCCGGCGACTTGGGTGAGGATCAAAGGGGCGGAAATGCAGCGGGCTTCGGCGTCTTCATTCTGCCAAAGCTCGGGGCGGAGCTGGTGCAGGGCGAGCCAGTCGAGGAAGCGGGTACCGTGATTTTCGCGGTAAGTGCGGCTTTTCCGAAAGCGCAGCAGAGTGAATACATCCCGGATGCGTGGCCGCAGATTGGGCGGGGTCTGATTGGGCGTGCGGACGGCGCGGATGGCGAGAAGCAGATCCGCAAGGGTGAAGGTAGCCTCTTCAGCGTCGAGGCTCAGAAACGGGCTTCTGATGGCCTGCAGGCAGGCGAGACGCCAGAGTGTGAGGGGTGGCAGGGTGCGGCCGCAAACGCGTGCCTGGCCGGGAAAGAGGACGCGGAGAAAGGGCTCGGACATGCATGGTGGAGATGTCGAAGTGAGAGACTACTTTTTGGCCTTGGCGGTCGGAGCTTCTTCGTTGGACGCTGGAGCTGCTGCAGGAGTCTGCTTTTCGAGTTCGGAGGCCATGGCTTCGAGCTCGCCGGCTTCTTTTTCCCAGGCGGCGGCGCGTTCTTTGTTTTCCTCGACCTTGGCGCGGTTGCGGAGATTGAGGGCGGAGGTGAGGAGCTGCTTCGGGTTCATGGCGTGGGCTTCGGCGTCGTTTGGCTGGCGGATTAGGAGTAGCTGATGCCGGCGGATTTCTTCGCGTTGATGGTGTACTCTCGGTGGCCTTTGTTTTGCGTCTCTTTTTCGGTGTCCACGACTTCGTAGGTGATGGCGTTGTAGCCGATGGTTGAGCCTGGCGCTGGCTTGGAGAAGGAGGTGCGGGCGCGGACGCGGAGGGAGACTTCGTTGTGGAGATCGTCGTAACGGCGTTCGATTTCGTTGCCGTTTTCGTCCATGGTTTCGGACGTGTTTTTGCAGCTTTCCTTGTCGCGGAAAGAGAGGACGGTGGCGTTGCTGTACGTGCCTTCGAGGCCGTAGAGATGTGCGGTGCCTAGAACTGTTGCGGCCATAGTGACCGGCGCGTTTTGTCAATGGCCGCGCCTAATGCGAATCCATGTCCTGCGCGTGGCCGGCGAAGATGATTTGATCGTGCCAGATGTCGGTATCGAAGAGGCTGGGAGTGGTGGTGTGCCACATGCCGTAGATGTGCAAGGGCTTGCGGAAAGTCTCGCGTGCATCGGTGCCTTCGGGCTTGTTGGCAAAGGCGCGGAAGGCGGCGCATTCGGGGTTGGCGTCGTCGAAGGGTGCGTCATCGTCCGGAGGCATCATGAGGACGTCGTAGATATCGCGGAGAATGGCGTCGGCGTCGAAACGGGAGGAGGGCTCGCCGTCTCCATCGTCCACGGCGGCGAGAGTTTTGAGGTGGAGGACCAGCTCGAATGAAACGCAGCCAGGCAGATCCGGATCCGCCTGGGTGACGACTTCGCAGGCGAGGTAGGGCGGATCTGGCTCTGTGACGGGGCCGACGTCTGTGCCGGCATCGAAAGCGGCTTCCTGAGCGAGCGTTGTCGATGCCCCGGTGACGAGGGGCAGGGATTCGTAGGCTTTGCCCGTCTTTTTGACGTTCAGCCAGGCGAGGACGGCGATGGCGATCTTGCGTTTGAGGGGGCGGTTCATGCGGCCATGGGCAGGGGTGAAGAGGGAGCGGTGTCGCGGGCGTCGAAGCCGGATTCGCGGGCGGAGTGGGTGATGACGTGCTCGATGTGTGCGAGCATTTTTTGGCGCTGGATTTTGAGGGCTGCGGCGATCTCGCCGTCGGAGATAATCTTGGAGGCGTAGCGGACCGCGTTCGTCAGCGTGACGAAGGGATCTTCGTTGCGAGTGGTCTGGTCATTGGCGCGACCGGGGGCGATGCCTTTGTGGCGGGTGATCCAGGCGGGGACGCGGGTGATGCTGCCGAGGGAGGAACCGGCGGTGATCCAGCCAGCTTTGCCGAAGCCGACGAGGGCTTTTCTTTGGGCCCCGTAAGTGCGGAGTTCTTTGGCGTCTGGAAGGATCTGGGCGGGGCGATGGCGGGAGACGCGGCCGCGGCCATCACGGGCCTGCTGATGGAGTGCGGGCTCCAGAGGGGCAAAGATGGGCGTGTTTCTTTCGGGAATGCTCTGGGTTTTGAGCAGCTTCTCGGCACGGTCGTAGCCGCCGATTTTGACGAGCTTGTACCATTCGCGGGCGACTTTGACCTGGCCGGTTTCCTGGAGTTTTTTGAAGATGGCGGTCGCGGTGGAGTAAACGCGGCCGACGTCGCGGAGGACGGCGGCTTCTCCCTGCTTCTTCGTCGCGAGATCCATGCCGTAGGGCTGGGTATTGTGGGCGAGGTTCCAGGCGATGAGCCGGGAGTTTTGCTTCACGACGACACCGAGGCGCTTGCCGGTGACCTGGGAGAGACGGCGGAGGGCACGCTGCAGCTCGCTCATCTCGACTTCGAGAATGAGATCTGGAGAGGCAGTGCGTGAGGCCATAAAATGGGGCGGCCTGTCAGCAGCGGCGGGTTACTTCGAATTGAGGTTGGCCAGGCCGAGGGTGGCGGAGGAGGAATCGACCGAAACGCGGTCGATCTTGTATTCGCGGCCGCCAATGGTGAGGCGCTTGCCTTCCAGCGAGCGTTCGAGGGGGCCGTCGAGCTCGTCGAACTCTTCGAGCTCGCAAACGAGGCTGGCGGTGTAGGTGCCGACCTTGCCGCCGAGATCGATTTCCCGAACGGCGGTGAATTCGTTCAAGATCCCTTCGAACGTCTGACCATCGAGGCCGCGGATGGTGAAGCTCTCGCGACCGATGATGTCGCCGGCATCGCCCAGGGCCTCGGAGGTGAAGTCGTCGAAGTCAGACATGACGCGTTCAGTTCCACTTCACGAAGCCCGATTTGACCTTCGAGCAGCGTTTGAGGATGGCGTTGGCGGTTTGGGTTTTGAAGAGAGCGTTGACCACGTCTCCGAAGCCTTTGACGCATTTCCAGGACGTCACTTTTTCGAAGAGCCTGCCGTAGTCTTCGCCGGCGAGTTCTTTCACGCGTTCATCGTCCTCGCCTTCGGGTACGATGACCTGGGTGGACTCTCCGACGATGGTGCATTCGGGGAATTTCCCGGGCTCGCCCTTGAGCAGCTCGGCGATGATTTCATCGAGGCGCTTTTTCTTGGCCTTGATTTCTTCGTTCAGTTTCTGGCCTTCAATGCGGAGTTTGGCGAGGAGGTCTTGGGACATGCCCGGGCGGCATGTCAGATCCTACGCAGCCTGGGCAAAGGGATCGACGAGAGGATAGACGCACTGGCCGACGTGTTTCAGGGCAACGCGGGTGTCTGCCCAGATCTCGTACCCGAGATCAAGGGCACGGCGGCAGAAGCCCCAGTCTTCGGAATGGTAGCGGGTGGCGTTCTGCTCGGGATCAAACATTGGGCCGACGGGAAAGAGATCGTGCTCGGTGCGCTGCACCTGGCCGGCATCTGTGACATAGGCGCATTCGGGATGCACGGCGATCATGCGTTCGAGGACGTCCCGACGGATGAGGAGGCAGCCCGTGCCGATGTATTTCACTCGCTGCAGGCCGCGGGCATCCGGGGCTTCCCCGGGGAGGACGTTGCAGACCCAGGCGAGCTCCGGTTGTTTCTTTGGATAGAGACCGGCAACGATGGGCTCATCGTGCGAAAGGAGGCGCTTGATATGCTCAGGGGTGAAGATGAGGTCCGTATCGAGAAAGAGAAGGTGCGTGGCATCGCTGGCGAGGAAGTCGGCAGCGAGAGAGTTCCGTGCGCGGGAGACGAGGCTGTCTCCGATCATCGGACGAATGATCATGCTGCAAGGCTGCTCGGCCTGCAGATGGAGAAGCGAATTGATGAAATGGGGATCGTAACCATCATACACGGGCAGGGCGAGAAAGAGCTTCATGTGGATGTAGAGTACGTGGGCCGAAAGCAGAGGTCAAGAGTCCATGAAAAAGCCGCGCCTGGTTGCCCGAGGCGCGGCTTGAGGAACACCCAATGCCTGAAAGTTTAGAAGAGGAGTTCGAGCGTCATGACGCCAGTATCGCCGGCGTTTCCGCCGTTTGCTTCACCGGTGGCGGAGGCGCGGATGTAGGTCTTTGCGAAACTCGGAGGGAGCACCACGTCGCGATTGGTCGCGGCGTAGGAGGTGCTGACTTCGGGAATCACGATGGTAGACAGGCCGGTGATGTTGGTGAAATTCGCGGCGGCTTCGTTGGAACCCTGCAGAACGATGGTGACGTTCTTGTTGTTGGCGCCGGTGCCGGCCGTGGTGCTGAGACGCACGGCAAACTTTTCATTCACAGGGAAGCCGCCAGGAGCACCGAGAGAGATGCTGTTGGTGTTGGTGGTGTTGGCGGCGTTTGGCAGAGCAACACTCTGCTTGAGGCTGGCATCTTTGAAGGAGCGCATGGCGGGGAAGGGATGAGGTGAGATTTCCGGGAACTTGGCGGACGCAGATGATTACTTGCTGGCTTCGGCGTTTTTTTTGGCTTTGCCCTTGGGCTTTTCCTCTTCCTCCACCACCAACAGAGTGACGTGGCCGTTCTTCGGCTCTGTGACAACTGGGACGCTGGTGACGACCGCCGGGCCGCCTTCAGGTCCGACATCGAGAGTGCCGTCGGGGTTCTTTTTCAGGATGCAGAATTCCTTCGGATCGCGGAATTCCTGGTGATAGAGTACTTTTTCCATAAGGAGGATGCTGGTGAGTGAAAGAGCGTTAGGACTCGATGGCGTCGGTGCTCAGGATCGAATCCGTCTGGATGATCGGCACGCCGTCGGCATCCGTGGTGGGCACCGGGGCGATCTGGCCCTGAGTGGGACGGTTGTCTCCGGTGCCGAAGAGCGTGACCGTGCGGGAGCTCTGGAGCTGGAAGCTGGAGCGCTTGCTCATGAAGCAGGCATCTGGCACCCAGCCGGAAGGCATGAGCTGCTTCGCAGCGGCGATGACGGCATCCGTGAGACCCTTGCCATTCTGCGCGGTGAGATTGGTGATGCGCAGCACGCTGTAAGGGCTGGCGATCTGCAGGCCGATGTAGCTGGAAAGCTCGCTGATGTAGGCGCGCATCGCCTTGCCGTTCGCACCGAGGATGTCTCCCTCCTGGAAGTCGGGCAGATCAAAGATGCCGTTGCCATTGCGGGCGCGGCCGATCATGAGGCGGGAATACTGCTCGCCAAACTTGACGTAGTAAACGGAGCTGCCTGTGTTCGCTGTGCTGCCGGTGGCATCGTAAGTATAGCTCGCACCGAAAGGCGTGAAGGCCTTCATGCCGGGGAAGCCGAGACCGTCATTGCTGACGCCGTAGAAGATCTGCTTGCCGATGTACTGCATGGCCACCTTCATGACGCCGCTGGCTTCAAATGCCTGGTAGCCGGCGGCGCCGCCGCGGCGCCAGTTGTCGGCGATGTGCTTTGCCGCCTCGATGCGACCGCCAAAGCGGAAGCACTGGTGATTGACCAGCTTGATGTCGGACTTACTGGCATCAAAGCCATTGCCGGCAGCGGCAAAGGAAACCGTCGGCAGAGAGGTCCTGTGCAGGGTGTCGTAACTGAGCATGCCAGGCTCCGCCATGTCCTCGGAATCAAAGACGGCGAGCTCGGGCGCTTCGTTCGCGTTTTCCTCGATGAGTCCGCCGACGATGTCGTTGGAGTTGGCCTTGGCGAGATCCAGGAAGTTCAGGCCGACGCCGAAGACTTCCGGGCGGTAGGAATTCCAGTCAACGGATGCTGCAGAACCGACAAAGAGCGTGATGGCTGCGGCATAGGTTTCGCCCTTGAAAGCGAGCAGGGCGGTGGCGACGAGAGCGAGGGTGAGAACGAGGCGGTTCATGGTTTTGCGGTGACTTGGCGTGAGCGTGAAAAGGGAAGGGTGATGAGATCAGTTTTTGCCGTGCAGGGCCGCGTGACGTGCGGCCAGGCCTTCGCGTGCTTTGGCGATGCCTTTGGCTCCGGTGGCGGTGGCTTTGACGCCGGGATCGCCAGCTTTGGCGGATGGATCGCGCTTCACGGGATCCACACCGGCGGCGGCGAGGCGTTCGGTGACCTTGGCATCGATGGAGGCCTCGGCGGCAGCGGCTTTGCTTTCTGCTGCAGTCCTGGCGGCTTCGGCGGCAGTGAGCTTGCTGTTGAGATCGGCGATGGTGGCCTCGTGGGCACTCGCTTTGTCCTGGGCGGCTTTCAAATCGAGCTTGGCCTGGGTGAGCTGCGCATCGAGTGCTGTCTTGTCCGTGGTTGCGTTGGCCAGGTCAGCCTCAAGCTTCGTAACTTTTTCCTGGAGTTCGGCGATTTGTTTGGAGGATCCGAGCATGGCTTTCGCTGGTGAGAGTCGTGATAGAGACCTGAGCGGGGTGTCAAAGGCAGGGGCTCAAGCGACCAGCAAAGCGGAGACGTACTCGTCGAGCGTCGCGCCGGTGGTCTCGTCCACCAGGCCGAGGGCGAGGCCTTCGGTGCCGTTCATCCACTGGCCTTGCATGGTGGAATCTGCGACCTGGGGGCGCTTGGCGTTCACGGCCGCTTTGAACGCGGTGTAGCATTGTTCGACGCCAGCCTGGAGCTTGGCACGTTCCGGGTCGGAGAGAGGTTTCCATTCGGCTCCCATGGTCTTCCAGATGCCGCCCTGCATGACTTGGACCTGCAGGCCCTGATCCTGATACCAGCGGGAAGCGTCCAGGACGGCCATGTAAACGCCGATGCTGCCGACGATGGCTGACGGTGAGGCGGCAATGAAGTCGGCTGCGGATGCAATGTAGTAGCCGGCGCTGCAGGCCATGGCGTTGACGTAGGCATGAACTTCTTTCGTCTGCGCGAGATCGAGGATGCGCTGGTAGGTATCGTGTACGCCGATGACGGAGCCGCCCGGGCTGTGGATATCGAGGACGATCTTGGTGACGCGCGGGTCATTGGCGGCATGGGCGAGGGCAGCGTCCACGTCGGCGAGATCGACGCCGCCGTAGCAGGAGAGTTCAAAGGCATCGACGCGTTTGTCGATCACACCGTCGATGGTGATGACGGCGACGGAGCCGGTGCGCTCGTAGATGCTGCTGACGCGCCAGGTGTCGGGGTCTTTTGGCTCTGCAGGAGCATCCACCAGGGCAACAGGCACGGCGGCGATCGGCGTTTCGCCGAACATTCGGGAGAGCAGCACGTTTTCGAAGCTCATGCGCGCCGGCGCGTGCAGCATGAGCGGGCTGGCGAAGAGCTTTTGGAAGAGGCGGGGGTAGGCTTTCATGATGCGTTCGGGTCTGAGGTATTGATGATGGTCTGGCTTCCGGGTGTCGGCTCCATGACCCAGTCAATGGGCACGTCGCCCGCTTCGTACATGTCCTGCAGGAACTTCAGGAACTTGTAGTTGTCCCGGGCTTCTTCGTAGGCGTCGAGGCCCTGCTCTTCCATGAAGCGGGGGATGCTCATGGCACCGTTGCGCACCAGGGTCTTGAAGGCGCTGGCCATGCGGCCGACATCGACAGTGAGCTTGCGCGGGCCGCGGAAGACGAGTTTTGAAAACCACCAGGGATCTTTCGGCTTGGGGATGCGGCCAGTGTTGATGGAGACGCTGGCTTTCCAGATGATCTCCCGGCGGACCATCTTGTAAACGATCTGGTCGAACAGCAGATCGAAGGTGCTTTGGGCGTCCTCGGCATCGTAGCGCGCCGCAGTGCCTCCGGCTTTGGCCATGTCCCAGAAGACAGTGAAAGGACAGTCCCAGCCGGCGGCGAGCTGGTGGAAGAGCATTTCGATGAAGGCGAGGACGTTGGGTCCCGGATTTTGCGAGCTGAGAAGGGAAAGCTCCCCGGTTTCGCCGAGGTAGTTGATCATGCCACCACCGAAGATCTTCTCCAGAGCCTGGGTGTCGGCGGTATTTTCATCGGTGCCGCCGGCAGATTTGATTTTGTTGAGGGCGCCGCGCTTGCCGCGGCGGCCCGTGCCTTTCACGGTGACGGCCAGGGCGCTGTGCAGTTTGGCGGTGCCGGTGACGAGCGAGTTCAGATCCAGAGCATCGATGCCCTGATTGATGCCTGAGTAGCCCCAGGGCATGCCGCGGTGTCCATGGGCACGCCGACGGCGCATGAGGTGAAACATGCTGTCCGAAGGAATGAAACGGTAGTCCCGTGTGAAGTCTCCAGCGAGACGCGGCAGGGAGCGGACGGCGAACTCGATAGGGCGCTCGAAATCATTGATCCGGACGCCGTCATCCCAGTCGCGCGAGGTTTCGCCGGTGCGCAGAGGCGGCGTCTCGATTTCGAAGACATCGAGCGGCTGAATGCAGGGAAATCCGGAGTCGGGGTGCTTGGTGAGCGCGGCGTTGTACTCGCCATCGAGCATCATGGCTTCGGCAGCCAGGCGCTTTGCCTCCCAGCCATCGACGGAACCGTCGATGGAATAGACGTTCGGGTTGTTCCACCATTCCTCGACATCGCGGCGCATGGCGTCATTGAAAACGTCGTCTTCGGAAAGGCAGCGGAAGTGAATGCCGGAACCGACGGCATGCCGCGCGGACTTGCGGATCACCCGCGTGAGGAAAGGGCAGTTTGCCTCCAAGGCACGGTGCTTGCGGACGATCTCCCGGCGTGTGAGCGGCGTGAGCTCACGGCGCGAGTTGAACGGAAACGCGACGAATGAGGACCGCGTCGGCGAGGTTTTGGCGGCGTCGTAGGCGGCAGCGCCTTCGCCGGTGGTGGTGGCGGTGGCGTCGCTCATCGAATGATTGCGCTGAAGTCCGGGTAAGTGGTGGAGACCTCGTCATCGTCCTCGCCATCGTTGAGGTACATTTTCAGAGCGCGCCTGCAGGCGTCGATGACCTGGACACAGTCGAGATTCACCAGCCGCTGGAAGGTTTTGCCGTTCACGCCGCTCTGGATGAGGGTGCCGACGACGCCATTGCCCCCCAGGAGCTTTTTGCGGGCGTCCTTCAGGATGCGATCGACGAGCACGGTGCTTTGATCGGCCTCCATTTCGGCGACGAGCACCAGGGCGAATGATTCGACAGTCATGCCTGCGGCGGACTGTCAATCGCCCCTCGCAATCTGACACGGCCGGGGCGAACGGCCAAAAGTTGCACATGTGCTACTTTTGCCCAACATGACACCGCCCGCGTGCGTGAGCAGAGGCGGGCGATGGCATAGATGGATTAACGAGCGGAGAATGATGTCAAAATGGGCGCTCGTCAAGAGTCTGGCTGTGATAGAATGCGGTGATGGAAATATTAAAACTTGAGAAAAGTCCGGAGTTTGGAGATACGCACCCAAACAATCCGGATTATGAATTGATCGGCTACAAATCCCGCCAAATAAATCGGCACGTGACTGGCACTGCCACCTGGCGCAATCTCAGGCTATGGCCTGAAGCCAAAGACATCGTGCAGGGGTTCATTATTCCGGGCAGAGAAGGGAATGAATTGAGTCATGAAAGTCCGGAGCCGCCCGAATTGATTTTTCTAGAGCACACAGACGCGCAAAGCCGGAAGTTTGTGGGGCTGGGCGGATGGGATCAGTTCTTCGGTTTTGCCATGCACAACGATGCGGCTTTTCTGACGGCGGTGAACCGAGCGAAGATGGAAGGGCTGAACGAGATGGACACGCTGCGCCTGATCGCGGCCTCGATGACGCACAAAGCATGGAATGTGCAGCGGATGGCGATCGAACAGTTGAAGCTGAACGGCATCCCTTTCAACACGGTGCATCTTGCCACTCTGGAGAAAGAGGAGAGGGAGAGAGATGCCGGATATCGTAACCGACCAAATGAGAACGGCGGTGTCACGGAGATCAAAAAATGAATATCGAGACTGCACGCCAATCTGTCGGCCTTTGGGTGATGAGCAGGGACGCTGGTTTTAAGCTGATCCCATCAGTTTCGAGAGCGCATGGTCCTTATCGAATTGAGCATGTGACGAAGGCGGGTCTCGTTATCCTGGCAGGTCGTGATGACGCATTGCGCGTAAAGCCAAGCCTGCTGGAATTAGCCGACTGCAACATCAGTCTTCCCCCTCTTCATCTTCCGCCTCCTCTTCCTCCTGCAGTGCCGCAGCGAGGTCCGGATTGTCTTTGAACCATTGCTCGCGGATTTCGGAGAGCTTTTCTTCGATGGCGGCATCGAGGAGGACCTCGTGCATCTTTTCGGTGTCGCCGATGTGATTGCCCTGCTCGCCTTCGACTTTCCAGACGAGTTTGGTTTCGCCGTTGGGCTGCTGTTCTTCCTGGGTGCGCTCTGCGGTGAGCTGGGCTTTGTAGTCGGGACCAACGTTGCGCGGCAGCCACCAGAGGCGCTTGTGCTCTTTGATGCAGTGGTAGTATAGCTGCTGCTTGAACCCGTCGTCGTAGTACCAGACGAGTTCTTGTTGATCGTCGTTGACCGGGCTGGTGCGGACATCCTGGCCGCGGAGATGCTGCCAGCCGCCGCCTTTGGACGGGCTGAACACGTCGGCGTTCTTGAGCGTGAAGGCATAGACCTTCTTGTTTTGCTGCGCTTCATAGCCGGAGTCGATCAGGCCGGCGGTGACGATGTACTCGTGAACAGTGCCGTCGGCATCGGTGAAGGTGTACTGGTTGATCTTCCCGGCCTTGTCCGTGGAGATGCCGGCGATTTCCTCGATCTGCGGCCAGCTCACGGCAGCGCCGTAGTCCACCAGGGCGGTCCAGATGGGAAGGTCGGGCTGATCGTAGGCGAGGCCATGTGCGCGGATGGACCACCAGAAGCCGTCTCCCTGAACGTCCACGCACATCGTGAGGAACTCCGGCCGGCGCGGAATGGAGCGGAGGAAGTACTCCGGCGATCGCGCGATGACGGCCTCGATGTCGTCGATCTTGATATCGGTGGCCTTGCGGATGAAAGGCAGGCCGAGATCCGAATTGTAAAAGTCGTGCATCTTCGCGGCGGATCCGCGCGCGAGCAGGAACTTCTTGGAGAGCATGCCCCAGCCTTCAAAGGGCGAGAGCGCCGCCCAGACGTGGACGCTGATGTCGTCGATGGGTGCTTTGGGATTGTGCGAACGCAGCTCGTAGCGACGGAGCATCCAAGGCTGATGGCTCTGGTTGATTTCGCCCTGGCAGCCAGCGCATTCATAGACCGTTTCGCGCTCGACGCGCTGCAGGTCGTAATGCCCCTCGGCAGTCTTGAGGTGCTCGAACTTGAAGCGCCCGGTTTTTTCCGTGCGTTTCTCGCCGGGCTTGAGCGGTTTGCCGTCGGCATCGAATGGGACTTCCTTTTCCTCGGTGAAGAACGTGAGACGCTGCTTGTGGCCGCAGTGAGGGCAGGGCAGGTAAACGTAGTGCTGGCTGCCCTCTTTGAACCGGCGCCAGATCCGGCCCCACTCCGTAGTGGGCGTGCTTTCCTCGATGATCTTCCGCGTGTGCCGAAACTGCTTCGTGCGGACGATGGCCAGCTCCTGAGAAGGGGACTCGGCTTTGACGGAGTGCTTGACCTTGTCGCTCTCGTTGATCACCACGAGCTCGGCTTGAAAGCCTGCCAGCTCCGCCGGCGAGCCGCCGCCGACCATGCGGAAGATGCAGCCCACGAAATGCATCATGAGCGTGGTCCAATGTACCTTGTCGATGATGGCGCGGGCCTTCACGGGTTCGCACTCGAGCATGTGGGCCTGCAGCTCGGCGCGGGAGAACGCCACGGCCGTCTTGCGCGTCGGATCGAGCCAGAGGATGGGATTGGGCCAGATGCCGATCTTGTGCAGCACGCAGCAGATGGCGAAGAGGGTCTTGCCAACACGGGCGCTGGCGCAGATGGTGACATAATGAGTGCTGCGCTTCCAGTAGAGGTCATAGATCCCGCGCCAGAAGGGCATCTGGGCGGTGTCCAGACGCCCGGGATTGACGCTGCCGACCACCTGCGGAATGACGACGTGCTCGTCGATCCACTCCCAGATGCGCTGCGCGGGGCGGACCATGAGCACGGCGGCGCAGATCCCGCGCGCGATGGTTACGAAATTCCGGAGATGAGGTCGGAGGCTGGCGGGGATCATGAGCCTTTGATTCGCCCTGGCGTTTTCTGGTTTGAGGGAGGCCGCTTCACGCATCGGCTTTTGCCGGATGGGACGCGGGTGCCTTTGGAGTCACCTTTCCTCGATGCCTCCTTGGGCGTGCCTTTTACTGGCGCGGATCCTGATTTGGAGAGGCTCTCGCGATCGCGCGGCTGTTTGCCTACGACGGCGGCCCTTTCCCTTTTGGCGGATTCATTCGAGACGCATTCGGTGGTCAAAGTGTCGCCGAAGCGCGTTTCGTGATCTGGAGCGGGAGAAGCAGGCGCGAGGAACTCGCAGCGCTGGAGCGCTTTCTTGACCACATCGACTTCGCCCTGGATGATCTCTTCGGCTTCGTGGTAGTCCGTAGTGCCGAGGATCTTCTGCGCCAGGCGCGGCACGAGATTGTTGAGAGCCTGGGCGAAGGCCTGCACCATCGCCGAGGTCCCGGTCTCCACCTCGGCCGCGTCCACCAGTTCGCCGGCGACCTTGCAGTTCTCGAGTTCGAGCTTCGTGCATTTGAGCTGAACCTCCCGGGCTTTCCAATCCGTGACGGTGACGGGGCCTTCGCTCGCCTCGTCCGACGGGGCGCTGGCGATGTTCTCGGCAGTCCGGGCGATGTTGTGCTTGATGAGGAACTGAGACCAGGCGGCGACATCATGCCGCCCGTCGGCCCTCGCCTTGGGAACCTCCTCCGGAAAGCGTTTGCTGGCGTTCTGGAGCGTCTTTCGCGTGAGGCCGAATCTTTGGGCCAGCTCGTCGTAAGTCTTGGCGAAAGCTGATCCTGTGTCCTGGAGCGTGCCACCTGCAGCAGCTTCCTCAATGAGGGCGCGCTCTGCGGCCGTGAGAGGCTTGCCGGTGTTGGCCTTGCGAATCACGTTGGCCAGATTCTTGATCAGAACCTTTTCGGCATCTTCCGGCTTGAGCATTCACTTTGCCGGGAAAGGAATTGTCAAAGGCCGGAGAGTGGCAAGTATGACGGCAAGATGGAAGGACTTATAGACATAGCTGCGCAAACTCTGCCAAATCTAATGAGCACGATCGGGATGTTCATTCAGGAGCGAAGGCATCAGAAGGGATTGACGCATCAGCAATTTCTCGAATGGCTTGAGACTCATCACTTCGAGGAATTGAAGCGCATCATAATTACCACTCACGGTTTAGAGCGCGAAATCGACCTTTTGCTCAAGGCTCAACAAACCGAGATATTGAGTGAGCTGAAGGTGCTATCAACTACAATAGGCCTCGTTGCTTCGAGGATGGAGATATTGGGAGGATTGTCGCAGGTGGTTTGCCCTCGGATTCGCCTCTCAGAGCAGGCACTTTGGATGATTCGTTTGTTGGACAAAGCAGAAAGCTATTATCCCTACATGTCCATCGAGTCATATAGCGGGGGCATTTATTTGCGAGTGGGAGGAGCTACCAAGCAACCTAAGGAGTCACGCTTTTTGCGTGAAGACATAGGTGATCTCGCTTCCGTTGGATTCATCGCAAGACACATGAAGAATGAAAGTGGCGAGCCTGTCTTTGGAATCACTAGGCTGGGGGCTGATTACGTCAGAACACTCCCGCCACTCATTGAGTCTTCAGAAGAAGATAAAGCAAATAAGGCCTGATCTCAGTCGATGCCCGGCAATTCAAACTGCGCGTCTTGCCGGATCTCATGAGCGCGCCCTGCATAGATGTCACCCACGTCGGAAGCAGGATTGAGTTTGGCCCCTTCGGACCAAAAGTGCTTCCAGCCGCGGCGGCGCTGGCGGCCGCGGGCGGTGTGCTTGTCCAGGGCATAGTCTGGGATGTCGCGTGCGCAGCGCGTTCCTTCGTAATGGACGATCAGGGCATGATCGACCATGCGGGACTTCTTGGCCCGGGCGAGAAGTATGACGGCATGCACGAGATACAGCCGCTCGGGGCCGTGGCGTTCGTCTTTCTTTTTCCGCTGGTCCAGCCAGTTGTCGTAGAGCGCGCGGACCTCGGCGGCGAGGCCGGGGGCGGCTAGGCCGACGTCCTCGCTAGTGATGATCCGGAGGCGCTTCCAGACGTACTCTCCGAAGCCAGCGAGATCTAGTTCCGTTGCCCAGAACAGGGCGTCCTCCTCGAGGCCTCGGCGGATGCACTTCTGCAGGGCACTGGCGACTTCGCCACAGCGGTAGCCGCCGGGGGTGGGCATTTCGGCAAAGGTCATGCGGCCGCCCTCCCGTGCTGTGTGGCAGCTTTGTAGGTTTCGGCGTCCTTGATGGCCGCGCGCATGTTGCACCCTGCGGTAGCCAGGCAGCCATCGGGCACAGCGCCGCGCGCGATCTGCTGGGCGATGGCTTTGGGCAGCTTGTAGGCTTTGACCAGGTGCGCGGTGGTTTCCTCCAGGGAAGGGGCTTCGACCTGCAGGCGGTGGAATCGGGTTTCCAGCCTGCCCTTGGACTGCGCCCGGAGCTTCGCGTACTCGTTGGTGGTGGCGAGAATGGCGAGGTGAGCGGGCAGGTAGTCGAGGAAGGTGAGCAGCTCGGCGATGGCCGACGAGCTGGCGGAGTCGATTTCATCGACGCGCTTGACCGTCCACTCAGAGAAGAGGTTGCCGTAGTGCGATCGCTCGCGCCACTGGCGGACCAGATCCACGCTCAGAGACTGGCCGTTGACGTGCTCGATGGAGAAGGCGTTGCCGGCAATCTCGTGGGCGAGCTGGTCCAGCGCGGCCGTCTTGCCGATGCCGGGGTCGCCATCGAGGAGGATGGCGAGACGGTCGCGATCGCTGGCGAGTCTCCGCGCCGCTGCCAGAGCGGCAGCGGCGGGACCGATGAGAGCAGGGAAGGGCGCTTTCATGGGGTCGCGGTGGTGGGGGTGATGATCAGACGGCCGTGCTCGACCTGGACGCGGATCGGGGCCCCAATGGAAAGGCCGGCAGCGGCGAGCCACTGGCCTTGGAGTTTGATCTGCGGAACAGATCGGCGCCGCTGCCAGGCGGAATAGACTTTGCGAGAGTGCATGGCTTAGGCGGCTTGGGCGATTTTGAGGACGTTGACGCGCGTGGAGCGCACGGCGGGTGTCTGAATGGCCGGCGCTGCTGCAGGCGGCTCTACAGGCGTCTCTGGTGAAAAGACGGCCACTGCGAAAGCGAACTCGGCTGGACTGGCGAAAAGACGCTTGGCGACGTCATTCCATGGCGTGACCGATTTGGAGCGATCGCCGAACCGGTAGCGATAGGTCGCGGTCTTTTTGCAGATGTAGATTTCCCCGGCTTCCCACTCGGCGAAGGCATCGCGGAGAGTATCGAGGTGCGCGGCGGCATGGACGAGGCGATTGGTTTTGGTCACTCCGAGGGAGCGAATGGCGGTGATGTTCTGACCGAGTGCGAGGGCTTTGGTAGAGTTGGTGGTGTTCATTTCTGCTTCGCCGGTTTTTGCGGGTTGGCACATCCCGTTTGGTTTGTTTCTCTGACGTCCTGAGTTTCGACTTTCGCCTTCGTGACGTCGCGTAAATCCAGCATTTGACCCTAACTTTTATTTCCCACCAAAATGCCGCGTTGGCAGGGCCACTGCTAACGCGGCATCGGTGGGGGATCCGCTAGGAGAGAAGAGCGACTGCGGAGGCTTTGATCTCCGCCCCGCTGCCGAAGAGCGTCGAGGCGAACCGGGTTTCATCGGCGACTCCGAGCTGGGTGCGGCCATAGGTGCGGCGATGATCGACCCATTCGGTGACAGCGTTGAGCGCATCCCAGCGCGTGCGGCCATTATTGCCGGTGCCTTTGCTGAACAAGTCGGCGATTTCACCGCGGGATTTTTCTGTCCTGGGCGACTTCTCACCGGGGGCGATGGGGAGCAGCTTTTCGGTGAAGTCGCGCATGTCGCTGTGAGACATGGGCTTGGCGGCGAACAGTTCGATCAAGCTGGTGAGATCGTCGAAGTAGCCGTGCACCACTTTGAGGGCGCGCTGAGCTTCGACGACACGCTGCTTGTAGTTTCCACGATGGAGGATGGAAACAGTGTTGGTAGCCTGCCGAAGAGCAACGGAGAGAGTGTTCTGGCAAACGACTCGCGTCATCACCTGCTGCATCTTGAGCGTGCTGCTGCCATCGTGCGAAGTGTAGAGCAGGATGTTCCTTTCGAGCTCGTCACCCCCGTCAATAAAAACGGTCTTTGGAATGCGGGCCATGATCCACACCCGGCGACCGCCGTGCAATGCGCCGGCGGTGTCGTAGATGGCCTGACCCTCGCCGACGACTGCATCGAAGAATTCGAAGGCCTCGGCGTTCTGGATGGGGTGATAGCTGTCCTTCATGATGGACAGCACCGCGCCCGAGTCTTCGCGGGTGATGGCTTGGTAGCCGGGGACCGCAGTTGGTGCGCCGTTGACCTGGGCGAGCACCGGATTGCCGACGACATTCCAGTTTAAATGCGCTGCTTCGAGCGCTTCTGAACTGGTGAGGAGGCCTTCAACGACGGTGCCGAGGCGGTGCCACGGGGTGATGTTTCTGCCGCTAAACATTTCTGCGCGGCCATTCTGGATGCTGAGTTCATGTGCCATTGTATTGGGTGCCGGTTTGGTCGGGTTGGCGCATCCCGTTTGGTTTGTTTCTCTGACGAAACGATCTTCGACCCTCGCCTTCGTGACGTCGCGTAAAAAGCAGCGACAGGCCTAAAAATATTTAGCAATGAAATGAGACAGCTTGGCAGGGCCGGTGCTCACGCGTTCGCGCTGAGGAAATGGCAGCTCTCGATGAATTTGAGCCTAAGTTCCTTGCTATCTTCTTTCCCTTGCCCGGTCTGCCATTCCATGTAGGCGCTAGGCGTGATTGTCGCATATACCGTTTTAGCCCCGCGTTTGCGCGCATTGCGAGCGATCGCATTGGTGATCATGCTATGGTATTGGGCGCTGCGGTCGGGGTAAAAGAATCGAGAGTCAAAATCGGTCTCGAAGTTCACCAGCTGCAACACCTGGCCACGCAGATCTGCAGGCAGCTTTTCATCTGCCCATTTCGTTCCCTCGGCTTTAGCATCCTTCCAGGCCATCGTGGCCGGATTCTAGGTCGGCTACAATCCCTGGCAAGTACCCTCTAGCACCCAGCCGACATCGGTAAGGTTGGAGAATCGAACGGGAGCTGGTTCACCACGCATGATCACTGTGAGGTTTCTTTCATCGTCCATGTCCACCTTGATGACATCGGATATGCGGCCGGCACGAAAAATCCGCACGAGCACAGGATCTGGAAGGCGCATGGCCTCCTTGTTTGTTTCCATTTCTGAATTCGCCCGTTTGGTCGGGTTGGCGCATCCCGGTTCGAGTTGTGACCGCGACTCTGACGAATCAGGCGCGGTCTGCAACTTTAAAACGGAAGCTTCAGCGCGATCTTTTGCACGCCGGCGTAGTCTCGTTTCCGGGTGCCGCTGTGGCCGCCGAAGCTGAAGACGTCGCCCCACTTGCGGCGGAGCAGCTCGACGTCGCGTTGTTCCGTGGTGGAGGTGCGGTACGCGGCCTGGCCGCCTTTGCCGGTGAACGTGCCTTTCTGGCAGAAGGTGTACCGGCAGTTCTTGTAGCACATGCGGTGCCGGTAGGCATTCGCCGCGGCGATGTCGAAATCGTTCTTGGCCACGACGCGCTCGTCGAATCGCAGGCCGTGGCCGCGGCGAAAGCCCATGGCGCAGCCGTTGATGTAGCCGGTGAGCATCATGGGCTTGAGTCCGGTGTAGTAGCGCAGGGCCCCATTGGAAGCCTCCCAGCCGAAGTAATAGGCGCCGAGATCCCGCGCGGTGATGAAGGTAGTCCAGATGATGTCACGGATCAGATACGGGTCTCTGATGGTGGATTCCTCGCCCTGCTCGACGAAGCAGCGCTGCACGCTGGTGATGTCGTCATCGATGAAGACGATGCCGTCCTCGTCTTCGAGGTGATCAAAGCACCAGTTGAGCTTTGGCGTGAGACCTTTGACGCTGTCCGGGTGCGTAACGATTTGAGCGCGCAGATGAGCTGGCACGCGGCACATGTCGTCTTGGAGACGAGCTTCGTAGATGGCTTGCTGGCTCTCAGGCACGCACAGCAGCGCCCCCGGCACCAGCAGGTGCGTGGTCATGCTGTTCGCCCTGGACATCGAGGGAATGACGATTTTCACGGATGGATTTGAGGAAACGAGGGAAGGGGATGGCGCGGCCGATGCCGACGCCGGATTTCTTGTACGAGCGCTCAGGCTCAACGCCGGTCAGAGTCTGCAGGAAGGCGAAATCGCTTTCGTTGGTGGTGAAGACCAGGACGTAGTCGTAACGTTCGTGAAGCTTTGCAGTGATGGGGAACTCTGCGTCTGGGATCTCGGCATCCCGTATGAGCGCTTCCAGCTCTTCGGATGTGACGGCGGCGCACTCGAGCTCGCTGGAATCGATTTCGGAGAGGAGCTTGCGCAGGGCCTCGTCATCATCTTCTGCGAGCTCGGCGAGTTTGTTATCGGCGACCAGGTCGCGGAGTTCTTCGGCGCGTGATTTGTAGTCCTGGTATTCGATGGGGACGTGCAGGCCATTGCGCTGCGCGAGCTGGACCATGCCGTTTCCTTTGATGACGCACCCACTGAGATTCGAGACCACGGCGCACCGGCGCCAGCCGTTGCCGTTCACGACTTTCAGCATGCGGTCGAGCTGCTTTGGCTTGTGCTTGCGGTAGTTGCCGGGGAAGAGCTTGAGCTGATCCGCCGGCACGATCGCCGAATGAAGGCAATGGACGGGGATGCCGTCGGGCGTCAAAATTTCATGGGAACTTGGTTTTTGGGTCATACACACGAAAACGATGATAGATGGAAAAACCCCTTGGGGTGGGGGGTGGCTAGGAGACTCCTTATGGGGGGTGGGCTGGCCAGCCTGGCTGGCGTTGGTGGTGGCTGGACTGTATGGATGGCGGCTGTGCTGTGGCTGTTGGCTAGGCTAGGCCGTAGGGATGACGTCTGTTGTGAGCTGGGAATGCAGGGCGACGACGGGCTTAAGACGCTCTGCAAGGGTGGACCGTTCGACTGGCTTCAGCGTCTTGATGTCGATATGCTGCAGCGCTGCGACCAGGCGGGCGATGTGCACGAGGTAGCTCCTCTGCTTGGCCGTGCTCTTGGTATTGTCTGCGGGTGCCGTGTCTGGCAGGATGCCGGCGAGGACGTAGGCATGTCGCAGGCCTCGTGCATCGTCCAGGTTCAGACGGCCACTGGCTTTCGCGATGGCCAGCTGCTGCCAGCGGGTGCGCGTGTGCTTGGTCAGATCTGGCCAATGCTCATCGGCAAAGGCCTCCCAACGTCCATGCCCGAGCTGCTTCTTCCATGCGTTGAGCCGTTCGCCCACATCCACGCACACCTTCAGACGCGCGGCGCTGAAGGCGACAGCCTGGTCGCCGACGTCATTGGCGGATTCGATCAGGCGGGTGATCTCCTCAATTTGGTCCGCTGTGGGTAGTGCTTGTGCTTCCATAGTGCTTGGCAAAGGTGGTGGCGAACTGCCAGTCGATGCGTGGTCCGCGGCTGCTCTTCCCCATCCTGATCTTGCGGTAGCTCTCCACGGCCGCCACGCTCTTCATGCCTGCTGCAGGGCGGCCTTTGAGATAGGTCTCTTTCAAATGACAGCAGTGGTGCGAAACCGTCGATTTGGTGATCTTGAATTCGTCTGCGATGCTCGTCATCGACGCGCCGAGTTTGACGCCAGTCTCCATGACCAAGTCCACACAGTAGGCCATGAGACGCGCGTCCGGAGCCTCCATGATCTCGTCCAGCAGTTTTGCGAGCAGCTCTCGCCCTGACAGCTTCTTGACGTCCACCAGTGGCGCGAGCCGACCTTCTTCCAGCAGCCGCTGCACCACGCGGTGCACGAGCTTGATCACGGCCGCTTTCGCTTTTGGGTCAGCCCTGGCTGGCCATTCTTCCGTCACCAGTTCCGCAACATGCTCAGCGAGCGTGTCACAGCCTTGGATGACGTCGGGCCAATAGCTCGACTCTCGGAATTCGGCGGCGTCGCGAGACATTCGCCTGAATTATGGCACAAAGGCTGATGAAACAAAAGTATTAGTTCACGACTCGATATTCCAAGAGTGCGTGAAAGTATAGCCGTCGCATTCGTCGATTTGCTCAGCGTAAGCCGATGCCGACCACACAATCCAATGCTCAAAGGGGAGAAGCACATTTGTATCAAGAATCGGGTCCATGATGTAGTGATCGATGCTGGCAACGTAGTGGGTATGCCGGTATCGGGCTGCGGGCGGTGCCTTCATCCACGGCCCCAAAAACTGAACACGAATCACTCGTCGCGGATGATAAAACGGTTCCATCAAAGCTTGAAAAGGCAGTTTCAGCTCCGGAAGCCTGTGCAATACCGATCGGACACCCATGCCAGCCAGGCACTGTGAAACCATGGTCGGGTTCATCCATCCGCAGAGTTTGATTCCGCTCTTCCGAACTGCCTCCAGCGGCCGCCTACTCGCTGCCGAAATGCTGTGATGGCCACACATGGCTTTCCAGTCGCGGTGAGCAGCGTTCGATTCTTCTTCTGTGTAGGGCAGCGTCATAGAGTCTTCACCCCGCTCGTCAGATCCTGCATCGCCCGGTAGATCCATCCTCCAGGCTCATCCGCCGGGCCGGTGGTGAGGCGCAGGTTCTTATGCTCACCGCAGGCCTCGAGGCATTCTCGCGGATAGTCCAGGGCACGCTTTTTCCATGCACGGCCCCACTTGAAAAATTGAGCTTCCTGCAGCTTGCCGCCGCTTCGGAACTCCTCTCGAAGACGCTCCATCACATGTCGCGTCTGATCATTCATTCCTCGGCAAAGCTTCTGCATCTCCCTTTCCAGGTTCGCCGCATCTCCGCTGGGTACATCGGATGGTGCAGCACTGGCACGCCGCATCGGCGTCGGTGGCGACATCGGCGGCGGTGCCGGCACTTCGCCACGCGCCCGCTCCGCTGCGTCGATCATGCGCTTCAGCCTGGCCTCGCACTCGTCCCATGTCTCATCATCGCCCGCATTCGCCTGCATCGCGGGTGTGGAAATAGTTTCACGTGGAACGGCGATGGTCTCATGCAAAGGCTGTTTAGATGGAGACAAGACCTGTTCAGATTCCTCCATCATCGCGTCGAAGGCCCGCGCCGGCGCGGCCGTCTCCTCGCTCGGTAGAACACCGGGGAGGCGCTGCTGGCCGTCCGGATCTGCGCGGCCCTGCAGGCGTGTTTGGTTCAGCGCCACGAGGCGCGCCCTTGCCTCCTCGGCTTTGCCCGCATCCGCCTCTGGCGCCGCGTCTCCGCGCGTCTCGGTGCAGATGCAGTAGAGCGTTTCATCCCGGCGCTTCAGCACGAGCAGGAAATCCTTTTTGAGCGCACTGCGCAGCGCACGGCTGACCGTGCTCTTGTGAATGCCCAGAACGGCCGCGAAATCGTTCAGACAGGGCACAAAAGCCCACGTCTGGCCGAGAGCCAGGCTGAGATCTGTGATCAGCTGCAGGACCGCCCGCTCGGCGGCTGTGCACGACCATTCCTGCTCGATGCGCCGGCGGGCACATGAGGCGAGTGCGGAGTAGGTCTCTTCTGTCATGATGCCATCGCAAATCTCTGCACCTTCACCGTCTGCATGCCCGGGATGCGGAACATCTTCGCGATGCGCTCCACGCGCGCCGTCTGCATCAGGCGGAAGTAGGCGATGCCCTGGGTATCGTGCTCCAGGCGTTCGATCCTGTGGCCTTTGAGCTGCAGCCAGATCGCCTCGCACACCAGCTCCGCCAGGGCGCGGTCATTCCCAGCGCCGAGCAGCTTCGCCGCATCGCTGGTCAGGAACGCATGCAGCAGGGCCATGGGCGAGCCTTCGGCAGCCGGCGCATTGCCCACGAGCTCGTGGAACATCCTCTCCATCAGCGGACCATCTTCCGCCGTGTCACCGCCCCGTGCAGAAGCAAAGGCAAACGCAAAGCCCGCCAGCACCCCGGCCTGCTTCAGCCCGTGCTCTTTCGGGCGGTTCTTCGTCACCCAGTCAACCTCCGGCCGGAATGTGTCGTGGATCTCCAGGATCTCGCCCACCGAAAGCCGCCGCGTGCGCTCAGGGCTGCACATCGCAGCCAGGCGATTGCACACCATAGCAAGCACGTTGCCCCCGGTCAGCCCGTGCTGAATCTTGAGCTGGTCAGAAACACTGCGCGTTCTCCCGCGGTCAATCGTGTCCATGCCCACCATCAGCTTTCCTTCCACGCGCGAGGGCAGGCCAAACGTCACCATCATCCGCACCGTGCAGCCGCTTTGCACGATCGCCAGCAGCCGGTGCTGGCCATCGTTGAGCACACCGCGATTGTCGAACGCGATTCCCTGATGATTCGGTAGCCAGGCACCGTTGCGCATCTCCCGGGCGTAAGCGTTCACCGTGTCTTGGGACACCTTGCGGTTCTGCACGTTGTTATGCAGCCAGATCTCCGCCATCGCCGGCGAGACATCCATCCACTTCGTCTTCATCTGCGCCAGCTCCGCCGCCAGCTCGCCGCCAGAGGTGTCGATCTTGAGCAGATTGCACTGCAGCGCCGTCTTCAGCGCCACTCGCTCGCCGGAGGTTTTGATCAGGCCCTTTTCCTTGGCCTCATTGACCAGGTCTCGGATGCTACGCGGCTGCAGAGATTCCGCCTCGGCCTCCGCTTCCGCGTACACCTGGTTTAAAAATGCGTTCAGTGAGATCATCGTTCGTTCCTTTCTCGGTTGATTGTTGGAAATTGAGCAGCGCCCGCGTCTTCTCGCGGGACTTGCGAATCATGTGCGCAGCCTGGTTCTCACGGGCCACATCGTTCTTGGTGGCCAGCACCAGGTTGTCGGGATCGAAGTTGTTCGGGTTCCCGTCGGCATGGCGGACCACGCCGTCCTCTGGAAGCGGTCCGTTCACAGATTCCCAGATAGCCCGGTGCAGCAGTCTCCGCGGCTGCGTGGGCGTCCATTTCACGCCCTCCTGATAGCCCGTGCGCGGTGTCCAAAACCAAAGCTGCCCCTGCCAGATCACGCCCTGGGACTCGATCTTGAGCTTGTTCCCAGGGATGTGCCTGCCATCGTTCATGCGCCTCAGCAGCTCGCGTGCGCTTGGCGAGGCATAGTCAAAGGGTTCCACGTTTGCGGAGAACGGCCTCTGCGGGTAGGACAGATGCGGCAGGTTCTTCCGCATCAGACCGATGAACCAGGCGCGCTTTTTCATCGGCCATTCGCGCCACTCCTGGCGCAGAACCTTCGGCTTGCAGATCCTCTTTTGCGCCAGTGCCATCGCAACGAGCTCGTCTCTCCGGAAGCGGCGCATCGTGCGTTTAAACTGCCCCGATTTTACGTCCACTTTCACCTTCAGGCCAAAGTGAACGAAAGCCTTTTTGATGTTGCCATCCATGTATCCATATTTTTTCTGCAGCGCCCGCAGGTTCATCCCGCAGACGTGGTCACAGTGCATCTCGAAAACGAGCGCTTCGTTGTCTCGCAGAAACCGCTTCCTAGGCGTGCCTTTGGCCGGGCCGCGCTTTTTGAGCGCTTTGGAGATTTTAGCCATGATCAGGCTCCTTTCCCATTGGCACCTCGAACTCAAAGAATCCCTGCTTTCCCACGAACGGGACGGGCGTCAGATAATGCCGAAACTCCAGCACCGGCCAGGCGAAGCGACCGGGAGAGTAGTTTCCCCACCACTCTTCCCGCTCGATCACCTCAGCATCCATGTCCTCGCTCCGAATTGAGGCTCCAAACTTCACCTCTCCGATGATGGCGCCGCGTGGCAGATCCCAATACTTCCGGATGCCGATTTCCCCAAAAGCCCGGGCGTGTTCTTTCCTCCGCTCCTCTGCCATCACGACCTGGAGCCAAAAGTCCCTTTCGTCCTGTGTCTCCCTCTTCGCCGCATGAATGGCGATCGACTCGCCGACAAAACGTGCCGGCATCGGCCAATGCCTTGTTTCAAATCCTTTGAGACAGCGAGCCCCGTCTTTGATCAAGGGGGCAAACAATGCCGATGCCCACGGCTGCCATAGAGAGATAGCTTTCATAAATTCGAGTTAGAGCACAAAAGTATTAAATCAGTCATCACCGTAAAAACGATCACAAGGCGCACATGCACCGTTGGCGTCGAGGACTCGGCCGCAATCGCCGCAATGCAGCTCACCATCATCGTCTGCCTCTTCTTCTCGTTCGTCGCAGTGACTGCAGCGGTCCGCCGCCGAAGGATCGCATTCGATGTCGTCGATATCACCTTTGCAGTAGCAGGCCTGGCCGCATGTGGGGCATGAGTGCATGGTCTATTCCTCCTCCTCGTTTTCCTGCCAGTCCGGAGCCGGCAGCGAGTTGATGTAGTCCACCAAGGGCTGGCGCGGCACGAGGGCGATGCCGGTGGTGGCGCCAGGCTTCCGCAGGTAGCGCACCGGGATCCTCTTCGGTCCGGCCTGCTGCAGCAGTTCCAGGAAGGTCGTGCGTGCTAGTCCAGTGATGGGGCACACTTCCCCAATCTTCGGCGGGCGGATAAACTCCGGCTGCACGGCCGACGGTGGCACCACCAGCACATTCACACCCTCGGGGAACTTCCCGCTCATGCGCTGCAGCGCCGCGCTCGGGATCTCGAGCACGGCCACGCCTGGCTTGGCTTGGGTTGGTGCAGCAAGGGTTTTCATGGAATGAGAAGAGTGATGATTTCCCGGCCTTCGATCAGCTCGCGCGTGCGCAGCGCAGAGAGGGCGTTGTTGAAGCCGCCGCCGGTGGCTTCGTATCCGGCGCGTTCCGCGAGCTCCTGCTTGGAACACGCGAATCCTTCGACCTCCAGGAGGCGCGTCAGGATCGCGGCTTCGCACTTCGAAAGCTGGCGGATCCAATGCTCGATCGCCTGCAGGCCCGTCGGCAGCGGAGTGAACTGGCCCAAGGCGGCGCGGCCATCGTCGGTGATCGTGAGCGGATCTGTGCCAGTGAGGAGGCCGCGCGTGCGCAGCGAGCTAAGGGAATTGTTGAAGCCGCCGCCGTCGATCGCATATCTGGCGATGCAGGCCACCTTGCGCTTGCTGCAGGGCTGGGAATGCTGCGCTAGCACCGTGAGGATAGCGCGCTCGCATTTCGCGAGCTTCTCACCGTCGGTCGATTTTTTGAAGACGTGCGAGACTTGAAACACAGGCACCTGCGGCATCCTGACCACGATTCCTCCTGTGGTCGTCGTCACCTCCTCGTATGTCGGCGCTCCACTGGGAATCAGCTCAAGGCGCGCATACACCTTGGCCAGGACGGCCCGGATCTCCCCTGTGGTAAAGAAATCGTGCAGCTTCTGCAGGATCTGCCGGTCCTCATTATTCAGCACCGGAAGGAACTCAGGCTTCCGCTCCGCCTGCGCCATCCTCAGCTCCTGCTCCAATCGCACGATCGTGCGTTTCAGCTCGGCGGGATCGTTCGCCTTCGCACGCTCCACGGTGGCCTGGATCTGGCTCGTCAGGGCGCCCAGATCCACGGGCTTGAGGCTGGCAGTCGTTTTGTGATGCGCCGCGCCTGGCTCGGGTGTTTTGCTGCTGTCGAACGTCGTGCGCTTCAGCACGTGGCTGCGGACGAAACTGCCGGTCCAGCCAGGGCTCCAGAACCAGCACTCGCCGATTTTGAGGGCAGGGAGGCTTTGCAGGAACGTCGTGCTTTGATCCTTCTCGCCGTGCCAGTGCTTCACCCAATCGTTCAGGGCGTCCATGTCCTGCTTTCCAGTGACTCGATGACAGATCAAAGCGTCGGCCTGGGTCAGGACGTTCTTGTTCAGGCAGGCCGGGCGCTGCGAGATCATCGTCATGCCCAGCCCTCGGGAGCGGCCGCGGCGTACGATGGCCTCAAAGGCACCAAGCATGCGCTGCTGGCCATTCTGCGGTCGCTGCGGTGCAAAGCTGTCCGCTTCATCGAGCATCAGATGCAACGGTGTGCGCTGCTGCGCTTTGAGCCGGTAGAGCTTTTCGGCAAAGGAGGTGACGAAGCGATCCTGGGCGGCATTGGATTCAAAGTGCGAGAGGTCCAGCACCACACTGCGGCCGCTCTCCACCACGAAATCTGCGATGATCTCGCCGGCGGTTGACGCCAGCGGCACGTCGCCATGCTCGCCGCCCATGATGATCAGATCCAGTCCGCGCCCTGGCTTCCCATCTGCATCCGCGCGCAGTCCCCACCAGACGCCCGTCGGATCGAGTGCGACGACCTGGCTGCCAGCCTCGAGCATGAGCTCGGTGAGCTTCATAGCCGTGTACGTTTTGCCCGCGCCCTTCTGTGCGAGAATGGCCAGCGTGCGTGTGCAGACATCCGACGGGAGACTGAGGGTGGAGGTGAGTTTCATGGTATCAGTCCCAGCCATCGACGCTGTCTTTGATAATCTTCGTTTTCCCTACGTAGAGACGGAAGAGCGTGCGCTCGAAGCCGTAGAGGCGGCCGACAAACATGCCCTTGGTCATGTCGCCGCGATAAGCAACCTTCAGCGAGTAAATCTGACCTTGGGAATCAACGGCCATGTACAGCTCACAATCGTGCTTTCGTTTTCCCGGCTTCGGATCAAGACTCAGCGTCCAATAGTTAAGGAGAGAGCCGTCGTCCTCCTCCAGGTACACGCTGATCTCGTCATCGTTTTCGTGCCGGTTCTCCTTGCGGAACTGCCGTACAAGCTCGGAGAGCTTGATGCTTTCCGGCGGCTCCTGCAGCAGCTCCGCCATCTCTTCGGCGATACCTTTGTTCACCCATGCCACGAGGCTGGCATCCAGTTTGTTTTTGATCGTGCGGAGGATGAGATCATTGTAGCCGTCAAGGCCGATAGCCTTAAAGTCCATTGGCATTGCTCCATCGATGTAAGCTTTCAGCGCTTTCGCGAAAGTCGAGTTGTAGCCGGTGATCGTCTCCGCGACTGCGGTGCCGATCGCTTTTTCGACGTGCGTTCGGACAATCGCCTCGACCTTGCCCTCGGCAGCCAGGGCGGCGAGGGAGTTGTTGACCATATCGTGGAGGGTAGCGGGTGGTGGTGGTGTGGTGCTCATACTGGGAAAAGTTCGGGGTTTTCTTTCTTCTCGCGGAAGTGATCCACGATGGCGTTGTAGGCGTCCCATCGGTCGTAGATGCTGGTGGTGTGGACGAAGGCATGGCGGAGCGTCTGCGGCAGGCCCTGCCAGCAGGCGTGGCAGATGATGCTGCACGGATGGGTGAGAATCACCTCGCATCCCGGGCAGTGGCGCACGGGTTCATGCTCTAGCTCTGCAGCAGGATCATTCATGACTCCAGTTTGGGGGAAGGCTCCGGGGTCTCCTGTGCCGGCATGTGCTTGCGGATCCAGCCGAGTGCATGCTTGAGCTGTCGGTTCAGCTCAAGATTGAGCATGCGCTTGTGGAGCGCGTAGCAGGCGAGAACAAACATCGCGCTGCCGTAGAGGATGGCCTGAAGGTAGCTGATCGTGATCATCTGGGCTGTTCGTTGAGCGGGTGATTGGCCTCCATCTTTGCCGCGCAGCCGCGGGCCTCGGCAGCGGTCGGAAAAGTGGCGTGGTGCTCGCCTCGCTGGTCAAAGAAGGCGAAGCCGTCATCGAGTGCGAACACCTCGAAGACACCGCCGGGCAGATCTCCGGAGATGCGGCTGCGGATGAGCTGCAGCGTCTTCGCTGCTTTGGCGGCAGATTCTTCGTCTGCGAATCCGCAGCACGTCTCCACGTGCTCCAGCGGCAGCAGGAAACCCCAGCCCCAGCCCGGAGCACCGGGGATGCCACAGCAGACCACCTGCCAGATCCGGAAGGGATCTGAGCACGTCCGGCTGCTTTCCGTCGGCATCCCCGGCGGTGCAAATTTGTGGAGCTGCAGGCGGTCATGCACTTCGCCCTGCAGAAGGCTCCAGGAGTGCGTGCCGTGCTGCATCGTGAATGAATCCTCGGCGAGCTTGGTGCCGCTCTCGCTGGTGAACCAGGCCGTGCATTGCGACCCGTCGATCTGGATGGTGAGTTGTTTCATACAGTCACGGGTTTGAGTTTAAGTATCTCGCGAAATGCCGGAGTGCGAATTAACCGACTGCTCACGTTGAGCTGATGCCGCGTTTGAGGATCGAGCTTTTGGAATTGATCGGCACTCAGAGGCACCATCTTCATGACCGCATCGAACTTCAGCTTGGCTCCGCAGTACATGCATAACGTGACGTCTCCCGGCTGCGGAAGAGCATTCGTGTCTGTGATGCCCGTCGCGGCTTCCAAAGCAGCGTAGCAGCAAGGGCAGGGTGAAACGGGCAGAGTTTCTTTCATAGACTTCAGCCTCCGGGTTGGTTTTTGGCTTCTTCTTTGGCCACGGCGCCAAGCCATTGATCCAGGCGGGAAATGAGCATGAGGCTCATCTGTTGAATGATCACGGCAAACGGGAGACGCCTGTCGCGGTTTCTCGCGACGTTCCAGCACAGCAGATCGACGAGTACTTTGGTCACATCGCATGGACACAAACACTCTGTCGGATCACCCTCGGCACCGTTGTCTCTGTGCTTCTGGATGACTGCCAGGAAGTCATTTCTCAAAGCGTCTTGAACAGGCAGCCGCTTTTTGTCATCGCCAAATTCTTTAATCTGGGCGAGCTTCTGCTCCAGCGCAGAGCCGCTGAAATGCTTGCGCGCCGCTTCTTCTGCCGGGCTCATGCTCATGGCGCGATGTCCCTCCAGGAAATGGCCATCACCAGCTGTTCTTCGATCATACCAATTCGTGGGATCGACTGTCGGGAGATTTCGGTTTTCAGGCCTCTGCGTTGAAGCTCTGGCTGCAGGCTTTCGCACAAGGTGAGCGGGTTGATCTGGACCGTGGATTCGTAGGCCAATTTTTTCGGGATGAAGAGCATCTCCATCTGGCCCCGCTCTGCTTCTCTTTTGCAGAGATCAAGCAGCATAGGAATGATGCCCTCCGAGATGGCGCTCCGCATGCGCAGGGCCACGCCTTGCAGATGCGTGCCATCGATGACCACGGCGGGCGGGATCACGTCCACACCGTCGCTGCTGACCCATTTGCCACGGACTTTTTTCCGCCTGGTCATGACGGCTCCTTTCCGAAAAGATCGTGCAGCCTGTCCACGATGGGAAAGATTCGCATAATTTTCTGCGCGAGAACTTTGGTGATCGATAGCGCCACGTCTCCCTGCGGAGCATTACGGTCAATATTAGTGACCACAAAGACGGCAAGTACCGTCGTCAGGGCGTCCATGACTTCCGGCGGGCACAACTCGGCACCAGGGTGATTAACACGCGAGCGTTCGACGTGCTGTTGAATCGTCAGGTTTAGATGATCAATCAAAGGCTTGTGCAGAGTGTTCTTCCGCTGCGGATCCTGCATTTTTTGCAGCATGTCGAAGGCTTGGGCTGGATCAATCATGCCGCCACCCCGCTTCCCAGTTGTTCCGCGATTTCCGCGGCGATGTCGTGATCCAGACTGAAAGCACCGGCGCGCTCGCCTTCGCATTGCGTGCCCTGGCCGACCAGCGGGCGGACGTGCGTCAGAGCGTGGCCACCGGTCAGGCCTTTCACGCAAACCAGCGCGCTGTGACCGCCTGCCACCCAGGCCTGGCTCGTGGTGGTGGTGTCGATCGCGCTATCTTCAACGCCGAGCAGGCGATACACGCGTACCTTCGTGCCGACGGGGTAGCTGTGATTCCATGCGGCGCATGAGGCTTCTGCCCGTTGCCGGGCCTCCCGCGGATTGCGGGGTATTCTGAAAGGCGGGATCGATTTGCGGGGCGGTTCCATCTGATTGCGGGGTGAGTGGTGGAGGGAAGGGGAAGGGAAGTGGGGACAGGCACGGCGACCCTGTGAAGCGCCGCGCCCGCCCCATCCGCGCCGCATACTTCCCAAGGCACGCGGCGGGAAATGGGATCAGGGATTCAGATATCAGGACGGGGACTCTTCTTCGTCCTCACGCTCCGGAGCCGGCGGGAGATCGAAGACCAGGCTCAGCATGGGGCCGGGGCCGAGGACCTTGACGCCGTCGAACTCATAGACGGCCTGGTAGGCCTCGAAGTAGTTCAGCGCCTCGCCAGAGAAGGGGAAGAAAAACTGCCCGCGCCCAGATGTCGGCTGCATCTTCAGTTTGCGGCCGTCCTTGTCCGTCTCGTCCACCGGCATGAGCCGTCCCTGTTTCGCCTTGGCATCGATGTCCAGGCGCAGACGCATGCCGTCTTTCCAGCGCAGCTGCTTCACCAGAGCGCCGCAGATCGTGAAGCAGACAGACTGCATCCTGCCACTGCCGGCCGAGCGGATGGCAAAGCCAAAGTGCGCGCCGTTCGAGGCCCTGCCTCCAGATTTGAGAGGGGTGAAGCTCATGCTGCACCTCCCGCCATGATCACACGACCGGACTGCAAGGCAGCAAGGACGGTGTTTTTGTGACTGCCCAAGGCATAGCGTGTGAGGGTGACGATCGCGTCTCGCCCTAAGCCATCGAGCAGGCATGTATAGTTTAGCATCTCGCGGAGAGCAGGGATCGACGCTCGGCCTCGCTCAGAGATGGCGAGCGTATCGAGCGCGAGTTGGATTTCTTCGGCAGCTTTCATTGGGAGAGTCAGCGGTGAATGGTGGGACGGAATCAGGTGGCGGCGGAAAGGCGCAGACTGGCCCCCAGGAGCGCCTTGAAGGTGGGCTTGCAAGCTGGCGACGGCAGCGAGCAGCCGCACCCGCGCCGGATTGGCACGCAGCGCACGGCGCTTCGCTTTGCGCGTGGCTGCATCGCCGACGCTCAGGTCGCGGATCTCGACCAGGGCGTCGTAGATCGTTGGGGCTTTGGAGGCTGCCTTTTTCATGGGAGTGGCAGGGGTTGGGGGTCAGGCGGCAGGCTTGAGGGCGGCTTTCGCTTCGTTGTAGCGGGCGTAGAGTTCCCGCTCGAACTCCAGTGCCTCCGCGGCGACTTCGGGGTCCTGCGTCTGGCGGCTGTCCCGGAATGCACGGGCCGTCTCGAGCATTGTGGCCAGAATGCCGAGACCGATCTTCGATTTGGGTTTGGCGATTGTGATGGCTTTCATGTGAGTAAAAACACCCTAAGGTGAAAAAACATACATGCAAGAATAAGTTGAGAAAATTTTCCCTTGGGTGAAAAATTGCACATGCACCACACCTCTGGCAGTCTCCGCGCAATCTGTGACCATCTTGAGATAACTATTTCAGCATTAGCTGATTCAGTCGAAATTCAGCGATCTGCCTTATCCAAGATCTTGAACGGAAAGGAGCCGATGACGGAAAAAATGCTCGGCAAGCTCCTGGATTACGAAGCCATCAATGACGACGATGCCGCTGCACTTGCCGAGGATTGGACGATCGATCATTGGCCGCGTAGGGCACGCGACCTGCTGGTCATTCGGCGGCGACCCACTGGGGAAGAGCGCCTGATCTTCCAAGAAACCCCACCCTCACAAGGTGATAATAACCTAGAACGAACGATTTCGGATCTCCGCACCAAAGCACGTGGAAACCCAGCCCTCGCCCGCGCTCTGCGGAATCTGAATCGCACGCTGGACGGCCACGTCGATGTGATCGACTAGCGCGACATCGCCTGATCACTGCCCCAATGCCGGCGGCGGTTGCATCGGTGAAGTCTCCGGGATCTCGTGCAGCGCTTTCTCGAACGCTCTTTCCGTTTGAGCACGCCGCGCCGCTTCTGCTGCCGCTTCTTTCGCCTTTTCGGCCTCAAGTTCCCGCATCAGCTCCTGGCCTCGAGGAGTTTTCTGATACTCTTCGATCTGCCGCCCGAGATTCCTCGCGTTCTGCTGCAGATAGTAGCTCGTCCAAGCCTTTTTGACGGCCTCCCTCTTCTGCTCCTGCTCGGCTCGCTCCAGGCGAGGATCTCCACTGCTGGCGAGCGCCAAAAGAACCACGGCCATGCATACGCCCAAGCCAATGACCACTTGGGCGATCGAAACTCTGCCGCCCTTCGGTCCCTGGGGAGGCAGAGGAGCAGTCCATCTTCCCGCAAGCTCCCGAATCGGCGTCCAGACACCGTCACCCTCGGCAGCCACCATTCCATTGGCCGTGATCTGGCCGGCATTCCACATCGTCGAAATCTGGCCCTCCGTGAAAGGTCCAGTCGGTTCGCTTACGCCATCACGGCTCAGCCAGAGAGTGCGGGGAGTTTCCATCTTGCTCGGGAGGCTACCTAATCTGCGGTCCGGTGCAAGCCCCGAGGAATGACAGACGCAGATTGTAACTGTTTCCGCGGCGGCCAGCCGAGCAAAGATCGTGTCACACCGGGAATGTCCGGACTCTGGACCCTTCCGGCCAGCAGCCAACGTTTAAACGTGGTTAGGTACCGTAGTCCGTACGTACGTGGGGGTGTTGCGCTGTTGCATCGTGCAACACCCCTCAATCATCGCCTCTCCACGAAGCAGGCTAAACTGCTCACACCGAACGTGTCACAGCTTCTCGTTTCCTTGTTGCACGCGTGCAACACCACCGCTGTGCCAAAGCACCGTTGCACGCTGCAACTTTTGCACAGCCGTTGCACCACCGCACTTTTCGCCGCCTCATCTGAGAGCCGAAAAAGGCACATCATCCCACCGCCGGCGCTGCAGGCGGCCGTGACTGCTTCTGCAACCACTCCACCATGCCCAGGGCATTCTCGGCGTTCGGCTTCACAGGCGCGTCTTGGTCGAGCCAGGAGCTGACCATGTGGGGTTGTACGCCCAGGTACTTTGCCAGTGCCGCCTTTCGGCCACGCTGCCCGTCGCAATGCCTGCGCACGTATTCCATCAGGCATTCGACCCGAGAAAATTTGATCTCTCCCATGAATCAATCTAACGCTCCACCGTTATATCTCAAGTATAACGGTGGAACGTTATATTCTGATGATGTCGGGGAGTTTTGCCAGAGCCCCGTTGCACGCTGCAACATTTGCACAGCTGTTGCATGACCGTCGGTTTCGCCTCCTCAGCTGAGGCCCGGGAACAGCCCATCGGTTACTACTCCCGTTATCCGCGTACACCGGCGACACGTTGCCAAATGTGTTGCCAAAAATTGTCCAAACAGCGCCGCGCCCCCTTGTGTAAGTGGGGAAATTTCAAAAAGTGGAGCTAAGGGGATTCGAACCCCTGACCTTCTCATTGCGAACGAGACGCTCTACCAACTGAGCTATAGCCCCAAAGTGTTACCGACGGAAACGCTAGGGCGATTTGCAGCACCCGTCAAATGGGAGGATGCAAGTTCACGCACTCGTCACGAATCATCGAACACGGCCATTATGCGGTTGTGCCGCATTCCGGCAAGCTGATTTGTCACACTCTTGCCCCCCTTTCAGGGGGGGGCATCATCATGATGGTGTTAGATGAGGTGGCTCGGGCAGGAGATGTCTTTTCATGTGAACGACGTCTGTGAAATGCCGCCAGCAAGAACTGGGATGTCAAAGGTGGTCTTCGAGTCTTCGATTTCGGCGGAAGAATGAATCAATGCTGTTCCCTCTGCTTAGCCTTTGTTCTGCCAGGAAAGATAGAACGCCATTCAACACCTTGAGCCCCCATGGAGGCCCTGATGTGCGGAGTCTCCCCTCAGGCATCCCCTGAGCCTGGGGGCAGGGTGTGGTCAGGTTGATGAAGAGCGCTTGCTTTTCTATCTCTTGCCCATCATGAACACCTACACCACATCCACCTCCGAACTCACATCCACTCCTGCTTCCCACGAAGTGGAGATCCAGCAAGTCCAGGACGAAGATCTCATGGCCGCCATTCAGCAGGGAGATGCTGGCGCGCTGGAAACGATGATCCTGCGCTACCGCCGTCTGCTTAAGTCCGCGATCATGCGCACCGTCAGCGATGACGCGAGCGCCGAAGACGTGCTGCAGGAATGCTTCCTTGAACTCTGGAGGCAGTCCGCTCATTACTCACCTGCGAAGGGACGCCCCATGGCCTGGCTGATGACGCTGGCCAAGCGCCGGGCGATCGACCACGTTCGCCGTTCCATGGCCTACAGCCGTGCAAAGGATCGTATGGAAGGTGCCATCCAGCAGTCTGAAACATTCACGCAGGGCACGGCCCCCGAGTGCGAACAGGCAGACATGGGACGAGTTCTCACCCAGCACCTGACCCTGCTGCCGCAGGCGCAGAAGGAAGTGATCGAGCTGGCGTTTTTGCAAGGCATGAGCCAGCGCGAAGTGGCGGAGGCCACCCATACACCCCTGGGCACGGTGAAAACGCGCATGGAGCTGGGATTGAAGAAGCTGCGCCAGGTTTTTCGCACCCGCAATGCCATCCACACTCTCCAGGCTGCATAGGGTGGGAGCTAGGAGAATGAGTTTGGCACTGGTGAGAGCCCCCTGAGCCTTCTTCGTTAATGCGGACAGCAAAAGTTGGGTCATAACCCAAGACCGACATGAACAAAACAGCCAAGACCAAGGCCAAGACGAAGCGCGCTTTTGATGAACAGTTCAAGCTCGACGCAGTCGCGCTGCTGGAGGGCGGTAGGAAGATCGCCCGGCTCGCCCGTGACCTCAACATCTCCCACTGGAACCTGCGCGACTGGAAACGACGCTACGGCGCTGGAGCCGCCGTAGAGAGCCAGCCTTCGGCGCGCAGCGCCAGGCTGGCGAGCGCAGGCGGCTCCAGCGC
>NZ_JBGANA010000031.1:0-89180 GCF_044222565.1 Prosthecobacter sp.
GGCACCGGTGGTGCCGGTGGCGGCTTTGGCAAAGGCATGGGCATGGGCGCAGCCAACGGCTTCGTGACCCTGCCACCGTCCATGCGCAGCCGCTGCTCCACTCAGGAGCGCTTGGAAAAGCTGCGTCAAAATGGCGGCTCACCTGAGTGCGAGGCTGCGGTCTCCGCTTCTCTCGAATGGCTGAAGACCAAGCAGAATCCCGATGGATCCTGGGGGCGCAACAGCAAGTGCGCCTTCACCGGTCTGGCCCTCCTTTGCTATCTTGGCCGTTGTGAGACTCCCGAGTCCCCCTTCTATGGCGACAACGTCACCAAGGGCATCATGTTCCTTTTGGAAGCACAAAAGAAGAACAAGAACAAGCTTTTCAGCCAGGCTGAAAAAGGAAACGCGCCCGTCTATGAGCACGGCATTGCCACCTATGCGCTCGGTGAAATGTACACCCTGGCCCGTCTGGGCAGCAAGAGCCTCCCCGGCATGCGCGAGGCCTTTGAGCAGGGCGTGAAGATCATCATCGACAATCAGCAGGACAGCGGCAGCTGGGTTTACGACACCGAAACCGGGTTCTATGCCGGCAAGAAGAGCCGTGAAGATCTTTCCGTCGCTGGCTGGCAGTTCCAGGCCCTGAAAGCGGCCAAAAATACCGGTCTCAAAATCGATGGACTTCACACGGCCATCACCAAGATGACCAAGTACCTCGAAGACAAGCAGACGAAGGACGGTGGCTTTGGCGTCGCCAATCGTGACGCCCATTACAATCAGTGGAGTCTCTCCGGCGTTGGTATCCTTGGACTGCAAACCATGGCCAAAGGCAAAACCACCCCGATCAAAAAAGGCATCGGTTTCCTGCGCGACTTCATCACCGCCGAGCCGCTGGACTGGAACAAGAACTGCAACCTCTACTGCTGGTACTATTACACACAGGCCTTCTTCCAGCAGGGTGGAGATGACTGGAAGTTCTACAATCAGCAGTTCCTGCCGCAGATCCTCTCCGCCCAGCAGCCTGATGGCTCCTTCAAACGTGGCCGCCCCAACTGGCCCGCCGGTGACGCCGCTGACGAAATCTACCGCCAGTGCCTCTGCACCCTCCAGCTCGAGGTCTTCTACCGCTACCTCAAAGTCGGCGATCGCGAGGAAGCGAACTTCTTTGATAAGTAAGGGAGGGACGCAGACTGCTCCCCCTGTGGGCATTTGAACTTAGTTAGCCGGAAGACCATTGACCCTTTTCCGTATTGATGGCACCAGGCGTGTCTTTCTCCGAAGGCTTGGCGGAGATCAACCCATCAATACCTAACAAGGCGCTCACCGCGGTCTTCCCACGATGATTCCTGCGTGGCTCTTCACTGAATAAAGGTACTCATGGATGGTCTTGTCCACGACCACCTTTTTGTAGGTCGCTGAGGCATGCATAAAATGGCAGGTGCCGTCGGTGGTCCTTAGGGCGAGGCCTACGTGGGAGCAGAACACGTGGGGGCGGTTTGTCACGATGCCGATGATGTCGCCGCTCTGGATCCGGGGTTCACTGGCCGCCACCTGATCTTTGGGGATGAAATCAAAAGGGACACGTTCGAGACGGGATTCGATCTGACGCATCGCCGGGACTAGGCTAGGATCGGCGCGCAGGTAGCGATACAGCTTCGGATTCAGTGACATCTCATCATTGCTGCGTCCCGTCAGCCGCACAACAGGCCCCACATCACGCGTCACATTGCGAATGTTCCCACGTGCCGCGTTGTCCGTGTACCATTCGTCCAGGTAGTGAATGCGATCGAGATAGCCACCGCGGCAGACACCGCCACGATAGCGTGTCTCCTCGATCTCACGCAGCAGATCGGACGGCCCATAGGCGCTCTGGCGCCTGCCGATCATACGCGCCAGCCCCAGCGATACCTCGAAAAACGTCCAGCAGTCCAGTCCCATCAGATTCACGGAAGGGGACTCAACGCGATCATCGATCTCAAGCGTCCAGCCGACGTACTTGATGCCGCGCAGGGCCTGACCAAACTGCGCCACGCGTGCTCCCATGGGCAGCGCCGCCCAGTTTTCCGCTACAGCGCGGGCCACGATCTGCTGAAATTTTTCCACGCCTTTAAAGGTCACCGCCTGCGGCAAATACTCTGCGGCTCGCAGCAGTGCCGAGCCACCGCCCAGCAAGCCCAAATGTAACAAATGACGACGCGTCAGCATGGCACTATCAATACAGGTTTTCCGCCATTCCTAAAGCATCTTCTCCTGTCGCGCAGGCATTCAGCCACTGGGATTCCGGCACCAAACCAAATTGTTTGGGAACCAGGCGGCACATCTCCACGAGCTGCCGGTCCAGCTCTCGTGCAAAGGATTCGATGGCTTGAGCAAAGCGCCTGCGCCGCAGCGGCTGCTCCGCGGCCTGCAGGCAGGATTGAAGGTGAACTTCCTGCAGGAAGGGTTCCAGCCCGTAACCGACCATGGTGATCGCCTGGTCGGTGCTGGTGTCCACAAGCAGCATCACGAGGTGGTTTGCGCCGCCCTTTTCCACGGCGCTCGACAAACTTCCGCGGTTGAAAAGCCAGAAGGCATAGGGCAGCAGCGGTGCCTGGTGGGGCACGTCCATCAACACAACTGCGATGCTGAGCTGTGGAAAGCGACGCTCCACTTCCTCGATCACATGCACCGCGCGTCTCTGTGCAAACGCCCCCAACACGCCAGCGGTGTCTGCAATGGGACCTTGCAGTGACGGCGCAATCCCAAAGGTGCGGTCCGCCAGCTCAAGGGAAAAACCACACTGCCGGCAGGCAGCGTCAGTCTCGATGGAAGGGGCTCGACAGGCAGGGCAACGCACTCAGCAGTGTACAACGCAAGGCACCCTCTGCGCAACGATCATTCCTTGGCAGCACGCCGCTTGAGCAGCCAGCGCAGCATTCTGCGCGGCACCATGCGAAACAACCGGCCAGCAATCGAAACACCGAAGCCGGGAAACACACAAGGGCGCCCATGCTGCAGCGCCGAGAGCGCCTCGTGCACCACCTGCTCAGGCGGAATGCGGAGCAGGCCCTGCCCTTCGCGGTTGGTGTCGGTGCCATCGGCCCGCTTGGCTGACTTGCTGAAATTGGTCGGAGTGGGCCCGGGACACACACAGCTCACGGTGATGCGCTTTGGCGCCAGTTCGATCGACAGTGCTTCCGAAAAACTCGTGACATAGGCCTTTGACGCAGCGTACACCGCGAGGTCGGGCATCGGCAGCGTGCTGGCCAGCGAACTGACGTTCACAATGCCTGCAGGTGCCTCCATGCGCGGCAGCAGCGCATGTGTCAGCATCGTCAGCGCGGTGACGTTCAGCTCGATCTGTGTGCGAGTTTTGTCTGCCGAGGAACTGGCAAAGCTGCCGTA
Source organism: Prosthecobacter sp. (assembly GCF_044222565.1). Classification (GTDB taxonomy): domain Bacteria; phylum Verrucomicrobiota; class Verrucomicrobiia; order Verrucomicrobiales; family Verrucomicrobiaceae; genus Prosthecobacter. Next base: position 3,364 of record NZ_JBGANA010000031.1, read on the forward strand.
GTCTCCCAAGCCGGCGTTGTTGATGAGCAGGTTGGGGTTCACGCCATTGGCGGAGAGAAAGGAGCACACGGCAGCGCGGCCTCCATCGGTGGCCAAGTCCGCCACACAGCAGAGAATGCGGGCTTTATTGGCGGAGAGCTCCGTCTTCACGGACTCCAGAGCCTCGCCCCTTCGTGCCACCAGCACCAGCAGCTCGGCCTGCGGTGCCAGCTGGCGCGCAAACTCAGCTCCCAGGCCGGAGGACGCGCCAGTGATCACCGCACGGCAGTTTTCGACAGAAAATCCATTCGCCATCATAGGCCGCAGCAGTAACACAGTCCACGCATGACCATCAACCAGCTTTCCGAGCAGAATCCATTCACCACCAAGGACGGCAGCACCATCCGCAGCATCCTGGACCGCACCAATGCGCCCGTGCAAAACCAGAGCCTGGCCGAAGCCGTGGTGCCGGTAGGTCGCCCGACTGAACGCCACTACCACAAGCTCAGCGAGGAGTTCTATTTCATCCTCGAAGGGCAGGGGGCCATGGAGATCGATGGTGAGACCCGCCCAGTAACCCCCGGTGACGCCATCCTCATCCCACCCGGCGCATGGCACCAGATCACCGCCAGCCAGACGCTCCGCTTTCTCTGCTGCTGCGCACCCCCGTATTCGCATGAGGATACCTTTTTCTCGTGAGCGCTTTGAGCATCGATTGAATCGTGGGACAAAGATCCAGGGTGAAGAGGTTATGCCTCTACCCTATTGGAATTTCGGTTTCGCGGTGCTCGCCGCCGGCGTGTCATCTTCGGTTTCGCCGCCCCAGAGCGGGCGTTTGTTTTGGGTGTTCCATTCGTCCCACAGTTTTTGGAGGGCTTTGACTTTGTCGGGGTGTTCGGCGGAGAGGTCGTGTTTTTCGGCGAGATCGCTGGCGAGATTGTAGAGGCCTGTGGTGTAAACCGGTGGCTTCGAAATCTGCTCCATGGTCTTGACCAGTTTCCAGTCGCCCTGACGGATGGCGTATTGGTCGCCGTAGCGCCAGAAAAGGGTGCGCTGAAGTGAGTCGGCTTTGCCGGTGAGATGGGGCAGCAGGTTTACGCCATCGAGCTTCGCATCGGCGGGAATGCTGATGTTCGCTGCGGCCAATGCAGTGGGGAGAATGTCGAGCGAGATGATCACCGTATCCTCCACGCGTCCGGCAGGCAGCGTGCCTTTCCATTGCATCGCGAAGGGCATTCGGATGCCGCCTTCACGCAGGGTGCTCTTGTAACCGCTCAGGGGTGTGTTGTTGGACCCGCTGCCGAAGGGGGCGCCGTTGTCGCTGTGGAAGATGATGAGCGTGCGCTCCTCCTATCCGGAATCACGCAGTGCTTTGAGGACGCGGCCCACGCTTTCATCGAGCAGAGAAATCATCGCCGCGTTCTTCCGGCGTTTGGCATCGGCGATTCCGGTGAAGAGTTTCTCGGAATCGGGAGGTGTCTGCAGCGGCGCATGCGGAGTGAGATAGGCCAAATAGAGATACCACGGCGAGGTCTTGTGCTCGTTGATGTAGTCGGCGGCTTCGCGGCCCATCGCCAAGTCCACATAGGAGTCGTTGGCCATCTCGCGCGTGCCGTTTCGGAAGACGATCAGAGGCGGAAGTTTGTTCTGACCAGGATGAATCAGGTCGAGATCGAAGCCGCGTGCGTTGGGTGCGAATTTCGGCAATGTCGGATTGCCGAGATGCCATTTGCCAATGTGCGCGGTCGCATAGCCGGCATCTTTGAACCAATTGGCCGAGGTCTTTTGATCGACCGGCAGCCCGAAGGACGAACGGTCGGCCAGCGGATGATTGAACTCATGACCGAAGCGCGTCTGATAGCGTCCCGTCAGCAATCCCGCGCGGCTGGGGCTGCACACCGGTGCGGAGACATAGCCGTTAGTAAAACGCACGCCCTTCTGCGCGATTGAATCTAGATTCGGCGTTAGCACATCCTGGCAACCTTGGAATCCTGTGTCTGCGAATCCGAGATCATCGGCGAGGAGATAAAGGATGTTGGGTCTGGTGGGCGCGGAATCAGCGGCACGCAGTTTCGGTGGAAGCGCCTAGAGCGCGACAGCGAGGAAGGTGGCGGTTTTCATGGGATGGATCGTTGCTAAACATTCAAAGCGTAAATCAAGATTCGCGCGTGTCGGAAGAACTGCCGATCTTGCCCCAACCTAGTTCCGGAGAAGCGCTCTACAGACTTAGGATTCGGCATTTGGGGGGGGCGAGGAGCATCACGTTCCGGCGAACGTCCGGCTCCCCAGGCGCGCACCCAGTCCACTCGGCTCCAGGCAGCAGTGACTTGTCCCACGCCGCCGCACCGCTGCGATGCACCAGTTTGTCGGATTTGAAATTCTCTGCGCCCGGGAAAGCCCACTGCGACTTGCGTGCCGGATGCGGGCGGAAACCAGGCGTGTCGCCGACTCGGCCCATGTTGCGGAGGAATAGTTCTCGTGCGGGATAACGCAGCGCGAGTTCGGTCTCGATGCGGCTGTAATCGACATCGAGCGCGGCCAGGCCGTTGCCGAGAAGCACGATGCGTTCGCCCTTCGCTGGCGGGGCGGCTGCTTGCGCCCGCTGTTTGGTCGTCGTGGCAGGCTCGTCGATGAAAGCGTGCGCGGCGGAGGCGGCGTTCATGTCCGGTCAGGTCGCCTTCGCGGCCTCAGAGGTGGCCGGCGCGCAGACCACGAGGGATGAGAGGACCAGGAAGGTGGCGAGGAGACGTTTCGTCATGAAAAGAATCGTGAAGCCTGCAGATGTGATGGACGGCTTACTTCGCCATTTTCCGCTGTTGTTTGCGCAGCTCTCTGGGTGACAGCGGCTTCGGTGGCTGTGGTGGCGGATAGGGCGTGCCGAACTCGCCAAAGGGCTGTTCGAGCGGTGCGAGCTGCTGTTTGAGCTTTGCCTTCATGTCCGCGAGCACGGCGGCATTGGCGGGGTCGGATGCGACGTTCTTGGTGTCCTGCGGAGCGAGTCCGCCGCCCAATTCGAACAACTGATCGGCGTCGAACTGAAAGGCGAAGTCGTCGATGGACTTCATGTAGTTGTTGCCCTGCGTGTGCCAGCGCCACGAGTTGCGGGCGAACTTCCATTGCTCAGGCGTGAGCGTCTCCTTGAACTTCTCGAAGAACTGCTCCGCCTTCGGGCTCATGTGAGGGAAATTCCCAGTGCGATCCACTTCGTCGATCTTTGCTTGCACGTCGGGCGGGTAGCGAAGAGCCACGAATTTCCACTGATCGGTCACGACGGCCTTTGTGTGTCCGTTTTCCAGCAGCAGCGCGTCGCGCCATGGCGCTTTGTCGTCGGCGAGCACGGGCAGGATGCTCCGGCCATCCAATTTCATGCCTTGGGGTGGTGTGATGCCACAGACTTCGAAAATCGTCGGTGCGAAGTCGGTGTTCGCCACGATTCGATCACAGACGGAGCCCGCCTTGAAACGCTGCGGCCACATCATCAGCAACGGAACGCGTGTGCCGCCCTCGTAGAGGGTTTCCTTGCCGCGCTGGTTGTTGTCGGAAAAGACGACAACAAGGGTGTTGTCGAGCAGTTTGAGTTCTTCAAGGCGGTTTACCACCGCTCCGATGCCGCAGTCGAGCCAGTGCATGCCGAACTGCTGTGCCGTTTCCGCACCGGCGGCTTTGGCTGTGTTGTAGATTTCCTTGCGTGAGGGTATCGGCACCTTTGGTGCTTCGGGCAGCAGCCCGCCCTCGGTCACGCGGCCATACTTTGAGTAGTCTTCGAGCAGGAGCTGCGGTTTGACGGGCAGGTGCAGCAGATGTGTGGAGAGATAGAGATAGAACGGCTTCTCCTTGCTCTCATCTATGAAATCCAGCGCGCCCTTCACCTCCACTTCCATGTTGTGACCGTAGTTCGTGCCGGAGAGTTCGACGCCCTTGAGCTGTGATTTGCGGAAATCAATCGGCGCCGCGACGAAATCAAAGCCCCGCTGTTTGATGCGCTCCGTCAGCCACGCACTCCGTTTCTTCAGCCACGCATCCGTCTCAGGATTGAAAACATCGCCGTCTTTGCCGGGGAAGCGGTCGTAATTTTCCGCCTCAAGATGATACTTGCCGACGAAGCCGGTGCGGTAGCCGGCCTGGCGCAGCACATTCGGCACGTTGGGCAGGTCGGCCTCCAGCGTGATGTGGCTGCCGCCCTCGTCGTCATCGGCCGCGGCGTCATCAGCGGCCGCTTCGTGCGCACGTGATGCGTAACGCCCACTGAGACAGGTGTAGCGGCTGGGTATGCACAGCGGCGTCACGGCATAGGCACGGGTGAACTTCACTCCACGCTCTGCGATGCGGTCCATGTGCGGTGTGAGGCTGGTGCCGCCGTAGCACTTGCCCATGTGAACGAAGTCCACGTTGTCGATGATGATAAAGACGACGTTCGGGTGCGCGTTCGCCGCGATGGACGGTTGTCGGATGGCGAGTGTCAAAAGACAGGTGAGGATGAGAAACAGTGGTTTCATTGAGGTCGAAATGATTGGTTGCTCCAAAGATTGACGATGCTGGTAATATCCCGCGGGAAAGACGATGTGCTTGCTCTTTCCTGGGCCGTCGGAATATTTGATAACCAGCTGTGCGGCCGATGCGGAGACCGTGAGGGAGGCAAAAACCGGGGGGCGAGGAGATGTCTCGTCATGATAAGAATTGTGAAGTGTGCTGATTGGATGGACGCATTACTTCGCGATCTTGCGTTATTGTTAGGGTGACACCGGCTTCGGTGTCGGCGCAGGAGGCTGCGTCGAACATGAAGGGGAAATCTGTGAGGTCCCTCAAGACTCCCGTGCCCAGCTTGTGCCAGCGCAGCGAGTTGCTCACGAGCTTCATCAGCTCGGGTGGGAATGTTTCCCTGAACCCGGTGATGATCTTCTTCTTGTCCGTCGTCAGCGGCGGATAGGTCCCGGTGTGGTCGGCTTTCTCGATCTCGGCCTGCCTCTCGGGCGAGTATCGTAACGCAACGTATTTCATCTTGTCGGTCACAATTGCGCGGGGCAGGCCGTTTTCCATTAGCCGGCTCGTAAAGGCTGGCTTTGTCACTCCTGTTTCTAATTCGCTCATTGGTGTTGAATGCTCGGCTTGACCTTCAAAAAAGGAGCCGAAACCAATCGGCTCTTGCAGAATCTTACTTCTTTGTCGTCGCGGGCTTCATGGAGAGATCGAGGACGACGCGAAAGCCGTAGTTCGCTTGGGCGCGGCCAGGACGGGCGCCCAAATGAAAGTCGGGCCTGGCCTGGCGAGCCTGGCCGGTGGCCCACGACCCACCCCGAAGGCCGTAAAGCACGAGGCTGCCTTCGCCGACGCTGTCAGGTGCCGGTGTGTCCACCCATTCAGCGACGTTGCCGAACAGGTCGTAAAGGCCGAGCGAGTTTGGTTTGAAGCTGCCAACGGGCGCGGTGCGTGGGAAGGGATCGCGCCGGTCAAAACGCGGCGTGTCAGAAGGCCAGTCATCGAGGTCGGCGACCTCGATGCCAGCGAAGTTGGCCTGCGCGGTGGCGTCTTCGCGCTGCCAGTTCGTTGTATCGAAGGTGGCGATGAAATTCCACTCAGCCTCGCGGGGCAGGCGATAGGCCTGCTGAGTGTTGAGGCGACCCTCCTGGCGCTCCTTCCACGTGAGCCATGCGCAGAATAGACGCGCTTCGACAAGGTCGATGCCGGTGACGGGATGATCCGGCGTCTGTGCAAAGCCAGGCGCGTCCCAGGTGGAGAGTTTTTCGTTCCGCAGGTCCATCTGCTCGCGTCCGGTTTTAAAGCCGCGCATCTGCTTGCGTTGACTGTTGAGGCCGATGCGCCACTCTGGCAGCACGGCGTTTTCGGCTTTGCTGAAAGCAATGTAGTCGCGCAGCCGCGTTTCATACATGCTGACGAGCAGTGGTTGATTTGGCAAAGGCACGAACTTCATGCCGAGGCTGTTCTCCCAAGGCTTTTCTTTGGCTGCGGAGACTGGCTGGGCGAAAAGGGGCTTCACCGCCTCAAAGTGGCGGGAGAGCACGAACCATGCGCCGAGAGCTCCGCCGAGCACCAGCACACCCAAAGCGGCCGTGAACGCGAAAACGAGTCTCGAGCGCTTTTTCCGCGAAGCATGAGCGGCGGCGACTTTTCGTACGTGAACGGCCAGGTCAGCGACGGAGGCTGTGCGGCGTTGCGGATCATCGGCGAGAGCTTCGGCGAGGATGCTGTCGATGCGTTTGTCGATGCCGATACGCTGAGAAAGCGGTGTGTACCGCCCCATTGGCACCGCACCGCAGAGCAGTTCATAAAGCAGAACACCAAGCGCATAGACATCGCTGCGCTGATCGGCCACACCGGCCTGGCGTGTGACCTCCGGGGCGATGTAGTAGGGGGTGCCAAAAGTGTCCCGCGTTTGGGTGAAGCCATACCAGCGCGAATCGTCCACGAGCGTCTTCGCGAGGCCGAAGTCGGCGATTTTGACTGTTCCATCGCTGCCAACGAGGATGTTCGCAGGCTTGATGTCACGATGCACGACACCGTGCTCGTGCGCATGGGCGATGCCAGCGCAGACCTTGTCGTAAATTTCGAAAGCTTTCGTTATTTCCAGGCGCTGCGCTTTGAGTAATCGACGGAGGTCGCAGCCGTCGATGAACTCGCTGGCGAAAAAGTGCCGCCCATCTGCGGTGATGCCCTGGTCCAAAACGCAAATGACATTCTCATGGCTGAGCAGAGAAATGGCGCTGACTTCATTTTCAAACCGTGCCGTGACTTCCGGATCGCGTGTCAAACGGCCTGCGACCACCTTGATGGCGACGATTCGATCATCGCTCAGCCTGCTGGCTCGATACACCTCGCCCATGCCACCTCCGCCGATGAGCTCACGGACCTCGTATCCTTCGATCTGCAAGGCGACTGCATCTTTTTCCGAGGGAGAGGCTTCTTCGAGCAGATCGAGCAGGCCGTTTCGCATGCTGCGAGCCACGCAGGCCGGGCAGAGACCGTTCACAAGTAGAGCGGGGTCCAGCGATGAGCCGCAGTTGGGACAGGCGGCGCTCATGTGGTTTCGCCAAGCACGGAGAGAAGATAGCGCAGCTCTGTTTCGACATCGCCACCGGTTTCCAGAGTAGCGGCGACCTCGGAGCGCAGTTCATCGGCGAGGCGTTTCCTCGCGCGGTGTATTTCCAGCTTTACATGCCCTTCTGTCATGCCCAAGGCAGCCCCAAGCTCGGCGTAAGGTTTCATTTTTTCCGGATTTGCCAGTCCAGCCTTCAGCGCCTCGAACAGCGGGGCACGTCCACGTTCCTCGAAGTGTGCCGCCATGCGGTCCATCGAACGACGGAGCACCGACCAGGCCCAGCGGCGGTCAAACCAGGAATCCGCACGCTCCGGTGCCGCAGGCACGTCAAAGTGCTCCATCTCGTCCATCGACACGATGGTCTGTCCACCACCGCGTTTTTTCCTGGCTGCATCCCGTCGCTCATTGGAGAGGTGATTGCGCACGGACTGCATGATGTAGCTGCGCAGCCGCCCGCGTTCCCGTGCAACCTTGTGGAGATAGCCCCTGGAGATGAAATCCGCCAGGAAGTCCTGCGTGAAGTCGCGTGCCTCCTCTCTCGCGCACCCAAGCGCCCTCAGATAGGTGTAAATGGCAGGCCAGTAGGCTTTGCAAATCTCCTCGAGCGCGTCGCGTGATTCAGGCGTGTCTGCTTGCGCAGCAAGCACCCGAGTCCAGGCAGTGGCAGGAAAGGGAGCACGGGAAGGCATGATTGAAAGAAGGGGCAATATAGGCGGCCAGAGCCAAATGGCGATGAATTTGTAACCTGGCCGCTTCACCGGTGCTGCCTGCATTGCACCTCCTTGTCTCATCGCATGAAAATAGCTCTGCTTGCCCTTTCCTACCTGTTCCTGGTCTCATCGGCCCTCTCACAAATCCCGCAAAACTGGTCGCCGAACTTTGCGGCACCGGAAGTGAATGGTGAACTGCTTGCAGTCGTGGAATCGGCGGACGCCTATTATATTGGAGGTGTGTTCACCCGCATCGGCGGAGTGAGCACCAACGCCATTGCTCGCATCGACAAGGTCACGGGTGCGGCCTCGGCCTTGGGCACTGGGATGATGAACGGCTCATCCACCGGTAGTGTGTCCTCGCTCGCAGTTGTGGGTGCGGATGTGTATGCTGCGGGCACTTTCACCACCGCGGGCGGAGTGACGGCCTCGCGCATCGCAAAGTGGAATGGGGTGTCTTGGTCAGCGCTGGGCAGCGGGGTGAACGCCAGCGTGCGCAATCTGGAGGCGCAGGGCACGGACTTGATCGTGGTAGGCAGCTTCACCGGCGCTGGTGGCGTGACAGGCGCGAACCGGATTGCACGATGGAACGGCAGCGCGTGGTCGGTGATCGGCAGCACGGGTGCCAGCGCCACGGTGGATGGACTTCTGGTGGACGGGACGGACATCTACGTCGCGGGCGATTTCGGAACGATTGGCGGTGTCTCGGCCTCGCGTGCGGCGAAATGGGACGGCACCACCTGGTCTGCACTCGGCAGCGGGCTGAACGGCAGCGGCAACAGCATCGCGAAGCTCGGCAGCGACATTTACTTCGGCGGTTCCTTCAGCACAGCAGGCGGCGTTGCCTCGCCGCGCGTCGCGCGCTGGGATGGCAGCGCATGGTCATCGGCGTCGCTTCCGCTCACGGGCGCAGACGGCTTTGTGCTCTGTCTTGCTGCAGCAGGCGGCAATCTATATGCAGGGGGGCGCTACACGACGGCGGCAAACAGCAGCCAGGCGGGCAACCGCATCTCTCGTTGGAATGGCACAAGCTGGTCGGCCGTGGGCGATGACAGCGTGAATGATTATGTGAATCACCTCATCACCAGCGGCAGCAGCGTGATCGCCGTGGGACGATTCACGGGGCCGCAGAGCCACATCGCACGCTTCGATGGCACCGCCTGGCAGTCGATGCTTGATGGTCTCGGCAAAGGCCTGGATGCGGATGGCTATTCCATCGTCGAGCTGAACGGCAAAATCTACGTCAGCGGCGATTTCACCCATGCAGGCACTCTGGAGGTCAATCACGTGGCCTGCTACGACAAGGCCACCAACACCTGGTCGGCGCTGCCAGGCATCCCAGGCGGGAGCCTCGTTGTTCATAATGGTGAACTTTATGCCTGTTACTTCACCGATACACCCGCGCCCCCCTATCCCTGCACCATTGCAAAATGGACCGGAAGCACCTGGGTCACGGTGGGAAATCTGGAGGCCAGTTTGGCGGGCTATCCGGCGAGCATCGGCGGCGCACTCTACATTTACGGTGACATCTCGAGCGCCAACGGCACGCCCATCAATCATATCGCCAAATGGGACGGCACGACGTGGAGCGATGCGGGCAACGGCCTTGCCTTGAACAGTGATTCCTTCATACAGGCGATGTGCGCGGTGAACGGCCAGCTTTACGCCTCGGCCTTCATCTACATCAGCGACGCGGACAACCAGACGAGCACGGTCTTCCAATGGAGCGGCAGTGCGTGGACCACGCATAGCACTGACATCAAACCGCTGATCAACTGCATGACCGCCATGGGTAACGATCTCGTCGTCGGCGGCACCATCGCCTCCATCAACGGAGTCCCGGCGACCAACAACGTGCTGCGCTGGACCGGCACCAGTTGGAGCGCCCTTGGCACGGGTGTGGCCATTGATGGCGGAGTGACTGTGCTCAAATACACTCACGGCCTCCTTTTCGCCGGTTCCCAGAATAGCCTTGAACCTCTGCATGAGTGGAACGGCAGCACCTGGGAAGAGGTGGGCGGCGGCCCCGACTGGGATGTATGGGGCATGACGGTGCTAGGCGACGAGTTGTTTGTCACCGGCAGTTTCACCGAGGCAGGAACAATCATCTATACTGGCGAAGGATTGATCAATTATGCCACAAGCTCTAATTACATCGGCAGTTACCCGCTCACGCCCGAGATCGCCGTCGAGCAACCGGTGAACACGAACCTCGTCGATGGAAGCACGAGCATTGATTTCGGCAGTGTCGCCACTGGTGCGGGTGCGACGCTCACGTTCACGATTCGCAGTGCCGGGACGATTCCATTGCTGAACCTCAGCATTATCAAGGACGGTGCGGACAGCGGTGATTTCACCCTGGGCACGGTGCCCGCAGTGCTCGAAGACAACACCAGCACCACCTTTACCGTGGCCTTCGCTCCAAGCGCAACCGGAGTTCGGAATGCCGCCATCCACATCGCCAGCAGCGACGCGGATGAGAGTTCCTTCGACATCACTCTCACCGGCACAGGAACGGTCAGTCTGAGTGCCATCGAATCCTGGCGTCAGACATGGTTTGGCATTACCAGCAATACCGGGGCTGCTGCGGACGATGCCGACTCCGATCACGACGGCCTCGCTAATATGATGGAGTTCGCACTCGGCATGAATCCGACTGCGGCCGGGGCACCCAACTTTCAAACGACGCTCTCCGGCGGTGCCTTCGAGCTCACCTACAATCGCATGAAGACCGCCGTCACCGCCGGCTACACTTTCCATGTGACATGGACCGAAACTCTCAACGGTCTTGATTGGAGCGAAGCTGGCGTGATCGAGAGTGTGGTTGCTGACAGTGGGACCGTGCAGACCGTAAAGGCCACGATTCCTGCCGGATCAGCCGGACGACGCTTTGTGCGGCTGGAGGTGCGATGACATGTTCACTAGTTTTTAGAGGGGGGATGGCCACTCTGGATGCCTGGACATAAAATGGCAAAACCGGGTGTTGCTTCGTTCACAACGCCTATAGTTTGACGAAGAAACCGAACCACATGCATTCACCGATCCGTCCCTGGTACTGGCCCGAGCGTGGCCAGCCTGAACGCACCGAGCCTTTCACCTGGATTGTGGAGGGCGTGATCGCTGCGTCGTGGTGGCCGGATCCGTATGTGTTTGATCTGTATGACGAGCACGGCATCCGGGCGGTGGTGAACTGCTGCGAGTTTGACAACCGCAAGGATGTGCCACCGCAGTTTGCCTACCACCACATCCATGTGGAGGACTACGGGGTGCCGACGGATGAGCAGATGGAGCGCTTCATGACGCTGATGGAAGAGCACAAAGCAGCCCGCGAGCCCGTGGTGGTGCACTGCGTCGCGGGCTGCGGACGGACGGGGCAGTTCATCGTGGCCTGGTGCGCCAAAGCGGGTCTCATTCCCGCAGGCAGCGATCCGGTGCAGTGGATCCGCGCCCGCCGGAAGTGCTGCCTGGAAACCCGGGAGCAGACGGACTGCGCCAAGCGGTGGATGAACAAGTATCGGTCCAAATGAGGCGGGCATCAGGGCGTTGCCGCCGGAAAGTACCCCCGAAAACTCGTGGGTCGCGCATAAAGGCCGCGGCGGTGGCGTTTTATGGTCACCTTCCATGATGCGTTTCGTTTTCAGCCTTCCAGCCATTTTCATTGCCAGCCTCAGTCTTCGTGCGGCGGAGCCGTTTGACTCTTTTTTAGAGAAGCACTGCATCAGCTGTCACGGCCCCAAGAAGGAGAAGGGGGATTTGCGGATTGATCAGCTTTCGCGTGACTTCAAGCTGGGTGCGGACTCGCATCATTGGGCGGAGATGATCGAGCAGGTCAACTCGGGCGAGATGCCGCCGAAGAAAGAGAAGCAGCCGACGCAGGAGGAGATCGCAGCGTTTGTCGGGAGCCTCGATGCAAAGCTCAAGGAAGGGCGCGCGGCGCGCATGGCGGCGCGACCGGCGGTGGCGCATTATCGCCTGAGCCGGAAGGAGTACCAAAACACGGTGTATGATCTGCTGGGCGTGCGCTACGATCCGACGAAGCCAGGAGAGCTGAATGAGGACACGCGGTGGCATGGATTTGAGCGCATCGGATCTGAACTGACGCTTTCCCCCTCGCATGTGGATCGTTTTTACCGTGCCGCCGGTACGGTGCTGGACCGTGCTTTTCCATCCACGTCTGTTGCTGCGCGGAAAGTGCGCAAGTCGGCGGTGGAACTGCGCTACAACGGCGGAAAGGAGCAGCAGGCAGCGTTGGACAGGTTTGGCATCAAGCGGCCGCTGCGTTACCTGCTCTTCCCGGGCACAGTGCAGAATGCGCTCTCGCCCAACTGGTTTGGCAAGACTGGGCCGGAGGACAGCGGGCTGTATAAAGTGCGCATTCAGGCCAGCGGCATCCGTCCTCCCGGCGGCCAGCCTGCGCACATGAGCATTGGCAAGAGGACGGGTGAAGAGACGGTGGATGGCCTCATCGAGTTCGATCTTACGGCACCAGAAGACAGCCCGAAGGTTTATGAGTTTGAAGTGTTTCTGGAGATGCCTGCGTCGCTGGATTTTTGCATTGTGGCCACCGATGTGGTGGACCGCCGCAGCGGCGCGGCCTTCCGCAATGCGCTTTCCAGCCGAGGTGGCTACATTTTCACTCACAGCAGCGAGCCACTGCTGCTGAACCCGAATGCCCCACAGATGTTTGATGACAAGGGAAACGGCCTTTTCTCGACGGTGCTCCTCGATTGGATTGAATGGGAAGGGCCGCTGGAAACCGAGGCGGAAAAGTCCCGTCGCGCGGGGCTGGTGCCTGCCGATGACGCGACACACGAGGCGGTCGCGGAGCATCTGCAGCGCTTCGCGGAGAGCGCCTGGCGGAGGCCGGTCAAACAGGAGGAACTGGCGGAGTACCTGCAATCCTGCCGTGCTGAACGTGAGGCAGGCGAAAAGATGGCGGATGCCTATCGCGTGGCGATGCAGGGTGTGCTGACCTCAAGAAACTTCCTCTATCTGGTGGAAGGCGATCCGGTTGCCCGCGAACGTCTTACAGACTGGGAACTGGCGACCCGGCTGTCGTATTTTTTATGGAGCTCGATGCCAGATGATGCACTCTTTGCCACGGCCAAAGAAGGCAAGCTGCACGACGAGGGACTGAAGAATGAGGTGGAGCGAATGCTGAAGGACAGCCGGATCAACCGCTTCATCGATGATTTCTCCCGGCAGTGGTTGCAACTGCACCGCGTGGGCATGTTTCCCCCGGACAAGAAACTTTATCCGAACTACGATGCGTGGCTGGAGACCAGCATGCAGGAGGAGCCGGTGGAGTTCTTCCGCGAGATGCTGGTGAAGAATCTGCCCATGGCCGGTTTCCTCGACTCTGACTGGACCATGGCCAATCCCAGGCTCTGCGATTTCTATGGACTGCCGGAGCCCAAAGAGAGCAGTTTTCAGCGCGTTTCTCTCAAGCCCGAGGATCATCGCGGTGGACTGCTCACGATGGGCGCTTCGCTCGGTCTGACTTCGGACGGAACGCGCCATCGTCCGGTGCATCGAGGAGTCTGGCTCAGTGAGGTGATTCTCGGCAGGACACCGCCGCCACCCCCAGCCAATGTGCCCGCCATCGAGCCCAATGCGCCAACGAGCGCGAAGGCCACCCTCCGCGAAAAACTGGAAGCTCATCGCGACAATGCAAACTGCGCCTCCTGCCACGCGAAGATCGATCCCTTGGGAATCGCGTGGGACAACTACGATGCGATCGGCCAATGGCGCACGCGTGAGAAAGTCGCGGCGGGAACCGGTGAGGACCCGCTCGTCAATCCAAGCGGCGAAATGCCCGACGGTCGGCCCTTCAAGGATGCCAACGATTTCAAACGCCTCCTGATTGAGGACCACGACAAGTTTGTCCGAGCCTTCATCGAACACCTCTGCACGTACGGCCTCCGCCGGGTGCTCACCGTCGATGACCAGGACGACCTCAAGGCCATCGCGGCGGAAGCGAAAAAGTCCCAAGGCGGCGTCAAAGACATTGTCCGCGCCGTTGCCCTTTCCAACCTCATGCGCAAACGTTGAACAGCCCCACTCCAAATATTATGAGCAACTATCTATCTCAATCCTGGCTGATCGACCGCCGCCACGCTCTCAAGGCATTCGGCAGCTTCATCTCCCTGCCGTTTCTGGAGTGCATGATCCCGCTTCGCGCTGCCGAGAAGGCGATCGAAACACCAAAGCGCAGCGCTTTTATCTATCTGGCAAACGGTGTGCATTCGCTTAATTACCAGATCACGAAGCCTGGGAAGGACTATCAGTTTTCCCGTTCGCTCAAGCCGCTGGAGAAGCACCGCGATGTCATCACGCCGATCAGTGGTCTGCATCATCCGGGAAGCCTCAGTCATCACCACAATTGCATCAACATTTGGCTGACGGGTGGAAAGCTGGGGCCTTCGGATCGCAACACGATCTCGGTGGACCAGAAGATGGCGGAGATCACCGCGCAGCACACGCGCTATCCGTCGCTGGAAGTCGCGATCACCCAGGAATCGCTCGCCTGGACAGCGGACGGGGTGCGGCTGCCGGCCATGCGCCGCTGCAGTGAAATCTTTGCGTCCATGTTCGCAGAGCCGAAGGGCGGCATCGCAGCGCAGCGGCGGGCCCTGCGCCGGAAGGGCAGCGTGCTTGATGACAACCTCGCGGAAGTACGGCGGATGGAGAAGAAGATGGGCAACGAGGACAAAGGGCGCATGGAGCAATACCTCACCTCCGTGCGTGAGGCGGAAATCCGCACGCGCCGGGCCGATGCATGGCTGGACACGCCGCTGCCTGTCATTTCAGATGCTGATCGTACACGCACCAATCGCGACATCCCCGACACCAAGGCGGGTGATTATTTTCGCACAGTCTATGACCTTATGGTGCTGGCGTTTCAGACGGATGTGACGCGTGTGGCCACCTTCAGCCTGGGCGGGGAAGGGCAGGCGATTTCCATTCCTGAAATTGGGATCACGGAGTCGCGCCATCAGCTCAGTCATCATGGCGGTGATATGGGCTACATGGAGAAGCTCACCAACTACGACACCTTTGCCATTGAGCAGTACAGCTATTTCCTCACCCGGTTGGCGGAGACGAAGGATTTGAGCGGTCAGTCTTTGCTCGGCTCCACCATGTCTCTCTTCGGCAGCGGCATGTCCTACGGCCACAGTCATGGCAATGCAAACCTCCCGCTGGTGTTCGCCGGTGGCACGGATCTCGGCCTGAAGCATGGCAGCCATCTCGACTTCAACCTGGAGGCCGCTGGTTTCCAAGGCTACGCTCTCGGAACTGACGGCGGTCTTACCACCGCGCACTACCAGACCTGCAGCCGTCCGGTGAACACCGACGCGCACATGAGCAACCTGCTGCTCCTCATGGCCCAGCGCATGGGCGTGGAGACAGACACGTTTGGCGACAGCAACCGGGTGATCGCGCTATGATGAAATTCGTTTTTGGTTCTTTGTTCCTGGTTCTGGGTTTGTGTGTCAGCGCAGATGAGCCGTTTCGGCCTGAGGCGGGGAAATTTCCTGCTTTGGAAAAAGCGCTTACGTATCGGGGTGAACTGGTGTTTGTGGATCACGCGAACCGCCGGGGCAGCCTGCGGGTGCAGGGTGAGGGCGGCACTTATTTCCGCAATGCGCCGCATCCCTTCGCGATGCTGCCTTATGGCATCGTGAGTTATCACGGCGCACCGGCGGATCTGCGGGACGTGCCACTTGGCACGGTGATGCGGGTGCGCGCCTTTCTGCCGCCTGATCCGAAGATCTCGGCGGTGCCGGTGCTGCCGGTCGATAACAAGAACAAGATCGCGGGATACAGCGGCACGGGGGTCGCACCGGCTGAGAACCATGTGCTGCTGCTCGAAGACGAACCCAGCTATTGCCAGCACGAGGGGCTGGTCTGGAAGCTCAAGGAACTGGAGCTCAAGAACAATGAGGGGATGATCATCGCCAGCCTCGAACCGAAGGCCGGTGGCGATGGCAAGGCCAGCGAGGAAAAGCTGACGTTCGATGCAGGCACGCGTTTCTGGCGTGGGAAGGAATGCCTCATGCTCGCCGACTTGATCGCTGAAGGGACGTGGCCCAAGGAAGGAAAGAAATCGCTGGAGGGCCAGTCAGTGCTGCTTGGCATTACTTGGAAACCTACACCGGATGGTGTGTTCACCCGCTTCCACATCTCGGACGTCTGGCTGGATGATGTGTCCATGCAGCGAGCGGCCCAAATTCAAACCGAGACGCATAAGACCTTCATCCGCAGCCGCTGGATGCCCGCGTGGGTGGACAATGTGGAGTATGGCAAGTTTGGCCGCGCGACGGTGACTGCGACGTTGTTTGGCGGCATGGACCCGAGCCTTTACGCCGATTTTCAGAAAGGCGGCCAGGTGCTGATGAACGGTGCCGAAAACACCTTGAAGCATGCAGGCGGCGGTTACGGCCCTGCACACATGGCCTCCAAGGGCACCGTGCTTGACGTCACGAAGGCACCAGGAGAGCCTCCGCTGGGCAGCAGCGGCATTCAGGTCCGTTTTGAGACGGATCTCGTCATCGAAGGCATTCGTCCCACGCGAGTCGTTCGCGTGCGCCCGACGACGTGGCCGCAGGTGCAGGTGCCGCGGGAGGAATACCTGGGAGATGGCAATTTCAGCCACGAAGACCGCTTTCCAACTCCGGCAATCTTTCCCAAGTACTGATGATGAAGGCCGCCGTCCTCATGCTCACCGTCCTCGGAAGCCTGTGCGCCTTCGCCGCAGACGAGCCGTTTCGACCTGTGGCGGGAAAGTTTCCGCCTGTGGAAAAAGCGCACTCCTACCGGGGTGAACTGGTGTTTATGGATCATGCGAACCGCCGTGGCAGTCTGCGAGTGCAGGGAAACGGGGTGTTTCGACGGAATGATCCACAGCCCTTTGCCATGCTGCCTTATGGCATGATCTGCTATCATGGTGCGCCGGCGGATCTGCGGGATATTCCGCTTGGGACCGTGATGCACGTCCGGGCCTTTCTGCCTCCCGATCCAAAAATCTCCGCCGTGCCGGTGCTGCCGGTCAACAACAAGGAGAAAGACGCGAACCACCGGCGTGGCATTGGTGTGGCACCTGCCGAGAACCATGTGCTTCTTCTTGAGGACGAGCCCAGCCACTGCCTGCGCGAGAGCAAAGTGTGGAGGCTGAAGGAGGTGGTGCTCAAGAACAACGAAGGCATGATCACCGCCAGCTGTGAGCCGAAGTCAGGTGGTGAGAACAAGGACGACGAAGAAATGCTGAGCTTTGACGCCGCCACCCGCATCTGGCGTGGCCGCGAATGTCTGACGCCAGAAGAAATGGTCGCCGAGGGAGCCTGGCCTGCCAGCGGGAAGAAATCGCTCGGAGGGCAGGGCGCCTTGCTCGGGATCACGTGGAAGCCGACGGAGGGCGGTGTGTTCACCCGCTTCCACATTTCGGACATCTGGCTGGATGACGCCGCCATGCAACGTGCCGCGCATCAGCAGACGGAGGCACACAAGGCTTTCATTCGCAGCCGCTGGATGCCCGCTTGGGTGGATGCCGTCGAGTATGGCAAGTTCGGTCGTGCAACGGTGTCTGTAACACTGTTTGGCGGCATGGACGCCGCGCTCTACGCCGAATTTGAAAATGGCCGGCCGGTGTGGGTGAATGGAGTTGAAAACACTCTGAAACATACAGAAGGCGGCACTGCGGGGCCCACACAACTGGCGTCGAAAGGCACCGTTCGTGAGATTGCGAAGCTGCCTGGCGGGGTGCCGCTGGGAAGCAGCGGCATCCAGATCCGGTTTGAGACGGATCTGATCACAGAAGGGCTTCGGCCCACACGGATCGTTCGTATTCGTCCTGCAAACTGGCCGGACCTCCACCTGCCGCGGGAGGAGTACCTCGACAGTGGGAAATTCAGCCACGAAGACCGCTTTCCGACGCCTGCCATCTTTCCCACGTATTGATAGCTTGCAGACGCTCAGTCACCTTTCAGGTGCCCCTGGAGATGTTAATGCATCCTCTGGACTGCAATGGAGCAGCCCAGAGGAGCGGAGTGCATTATTATGCCAGCTTGTAGCAGTCAGCCCATTCGGCGCGGGGAGCTGGGCCTGAGAGGCGGGCGTTGGCGGCGTCGTTGTTGACAAAGCGCTTGGTGGCGGGGTCGAACTGCAGGTCGACGTTCAGATACTCGGCGATGGTGCCGAGATTCAGCACCTGGGTAAGCGCGCCTCCGACGCTGAAAGGAGACTCGGTTTTGCCATTGCCCATGCACGCCTGGATGAAGCTCTGGAAGTGATTGTACTTCGGCGGATGCAGGGCCATGGCGTCCTTGAATTCGACCATCTTGGTGCGTGGATACACGAGCGAGTGGCGGTCGTGGGAGCCGCGCTGCACGAGGTAGTCGCCCTGTTTGCGGTGCAGCAGGGAACCTGTCGCGCCGGGATTCGGGATGACGATTTTGCCATCGGGGCCGGGATCGCCGAACTTTTCCGGGATCTCGATTTTGGTGTCGCCACCGGCTTTCCAGTGGAGCTCCACGGCGGGAAGTTTATCGCCACGGGCGGGGAATTCAAAACGGATGTCGGAGCTCAGCGGATAGGCGATCTGGTTGTAGTCGGCGAGGGCGATGGGCGTGATGCGGGTGGGCAGGCCGAGCTTGAGGTGGTCGTGGACGAAGTCGATGATGTGCGCGCCCCAGTCACCAAACATGCCGCCGCCGTAGAGGTGGAAGCCGCGCCAGTTGAAGGGGTGGTACATCTTGCTGTAGGGTTTCACCTCCTGCGGGCCGCACCACAGGTCCCAGTTGAGAGATTCGGGCTTTGGCTCCTCGGGCGGATAACCTTTCACGAGCGCGCGCTCGGCGGCGTTCATGAACCAGAGCGAAGGGGACTTCCAGGCGTCGATCTTCACGATGTCATCGACGATGCCCGCGGCGAGCATCTGCTTGAACTGCTCCGCTCCGGCGGAGGTGTGGCCCTGGTTGCCCATCTGGGTGACCACCTTGAACTTCTTCTCCGCGCGCATGAGGATCTCCGCCTCTTCAAAGGTGTGCGTCAGCGGCTTTTCCACATACACATGCTTGCCGCGTGCCATGGCGTGGATGGCGGCGGTGAAGTGGGTGTGGTCAGGGGTGACCACGCTGACGGCGTCGATGTCGTTGCCCATTTTGTCGAGCATCTCGCGGAAGTCGCTGAAGCGCTTCGCTTCGGGGAAGGCCTTCAGATTCTTCTCTGTTTTCGCGGTGACGAAATCGACATCGGTAAACGCCACGGGGACGGCGGTGCCGCCTTCGGTGAGGCCGGGGATGACACTGCCGGCACGGCCGCCGACTCCGATGCAGCCCAGGTTGATGCGCTTGCTCGGCGGCAGTTTGGGATTGTCCGCCGCACGTGCGCTGGTCAGGTAGGCGGGAATGAAGTTGAAACCAAGGCCTGCGGCGACGGTTTGTTTGACGAAGCTGCGGCGGGTAGGGCTGGGGGAGTTTTTAGAAGTGTTCATGGTTCGGAAAAAGGACCAGACTGTCAGGCTAGCTGTCCGGCTGAAAAAATGCCAGCATGAAAAAGCATTCTCAAGCGCCGGATTGACATGCCAG
Organism: Prosthecobacter sp.; assembly: GCF_044222565.1. GTDB lineage: Bacteria > Verrucomicrobiota > Verrucomicrobiia > Verrucomicrobiales > Verrucomicrobiaceae > Prosthecobacter. The sequence goes on from NZ_JBGANA010000031.1 coordinate 22,692, forward strand.
CGCTAATCAACCAGCCGCCTTGCTCATGAAACACCTTCTGCCACAAGCCTTTCGCGTCTTATGCCTGTTTGAAGCCCTCACCTTCGTGGTGGCAGGAGCGGCCGAGCCTCCGCGCATGCTGTTTTTGGAGGATGCCGGTCACGATGCAACAGCGCCGAGCGGCACGCGCTCCGGCTTTGCCATTCTCCGCCGTGAAGATGGCAGCTTCTGCTTCTACAATCCATACGCGCTGAGCGCGGGCCCTCTGCTCCTGCCAGATGCAATAGGGGAGATGCACACGCTGAAACCCGCGCTGCCAGAGAGTCTGGCCAGATCAAAAGCTCTGGCGGACAGCGGGCTTCTCAACAATGCACAAACGCTGCTGTCTGCCGATGGTGTTGTCCGCAGCATCACGGTGAAGAAGGAAGCCATCACGAAGGAGGATGTGAAGAGCATCGGTCTGCCGATGTATCTCGACGTGTGGTATCAGCAGGGCAGCGCCGAGGCGGTGTCGCCGCCAGTGCGCACCTGGCACGGCTACAATGGCTCGCAGATGGAATATCAACGCCTGAGCAGCGGACGCCTGCTGGTGCCGCACGGCAGCTACCTTCCTCATGGGAAGGCGGTGCCGCCCGCAGGCCGCCACGAGACGGTGGTGGAATACTCGGACGACGGCGGGGCGACCTGGCGGATCAGCGCCTCGAAACTGACCTCGCCCTGCTATGCCGGATTTAATGGCGCGAACGAAGGCGCCTGCGAGCCATGCTTTGAAGAGCTGCGGGATGGCTCTGTCTGGATGCTGATGCGAACGCAGGCTGGCTGCCTTTACGAGTCCCTCTCCAAAGATGGCGGCACCACCTGGGCAGCGGCAGTACCTTCCCGCTTCCGGACCTCGACGGGGCCTGCCAACCTGCTTCGCCACCGCGATGGGAGACTGGTCTTGACGTGGAACAACTGCGAACTGCCACCCAAGCATGAAGGCGTGGGCGTCTATGGCGGGCGCGATGCGCTGCACATTGCCATCTCATCGGATGATGGCAGCACCTGGCAGGGATTTCGCGAGATCTACCTGGATCATCGGCGCAATGACAATCCTGCTGCTTCGGGAGATCGCGGCACGGCCTATCCGCTTGCCGCGTTCGACGAGCAGGGGCGGATCATCGTTCTGGCCGGGCAGGGGAAAGGCGGGCGCAATCCCATCGTGGTCGATCCAGAGTGGATCACCGAGACAAAGGCTGAAACCGACTTCCGCGATGGTCTGGCGCAGTGGAGCGTGTATCAGCACATCGGTCCGGCAAAGCGCTGGTGGCGTGCCCGGCGCATCGGTTGCGAGCTCATTGAAACACCGGGCGAAAAAGATAGTCGCAGCCTGCATGTGCGCCACGCCGCGTCTGCGGAAGAGCCCAGCCAGCCAGACACTGCGGTGTGGAATTTCCCCAATGGCTGGCGTGGCCAGCTCACCGCCCGCATTCGCCTGCCAGGCGGATCACAGGGCGCGGTGTTTTCACTCAATGACCGATTCTTTGACCCCTCCAATACGCTTGGCGAGGACGCGGCTGTCTTCCAGGCCCGTGTCATGCCAGACAACGTCAGGCCGGACGAGTGGCACACGCTTTCGCTGCGCTGGGACCTCGATCGTGGCCAGTGCGAGTTCCTGCTGGATGACGTGCTGGTCTCGGCTCTCCCGCTGCGCACGCGCACGCTGAATGGCGTGAGCTACCTGCGTATTCGCTCAGCCGCCGCCACGCCAGATCCGCATGGTGTCATCATCCGCCACGTGAAGGCCGAGATCTCCAGTCCCAACGCCCCCGCAGTCACACGGGAGCAAGTGGCCGCGTGGCAGGAGGAGTATGTCAAAACCATCGTTCCGAAATGGTGACGCTGCCGGTCTGCGCTTCAGTTTTTCACGAAGACCGATTTAAGCACGCGCAACACATCGGCGAAGTGCATGTCGTCAGAAAGATTGCTTCAGGCTGCCGTCAACGTAGCGATTGTCTGCCGTCACTTCGCTGTTGATGCGTATGCGGCGAGATGCCTGACGGCTGTTTTTGTAGTCAGCGTCTTCCATCAGCTGGCAGGCATCCACAATCACCAGCCGCTGGTCGGTGCCCGCAGCTCTTGCGGAAGCGAAGAGAACGTCCTTGATCATGCCGTTCACCTTGACTTGAGAATTAGGAATGCCTGTGAGGAGCCATCGGGCCGGACGGCGTGTGGTGCCAGTTTGCGGCAAAGCATTCGGTAAAAATCAATGGAACAGGCCTCCTCTGATTGAGATAGTCAGGAACATGCCCCCTTCAGCCCCGCGCTCAACTCAGACGCCGCTCTACAAACAGGTCGCCGACAAGGTGGCAAAGATGATTGCGGATGGCGCGTTGCGTCCTGGAGAGCGGACGCCGTCGTTGCGGGAAATCGGTGAGCAGCAGGGCGTCAGCATGAGCACCGCGGTGCAGGCGTTTGTGGAGCTGGAATCACGGGGGCTGGTGGAGCCACGGCACAAGTCTGGCTTTTTCGTCAAAGCACCGCCTCAAGTGTTGCCGGACCTGCCAGGTCCGCCGCGTGTCCCCATGTCCGGCAGTCTGGGGAACCGCCATGCGAGTCTGTTTGATGCGGTGGTCGCAGGAGGCGTCATCGCCCTGGGGGGCGCGGTGCCAAGTCCGGACATCCTTCCCACCGCGAAGCTGAACCGCATGCTGGCGGAAAAGGCGCGGCATGCCGGAGCACGTGGCGTGATGTATGACCTTCCGCCCGGCTCGGAAGTGCTGCGGCGTCAGATCAGCAAACGCATGATGAAAGGCGGCGCGGTCGTCGCTCCGGCCGAGATCATCACCACCTGCGGAGCCACGGAGGCGCTGATGCTTTGCCTGCGTGCGGTGACAAAACCGGGAGATGTGGTGGCGGTGGAAACTCCCACTTACTTCGGCATTCTGCATGTGCTTGAGGCACTGGAGCTGCGGGCTTTGGAAATACCCACGGATCCCCGTACCGGCCTGAGGCTGGATGTGCTGGAAGGAGCGTTAAAAAATCAGCAGGTGAATGCCTGCATTGCGCTGCCAGCTTTTAGCAATCCGCTCGGAGCTTCCATGCCCGACGAAGCGAAGCAGCGGCTGGTGGCCATGTTAAAGGAGAGGGAGATTCCCTTGATCGAGGATGATGTCTTTGGCGAGCTGCCTTTTGGACCCAAGCGTGCGCGCACCTGCAAGTCTTATGATGAGTCGGGGCTGGTGCTGTTTTGCAGTTCCTTTTCAAAAACACTGGCGCCGGGGTATCGCGTCGGCTGGGTGGTGCCTGGCCGGTATTACCATGCCGTGCGCATGGCAAAACTGACCCACACCATGGCGACGGCAACGCTCCCTGAACTCGCCATCGCCAGCTTTCTGTCTGAGGGCGGTTATGATCACTGGCTGCGGAGCGTGCGGTCGATTTACAAAGAGAACGTCTCGCGAATGCGGCGCGCGATCCTGGAGGAGTTTCCCACGGGGACAACGGTCACGACGCCCCAGGGAGGATTTTTGCTCTGGGTCACCATGCCTGCCATGGTCGATGCGCTCGAACTGTATGACCGGGCGCTGGCCAAAGGTGTCAGCATCGCGCCGGGGCAACTGTTTTCACTGGAGCGGAGTTACGCGAACTGCATACGCATATCCTGCGGAGATCAGTGGTCAGCGCGTATGGCGGGTGCCATTCGGACGCTGGGTAGTCTGGCGAAGAGGCAGGTGAAATAGGGATTCTGCTTCGAGCCATCTGTACTGGCTGCCATTTCGACCATCTGTATCTGGTGGCTTTTTGAGCTGAGGTGAATGTGTCCGGCATGAACCCCCAATTAACTCCTTTGTTTGCAGTGATGAGTCCCGAAGGTCTGCTTGGCCTGAAAGTGATCGGTGTGCTCGGATTGATCATCATCATTCCGGCCGGCGTGATCTTGTATCGGAACCAAGACCGCTGGTTTGGCCGCAGCAGCGATACTCCGAGCGAAACCAGCGGCAGTCTGGTCTATGGACTGGCGCAGACATGGCTCGTGTATGTGGGCCTGCTGCACCTCATGCTCTGGCTCGCGTTTGGCCTGTAAGGCACGAAGTGAAAAAGCAGCGGCGCAGACTAGCGCCGGTCGATGTCCCAGCCGCTGCGGCCGAACTCATAGGGTTCGTCGAAGCGGCCTTTGCCGGGAGTCCAGGTGGTAGGAAAGGCTTGCTTGACCTGCTCGTGGTATTTCGACGGATGATCGGGAAACTGGAAGGGGACGCCAGGGGTGGCACGAACCTCCCGGGCGGTGGTATTGAGCACCGTCGGCTTTACCTCCCATGTTTTGCCATTTGGGTAGTAGAACTGCTGCGTGGCTGGGTGATAGTAGGCCTCAAACTGCGTGTAATAGACGTAGTTTCCCGATTTTCCCATCCGCGGCGCAAACTGCGAAAGCCCGCCGGGATAGCCATAGCCAGGGACCGGAAGACCATACTGTGCATTGCAGGCCGCAAGAAGGAGCAAAAGAGAAAGCGCAGAGACGACGCGGGACGTGCGGGACGAACAGGTTCTGGGTGCGGTGTTCATGAGGAAGCTTTAGCGGGATTCCGAGGCTGGGCAATGAGGAGAGCGGCTTGTAATGAGGTTTCCACGTTGATCGCAGAGAACGGCGAGATGCAAACCATTCCAAAATGAATCACTGCAACACCTCGTGCTCAACAAAGCCGCTTCATGCCGCGTTCGCTCCCGCGGCGATCAGGGAGGTGCGGCAAAGTCGCGCATACATTCCTTCTTTGGCGATGAGTTCGTCGTGAGTGCCCTGCTCGAGGATGCAACCGCGATCGAGAACATAGATGCGGTCGGCATTGCGCACGGTGCTGAGGCGGTGGGCGATGACGAAGCTGGTGCGGTGGGCCATGAGATGCTCCAGGGCCTCCTGGATCTGGCGCTCGGTCTCGGTGTCCACACTGGCGGTCGCCTCATCGAGGAGGAGGATGGGAGGATTGCGCAGCAGTGCACGGGCGATGCTGATGCGCTGCTTTTCGCCAACGCTGAGCTTCACGCCACGCTCGCCCACGTGGGTGTCCAGCAGATTGGGCAGGCGTTTGACGAAGGCATCTGCGTTCGCGCTTTTCAGCGCCTCCCACAACTGCTCATCCGTGGCATCACGGCGGCCGATGACCAGGTTCTCACGGACGGTGCCGTTGAACAGGAAGCTCTCCTGAGTGACATAACCAATGTGGCGGCGCAGCCAGGCTTTGTTGAGTTCGTGCACCGGCGCGCCATCGATGGTGATAACGCCTTCATCATACTCGTAGAAGCGTGTGAGGAGATTGATCAGTGTGGATTTGCCGGCACCGGTGGGGCCGACCAGCGCGATGGTCTGGCCTGGATGCGCATCCAGGGAGACGCCATGCACGGTGGGAGTTTTTCCCGCGTAGCTGAAGCCGACGTTTTCATAGCGCACGTGACCGGAGATGCTGGCGAGTTCGCGCCCTCCTGTGGTGTCGGCCTCGGGTTCGGCATCGAGGATGTCAAAGACGCGCTCCCCGGCGGCGCGGCCGGTCTGCAGGATTTGATTGAGCTGGTGCAGGCTTTCGATGGGATCGTAGAAGAATTTCACCAGCAGCAGGAAGGCGGTGAGGTCGCCGGTCTGAATCTTGCCAGCCATGAGCTGACGTGCGCCCACCCACAGCACGATGACCATGCCGACGCTGGTGAGGAAATTCATGCCGGGACGGTAAATGGACCAGATGCGCATGACGTGGAGCGTGGCTTTGCGCAGGGCATCGCTGGCCATGTTGAAGCGGTTGTGCTCCTCCCGTTCCATGGCGTAGGCCTTGATCTGGCGCATGCCGGAGACGTTGTCCTGGAGCAGGGAGTTCATGGCGCTGCTGGCCTTGCGCACCTTGCGGTGGCGGTCACGCGAGGTGCGGGTGTAGATCAGCGCGCCCGCCATGAGAAAGGGCAGGGGAATGAGGGCGTAGAGAGTCAGCGTGACGTCCGCCTGCAGCATGAAAGCCCCGACAACGATGATCTGCAGAATGGAGATGAGGCCCTGCTCGATGCCATCAATGAGAACGCGCTCCACGGAGGGGATGTCTTCGGAGATCGTGGTCATGATGTCTCCGGAGGGACGGTTGTCAAACCAGCGGAGGGGGAGGGTTTGCAAACGCTGGTAGATGTCGCTGCGCAGATCGTAGATGACCTTCTGCTCAAAGGTGTTGTTGAGCTGGATGCGCAGGGAATTGAACAGGTGCTGGGCAAAGTAGGCGGCGAGCGCCCAGAGCGCAAGCGGGGTGAGGCGCTGCCATTGCTTTCCAGGCACCACGACGTCCAGGACTTCCCGGGTGATGTGCGGAAACACAATGACCATCAGGGTGCCGATGATGGCGCAGGCGATCTGGGCGGAGCCGAGCCAGGGGTAACGACGCAGGTAGGAAAAGACGCGGGCGATGGTTTTCAAATGGGAAGGGAGCTTGATGCGGGCTGGTTAGCAGCTATCTAGCATACGACTTACAGCAAACGGCATATTCATGAAATACCATCTGGCACGCGGCGAGGAACAGCTCGGCACATTCAATGATCTGGATGTGAGCGCCGGACTGAGGGACGGCCGGTTCAAACCCACGGATCTGTGCTGGGCGGAAGGCATGGCGGACTGGAAGCCCCTGAAAGATCACCTGCAGGAGCTGAGCCCGGAGATCATGAGCGTACCACCGCCACTCCCGGCGGCAGCGGGACTGGCGGCACTGCGCGCGGAGGTGCGGCAGGACCGGGCGCTGCGCCTGGAACTGGCCTCGCGGGGGCAGAGGCTGGCGGCAAAGCTGATCGACTGGACTCTGCTGTTTGTGCCGTTGGGCATCATCCTGACGATGTTTTTCACCCCGGCGTTTGTTGAAGAATATCAGAAGCTCCAGGACAATCCGAACGAGATGATGAACGCCATTCAACGGCGCTCCGAAGAGGTGCAGACGTCCGGCAATGTCATGCTGCCGGTGGTGAGCCTGATTTTTGACACCGCCTTGATCACAAACGTGGTCCTGCTAAGCCTGAGAGGTCAGACGATTGGCAAGCTCATCCTGGGGATTCAAGTCGTGCGCTTTCCGGAGGGATCTCCAGCCGGCTTCGTGAAGGCGGTCCTGCTAAGGGGCGTGATCTTTGGCATCCTCGTCTTTGCCGGAGTCGTGTCCTTCGGGGTTGTGGGAGTGGCACTGCTGCTGACTGATTCCCTGCTAATCTTCCGTCAGGACCGCCGCTGCCTGCATGACCTGATCGCGGACACTCTGGTCACAAAGCGCAACCGCTGATCAGATCAGTTGGCGATGCCCGGCTTGCTGTTGTGCTGGTGACGGTCGAACTCCCTGGCGTTTTCACGTTGCTCCTGCGACTGGTGGCGCTGCTTTTCACGGAAGGTGTAGGTGGCACCAAGCACAAAGCAGGAGACGTCCACCACCAGAATGGCCATGGCCACCACAATGCCGTAGCGCTTCAGAGCCTCGTCGATGACCTTGTTTTTGTTGACCGAAAAGGTCTCCGATTTGGAGAACATGGACTGAAACAGCCGCCTCCAGCCTCGTGGCTCCCGAGCAATGCTGAACGACCAGATGAACAGGGCGGTCAAAATGACGCAGGCGATTTGGTAGTGGATGGGAATTTCACGCATGAAGTTGATGCCGCGGACAGCAGGCTTCGCAGGTGCGATTTATAGAATGCCCTCGTTACGTGTGCAATCAGCGATTTGTCATGCCTCTGCGAATTGATCCTGCGCCGGACTGTCTCCCACGAGGACGATACGCGCCTGGCCGTTGGCTGCCAGGTGATTGAGCATGTGGAAGGCGTCTTCGGCGTCGATCCCCAGTTTGGAGGACACTTCTTCTGCAGAGCGGCCAATGCCGGTGAGGGCGGAACGCACCTGTGCGAGCTGCGTGAGGAAGTCGGTGGCGGCCTTTTTGCCTGCCTCCACTCCGGGCTGGTGGTAGGCGTTGATGTTGACCAGGCTGGCGTAGAAGCTGACCGCACGCTCAAACAGGGCAATGAGCACGCCAAGGCTGAAGGCATTGAGCTCCTGAATGTGGAGGGTGATGGACTCACGACCCTTCTCCGCCAGGGCCTTGCGGGTGCCGCGGAGGAAGCCCTGCAGGTAGTCACCGGTGGTGAAGCCTGGATCGACTTCGATGGAGGCGGTGTCACGTGACCTGCCCACTTCGATGAAGGTGGCGAAGAAGTTGTTCACGCCATCGCGGAGCTGCTGCACGTAGGCATGCTGGTCGGTGCTGCCCTTGTTGCCATAAACGGCGATGCCCTGATTCACCACGGCGCCGTCGAGATCGTGCTCCTTGCCCAGGCTCTCCATGACGAGCTGCTGCAAGTATTTGCTGAAAAGCACCAGACGGTCCTTGTATGGCAGCACCACCATGTCCTTCAGGCCCTTGCCTTTGCCGGCATGGTACCACATGAGAGCCAGCAGCATGGAAGCGTTTTCGATCGCGGGACGCTGACGGGTCTCCACATCCATAGCGGCGGCGCCAGCGAGGAACTGCAGCACGTCCACACCCTGCAAGGCTGCGGCCAGAGTGCCTACGGCGCTCATCAGGCTGGTGCGTCCGCCCACCCAGTCCCACATGGGGAAGCGCGCCAGCCAGCCCTGCGCGAGGGCGTGCTTGTCCAGCTCGCTGCCGACACCCGTGACGGCCACGGCATGCTTGGCAAAGTCGAGCCCGGCGGCTTTGTAGGCGGCTTCGGCTTCGAGCATGCCATTGCGGGTTTCCTTGGTGCCACCAGATTTGGAAATGACGATGGTGAGAGTCGTGGCCAGCTCCGCGCCGATCTGTGCGATGACGCGGTCGATGCCGTCGGGGTCGGTGTTGTCCAGGAACGAGATCGCCATGGGCGGGTTGGCCGGAGTGATGGCGTTCGCGACGAGCTGCGGGCCTAGCGCCGAACCGCCGATGCCGACAATAAGAGCGCGGGTGAATTTCTGGCCGGCGGGCGTGGGGATGGCACCGGAGTGAATGTTTGCGGCGAAGCGCAGCGTGGCGGAAAGCGTTTCGCTGATCTCATGCTGGAGCTCGGCAGTGGGGGCCAGCCGTGCATTACGCAGCCAGTAGTGGCCGACCATGCGCTTCTCGTCCGGATTGGCGATGGCTCCGGACTCCACTTCGATCATCGCCTTGTAGGCGGACTCAATGCGACCCGCCATGGTGGTGAAGATATCGTCCTCGAAAGCCATGCGGCTGATGTCGATGGAGAATCCCAGATTTGAGTAACGAACGAAGTATTTCTGAAAACGGTCCCAATGGCTCATGAATCATTTGGAGCATGCGTGATGCCACGACGCAACCTGTTTGAGCCGTTGACGAAAACAGCTCTCTGCGACACTCTCGCGGACCATGAAAGCCGCTCTTTTTGCCTTCGCCATCCTCCTCTCCGCCATGACCACCCTCGCCACCGCCGCAGACGCCCCCTACCGCCACGTTGTGTTCTTCAAATTCAAAGACAGCGCCACTCCGGCAGAAGTCCAGAACATCGAAAACGCCTTCATCGAGCTTGCCAAAAAGGTCAACACGGTCACGGCGTTTGAGTGGGGTACCAACGTGAGTCCCGAAGGGCTCAATGACGGCTTCACCCATTGCTTTCTGGTGACGTTCAAAGACAAGGCCGGTCTTGAGGTCTATCTGCCGCATCCTGAACATTCGGCATTTGTGGCCAAGCTGAAGCCCTTGCTCGACAAGGCCTGCGTACTTGATTTTGTGGCGAAATAAATCGCTCACGCACACACGGCGCAGTCGTGTCTCTTTGGCAGCCGCACTTTGCGGAATTGCATGGTGGAAAGGTCCATCGAAAGCAGTTCACCGCAAAGTGTCCGGCCGATGCCGGTGATCAGTTTGATGACCTCCATGGCACCGATGCACGCAGCGGTGCCTGAAACAGCGCCGAACACCGGGAACTGCCGTTTCCAAGCCGGGGGCACTTCGGGAACATAGCAGGCCAGGCAGCCTGTCTGGCCGGGCAGAAACGTCGTGACGCTGGCCTCCAGCGTGTGCATGGCGCACTCCACCATGGGCTTGCGCGCACGCATGGCGGCGGTGTTTAAAGCCAGGCGCTCCTGAAACATCGGCGCGGCGTCCACCACGATGTCTGCCTGGGCTACCAAAGCGGCCGCATTGGTTTCTGAAACGTTTTCGGCCACGCCAACGAGTTCAGCATGCGGATTGAGTTCCCGCAGGCGGCGCAGGATGGAGTCCATCCGTGGTTTGCCGATGTGGTCGTGCGTCTGCAGCAGCTGGCGGTTCAAATCGGACGGCTGCAGGTCGCCGCCGTGGGCCAGCACGAGCTTTCCCACGCCAGCCGCAGCGAGTTCCAAGGCGACCAAGCCTCCAAGACCGCCGACACGGGAGATCAGCACGGAGGCTGCCTTGAGCTTCTGCTGCCCTTCCTCCCCGACCCCGGGCACCCACATCTGCCATTCGTAAAGCGCTCGTTCATGGTCGGTTAGCGGTGGGAGATCTGGCATAGGGGCAGAGGTGAACGAAAGGGAGTGGATGGCTTGAGCAAAAATTATTTCATCTTTTTTCAACACTTCCGCCCATGCCCCTACTAACCCCAGTAACAGTTTATGCGGGGATTTCAGCCCTCCATAAGCTGGGTCTTGAGAGTGATTGGTTGTTAACTAAAACCCTGCTTCACCGCAGGACAAGTTGAGGTTGATCTAACCAGAGGCCGGGCGGAATCGGGAGCCGCCCGGCCTCAATCATTTCAGGGGGCTGCGCTGTCAAAAGTGGTCAAGAGGTCAAGGCGGCTGCGCCGTCAAGAGGTGACCCGATGGCCCAAGCTGCAAACGGTCTGCTTCCTGCCCCCTTGACCAGACTTGACGCGCGAAGCGCATCATGACCTTTTTTCACCCAATCATCGTGGACTGCACCCAGCAGGTTTCTCCGCACCACTCCCGTGCTTTCGCCGCCAGTTCCAGCGCCTGCGGGGGCGATTCCGTGATGGCAAACATGGTGCTGCCGGAGCCTGACATCAGCGCCGCGCGGACTTCCCCCTGCTCCAGGAGCCAGGATTTCAGCGTGGGGAGCAGCAGGTGCTTTTCAAAGACGGGCCGCTCCAGATCGTTGGACATGGCGCCCCAGGGGCAGAGCTGAGGCGCGTAGAGAATGCCCGGCAGCTCCTTCGAACCCGCCCACTGCTTGTAGGCCCAGGGAGTGGGAATGGGAAAGGGCGGTTTGATCAAGACCAGCGGCAGCTGCCAGGGAAATGCAACAGGCGTGACCTGCTCGCCGCGACCTGCGCCGTCGGCAGCGGGGGTGTCGAGGATGAAGCAGGGGATGTCGGAGCCAATCTGCCCACCGATCTCAATGAGTTCAGCCTGGGAGAGAGGGGAGCCCGCAAGCTCATTGGCCCCCTTCAGAATGGTGGCCGCATTGCTGCTGCCACCGCCCAGGCCAGCACCTGCGGGGATCTTTTTCTCCAGATGAATGCGCCAGGAGGATTGCCTGCCAGTCCGGTTTTCGAAAGCCCGCAAGGCACGCATGGCCAGATTGGACTCATCCAGCGGAACGGTGGGGTCGGAGCAGGTGAGGGCGACGTCGGTGCCTTTGCCACGGAGTTCCAGTTCGACGGTGTCTCCCAGCGCCAGCCGGCAGAGCCGGGTCTGCACCTCGTGGAAACCGTCCGGGCGCTTGCCGAGAATGCGGAGCCAGAGATTGATTTTGGCGGGAGAATGAAAGGTCATGGTGATCAGGCGGTGCGGCCGAGCAGCGCCAGCATGCGCCCGGTGCGGCCTTTCTCCATGCGGTAGGAATAAAAGCGGCGCAAATCCAAAGACGTGCAGAGGCCGGTATCGTGGATCTGCCCGGCAGGCACGCCGGCATTCAGGGCCTGCTGACGGATCTGCGCGGCGAAATCCACCTCGTAGGCAGGAGGGCGGATGCAGGGGCTCAACTGCACGCACAAGTCGGCGGGCTCCGTGCCGAAGTGCTGCTGCATCTTTTCGATCGCGTTCTTCGTGATGCCGGACTCAGAGCCTTTTTTGCCGGAATGAACGATGCCAAAGGCCCCGGTGCGCGGATCCGCGAGATAGACGGCACAACAATCCGCGACGTAAATGCCGATGACCAGGCCTGGAACATTGGAAATGATGCCGTCCGTTCCAGGGATGATTTCACTGGATGGTGCCGTCAGCACCGCGACTTCAGAGCCGTGGACTTGTTCGGCAATGGCCAGGGCTGTAGCGGAAAAGCCCATTTCTTCCGCTTGGGCGCGGTGCCAGTCCCAGAGGCGTGCCACGACCACGGAGCGCTCATCATCCACCGCGATGTCGGGATGGCGCAGGGTGAAGCGATGCGCAAAGCCCGGCAATGCCTCGAGGGCAGGGAAAGTCATCCACAGCGGTTGTTCGTTCATGGCATGGCTGTTCTGCCATGAAAAAACAAAGGCGCACGAAAAACGTGCGCCTTTGCAAAAAGAACTGGGGAGTGAACCGCTTACCGAACCACCGAAGTATCGAGCGAGCGATAGGCGTTCATGAAGCTGTCCGCGTCTGCGGAGGAGGTTTCGCTCATGGCGTCGGCGATCTGGTTCTGCAGTTCGTCGCGCAGGCGGCTGACGAGTTCGATGCCGCGGGAGGTGATGCGGACGAGCACTTTGCGGCGGTCATCCACGGCGTGGGTGCGCTCCATGAGGCCCAGCTTTTCGAGGCGGTCGACGAGACCGGTGGCAGCAGCGGTGGAGTGGCCCATCTTGCGCGCGATGTCCGTCATGGTCAGTTCCTTAGAAGTGGCCAGATAGCCAAGCAGGAAGAACTGAGCGAAAGAAATGTTATCTCGGTTCAGCTCGCGGGAGAGATTAAGCAAAAACTCGCGCTGACTGAACAGGATGAAATCTGCCAGTTTGGCGTGGTCCTTGGCTGGGGTTTTGGTTCCGTTAATCATGGGAGGTGGGTCCTAGAGCTATGGTTTCCGAGAAAATCTCGAACTTCGATTAATGTAACAAGTTCTAATGGTAGGATCAAGATAAAATCATAGAATCCATAAATTTTTACTCAACCGACAGCAAGAACTTCTTATTTGTGAGAGGTTAATATAAACTTATTATTAGCGATGAAAGACTCTTTGGCAAACAATCTTTCATTTAGGCCGCTGGATCAATTGCCGCAAATGGGGGCTACTGCAGGGAATGCCCTTTGGTTTCGGGTGCGAACCACACCAGAACCATGCCCACGACATAAATGCAGGAGAGCACGGAGTAGGCGTGCGCCTCGGCGTGCATGCCGCCTTCGGTCCCGCCGAAGAAGGAGGTCAGATTGGCCAGCTGCAGGGCGCCCACGGCGGCGATGAGGCGGCCGAAGTTGAAGCAGAAGCCCTGGCCGGTGGCGCGCACGCTGGTGGGGAAAAGCTCGGGGAAGTAGAGCGGGAAGAAGCCGTAGAACGAGGCCGTGATGCCGCCCAGCAGGAAGGCAGTGATGGTGAGGGACAGCGGCATGCTGTTTCCGGTAAAGGGCTTGTTGAACTGGAAGAAGGCCAGCGCCGAGGCCAGCGCGGCCACGCACAGCAGGGTATAGGTGATGCGGCGGCCCAGCTTGTCCGCGATGAACGGGGTGATGAGGGTGACGAGGATGGCCCCGAGCGCTGTGCTGATGACGATGTAGTCAATGATGGGCAGGCCCTTGGCGTCCACAGCCAGGCCGGAGGCCCAGCGTGCTGCCTGCTGCGCGGAGCCCCAGGTGCCCAGAAGAGCCACGGCGGCAAGGCCTGCACCGATGAGCAGATTTTTCATGATGACGCCGCGTTCCGCATCATTCACGCCACCGGCGGCATGTGAGCGCTGCATGTACTGGCGCACCGGGTGCAGGTAACCCCACAGTGCGATCACCAAACCCACGACAGTGATAACACCAGCCACAGCTCCTCCAAACTTGGCCATCGGAGACCAGGCGTAGATGATGCCGATGGCTGCGATGCAGGCGATGAGCACGCCGACGAGGTCCGTGGTGGCCCAGTGCGAGGTGCTGCCAGACTTCTTCTCCTCCTCCCACTTGTGGGACTCTGGCACGAAGACGAGGATGAAGAAATTGATCAGAGCAGGCAGGGCGCTGCTGACGGCGATGAAACGCCACGCGCGGTTGTGCAGCAGGTAATCCGTATTTTCAGGAGACAGGCCCATGGCGTGGATCCAGCCGGTGACGATCTCCAGACTGGCGTTGAGCTGCCAGCTGATGAGGCCGGTGAGGAGGAAGCCGATGTTGGACGCGGCACCGATCATGCCCGCAATCCACGCGCGGTTCTTGCCGCCCCAGATTTCATTCACCAGCGCCACACCCAGCGCCCACTCGCCGCCCATGCCCAGAGAGGCAATGAAGCGCAGTCCGGCGAAGTGCCAGGCCTCGGTCACGAAGGCGCACAGGCCGCTGAAGATGGCGTAGGTAAAGATGGCCAGCGTCATGGCCTTCACGCGGCCCAGTTTGTCCCCCAGCCAGCCAAACAGCACGCCGCCCGTGGCCGCACCGACGAGGAAGACGGAAATGATGACCGTGAACCATTCCACATGCTCCTTGGCAGGCGCTCCGGGCAGCAGGTCCTGAAGCGCGGGTTTGCCAATGAGCGGGAACAGACCCATTTCAAAACCATCGAAGAGCCAGCCGAGGAATGCAGCGATCAGGGCGGCCATGGCCCCGTTGTTGGAGGATTTGGTCTGAGACATGTGGGTGTTTGGGAGGAAGGGAGAGTGAGAGGGGAGCTTCAACGTCGGTAAAAGGGCTGACCGTGCAAAAAACAGGCCGCTGGAGTTCAGCGGCCTGTTGGGAGATCAGCAGAAGGACATGTGGTTATTCTTTGGCCACACCATTGTTCCAGGCCGCGTACATTTCTTCCACGGTGGGGATTTCAAGGGGGCGCACGATGCGGAAGCCGAGCCAGGTGGCGTCTGTCAGGTACCAAATGCTCTTCGGCAGCTGGGGGTCCTGCTGCTTCCACAGCGGGTCGGAAGCCTTGCGGGCGGCGCTGCGGAGGAGTTCGGCATCGTCATCATAGGTGCCGCCTTTGGCCACGTGCGGGTAGGGGGTCTTGGAGCGCACCCAGTCGTTGCCGAGGATGGCTGCAGCAGGGGTGGTGGGGGTGTACTGGTCCAGGCACCATTCGCAGACGTTGCCGTAGATGTCGTAAAGTCCCCAGGGATTCGGCTTCTTGGCGCCGACTTTGGAATACTGGAAGTTCGGGGCGTTGTCGAAATACCAGGCGTATTCCTTGAGCTGAGCTTTGTCATCGCCGAAGAAATAGGCGGTCTTCGTGCCGGCACGGGCGGCGTATTCCCACTCGGCTTCGGTGGGCAGGCGGTAGAACTGGCCGGTCTGGGCGCTGAGCCACTGGCAGTACTTGTTGGCGGCATGCTGCGTCATGCAGATGGCGGGCATGTGCTCGCGGCCCATGCCGAAGTCCATCGGCTGGTAGGGAGGCGTGGGTTGGGAGATGAGGTCTTCCGGCTTGTCGGTCGGATTCCAAACCTGGCGGGAGCCGTCCTTGTTGCGACCGATGCTGGTGAGCTGGAAGGGCTCGTATTCGTCCCAGGTCACTTCGTATTTGCCCATCCAGAAGGGCTTCATGGTCTTCTTCACCTGCGGGCCTTCGTCGTCGCCACGATTGGCCTCGCTCTCTGGGCTGCCCATGGTGAATTCACCGCTCTTGATCACCACCATGCTGAAGGGGATGCCGGTCTTTGGAATCTTCGAATCGTAGGGCTTCATCTCCGCCTCTTTCTTTTCCTTGGAGGTCTGCACGATGAAGGCGTGAATCTTCTTCACCAGTTCCATGTTGTCCGGGTTGTTCGAAGCCGGGCCCTTTTTCTCCTTGGCGGTGAGCTTGAGGTCATCCGGCCAGGGCGCACCCTGCTGGATCCAGAGTTTGAGGTAATTGATGTCCTCCTTGCTCAGTGGGCCGCCGCTCTTCTTCGGAGGCATCAAATCGTCGTCATCCGCCGCCAGGGTGGTGGAGTGGTAGATGGCGCTCTTCAGGTCAAAGGGCTTGATGTTCGGGGCGTTTTCGCCGGTGCTGAAGGCTTCCTTCTTGGTGGTGATGATCCAGTCGCCCTTGGCTTTGTCCGCATTGTGGCAGGACACGCAGTTCTGCTCCAGGATGGGCTGGATGTGCTTTTCAAACTTGATGCGCGGGGTCTGCTCCAGCACCACGCCAGCAGGCCACTCGGCGCCCTGCTCGATCCAGGTCTTGATCACCTCGATCTGGGACTTCTCCAGCGCGCCTTCCTTCTTCGGCGGCATGGCGGTGTCTTCGTCAGAGGCGAGCAGCAGCGTGGTGTAGATGGAGCTCTTCTTCAGATCACCGGGGGTGAGGCCGGGGCCGTTTTCGTTGCCCTTCTTGATGTCTTCCAGCGTGTGCATGCGGAAGTCGCCCTTGTCCTCTTTCTCGCCATGGCAATGGGTGCAGGCACCTTCGAGGAGGGGCTTGATCTGCGTGTTGAAATCAACCTTCTCCGCAGCGCCGAGAAGCGCGGGAGCCAGGGCCAGGACAGACAGGAGGGGTCGGGGTGAAAACATGGGTTGTCCGAATAGCATAGGCTTGGGAGGATGTCCAATACGAGGAAAGGTCTTGGAAAATACGGGTTCTCAAACTTTCCCCCCCCTAAATGATGCTGTGGGGGCGAAGGTGATTGAACGCCTCTCCCTGGATCTGCGTTCCGCCTTCCCGGAGGTGAAGGGGTTTTCTTCCCGCAACCTCAAATACATGCGTGCTTTCGCCGAGGCGTGGTCTAGCGAGGAATTTGTGCAGCAAGCTGCTGCACAATTACCGTGGTTTCATCTTTGCACCCTCATTGACAAGCTTAAAACGCCCGAAGAGCGCGAGTGGTATTTGCACAAAGCCGTCGAGCACAACTGGTCCCGCAGCATCCTGGTGATGCAAATCGAATCCCGTCTGCTGGAACGTACTGGAAGAGCTGTGACCAACTTTGCTCTCAGTCTGCCAAAACCGCAGTCTGATCTGGCGCGGGAATCTCTCAAAGATCCGTACCGTTTCGATTTTCTGAGGCTGACGGAGGAGGCGCAAGAACGGGAAATTGAAGGGGCACTGGTGAAGCACGTCACCAGCTTCCTACTGGAACTGGGCGCAGGCTTTGCCTTTGTAGGGCGGCAGGTGCTGCTGGATGTCGGCGGGGAGGAGTTCTTTCTGGACCTGTTGTTTTATCACCTCAAACTGCGCTGCTACGTGGTGATCGAGCTCAAGGCCGGAAAATTCAAGCCAGAGCACCTCGGACAGTTGAGCTTTTATCTGACGGCAGTGGATGCCCAGGTCAAGCACTCCACTGACGGGCCTACCATTGGCCTGCTGCTCTGCAAAAGCAAAAACCAGGTGGTGGCCGAATACGCGCTGCGTGATAAATCGCAACCGCTCGGCGTGGCAGAATATCAGTTGGTTGAGTCCCTGCCGCCTGAATTACGAACAAGTCTGCCGAGCATTGAGCAGATCGAGCGAGAACTGGCTGGCAGCGAACTGCCGGAGGAAGAGCCGCAGGACTGAATTGCGTCGTGTTTGTTTCCAATAGCCGTGCTCGCGATTTAAACCTCAAACGCCCTCGAGCACACCTCCATGATCCCCGCCCGCGTGGTGCAACGGCGCATTTGATTGAGGAAGGTTTCGGGATCGGCGAGGCCCCAGGCGAAGAAGTTGAGGTGCTTTTTAATGCGGTTCACCATGTCCAGCTCGCGGGTGTTGGGCAGGGTCACGCACTCGTACAATTCCTCCACGTAGCGCAGGCGGTCGGCGGGGGTGGGGTGGAAGACGGGTTCTCCGCGCACATGCTGGCGGATCTGGTCAAACATCCAGGGATTGCGGATGGCCCCACGCCCGAGCATGTGGCCGCGCACGCCGGTCTGCTGCGCCACGGCGGCGGCGTCGAGGTGGGAATTGATATTGCCATTGGCCAGCACGGGGCAGGGCAGGGCGGCGGTGGCCTGGCCGATGAGATCGTAGCGCACGCCTTCGCGATACATCTGCAGCACGGTGCGGCCATGGATGGTCACGAGATCCACGCCGTGCTTGGAAAAGAGCGGCACGAGGGCGTCGATGGTTTCGGTGTCGTCAAAACCGAGGCGGGTCTTTACGGTGAACTTGATGGAAACGGCCTCCCGCAAAGCGCCGAGAATGCCCTCGATGCGCGGCACGTCCCGCAGCAGCCCGCCGCCCGCGCATTTCTTGTACACCACCGGGGCCGGGCAGCCGAGATTCAGGTCCACGGCAGCGATGTTGTAATGCTGCAATTCTTTGGCACTGCGCACCAGCGAGGGGATGTCATTTCCAATCATCTGCGCGATCGCCGGCTTCCCGGTGGGATTGTGGATCAGCGAGGCGAGGATGGGCTTGTCCAGGTGCGAGTCTGTGTGCACGCGGAAGTACTCGGTATAATACACGTCCGCCCCGCCGTAGCGGGCCATGAGCCGCCAGAACTCCAGATCGGTGACATCCTGCATCGGCGCCAGCGCCAGCAGCGGCTCGGGCCGGGCGAGGAGTTGGTCGAGATGGGCGGTGGGGGGCACTGCCGTCTCTTAAACACGGATGCGGCGGATGTTCATGGGAAAAGGTGGGCAAGGGCGCATGCAAACCGTTCCACGAAAGAGGTTTTGGGGGTTTTGGGGGTTTTGGGGGTGATTTTTGGAAGGAGGACATTTTTTTTCGCGGGTGCGAGTTGCCCGCCCAGGCTTCGCGGAACTCGTGAAAACGCGCTGCCCAAAACCGGTTTTGATGGTTTCGGAGGTTTCGGAGGTGCATTTTGGAAGGAGGACATTTTTTGAGGAGGCAGGTTGGGGCGGCTGGCTTCCATTCCATGGCAGGATTTTCCTCCTTAAGTCCTGTTATGACCGAATAGGTCATGGTATTCCTTGGTTTGCCACGGGCCTGCTTTTTCTCCTGATAGCAAGGAGGGGGTGATGTGCCTGGATGAGCAAGGCGGTTTTTATCCTTTGAGGCTGGTACACCATGGGGCATGGGGTTGCATCATGGATGCCGGCCTCTCTTTGATACCAATAAAGTTAGACCACCTGAAAAAACACTCCTTCTAAAAAGAGGCATCAAAACCAACGAAACCCCTTCGGAATCGGGTCTCGGGAGCTTTTTTTGCGGCACTCCGCCAGGACGAGATGCTCTTGGGGAGGTGAACCATCTCAGACCACTCTCTGACTGCATGACACCAATGGGTGAACGAGGGAGCGTGAAGGATCAAGATGCTCCCTTTCTTTCATGTCGAAGCTTGGTCATCAATCGTCTGTCCTTATGCCCCCGCGAAAAAAGGACTCTCTTCCAAAAAGAACCCCCAAAACCCCCAAAACCTCCACGCCGGTACTGATGACCACCACGAAAAAAAGGGCTCTCTCCAAAAAGAACCCCCAAAACCCCCAAAACCTCCGAAGATGGGGGCGAGATGGCGGAACCGGTCACGGATAGCTGATCTGTACGCGGTAAAATTTGCGGGTCGAAACTCCGTCCGGATCGGTTACCGTGCGGGTCTGGCCGTTGTCCTGGATGGTGGCTCCGGTCAGGGGCAGCCAGTTTTGGAAGTTGGTGCTGTACTGCACGGTGTAGGTGCGGTCGGAAAGGCGGGGGCTGATGGTGATGGTGCGCCCGCCTGCGCCCCCTGACGTGGTGAGGAAGCGTGCGGCGTGGTCGGTGGGGTTCAGGCCGGCGGTGTATTTGAAGAGGTTGTTCTGCCCGGTGCCGCTCGCGTCCGCAGTGGCGGTGCCGAGGGGATTGTTGACGCCGAAGTATTGCGCCTGCCAGGTGTCGGGGATGCCATCGGCGGCGTAGATGCCGAGGTCATCCGTGCCGGTGTTGTTGATGGTGAAGCCGAGGGTGCCAGCGATGCCGCGAAAGCTGCCCTGCGCGGTGGCGGCGGTGGTTTGATAGACATTGCCAGCAGTCGCCAGGCCGCTGCTGCTGATGCTGGCCAGCGGCCCGCTGAGCACATTCCAGCTCAGATCGCTGCCCAGCAGGGAGGTCGTGGTGGCATCGTCCAGAGTAGCCGTGGCAGTGATCTGCTGAGTGGTGGCTTCATTGAGGGTGGTCTGGGTGGCGGCGAGCTGCACTGCCGTTACTTCCGTGAGCTGACCGATGTAGCCGCTTTTGAGCGTCTCTGCCGGAGAAGCAACGGAGGAGGTGCCGGAGATGCCGCCGAGGCTGCCATCGCCGCTGTAGCTGGCGCTGGTGACATGAACCCCGCCGCTACTGAGGGTGTCAGCTGTGATGGTGTAGCTGGCGCTTGTACGAGGCCCGGCATGGGCGCTGGTCATTGCTGCCAGGAGAAGGGCGAGAAGCGGGAGGTGTCGCATGATCTTGGAAGGGTGAGTGGTTAATTCAATCATGGCCTGCGATAGAGGTAGTAGGACTGGGGCGGAGTGTAGCGGTAGCCTTTGTCAGAAGGATTGCCAAAAAGCGGTCCACCGACGTTTGAAATCCCGCCCCACATCAGCATTTCGCTGCCGGTCCAGACGCTGGTGCCAAAGGTGGCGGCAGGTGCGCCGGAAGAGGTAAGGCTGCTCCAGGTGTCCGTGGCCGGGGTATAGATGCCGCCGGTGTAGCTGATCGTCCCTGTACCGCTCGCGGCCCAGAGGATGAGGGAACTGCCAGTCCAAACGGTGGACGCACTCTGGAGGGTCCCGGTGGGGCCTCCGGTGGCGGCGGGGGCCTGCCAGTAGTCTGCTGTGGGAGAGTAGAGATAAAAGCTGCCGCCGGAGCTGGTGCCGGCACCAGCTCCGGGCGCATAGGCGGCCAGTCCGGTGCCAACCCAGAGCGGGGGCACTGCCCAAGGTGTGGGAGTGTTCAGTGCCGTGGGTGCGGCCGTCATCGTCAGCCATGTGTCAGAGGCCGGATAGTACAGTCCGCCGTTCATGAGGGTGGAGCTGAAGACCATCATCTCTTTGCCGGACCAGGTGACGGACGGCACTGTGAGGCTAAATGAGGCGTTTGGCGCATTGGTGGTGGAGAGGCTGCTCCAGGTGTCAGAAACCGGATCGTAGCGGCCGCCATCGCTGACCTGCATGGAAAGACCGTCGGAAGTGCCACCCCATACGATCATTCGATTGGTGGGAGCACCCGCCCAGACCATGCCCGGCTGCGCGCGTGCGGAGGGGGCGGAAGCGGTACTCATCGGCGTCCAGGTATTGGTCTGCGGATTGTAGCGCGCTCCGGTGTTCAGCGTCGTCATCATAGGGGCGTTCCCATTCATCCCGCCCCAGACGATCATCTCCGTGCCCGTCCAGACCGCCGAATGTCCGAAACGGCCGGAGGGGGCATTGGTGGCGGGCAGGGGCGTCCACACACCGGTGGCGGGGGTGTAGCGCGCGCCGTCATTGAAGGTGAAGTCAATGCCATTGGCGGGGGCTGAAAAGTTGCCTGCCGTGCCACCCCAGACGATGAGATCCGTGCCGGTCCACACAGCGGTATGCCCCAAACGTGGTGCGGGAGAGCCATTGGCCAGCGCCGTCCAGGTGCCGGTGGCAGGCTGGTAGCTGCCGCCGTTTTTGAGGAACTTGGAGGTGGAGCCAAAGTCCGGTGTTTGCACGCCTGACCAGACGATGATGCGGTCGCTGGCGGCCGTCACCGTGGCCTCGGTTCGGTAGGCCGGGGCATTGCTGGCGCTCAGGCTCTGCCAGGTGTTTGCCACGGGATCATAGATGCCGCCGTCCTGGTAGAGGTTTGCCACCAAAGGAGGCGCGCCACCAGACATACTCTGCCCGCCCCACACGATCATCTTGCCACCCAGAATCACGGCTGAGTGGCCGGTGCGTGCCGCGGGTGCGCCTGCCGTGCTGACGCTCGCCCAGGTCGATGTGGTGGGATTGAAGCGGTAGCCGGCATTGCTGTAGTTTGTCGTGCCGTCATAGCCACCCCACAGGATCATTTCAGTTCCCGTCCAAGCCGTGGTGAAACCCGTGGAGGAGATAGCGGGATCTCCCGGCACACGCGGCAGCGTCTGCCAGGTATCCGTGGCAGGGGTGTATTTGCCGGCGGACGGCAGCGTGGAGTCTCCCACGGTCTGGCTGCCCCACAGGATCATTGAGGACCCGGTCCAGACTCCCGACCAGTAAATCGAAGGTCCCATTTCAGCCGGATTGGCCGCCATGCTGGACCAGGTGTTGGTGGCCAGATTGTAGCGCTTTCCCACGCCCCCGCCGCCTGGGTAGCTGGAGCCGAAGGTCAGGGGAGTCATGCTGCCACCCCAGATGAGGAGGTCCGTCCCCGTCCAGAAGGCCTGGGCGCGGCTGCGACCGTCTGCGAAGGGCATGGTGCCATTGGGGGCCATCGCCGTCCAGGTATCAGTAGCCGGGGTGTAAATGCCGCCGGTGGCCAGCACCGTCGGCGGTGTGCCGACAGCGCCTGAGCCTGCGGTGGTCTGCCCGCCCCAGACGATCATCTGCGTGCCCGTCCATACCGCATTGTGGTAGAAGCGCGGCTGAGGCGCTCCCACTGTGGAGATGGGGGTCCATGCGCCGGTGCTGGGATTGTAGCGCAGACCGCGATTGATGGCCTTGTAGGAGGGGGGCATGCCAATGGTGGGGGTATCAGGCACCACGCCGCCCCAGACCAGCAGCTCCGTGCCGGTCCACACGGCCGTGTGCCCGGCCACGGCGTCTCCGCTGGGCATCGGCGTCCAGCTTTCTCCCAAGGTCGTGCTGGAGGGATCCCGTACAAAACCCTGCGCGAGCAAGGCGGTGCTGGCAGGGTCATTGGAAGCCACGATGCCGCCGCTGGGTATGGCTCCCAGGCCGCTGGAGGAAAGGTTCGCCGCTGCAGCGCCTGGCGCCAGCTGCGTGCCGCCCACCGCGCCCGGCGCGATCATGCTGCTGGTGATGGCTCCATTGGGCACACCACCCGCCGTCATCGCATAGCCGACAGCCGCGATGCGCTGATCCGGCGTCAGAAGCTGGAAACCGTTGGTGCCATCATTGAACCACACCCGCAGGCGCACATCTGAATTGGTAAACACACTGGCTGGAACGGCGGTCATGTTTGCCAGCGTGGTGTCTCCCAATAGAACGGAGTAGAGTCCCTTGCTGACCGTCAGGCCCACCGCCGCCGCTGGCTGGCTGCCTGCGGTGCTGGTGCCGTCGTTGCTCCAGTAGGTGGTGCTGCCGGTTGCGTTCACCAGTGCAAATTTGAACTGTCCGGAACCATTGAAGTTCACCGAACCCACCGCCACGCGTCCCTGATAGCTGAGGAGACCGGGCACCTGCGCAGGGAGCACGCTGCTACCGACGGCAGCGAGGAGGCTCAAGTACAATGCCAGGACAGGAAGGCGGAAGGGTCTCATAATGAGTTGAGCTTTTAAGAGTTGAACCCAGCGGAAGCATCCACCACCGCAACTCCGCAGCCGTGGAAAAATCGAAACCGGTGATTCGACTATGCAAGCCGCGTCACCTGTGTCGAGGATTTTCTTAGCGTGTTTCTTGTGTGCGATTTAGCACCCGGTTTTCGCGCTGCGGGCATGTGGTCGATGTTGCGCTGCGCTTTCCACGACTACCTAAAGCCCGCGAGTGCTTTTTTACAAAGCCGCGCGGTACAGCTCCACGAAATCCTCCACACTCGGGACGCGTGGATTGAACTGGGCGGTCCACTGCTTGGCGGCCATTTCCGCGAGATCGCGCAGGTGCTCTTCCTTGGCGCCGTAGTCGCCGATGTTGCGGGGCATTTTGGCTTCCCACAGCAGTTCGCTCACACGGTCGGCGAGGTCGCCATCGAAGTAGCTTTTGTAGATGGCTGCGATTTCAGGATCGTGGGAATTGAAGCGGATGACGTGGGGCATCATCACGCCCACGGCTTCGCCATGTACCACGTGAAACTTGGCGGTGAGCGGATTGGCGCAGGAGTGCGCGGCGCCGAGCATGCTGTTCTCAATGGCGATGCCGGCATAGGCCGCGCCGAGCTGCATCATGCCGCGGGCCTCAATGTCCTTGGGATCGCGTAGCACCCGGCTGAAGCCGCTGTGGCAGAGGCGGAAGCCCTCGCGGGAGTAAAGGGAGGAAAACGCATTGCGCTTGTTGGTCACCGCAGTTTCCAGCGTGTGCGTCAGCGCATCCATGCCGGTGCAAACGGTGACGCGGTGCGGCTGGGAGACGGTGAGCTCCGCATCGAGAATGGCCACCTTTGCGGCGGCCTTGGGATCGCCGCAGGCCATCTTCACATGCGTTTCCGCATCGGAGATCAGCGCAAAGCTCTGGCACTCGCTGCCGGTGCCGGCGGTGGTGGGGATGGCGATGAGCGGCAGCATGGGCTTGGCGGCCTTGCCCACGCCCCAGTAGTCGTGCATGCGGCCGCCGTTGGTGAGGATGAAGTTGCAGCCCTTCGCGGTGTCCATGCTGCTGCCGCCACCGAGACCGATGAGGAAGTCCGCCTGAAACTCGCGCGCAGCCGCCACGCAGGCCGCCACGTCCTCCGTGCTGGGGTTTTCCCGCACCTCTCCAAACACACGCGCCTGCAGCCCAGCCTCCACGAGGAAGGAAACGGCGCGGGTGACGTAGCCCGCTTTTACAATGCCAGGATCGCTCACCACGAGAACGCGCCTGCCGCCGAGATCGCGTGCCAGCTCCCC
Source organism: Prosthecobacter sp. (assembly GCF_044222565.1). GTDB lineage: Bacteria > Verrucomicrobiota > Verrucomicrobiia > Verrucomicrobiales > Verrucomicrobiaceae > Prosthecobacter. The sequence goes on from NZ_JBGANA010000031.1 coordinate 47,217, forward strand.
CACACGCGCGAGCGTGCCGGTGCCGTAGATGAGCCGCGTGCGCGGCTGGTAGTCGAAGGAGGCGAGGGACATGAAGCGAGGGTGCGGAATTCGAATCTGATAGAGATGTCAGAACAGGCTGGCAGCCTGTATCACAATCAGATCACGCGCAGTCGATCGAACGGCGCTTGTACAGGAACTCGAACATGTTCCCTTCATGCGGCTGGTCCCAACTGATCTTCATGGTGCTGATCGGCCCGATGTTCAGGCGGTCGATGTCGCCGCACTCCAGCAGGTCGCTGATGAAGGCAGGGTCCTGAGTGATGGCGGTGACGATGAGAGAGTAGCCGATGCGGCCGAGGACTTCGCTCTGCGGGACTTCCAGCACGCTGGCGTAGGGGCAGAGGAACTCACGGTTGGCCAGCGGGTGCTTGTTGTCCGAGCACCAGATGATCGAAGGGCGCAGGAAGGTGCCGCCTTCCATTGGCAAAACCGGAGAGACGAGCGTTTTCGTCGTCGGATGAGGTGGGCTTCACCGGACCCAGGCGCTCGGCGAGCGCGGTGGCGATTTCCTTGCCATACTTCGGCACGATGACGGCCGAGGCATTGATGCAGGAACGGCCGCCGTTGTCGCTGATGGAGGCGACCATCACATCGAGGTAGTCCTTCCAGTTTTCGATCTTGTCCTCGCCGATGATGATCTTGCTCCAGCCGGGGCCATGCACCTGCACGGCGGGATTGCCCTCATACATCTTGGCCATGTTCACATCGCCAAAGACGAGGTTGCGGCCGCTGAGCTTGACGACTTCGCCGCTGCCTTCGTGGTCGGTGGGGTAGAAGCCGAACGCCTCAGGGGGAGCACCCGCGGCGATGAAAGCCTGGATGAGACGATACGGCGTCCATGGCTCCTCACGGCCTGGTTTGATGACCACGGGGATCTTGAGAGCGATGGCTGGCAGCCAGAGGGAATTCACCGCAGGTGAGTTGCTCGGCATCACCAGGCCGAGGGACTTGGTGGTGGGGAAATAGGACACCGGGCAGCCGGACTGCGTGCCAAAGCCGCGGTCGATCACGCTGAGATCCAGGCCACGGGTGAGGCCGTTGAGGATCACCTTCATGTTCGTCAGCGCGTAGTGCAGCTTGGTCATGTTTCGCTTCACCATGATGTGCGGCAGGCCGCTGGTGCGGGAAAGCGTGGCGATGTATTCCTGCGGGGTCTGCGTGTGGCCTTTGTCGCCCAGGGGCAGGGTGCCATTGAGGAAAAATTCACCTGCCTTGGCGGTGATCTCGATGAGCTGCTCCACGGTGAACTTCTTCAGCGCGGCGCGTGCCTCACCGATCCGCGCCAGATCTTTGCGAACGATGCCTGCATTTACCTGGCTGATTTCGGCGCAGACCTCGCCGGTTTTGTGATCTTTGACCTGGGCCTTGTCGAGCGACTCATAAGGGCGGCCTTTGCGAAGAGCGGGGAGATGGGGGATGGACATTGGCGGGTTGTTTTATGGAAGGCGTGAGGATTACGTGTGCCAGTCACGCGGGGCAATGGAAAAACTGGCATCTGCGGCCAAGTCTTTCAGGCGTCTGTGCGTGAGGCGGCTGGCGGGACATCTTCCGTCAGCAGTTCAGGAGGCACCATCTGCACCAGAGCCTTGGAATAATTGGAGTAGAATGGATAGGAAGGGTGGGGGATGCCTGGTTTTCCCACCGGCCGGTAGCGCCACTGCTTGTACATCCAGAGCCAGCATTCCGGGTGTTTGCGGATCTCCTGTTCAAAGATGTCCCAGATGCGCTGCGTCACCTCACGCGTGTCATCCTCCGGCTTGGGCTCGATGGCCTCAAACAGGTGGGCTTCGTAGCGGCCGTCAGGAAGCGGGCGGCACACGCCTGTGATGATCGAAAGGCCAAGCCGCTTGGCCAGCTCCACATGCAGAGTCGGCGCGGAGGTCCACAGCCCGTAGCACTGGATGGCCGCCGCCGCTCTGCCAGGAGAGATGCTCAGGTCCGTCAGCAGCCCCGCATGCCCCTTGCGCTTCAGCGCCTTCATGAGCTTGATCATGGCATTGTCCTGCGAGATGAAAGTGTGCCCGGACTGCTCCCGCAGCCTTTTGAAAAGATGAGTGATGGCGGGGTTTTTAAAATCCTGCGCCACCACGGTGAAGGGGAAGCCGCGAAATCCCCACACCTGGCTGACGAGCTCAAAGTTGCCAAAATGCGGTGTCACCCACACGGCACCATTCTGGCGCGCCCTTTCTTCAGAGGGCAGATCGGTGATGATATCAAAGTGCTGCCGCCAGTTGTCCGCGGTGAGGCTGGGGGACCAGAACAAATCCACGAAGGTACGGGCGAACACCTCGTAGGAACCGCGCGCGATGCGCCGCCTCTCAGCCGGGCTGTATTGATCGCCAAAGGCGCAGCGCAGATTGTCCAGCGCCGTGGTGCGCCCACGTGCGTCCAGCCAGAAGGCCAGCGTGCCGAGCACACGTGACAGCACCATGAGCACATGGCGTGGCAGCCGGGGCAGCAGCCAGACGGCCAGGTCCAGCAGTTGGATCTCAATAATGTATCGAAGCTTTTTCACGGGATGAATGGAACGGGGGACTGCGGGTGTTACGATGGTGGATGGCCGCGTTCAACTTGAATAGCAGTGCTGGCTGCGCCAGTCACGCGGCGGATTTTGCCATCCCCCATTCAGCGCAAAAATATCAGCCTCACTTCACGTGGCATTTGGTGTTTGCACAAAATGCGTTACGATGATGCATGCCATCCCCCAACCTCAGCAGCATTCTCAAGCGTCTCCTCAAACAGCCGACGGCTCCCTTTCATGAATACCATGTGCGTGCGGAGATCGAGGCCCTGCTCAAGGACTGCCCCCATGTGAAGCTGAAGCATGACAAGTTTGGCAACCTGCTGGCCACTTACAAAAACGGCAAAAGCAAGAGCAAGCCCACCTGGGTGCTGGGCGCACACATGGACCACCCGGCTTTCATCAAGCCTCCAGGCAGCACCAAGAAGGATGAATGGGATTTCCTCGGCGGCGTGGGAAAAATGGAAGTGGATGCCGGTGTGAAGCGCGGCCTGCGCAAAGTGAAGGGGCAGATCGCCACCTGGAATTTCCCGGTCAACATCACCAACACCCGCATCGAAGCCACCGCTTGCGACGACATCATCGGCTGCTCGGCCATTGTGATGACCTTTCTCGAACTCGCCCGCCTGAACATCCAGACGACCGTGCATGCGGCCTTCACCCGTGCGGAGGAGGTGGGCTGGCTCGGTGCCTGGCATCTCGCCCAGAACTGGCCCTTTGGCCCGGACAGCGTCTTCCTTTCTCTCGAAACCAGCCGCCCCGTCAATGGCGCTGTCATGGGCGGCGGTCCCATCCTGCGCGTGGGAGACCGTGTTTCCATTTTTGACAACGAGGCCATGGCCGTGCTCATCACCACCGCCAAAGAGCAGGGCATCCGCGTGCAGCGCTGCCTGCTGGACGCCGGGGCCTGCGAAGCCACCGCCACCCAGGCTTCGGGTGTCCGCAGCGTCGGCATCTCACTGCCTCTGGGCAACTACCACAACCTCAACGATGCGCGGCAGATCGTGCCTGAATTTGTGATGATGGACGATTTGAAGTCCATGATCGACCTTCTCAAAGCCCTCGTCGCCACCAAGCACGACGGCATCGGCGAACGCACCATCCGCGAACGCGTGGAATTGCGCATGCAGGAACACGAAGCGCATCTCAAGGCGGGATCGAAGCTCTTTAAGTAAGGGCCACCGGAGCACGGGCCTCCGAGCCCGCAGCACTCCGCGAAACGCCCGTAGCTCCGCGCTGTCCCAAGCTTCTCTCCCATTGCGGTTGCGATGCCAACAAGCCAGTGCCGGAGCGCGGGCCTCCGAGCCCGCAGCACTCCGCGAGGCGGACGGAGCGCCGCGTTGTCCCCCGCCGCTCCTCCATTCCGGTCGCCTTGCCCCTGCGCACCTTCCGCTGGGTGGGAAGGGGATTCTTCGTGTCTGCCACCTGCTGCGGGCTCGGAGGCCCGCGCTCCGGGTGCTGCTTCCACTTGCGCCCGCGTGGCGATATCGTTTGCTTTGGGAATGAGCGAAGATCCTCTTACGCGTCCGGACGGCGCTCCACACAATCCAGACGTGCGGCAGGTTGTCACCCGTCAACGACGCAGTTCGCAAAATCCCACGCGCGAGGAGCAGATTCTGGGATTTCGCGGCTGGAACGAACGGGGGTATATCCCTCATCGGGATGAACCGGGGCTGACACAGTTCGTTACCTTTCGGCTCGCCGACAGCTTTCCCGAAGAGTTGCGGGCAGAGTGGGGCAAGCTGCTCAAAATCGAGGACGATCGAGAACGCCGGACTCAGCTTGAAGCCTGGCTCGACCTCGGCCATGGCGCCTGTCATTTGCGTCACGAGCACCTGGCGCAAATGGTGTCTGCGTCGCTTCGAAAGTTTGATGGCGAGCGTTATGGACTGACCGCCTTCACCATCATGACCAACCATGTACATGTGCTGTTTGACGTGCATGATATCCCGATGTCCGACATCATTGGAAGCTGGAAGCAATACACTGCCACGCAGGCCAACAAATACCTCGGCCGCTCCGGCCCCTTCTGGCAGGCAGACTATTGGGACACGTACATGCGCGACGACGCTCACGAGGAGCGCACCATCCGCTACATCCGAAACAACCCTGTGAAGGCCGGACTTTTGGCCGACTGGCGTCAGTGGCCCTGGACATACATGCGCGATGATACCTGATAAGTCAGCACCGGAGCGCGGGCCTCCGAGCCCGCAGCACTCAGCGAGGCGGACGGAGTAACGCTCTGCACTAGACTGCTCTCTCAATTCGGTCTCGACGCCAACAAGTCAGCACCGGAGCGCGGGCCTCCGAGCCCGCAGCACTCCGCGAGGCGGACGGAGTGCCGCGTTGTCCCACGCCGCTCCTCCATTCCGGTCGCCTTGCCCCTGCGCACCTTCCGCTGGGTGTGAAGGGGATTCTTAGTGTCTGCAACCTGCTGCGGGCTCGGAGGCCCGCGCTCCGCAGCCTTCTAGCCCGCGCCACGCTTCCCCGCGTTTTCCATTGCCAGCCTACCGATTCGCCTGCTAGCATGCCATTCATGCACGCGAGCGATGACCTAAATTTGGCGGTCGATGCAAGTGAAGCGGAAGTCGGTGATGACCGATTCGATGGCTCGGACCTCTGCCCGGCTTGTCTGGCGGAGGTGTCAGTGGGCTGCAAGTTTTGCCCGGCCTGTGCTGCGCCGGTGGCTCCGCTGGCGGCCTGGACGCCCTTTGACCGCATTTTTGCGGAGGGCTATATTTACCGGCAGGCGGTGGCGGCACCGCGCAGGCTGCTGGTTTTTATGGGCGCGATGCTGGTGTTCTTTCCGTTGTTTGCCACGGGGACGGTGCTGTTTGCCTGGAGCGCTTTCGTGGCCAAAGAGTACAGTCTTGACCTGCTGGAAGGGGCCTTTATCACGCTGGTGGGAGCGCTGGGGATGTATCACGTCACCCTCAATTATCTGAACCGGCCGGCCTGTGGCACGGAATCGCCGTCGGAGGGCGGAGAGTCTTGAGGTGATGACGCAGGCAGCTTGACCTCGCCCACGCCCTCGCCTTCTTTCGCGCCCCCTATGAGCAGCGAGCAGCGCAAAGCGTTTCCATTTTCCGAATTTGAACCGAAGTGGCAGGACGTGTGGGAGGCCAAGAAGGCCTTCCGCACGCCAAACCCCGGCGATGCCGATTTCGATGCCTCGAAGCCGAAGTACTTCGTGCTCGACATGTTCCCATACCCCAGCGGCGCGGGCCTGCATGTGGGACATCCGGAAGGCTACACCGCCACGGACATCATCGGCCGTTTCAAAAAGATGTCCGGCTACAATGTGCTGCACCCCATGGGCTGGGACGCCTTTGGCCTGCCTGCGGAACAGTATGCCATCAAGACCGGCACGCACCCCCGCGTGACCACGGAGAAGAACGTGGCCAACTTCACCAAGCAGCTCAAGAGCCTCGGCTTCGCCTATGACTGGGACCGCGAGGTGAACACCACCGATCCCGGCTACTTCAAATGGACGCAGTGGATCTTCCTGAAGCTGTATAACTCGTATGTCGGCGACGATGGCAAAGCGCACCCGGTTTCCGAACTGGAGGCCAAGGGCCTGAGCCGCGAAGAGATCGACTCACGTCGTCTCGCTTACGTCTCCTCCGCGCCCGTGAACTGGTGCCCGGAACTGGGCACCGTGCTCGCCAATGAAGAAGTGGTGGACGGCAAAAGCGAAGTCGGCGGCTTCCCTGTGGAGCGCCGTCCGATGCGTCAGTGGATGCTGCGCATCACCGCGTATGCCCAGCGCCTCATCGATGAACTCGATGGCCTCGACTGGCCGGAGAGCATCAAGCTGCTGCAGCGCAATTGGATCGGCCGCAGCGAAGGCGCGCACGTGAAGTTTCAAATCGTGGGGCAGGGGAGCGATGTCACGGTCTTCACCACTCGCCCAGACACGCTGTTCGGAGCCACCTACATGGTCTTCGCGCCCGAGCACGCGCTGGTGGATCAGATCACCACGCCGGAGCAGAAGGCGGCGGTGGAGGCTTATCGCAAAACCGTTGCTTCAAAATCCGACCTGGAGCGCACCGAACTCGCGAAGGAAAAGAGCGGCGTCTTCACGGGCGCTTACGCGATCAATCCCGTCAACGGCAAGCAGATTCCGATCTGGATCGCCGACTACGTCCTCATGGGCTACGGCACCGGAGCTATCATGGCCGTGCCTGCGCATGACGAGCGTGACTTTGAATTTGCGCAGAAGTTTGGCATCAGCATGACGAGCGTCGTGCTGCCGCCGGAAAACTGGCTCAGAAAATATGTCATTGAGAGTCGGCAGCAGGAGTCCGTTGCCGAACTGGAGCGCATGTGGATTGAAGGAGCGATTGATGTCAGCAACCACGTCTTGTTGAGTGCCTATTACGATTATCCTGCTTTTTGCGACGCGGGTATGGCCATCAATTCATCCAACAAAGAACTTTCTCTCGATGGTCTGCCAATGGACCAGGCAAAAGCGAAAATCACCGCCTGGCTCGAAGAAAAAGGCCTCGGCAAAGGCACCACCAACTTCAAACTGCGCGACTGGCTCTTCAGCCGCCAGCGCTACTGGGGCGAGCCCTTCCCGATCGTGTGGGAAAACGGCAGCCACCGCAGCATTCCTGAAAGCGAGCTGCCGTTGATGCCGCCGGATCTGGAGGACTTCAGGCCCACCGGTACGCCAGAGCCTCCTCTCTCCAAAGCCACGGACTGGGTGCAGTACTCCGCCACCGCGAAGCGCGAACTGAACACCATGCCGCAATGGGCCGGCTCCTGCTGGTACTACCTGCGCTATTGCGATGCAAAGAACAGCGAGCGATTTGTCGGCGAAGCCGCTGAGAGCTACTGGATGGGCGGTGGCAAACCCGGCGGCGTGGATCTCTACGTCGGCGGCACCGAGCACGCGGTGCTGCACCTGCTGTATGCGCGTTTCTGGCACAAGGTGCTGTTTGATCTGGGTTTTGTCACCACGCCGGAGCCTTTCCAGCGTCTGGTGAACCAAGGCCTCATCCTGGGTGAAGACGGCCAGAAGATGTCCAAGTCCCGCGGCAACGTGGTGAATCCCGATGACGTCGTGCGCGAGTACGGCGCGGATGCGCTGCGCCTGTATGAGATGTTCATGGGCCCGCTGGAGCAGGTGAAACCCTGGAGCATGAAGGGCGTGGAAGGCGTGTATCGCTTCCTGGCCCGCGTGTGGCGTCTGGTCATGGAAGTGGATGACGAAGGCGTGTGGAGCGTCTCCGCCGCGCTGCAGGATGTGCCTGCCAACAAGCAGCTCACCAAGGCGCTGCATGAGACCATCAAGAAGTGCGGTGAGGACATTGAGAAGCTCAGCTTCAACACCGCCATCAGCACGATGATGATCTGCACCAACGCTTTCGTCGGCGCGGAGGTGAAACCCGCCTCTGCCATCGTCACCTTCCTGAAAGTGCTCAGCCCCTTTGCTCCGCATCTGGCGGAAGAACTGAATGCCCGCATCGCCAGCAAGTTCCCCGCACTGGCTGTTCAGGGCCTGCTCAGCGACGCCACCTGGCCGCAGTATGATCCCGCAGCACTCATTGAGGACGAAGTGGAAATCGTCTTCCAGGTGAACGGCAAGCTGCGCGACAAAGCCCGCGTGCCCATTCAGGCCACCAAGGAGGAGATCGAAAAGATCGCCCTCGCCAGCGCCCGCGTGCAGGAGTTCATGGAGGGCAAGCCGCCGAAGAAGATCATCGTTGTCCCCGGCAAGCTGGTGAACATCGTGGTGTGATATCACGCCCCATGGCAAACCGGTCTGCATGCCACTGGCAGCAGACCGGTTTTCGAACATGCGCGGCACTCCGGCCGTAGGTTGGACGTGTTTGGCGTCGAGAGCATTTCATCCTCCATCGCTTTCTCCGCCAAACCGCCCGACTGCGAGGACGTTCGTACGCCTCAGAGATTGCAACATGCTCGAAGACGGGCGCGCTTACGCCACGACCGTCTTACGTCCATGCCTAGGCCGCCCAGGCCACACTTTCTATCTTTCACTATCTCAGCTTCGGCAGGCCCACTCCCAGCGCGTTCAGCTCCGCACGCACGGCGTCCATGTCCTCCGGGGACACCATCAGCATGGTGTAGGCGCCGCTGGCATTGCAAACGATGAAGGCCGGCTGGAGGCCGGTTTTCGCCACGCTGTTGAGCTGGGCGTCCATGTCCTTTTCGTTGGTGTAGGAGAAGTGAGAACACGGCCCCTTCAGCTTGAGCTTGCTCGTGTAGATGCCGCGCGACTTTCCGCCGTCATATTCAAAGTAGATGATCTGCTCTCCCTTGCGCTGCATCGCCACCGTATGCGCGCTAAATTCTGCAAAGGGCATCCATGGGGAGAAAAGCTTCTCGCGCTCCTTGCTTTTGGAGCCTTCCACCTTGGAAGGGTAGGTCATGTGTACATCGTCCTTGTCTTTGGCCTGCGAGAGGGGCAGGAGCACAAGCCCCAGAGACAGGACAACCCAGACGAAAGAGGTCTTTGCGTTCATGGCGGGAAGTCATAAGTGATTTCACGGAATCTTGTCAAGCATCGTGGCGCTCTTTTGCATGGGGAGAATGGTCCCGCCCGACAAATCTCTTGGGTGTAAACCCTGCCTTAGAGCATGAGGCACAGGCGCTTAAGCACTCCAGCATTTGCGCTGGCGTGGCATCCGCGCTCCTTTAACCCTCATGCGCATCGCCTTGCTCCACTATTCGAAGCCGCCCGTCATCGGCGGCGTGGAGCGCGTGATCGGCGAGCAGGCAGCAGCCCTGCGAATGCTGGGGCACGAGGTGGAGATCCTCACACGCAAAGAATGGCGCGTGGAGGGATGGGATGCCGTGATCGTCCACAACGTCTTCACCATGCCCTTTGATCTGCCGTGGACGAAGGAACTGATCAAGCTGACCCGCTCGCGACCGGACATCCGCTGGATCAACTGGGTGCATGACGTGCGCTGGTCCAGCCAGGTGCCCAAGGCGGTGCATGTGGCGGTGTCCGAGTTTCGCCAGCAGGAATATGCCAGAGTGGCGAGGGAACCGGTGCGGATGATCCCCAACGGCTGCGACGCCGCCGCGGTGCTGGGCCTGACGGAGCGGGTGAAAGCACTGGAACTGGAAAAAGCCGGGCTCGTGCTGCTGCAACCCACGCGATTTGTGCGGCGGAAGAACATCGAGTGCGGCCTGCGCCTGCTCGCTGAAATACCCGAGGCAGTGTACCTCGTGACAGCCGCACCCGATCCGCACCAGAAAGACGGAGTGAAGTATTTTCGTGAGCTGAAACGGCTGGCCAGAGAACTCGGCGTGCATGAGCGCGTCTGTTTTCTGGGAGAGAAAGGAGTGCTGACGGACCATGATGTGCGCAGCCTCTACCGCATGGCGGACCTGCTGTTTTTCCCCAGCACGCAGGAGGGCTACGGGCTTCCTCTCATCGAGGCGGCGCTGCATGGCGTGCCCGTCTTCTGCTCGCACATTCCAGCGCACCGGGAGGTGGCGGTGGGAGCCACGTTTTTCAAGCTCACAGCGTCTCCCGTGGGCCTCGCGCGCAAGATCAGGGCGCATCCTGCCGTGCGGGCCCGACAGTTGCAACGGCAGATGATGGTACGGCTGGCGTGGCCGCGAATCGTTCAGGAGATGCTAGAGCCGTTGCTTTCTGGCGGAAACACTCCATGAATGGCTCTCAATGAGCCCCAATTCCCCCCAGTCCGAAATCGATGCCGTCATGGCCGCACGACATCCTGATGTATTTGCCTTTCTCGGAGGGCATGACCTCGGCCATGGGCGCCAGGTGGTGCGCACCGTGCAGCCCTACGCCAGAGAGATCACTGTGATCGTGGGCGATGAGCGCGTGGCCACCGGAAAGCTGCACAAGGACGGCTTCTTTGAATCCGTCACACCAGCGGGGACCTACGAACTGGAAATCACCACGCATGAGGGGGAAACCACCCGCCAGCGGGATCCCTATTCCTTTGGCCTGCAGCTCGGAGATCAGGACATGTATTATTTCCGCGAGGGCACACACCAGCGCCTGTGGGAGATCCTGGGAGCACGGCTGAAAACGGTGAACGGCGTGGCCGGCTGCCAGTTTGCCGTGTGGGCGCCTAACGCACAGCGCGTTTCTGTGGTGGGCGACTGGAACCGCTGGGACGGCCGCATGCATGTGATGCGCAACCGCATCGAGGCCGGCATTTGGGAAATCTTCATCCCCGGGATCACGGAGCAGGCGCATTACAAGTTTGAGCTGGTGGACAAGCACGGCCATCTGAGCCTGAAGAGCGACCCCTATGCTGTCTTTGCTCAGCACGGCACGCAGACTTCCAGCCTGGTGTTTGACCTGGACCGCTACCTCTGGTCTGACGGCGAGTGGATGCAGAAACGCGTGAAGCATGACCTCTACCACACCCCCATGAGCGTGTACGAGGTGCATTTCGGCTCATGGAAGCGCAAGTCTGAGCAGGGGAACCGCTGGCTCTCCTACAAGGAGCTGGCAGATGATCTCATCCCCTACGTGAAAGGTCTGGGCTTCACGCACATCGAGATCATGGGAATCGCCGAACATCCGTTTGACGGCTCCTGGGGCTACCAGGTGACGGGCTACTTTGCGCCGACGAGCCGGTTTGGGAATCCGGACGAGTTTCGTGAATTTGTGGACCGCTGCCATCAGGCCGGTCTGGGCGTCATTCTGGACTGGGTGCCCGGGCACTTCCCGAAGGATGCGCACGGCCTGGCCAAGTTTGACGGCACTGCCCTCTACGAGCATGAAGATCCACGTCTGGGCGAGCACCAGGACTGGGGCACTCTTATTTTCAACTACGGCCGCCACGAGGTGAAAAACTTCCTCATCTCCAATGCGCTCTACTGGCTGGATGAGTTCCACATCGACGGTCTGCGGGTGGATGCCGTGGCCTCCATGCTCTATCTTGATTACTCACGCGAGCCCGGCCAATGGGTGCCCAATCACTTGGGCGGGCGCGAGAACCTTGAGGCGATCGCCTTCATGCGCGAGCTGAACACCCTGTGCTACGCCAAGCACCCTGGCACCACCATCATCGCCGAGGAAAGCACGGCCTGGGCGGGCGTGTCGAAGCCTGTCAGCACCGGCGGTCTGGGCTTTGGCTTCAAGTGGAACATGGGCTGGATGAACGACAGCCTGCGCTACATGGCCGAGGATCCCATCCACCGGAAATACCATCATGGAGAAGCCACCTTCGCCATGATCTACGCCTTTGATGAGAACTTCATTCTTGTTCTCAGCCACGATGAAGTGGTTCATGGCAAGGGCTCCCTCATCAACAAAATGCCGGGAGACCGCTGGCAGAAGTTTGCGAACCTGCGCATGTTCCTGTCCTGGATGTGGATGCACCCAGGCAAGAAGCTCCTGTTCATGGGGGGCGAGTTTGGCCAGTGGAACGAATGGCGTCATGATGGCAGCCTGGACTGGCACCTCTTCCTCGGAGAAGAGCACAGCGGCCTGCAAAGCCTCGTCAAAGACCTGAACCACCTTTACACCAGCCGTCCGGCGCTCCACACCAAAGATCATGAGCCCGGCGGTTTCCACTGGCTGGATGCCAACGATGCCGACAACAGCATCTTCGCTTTCGTCCGCTCCGCGCCAGATGGAGACAAGGTGACGGTGATCGTCAATGCCACTCCTGTGAGCCGCATCGGCTACCGGGTGGGCGTGGCCGAGGCGGGCACCTACCGTGAACTCCTCAACAGTGACGCTCCCAGCTACGCGGGCTCAGGAGTGAGCGCTGGCGCAGGCTTCCAGGCTCAAAATGTCCCCTTTCAGGGGCAGCCTTGGAGCGTGGTCGTCGATCTCCCACCGCTCGGGACGCTCGTGCTGGGACGATGAAAGCGGGGCAGCGCGCATCTACGGCAGCCGGAACGACAGGGCACTCTCAAGTGCAGTCGCTTCGAGCTTGACCGTGTGATCATGGCCCCGCTAATATTATACTTAATACTTTCGTCCAAAGGTCTCATGACTTCCGATCTGCCAACCTATGCCGATGCACGCAAAGCACTGCGCTTTGCCTTCCGTCTGGCCCTTGCAGGGGGCTTGCTCCTGGCCGCTCCTCTGGCCAGTGCTCAGTCCGCCGACACAGACACTTCAAATCTGACAGCCACGACCGCCTCGACGGTTTCCGGTGCGACGATTTTGGTGAACAACACCTCGGGGGCGGCTCTTACCGGAATCACCATCGTGAATGGCGACTCACTCATCAGGTCGAGCGACAGTTTGACCTTCGGGACTTTGACGTTCGGGACTGCCACGACAACAGCAGCGGACAACACAACCAGCAACACGTCGCAGTTCGTTATCGATCCGCTGACAGTGACTGGGGGCACGATCTCACTGGCAAACACAACGACAAACACCACGCAGACTGTAACCGATCCTTTGACGCTCGGCAGCTCTCTGACCTTGACCAGTGGCAGCAGTTTGAGCATGACCACCGCCACCGCCGGGACTCTGCAGGTGGCCAGCGGACTGACGCTGAGCAGCGCCACCACCACCATCAGCAGTGGCACCCTTTCGCTGACCAATGCGGTGAATGGAGCACTCTCGGTCAACGGTGGTCTGTCCTCCGGCCAGCTGAATTTAACGAACACCTACGGCTCCTCTCTTGTAGTCAATGGCTCAACCATCGGTGCGATCAGCTCAAATACGCTTACCTTGAACAACGGCGGCATCGTGGACCTCACGAGCCTTTACTCTTCAGGCCTGAATTTGACGATCGGCGTCATCGGCAGCAATGCCAGCGTCCTCACGCTCGCAACCACGAGTTCGGGTGTTTCCATTGGCATCGGAGGATCATCCACAACCTCTAGCAGTGGCACCATCACCGTCTCGGCCTTGGGCAGTCTCCCAGCGGGCAACACCCCCAGCAGCGCCACCTTTACCACACCCGCGGTTTCTCTCATTGGTGTCGGCAGTCTTGGGAGCCAGAGCATCACTGAGCGTGGCGTGATCTACTCGCAGACTTCGGCGAACACCGCTCCCACCGTGGGTGATCCCGGAGTCGTCAAGGTGGTGCATACCGGCACGGCTGCCAGCGGCGGCAGTTTCAGTCTCACAGCTGCAGGGCTGGCGCCTAGCACGAGCTACACCTACCGCGTCTATGCCACGGACAGCACGGGCGCCACCTATCTCTCCCAGCCCTCCACTTTTACCACCCCCAGCGTCCTGCAAAACTGGCGGCAGACCTTCTTTGGCACCACCCAGGCGGCTGCTCAGGCAGCGGACAATGCAGATCCCGATGGCGACGGCGTGCCCAACCTGATGGAGTTTGCCACGGGAAAAAATCCCACCACCGCGCAGAATGCCGCAGCTTCGGCCACTACCGCGATCAATGCTGGCGTTCTGGAGTACACCTACACTCGCAGCCTGGATGCCGTGGCCTCTGGCACCACCTTCAGCGTGGAATGGAATGACAGCCTCAATCCCAGCCAGTGGAGCAGCACCGGAGTGACGGAAGCGGTTCTCTCAGACAACGGTCTCGTCCAGCAGGTCAAAGCCAGCATTCCTCTCGGTGCCACGGGCAGACGCTTCGTGCGGCTGAGTGTGCTGCCACCTGCGCAGTAAGACGGGTGCAGATGTTACCTGAGCGCGGCTAGTCCACCTTTACGGTGTTGAGCAGGTCCTCCGCATCACCTTCGGAAACCAGCACTTCCACATTGCGCAGGACGACGTTGTTGGGAGAGAGTTTGATGGCTCCTTCAGAAAGGGCGGAGTCCTCCACGGAATCAATGACCCTGCCATTCCAAACGGTGGTGATGCGATTGCCGATGGCCCACAGCTCCAGGCGGCAGGGAGGATCAAAGTTGATGCTGCTCTTCGGATAGCTGCTGAGGGTGCGTCGCTTCCCGCCTTCAAACTGAATCCACTGAATGCCACGAGAAGTGAGCAGGAGTCCGCCTGAGTTTTTCTCCGGAAGCGCCACCAGGTAATAGCCGCCTTGTTCGGGACTGTCTCTCACCGTAAGCAGCGGCCACTCCCGTGTACCAGGTCGAAGCTCGCAGCGGATGGCGCAGTCCTTCAGGCCCGCCCCCACCTGCAGCACCTGCGTGCCTTGGATCCAGCCATCCGGATCTTCCCAGTCCTGAAACACACGCTTCCACACATGACCGGGAGGCGCCTGCGGGAGAGGACGGGCAGGGGTGGTCTGCGATTGCGCCGCCGAACCGCCAAAATGGAAGCCTCCCTGATGAAAGGCCATGAATACGATGCCGAATCCCAGGCACGCAACGGCCAGGACGGTGACTGTGGAAATCTGCAGTGGCTTTCGCGGCGTGGAGATCTGAGGTTTCTTCGTGGCCTGGCGTCCTGCCGGGTTTTCCCTTTTCTTCTCCTCGATCAAGGGTGTTGCCACCCTTGCAGCCACCGGGTGGCTGACTTTGCGCTCTAGCGGGTGCGGAAGCTGCTCCTTCCGCACCTTCTCGACATCCGTCTTGATCTCAATGGCGCTGTTGTAGCGGAGTTCGCGGTCGGTCTGCATCGCTTTGTCCACGATGGCGTCAAAACGGCGGTCCACCTGCGGCAGCAGGCTGCTGGGCAGCAGGAAGCGCCCGCGCGGGATTTTTCCAGTGAGCATCTGGTAGAGCATCACCCCCACGGCATAAAGATCTGCACGCTGGTCGATCTTCATGCCCGGAATCCAGGACTCCGGCGCGATGAAATCAGGAGTTCCCATGGCCATGTGTGTGCCGGTGTGCAGCGTGGAATCCTTGTGCACCGACTTGGCCAGACCGAAATCCGCGACCTTCACGCGGCCGCGTTTGTCGATCATGATGTTGGAGGGCTTGATGTCGCGGTGAATGATGCCCTCCTCGTGCGCGAAGGCCAGCGCCTCGCACACTGCCACAATGATGTCGATCGCCCGCTGCGGCTCCAGCAACCCTTCGCTGGCGATGAGGTTGGCCACGTCTGTGCCTTCCACAAACTCCATGACGAAATAGAGCAGGCCATCCTCAGTCTCGCCCGCATCATAGACGGGCACGATGTTGGGGTGGGAAAGGCGTGCCATGGCCTCCGCTTCATGTTTGAAGCGTTCAGAAAACTGCAGATCTCGAACCTCGGCCTCGCGTGGCAGCACCTTGATGGCCACAGGACGTTTCAGGGTTCTCTGGAGGCCTTGGTACACCGCCCCCATGCCGCCACGGGCGATGAACCGGCTCACCTCATACTGCGGAAGAGTCTGCTGAAGGCTTGCGACGCTGGGCGGCACCCAGTCCCGCGAGGGGGCGGGAGTATCGTCGAACATTTGTGGAGCTGGAACGGGCGGCGCCACGGGAATGGTGGCATCCAGCGCTGGCTGGGAAGTCACCGCTGGTTTGGCCATAGCACGATTTTTCAGCGCGGCCAGCGGAGAAACCTTCTTGGCTTTGGCATCGTGAGAGTCAGGCATGATCGTCGTGCACAGCAGCGGTGGGCGATATAAGACGCGAATGCTGCTGTGGTCCAATTGCGATTGAAAAATGCCAGGAACGCAGGACGCGCCATTTTCAGGCCAGACAGGCTGCTGGTCTGGGGCAAGCCCGCCTGCAGGAACGATGGCGTCCCGTAAGCGATGCGGCGGATGGTCAGCTTTTGACCGCGCCGCCGGAAAAACAAAGTCGCCGCAACAGAGGCAGGGGCTGCGGCGTTGGTTTCGCCCCATGAAACTTCTCACTCTAGCCTCCACGCTTCTCCTTGCTGCCGCGCTCAGCGCAGCAGACGCCCCCAAATCCGTTTACGACGTGCCGCTGAAGGACATCGACGGCAAAGACACCTCCCTGAAGGAATTCAAGGGCAAGGTCATGCTGATCGTGAACGTCGCTTCCAAATGCGGCAACACACCGCAGTACAAGCAGCTCGAGGCGCTCAACCAGGAGTTCAAGAAGGACGGTCTGGCCGTGCTCGGCTTCCCCTGCAACGATTTCGGCGGCCAGGAGCCAGGGACGAATGAGCAGATCAAAGAGTTCTGCTCTGCCAAGTACAAGGTGACCTTTCCCATGTTTGACAAGGTGGCGGTCAAAGGCGCCAACAAGTCCGAACTCTACCAGGTGCTCAGCGGTCCAACCTCTCCCTTCCCAGGGGATGTGAAATGGAATTTCGGCAAGTTCCTCGTCGGCAAGGACGGCAAGATCCTGAAGCGTTTTGAACCCAAGGTGCAGCCGGATTCCCCCGAGGTGACCAGCGCCATCAAAGAAGCACTGGCAGCGAAGTAAGGTGCCCGAGCCGGGTGTTCCCGGCAATAGATAGACTCATACAAAACGGCGGCAGCTCAGTGAGCTGCCGCCGTTCTATTTTGTGAAGGGGGAGGCGACTGGTGCTGCTTTGACTATGCGGAAGTGGTCCTGCCTTTGCCAGCGGGAGCGACTGATTTCTGGGGCGCTCCGCCAGGTGCTGGATTGGGATTGCCAGGGACGTTCTGGCCCTGGCCGGGATTGATCTCAATGTGAATGCCGCTGGTGGCGCCGTTCATCATGCGCAGTTTGTCGCGGTATTCCTGCGGCACGGCATTGCGTTCAGCGTCGGTGGTGGCGGGCCAGCTCTGCTCCTTGCCGTTGTTCGGACGCACGGTGAAGGTCGTCTTGCCGTTTTCTGTCTTGAGCGTGTATTCGCCGGAATCGTCCCGCTGGGTGACGTTGGAACTCGACTGACTGAAGCTGAAATGCGAGCTGCTGCCCCCCGGCACCACGGTGACTCCGACCTGCGGCATGGGGATGTTGATCGGCGGCATCTGGTTGGCATTATTCGGCTGCTGGGGGCCTGCACCTGGCAGGTTCCACACGGGAGGCTGCGGCATGGGGCCATTCTGCCCGCCAGATTTGGACCAGTCCTGCAGGCGCTGCTGGTAGTCGCGCATCTGCTCCTGGAAGCGCTTTACGTGCTCGCGCATCGCATTGCCCTGGTGCTGCATGCCTTGCTGATCGCGGCCATGGAACATTTCGCCGTGAGGGACGGGGTTGCCATTGGGCGGGGGCATGTGGCCATTGAACGCGTGCTGCGGCTGGTGCTGGCGCGGATCATTGGGCTCGATCATGTGCTCACCCAGGGTGACCGGCACTTTCGTTTCCCTGCCTGCGGTAAAAACCGACATCTGCACCATGTCGCCTTTTTTCCGGGCATGTACCAGGGCCATCAATTGTGCCATGTTCACAAGCTGCTGGTCCTCGAATTTCACCAGCACATCGTATTTTTTCAATCCTGCGGCCTCGGCGGGGGAGCCGGGGACCACTTCATCAACCATCAGGCCAAACCCTTCCGGGAGAGCCAGCTGGGCGCGGAGTTCCGGCGGGACTTCGCTGGTGAGCACTCCGAGGTAGGCCACCGGCTTCTGCGCCTGCTGCGGCATGCCCTGGTTGTCGTGGCCTTGATGGCGGCCGGAACGTGACGTCGAGGTATGCGACTCTTTTGTCGCCGTGCCGTTGGAGCTGCCGGTGGCGGCAGCCGCGCCAGAGGCGCTGGCCTCTCCTGAAGCGGCGGCGTTTTTCTGTGCTTCTGTTTTGGTCTCAGCCTGCTGGGCACACAACGGTGCCGCACTGAGACAGGCGATCATAAGCGTATGTGGGAGTTTCATGGCAGGACAGACGGGGAGGGTTGGTGTGGCTTGGCTCGGTTATCTAAACGAAGCGGGAAGGAAAAGCTGAGGCTGGCTGTGGCTGTCCAGGGACGTCTCCGCGGCGTAGCGGGGATCCACCCAGGTCTGAAGCTCGCGGGAGATCACGAGCGCACGCTTCTCGTTGCTGCGGTTGCGGCTGTGATAGACCCCGCTGTCCTGGGCTTCATCGAGCTCGTGGGTGGTGGTGACAGGGGGCGTTACAGCTGCCAGGGAGGTGGCATTGCCCTGCTGCTGGGGCATGTAGCTCATGATGGCGATGGCCGCAGCCGCACCCATGGCGGCCCAGGTTGCGGATGTGATCCAGCGCGGCGTGCGTCTAGCAGCCGGCCGGGTGCTGAGCCAGCTCATGTCGAGCTTCAGTTCTTCATCGACACGGTGCCGGAGGGCAGGGGACACCGCCGCGGGCGAGAGGCCCCGCAGGAGGTTTTCGAGTTGAGCTTCGTTCAGATCGTCGTTGTTCATGAGAGTGCCTGGGTGGGTGTTGAAAAGGGGATGATGTTGATGGCCGGGGCTGCGGAACTGCCGAGCAGATCCACCTTGAGGTGGGCGAGCTTTTTATGCAGCGCCTGCAAGGCATAGCGGTAGCGGCCGGCAATGGTGTTGATGGAATCTCCGGTCATGGCGGCGATTTCATTGAAAGTGAGGTCGCCCCAGAGCTTGAGCGTGACGACTTCCCGCTGATCCTCTGGCAGGGAATGGAGCGCCTTGTCGACAATAGCGGCGGCTTCCTTCTGTTCAGGCAGGGGGTCAAAGGTGGGGGTGTTCTCACCTGCCACCGCGATCTCCGACTTGGCTTCCCGGTTCATCCGGCGGTGGTCGGAGCGGCGCTGATCCAGCGCGATGGTGCGCACGGCGGCATACAGCAGCGGAATGTGGGCGGAGTCTCCCTCTGGAAAACGCCGCCACCAGCGCACAAACGCCTGCTGCACCACGTCTTCCGCATCGGCCTTCGAGTCCACGAGCTGACGTGCATACAGCACCAGCTGCGGTGCTAGCTGCTCAAAGGTTCGTTTCCAGTCAAAGGCGGATTCCATGCGGACGAGGGGGGAGGGGACGGGCAGGGACGGCTGAAGATGCACTCTTCAACCTGCCTAACGCCGCCGGGCTTATTTTTTTGGGTGTAAAAAACAAAAAAAGTTTCAGCTCTGGGCTGCCGCCGCAGGGCCGGGGGGGCTTTTGCCCCATTTCAGACCATACGCTATAAACAGCCCCCCCACAACGAACATGAAGGTGGAGAAGAACTGCCCCTTGGTCAGTCCCATGATCATGGCCGAGCCGCTGTCCGGCTCCCTCACAAACTCCAGCGCGATGCGGGCGATGGCATACAGGAAGAAGAACAGGCCGGTGATGATGCCCTGGCGCAGGCGGGGGAAGCGCAGGCGGATGAAGATCAGGATGGCGCTGAGAAAGAGGCCCTCTCCCAAGGCTTCATAAAGCTGGGAGGGGTAGCGCGGGTGGAGGACCTGCTCCAAGGCAGCCCGACCACCGTGGCCATCCTCAAAGTAGGCAATAATGTCTGGGCTGTGCTGCAGCTGCTGGCGCTGGATTTCATAAAACAGCTCCTTCGAACCACCTTGCTCGATGAAGTCCTCATGCGTCAGCTCCGTGGGAAACTTCATCGCCCATTGGCTGGTGGTCACGCGGCCAAACAGCTCGCCATTGATGAAGTTGGCGATACGCCCCAGAAAAATTCCCAATGGCGCCCCGCAGACAATGGAATCGCCAATCCCGGCCCACGAGATCTTGTGCTTCCAGGCATACCAACCGCAGAAGAGTGTCACTCCGGCGATACCGCCATGGCTGGCCATGCCCCCCTGCCAGACCATGAGCAAAGTCCAAGGGGCATGGATGAACGTGTCAAAATTGTACAACAGCATGTACCCCACCCGCCCCCCGAGCACGAGGCCAAAGACCGATACCATGGTGATGAAATCCGCCACAGCATCCGCCTTGATCTCCGAGAGTCCACGTTGAGCGAGAAAATACATCACCCTGTAGGTAAGGTAAAAGCCCAGCACGTACGCCAGTCCATACCAGCGCAGGGGCGTATGAAATATAAACGGACTCAGGTCGTGCAGGTAAGTGGCGAAAAACATGGCGGCTAGGCATGAACGGGAGAGGCATCAGCACAAGGGGCAAAAGCGTGGCGTGCCCCCATGCGGATTCGTCACCCGGATGAATACGAATGGTTCTTCTTGCGGGTGCTCAGAGCTTGCGCACTTCGATGCGCTGCATCAGCAGGTGCTCGTGGCCGGGTTCGATGGTGATGATGTCTTCCCCAGCATTGGCGGCCTCGATGCAGAGGAATTCGGGATAGGCCTCATCGGGAAGATCGGCGAGCCGCTTGGATTTTTCGATCCAAGGATTCCACACGACCGTGGCCAGGCTGCCGGCTTTTTCGATGACGAGTTCACGCTTCCACAGCGGATCATGCACGATGACGGTGGCGTCGGAGATGTACATGCGGTCCACTTCCTGATCGATCACAATGGTTCCCTGCTGCGGGCGCTTTTCGGGAGACAGACGGCCTTCCACATAATGAGTGCCGTGCAGACCGTGGACGGCTATTTTGGTGACGTCCTCCACGTTGAGGTAGGTGTGAAGTGCGCCGGTCATGCTCCAGGGGCTGCTGCCGGTATTGGTGACCTGCAGCGTGACCTGCAATGAAGCTCCGAGGTGTACGTGCAGGCGCAGGGAGAATGAGTGGGGCCAGAGGGCCTTGGATTCCGCGGAATCGGAGAGCTTGAGCACGATGTCCACCCCTGCGGTGGTTTCACGGGCCACATCCACCTCCCACATCTGGGTGCGCACGAAACCGTGCGCGGGCTTGCTGCTGTCTGTGGGATGCGGGCCAAACCAAGGCCAGCAGATGGGGATGCCGCCACGGATGGGTTTCCCGGGCTCCAGCACCGCCGCGGCGCTCATGTAAAGAACGGGGTCGTGCCCGTCAGGAATCCAGTCGGTCACATGCGCCCCGTTCAAGGCGATGCGGCCCATCACGGCAGGATGCTCGATGACGAGGATGGGGTAGCCGGCGGGTTCTTCAATGAGGGTAACGGAAGGAGGAAGTGTCATGCGCGGGCATTCATAACCTGAAGCTCGCTGGCAGCAACTCCGCCATTGTCAGGCAGACTGGTTTTCCATCCCGCAGGAACCATACCGGCGTCTCTGCCGCCGCGAATTCGGCGATCACCTGCCGGCAGGCTCCGCAGGGCGGGAACTCCGCTCCCAGCGCAACCACCGCCAGTTCCGCAATCTTCATTCCAGGGCCTTCCTCCGCCACGGCATGGAAGATGGTGCCGCGCTCGGCGCAGATGGTCAGTCCATAGCTGGCATTCTCGACATTGCAGCCGGTATAGATGCGACCCTGAGACGTAATGAGGGCACAGCCGACCTGGTACTTTGAGTAGGGGGCATAGGCCTTGGCGGCAGCGGTCGTGGCGTGGGAGAGGAGTTCGGTGAATGCGGGCATGCAATCCCCATTCAAACCATTCAGCCGACGTTGTCGCGGTCGATTTTCCCCAGCCTTCAGTCCTTCTTTTTCTTTTTCCCCACGGTCTTGTGCTCGACCTCGGATTTTGGCGCGGCCGCTTTCGGCTCGTCTTTGATCACGCCCGCGCGCATCAGTTTCTCCTTCGCCTCGTCCACCTTGAGTCCGCCAGCGGGGAGTTCGAAGCCGAGAGTATCGCCATTGGGGGTGAAGCCGTGGCCGTCGGCGTCCACGTAGATGGGGTTGTTGTAGGCGCAGGGACGCATTTTGGCGTAGTCGCTGGTGCCGTAGCAGGTCTGTTGATTTCCGTCTTCGTCAATGGCCACCACGATGAGATGCGCATCGTGCTCAAGCGGCACATGGATCTTTTCGTCAAATTTCAACACGCCATCCTTGAACATCTGCGGGTGCGTGGCGCGGGTGAAGTTCAGCTTGGGATCGGGGCGGCTGTTGACCAGCACCTGCACGCGGTCGATGTCCATCCAGTCGGTGCACTGCACGCGCACCTTCAGGTCGATCCCGCCGGTGGCGCGGTCATCGTCTCCGGCGATCTTGCCGTTCTGCGTGGTCACTTCCAGGAAGGGGCCGGTGCTCAGCACCAGGTGGCCGGCCTTGGCATGCGGGGCCAGTTCCGCCCAGTCGATCTTGGCGGGTTCATCTGTGCTGCTAGGCAGGTAGCAGCGCCAGCAGCCCACGCCATTGCCATACACCGAATGGGCATCCGCCACGCCCACGGCGGTGACGCGCAATCCTTGATTCAAAAGCTGGCGCCACACGAACTCGCGCACAGGATTGACCTTCATGGCCAGCGAGCCCGCCGGGCGGCTCAGGCGGAAAGGGGAGTCCGCCAGGATGTCCGTGCCGGGTCCGTTTTCAGACTCCGCGCCATCGATCATGCTGCCCACGCCGACGAAGCCACCGTCCTGGATGCCGTCGCTGTCGCGGTCGATGAACATATTGGAGAGATCGGGGTGGTTGAACTGGATCCAGCGGTCAGCGCGCTCGCCCTGCCAGCGGCGCAGGGTCAGCACAGTGACGCGCGGGTCGTCATTCCAGTCTGGCGCGCCACCGTTTTGCTTGAGCGGATCAGGCTCAAAGGGAAAGGCGTTCACGTGCTGGCGGCTGCCGGTGAGTTCGATGCCTTTGACGGTCTTGATGTACGGCTCAAGCCCGAGAGCCTTGATGGTCGGCTCCCAGTCGTAGAAGCGGTTATGCTCTGTGGTGGGGGTGAACTCAAGATTTTCTGCCGCGATGTTGATCAGACGTCCGTCGGTGTCGCAAACATTGTCGCCACTGGGCGTGCTGTGATTGTGGAAGTCCGCGCTGATCCAGCCCTTCGTGTCCACCACGCGCTTGAGCGTGCCTTTGAAGACATGCTCCTTGCCAGCTTCAACGGTGACTTCCTGCTCGAGATGGGAGTACTCCGGCCCACGCACCACTACGACGCCATACTTTCCTGGCGGCAGCTGCTGCGTGAACTGGCCGTTCTCGCTCATGTACTGATCCACGCAGCCGTGCGCACGCCACTTGGGCCCGAGGTTGAGCTTCGGCGCGTCTTTGTTCAGCGGAGCGAAGTGCGCCTTGCACGGGATGGGCTTGCCGGATTCGTCGGTGATGTCAAAGCGGATGCGTGCGGCCGAAGCGGCATAAATTTTGGGAGTTACCATCCCGTCTGCGGTCACAGCGAAAGCGAGCTTGCTTGCCTCGCGCCCAAGGTCCTCCACAATGATCTCAGTCTGGCCCGCAGGCAGCTTGAGGTTGAACTTGCCTTCGGCATCGGGATAAGCGGAGATCGTTTTTTTCTCGCCATCAGGCACCAGGATCGTTGCCGTTGAAATGCCCTTCTCGCCTTTGTCCAAGATCTGCCCCGCGACGGTGCCTTGCTTTACGCCCTTCACCGCGCGCACCTCCCCCACGGCCTGCGCCGGCGACGTGCCCACTGCGAAGAAACGTGAGATCACGACTTCCTGCTGCGCTTTCAGCTCAAGGGTGTCCTCCAGCTTTTCAATGCCTGTGAGGTTCAGCGTGCCCAGCGCGTAACCGCATTTGTGTGCGGGATTGATGGCATCCGTCCAAAAAATGCCATCCGTGGTGCTGCCGGTGGAGTCAAAGCGGGTGAAGTCGGACTTGGTAAAAGTCTTCTGCGGCTTGTCGGTTTCATTGCGCAGCGTGGTGGTGATGAAGATGCCCTGCACACCATCTTTGACGCGGTATTCATGGCGCTTGAAAATGCCTCCATTCTTTGCGGCGGTGGTCACGGACTCCACAGCAGCGCTGCCTTCCTCCTGAGTGCTGACGACCTTCACAAAGCTCACCGGCCCATGCCCGCAGGGACCGTAAACCACGAGTTGGTCGTTGTTCGCGCCACGCAGGGTTAAATCATAGAGGCAGCCGGGAGTCACGCCGTCCTCGCCGTAGAAGGTGCTCATGTTCGCCTTGCGGTTTGGCGAATTTTGCGAGATCACGGCCTCCACTTTGTCGCTGCGCAGAACGAAGTCTCCGAGGATGCCGTCCGCCTCCTTGCCTTTGGGCAGCTCGGTTTCGCGACCAAGCGCGGCTTCAAATACTTCGGCGGCAGGCACAGAGCTTGCGATGAGGAGGGAAAGCAGGATGGCTGACTTCATGATTTGGAAAGAGCAGTAACAAACGCTGGCCTGTGCGCCTTCTTGTGAATGGAAACAATTTAGTTTATCTCGCCGCGTGCCCCCTCCCACCCAACGACTCCTCTGGCTCGATCTCTTTCGTGGTCTGGCTGTGCTGGGCATGGTGTGGACACATGCGGCCAACACCTTTCTCGACGCGCGCCAGCAGGGCACACCGTGGTATCATGAGCTGACCTACTACCACGGGCTGATCGCACCGGCGTTCTTCTGGATTGCGGGTTTCGTGCGGGAGCACACTGCTGCGGGAAAAAACAAGCCCGCGCTGCCTGCATTGAAAAGGCTGCTGTTGGTGCTGCTCATCGGATACCTGATGTATGTTCCATGGCAGGACATGCTGAATGCGCAGGCCTGGCGTGCGGCATGCACGGTCAATGTACTGCACTGCCTGGCCGTAAGTGGCATGCTCATGCTGCTCGCGGAGCGCTGCGGGCGCTGGCGTCATGCGGCGGTAGGAGTGCTGCTGCTGTTTTTTGTGGGCCTGGAAAAATCCGCGGAGAACTGGCGCACTGGCTTTTTGGTTATCGACCAGTATTTGAATCGCAGCCAGGGCTCTCTCTTTGCGCTCTTTCCGTGGGTGGGCTTTGGTCTTGCGGGTTTCCTGACTCGGGGACTGTGGGACGGCAGTGTCGATCGCCGCGCAACTTTTGTGTTTGGGCTCGGTGCACTGCTGGCCTTTGCTCAGCCCTGGTCTCCCTGGCCAGGTGGTCCACCCGAGTTCTTTCTGGAGCGCCTCGGCTGGGTGATGATGGCCGCCGTCCTGGTGGCCTGCGTGGCGGAGCGCGTGAGCGCAGCCACTGGCTGGCTGAGACTCGCGGGCAGGGAATCGCTGCTGCTCTATGTTGTGCATTTGCTGCTCATCCATGCCGTGCCGCTGCCGCGTCAGTCTTTGCAGGTTATGATCGGCATGACACAGCCTTTGCCTCAAGTTGCCGTTATTTTCGCCACGCTGTTTGCCGCCTCCCTCTTCCTGGGCTGGCTGAACGAAAAGCGCAAGCTCATCCGGAAAAAGCACTCGTGAGCTTCAGCTCTCCCCGGAAAACCACCGGAACAAAGGAACTTCCGAACACAACGCAGAGCGCCGTCAAAAACAGTCGGGGCCGCATCTGAAACATGCGCATCCGCATTGACGCCCCAGAGCCCAGGAGGACGGTGAGGGATCAACTTGATCCCCCTCCTGCCGGGCCACGGTTTCAAACAATGCTCAGAGTTGACAGGAGAGTTGTTCCAGAGCGGTATAGCCAGCGAGTACTTTGCTTGATCAGAGACTCTTCAAATACGCCACGATGTCGCTGATGGACTGTGGGGTGAGGCCGAGCTGCTGGGGCTGATACATGAGTGAGCGTTCCATCTTCTTCATGCTGGATATGCGCTCCTTGGGAACGGTCTGCACGAGGCCGCCCATGCATTTGATCATCACAGGATCGCCGCTGGAAAGCACCATGCCGGTGATGGTGAGACCGTCCTTGGTTTTGATCTCGCTGCCTTCGTAGCCATGCGAAATGTCAGCCGAGGGATGAGCAATGGCCTGGGCGATGACTTCGCTCGGCTGCTGCTTGCCGAAGGTGCTGAGATCAGGGCCGAACTCAACGCCGCCCTGGCCCACCTTGTGGCAGGTGAAGCACACGGCGACGGCGGTCTGGCCACGTTTCACATCTCCGGGTAGTTTGGCAATATCCGCTCCGCTGGGAAGCTTGGGCGCGTCCTTCACCTCGGGCGGCATTTCCACGGCCACCAGCTTCACCTTCGCGGGATCGTACAACCCGAGCGCCTTCATGCCGCTCTCCACATCATAATCCTTCCAGTCATTGCCCTTGCGGTTGAGCAGCCACCACTTGGCGAGTTCCTTCATGGGGAAGTCCTTGGTGTTCGCGAGTTCGATCATCGCGCCTGCGGCTTCACGGCTTTTCACAAACGCGAGGCCGGTGAGCATGAGCTTGCGCTGGTCTTCGGTGAGAGCGCTGTCGAGGGTGCGGTCCTTGAAGGCTTCCACCGCTTCAGGCGGGTGCAGACGCCAGGCGATCCAGGCCTGGGCATCGGTCCACGCAGAGGGCTTGTCTTTGACGGCGGCAGCATAGAGTTCGGCTTCCTTGCCTTTAGCGCCGAGGCCGAGGGCTTCGAGGTAGGCGCGGTCTTTTCCGTCGAATTGCTTTGCCAGCGTTACCAGCAGCAGCAGGCTTTTCGCTGCGGGCACTTCACGCAGGCTCAATGCGACTTCGCGACGCACGGCGGCGTCGGGATCAGAGACCATAAGCAGCGCTTCGCACAGGATGTCCTTACTGACGCGACGCAGGGCGCGGTAAGCGACGAGGCGCTGCATGGCGGACTTTGAACTGAGCCAAGTCGATACTTGGCCGCTGCCCTCGGTGCCCATCTGTGCGAGCAGCCACGCAGCACGTGCGGCGATGTAAGCATTATCATCTTTGAGCAAGGCGGCCACGGCAGGCACAGCTTTCGCGCTTTGGGCATTGAGTGCGGTGAAGCCGCTGTAACGCACGTTCGGCGCGGGGCTTTTAAGTGCGGCGAGCTGGCCTTCAGTCGTGTCCAGCTTGAGCGCGGGCACCTTGGACACAAAGCCTTTTGGCGCGATGCGGTAGATCGTTCCGGTGTAGCGCTCATCCAGTGTGCCGTGGCCGCCCACGCGTGCGTCGAACCAGTCGGCCACGTAGATCGCGCCATCGGGGCCCACGGTCACATCGCTGGGGCGGAAGCGGGTTTTGAGTTCGCCGGAGGGCTTGCCGCCGAGGAAGTCGGAACCGGCGAATTCCTTTTCCTTGTTGGAGGTCATGAAGTCAAAGCGCTCCATCTTCCAGCCTGCGCCATCGGGTTTGGGGAGGTAGCCAAAGACGACGTTCTTGCCGGCTTCGCAGGCGAGAAGGAGGCCGTTCCACTTGGCATCGAGGGCGCCGTTTTCATAGAAGGCCACGCCAGTGGGGGAGCCGCCGCCATAGACATCGCCAGCGGGCATGGTGCCAGGATCTTCCTGCCGCCATTCAGCTGTCGGTGTGTCCTGCCCGGGGCGCTTGTCCGCACCCCAGGAGCGCAGGCCGTCGGCAGAGGCAAAACCTGCATTGCCACCTTCCATCATAGGGGACACGCGGCAGGCGGGCGGGTCGTCGTTGTCGCTTTGGAACACATCGCCAAAAGAGGTGACGGTTTGCTCGAAGCTGTTGCGGAAGTTGTGGCCGATGATGGTGACGTTCGTGCCATCCGGATTCATGCGCGCCGCGAAGCCGCCGATCCAAACATGGCCGTCATCGCTCTTCTGGCCGGCGATGTCCTGCATCATGTAAGGGCTGCCCATGCGGAAGGTCTTGCCGGAATGATCCGTGAATTTTGCGCCGGTGTTGCCCTGGTTCCAATACCACTGGCCGTCCGGGCCTGCGGTCACGCTGTGAAGGCTGTGGTCATGCTGGCGCCCGCCGAAGCCGGTGAGCAGCACCTCGCGCTTGTCCACGGCGGGATCGAATTTGCCATCGCCATTCTCATCGGTATAGACAATCATGTCCGGCGGCTGGGAGACGACGATCTTGTTTCCGAATACGGCGACACCGAGCGGCGAGGCGAGGGCGGGTTCCTGTACGAATACCGTGCTCTTGTTTGCCTTGCCGGAGCCGGTTGTGTCTTCGAGCACGACGATGCGATCGCCCTCCTTCTGGCGGCTGCCTTTGCTGCGGTAGTTCACACCTTCCGCCACCCAGAGACGGCCTTGGGCATCGAAGTCGATATTGGTCGGATTGTGCAAATCGGGAGAGGTGGCCCACACGGTGACTTCGAGGCCTTCTGGCACGGAGAAAAGATCGGCCGGCACGATGGTCTTGCCATCATCCACGATGGGTGGCGCTGGCTTCGGAGCATTGGGTGGGGCTTCGGTATAGACCTGGAATTTGACGGACGCATTGCTGGCCTTACCGCCGCGCTCCATGCCGCCGTCGTCAATGGCTGCCTGCGCGGTGAAGCGTGCGGCACCCGGAGGCAGATCAAAAACAATGACAGAACGCGCATGAGTGCCGATGCCGCTTGTGTATTTCTTTCCGTCCACGAGCAGCGAGTCCGCCATTGCGGACTTTCCCACGCGAGTGTTTCCCGAGCCCTGGCTGGCGGCTTTCCATTTAAGCTTGGTCAGATCCTGGGCGCTGCCATCTGCCATGATGAGCTTTGGCTCCAGCCAGTCTGCCCAGTCACAGCTGATGCCATCTTCATCGGAGACCACGAGGTAGAGTTCCTTCGCTCCTTTGAGCGGTGCATCCACCTGGATAAGACGCGGCGTGCTGGCGGTGGTGAGCTTCGGACTTTCGAAGACAGGCGTTGCAGCCGTGGCGCAGGTGGCAAAGGAAATGAGCGCGAGATGGATCAGAGGGCGGGTCTTCATGGGGAAAGCTCGGGTGGGGGAGCGTGACCTTTCCAGAGGGTGCCCGAGCTCTCAACTACTTTGCATGAGTTGGCTTGCGGTGCGGCAAAGCTTCTCCACATTTCGGCATTATGAAATCTCTCCTGCTTTTGCTTCCCCTCCTGCTGCTGTCCGCCTGCCAGACCACATCTGAAGAGTACAGCGTCAGCAGCGTGGCCGAGGCAAAGGCGTTTGCGCGCAGGGCGGTGGAGGTGGGCTACATCCACGCTGGAGGTGAGCAGGCGCTGATCGCTGAGAAGTCCGTCGGCCGGCCGCTGGAGGGCAAATGGAGCCCGCAAAAGATCGACAGCTATCTGAATCAGTACGCGCAAGCCCATCCGCGCCTGATGGAGATTAACAAAGCGGCCACCACGGGCAAGATCAACGAGAAGGAGCGCGTCATCCTGGTGAATGTGCTGCGCGGCCAGGAGGAGCGCATGGCCGAAGCCCGGCTGGCCGAGCAGCAGGAGGCTACCGCCGAGCTCAATCAATCGGCCATGATGATGAATCAAAGCTCCTCCTACCGGCAGAATTCCGCCCTGATGCAAAGCACGCCGACCTCTGGCTATTCCGGCTACGGCACCGGCTTTGGCGGAAGGTCGTATTGAAGAGTCAATCGCGCGCTCGTCGCAGCGCCACGAGTGCGCATCACTTCGTCTTCATCACATAGACGCCGTCCCAGTCTGGACCGGGCGGCTGCTCTTTCATGGCTGCGCAGCGTTCGAGGAGGAGTTTCGAGGGATTGTAGTAGGAGTGGATCTCCAGCTTGTCGGAGCGTTCGAAAAACTCCCGGGCCTCGTCCCACTTTTGGGCGAGGTAGGCATCGATGCCCTGCTGGAAGAGCGAAAGGCATTCCTTGGTTTTCATGGACAGCTCGCTTTTAAAATCCACAACCTCGTACATCTCGGCGGGGGTGCTGCGTCCTTTGACGACGGTGCGCTCCATGAAACGGAAGGCAATGTCGTCCTTGTGCTGCTCGGCGAGAGCCTTGGTCTCGCCCGTGGTCATGATGAAGACGCCATAGCTCTTGGCTCCGCTCTCGCTGCGGGCGGCCAGATTCACAGTGTCTCCCATCATGGTGTAGCTGAAGCGCTGACTGGAGCCCATATTGCCGACGACGGCCGGGCCTGAGTTCAGGCCGATGCGGGTCTGCATTTCAAATACGATGTCCGGCCATCCGCTCTCCTTCCTCCATTTTTCGCGCAGCTCCAGCTGGCGCTTCTGGATGAGCAGCGCGGAACGGCATCCGAAATAAGCATGCCCTTTCAACGAAATCGGTGCGTTGAACATGGCCACGATGGCATCGCCGATGTACTTGTCCACCAATGCGCCGTTGGCTAGCAGGATGTCCGTCATGCTGGTGAGGTAATCATTCATGAGCGTGACGAGCTGCTCCGGCGTGAGCTTTTCAGAAAAGGAGGAGAAGCCGGCGATGTCGCTGAAGAAGGCGGTGATCTCGGTCTCGTGACCGCCGAGTCTGGGGTCTTCGCCTGCGGCAACCAATTGATCGACCAGCTTCGGAGAAAGATAGGTGCCAAACATGCCTTTGATGCGGCTCTTGGCGCGCAGTTCAAGGACGAGACGGTGGAGGATGGAGCCGCCCTCCACGATGATGAAGCCTAGGACGGGCCAGGCAAGCGGCAGGTGGAGGCTCTCGATGCGAAAAAAATGAAAGGAGGCGTAAACATACGCGCCAGCCAGAAGCGCTGGCACCAGCACCGCCATCCAGATACGGCCAAAGCGCACAGGGATGATGGTGAGCAGAGCCATGAGAGCCCAAAGACCGATGAGCTGCCAGAAATCGGGTTTCTTGATGTAGTCGTTGCCGAGGATGTTGCTGAGTGCATTGGCATGTGTCGTCACAAGCCCGACCAGCGGTCCGTGAGGTGTGGGGCCGAGGTCGGAGAGGCCCGCGGCTGTCTGGCCAACGAAGAGAATCTGATCTTTGACGGGTGGATACTTGGCGGGCCATTCTGTGCCTTGGTGCTCTTCCAGACGGTCTTTTAGGAAAGTGTAAGGAATGGCGGTGAAGGTGCTGGGATGACGGTAATTGATGGTCATCTGCCCCTTGGCATCGATGGGGATGGTCCAGATTTTTTTGGTGCCTTGAACGCGAATGCTGTCACCGAGCTTCACGGTGACGGCGTCGGTCTCCACGCCTTCATAGGAGAGCAGCGACTGCAGCACGAGGCTGGGGAAGACGCGTGTACCAAAGCGTATGACCAGAGGGATCTGTCGGCGCACTCCATCGGCGGCCGGTGGTGAATTCACAAATCCCACGTGGGAGCTCTTGCCAATGCTTGGCACGGGCAGCAGGCCGCTATCGTGACCGATGAGGCGGGAGGCGTCGCCGTGAAACTGAGCGATGGCTTTGGTCTTGCCCGCATTCTCGGCGGTGAACTTCGGCGTGTTTTCCAACGTTTCTACAAAAGCCCCCGTAATGGTCGTGGGGGTCTGCGACAGAGCATCGCCAAAATTTTTATCTTGGTCAGGATCAGGACTGGACTCAGTAAAGAGGAGATCAAAAGCGACAACGGCAGGTGGGCGAATCGCGAGAAAATCCAGCAGCTCCGCATGCACATTGCGGGACCAGGGCCAGCGGCCGAATTTGGCCAGCGAGCTTTCATCAATTTCCACCATAAGCACCTGCGGAGCCGCCGGGGGATCTGACCAGGCACGATTCTGGAAGCGCCAGTCGAGCGTGAGATTCTCGAGATCCTGGCCGAGACGGGTTTCATTGAAACCGAGCGCAAGCAGCAGCACCAGCGGGACCAGTAGCAGTTCGAAGCGCAGGCTGTGGAGTTTGCTTTTTCGGGTGCGTTGGGTCATGCTCTTGATCTGGCGCGGTGGGGAGTTTGGAGTGATGCGGGCACTCCTGCCTGCACAGCGAATGTCCTGGACGGATCGTGTGCGGGCAGGAGTGCCCGCATCACCGGGTTCAATACTTCACATTCATCCCAAAGTGCAAGCGGCCGGAGGGGGCGTTGGGCAGGCCGGTGTGCTGCAAGGTCCAGCCGTAGGCGAGGCGGAGATCGAGGTTGTTATTGAGGCTGTAGCGGAGGCCCAGACCCGTGCTTTGCAGGCTGAGGTTGGGTTCGGAGGCAAAATTGCCGACGCTCTGCAGGTAGGCGATGTCGTAAAAGGCGAAGGTGTTGATGTTGTCCGCTTTTTGGCCGCGCAGCTTGAGCATGTGCAGAAGGGGAAAATTCAGCTCCATGTTGGCAATGATACCGCGGTCCCCGCGCGCGGAGCTTTCATTGAAGCCGCGCACGGTCTGATAACCACCGGCGAGCATCTGTTCGGTGGGCAGCAGGCGGGCGTCCGTGTACTGCCCGGCGGTGTGCAGCAGTGCGGAGAATCCAAGAGGCAGGCGGACAAGACGGTCCAGCTCCGCCTTGGCATACCAGTATTTGGCCTGCGAGGCGGCACGGAGGCTGTCAAAAGCGGCGTAGTTATTGTGGCCGAGGACATTGCCGGGGCTGTAAATGGCGGACATGCCGACGCGAGTGTAACCCAATGGATCTGTGACGGTCAGATTGTAGCCGGCGCGAAGCTGAAACACCTCGGCGGTGGTTTGGGAAAAGGTGGAACCGCCAAAGATGATGTCTGAGGACGTGCTCTTGTAGTCGAGCGCCACCGTGGCCTTGTGCGTCATCTTGCTCCAGGCGCTGGCAAGGGGGATGGTGTAGGCGGCGGAGAGCTGGCGGTTTTTTCCATTCACGCCGAGCATGCCGGCTGCCTGGCCGGACTGCGTGGCGCTGTCCACATACACACCGAGAAGCTGCAGCCGGTGACGCCAGGGGAAGGGCATGTCCCACACGAGGGCGTGAGCCTTGAGGTGGTCGAGTTCCTGATTGCCTGTGAAGTTATAGCTCAGAGACTGCTCGGTGCCAAAAAGCTGATACATGCTGACGCCGCCGGATACTTGATTGAGGCCGGTGGAGCGCAGGCCGGAGTTTGCATATCCCAGATAGGCTTTGACCGGGTTGGTCTCCGTGGTTTTCAAGACGACGTCGCTGGCTCCTTCCTGTTTGCCGCGTTCGTAGATGACGTTGACGTTGCGGATGGGGTTCTCATTGAGCCACGCGACGTCTCCGGCGATCTTCCGTGTGTCGATGCGCTCTCCGGGCTGCACGCGGATCTGGCCTGCCATGTAGTTTGGGTCCGAGCGTTTTGCACCTTCCACTTTCACCGCACCGAGCACCGCCTCGCGCACGATCACGCTTACGTGGCCCCGCGTGATGTCCTGCTCTGGGAGATAGGCGTCAACCAGTGGAAAGTCGGTCTCCTGATAGGCCTTGTTGATCTTCTTCACCATGCGGTTGAGGAAGGCCATGCTCATTTGCTGGCCTACAAACTCCTGCTGCAGGGAGTCCACAAGGCTTGCAGGAAGGTGCAGCGCAGGATCCACAGTCAGGCCGCGCTGCACATCTTTCGCAGCGCCTTTGGCTGGCTTTTTGGCTACAAGGTGAAGGCCTTGGAGGCGAACACCGAGGGGTTTTGTGTCGCCTTCACCGGAATCACCTGCGGCCTTTTTCGGAGCGGTGCCGGCGTCGTCCTGCACATAGGGCTTGGCGCGGGGAGCCAGCACTTTGTCGCTCAGCGTTCCGGCCCCGGTGGCAGACGGAAACTCCTGGGCGATGCTGCTGAGCGGCAGACCGAGGGCGGCCAGCGCTATCAGCAGGATCTGCATGGAAGAGAATGAGTGCATAGAGGAAAGGAGAAAATCAGCGCAATGCGTGGTCGAGCTCCGCCAAACTCTCGGCAGCGATGGCGTTCTGCAGTTTGAGGGTGACAAAGGGACCGGCGGGCACTCCATCGAGGGAGAGGCCCACCATGCCGTCCCATGAAACCACCAGGGAGCCGCCTTCTTCTCCGAGCGCGAGGGCGAGGCCGAGTGCGCCGGGGGCGGAGAGCAGTGCGCGGATGGCGGCCTGTACTTCGGGCGGTGCGGCGGTGCCGGAGGCGTCCATGAGCGCGAGGCCGTTTACATCACTGATGCGGTACTCTCCGATGCCGCCAAGAGCGTGCGCCAGCTCTCCAAAGGCACCCGCCGAAATGCTGGCGCTGAGAACGCTCTCGATGGTGGCAGGAACCGGCCTGTCATTGACCTCCATGGTGATGCTGCCGGAGAGGAACTCCAGACGCGCAGTGCCATCACCACCCAGCGATTGGAACATCAGGCTAAAGGCCTGCGGGCTGGCGCCCTGGGCGAGGAACTGCTGGACATTGAGCGAGGGAAGGGGATCTCCCAGCGTGATGGACTGAGCGCCTGCCTGCACCGTGAGCGGCACTTCCCCTCGGCCGATCGCGCCGATGGCCAGCTCGCTTTGCGCCAGCAGGCTGATGCCCGAAGCGAGCTGCGAGGTGGAGGCTGTGCTGGGCGCGCCTGATCCGGGATCAATGCCAAGCAGGCCGCCCGCATTTTGCAGGCGCACCGTGCCATCGCCACCCAGGCTCATGTTTAGCTCGCGCTCGGCCGTGGCGGAGGTGGAAGAGTTCAGGCTGGACTGCGTGCCGAGGCTGGCGGGGCCGCCGCCGTTCATGGAGCCGGCGCCACCACCACCAACCGTCTGTCCCAGGAATGCCGCTGCAGAAGTCGCACCTGCGAGACCCGCGCCACTGGCCAGCGCACCTGCGGCAGCCTGGATTCCGATGCCGCCCGCTCCAGAGATGGAGGTGGAGTTGAAATTGTTTGTCTGCGAGCCGTTTGAGCCTCCAGGGCCACTGCCCGGTGTGAAGTTTTGCAGGAAAATGTTCGTCACTGGAGAAATGACAGTGCTGGTGGAAAAACCGACGGTGGTGATGGTGCCGAAGCCGGGCTTGGTCAGCGGTGTTGTCACCACCTTGACTCCATCCACAAAAAGCTGGTCATTGCCGCCGCCGCCGCTGAGGTTCTGTGCAAAGGTGTAAAAGCTGGTGGCTGTGTTGTCATTGCCACTGCCAAGGTTAAGCCCGAGGGTGTTCACTCCCTGAAAGGCATACCTGCGGTCCGCCACGCTGACCAGCGAAGCGCCGATGGTGTAGGTCTGCCCCGCCTGCAGATCGCTGTCATTGATCAGAACGACAGCCTGCGGATTGCCCAGGCCATCGACGGTGCCAGATAGCGTGGCCTGATTGGAAAAAACGAACTGATTGCTGCCACCGCTGCTGCCGGTGAGGTTTTCGACGGAGCTGAAATGCAGCGTGCCAAGGGTGCCGGCATTGTTTGCGGTGATCTGAAACACATTGCCACCCGCAGCGCCGATGAGAGTGTCTGCATGACTGGAGCCGATGAGGTTCTCGATGCTGGTGAAACTCGCTGCGCTGATGCTCACGCCGCTGGCGGCTGCGGCAAAAGAGACCGTGTCCGTGCCGCCTGCCCCGTTGACGGACAATGTCGCTGGCGCCTGCGCCAGGAGGATCGTGTCATTCCCGCCGCGTCCGGTGACGGATATGGAAGAGGCAGCCACATGCGTGAGGTCCATGTTTCCACCTGCCGTGAGCTGAAAGCTGCGTGTGGCTATGTCCGACGCTCCCACGAGTGAAGCCGCGGTGATAACCACCGAATGAAACGCCACCGGATGACCCACCGCGCCCTGCAAGGCCACGTCTCCCGCAAGTCCAGCATTGATGGTGAGATCGGGGCCGCTGCTGTTGTCCACGAAGGTGTGGTTCAAGATGCCGCCGAGGGTGATGCCTGCACCATTGATCACGGCACCGCCGTTCGTGCTGTCCAGCAGGGCGCTGGCGGCCAGAGTAACCGGGCTGCTGATGAGGATCCCTCCACCAGCGGTGGTGATGCCGGCAAACAGCACGGTGTTGGAGCCGTTCAGCGTCACCGGACCGCCGAGATCGATAAGCTGCTCGCTGACCGTGATCTCGCCCAGCGTGAGGATGGTCAAAGGCGCACGCCATGTCGCAGCGCGGATCTCGACCGCGCCTGAGGTCGGTGCGCCAATAGTGATGTGGCTGAGGGTTGGCGAGATGGCGCCAATTCCGGCCGAATTGATGAGCAGGGAGCCGGCTGCTCCATCTCCCAGCCCAATGGCGGTTCCAGAGGTGACCGTCCGGATGTACAAATTGCCCGTGCCACCGATCGTGGCCGCGCCTGAGATGCTGATGGTGTCTGTGTTAATGATGGTGGCGCCATTGCCTGAGAGGGCTGTGCCAGCTCCTAGGTCCACACCCGTGTTCTGCGTTCCAGTGCCGGTGCCGCTGCCCGTGATGGTCACTGCAGCGGCAGCGCTGGTGATGGCACTGCCTGCATCCTGCAGAGACACGCCGTAATTGCCGCTGCCACCACCGCCCGCCACCCCGAGCAGGGAAAGGCTGCCCGCAAGAGTGGACGTGGCGGTTGACTGAATGGTGGAGCCGTTTCGCAGGAGGATGCCCGTATTGCCATCTCCGCTGTCGCCACCGTGTCCGTTCAGCTCGATCGCCCCTTTGCCACTGGTGGTGAGCGTGGCGCGGTCCAGAAGAATGCCGGCAAAGTTTCCTCCGGTAAGGTGAAGCAGATCCTGGTTCGCATTGATCACCATTTTGCCATCCACCACGGAGAGCACCGCGCCGGAGTTCACATTCACCTCCCGCATGGCGGTGAGGTAGAGCGTGCCGTCTCCAATGTTGGAAACACGGCTGCCATTCACTTCAATGCCAAAGCCTTGCAAAGTGATCACGCCGCCCTGGGAAGAGAGATCTTTGTTGATGCGGATGTGGTCCGTGTTTGTGGTGATGATGCTCACATCCCGCAGCGCGCTCAGGCCGCTGTCCGCACCAATGCTGCCAATGGTGAGACCAAGCGAGTTCACCAGCTGCAGCGAGCCAATGGAGCCGCTGGTGGCGAGCGTCTGCACGGCATTGTCCGGAGCAGTGAGATAAAAATCCCCGCCGCCTGCGAGCACAAGGCCCCACGAGGAAAGGGTGCCGTGGCCCACCATGCTGCCGCCTGCATTGCGCAGGGTGATGACGCCAAATCCACCTGCATTCAGCGCGCCGCAGCTGTCCAGCAGCAGCGCCACTGCGTTGGTTGCGCCGTCATTCAATCCGGAGAGAGAGATGCTGCCGCTGTCCGTGATGATCTGCCCGCCGATGTAAAGAGCCTGGTCGGCGGCATCGAAGGAGGCGGCATTTTGCCCGGCGGTGAGGGTCACGTTGCCCGAATGCGTGAGAATCTGTGCTCCTGCCAGAATCTCCACTGCGCGACCGGCGGTGATGTCCACACTGCCGCTGCCCAGGGCCTGAATAAGACTGTCGTTCGCTCCGCTCTGCGTCGTCATGATGAAATCGCGGTCGGCACGAATGGTCAGCGAAGCGCTGGAACTCCACTGGATGGCGCCTTGCAGCGTGATGTTTCCCACGCCTCCTCCTGCAGTGCTGTTGGTCTGGATGATGAGATTGCCACTGCTGGCGTCCAGCCACTGCGAGATGTCGCAGGCTCTCAGCGTGTTTGCCTGGGCGGGATTGGTGATGGTATTTCCTGCCACGCTGTCGGAAATCAGGATGTCATTGGGATCGAGCAGCAGCGTGCCCGCGCGGCCCTGCGGAGCACTGAGGTCGATGTGGCCGGTAAGCGATTCGATAATGAGCGACTGCTTCCCGGAAATCTCCGCCAGGCCGCCATTACCGCCAGCGGCTCCTCCGCGTGCCTGCACCGCCCCCAGGAAGTTCAGCGTATCGCTGGCAAAAGCCACCACTGTGCCGCCATTGCCGCTGCGGGTGGCATTGGCTGAAAGGACCGCTCCTTGCTGAATTTGCACCTGCGTGGAATTCGCGAGGCTCGGGTCCAGCCCCTGCGCACCGCCGCCGGCAAAGATGCTGCCGCCGCCCGTGGCTCCGCTGGCGCTGATGAGCGCCTCACCACCGAGCGTGAGCGATGCGCCGCCAAGACGAATGACGCCGCCCCCGCCATTCGCAGAATCCGCATGGATGTTGCCTTCGATGATGGTGCTGAGCATCTGCTCAGCACCCTGCGGCGTGGCATTGATGTCGATCTGCCCGCCTGCGGTCCCACCATCGGCGGTGATGGGGATGGCACGTCGTACGGTCACCTCGCCGCCGCTCACGGCGATGCTGCCGCCTTTGCCCGTGGTGCCGTTGGCATCCACCCGCCCGCCGCTGAGCGTGACTCTGCCCTTGCTGCCTGCACTGATTCTGATCTGCCCGCCATTTCCCCCAGGTCCCCGTGCCACAAGTGTGCCACGATTTTCAACAGCCCCGCCGTTTGCACTCAGGATGATACGTCCCCCCTGACGCGTGACGGCCGTGGCGGCAACACGGCCAGTATTCCGAATGGCCAGCGCATAGATATTTCCGCCGTGCGCCTTCAGTTCCGCCACATTCGCCTCGATGAGGCCGCTGTTGTTCACTCCCGTGCGGCGCTGCGGGCCTGCGGCATTGCGCACGATCACGCGTTCATCTCCCACAGCGCGGATGAGCACATCCGTCCCGGCCGCGAGGCCCACGGTGCCGTTCGGCGCGCGGATGCTGCCGGAGTTGTTCACTTGATAACCGATCAGAAACACATCGCCGCCGGATTTGATGGAGCCCGCGTTTGTCACGCCCGCCGAGCTGCTACCAGAAAATACCATGTCGCCCCCGGCCATAAAGCTGCGGTTTCCCAGATCCAGCGTGGAGGCCGTAAGCCCCGCCACGTCCACCACGGAGCCCTGACCAAAGACGATGCCACTAGCGTTGATGAGGAACACCTGGCCGTTCGAGGTGAGCGTGCCATCCAGCAGGGAAGGTCCCCCGTTCAGCACACGGTTCAGTGTGGCGGAGGTCACGTCCGGCACGATGAACTGCGTCTTCTCTCCACTTCCGATGTTGAAGGTGCCCCAGTCGATGACAGCCCGGTCTGTCTGCTGATGAATAGTCGTCAATCCTGGCACACTGCTCTGGATCTGCGCGTCCCCCAGAACGACGACACCGCCGGTGGGGTTCGCGGAGATTCGAGCCACTGATGCCAGAAGCAAAATCCATAACGCGCCACCCTGAACGAGGGCGCGAGCAGTCCTAAAGTTTGGACATCCCAAGGCCATTCCGTGAGTGCGGTATTATTGCTGAGGCTTGGTAGCGGCAGGGGCAGCAGACGCCGTTTCCAGCGGGACGATCACGACTTCGCCGTCCTTTGTCTGCACGTAGCCTTTGCCGTTTTCGACCGAAACAGAATAGAAGGCGCCTTTTGCAACGGCTATGCCGCTGGGCGTCTTGATCTTGAAATCCATCTTGCCCGAGCTTTCCGGCTTCACCAGTGCGCCCACGGTACCGTTCTTCAGGTCCAGCAGCACTTTGGGCGCTTCCTTGGATTCCACGATCTCTGCCACCACTGCCTCTGAGTCCGGCCCCAGCCGAATCGCGGAAGTCGTGGTCATGGTCACCGTGGCATGGGAGTCTGCGCCGGTCTTCAGCGTGCTGCCCACCTCGACGATGTCGCCCTCTTTCAAAACGTGCTCGGCTTTTCCTGGAGGTGTTTCGGTGACCTTGCCGCTGATGATCGTCACCTTGCCCATTTGCGGTGCCATTTTCTTCACGTTGGCCGGAGTCACATCCACCTTGCCATGCTCCACTTTGACGAAGCCCTTCCCGTCTTCCACAGCGACCGCAAACATCGTGCCGCGCGCTGCTGCGATTCCGCTCGGAGTCTTCACCTTGAAGTCCATCGTGGACTGTGCCTGCGGCTGAATCAGCGCACCCAGGCTGCCGGACTGGAGATCCACCAAAACTTTCGGAGCGGTATCAGAGTCCACCAGTTCAGTAAACACCGCCTGTGAATTCTCAGCGATGCGAACCGCCGACTGCTTCGTTGTCTTGATGACTGCACGTGATGCCGAGCCGGTCTTCACCGTCGAGCCGATAGGCACCGCATCT
This sequence comes from Prosthecobacter sp., assembly GCF_044222565.1. Taxonomy (GTDB): domain Bacteria; phylum Verrucomicrobiota; class Verrucomicrobiia; order Verrucomicrobiales; family Verrucomicrobiaceae; genus Prosthecobacter. Next base: position 86,755 of record NZ_JBGANA010000031.1, read on the forward strand.
CCCACTTTCAAAGCCACCTCAGAGCCCCCGCCGAGCGGTACCAGAGTCACCTTGCCAACAGCCACCGCGACCGTGCCGGTGGAGTCTGCAGCCAGCCCGTGCACCGTAAGGGCAAAGACCATGATGGCGACAAGGAGTTTCATCGGATGGAACGTGTAATGATGCATAAGGAAGTCAAAAGGTTAAATACCCGCAGTGCAGCAATGAATCGCTATTTTGCGGCATTCTCAAGATTTACTATAGCATCTATTAAGGGATATGCGCTTGTAAGAACCTCGTAAGGTATTCGGGAGAATCGTGCGGAAATCCCCGGGGGGGATGGCAACCTAACGCGGGGAACACGCTGCCCAGCACCCAAAGGGATGCCGCACAGATACCTTCTGGGGATCTGCCGAGTCGGTCATGAGCAGTCATTCTGGTAACGTATGGCATCAAAACACATCTTGCGGCGCAGGGGCTTCGAGAGCTTTCGTACTCCCAGGCGAAGGCATTCCCATGGATCCATTCGATTGCTCAGGTTGGTTAGCGTGTTTTCTCTCAGCATCGCTTGCTGAATGCTTACAAGGCAGAAGAAATCTTCCCTTCCGTAATTCTTTGCTTTACATGCGGCCATGCAAAGTGCTTTGAGAAGCACTTTCGGATGTCCAACAGTCAATCCTCTCCCAAATCGGGCTCAGCCGTTGCAGCCGGGCTCGTAGTGCTAGTAATCTCCATCGTTTTCACCCTGTCGTTTGCATTTGGCGCGGGAGGCTTTTCCTCAGATCTCGGGGGCGATCCCGATGAAGCGGCGCATGCGGTCACATCGTTGATGCTGCATGACTATCTGGACGGCGGTCTTGGCCAGCACCCGATGCGCTTCGCCAAAGATTACTACGCTGATTTTCCGCGTGTCGCCCTGGGGCACTATCCGCCGCTGTATTACGTCATAGCCGCTCCGCTGCTGCTTTTGCACAACAGTGTGGGCACGCTGCTGGTTTTTCAGGCGCTGACTCTGTCCCTGCTTGCTTTCATCACCCATCTTCTGGCCTCGCGTTTTCTGAAGCCGCTGCTCGCCGCAATCGTCAGTCTCTCGGTGGTTCTGCTGCCGATCGGATTGAAACTGACTCTGTATGTAATGTCTGATATTCTGCTGGCGGTTTTCTGCCTCTGGGCATCGCTGCTGTGGGCATGGTATCTGCGGGCCCCCTCAGTGAGACGTGCGCTGGTTTGGGGGTGTGTGGCAACAGCGGCCATTCTGACGAAAGGATCCGGCATGGGTTTGTGCCTGGTTCCGCCGGTGGCCACACTGCTTTCCGGAAAGTGGCGGCTCATCTTTAAGTGGTCGTGGTGGAGCGCGGCCCTCCCCGTGGCTTTGTTCGCAGGACCCTGGATGCTCTATTCCACCGGGATCTCGAAAGAGGGAATGACCCAGCTCACGCCATGGCAGTATTTCCTGCAGGCCGTTCCATTTCATCTTGCCGCCATGCCGGCAGTCTTCGGCTGGCCGTTCACGATTCTCTCCGCAGTTGGAATCGTGCGCGCCTTCATGGCCGGAAAACGCGGAGGCAATCTTCTGCCGGAATCTGCCTCTCTCGCAGGGATGGCGCTCGGCACGACCCTCGTGCTTCTGCTGGTGCCTGTGGGGCTGAGCACCCGATACATGCTCACCTTGGCCCCTGTGGTGCTGATTGCCGCCGCCTACGGTTTGGAAGGTCTCCCATGGTCAAAGCCAGGTTCTTCGAGTGGCAAAAGTGTTTTATTCACCGCTTTGATCGCCGTCTTCCTCTTCAACACCGGTTTGCCGGTGAAGGAAGTACATGGGTTTGGCCAGGCGGTTGAGAAGCTGGGGCTGCCGAATAAGGGTGAAAGCAAGCAGAACTGGCTGATCGCCTCCGACCCGCGTGGCGAGGGTGCCGTGATTGCTGCAGGGGCCTTCGGATGTCCGCAACGGTCTCCATCTCTGCTCCGCATTTATCGTGGCAGCAAAGAGCTCGCCTCGAGTGACTGGATGGGACGTGATTACCGGTCACAGTTTGCGGATGAATCCGCCATTCTCAAGCACCTCGACGAACTGCAGATCACCCGTGTGCTTGTGGACCTGTCCGTGCCCGAGACCAAACGCACGAAGCACGAACAGCTCCTCCAGGCAGCCATGCAGTCAGCCCCCAGTGTTTGGGCGCTCGACTTTGACCAGCCAATCACTCGGCAGCCTGGGGCCACAGGGAAATTGTCCGCCTACAAAAGGCTCCTGCCAGTGGTGCAGGACAAAGCCCCGAATTAGGCCGGCTTCCTTGCCGTTACCCGGAGCTAGACCAGTTCTCGAAAAGATTGTCATTTTGACCGGCGAGCGCAGCGGCCCCAGTGGCAAGGCGGGAGCGCCGCCTGCTATTTGAAAATAACAGGCAAGCGACCAACGCAGCCAATGGGGCCGCTCCGCCGCCCGGGCA